>NZ_JH414805.1:0-82378 GCF_000238715.1 Klebsiella sp. 4_1_44FAA
CTGCTCCTAGTACGAGAGGACCGGAGTGGACGCATCACTGGTGTTCGGGTTGTCATGCCAATGGCACTGCCCGGTAGCTAAATGCGGAAGAGATAAGTGCTGAAAGCATCTAAGCACGAAACTTGCCCCGAGATGAGTTCTCCCTGAGACTTTAAGTCTCCTGAAGGAACGTTGAAGACGACGACGTTGATAGGCCGGGTGTGTAAGCGCAGCGATGCGTTGAGCTAACCGGTACTAATGAACCGTGAGGCTTAACCTTACAACGCCGAAGATGTTTTGGCGATTTGAGAGAATTTTCAGCTCTGATACAGATTAATCGATACGTTGGTGAGACGTGTTGATAAAACAGAATTTGCCTGGCGGCACTAGCGCGGTGGTCCCACCTGACCCCATGCCGAACTCAGAAGTGAAACGCCGTAGCGCCGATGGTAGTGTGGGGTCTCCCCATGTGAGAGTAGGGAACTGCCAGGCATCAAATAAAGCAGAAAGCCCGGTCGAAAGACCGGGCTTTTTGTTTTTGCGTTTAAAAAGAACCCCGTCCCGAAAGGTGCGGGGTTTTTTGCTGTGTGGGGTATATCTCCCCCGGTGGCGCTGCGCTTACCGGGGCTACAAAAGCGTAGCCCGGACAAAGTGCGCAGCACCGCCTCCGGCGAAAATTACGCCATGTTCGCTCCATTATCTCCTTTCAACGCAAAATAAAACCCCGTCATGGCAATCCCTTCGCCATAATCCACTTTTTCCCTGCCCCTGCGCTGGCGATGATCGCGAAAACCGTGCTTGCGAAAAAAAATGTGAATCCAATCACATATAAAAATATAACAATTATATAACATTTAGTTTACTAATTAATTTGTCTGCGTGACGTGGTACGCCCGACAAGACAGATTGCAGTCTTTGCTGGAGCAATATAACAATGACAGAAAGTAGCATTACCGAACGGGGCGCGCCGGAACTGGCCGATACCCGTCGTCGTATTTGGGCAATTGTTGGCGCTTCCTCGGGGAATCTGGTTGAATGGTTTGATTTTTACGTTTACTCATTCTGCTCGCTCTATTTCGCGCACATCTTCTTTCCATCCGGAAATACCACCACCCAACTGCTGCAAACGGCAGGCGTATTTGCCGCCGGATTTCTGATGCGTCCTATCGGTGGATGGCTGTTTGGTCGGATCGCTGACCGCCGGGGACGTAAAACGTCCATGCTTATCTCGGTCTGCATGATGTGCTTTGGCTCACTGGTGATTGCCTGTCTGCCGGGTTATGCGGTGATCGGCACCTGGGCCCCGGCGCTGCTGCTGCTGGCGCGTCTGTTCCAGGGGCTGTCTGTTGGCGGAGAATACGGCACCAGTGCGACCTATATGAGTGAAGTCGCGGTGGAGGGTAAGAAAGGCTTCTATGCCTCCTTCCAGTACGTTACGCTGATTGGTGGTCAACTGCTGGCTGTATTAGTGGTTGTGGCGCTCCAGCAGGTGCTTAGCGATGAAGATCTCCATGCCTGGGGATGGCGTATTCCTTTTGCCCTCGGGGCGGTACTGGCTATCGTCGCGCTGTGGCTGCGTCGCCAGCTGGACGAAACCTCGAAGCAGGAGACCCGGGCGCTGAAAGAGGCTGGCTCATTTAAAGGGTTGTGGCGCAATCGCCGGGCCTTTGCGATGGTGTTAGGCTTTACCGCCGCCGGATCGCTGACCTTCTACACCTTCACCACCTATATGCAAAAGTATCTGGTCAACACGGCGGGCATGACGGCCAGCACCGCCAGCGTGATCATGACCGCGGCGCTGTTCGTTTATCTGCTGGTTCAGCCGCTATTCGGCGCCTTCTCGGATAAAGTTGGCCGCCGGACCTCCATGCTGTGCTTTGGCGTGCTGGCGACGTTATTTACCGTGCCTATTCTCAGCGCCTTGCAAAAAGTGAGCTCACCCTATGCCGCCTTCGGCCTGGTGATCTGCGCCTTACTGATTGTCAGTTTCTATACCTCGATCAGCGGCATCCTGAAAGCAGAGATGTTCCCGGCTCAGGTTCGCGCGCTTGGGGTCGGGTTGTCCTATGCCGTCGCGAACGCATTGTTCGGCGGCTCTGCGGAGTACGTCGCGCTGTCGCTTAAGTCGGCAGGGATAGAGCACGCGTTCTACTGGTATGTGACGGTGATGGCCGCCATTGCCTTCCTTGTCTCCCTGATGTTGCATCGCAAAGGGAAGGGGTTGCGTCTGTAACGCTTACTGATGAGCCAACTGCCATACAGCGTAGCCGGTGGTCGCGCCGGCGACATCCCAGGCAAAATCCTTCCAGCTCCAGCCGCTCCCAGCCGGGCGGCTGTCCCAAAGCTCTTTTGAGGCGCCAAGGCTGACGGAAAACATCAGGCCGATAGCGGCGCTGCGGTCCCGGCTGTAACCCTGATGTTGCGCATATTCATTGCCAGCGGCAGAGAGCATCGCTGAGGCCAGAAAATGCTGGGCCTTGTCCTGACCGGACCATGCATCATTTGCCATGTGGCTGCAGCCGGTTAACAGCAGCGAAGCAATCACTATTATCGTACGCATAGCGCTTCCAGAAAAAAGCCCCGTCGAGGCGGGGCTGATAGTCAGAGAATACGGCTGATCAGCCGGTCAATGCGGATCCGCCGCAGGCGGCGGATCAGTTTTCGCACTTTCACCGGATAGTCGGCGATACTTTGCAGATCCCGATAATGTTTCACTACCGTGGTGTGGGTGCGGATGAGCTTCAGCTCTTTCTCCCGCATGGCCCCCAGCTGCCGCTTTGGATCGTGGATCAGAATGGCGTTTTCCAGATCGAGCCGCCAGGCGCGCGGGTTCAGGTTGTTGCCAGTGAGCAGCATCCACTCATCGTCAACCCACATGCCTTTCAGGTGGTAGCTGTTATCGTCATCCTTCCACAGGCGGACGATCAGCTGATCGGTATTGACATAATACTGCAGCCGGCTGAGGAAACGCCGCAGGTTGATCTCATACAGATAGGGAAGGGCGCCGATGATTTTAAACGGCTGATCTTCAGGAATGTAGAAATCGTTAGCCGTTTTATCGCCGACAATAATCTCCACCTGTTTTCCGTCGCGCAGCAGCTGGATGATATTTCTTACCAGTACGGCAGGGAGGTTGAAGTAGGGGGTGCAGATCGTCAGCTTGTGTTCGGCACAGGGCATCAGGTGAAAGATGGTTTTATTCAGCAGGCTCGATTTACCCAGGCCTACCAGCGGGGTGACGGAGAGTTCTTCGTCACCAGCGGTGCCGACAAAATGGTAGCTGCGGTCGCGGAGCTCCTGACGGTACTGGCGAATGTCGTTTTTGATTTCCGGGCTTCTTGGCCGATCCGGTCTGTCGAGACGGTTAACGCCGCGCCCCTGAACCAGATTGTTGTCGACCCAGTCGAACATGATGTCCGCCATTTTGCCGTTACGGATGCACTGATAGCGATCATAGCGATACTTATCATGCTGATGCAGATAAACATCATTCAGGCTGGCGCCGCTGTAGAGGACGCAGTCATCAATAATAAAGCCTTTGAAATGGAGAACGCCGAGCGCCTCCCGGGTGTTAATCGGCACGCCGTAAACGGGGATATCTACCCCTGGATTTTCATTGGCCATCCGACAATACCAGTCGGCATTGGTATTAGAGGCGGCGGCGCCGATACGGCCACGCTGAGCGCGGTGCCAGTCCACCAGAACGCGGACATCCAGTTCCGGACGCTGGCGTTTGGCGTCATAAAGGGCCTGCAAAATTCCTTTTCCGCCATCATCTTGCTCCAGATAGAGCGCAATAATGCATATACGCTGAGTGGCGTGGGCAATCCGGGTCAGTAACGCTTCCCTGAATTCCGCAGGGGCGTAAAAGAACTCTACATCATCAACTGACTGAGAAAGCTTAGGGAGTTGGGCAAGGTGTTGTTGATGTTTATTACGCTTAAATTTTGACAACATCACAGTGCGTTTCTTCTCTGTTTATTGAAGGGTCTTCTGTACCATGCAGACGACGTAAGCGGGCAATAATACCATTACTACCCGCTAATGTGGTCAACAATTGCGGTCAGCGTCGCGCGATTATCCCTGATTCAGGGGCAGCGACAGGCTGACAATCCCATCTTCCAGCTGAATATCGACGGTGAATCCCAGCTTTCTGGCGAGGCCTATCATGCCTCGGTTATTTGGCATCGTAATACCATTAAGGCGCTGCAGGCCATGGCTTTGCGTATAGGCGATCAGCTTTTCCAGCAACCTTCGCCCCAGGCCTAACCCTTTTAAATCTGAACGGACCAGAACGGCAAACTCGGCGTCAATATTATCGGGATCGGAGATCGCCCGCGTCACGCCGAGGATCTCGCTCTTCTCTGCGCTGGTCCTGACGGCAACGAACGCCATTTCTCGATCGTAGTCGATCTGGGTCATATTGGCTAAGTCGTCATGGGTAAATTCGTTGATCTCACTAAAATAGCGATAATAGAGATCTTCTTTGGTGACCTGGGCGATAAATGCGAGCAACTGTGGCTCATCTTCCGGGAGGATCGGCCGGAACAGACAGCGATCGCCATTTTTCATCACCACCCACTCCTCCAGTTGGTGCGGATAGGGACGAATAGCGAGACGGCTTTCACTGTCGCCGCTGAAGGGAGCAAGCCCCAGGGTAACGTCCAGCGCCGTAAACTCGTTGCCGGAGGCGAGCAGGGGATGAATATCCAGGCGCTGGATCTCCGGGCAGTCGACGATCAGGTTCGAGACCTGAACCAGCAGCTGGCTTAAGCCAGCGATATCCAGCGGGCGCAAGGCGCTGCGGCCGCGGATCTTCTTATTTTTGATCGCCTGGATCACCAGATAACGCGCCAGGTTCATATTCAGCGGCGGCAGCGCCACGGCGGCCTGGTCCTCGGCCCGCCACTCCACGCCGCCCTCGCCCAGCATAATCAACGGGCCGAAGACGGGATCGTGCTCAACCACTACTCTTAGCTCCTGGGCGCCAGCGCGATTGGCCATGCTTTGCACCAGCAATCCATGGATGCGCGCCTGGGGCCAGGCCAGTTTGACGCGATCGATCATCGCATCTGCAGCCTGCTGCACCTCGGCGGCGGTACGCAAATAGAGCATGACCCCCTGTACTTCCGATTTGTGCGGGATATCCGGAGAACGCAGCTTCAGCGCAACCGGATAGCCTATCTGCTCAGCGATATGCACCGCTTCCGCGCTGTCAGCGGCAATCCAGGTTGCAGCGTGTGGATGCCATAGGCCCGAAGCACCGGGCTGACCTCGTGAGTATCCAGCGTGGTGGCGCCGTCATCTATCGCTTGCTGCAGCAGAGCATGCGCCTCGCTGGTATTGGCGGTTAAGGAGTCTGGTAGCACCGGCGTCTCGCGCAGTTGTTTCTGGTTGCGACGGTATTCCACCATATGCATAAAAGCGGTGATCGTGCCCTCCGGCGTACGGTAGGTAGGGAGGCCGGCATCGCTGAATAAACGTCGCGCTTCCTGCGAGGAAAATTCGCCGCACCAGTTGGTCAGCACGGTGACATATTTACCGCGCGGGTGATGCTTCAGAGCGTCAATCAGGGCCAGGGCACTCTCGGTGCCCGGCGCGGCGGCGCTGGGAGAGTGGATCACCAGCAGCGCGTCATAGTCCTGACTGTTGAGCAAAACATTCACCGCCCGCTGATAGTGTTCGCTACTAGCGTCATCACGTAGATCCAGCGGGTTGGCGATCTCCACGCCAACCGGCAACGCCTGGCGCAGGGCGTCGCGCGTCTCCTCGCTGAGAGTCGCCAGCTTACCGTTTCGCAACCAAAGCTCATCCAGCGCCAGCGCCGCCGGCGCCGCACCGTTGCTGACGATCATCAGTTTTTCACCGCGCAGCGGGCGCATGTGGCTGAGGGTTTCCACCGCAGAGAACAGCTCATGGGTATCCTGCACCCGCAGCAGACCAGCGCGCTGAATGGCCGCATCCCATGCCGGGTCCATCCCGGAATTGGCGTGCAATAGCTTCTGCGCCGCCGGACTACGGCCGCTTTTAATCACCAGGATAGGTTTGTTTCGCGAAGCGCTGCGCGCGGCGGAGACAAAGCGGCGCGCGTCGCTGAGATGCTCGAGGTACAGCAAAATGGCGCTGGTCTTGCTGTCGCGGGCCAGAAAGTCCAGCAGGTCATCGACATCAATATCCAGGCTATCACCCAGGGCGATGAAGTAGGAAAAACCCATCTCGCGCTGTTGCGCCCAGTCAAGGATAGTATTGGAGACGGCGGCCGACTGCGAGATAAAGGCCAGTTTACCGCGATGGATCGGCACCGGTGAAAAGCTGGCGTTCAGCCCTTGCCATGGGGCCAGCAGTCCGAGACTGTTGGGGCCGAGCAGACGCATCTGATAGCGCGCGGCGCATTCGAGCAGCGCCGGGTACTGTTCCGGCTGCGAAGAGAGGATGATGCAGGTCTTGCAGCCTTTTTGCCCTAAGGCTTCGAGCAATTCGAGATTACGCCTGGCGTTAGTACAGAGCACCGCCAGATCCGGCGTAAACGGCAGGCTCTCGATGGTAGGCCATGCCAGTACCCCAAGAACCGCCTTCCAGGCGGGGGTGACCGGCATCACCGGGCCATTGAAGCCGCCGGCTAACAGGTTGCGCATCATGAGATAGCCAGCGCGCTGCGGCTTCATTGATGCGCCAATAACGGCGATGGACTTTGGTCGCAGCAGCGCTTCCAGGCCTCGTTGGCTCATACCGGTCTCCTTTCATCCCAGTGACCGAATGATTTTAAACGTTTTCCACCTGGCCCGCTGTGATACTGCCCTTATGCTGGGTTTTTCCCGCCAGATAGCGGGTCCGGAAGCGGGTGAAGTGCTCGCCAAGCGCAGCGGCGGCCGGGGCATCGCCCGCCAGATCCAGCAGGGCGATGGCCACTTCCGCGGTACAATATTGTCCGTCGGCGTGCGCCTCGCGCAGATGGTAGGCAGAGATGCGCGACAGATCGACGGAGATAATCGGCAGCGCGTCGAGATAAGGGCTCTTACGGAACATTTTGCGCGCTTCGGTCCAGGTGCCGTCGAGCATGATAAACAGCGGCGGTTTACCGGACGGCGGCGCGCTCAGGACCTGGCGCTCCGGCCCGGCATAGGAGGCCGGAAATACGACCATGGGCTGATAATCAGGATGGGCGACCAGATCGAGCAGCGCCTGCGGCGGTTCGGTACGCGACCACTGAAACGCTTCGGTATCTGGCAGAATATCGGCGATGAGCCGGCCAGTGTTGCTGGGCTTCATCGGTTCCGTATCAAACATCACCAGGCAGAAGCGGCTGGCGGCCTGCGCCGAGGTTAACGTGGCGCACAGGCACTGCTTGAGCGGCAGCAGACAGCGCTGGCAGCGGCGGATGCGATTGCCGCGCGCAAGGAAAGGGCGGGTAGCTCGCGCGAGACGTTCGGCGCGCAGGCGAAGGACAGCGTTATCAGTCATGGGAGTCGCTAGTGAAAAACGCTATTGTCGCAGAGGTGAAAACGGGGCACAAGCGGTGCCCCGGAAGGGTTATTGTTGGCCGGCTTCGTTAAGCCAGCTATCGAATGGCGCTTTTGGCACTGCGCCATTGAGCATGTCGATCACTTCGCCATTTTTGAACATCATAATGGTCGGGATGCTGCGGATACGAAACCGGGCGCTAAGCTCACGTTCCGCTTCGGTGTTGACTTTCACAAAACGCATCTTCCCGCTACGCTCTTCCGCGACGTCTTCAAAGATCGGCGCGAAGCTACGGCAGGGTCCGCACCATGGCGCCCAGAAATCGACAACGACCGGCAGATCGTCCTTCAAGAGTTTATCCAGCGTTGCCCCGGTCGCGTTGATGACGTCGCCGTCAAAAAGATCGTGACCGCAGCGTCCGCACTTTGCGCCATCCGCGCTACGATCGTCCGGGAGGCGGTTCAGAGCCTGACAACTGGCACAAACGGTATTCATAACTAACCTCTGGTTATGGGTTGCAACGTGGCACGTGGCCGATATGTTTCTGTGATGTTACATATTATCGATGAAGTGTTATTTGAGGACAATGCGTTTTGTTCGATGAGTGCAATAGAGGCCGGCTTTTAAACGAAATCATGGCGAAGCGATGGCACATCGGGTAATCTGCGCGCTTCGCGCAGCGCAGGTGGAGAAAATTGATGAGCGACGAACTGAAAAATAAAAGCGGCAAGGTCAAAGTGATGTATGTCCGCAGTGATGATGATTCTGACAAACGCACCCATAACCCACGTACCGGGAAAGGGGGAGATCGTCCAGGAAAATCTCGTGTTGACGGCCGCAGCCGCCCTGCGCGTGACGAACGAAACAGCCGCGGCGACGATCGCAAACGTGACGACCGTAAGCGTGACGATCGCAAACGCGATGATTTTCATCGCGACGATGCGTCTCCGTGGCGTACCGTTTCCCGCGCTCCTGGCGATGAGACGCCGGTAAAAGAAGATCACGGCGGGATCAGCGGGAAGAGCTTTATCGATCCGGAAGTGCTGCGTCGTCAGCGTGCGGAAGAGACCCGCGTATATGGCGAAAACGCCTGCCAGGCGCTGTTCCAGAGCCGTCCGGAAGCTATCGTTCGCGCCTGGTTTATTCAGAGCGTGACGCCGCGCTTTAAAGAGGCGCTGCGCTGGATGGCGGCCAACCGTAAGGCCTATCACGTGGTGGACGAAGCCGAGCTGGCGAAAGCCTCCGGCACCGAGCACCACGGCGGCGTCTGCTTCCTGATCAAAAAACGCCAGGGCACTTCTGTTGCTCAATGGGTCGCGAAGGCCGGGGAAGAAGATTGCGTTCTGGCGCTGGAAGATGTGGGTAACCCACATAATCTCGGGGCGATCATGCGTAGCTGCGCGCACTTTGGCGTGAAGGGCGTGGTGGTTCAGGATGCTGGCGTGCTGGAGTCCGGGGCGGCGATCCGTACGGCGGAGGGCGGTGCGGAGCATGTTGAACCGATCACTGGCGACAGCTTTATCGATACCCTCGATCAGTTCCGCAAAGCGGGCTACGCGATTGTCTCAACGTCCAGCCATAATGGTACCCCGCTGTTTAAAGCCGAGCTGCCGAAGAAAATGGTGCTGGCGTTAGGCCAGGAACGTGATGGTCTGTCCGATGCGGCGATTTCCAGCGCCGATCTCAGCGTTGCCATCGACGGTACCGGTAATGTCGAAAGCCTGAACGTCTCTGTGGCGACCGGCGTCCTGCTGGCGGAATGGTGGCGTCAGAACAAGGCGTGATTCGCCTGCCTGAATGCAAAAAAGCCAGCTGATGCTGGCTTTTTTTTATGGCTGTCAATCACTCGCTTTCAGCGGGAAGGACCGGCATCCAGTCGATCGGCGTTTCGCCGCGGTCAACCAGCCACTGGTTGGTCTGTACGAAATGATTGCAGCCAAAGAAGCCGCGATGCGCAGAGAGCGGTGATGGATGCGGCGCCTTCAGCACGCAGTGGCGCTGACGATCGATAATCGCGCCTTTCTTCTGCGCATGAGAGCCCCACAGCAGAAAAACTACTCCCTCGCAATGCTCATTGATTAAAGCGATAACCTTATCGGTAAAGGTCTCCCAGCCCAGACTGGCGTGCGAGTGCGCCTGTCCGGCGCGGACGGTCAGGACCGTATTCAGCAGCAGCACGCCCTGTCGTGCCCAGCTTTCGAGATAACCGTGGATGGGGCGGGTAAAGCCGGGGATCGTGGCCTCCAGCTCTTTATACATATTCAGCAACGAAGGCGGGATCGCGACGCCCGGACGAACTGAGAACGCCAGACCATGGGCCTGACCCGGGCCGTGATAGGGGTCCTGGCCGAGAATGACGACTTTGACATCGCCCAGTTCAGTAAAGCGAAACGCATTGAAGACGTCTTTTTGCGGTGGATAGATGGTGATCCCGGACTGGCGCTCTTCGGCGACGGTCTTCAGAGTATTGAGAAAATAGGGTTGTTGCTTTTCATCCGCCAGCACGTCATGCCAGGTTAAAGGGGTGGTCATCTTGCTCTCCTGCAAAAGGGTCATCGCTATAGCTTAACGGCTTCTTTCTATAGAACAAAATCGGCACGGCCTGATGCCGGCTTTTATGCAAAAAAATTGAAAATTTACAAAATTATTTATAGCTCACAATGGCGTAACTTGATGTAAAACAATAAAAACCTCCTATACCCACGTTGGGTGAGTGGTTTTTATTGATTTATATCAAGGAATGCCGAGGGTGCGGCTGATATATATACACTCATACAACAATGGTTTTACCAATTGGCCGCGAAGAGGCCAAAATCGAATAAACACTGCCTGGGAGGCATCAAATGATTACTGGTATCCAAATTACTAAAGCGGCAAACGACGACCTGCTCAACTCTTTCTGGCTGCTGGATAGCGAAAAAGGCGAAGCGCGCTGCCTGTGCGCCAAAGGTGGTTTTGCGGAAGATGATGTGGTTGCGGTAAGCAAACTGGGTGAAATCGAATACCGTGAAATCCCGGTGGACGTGAAACCGGAAGTGCGCGTCGAAGGCGGTCAGCACCTGAACGTTAACGTGCTGCGTCGCGAAACCCTGCTGGACGCGGTTGAGCATCCGGAAAAATATCCGCAGCTGACCATTCGTGTTTCCGGCTACGCGGTACGCTTCAACTCTCTGACGCCGGAACAGCAGCGCGACGTTATCGCCCGTACCTTTACCGAAAGCCTGTAAGGCTAACGCCAGATGTGAAAACGCCGGGATATCCCGGCGTTTTTTTTACTCATCGCTGGACGCTGATGGCGTCCCGGCCGCGCTTGGCTTCCGGCGCTTACCGATATTTTTCGTATCGCGGTGGCGCTTCTTCACCCGCGGTTTCTCTTTTTCATCTTTTTTCTTCTGCGCACGCTTCGCCAGCACTTTCTTCGATGGCTTACCCGTCAGCTTCTCGCTCGGCGCACGGGTCGTCGGGCGCAGTTCATCGATAACTCTGGCTTTCAACGGCTCTTCAATATAGCGACCAATCTTACCCAGCAGCAGGTGGTCATGAGCTTCGACCAGAGAAATGGCGGTCCCTTTTTTACCGGCGCGGCCGGTACGACCGATACGGTGCAGGTAGGTATCCGCGGTACGCGGCATATCGAAGTTAAAGACGTGGCTGACGTCCGGAATATCGATACCGCGGGCAGCGACGTCGGTGGCGATCAGCACGTTGACGCGGCCGTCGGTCAGGCGCTTGATAGCTTCGTTTCGCTTGGCCTGCACCATCTCGCCTTCCAGCCAGCAGGTGTTAATCCCGGCCTCACGCAGCCAGTTAGCCAGCTCATGCACGCGCTCGCGCTTACGCACAAACACGATAGCGCGGGTGGCTTCCGGCTGTTGCAACAGATTCACCAGCAGTTTGGTTTTATGTTCGATATCGTCGGCGCGGTAGTACCACTGATGGATTTTCTTACGCTCGCGGGTTGACGGATTGGCGGAAACTTCAACCGGCTCCTCCAGCAGACGCTCAGCAAAGTCTTTGATCGCATCGCCTTCCAGCGTCGCTGAGAACAGCATAGTCTGCTTGCGCCAGCGAGTTTCACCGGCGATGGTTTCGATATCCTGGGCAAAACCCATATCCAGCATGCGGTCGGCTTCATCGAGGATTAGGGTCTCGACGGCGCGGCAGTCGAAATTCTCTTCTTTAATATATTGCAGCAGGCGACCGGTGGTGGCGACTACGATGTCCTGGTTTTCGCTGAACACTTCCGCGTGGTTCATGTACGCCACGCCGCCGGTAATGGTAGCAATGTCCAGATGGGTATGCTTCGCCAGCTCGCGGGCGTGGTCGGCCACCTGCATCGCCAGCTCACGGGTCGGCGTCAGGATAAGAATGCGCGGCGGGCCGGATTTCTTACGCGGGAAATCGAGCAGGTGCTGCAACGCTGGCAGCAGATACGCCGCCGTTTTACCGGTGCCGGTCGGCGCTGAACCGAGAATGTCACGGCCATCGAGCGCAGGCGGAATAGCGGCGGCCTGAATGGCTGTCGGGCGAGTGAAACCTTTATCCTGGAGGGCTTCCAGCAGGTTTTCGTCGAGTTCAAGTTCGGAAAAAGTCGTTACAGTCATGTTCTACCTCTGAGTGGGCCGCCGATTATAGACGTTACTGACGTAATGTTCATCTGTTTGTAAGGCTATCTGTTCTCCGGTATTGTGCATAGCCTTAGGTTCAGGAGTTTTTGTCGGCAAGGTTATTGAGGATGTCTCAGTCGAAGTTTGCGCTGCCGCGCAATGGTTTTACCTTCAAACGGTTCTTTGTCGCTCACGATCGCTGCGCCATGAAGGTGGGTACCGACGGCATTTTGCTGGGCGCCTGGGCGCCGATTGCCGGAGTGAAGCATGTGCTGGATATTGGCGCGGGCAGCGGCCTGCTGGCGCTGATGCTCGCGCAGCGTACCGGAGATGATGTGCATGTCGAGGCGGTAGAACTGGACGAAGAGGCCGCCGCTCAGGCGCGGGAAAACGCCCTCGCGTCGCCGTGGGCTTCGCGGATTGAGGTCTGGCAGGCCGATATTCATCAGTGGCAGCCGTCGCAAACTCGACGCTATGAACTGATAATCAGTAATCCGCCCTTTTTTGCCGAAGGCGTGCCATGCGCGACCTCGCAGCGAGAGCAGGCGCGGTACACCACGACGCTCGATCACGCCTCCCTGCTGACCTGTGCCGCAGAGCATATTACCGAAGAAGGTTTTTTTTGCGTGGTGTTGCCGGTGGATATTGGTAATGCGTTCATCGAACGGGCAAGGGCGATGGGCTGGCATCTGCGACTGCGTACTGACGTGGCGGAGACCGAGCTGCGACCGCCGCATCGGGTGCTGCTGGCTTTCTCCCCGACGGCAGGGGAGTGTTTCAGCGACAGGCTGGCGATCCGCGGGCCAGAGCAGCAATATTCGGAAGGCTTTACCGCTCTGACCGAGGACTTTTATCTCTTTATGTGAGCCAGGGGCGAGAGTATCGACGGGCCGCTGTCAGGCAGCGGCTGCGGATAGTCGAGGGTATAATGCAGACCGCGGCTCTCCTTACGCAACATCGCGCAGCGTACGATAAGCTCCGCCACCTGCACCAGATTGCGCAGTTCCAGCAAATTATTCGAGACGCGGAAGCGGGCGTAATACTCATCCAGCTCCTGTTGGAGCATGGTAATGCGCCGCAGGGCGCGCTCCAGCCTGCGGGTGGTGCGCACAATCCCCACGTAATCCCACATCAGCAGGCGCAGTTCGTGCCAGTTGTGCTGGATAACCACCAGTTCATCCGGGATCTCCACCTGACTTTCATCCCATGCTGGCAGCGTGGCGACCTTCTGGGCGAGCGGCAGGCGCCGGGTAATATCCTCCGCGGCGGACCAGCCATAGACCAGGCACTCCAGCAACGAGTTCGACGCCATACGATTCGCGCCGTGCAGCCCGGTGTAGCTGACTTCGCCGATGGCGTATAAACCATCGACGTCGGTGCGGCCATTATCATCCACCATCACGCCGCCGCAGGTGTAATGCGCGGCGGGGACGACCGGCACCGGCTCTTTGGTTAAATCAATTCCCAGGCCGAGCAGCTTTTCATAAATCATCGGGAAATGCTGGCGAACAAACGCCTCGGGTTTATGGCTGATATCAAGGAACATACAGTCTACGCCCAGGCGCTTCATTTCATGGTCGATGGCGCGGGCGACGATATCGCGCGGGGCCAGCTCGCCGCGCTCGTCAAAGTCCGGCATAAAGCGGGTGCCATCCGGGCGTTTAAGGTGGGCGCCTTCGCCGCGCAGCGCTTCAGTAAGCAGGAAATTACGCGCCTGGGGGTGATATAGCGCGGTGGGGTGGAACTGGTTAAACTCCAGATTCGCCACCCGACATCCCGCCCGCCAGGCCATCGCAATCCCGTCTCCGGAAGAGACGTCGGGGTTAGTGGTATATTGGTAAACCTTCGCGGCCCCGCCGGTAGCGAGTACTACGGCTTTCGCGCTGCAGGTTTCCACCCGCTCTTTATTACGATTCCAGATCCATGCCCCGACCACCCGGCGGGTGCCCGGCAGGCCAATCTTATCCGATACGATCAAATCGACGGCATTGCTGCGCTCAAGGATGCGGATATTAGGATGGGCAAGCGCTTTATCGACCAGCGTCGTCTCTACCGCTTTGCCGGTGGCGTCGGCGGCGTGAAGAATGCGCCGATGGCTGTGCCCCCCTTCGCGCGTGAGATGATAGCTCTCTTCGCCATTGGCCTGGACCTGGGTGTCAAACAGCACTCCCTGATCGATAAGCCACTGGACGCATGATCGGGCGTTGCTGGCGACGAAGGTGACCGCATGACGATCGCAGAGTCCCGCGCCGGCGATGAGGGTATCTTCGACATGGGATTCAATACTGTCCGTCTCATCGAAGACGGCGGCAATCCCACCCTGGGCGTAGAACGTCGAACCTTCGCTGATCGGCCCTTTACTCAGCACTGTCACCGAACTGTGCTCAGCCAGGCGCAGGGCAAGGGAAAGACCGGCAGCGCCGCTGCCGATAATCAACACATCACAAGAGAAGTCAGGAGTGGTATTCATTGTCTTTGTTTAATTTACTAAACACATTTAGCTCACAATAGCACCGGTCCGTGAGGAATCGTACAATTTTTTTGTCTGCTGTTGTGACGGCTAAACAAAAGGCGAACGGAAACGGCGTCTTGCGCGCTGAAAATGAGACGCGGGGAAGGTTGATGGCATTGGATTTTATAGTGAAATAAACGGCGTGTTACGATACCCTTCAGACGGGCCTGCGCTTTTTCTTATTGACTTACCTATCGTTTAGCAACCTGGGCATATAATGATTGATAACGATCTGCCGCCGTTGCCAGACAAAAAACAAAAAGCGTAACGGAACTTTATTGTTTTCATGCACTCCAACAGTCAGCTTGCTCATAATGCAGATTTTGGGTGGTGTTTTGAAGACGCATGGGAATTGGGTTTGGGGAGACATTACCTCGGATGAGCGAGCAGTTAACGGATCAGGTCCTTGTTGAACGGGTCCAGAAAGGAGATCAGAAAGCGTTTAATTTGCTGGTAGTGCGCTATCAGCATAAGGTCGCGAGCCTGGTTTCCCGCTATGTACCGCCGGGCGATATCGCTGACGTTGTTCAGGAATCGTTCGTTAAGGCATGGCGTGCGCTGGACTCTTTCCGGGGAGATAGCGCTTTTTACACCTGGTTATACCGTATCGCCGTCAACACGGCGAAGAATTATCTGGTTGCTCAGGGGCGCCGTCCGCCGTCCAGCGATGTTGACGCCAACGAGGCGGAAAACTTCGAAAGCGGCGGGGCGTTGAAAGAAATTTCGAACCCTGAGAACTTAATGTTGTCAGAAGAACTGAGACAAATAGTTTTTCGTACCATTGAATCGCTCCCGGAAGATTTACGCATGGCAATTACGTTACGGGAGCTGGATGGCCTGAGCTATGAAGAGATAGCCGCTATCATGGATTGTCCGGTTGGGACGGTGCGTTCGCGTATCTTCCGGGCGCGAGAAGCTATTGATAATAAAGTTCAACCGCTTATCAGGCGTTGACGATAGCGGAATACTGGAAAAGGGTATCAGGCATGCAGAAAGAAAAACTTTCGGCTTTAATGGATGGTGAAACGCTGGATAACGAACTGCTCAACGAGCTGAGTCGTTCTTCTGAGATGCAAAAAACCTGGGAGAGTTATCACCTTATCCGCGATACGCTGCGTGGCGATACCGCTGAGGTGCTGCAATTTGATATCTCCGCCCGGGTGATGGCCGCCATTGAAAATGAGCCCGTTCGTCAGACGGCTCCGCTTATTCCTGAATCTCAGCCCGCACCGCATCAGTGGCGGCAGATGCCGTTCTGGAACAAGGTGCGTCCGTGGGCCAGCTCCCTGACTCAAATGGGCGTTGCCGCCTGTGTATCGCTTGCGGTTATCGTCGGCGTCCAGCACTATAATGGTCAGTCTGATTCCGCTCAGCAGCCAGAAGCGCCGGTGTTCAATACGCTGCCCATGATGGGTAAAGCAAGCCCGGTAAGTCTTGGCGTGCCGGCTGACGCGTCAGCGGGAAGCGGCCAGCAGGCGCAGGTCCAGGAACAGCGCCGCCGAATTAACGCCATGCTGCAGGACTACGAACTGCAGCGCCGCCTGCACGCTGAGCAGCTTCAGTTTGGCCAGGCCCAGACTCAGCAGGCCGCAGTCCAGGTACCGGGCTATCAAACTTTAGGAACGCAATCGCAGTAATGAAGCAACTTTGGTGTGCCATGTCGCTCATGGCAGGCAGCCTGTTGTTCTCTGTCAACGCCTCGGCTGATACATCGTCCGGGGCGTTGTTGCAGCAGATGAACCTGGCCAGCCAGTCTCTCAATTATGAGCTGTCTTTTGTTAGCATCAGCAAACAAGGCGTTGAGTCGCTGCGCTATCGTCACGCGCGACTGAACAACCAACCGCTGGCGCAGTTGCTGCAGCTGGACGGTCCGCGCCGGGAGGTGGTCCTGCGCGGCACGGAAATCAGCTATTTTGAACCCGGTCTCGATCCGTTCACCCTGAACGGCGACTATATCGTCGATTCGCTGCCATCGCTGGTATATAGCGATTTCAAACGCCTCTCCGCGGCGTATGATTTTATTTCCGTGGGCCGTACCCGTATCGCTGACCGCCTCTGCGACGTGATCCGCGTCGTGGCTCGCGACGGCACGCGCTACAGCTTTATCGCCTGGCTGGATGCTGAAACTAAGCTGCCGCTGCGCGTCGATTTGCTCGACCGCGACGGGGAAACGCTGGAGCAGTTCCGGGTTGTCTCCTTCAATGTTGGCGATAACGTCAGCGCCAGCATGGAGACGCTGGCAAAAGCGAATTTGCCGCCGCAGCTGTCGGTGCCTGAAGGAGGCGACAAAGCCAACTTCAACTGGGCGCCGACGTGGCTCCCGCAGGGCGTGACTGAGGTTTCCAGCAGCCAGCGCCGTCTTCCCACCTTTGACGGTCCGGTAGAATCACGTCTCTATTCCGACGGCTTGTTCAGCTTCTCGATCAATATCAACCGCGCCACGGCGGCCAGCAGCGACCAGCTGTTGCGCACCGGCCGACGCACCGTCAGCACGACGGTGCGCGATAACGCGGAGATAACCGTAGTGGGCGAGCTGCCGCCGCAGACGGCGAAGCGTATCTCTGACAGTATTAAATTCAAGGCAGTACAATGATTAAAGAGTGGGCCACCGTGGTTTCCTGGCATAACGGCGTGGCGCAGGTGCACTGCGACGTTAAAGCCTCCTGCAGCAGCTGCGCCTCCCGTGCCGGCTGTGGTAGCCGGGTGCTAAACAAGCTGGGGCCGCAGACCAGCCATACCATTAGCGTGCCCTGCGAGCAGCCGTTGGCCGCGGGGCAAAAAGTGGAGCTGGGGATCGCTGAAAGCAGCCTGCTGGGCTCAGCGATGCTGGTGTATATGGCGCCGCTGGCGGGGCTGTTTGTAATGGCGTCTATTTTTCAGGTGCTGTTTGCCAGCGATATTGCGTCACTTTGCGGCGCGCTGCTGGGCGGCGTCGGCGGCTTCCTGGTGGCGCGCGGTCTGTCGCCGCGACTGGCTGCACGCCAGTCCTGGCAGCCGGTGATTTTGAACGTCGCACTGCCGCCGGATCTGCTGCGTGTTGATACGCCTTCCTCCGACATGGGCCAGTAATTTCACTGGCCCTTATCTTTATTTACCTTTCCTGTTACAACGCCACAATTTCTGCGGGTATGCTGGATCTAACAGCATTTCCTGGTTTCGCGGATGTAGTGTAGAATGCGGCGTTTTCGGATTAAAAAACGTCAGGCACAGTACAGCGGCCTCATGATACTCGTAAGGCATAATTAACTCTAAATATGAAGAATATACGTAACTTTTCGATCATCGCTCACATCGACCACGGTAAGTCGACGCTGTCTGACCGTATCATCCAGATTTGCGGTGGCCTTTCTGATCGTGAAATGGAAGCCCAGGTTCTGGACTCCATGGATCTTGAGCGCGAACGCGGGATCACCATCAAGGCGCAGAGCGTCACCCTGGACTATAAGGCCAGCGACGGTGAGACCTACCAGCTGAACTTTATCGACACCCCGGGCCACGTAGACTTCTCTTATGAAGTTTCCCGTTCTCTTGCCGCGTGCGAAGGCGCGCTGCTGGTGGTAGACGCCGGGCAGGGGGTAGAAGCCCAGACCCTGGCCAACTGCTACACCGCCATGGAGATGGATCTCGAAGTGGTTCCGGTACTCAACAAGATCGACCTGCCTGCGGCCGACCCTGAGCGCGTAGCGGACGAGATTGAAGATATCGTCGGGATCGACGCCCACGACGCGGTGCGCTGCTCAGCGAAAACCGGCGTCGGCGTGACCGACGTGCTGGAGCGTCTGGTGCGCGATATCCCGCCGCCGGAAGGCGATCCGGACGCGCCGCTGCAGGCGCTGATTATCGACTCCTGGTTCGATAACTACCTCGGCGTGGTGTCGCTGGTGCGGATTAAAAACGGCACCATGCGTAAGGGCGACAAGATCAAGGTCATGAGCACCGGCCAGGTGTATAACGCTGATCGTCTGGGCATCTTCACCCCGAAACAGGTTGACCGTACCGAGCTGAAATGCGGCGAGGTAGGCTGGCTGGTCTGCGCGATCAAAGACATCCTCGGCGCGCCGGTGGGCGATACCCTGACCGCCGCCCGCAACCCGGCAGACAAAGCGCTGCCTGGCTTTAAGAAGGTGAAACCGCAGGTGTATGCCGGCCTGTTCCCGGTGAGCTCCGATGATTATGAAGCTTTCCGCGACGCGCTGGGCAAACTGAGCCTTAACGATGCCTCTCTGTTCTACGAGCCGGAAAGCTCTACCGCGCTGGGCTTCGGCTTCCGCTGCGGCTTCCTCGGCCTGCTGCACATGGAGATCATTCAGGAGCGTCTGGAGCGTGAATACGATCTCGACCTGATCACCACCGCGCCGACGGTAGTCTACGAAGTAGAGACCACCTCCAAAGAAGTTATCTACGTCGACAGCCCGTCCAAGCTGCCGCCGCTGAATAATATTCAGGAGCTGCGCGAGCCGATCGCCGAGTGTCACATGCTGCTGCCGCAGGAGTTCCTCGGCAACGTGATTACCTTGTGTGTCGAGAAGCGTGGGGTGCAGACCAACATGGTTTACCACGGTAAACAGGTGGCGCTGACCTATGAAATTCCGATGGCGGAAGTGGTTCTCGACTTCTTTGACCGCCTGAAGTCCACCTCCCGCGGCTATGCGTCGCTGGACTACAACTTCAAACGCTTCCAGGCGTCGAACATGGTACGCGTCGATGTGCTGATCAACGGTGAGCGCGTCGATGCGCTGGCGCTGATCACCCACAACGATAACGCGCCGTATCGCGGCCGCGAGCTGGTGGAAAAGATGAAAGATCTGATTCCGCGTCAGCAGTTCGATATCGCGATTCAGGCGGCCATCGGTAACCACATTATCGCGCGCTCTACGGTGAAACAGCTGCGTAAAAACGTCCTGGCGAAATGCTACGGCGGCGACGTCAGCCGTAAGAAAAAGCTGCTGCAGAAGCAGAAAGAAGGTAAGAAGCGTATGAAGCAGGTCGGTAACGTTGAGCTGCCGCAGGAAGCGTTCCTCGCCATTCTGCACGTTGGTAAAGACGGCAAATAACCCTAAGGAGTTGGCATGGCGAACATGTTTGCCCTGATCCTGGTGATTGCAACCCTGGTGACGGGCGTTTTATGGTGCCTGGACAAGTTCATTTTTGCACCGAAACGTCGTGAACGTCAGGCCGCTGCTCAGGCAGCGACCGGCGAGCAACTGGACAAGAAGACGCTGAAGAAAGTCGGCCCGAAACCGGGCTGGCTGGAAACCGGCGCATCGGTTTTCCCGGTGCTGGCGATCGTTCTGGTGGTACGTTCATTTATTTATGAGCCTTTCCAGATCCCTTCAGGTTCGATGATGCCAACGCTGCTCATCGGCGATTTTATTCTGGTGGAGAAATTTGCCTACGGCATTAAAGATCCTATCTACCAGAAAACGCTGATCGAGACCGGCCATCCGAAGCGCGGCGACATCGTGGTGTTTAAATATCCGGAAGACCCGCGTCTGGACTACATTAAGCGCGCGGTGGGGTTACCGGGTGATAAGGTCACCTACGATCCGGTTGCCAAACAGGTCACTATTCAGCCGGGCTGCAGTTCCGGACAGGCCTGCGGCAACGCGCTGCCGGTGACCTATTCCAACGTGGAGCCGAGCGATTTTGTTCAGACCTTCTCCCGCAGCAACGGCGGCGAAGCGAGCAGCGGTTTCTGGCAGTTGCCGAAGGGCGAAACCAAAGCCGACGGCATTCGTCTTACCGAGCGTCAGGAGACATTGGGCGACGTGACGCACCGAATTCTGATGGTGCCGATTGCCCAGGATCAGGTTGGGATGTACTACCATCAGTCCGGTCTGCCGCTGGCCACCTGGATTGTGCCGCCCGGTCAGTACTTCATGATGGGCGACAACCGGGATAACAGCGCCGACAGCCGGTACTGGGGCTTTGTGCCGGAAGCCAACCTGGTCGGAAAAGCAACCGCTATCTGGATGAGTTTTGAAAAGCAGGAAGGTGAATGGCCGACCGGCGTGCGGTTATCGCGCATTGGTGGAATTCATTAATTTCCTCTGCTGAATTCACGTCGCTGCTGTTATCGCAGCGGCGTGAATTATTTAGTATTTAAATCCATTCAAACTAACGACATCCCGTGTCGTTGCGTATAGAATATCCCCCCGAAGTTTTTGGTTGTCGCTCTGCCGGGTGACACTGCACACGAAAGCGTATTGGTCTGTTTCAAATTACTGTTTGAAGCGAATGCTCAGGTCGGTTTCGTGTGCTGCATCTTTGACGCATTCATTTATTGGTAACGCATGAACCCCATCGTAATTAATCGGCTTCAACGAAAGCTGGGCTACACTTTTCATCATCAGGAGCTGTTGCAACAGGCATTAACTCACCGCAGTGCCAGCAGCAAACATAATGAGCGCCTGGAATTTTTAGGTGACTCCATTTTAAGTTTCGTGATCGCGAATGCGCTGTATCATCGCTTTCCTCGTGTCGATGAAGGCGATATGAGCCGTATGCGCGCGACGCTGGTGCGCGGCAACACGCTGGCGGAGATCGCCCGCGAGTTTGAGCTGGGCGAGTGTCTGCGCCTCGGGCCGGGAGAGCTGAAAAGCGGCGGTTTCCGTCGCGAATCGATTCTCGCGGATACCGTTGAAGCGTTAATTGGCGGGGTTTTTCTCGACAGCGATATTCAGAACGTTGAACGCTTAATCCTCTCCTGGTACCAGACCCGTCTGGACGAAATCAGTCCGGGCGATAAGCAAAAGGATCCGAAGACGCGTCTGCAGGAGTATCTGCAGGGACGTCATCTGCCGCTGCCGTCTTACCTGGTGGTCCAGGTTCGCGGCGAAGCGCACGATCAGGAATTTACTATCCACTGCCAGGTCAGTGGCCTGAGTGAACCGGTGGTTGGCACAGGTTCCAGCCGTCGCAAGGCGGAGCAGGCTGCCGCCGAACAGGCGCTGAAAAAGCTGGAGCTGGAATGAGCGAAGAAAAAAGTTATTGTGGGTTTGTCGCCATCGTGGGTCGTCCAAACGTTGGCAAATCCACGCTGTTGAACAAGCTGCTTGGGCAGAAGATCTCGATCACCTCCCGTAAAGCGCAGACCACCCGTCACCGCATCGTCGGTATCCATACCGAAGGGCCGTATCAGGCGATTTACGTTGATACTCCGGGCCTGCATATGGAAGAGAAGCGTGCCATTAACCGCTTAATGAACAAAGCGGCCAGCAGTTCGATTGGCGACGTGGAACTGGTCATCTTCGTGGTGGAAGGCACTCGCTGGACGCAGGACGACGAGATGGTGCTCAACAAGCTGCGCGACGCGAAAGCGCCGGTGATCCTCGCGGTCAACAAGGTGGATAACGTGCAGGAAAAAGCGGATCTGTTACCGCACCTGCAGTTCCTCGCCAGCCAGATGAATTTCCTCGATATCGTACCGATCTCAGCGGAAACCGGCACCAACGTTGATACCATTGCGGCGATCGTGCGTAAGCATCTGCCGGAAGCGATCCATAACTTCCCGGAGGATTATATTACCGATCGCTCACAACGCTTTATGGCCTCCGAAATCATCCGTGAAAAACTGATGCGTTTCCTCGGCGCTGAGCTGCCGTACTCCGTCACCGTGGAAATCGAACGTTTCGTCAGCAACGAGCGCGGCGGTTACGATATCAACGGCCTGATCCTCGTCGAGCGCGAAGGGCAGAAAAAGATGGTGATTGGCAACAAAGGCGCCAAAATTAAAACCATCGGTATCGAAGCGCGTAAGGACATGCAGGAGATGTTTGAAGCGCCGGTGCACCTCGAGCTGTGGGTGAAAGTGAAATCCGGCTGGGCCGATGACGAGCGCGCCCTGCGCAGTCTCGGTTACGTTGACGACCTCTGAGTTAACGCAACGTGGATGGATGGCAGCGCGCCTTTGTCCTGCATAGCCGTCCGTGGAGCGAAACCAGCCTGATGCTGGACGTCTTCACGGAAGAATCCGGTCGTGTGCGCCTGGTTGCCAAGGGCGCACGCTCCAAACGCTCTAATCTCAAAGGCGCTTTACAGCCCTTTACCCCCTTGTTGGTTCGCTTCGGCGGGCGCGGCGAAGTCAAAACCCTGCGCAGCGCGGAAGCCGTTTCGCTGGCGCTGCCGCTCAGCGGCATCACCCTCTACAGCGGTCTCTACGTTAACGAGCTTATCTCCCGCGTGCTGGAGCACGAAACACGTTTCTCCGAACTCTTTTTCGACTACCTGCACTGCATTCAGGCGCTCGCCGGGGCCAGCGGTTCGCCGGAACCCGCGCTGCGGCGCTTTGAGCTGGCGCTGCTCGGGCACCTGGGCTATGGCGTGGATTTTCTCCACTGCGCCGGGAGCGGCGAGCCGGTAGACGACACCATGACCTACCGCTATCGTGAAGAAAAAGGCTTTATTGCCAGCCTGGTGATTGATAACAACACGTTTACCGGGCACCATTTGAAAGCATTGGCGAGTCGCGAGTTTCCTGATGTTGATACGCTGCGCGCCGCGAAGCGCTTTACCCGTATCGCCCTGAAGCCCTATCTCGGCGGCAAACCGCTCAAGAGCCGGGAGTTGTTTCGCCAGTTTATGCCCGCGCGAAAGGCGCGAGCCGATAATACGAATAATGATTAACGAGGATTGTCATGGCTGAATTATTGTTAGGGGTCAATATTGACCATATCGCGACCTTGCGTAACGCCCGCGGCACCGCTTACCCGGATCCGGTTCAGGCGGCTTTCATTGCCGAACAGGCCGGCGCCGACGGCATTACCGTGCATCTGCGCGAAGACCGTCGCCATATCACCGATCGCGATGTGCGTATCCTGCGCCAGACGCTGCACACCCGCATGAATCTTGAAATGGCGGTCACTGAAGAGATGCTGACGATCGCCTGCGAAACCAAACCGCACTTCTGCTGCCTGGTGCCGGAGAAGCGTCAGGAAGTGACCACCGAAGGCGGGCTGGACGTCGCCGGCCAGCGCGACAAGATGCGCGATGCCTGTCAACGCCTGGCGGATGCCGGCATCCTGGTCTCCCTGTTTATCGATGCGGATGAAGCGCAGATCAAAGCGGCGGCGGACGTTGGCGCGCCCTATATCGAAATCCACACCGGCTGCTATGCCGATGCCAAAACCGACGCCGAGCAGGCCAGGGAGCTGGAACGTATTGCCAAAGCGGCCACCTACGCCGCCAGCCTCGGGCTGAAGGTGAATGCCGGCCACGGTCTGACCTACCACAACGTGAAAGCGATTGCTGCGCTGCCGGAAATGCATGAGCTGAATATCGGTCACGCGATTATTGGCCGTGCGGTGATGAGCGGCCTGAAAGAGGCGGTGGCGGAAATGAAGCGTCTGATGCTGGAAGCGCGCGGCTAATGGCCATTCTCGGGTTGGGTACCGACATCGTCGAGATCGCCCGCATCGAAGCGGTGATCGCCCGCAGCGGCGATCGCCTTGCCCGCCGGGTGCTGAGCGACCATGAATGGAGCATCTGGGAGCAGCACCAGCAGCCGGTGCGTTTCCTGGCGAAACGCTTTGCGGTCAAGGAAGCGGCGGCGAAAGCGCTGGGAACCGGGATCCGTAACGGGCTGGCGTTTAACCAGTTCGAGGTTTACAACGACGAGCTGGGCAAGCCGAAGCTGCGGCTATGGGGTGAAGCAAACCTTTTAGCTGAACGCATGGGAGTAAGCGCTATTCACGTTACTCTCGCTGATGAACGCCACTACGCCTGCGCCACGGTGATTGTCGAAAGCTAGCCAGGAGGGCGGTTAAATTTTATCCGCGTGGTGCATCAGCACGAATTTATCCCACAGCTGTTCTTCACTCTCGACGTGTGCCGGATCTTTCAGGATCGTATTCGGGATCGGGCACACTTTCTGGCAGGTTGGCGTGTCGTAATGACCCACGCACTCGGTGCAGCGGTCGCTGTTAATCTCATAAATGCTGTCACCCATCGAAATGGCCTCATTCGGGCACTCCGGCTCGCACATATCGCAGTTGATGCATTTTTTGGTAATTAACAGCGCCATCAGGAAAGTCTCAGAAACAACACAAACAGGGCGGGCATTATACGCCCATTTTCTGCTCAGACCAGCTTTTTCACCAGCGCTTCGCTATGGCGAATGCGCTCCGGCGCCCGCTCCAGATCCTGCTGCACCAGCCCCATAAACAGCAGATCGGTGAGCATCATTTGCGCGCTGGTGGAGGAGATGGCCGCGCTGCGCGTCGCCTGTTCTTCGGCGATAGTATATAGGCAGTGGGTCGCCTGCTGTTGCAGGGCGTTCGGGCTAAACCCGGTGATCGCCAGGATCTTACAGCCGACGCGCAGCGCTTCACCGGCCGCCATATTGATCTCCCGGCGCTCGCCGGAGTAAGAGATCGCCAGCAGAAGATCGTCGCTGGACATGGCCTGCACCGTCGCCAGCAGGGCATGCATATCCTGCTCAGAAACAGCGTTGATGCCGATCTTCATCAGCTTCCAGCTAAAGTTACGCGCCACCAGGCCGGAGGCACCAATCCCGGTGACGATCACTCGCCGGGCGTTGCGCAGCAGCGTGACGGCTTCCCGTAGCGTCTCTTCAGTGTTGACGTCCAGCGAGGCATGCATGGCGGCGACATTGTCTTTAATGAGTTTCTCGCCGACCAGACGCAGCGGATCGTCACCGCGAATGTGGTTATGCACCGGGACGGAGTGCGGATCCGGGCTACTCGCCAGCGCTTCACTAAGGGCCAGCTTCAGCGCCGGAAAGCCTTTGAATCCCAGCTTCTGGGCAAATTTAACCACGCTGGACTGACTCACACCGGCTTCCGCTGCCAGCTGCTGCGAGCTGAGGTGCCGGGTCTCATCGGGCTGGCTCAGAATATAATCGGCCAACTTTTTGTCGCTCGCCGCCAGGGTGGGATAGCGCTGACGAATACGCGTTAAACAGTTCATTGGAGCTCCGCTGGAGCCGTCCGGCTCGTGACTGACAGAATTTTTATTCGATTATAAGGGGTATACTATGAATTAAAAATTCTTAAGCCACAATTTTTCCTTCGCCTGCTACTTTAATTCTTTCTTAACGGCAGGGGATGTTTTCCCTCGACATGGCGTCAGGCTGTTAAGCTTACCCTAACGAGAAGCGAGTTCTGAGATAAAGGAGGCAGTTTGCAGCACACTGAACGGAGAGTGGTGTTTTTCGATCTGGACGGAACCTTACACCAACAGGATATGTTCGGCAGTTTTCTGCGCTATCTGCTGCGCCATTTGCCGCTGAACCTGTTGCTGGTGGTGGCGATGGGGCCGGTGATCCTTGCCGGGCTGGCAGTGAGCGGACGGGCGGCGCGCTGGCCGATGAGCCTCCTGCTGTGGGCGACAACCTTTGGCCGCCGCGAGGCGGTGCTGAAGCGGCTGGAAGCGGAGTTTGTCGGCTGGTTTCGCCATCATGTGACGGCGTTTCCGGTAGTTCATGCGCGGCTTACCGCCTACCTGACCAGCACCGATGCCGACGTCTGGTTGATCACCGGCTCGCCGCAGTCGCTGGTGGAGCAGGTCTATCGCGATACCCTCTGGTTGCCGCGGGTGAATCTGATAGCCAGCCGCACCGCGCGCCGCTGGGGCGGCTGGGTATTGACCCTGCGCTGCCTGGGGCATGAAAAGGTGGTACAGCTGGAGAAAAAGATTGGCGCCCCGCTGCGGCTGTATAGCGGCTATAGCGATAGTGAGCAGGATAATCCATTGCTCGGCTTTTGCCAGCATCGCTGGCGGGTAACCCCTCAGGGAGAGCTTCAGCAGCTGGAGTAATAGTGTGTAATTGATAGCGCCCATGTATAATGCGCCCCGCTTTTTCTGCTGGAGTGGCCGCTGTGTCTGACCTCGAACTCAATGATGAATACTGGATGCGTCATGCCCTGACGCTGGCGAAACGCGCCTGGGAAGAGGGCGAGGTGCCGGTGGGCGCGGTGCTGGTGCATAACAATCAGGTCATTGGCGAGGGCTGGAACCGGCCGATAGGCCGTCACGACCCCACCGCCCATGCGGAGATTATGGCCTTACGCCAGGGCGGACTGGTGCTGCAAAACTACCGCCTGATCGACGCCACGCTGTACGTGACCCTCGAGCCCTGCGTCATGTGCGCGGGCGCGATGGTGCACAGCCGTATCGCCCGCCTGGTGTTTGGCGCCAGGGATGCCAAGACCGGCGCCGCCGGCTCGCTGATGGATGTTCTGCACCACCCGGGAATGAACCATCGGGTTGAGATTAGCGAAGGCGTGCTGGCAGAGTCCTGCTCTGCCATGCTGAGCGACTTCTTCCGCTGGCGGCGGGAAGAGAAAAAAGCGCTGAAGAAAGCCCGGGAGCAGACTGGGGAAAGTTAATACAGGTGGCCGGGGAGTTTCATCCGGGCATTATCCATCTGCTTATCGGCGCGAAACTTGAAAAAGGGCAGGGTGGTCTCCTGCGGCTGTTCGAGCTCATTGGGGAGCACGGCCGGGTAATCCTCCGCCAGGGCCAGCGTTTGCTGCTGCTGGCGCTCCTTCTCTGACAAATAGCCGACAAGGCTTATCTGATATTTGCGGATGTTTTCCACATAGGCGTAGGCCTCATGGCCGCGGGCATAGCCGTATTTTAGTTTGCTGTAATAGGGTTTCTGGCTCAGCAACGGTAAACGCAGCTTAACGTCCGCCCAGCTGTTAGGATTGCCTTTCTGTTTGCGGGTGAGCGCCATGGCGTCCAGCATATGGGCATAACCCATATTATAAGCGGCCAGCGCAAACCAGATGCGTTCATCTTTCGGGATCGAATCCGGCACTTTATCCATCATATCCTGCAGGTAGCGCATGCCGCCGTCGATACTCTGCGCCGCATCGGTGCGGTCGGTTAGACCCAGGCTTTGCGCCGTATTGCGTGTGAGCATCATCATACCGCGCACGCCGGTGGGGGAGGTGGCCTGCGGATCCCAGTGGGATTCCTGCCAGGCGATGGCGGCCAGCAGGCGCCAGTCAATCTCGCGGGCGTATTTTTCAAACAGCGGCTGCACCTCCGGAAGAATATTTTCCACCGCGCGCAGGAAGGTGCGGGTATCGACATAATCGAAATCGTTGCCGTGGCCGAGGTACTTCTCCTCGAGGCGCGCCAGGGTGCCGTCTTCATTGATGTTGTTGAAGAAATCAAGCATTGCCGCCGACAGCGAATTATCGTCGTCCCGGGCGCTAAACCAGGTGACCGGCTGTTCGTCGGTGATATCGAGGGCCACCGCCAGCTCCGGATGGACGCGCTGAAACAGGCTGACGGCCACCGAGTCAGCGATGGTGTAATCAAGTTTACCGTCAATCACCGCCTGCATCAGCGCCGTGGTACCGCGTTTTTCGTCCACGCGCCAGGCAAGAACCGGGTATTTCTCGGCTTTTAAGGTCTGCAGGTCGTTGATCGCCACGTGGCCCGGAGCGATAGTGAGCTGCTCGGCGGTCAGCGCCGCGAGGGTGCGTGGCCGGGTATTGCCGACGCGGTAGACCAGCTGTTGCGAAACGGAATAGTAGGTGGGGCCGGCCTGATAGTTTTTCACTCGCTCCTGGTTATAGACCAGTCCGGCGGCCAGCATATCGGCCTGACCGTCGTCGAGGTCGTCAAACAGCTGGCTGATGTTTTGCCGGACGGTTATCTTAAGCGTTACGCCAAGGTAGTCGGCAAACTGCTTCGCCAGTTCATAATCCAGACCGAACGCTTTATTGTTCATGGTGGCGAAGGTCATTGGCGAGTTGATAGTGCTGATGCGCAGCTCGCCGCGAGCGATAATGCCCGCCACCCGGTTCTCGGGTTTACCAGACCAGGGGATCGACGGCCACAGGGCCGCCGCCAGCAAAAGGGTGACAATGCCGATCAGCAGATAATTAATCTTTAATTTTTTCTAGAGAGTTAATCTTCTGCAGCTTCAGGTTCCTCAGCAGGCGATGTCCGGAAAAAACGCAAGGTTGTCGTCGAATGTGCGGCATTCTGCTTAATAATGCGCCAGTTGGCAACTTATTCGCGATGGTCGTCACATTTATTGATAAACAGCATCAATGATTTTATTTCTACGCAAACGGTTTCGTCGGGGCGCAGGATTCACTATAATGACGCCCGTTTCCCCCCCCCTGGCTCACCCTGAAAGCTTCGAAGACGAGAGACTTATGATGGAAATTTTGCGTGGTTCACCTGCACTGTCGGCATTCCGTATTAATAAACTGCTGGCACGATTTCAGGCGGCCAACCTTCCGGTAAGCGCCATATATGCCGAATATATTCATTTTGCCGATCTGAACGCCCCGCTGAGCGCTGACGATCGCGAGCGCCTGGCGCGACTGCTTCAGTATGGCCCGAGCTTAAGCAGCCATACCCCGACCGGTAAATTACTGCTCGTGACCCCTCGCCCTGGCACCATCTCTCCCTGGTCTTCTAAAGCTACCGATATCGCTCACAACTGCGGTCTGGCGCAGGTTGTGCGTCTTGAGCGCGGCGTGGCGTATTACGTTGAAGCCTCAACCCTGACCGAAGCGCAGTGGGCCGCGGTGGCGGCGGAGCTGCACGACCGCATGATGGAGAGCGTCTTCGACGCGCTGGAAGCGGGCGAAAAGCTGTTCGCTCACCATCAGCCGACGCCGGTGACCAGCGTTGACCTGCTGGGCGAAGGGCGTCAGGCGCTGATTGACGCCAACCTCCGTCTGGGTCTGGCGCTGGCCGACGACGAAATTGACTACCTGCAGGACGCGTTTACCCGCCTGGGACGCAACCCGAACGATATCGAGCTGTATATGTTCGCCCAGGCGAACTCAGAGCACTGTCGCCACAAGATTTTCAACGCCGACTGGATCATCGACGGCGAACAGCAGCCGAAGTCGCTGTTCAAAATGATCAAAAACACCTTTGAAAAAACGCCGGACTACGTGCTGTCGGCCTATAAAGATAATGCCGCGGTGATGGAAGGGTCTGAAGTCGGGCGCTATTTCGCCGACCATCAGACCGGGCGCTACGACTTCCATCAGGAGCCGGCGCACATTCTGATGAAGGTGGAAACCCATAACCACCCGACGGCCATCTCTCCATGGCCGGGCGCGGCAACCGGCTCCGGCGGCGAAATCCGCGATGAAGGCGCCACCGGCCGCGGCGCGAAGCCGAAAGCGGGCCTGGTGGGCTTCTCGGTTTCCAACCTGCGTATCCCGGGCTTCGAACAGCCGTGGGAAGAAGATTTCGGTAAACCGGATCGCATTGTCACCGCCCTGGACATCATGACCGAAGGCCCGCTGGGCGGCGCGGCGTTTAACAACGAATTTGGTCGTCCGGCGCTGAACGGCTACTTCCGCACCTATGAAGAGAAAGTCACCAGCCACAATGGCGAAGAGCTGCGTGGCTACCACAAACCGATCATGCTGGCCGGCGGTATCGGCAACATCCGCGGTGAGCACGTGCAGAAGGGCGAGATTACCGTTGGCGCGAAGCTGATCGTGCTGGGCGGCCCGGCGATGAACATCGGCCTCGGCGGCGGCGCAGCGTCTTCTATGGCCTCCGGCCAGTCCGATGCCGATCTCGATTTCGCCTCCGTACAGCGTGACAACCCGGAAATGGAGCGCCGCTGTCAGGAAGTGATCGACCGCTGCTGGCAGTTGGGCGACGCCAACCCGATCCTCTTTATCCACGACGTTGGCGCCGGCGGTCTCTCCAACGCTATGCCGGAGCTGGTGAGCGACGGCGGCCGCGGCGGTAAATTCCAGCTGCGCGATATTCTCAGCGATGAGCCAGGGATGAGTCCGCTGGAGATCTGGTGTAACGAATCGCAGGAACGTTATGTTCTGGCGGTCGCCCCGGAGCAGCTGCCGCTGTTCGACGAACTGTGCCGCCGCGAGCGCGCGCCTTATGCCGTTATCGGCGAAGCCACCGCTGAGCAGCATCTGAGCCTGAGCGACAGCCACTTTAACGATCAGCCGATCGACCTGCCGCTGGACGTCCTGCTCGGCAAAACGCCGAAAATGACCCGCGACGTGCAGACTCTGAAAGCTCAGGGTAGTGCACTGGATCGCCAACCGATTACCCTTGCCGATGCGGTTAACCGCGTTCTGCATCTGCCGACGGTGGCCGAGAAAACCTTCCTCGTCACCATCGGCGACCGCACCGTGACCGGTATGGTCGCCCGCGACCAGATGGTTGGCCCGTGGCAGATCCCGGTGGCCAACTGCGCGGTGACCACCGCCAGCCTCGACAGCTACTATGGCGAAGCGATGGCGATGGGCGAGCGCGCCCCGGTCGCCCTGCTGGACTTCGCGGCCTCTGGCCGTCTGGCGGTCGGCGAAGCGCTGACCAACATCGCCGCCACGCAGATTGGCGAGCTGAACCGCGTGAAGCTGTCGGCTAACTGGATGGCCGCCGCCGGCCACCCGGGTGAAGACGCTGGCCTGTATGAGGCGGTGAAAGCGGTGGGCGAAGAGCTGTGCCCGGCGCTGGGCCTGACCATTCCGGTCGGTAAAGACTCGATGTCGATGAAAACCCGCTGGCAGGAAGGCAGCGAGCAGCGCGAGATGACCTCTCCGCTGTCGCTGGTCATCTCTGCCTTCGCCCGTGTCGAAGATGTCCGTCATACCGTCACGCCGCAGCTTTCAACGGAAGATAACGCCCTGCTGCTGATCGACCTCGGTAAAGGGCACAACGCGCTGGGCGCGACGGCGCTGGCGCAGGTCTATCGCCAGCTCGGCGACAAGCCGGCTGACGTGCGCGATGTCGCGCAACTGAAAGGCTTCTGGAATGCGATGCAGGCCCTGGTGGCGCAGCGTAAACTGCTGGCCTACCACGACCGCTCCGACGGCGGTCTGCTGGTCACCCTGGCGGAAATGGCCTTTACCGGCCACTGCGGCGTGGAAGCGGATATCGCCGCGCTGGGCGACGACCATCTGGCCGCGCTGTTCAACGAAGAGCTGGGGGCGGTGATTCAGGTCCGCGCCGCAGACCGTGAGGCGGTGGAAGCCATTCTGGCGGTTAACGGCCTGGCGGACTGCGTGCATTACCTCGGTAAAGCGGTTGAGGGCGATCGCTTCGTGCTGACCGCCGGCGGTCAGACGGTGTTCAGCGAAAGCCGCACCACGCTGCGCATGTGGTGGGCGGAAACCACCTGGCAGATGCAGCGTCTGCGCGACAACCCGGCCTGCGCCGATCAGGAGCATGAGGCGAAAGCCAATGATGCCGATCCGGGCCTCAATGTGAAGCTCTCGTTTGATATTAACGACGACGTCGCCGCCCCGTACATTGCCACCGGCGCGCGGCCGAAAGTGGCCGTCCTGCGCGAGCAGGGGGTGAACTCCCACGTTGAAATGGCGGCCGCCTTCCATCGTGCCGGCTTTGACGCCATCGACGTGCATATGAGCGACCTGCTGGCCGGCCGGACCGGTCTGGGCGATTTCCATGCCCTGGTAGCCTGCGGCGGCTTCTCCTACGGCGACGTGCTGGGCGCGGGCGAGGGCTGGGCGAAGTCGATTCTGTTCAACGAGCGCGTGCGCGATGAGTTCGCGACCTTCTTCCATCGTCCGCAGACGCTGGCGCTCGGCGTGTGCAACGGCTGTCAGATGATGTCCAACCTGCGCGAGCTGATCCCGGGCAGCGACCTGTGGCCGCGCTTTGTGCGCAACCAGTCTGACCGCTTTGAAGCGCGCTTTAGCCTGGTGGAAGTGACGCAAAGCCCATCCCTGCTGCTGGAAGGCATGGTTGGCTCACGGATGCCGATTGCGGTCTCCCACGGCGAAGGTCAGGTGGAAGTGCGCGACAGCGCGCATCTGGCCCAGCTGGAGAGCAAAGGTCTGGTGGCGCTGCGCTTCGTGGATAACTTCGGCAAAGTGACCGAAACCTATCCGGCGAACCCGAACGGTTCCCCGAACGGTATCACCGCGGTGACCAGCGAAAGCGGGCGCGCGACCATCATGATGCCGCACCCGGAACGCGTCTTCCGCACCGTAAGCAACTCCTGGCACCCGGAGAACTGGGGCGAGGATAGCCCGTGGATGCGTATCTTCCGTAACGCGCGTAAACAGCTGGGTTAATCTTCCCGCCGCGCTTCACGCGAACGTATCAGCCCCCTGCCTGACAGGGGGCTTTTTTTTATCTGTGATGGTCGGCACGCCAGGGTGTCGGGAATTGCCGACAACTGCGATATTGCAGTGTCGTCAATAGGCGACACTTAAGTTATTGATTTAAATGATGAGTAATCGGTAGCCTATTTGGTGTCGCTAAATAGCGACAACGCGGGTGAAAAATAAACAGTGGTAGTTCGACTGTTCTTGCGGTTAATGTCATATATATCAGTATGTTAATAAAATGTTTTGAGAGCTGGCATAGTTCATGCATAATATTAACCAGTGGCTCATTCACCTTCTTATGTCAGCCCCTTCGGGACGCGCTACATAAACTTCGAATGACGCACAAACAGGTGCCTGCCGTCCAACTCCTGATAACAGCCTGGCTTTATCAGACATCGGGCGAAACGTCGAGTAAGGCACCGCCTCATTCCTGAACAAAGCCAGGCCTTGCGCCTGGCTTTGTTGTTTCTGCGGCGCAGCACTCAGCGGTAGCGCTTTTCTCCGGCGCGCTCCTCAGTTAGCATCGACCAGAGCTAATGATTGAGACAACATCCTTGAAGCAACTCTCTCTTTTCCCCCGTTCGCTGCGTCAGCTGGTGACGCTCTCTTTTGTGCTGATCCTGCTGCCATTGCTGGTGCTGGCCTGGCAGGCCTGGCAGAGCCTGAACGCCCTTAGCGCCCAGGCGGCGCATATTAACCGTACCACCCTGGTCGACGCCCGACGCAGCGAGGCGATGATCAATGCCGCACTGGAGATGGAGCGCAGCTATCGCCAGTACTGCGTGCTGGACGATCCGACGCTGGCGCGCGTCTATCAAAACCAGCGGCAGCGCTACAGCCAGATGCTGGACGCCCACGCCGGCGTGCTGCCGGACGAGAAGCTCTGGCAGGCGCTGCGTCAGGATGTCAGCGATCTGGCGCAGCTGCAGTGTAAAAATAGCGGACCCGATGCCCAGGCAGCCGCCAGACTGGAAGTTTTCGCCAGTAATAACAGCGATATGGTGCAGGCGACCCGGGCGGTCGTCTATTCTCGTGGCCAACAGCTGCAGCAGGAGATAGCCGAACGCGGCCAGTTTTTCGGCTGGCAGGCGCTGGTGCTGTTTCTGCTGAGCCTGGCGCTGGTGCTACTCTTCACCCGCATGATTATCGGCCCGGTGAAAGGCATCGAAAGAATGATCAATCAGCTGGGGGCAGGAAAGTCGCTGGACGACGCCGCATTGTTTACCGGCCCGCGCGAGCTGCGATCGGTGGGCAAGCGCATCATCTGGCTCAGCGAGCGCCTGGCGTGGCTGGAGTCGCAGCGGCATCAATTTCTTCGCCATCTGTCGCATGAGCTGAAAACCCCGTTGGCCAGTATGCGTGAAGGTACCGAGCTGTTGGCCGACCGGGTCGCGGGGCCCCTGACCCCTGAGCAGCAGGAGATTGTCGAGATCCTCGACAGCAGTAGCCGTAACCTGCAAAAGCTGATTGAACAGCTGCTGGACTATAACCGAAAACAGGCCGACGGCCCGGTGGCTCGCGAAGCGGTGGACCTGGTGGACCTGGTGGAAAACGTCGTGGCGGCGCACAGCCTGCCCGCGCGGGCTAAACTGATGCATACCGAACTGACGCTGCAGGCGCGGCGTTGCCTGGCAGAGCCTGCGCTATTGATAAGCGTAATGGATAATCTCTACTCCAATGCGGTGCACTATGGCGCTGAATCCGGTAACATCCGTATCCATAGCTACCGGCACGGAGAGCAGGTGCGTATTGATGTCGCCAACAGCGGCGAACCGATCCCGGCCGCGGAAAAAAACATGATATTCGAGCCTTTTTACCAGGGGAGTCACCAGCGTAAAGGGGCCGTTAAGGGCAGTGGACTGGGGTTGAGTATCGCCCGCGACTGCGTCCGGCAGATGCAAGGGGAGCTCAGCTTAGTTGATGCGCCCGCCGGGCAGGTCTGTTTTCGCATTACGCTTCCCTCAGCGCCGGAATAATCCAACTTATGAATCGATATCGGGGAACTATGTCCCAATTCCTGGCCTGGCGCCGTTCCCTCAGCGGATGGCTGCTTTCAGGCATTGCTTGTCTGACGCTGGCGGGGTGTTCCGCCGGCTTTTCACCGCATACCGCGGAAGGTACCGCCGCCCCCGGGCAGGCGCAGCATCAGGTGGCCGATTTTGTCGCGGTAGACTGCGCGGATATTTGGGCGCACAGCAGCGATGCCAGCGACAAAAATCCCCTCTACTGGCTGCGGGGCATTGACTGTGCCGATCGCCTCGCGCCGGCGCAGGCGCGGGCGGAGGCGAAACGCCATACCGACGACAGTTGGCAGGACGCGTTTCGTCGCGGCATCCTGCTTGCTGATGCTAAAATTACCCCTGAGGAGCGCCGCGACCTGGTGGCGCGTCTCGATACCTTCAGCCCGCAAATCGCCGTTCAGGTCCGCCCGCTGTATCAGCTCTGGCGCGACGGCCAGACCCGTCAGCTGCAGCTGGTGGAAGAGCGTGCCCGTTACGCTAAGCTTCAGCAGTCCAGCGATAGCGAACTGGAGACACTGCGTCAGCAGGAGCTGGCGCTGCGCGAGCAGCTGGAGCTTACCACCCGCAAGCTGGAGAACCTGACGGATATCGAACGCCAGCTCTCCAGCCGCAAGCCGGGCGGCAATTTCGGCAGCGAAAAAGTGCCGGAGGTGATCCATGACGATCCGTAAACCGGCGCGTTTACTGCTGGTGGATGACGATCCGGGACTGTTGAAGCTACTGGGCATGCGCCTGGTCAGCGAAGGCTACAGCGTGGTCACCGCCGAGAGCGGGCCGGAAGCGCTGCGCGTGCTGGGGCGTGAGAAAGTGGATCTGGTGATTAGCGATCTGCGGATGGATGAAATGGACGGCCTGCAGCTGTTTAGCGAGATCCAGAAGGGCCACCCCGGCATGCCGGTGATCATTCTCACCGCTCACGGTTCGATTCCCGACGCCGTGGCGGCTACCCAGCAGGGGGTGTTCAGCTTCCTGACCAAGCCGGTCGATAAAGATGCCTTATATAAAGCCATTGATGAGGCGCTGGAGCAGCGCTCGCCGGCCACCGACGAAGCCTGGCGCCAGGCGATTGTAACCCGCAGCCCGCTGATGCTGCGCCTGCTTGAGCAGGCCGGAATGGTGGCGCAATCGGATGTCAGCGTACTGATTAATGGCCAGAGCGGGACCGGGAAGGAGATCGTCGCCCAGGCGATCCACAACGCCAGCCCGCGTCATGATAAGCCGTTCGTGGCGATCAACTGCGGCGCGCTGCCGGAACAGCTGCTCGAATCCGAACTGTTTGGCCATGCGCGGGGCGCTTTTACCGGCGCGGTCAGTAACCGTGAAGGATTATTCCAGGCCGCTGAGGGTGGTACGCTGTTTCTCGACGAGATCGGTGATATGCCGGTTGCGTTGCAGGTGAAGCTGCTGCGCGTCCTGCAGGAGCGCAAGGTGCGCCCGCTGGGCAGCAACCGCGATATCGAAATCAACGTGCGGATTATCTCCGCCACCCACCGCGACCTGCCGAAGGCGATGGCCCGCGGCGAGTTTCGTGAAGACCTGTTCTACCGCCTCAACGTAGTGAACCTGAAAATACCGCCGCTCTCCGAACGCACGGAAGATATTCCGCTGTTGGCCAACCATCTGCTGCGTCAGTCCGCCGATCGCCATAAGCCGTTCGTGCGGGCATTTTCCAGCGATGCAATGAAGCGGCTGATGGCCGCCAAATGGCCGGGCAACGTGCGCCAGCTGGTGAACGTGATCGAGCAGTGCGTGGCCCTGACTTCGTCGCCAGTGATCGGCGACGCGCTGGTTGAGCAAGCGCTGGAGGGCGAGAACACGGCGCTGCCGACCTTCGTGGAGGCGCGCAATCAGTTTGAGCTGAACTACCTGCGCAAGCTGCTGCAAATTACCAAGGGCAACGTCACTCACGCCGCGCGGATGGCAGGGCGCAACCGCACCGAATTCTATAAGCTGCTGTCGCGCCATGAGCTCGACGCCAACGACTTTAAAGAGTAGCTCCGCACTATAGCGCAAGTTATGATACGGTAAGCAACCGGTTACGCGATTAAGACAGGAACCCCATGAAAAAGATTGATGCGATTATTAAACCTTTCAAACTGGATGACGTGCGTGAAGCGCTGGCCGAAGTCGGCATCACCGGGATGACGGTAACGGAAGTGAAAGGCTTTGGCCGCCAGAAAGGGCACACCGAACTGTACCGTGGTGCCGAGTATATGGTCGATTTTCTGCCGAAAGTAAAAATTGAAATTGTGGTGACCGACGATATCGTCGATACCTGTGTGGATACCATCATCCGTACCGCACAGACCGGTAAAATCGGCGACGGTAAAATCTTTGTCTTCGACGTGGCGCGGGTCATTCGTATTCGTACCGGCGAAGAAGACGACGCGGCGATTTAACGCTCGCCGCTCGCTGCAGTATTGCCGGGTGGCGCTGCGCTTACCCGGCCTACAGATCCCCGCGTCGTCGGGGCTTACAGCACCTTATGCGGGCCGAAGCATTCGTAATGAATGTTGTCTTTGTTGACCCCTAATTCGACCAGCTGCTTCGCTGCAAACTGCATAAACGCTACCGGGCCGCAGAGATAATACTGCATCTGCGGGTCGCGAATATTGTCCGCCACTGCTGCTAAATCCATCAAACCTTCGCTATCAAAACGTCCAGCCTGACGGTCGGCCTCAGTCGGGGTGCGATACCAGACGTGAGAGGTAAACGCCGGCAGCGCCGCGCCGAGCGCCTTCACTTCATCGGCAAAGGCGTGAACGTCGCCATTTTCCGCCGCATGGAACCAGTTCACCTGACCCTGATGACCGCTCTTCGCCAGCGCATCCAGCATCGCCAGCATCGGCGTTTGCCCGACGCCGCCAGAGAGCAGGGTGACCGGCGTCTGCGGCTTAACGTTAAGGAAGAAATCTCCCGCCGGGGCGGCCAGATAGACCACATCGCCTTCGCTGGCATGGTTATGCAGCCAGCTGGAAACCTGACCGCCTTCCTCGCGTTTAACCGCAATGCGGTAGCCTTTGCCGTCCGCTTTGCGGGTCAGGGAATACTGGCGGATTTCCTGATATTCGAAGCCTTCCGGTTTCAGCCAGATGGCCAGGTACTGGCCAGGCTGGTAATCGGCGACCGGCTGGCCATCAACCGGTTCGAGCTCAAAGCTGGTGATAAGCTGGCTGCGCGGGGTTTTCTTCACGATGCGAAACGCGCGGGTCCCTTCCCAGCCGCCGGTTTTACTGGCGTTTTGCTGATAGATCTCGGCTTCACGGCCGATAAAGACGTTCGCCAGCACGCCGTAGGCTTTACCCCAGGCATCGAGCACTTCCTGGCCCGGACTGAACATTTCATCGAGGGTCGCCAGCAGATGGCTGCCAACAATATTGTACTGCTCCGGTTTGATCTGGAAGCTGGTGTGTTTCTGGGCGATCTTTTCCACCGCCGGCAGCAGGGCAGGCAGGTTATCGATATTGCTGGCGTAGGCGGCAATAGCGTTGAATAACGCTTCACGCTGATCGCCGTTGCGCTGGTTGCTCATGTTGAAGATCTCTTTGAGCTCCGGATTATGCGCGAACATACGATCGTAGAAATGGGCGGTTAATTTCGGGCCGGTCTCTACCAGCAGGGGAATGGTGGCTTTTACCGTGGCGATGGTTTGAGCGTCAAGCATAGCGTGCTTCCTTATGTGTTATCTTAATGATGCATTTTAAATGCATCTTAAAGAAATAACCCTGCGTTGTAAATGGTTCTTTAACACATTCCCCCGATCCAGTTACAACATGAAGAATTTGCATCACAAACCTGAAAAGAAATCCGTTGATACTGAGAGAGGCGTTATTGCTCAAAGCCTTGTGTCATGCGGAGCCAATCGTTTGCGTAAAATCCTTTGTCAAGACCTGTTATCACAGAATGATTCGGTTATACTGTGGGCCGTTGTCCAATCGGACCGCCTTTTTAGGCCGAAATTTTATTGTTAGCTGAGTCAGGAGATGCGGATGTTAAAGCGTGAAATGAACATTGCCGATTATGATGCCGAACTGTGGCAGGCTATGGAGCAGGAAAAAGTACGTCAGGAAGAGCACATCGAACTGATCGCCTCCGAAAACTACACCAGTCCGCGCGTTATGCAGGCGCAGGGCTCTCAGCTGACCAACAAATATGCTGAAGGGTATCCGGGCAAGCGTTACTACGGCGGCTGTGAATACGTCGACGTGGTTGAACAGCTGGCAATCGACCGCGCGAAAGAACTGTTCGGCGCTGACTATGCTAACGTCCAGCCGCACTCCGGCTCCCAGGCTAACTTTGCCGTCTACACCGCGCTGCTGCAGCCGGGCGACACCGTGCTCGGTATGAACCTGGCGCAGGGCGGCCACCTGACTCACGGCTCCCCGGTTAACTTCTCCGGCAAACTGTACAACATCATCCCTTACGGTATTGATGAGTCCGGTAAAATTGACTACGACGACATGGCGAAGCAGGCTCAGGAACACAAACCGAAGATGATCATCGGTGGTTTCTCCGCTTACTCCGGTATCGTTGACTGGGCGAAAATGCGTGAAATCGCTGACAGCATCGGCGCTTACCTGTTCGTCGATATGGCGCACGTGGCAGGCCTGATTGCCGCTGGCGTGTACCCGAACCCGGTTCCGCATGCTCACGTTGTGACCACAACCACCCACAAAACCCTGGCGGGTCCGCGCGGCGGCCTGATTCTGGCGAAAGGCGGTAGCGAAGAGCTGTACAAAAAACTGAACTCTGCGGTATTCCCAAGCGCGCAGGGCGGCCCGCTGATGCACGTTATCGCGGCGAAAGCGGTGGCGCTGAAAGAAGCGATGGAGCCAGAGTTTAAAGTTTACCAGCAGCAGGTTGCGAAAAACGCTAAAGCGATGGTGGAAGTGTTCCTGAACCGCGGCTACAAAGTGGTGTCTGGCGGTACTGAGAACCACCTGTTCCTGCTGGATCTGGTGGATAAAAACCTGACCGGTAAAGAAGCTGACGCCGCTCTGGGCCGCGCCAACATCACCGTCAACAAAAACAGCGTGCCGAACGATCCGAAGAGCCCGTTCGTGACCTCCGGTATCCGTATCGGTTCTCCGGCTGTGACTCGCCGCGGCTTTAAAGAAGCGGAAGTCAAAGAGCTGGCTGGCTGGATGTGTGACGTGCTGGACAATATCAATGACGACGCGGTCATTGAGCGCGTGAAAGGTAAAGTGCTGGATATCTGCGCCCGCTTCCCGGTATATGCGTAAGCGTTAGCGTTGACATCAAAAAGGCCGCGTATGCGGCCTTTTTTGCGTCTGGAGATTAGCGGCGGTCGAGGGAGATCGCCCCGGGGCCGGTTACCGCCAGCAGCAGGAAAGCGCCGGCGATGCTGACGTTTTTCCAGAAGTTAATCATGTTCGGCAATACCGCATCGCCAGTCATATCCCAGTAGTGATGGCCAATCACCGCCGTGCCCAGGGTGTAGAAAATAAAGATGACCGCCAGCGGGCGGGTGAAAAAGCCGAGCACAATCAGAATCGCGGCAGGCACTTCCATAATGACGGCGATAATCGCCGCCAGGGTCGGCATCGGCGCGCCGGAGGCGGCCATGTACTGCACCGTACCGTCAAAGCCCAGCAGTTTGGGGTAGCCAAAAAGAATAAACAGAATCACCACGGCGATGCGGGCGATAAGCAGCAACAGAGAGCGGGAAGCGCCAAAATCAAAATAGCGGAGTGTGTTCATAATCAGCTCGTTATGAGAGACGTGTGATTTAAACGTAATACACAAATTTGCGCTCCGCCACGTTCGTTTATGACTAAACCAGCGTCTGCAATTGCTCCTCAACGTACAGATAACCTATCCCCATCAGCTGCTGGGCGCGTGTCAGCTGGCCAAAGCCAATTTGGGTGGCGTGCGCTCGCGGCGTATCCCGGTGGTCAAAGGGGTTGAAACCCGTTTGTTTGACGATACTTTCCAGCCACTGCTCACCGAAGGCGCAGCTGCGCCCGTAAAGCCAGATTTGATTAATATTTAATATATTCAGGAAATTATAGAGGCTTAAGCCAATCGCGTTGGCAGCGTTATCAACCCATGCGCGAATTTGCACATCTCCCTCTTTCCAGGCCTCAATGAGCGACGCCGTGGTTAACTGCTCAGGGGCGAGCGTTGCTTCAGGCTGCGTTTTGAGCCACATTCGGGCCTGTTTTTTCAGCGCGCTGAGAGAGGCGACGGTTTCGAGGCAACCGTATCTTCCGCAGTCGCAGGCGTTGCCGTCAGGATTGACAATCGTATGCCCTATCTGCCCGCTGCCGTACAGACTGCCGCGATAAATATGATCGTTAATCACAAATGACGAGCCGATACCGTAGTCGACGTTGATCACGCAAAAATCCTGCTGTGTACCCTGATGCTGCCACTTCTCCGCCAGCGCTAGCATCACGCAGTCGTTATCCACCCGAACCTGCACGCCAAGCCGCTCCTCAAGCAGATACTTTATTTCGATCGGTGTTTTCCAGCGTGCCTGGGGCATGGTTTGTGAAACGCCGGTAATCGGATCAACCTGTCCATGCACGCCAAGGGCGAGATTGATGCTGTGCTGCGGGTAGCGGCGGTGGATATGCCGCCAGCATTCAACGATGGCCTCAAGCAGGGCCTGAGGAGTGGGCGCGTTGACCGGCAAATGCTGATGGCCATCCACTGCCAGCAGGCGGGCGTCGGCAAGCTGATATTCAATGCTGGTCGGGGTGATATTCATGCACAGTGTCCAGGCGCCGTGCTCGGGGATCTGGTAGCTGCCGCTGTTCACGCCCCGTTTGCTCAAGTGTTCCGTTGAGTGACCGATCAATCCCTCGCTAAGCAGCTCGGCCAGAATATTGCTCACCGCCGGAATGGAGAGACCGGTGAGTTGAGAGAGCTGTGATTTACTGAGCTGCTTTTCCCGCCATAGATGGGAAAGAAAAATCGACTTATTGGCCTGCCGGACCCGGGCGTTATTAAAGCCAGTACGCTGCATACACTTAACTCCCTTAACTATATTGCGTGAGAATTGCGCATTTTAACAGCGAATTGGCGATATAGACTCCTGTTATTGCAACTTTTACTTCGTTTTGTTTAGTGGAGGCATCATGTACGGTTCGGTTAAGGTCTGGCAGGAAATCATTTCATTACCAACGTGGACGACGGGCGCGGAAGATCCGAACCCTATGTTTCTGGAAAAACGTGTTTATCAAGGATCTTCCGGCAGCGTCTATCCCTACGGCGTGATTGATACCCTGACCGGCGAACGCGAAATGCGCGATTATCAGGCAGTGTGGATGGAGAATGATTTCCTTCGGGTCATGCTGCTACCGGAGCTTGGCGGCCGTATTCACCGGGCATATGACAAAGTCAAACAACGTGATTTCGTCTATTACAATGAGGTGGTTAAGCCAGCCCTGGTAGGGCTGCTCGGGCCCTGGATCTCCGGCGGAATCGAATTTAACTGGCCGCAACATCACCGGCCGACGACCTTTAAGCCGGTCGATTTTTCTATTCAGCAGGGAGAAAACGGCGCGCAGACCGTATGGATGGGGGAAGCGGAGCCCATGCGCGGTTTGCAGGTTATGGCCGGGTTTACGCTCTATCCTGACCGCGTGCTGATTGAAATCACTGGCAAGATCTTCAATGGTAACGCCACGCCGCGCCATTTCCTGTGGTGGGCCAACCCTGCAGTAAAAGGCGGCGATGCCCACCAGAGTGTATTCCCACCCGATGTCACCGCTGTATTCGACCATGGTAAGCGTGATGTTTCCGCTTTCCCGATTGCCACCGGTACCTACTACAAAGTGGACTATTCTGCGGGGGTTGATATCTCCCGTTATAAAAACGTCCCGGTACCCACTTCGTATATGGCGGAGAAGTCGGATTACGATTTTGTCGGCGCTTATCATCATGACGAGCGAGGCGGGTTACTGCATGTTGCCGATCACCATGTCTCTCCTGGCAAGAAACAGTGGAGCTGGGGGTACGGGGATTTTGGCCAGGCCTGGGATCGAAATCTGACTGATGAAAATGGCCCTTATATTGAGCTGATGACCGGCGTCTTCACCGATAACCAGCCTGACTTTACGTGGCTTGCGCCTTATGAAGAGAAGGTGTTTGTACAAAATTTCCTTCCCTACAGCGAGTTAGGGATGGTGCAAAATGCCAATACACAGCTGGCACTGAAGCTGGTTCGCGAGTCTGGGCAACTGCTGCTTGGCGTATATGCCATTGCTCCGCTAAATCATATCGTGGTTGAACTCAGCGCTGACCATCAGCCATTGTACGAAACTCAGCTGACGCTGAAGCCCGGTGAGAGCTGGCAGCAGACGCTGCCGGAAAATGGCGTCGGGCGCTTAACCCTCAAAGTGAAAACCGCCGAGAACCAGCCGCTGCTGGATTATCAGGAACATATTACCCAACAGACGCCGCTGCCCGAACCAGCTATAGCGCCCGCGTTACCGGAAGCGATCCACAATGGTGACGAGCTCTATTTTATCGGCCAGCACCTTGAACAATACAACCACGCAAGCCGCTACGCCGGGGATTACTATCGTCGGGCGGTTGAGCTCGATCCGCAGGATTATCGCAATAATGTTGCCCTCGGTACCCTGGCGTTCAACAGTGCCGACTGGGCGCTGGCGGAACAGTGTGCCCGTGCTGCGCTACAGCGCGCGCATCGTTTGAATAAGAACCCGCGAGATGGCGAAGCCAGTATGCTGCTTGCCAGCGTGCTGGAAAGGATGGGGGATGATGCAGGCGCCTGGGATCACTATTACAAAGCCTCCTGGAGCGGTAATTGCCGTGACGCCGCCTGGTGGTCGCTGGCGCGGCTGGCGATGAAGCGCGGTGATGTTGCCGATGCGCTGGAAAAAGTAAACACCAGTCTGCGGTTCAACGCCAGCAATCCTCTGGCGATGGGGTTGAAAGCGCTGGCATTAGCCAACAGTGGGCAGAAGAAAGCAGCGCTGGAGTTTATTTTCGCCTCTCTTGAGCAATACCCATTGAGCTATCCGCTGCACTGCGCGCGCTGGATGATTGAGCGGAGCGACGACGCGCGAGAAACCCTGCTGCGCATCACGGGGCGCAGAGGGGTCAACGCCAGCCTGCTGGCGGGTTGGCTGCTCTCTATCGGACAGACGTCGGCGGTGAAAGAGGTTCTTGCGGTTCTGGACAGTCAGGAAGCGCTGCCGATGCTCTGGCGTGCGTCGCTAAGTGATGATGCCAATGAACGCCAACAGTTTATTGCCGCCGCCGAGCACTGCCATGCGCACAATGTTCGTTTCCCTAACTCGCTCGATGAAGTTCAGATGCTGCAGTCGCTGGGCGACAGCGCTTTTGCCCGCTATCTACTCGGTTGCTTCTGGTACAGCAAACGTCGCTATGACGAGGCGGTGAGCTGCTGGCGCGAGACGCTCGAAAAATCTCCCGATTATGCGCCCGCTCATCGTCTGCTGGGCGTTTACTCCTGGAATAAACAGCAGGATGCAACGCAGGCGCTGGCTTATCTGCAGCGCGCCGTAGCGCTGGAGCCGGACAATGCGCGCTTCCTGTTTGAACTCGATTTTTTGCAAAAATTACTGGCCAGGCCGGTACATGAGCGACTGACGACGCTGGTGGAACGTAAAGCCGTGGTGCTGAAGCGGGACGACCTGACCGCTGAGCTGCTAAGCCTGTGGAACGCGTCCGGTCATTATGCCGATGCCGCCGCGATTCTGGATACGCGCGTATTCCATCCCTGGGAAGGAGGAGAAGGGAAAATCACCGGCCAGTATTTGCTCAATCAGCTCCATCGGGCATTACAGTTCATCGAGCGTGGGGCGTTTAAACAGGCCACGGACTGTCTGAAAGCCGCATTACGCTATCCCGACAATCTGGGGGAGGGGCGACTGCCTGGGCAAACGGATAACGATATCTGGTATTTGCTGGGCTACTGCGCAGAACAGGCTGGGGATGCGCAGCAGGCGGCGGAATATTACCAGCTTGCCCGGCAAGGGGGCTCAACGCTGGACGCCGGGCGGTACTACAACGATCAACCCGCCGATTACCTTTTCTGGCAGGGCATTGCGCTGCGTAAGAGCGGTAACCCAGCGCAGGCCGAGCAGCACTTCCGCCATTTTATCGACTGGGCCGCGCAGCATCGGGATGACGTTCCGCAAGTCGATTTTTTTGCCGTCTCTCTTCCGGACCTGGTGGTTCTCGATGTATCAGCGCAGCAGAGACATCAGCAGCACTGCTTGTTTATTGAAGCGTTGGGCCATCTGGGGCTGGGCAACGTATCCGCCTGCCAGCAGAGGATGCAGCAGCTTCTGCAAATAAATCCGGCTCATGATAAGGCGCATCTGATTCGCCATGCCCTGCAAAGCGGCATTTTTTCCTGAACCTCAATGGGCGGGCTCGGCCCGCCTGAACCCTACTGTTCCCTGCGTTTCCCTTATAGAGGAATCATTATGAACAACGCGCAGACACATCTGAAAATGGGCTACGTCTGGACGATTTGTCTGGTCGCCGCCTGCGGTGGTTTACTGTTTGGCTATGACTGGGTGGTGATTGGCGGCGCTAAGCCATTTTATGAAGCCTGGTTTTCAATTACGGACCCGGCGCAGTCCGGCTGGGCGATGAGCTCAGCGCTGTTGGGCTGTATTTTCGGCGCATTAATTTCGGGATGGTGCGCAGACAAACTGGGGCGCAAGCTGCCATTAATTCTTTCCGCCGTGCTGTTCAGCGCGTCGGCCTGGGGGACGGCGGTCGCCAGTCATTTCGATATGTTTGTGGTTTACCGCATTGTGGGCGGCGTAGGGATTGGTCTGGCTTCCGCTCTCAGCCCGCTTTACATTGCCGAAGTCAGTCCGGCAGAGAAAAGAGGGCGTTTTGTCGCGGTCAATCAGCTCACCATCGTGATTGGCGTACTGGCCGCTCAGTTAATCAATCTGATGATTGCTGAACCGGTGGAGCCGGGGGCGACGCAGCAGATGATTGTGGACAGCTGGAATGGGCAGATGGGCTGGCGCTGGATGTTCGGTGCGGAACTGGTGCCGGCGCTGGCGTTTCTGGTCCTGATGTTTTTTGTCCCCGAGTCGCCGCGCTGGCTCATGAAGGCCGGTAAACCGGAGCGCGCCCGGGCTGCGCTGGAACGCATTGGTTCTGCCGACTATGCCGACAGGATCCTGCGTGAAATCGCGCATACCCTGGAAAAGGATAATAATAAAGTCTCCTACGGCGCGCTGTTGGCTCCCCAGGTGAAACCGATTGTGATCATTGGCATGGTGCTCGCCATATTCCAGCAGTGGTGTGGGATTAACGTCATCTTTAACTACGCGCAGGAGATTTTTGCCTCGGCGGGGTTCGATATTAACAGCACGCTGAAATCGATCGTCGCGACGGGCGTCGTTAATCTGGTCTTTACCATTGCGGCGCTGCCGCTGGTGGATAAAATCGGTCGCCGAAAATTAATGCTGCTTGGCGCTTCGGGATTGACGCTGATCTATGTGCTGATCGCCGGCGCTTACGCCATGGGCATTATGGGGTGGCCGGTACTGTTGCTGGTGCTGGCGGCGATTGCTATTTATGCGTTGACCCTGGCGCCGGTGACCTGGGTGCTGCTGGCGGAGATTTTTCCCAACCGCGTACGTGGACTCGCGATGTCTTTAGGTACCCTGGCGCTGTGGATCGCCTGTTTCCTGTTAACTTATACTTTCCCGCTGCTTAATGCCGGTCTGGGCGCGGCAGGAAGCTTCCTGCTGTATGGTGTCATTTGCGCTGCCGGCTACCTCTATATCCTGCGCAACGTCCCGGAAACGAAAGGTATCACCCTCGAAGCGCTGGAAGAGCAGCTGGCGCAGCGTCATACGGGCGTGAATGCGGCGAAGCAGGAGCAGATGCGCTAATGGCGGAAGAGTGGATTCTGGAGAACGCGCATCTGCGGATGTGCGTCTCTTCTCTGGGCGGCAAAGTGCAAAGTTTATTCTCGCGGCAATATCAAGCGCCGGTGCTATATGAAAATCCCGCCGGCGGCATGTTTCCGATGCTGCCATTGGCCAATCGCGTCGCCGGCAACCGTTTTATTTTTCATGGGCAGGAGATTGTCCTGCCTCGCCACCATGCCGACGAGTATTTCTTTCTTCACGGTGACGGCTGGTTACAGCGCTGGGATATTATTGAGTGCGGCGCCGAGTATTGTGTATTACAGCTGCGTCGGCAGCGTGCCTGCGGTTTCGATTATCTGGCGCAGCTCCGCTACCAGTTGCTGCGTAACCAGCTGATAGCGGAGCTAACGCTTACCCACTATGGGGAGGTCCCTGCGCTTTACGGCTGCGGCTTTCATCCCTTTTTCCCTTTCGATGAACGCAGCAAGGTCCAGTTCCAGGTCAGCGGTTACTGGCCGGAAGGGGAGAATCACTTACCTCTCAACTGGCAAGGAAACTTGCCCGACTATGCCAATTTCAGCGTGGCTCAGTTCGGTGAAGATCGTTGGCTGAACGTGGGTTATTCCGGCTGGGGCGGGCGGGCGAGGGTAAGCAATGACGTGATGAATATCACAATTCTATCGCAAACTCCGTGGTTGATGCTGTTCAGAATGCAAGGTGAATCATTCCTTTGCCTCGAGCCGCAAAGCCATCCGGTAAACGCCCACAACATGGACGGGCAGCCGGGGCTGCGAGTTTTAGGCGCGGGAGATAAGCTCAATTTTTCGCTGAAAATCATCATCGAGGGGGCATAAATAACGAGCTATCGGCAGACAAGAGCATCTTGCGCCCGCCGGGGTTTGTCGCCAGACTATCGCCACCATTCGGGAGGAAATCATGGTCTTGCACTCCACGCGCTGGCTGGCGCTCAGTTATTTCACCTACTTTTTTAGCTACGGTATTTTTCTGCCCTTCTGGAGCGTCTGGCTGGCCGGAAACGGGCTGACTCCGGAAACCATCGGCATTTTGCTTGGCGCCGGTCTGGTGGCCCGTTTTCTCGGCAGTCTGCTGATTGCCCCGCGGGTGAGCGATCCCTCCCGGCTGATCGCCGCGCTGCGCGTGCTGGCGCTGTTAACCTTGCTCTTCGCGCTGGCCTTCTGGGCCGGCAGCCACGTAGCATGGCTGCTGGCGATCATCATCGGCTTCAACCTGTTCTTTTCGCCGCTGGTGCCGCTGACGGATGCTCTGGCCAACACCTGGCAAAAGCAGATCACCATGGACTATGGCCGGGTGCGGCTATGGGGCTCTATTGCCTTTGTGATTGGTTCGGCGCTGACCGGCAAGCTGGTGAGCCTGTTCGATTACCGGGCGATCCTGCTGATGCTAAGCCTGGGGGTCGCCTCGATGCTGCTCGGCATGCTGCTTAAGCCGTCGGTGATGCCCCAGGGGGAGTCGCGCCAGCAGCAGGGGGCCGGAATGGCGGCCTGGCTGACGCTGGTGCGCCAAAGCTGGCGCTTTCTCGCCTGCGTTTGTCTGCTGCAGGGAGCGCATGCCGCCTACTATGGCTTTAGCGCCATCTACTGGCAGCAGGCCGGCTATTCCGCCTCGGCGGTCGGTTATCTGTGGTCGTTAGGCGTGGTGGCGGAAGTGGTGATCTTCGCGTTGAGTAAAAAGGTGTTCCGCCGCTTCAGCGCCCGCGACCTGCTGTTGCTCTCCGCCGTCTGCGGGCTGATTCGCTGGGGACTGATGGGCTGGACCACGGCGCTGCCGGGACTCATCCTTGCGCAGATCCTTCACTGTGGCACCTTCACGGTGTGTCATCTGGCGGCGATGCGCTATATCGCCGCCCGTCAGGGTAGCGAAGTGATCCGTCTGCAGGCCGTCTACTCCGCGGTGGCGATGGGCGGCAGTATTGCCATCATGACCGTCTTCGCCGGTTTCCTCTATCAGCACCTGCACCAGGGCGTATTCTGGGTGATGGCCCTGCTGACGCTCCCGGCGATGGCTATACGGCCAAAAGCGGTGGCGGCCTAGTCCTCGAGCATGGCGCAGATATGCTGCTGCTGGCGTTCAGTGAAGTAGTTCTCCGCGTGGATCAGCGGCGGCGAAAACAGCGGCAGCGCCGTCGCATAGGGGGTGACGATAAGCGTCACCCCTTTGGGCGCACCTTCCTTCTGAAAGCGCTCTACGCTCTGGTATTTGATATTCAGCGGCAGCAGCGTTAGTTCGCGCAGCTGTTGTTCCAGGGCCTCTTCAATTGCTGGGTTGTCATCGGTTAGCAACAGCACCTGTTTCTCGTGCAGGTCGCTTTTCTGCATCAGCCAGGCGCCAAAGATCACCGCGATTAAACCGGTCTCTTCCTCATTAAAACGGATGTGCCAGGCCTCCTCGAATTCGCTCAATGCCGCCTGGGTGGTACGCAGTAAGCGAGGGTAGAGCCGGGTCACTTCCTCTGTGAGCGTGCTGTCGATGCCGATAGCAAACACGCTGCGGATCAACGCCTGCGACAAATGAATATAGAGTTGATCGCTGAGCCCCTGCTCATCACTGAACGCTCTGCCAGCGAGGATCTGAAAGCGGTGGATCAGGCCGGAGATAGCCAGCCGCAGGCGGCGATCGTGCGGGTGACCGTCGCGGACCGGGTCGGGGGTTTTGAGCAACATAAACAGCAGCGAGGGAAAAAAGGTTCTCCGACATGGGGCGGAGCGCCGACCCGACGCTGCCAGTGGCGGACAATCTCCTGCGCCAGGGTGAACTCGGCGGCGGTTTGAGCCCAGCGTTGCTGTTCCTCATTGAAGTCCGGAGAGTATCCCCGGTGATGTTCGAGCAGACAGTACTGCAGGTACAAGCGCAGAAACTGCACGTCGCGGCAGTCAAACTGGCGATTGAGCGCCCGCGCGCAGCGGTTCACCAGCGCCTGCAGATTGGTATCATCGTATAAGGTGCGGGCAATGCCTTCCTGTTTAAGCTGCGTTTTCAGCGCCGGGGTAAAATGATGATTAACGAACTGTGGGCAGAGGCGCAGCCCCCGCCGCAGCGCATGCAGCAGACATAAACGTTGGTCGAGCGCGGCGCCTTCAATCCGATAGCTGCCGTCCACCTGTGACTGGAGGGTCAAACGGTGGTAACGCTGAATTTCGCGTCCGGTCTCCTCAATATCCTGCCGGGCCGTGGTCTCATCAACTAGGTTGATCCTGCCAAGCCGTTCAGTCGTCACCGACTGTCCGGGCAGATAAAACATCAGGAGCACCTGGCTACGGCGCTGTGGACTGGAAAGCGCAGATGGTGGTTCAATGACGGTCATCATCTGGTAAGTTCCAGTTAGGGTTTCCGCTAAGGATAGACAATGACCGCGGCGTGGGCAGGGAAGAGCGTCCGCTTTTACTCAGGATTGCTGGCGAAGTTCACAGAATTTTTCACGTGAGGAACAGATGAACAGAGTGAAACAATGCACAAGCGCGGCGTTTTTCATGGTTTTATCATGGTCGGCCGCTGCGCATCCGCATAGCTTCATCAGCCTGCAAAGCGAGCCGGTGGTCAAGGATGGTCTGCTGAGCGCCTTTAAAATGCGCTGGACGATGGATGAAATTACCTCATCGGATCTGCTCTATGATGCCGGAAACGCCAAACCGGGCAGCGAAGTCTGGAAAAAGCTGGCGGCGGAGGTGATGGCCAACGTGCTCGGTCAGCACTATTTCAGCGAGCTGTGGCATAACGGTCAGCGGGTTAAATTTGACAATCGTCCCGACGGTTACGGCCTCGAACGTGACGGACTGCAGGCGGTACTCACCTTTACTCTGCCGCTGGCGACGCCGCAACCCATTGCCGGGCAGACGTTTACCTTTTCCACCTTCGACCCGACCTACTACGTCGATATGTTTTATGACAAGGATAGCGATTTTTCCCTGCCCGCAGGGCTGCGGGCCGCCTGTAAGGCAACGGTGATGACGCCAAAACCGAACGACAAAATGCTCTCATACGCCCAGTCGCTGGATAAAGCGGATGCGCCGCCGGAGGATATGGCGCTGGGCAGCTATTTTGCCCAGAAGGTGACCCTGACATGTCAGTAATTTTTACTCCGCGCGCGCGATTTTCGCGCTGGAAAGCGCTGTGGCCGCTGGCGCTGTTGCTGGCTGTGAGCATCATCGGCGGCATTTGGCTGTGGCGGGCGTGGCCGCAGGTGCTGATGCAGAGCGCAGTCTGGCAGCGTTCGCTCAATCTGGAACTCAGCCGCCTGCTGCAGGCGGTGGCGGTGAACCCGGCGGCGGCAGGGCTGTCGCTGCTGGGGTTTAGCTTCGTTTACGGGGTGCTCCATGCCTTAGGGCCCGGACACGGTAAAATTGTCATTACGACCTGGCTTGCCACCCATCCCGCGAAGCTGAAATCAAGCATTGGCCTGACGCTGGCCGCCTCTTTATTACAGGGGCTGGTGGCCATCGCGCTGGTGGTCGTGGTGCTGGCGCTGCTGCAGCTGCCGGCGCGCCAGCTGCACCTCAGCAGTTTCTGGCTGGAGAAGGGGAGCTATTTGCTGGTGGGTGCGTTAGGGCTGCTGCTGTGCTGGCGGGCGTTAAAAAAGCTGCGTCTGCTGCTGCGCCGGCCAACGTTTACCGCTTTTACCCCGCATCATGTTCATAACGAACACTGCGGCTGCGGGCATCAGCATCTCCCGGCCCCGGAGCAGCTGCAGGCCGGCGACGACTGGCGGGCTCGCGCCGCGATTGTCCTGTCGATGGGCATGCGTCCCTGCTCGGGGGCGATCATGGTTCTGCTGTTCAGCAAGGTAATCGGCGTTTTTGGCTGGGGGATGGCGGCGGCGCTGGCGATGGCGGCGGGAACCTCGTTGACTATCACGGCGCTGGCGCTGTTGGTGCATGGGTTCCGCCAACTGGCGATCCGCCTCAGTCGCCATCAGGCGCCAGCGTTATGGAAGCAGGTTAGTTGGGCGACGCTGGCGCTGGCCGGCGGCGTCATATTGCTGGCGGCGGCAGGGGTGATGTGGCTCAGCGCCGTCCCTGCCGGCGGTGGGATCCGTCCGTTTTAGACAGACGCCGGGCGCAAATCCTAAAGTGGGCGCCAGCGCTTGCCGCTGGCGAAGCGATGCTCTAGTTTTCCGCTTTTCGGCGGATGACAAGGAGTCGCTATGGCCGCAAATATCGTTTCTCCCGCGCAGAGCGGGCGGTTCTATTATGGCTGCGCCGGCGCCGCCGGCGCCGCCGGGCTGCTGGCGGGCCTGGCGATCGTATTCTGGTTTCCAGTCCTGGCCAGCTGGTGGCCGTCAGATCTGGTGCGTGTCTACCACGCTATGCCGTATGTTATGCGATTCGGGGTGGCGAGTGTCGCGGATATTCCGCTGGTGGCCTACGCCACCCTAACGCTGTCGGGCTTCGTGCTGGCCTTTTGCCATCCCGGTCACAGTAAACTGCCCATTGTTGCCTGGGCTGTGCATAACCAGCCCTCGCCGCGGGAGATGGTCGACTGGATCCTGCGCAGCTGGGTGTTGCAGTTCGGTTTTCTGGTGATCATTTTCTGGCGTTTCGCGTTTATGGGTAAGCTAAGCAGCGACAGGCTAATGCAGATCGTGGGCATCTTTAACGACGTATGCTATCTGGCCACGCTGGTGCTGGCTGGAATACTGCTGCGCGACGGCTGGCGCGACTTTCAGGGCGTTGCCGCACCGGCAGGCAATATTCGCATTCCGCTGATCTTTGCCCTGAGCTTTTATCTGCCGTTTCAGCTGGTATGGATTTTACTCAGTGCGCAGCAGTATGAGCTGCCTCTGTGGGGATGGCTGCTGCTGGTTCCGGCGATGGTCGGCGTGCTGTTAGCCCGCCTGGCGACGGTAGGGATAGCGCTGTGTTTCCGGCGCTGGCTGGGGACGCAGGGCTGTCTGCGCTGGCGCGGACCGCTGGCCTTATTTAGCGGCCTGACGGTGCTCTGTATTGGCGGCAATGCGGTGATTCGCCAGATCCTCAACATGATAAAATGACATAAAAAAGGAAGCCGCGGCTTCCTTTTTGACATCAGTAAGAGATTAACGCTTCAGCGCGTCGCTCAGCTGCTCGCGCATGTTCGCCAGCATCGCTTTCACCACGCGCGGGTTACCGGCAACGATGTTGCCCGTCAGCATATAGTTATGACCGCCGGTGAAGTCGCAGACAATCGCGCCAGCTTCACGGGCGATCAGCTCGCCTGCGGCGAAATCCCATGGTTTCAGGGCGATCTCAAAGTAACCGTCAACGCGGCCGGCGGCCACATAGGCCAGATCCAGCGCGGCAGAGCCGGTGCGACGGAAGTCGGCACATTCGGTAAACATGTTGCCGAGAATATTCATGTAGGTGGTGGCGTGCTGCTTCGCTTTGAACGGGAAGCCGGTCGCGATAATGGTGCCGTCGAGGTCGCGAGCGTTGCTGCCGCGCAGACGGTAGCCGTTCAGCTGCGCGCCCTGGCCGCGGGTCGCGGTAAACAGTTCGTTACGCATCGGATCGTAGACCACCGCGACTTCAGTACGCCCTTTGATGCGTACGGCGATGGAAACAGAGAAGTGCGGCAGACGTTTAACGAAGTTGGTGGTGCCATCCAGTGGATCGATAACCCATTGAACATCCTGCTCTTCGCCAGCGTGTTCACCGCTTTCTTCGGTGATAATGGTGTGCTGCGGGTAAGATTTGCGAATGGTTTCGATAATAATCGCTTCGGCGGCTTTATCGACGTTGGTCACAAAATCATTGCTGCCTTTCTGGCTGGTTTCTACGGTGTCTGGCGTTTCGTAGTGTTTGGCAATTAAATTACCCGCCTTGCGCGCGGCGCGCACGGCGATGTTCAGCATCGGATGCATCGGTCTCTCTCACTGGATGTTAAAGAACGGGAAAAAACGGCGCATATAATAGCAGCCAAATCTGCTTATGTCTCCGTTTTATGGTAGCATGCACGAATAATCTTTAGCCGAAGAACCATAATGCTGCAAAATATTCGAATCGTACTGGTAGAAACTTCCCATACCGGCAACATGGGCTCCGTAGCCCGCGCGATGAAAACCATGGGCTTAACTAACCTGTGGCTGGTCAATCCGCTGGTCAAACCCGATTCGCAGGCGATAGCCCTGGCCGCGGGCGCCAGCGACGTGATCGGCAACGCGCAGATTGTCGATACCCTTGATGAAGCGCTGGCAGGCTGTAGCCTGGTGGTTGGCACCAGCGCGCGCTCCCGCACGCTGCCGTGGCCGATGCTCGACCCGCGCGAATGCGGTCTGAAAAGCGTCGCCGAAGGTCAGCATGCGCCGGTGGCGCTGGTTTTTGGCCGCGAGCGCGTTGGTCTGACCAACGATGAACTGCAGAAGTGCCACTATCACGTGGCGATCGCCGCCAACCCGGAGTACAGCTCGCTGAACCTGGCGATGGCGGTGCAGGTTATCGCCTATGAAGTGCGGATGGCCTGGCTGGCGGCGCAGGAGCAAGCGCAGCCGGCGGTTGAGCATGAAGAGGCGCCGTACCCGCTGGTGGACGATCTGGAGCGATTCTACGACCATCTTGAGCAGACGCTGCTGGCGACCGGCTTTATCCGCCCAAATCATCCGGGGCAGGTGATGAACAAGCTGCGTCGTCTGTTCACCCGCGCGCGTCCGGAAAGCCAGGAGTTGAACATCCTGCGCGGTATGCTGGCGTCTATTGAGCAGCAGAATAAAGGTAAGTAACCGCGTTAACGCCGGATGGCGCTTCGCTTATCCGGGCAACGAATCGGGCTCGCCTGGCGCGATGAAGGTATCAGGCTATGCGGAAGTAAAACGGCACGGAAAGCCAAATACCTGACTAAAACAGTCAAGTAAATAGTTGACCAAATTACTCGGGAATGTCAGACTTGGCCCTGCTATGCAATACCCATATTAATAAAAAGCCCGGCCAGGGGCGAGTTTGAGGTTAAGTAAGACATGAGACTGACATCTAAAGGGCGTTATGCCGTGACCGCGATGCTTGACGTTGCGCTCAACTCTGAAACGGGCCCGGTGCCGTTGGCAGATATTTCAGAGCGTCAGGGAATTTCGCTTTCCTATCTGGAACAGCTGTTCTCTCGCCTGCGTAAAAATGGCCTGGTTTCCAGCGTTCGTGGCCCAGGTGGTGGTTATCTGTTAGGTAAAGATGCCGGCAGTATCGCCGTCGGCGAAGTCATTAGCGCCGTGGACGAATCCGTTGACGCCACCCGTTGCCAGGGCAAGGGCGGCTGTCAGGGCGGCGATAAATGCCTGACTCACGCGCTGTGGCGCGACCTGAGCGAGCGCCTGACCGGCTTCCTGAACAATATCACCCTCGGGGAACTGGTGAATAACCAGGAGATCCTCGATGTTTCCGGTCGTCAGCATCAGCACGAAACCCAGCGCAATGCGCGCACCCAGGACGCGATTGACGTTAAACTGCGCGCCTGAGTGACCCGTCCCGTTTCGGGCTGCGGCTGACAGGGCAAGGCGGCGCGAAACGGCGGGACAACGATTATAAAGAGCTTTCAGAATCAGGCCGGGATGCTCCGACATTCCGTGTACTCGGTCGTACATCAAGCCGGTTGCCTGATTCCTTGCATTGAGTGATGTACGGAGTTTAAGAGCAATGAAATTACCGATTTACCTCGATTACTCCGCAACCACGCCGGTGGACCCGCGTGTTGCCGAGAAAATGATGCAGTTCCTGACCATGGACGGGACCTTTGGTAACCCGGCCTCCCGTTCCCACCGTTTTGGCTGGCAGGCTGAAGAGGCGGTTGATATCGCCCGCAATCAGATTGCCGAGCTGGTCGGCGCCGACCCGCGCGAAATCGTCTTTACCTCTGGTGCGACTGAATCCGACAACCTGGCGATCAAGGGTGCAGCCAACTTTTATCAGAAAAAAGGCAAGCACATCATCACCAGCAAAACCGAGCATAAAGCGGTTCTGGATACCTGCCGTCAGCTGGAGCGCGAAGGCTTCGAAGTGACCTACCTGGCGCCGCAGAGCAACGGGATTATCGATCTGAAAGAGCTGGAAGCGGCGATGCGTGACGACACCATCCTGGTTTCCATCATGCATGTGAATAACGAAATCGGCGTGGTGCAGGATATCGCTACCATCGGCGAGATGTGTCGCGCCCGCGGTATCATTTACCACGTAGACGCCACCCAGAGCGTGGGCAAGCTGCCTATCGATCTGAGCCAGCTGAAAGTTGACCTGATGTCCTTCTCCGGTCACAAAATCTACGGTCCGAAAGGTATCGGCGCGCTGTACGTGCGTCGTAAGCCGCGTATTCGTATCGAAGCGCAAATCCACGGCGGCGGCCACGAGCGCGGTATGCGTTCCGGTACTCTGCCTGTTCACCAGATCGTCGGCATGGGTGAAGCTTACCGTATCGCCAAAGAAGAGATGGAAAGCGAGATGGCGCGTCTGCGCACGCTGCGCAACCGTCTGTGGAACGGCGTGAAGGATATGGAAGAAGTGTACCTCAACGGCGACCTCGAGCAGGGCGCGCCGAACATTCTTAACGTCAGCTTCAACTATGTTGAAGGCGAGTCGCTGATTATGGCGCTGAAAGACCTGGCGGTTTCCTCCGGTTCAGCCTGTACTTCCGCGAGCCTTGAGCCATCCTACGTGCTGCGCGCGTTAGGCATGACTGATGAACTGGCGCACAGTTCTATTCGTTTCTCTTTAGGTCGTTTCACTACCGAAGAAGAGATTGACTATGCCATCGATCTGATTCGCAAATCCATTGGCCGTCTGCGCGAGCTTTCTCCGCTGTGGGAAATGTTCAAACAGGGCGTGGATCTGAACAGCATTGAATGGTCACATCACTAATTCGGCACCAATAAGGAGAATTCATCATGGCTTACAGCGAAAAAGTTATCGATCATTACGAGAATCCGCGCAACGTCGGCTCTTTTGACAACAGCGACGAGAACGTCGGCAGCGGCATGGTCGGCGCGCCGGCCTGCGGCGACGTGATGAAGCTGCAGATTAAAGTCAACAATGAAGGTATCATTGAAGACGCGCGCTTCAAGACCTACGGCTGCGGTTCCGCTATCGCTTCCAGCTCCCTGGTTACCGAGTGGGTGAAGGGCAAATCGCTGGACGAAGCGCAGGCGATCAAGAACACCGATATCGCCGATGAACTGGAACTGCCGCCGGTGAAAATCCACTGCTCTATCCTGGCGGAAGACGCGATTAAAGCCGCGATTGCGGATTACAAAAGCAAACGTGAAGCAAAATAATTAGTTGAGGTTTTGTTATGTCGATTACTCTTAGCGACAGTGCAGCAGCGCGAGTCAATGCCTTCCTGGCGAACCGCGGTAAAGGGTTTGGCCTGCGCCTGGGCGTAAGAACCTCCGGCTGCTCGGGTATGGCCTATGTACTGGAGTTTGTTGACGAGCCGGCGGCTGAAGACACCGTGTTTGAAGACAAAGGCGTGAAGGTCGTGATCGACGGCAAAAGTCTGCAATTCCTCGACGGCACTCAGCTGGACTTCGTCAAAGAAGGCCTCAACGAAGGGTTCAAATTCACTAACCCTAACGTCAAAGATGAGTGCGGCTGCGGCGAAAGCTTTAACGTATAATCGGTACTCCTCAACCCCACCGCGGTCACGCCGCGCGTGGGGTTTTAATTTAGATGCATGACCCTGAGGTTACTATGGACTATTTCACCCTCTTCGGGTTACCAGCCAGCTATACCCTCTCGCTTGAACAACTGGCTGTCCGGTATCAGGATCTGCAGCGCCAGTACCATCCGGATAAATTTGCCAGCGCGCCTGCGGCGGAACAGCTTGCGGCGGTTCAGCATTCCGCCACTATAAACCAGGCCTGGCAGACGCTGCGCCATCCGCTGACTCGCGCAGAATATCTCCTTTCGCTGCATGGCTTCGATCTGGCCAGCGAGCAGCATACCGTTCGCGATACCGCGTTCCTGATGGAACAGCTGGAATTGCGCGAAGAGCTGGATGAGATCGGCCAGGCGAAAGACGACGCGCGGCTGGAAGGTTTTATCAAACGGGTGAAAGCGCTGTTTGATACCCGTCAGCAGCTGATGGTTGACCAATTGCATAATGAGAGCTGGGAGGCGGCGGCGGACACGGTTCGTAAGCTCCGTTTCCTCGATAAACTGCGCAGCAGTGCTGAAGAACTCGAAGAAAAACTGCTCGATTTTTAATTTTCGGAAGCAATTATGGCCTTATTACAAATTAGTGAGCCCGGCCTGAGCGCCGCGCCGCACCAGCGTCGTCTGGCGGCCGGTATCGACCTGGGCACCACCAATTCTCTGGTGGCTACCGTGCGTAGCGGCCAGGCCGAGACTCTGCCCGATCATCAAGGCCGCTATCTGCTGCCGTCGGTGGTGAACTACCACGCTTCGGGGCTGACCGTCGGCTATGACGCCCGGCTTAACGCCGCTCAGGATCCTGCCAATACCATCAGCTCCGTGAAGCGGATGATGGGGCGCTCCCTCGCCGATATTCAAAACCGTTACCCGCATCTGCCGTATCAGCTGCAGGCCAGTGAAAACGGCCTGCCGATGATCCAGACGGCCGGCGGCCTGCTGAACCCGATTCGCGTCTCCGCCGATATCCTCAAAGCGCTGGCCGCCCGGGCGACCGAAGCGCTGGCCGGCGAACTCGACGGCGTGGTCATTACCGTTCCCGCTTACTTCGATGACGCTCAGCGCCAGGGAACCAAAGACGCGGCGCGTCTGGCGGGCCTGCACGTGCTGCGCCTGCTCAATGAGCCGACCGCGGCGGCTATTGCCTACGGCCTCGACTCCGGCCAGGAAGGGGTGATTGCGGTCTACGATCTCGGCGGCGGCACCTTTGATATCTCCATTCTGCGTTTAAGCCGCGGGGTGTTTGAAGTGCTGGCCACCGGCGGCGACTCGGCTCTCGGCGGCGATGATTTCGATCACCTGCTGGCTGACTACCTGCGCGAGCAGGCGGGCTTCAGCGACCGCAGCGATAACCGTCTGCAGCGTGAGCTGCTGGATGCCGCCATCGCGGCGAAAATCGCCTTGAGCGATGCCGAGGCAGCGCACGTCGAGGTCGGCGGCTGGCAGGGCGATATCACCCGCAGCCAGTTTAACGATCTGATTGCCCCGCTGGTAAAACGTACCCTGATGGCCTGCCGTCGGGCGCTAAAAGACGCTGGCGTTGAAGCGCAAGAAGTGCTGGAAGTGGTGATGGTCGGCGGTTCGACCCGCGTGCCGCTGGTGCGTGAGCGCGTTGGCGAGTTCTTTGGTCGCACTCCGCTGACCTCCATTGACCCGGACAAAGTTGTCGCCATCGGCGCGGCGATCCAGGCCGATATCCTGGTGGGCAACAAGCCGGACAGCGAACTGCTGCTGCTCGACGTTATCCCGCTGTCGTTAGGCCTGGAAACCATGGGCGGCCTGGTGGAGAAAGTGATCCCGCGTAATACCACCATTCCGGTGGCCCGCGCGCAGGAGTTTACCACCTTCAAAGATGGCCAGACGGCGATGTCCATTCACGTGATGCAGGGCGAGCGTGAGCTGGTCCAGGATTGCCGTTCGCTGGCGCGCTTTGCGCTGCGCGGTATCCCGGCGCTGCCGGCGGGCGGGGCGCATATTCGCGTTACCTTCCAGGTGGATGCCGATGGCCTGCTGAGCGTTACGGCGATGGAAAAATCGACCGGCGTGGAAGCCTCCATCCAGGTGAAACCGTCTTACGGTCTGACCGATGGCGAAATCGCCACCATGATTAAAGATTCGATGAGCTACGCCGAACAGGATATTCAGGCGCGCATGCTGGCTGAACAGAAAGTGGAAGCCGCGCGCGTACTGGAGAGCCTGACAAGCGCGCTGGCCGCCGACGCCGCGCTGTTAAGCGCCGCGGAGCGTCAGGCCATCGATGCCGCTGCGGAGCAGGTACGCGCCGCCGCGGCAGGCGACGACGCTGACGCGATTAAAGAAGCGATTAAAAATATCGACACACAAACCCAGGAATTCGCCGCTCGCCGTATGGATCAGTCGGTCCGTATCGCGCTGAAAGGCCAATCCGTGGACGAGGTTTAAAATGCCAAAAATTGTATTTCTGCCCCACCAGGACCTGTGTCCGGATGGCATCGTTGTGGAAGCTGAGACCGGTGAAACCATTCTCGATGCCGCGCTGCGTAGCGGTATCGAAATTGAACACGCCTGCGAAAAATCCTGTGCCTGCACCACCTGCCACTGCATCGTGCGTGAAGGTTTTGACTCGCTGGCGGAAAGTAGCGAAGATGAAGACGACATGCTGGATAAAGCCTGGGGGCTGGAACCTGACAGCCGTCTGAGCTGCCAGACGCGCGTCACCGACGAAGATCTGGTCGTTGAGATCCCGCGTTACACCATCAACCACGCACGCGAGCACTAATATGGCACTGAAATGGACCGACAGTCGCGAAATCGGCGAAGCGCTGTACGACGCTTACCCGGATCTCGACCCGAAAACCGTTCGCTTTACCGACATGCATCAGTGGATTTGCGATTTGGAAGAGTTTGATGATAATCCAAACGCATCCAATGAAAAAATTCTCGAGGCGATTCTGCTAGTCTGGCTAGACGAGGCCGAATAATTTCGCGTTAAGCGAAAACATTTTAACGGGCTGCCATAGGGTGGCCCGTTTGCTAAGAAGGATAATGATAATGACCGAAGCTATGAAGATTACGCTTTCTACTCAGCCAGCCGATGGACGCTGGGGAGAAAAAGCGACCTGGAGCATCAATAACGACGGCATCGCTCTACATCTCAACGGTAAAGACGACCTCGGGCTTATCCAGCGCGCGGCGCGCAAAATTGACGGCATGGGCATCAAGCACGTCGCCCTGAGCGGCGAAGGCTGGAACACCGATCGCGCCTGGGCCTTTTGGGCCGGCTATAAAGGGCCGAAAGGTCAGCGTCAGGTCGAATGGCCATCCCTTGACGACGCGCAGCACAGCGAGCTGGATAACCGCCTGACGATCATCGACTGGGTGCGCGACACCATCAATGCGCCGGCGGAAGAGCTGGGTCCGGAGCAGCTGGCGCAGCGCGCTGTCGACCTGCTGTGTGGCGTGGCGGGTGAGAAGATAAGCTATCGCATCACCAAAGGCGAAGATCTGCGCGAGCAGGGCTATCTTGGGCTGCATACCGTGGGCCGCGGCTCCGAGCGTCCGCCGGTCCTGCTGGCGCTGGACTATAACCCGACCGGCGATAAAGAGGCGCCGGTATACGCCTGCCTGGTGGGCAAAGGCATCACCTTTGATTCCGGTGGCTACAGCATCAAGCAAAGCGCCTTTATGGATTCGATGAAATCTGATATGGGCGGTGCGGCGACTATCACCGGCGCGCTGGCTTTTGCCATTACCCGTGGGCTGAACAAACGCGTGAAGCTCTACCTGTGCTGCGCCGACAACCTGATCAGCGGTAACGCCTTCAAACTGGGCGATATTATTCATTATCGCAACGGCAAAACCGTTGAAGTTATGAACACTGACGCGGAAGGCCGCCTGGTGCTGGCGGATGGCCTGATTGACGCCTCGGCGCAGAAGCCAGAGCTGATCATCGACGCCGCCACCCTGACCGGCGCGGCGAAAACCGCGTTGGGCAATGATTACCACGCGCTGTTCAGCTTTGACGATGCGCTGGCGAATCGCCTGCTGGCGAGCGCTCAGGCGGAAAACGAAGCCTTCTGGCGTCTGCCGCTGGCCGAGTTCCACCGCAACCAGCTGCCGTCCAACTTTGCTGACCTGAACAATACCGGCAGCGCGGCCTATCCGGCCGGCGCCAGCACCGCGGCGGGCTTCCTGTCCCACTTCGTGGAAAACTACCATCAGGGTTGGCTGCATATCGACTGTTCGGCAACCTACCGCAAATCTGCCGTTGAGCAGTGGTCGGCGGGCGCCACCGGGCTTGGCGTGCGTACCATTGCTAACCTGCTGACAGCTGAGTAATGGCCTTGCCGGGTGGCGCCCGCGCTTACCCGGCCAGGAAAACCATATGCCCGCGTGGACGAATGGCCGCCGGGCAATTCATTGTGAAGTAGCCAAACTATGTCAGATACAAAAAATGAATTAGAAACCCTGCTGGAAAAAGCGGCGACTGAGCCCGCCCATCGTCCGGCATTTTTCAGCGCGCTGCTGGAGACCACCGTCTGGGTGCCGGGCAGGGCAGCCGATGGCGAGCAGATTGTCGAAGATAGCGCGCTGGATCTGCAGCATTGGGAAAAAGACGACGGTACCTCGGTGATCCCATTCTTTACCTCGCTGGAGGCGCTGCAGCAGGCGGTGGCGGATGAACAGGCTTTCGTGATGATGCCGGCCCGCACGCTGATGGCGATGACGCTGGGCGAATCGTTATTCCTCAACCCGAAGCTGCCGAGCGGCAAAGAGTTCACCCCACGGGAAATCAGCCATCTGTTAGGCGAAGAAGGCAGCCCACTGAGCACCCAGACGGTACTGGAAGGCGGCGAAGCGCTGCTGCTGTCTGAAGTCGCCGAACCGCCGGCGCAGATGGTCGATTCGCTGACCACGTTGTTCAAAACGCTCAAGACCGTCAAGCGGGCGTTTCTGTGCTCGATTAAAGAGCGCGCCGACGCGCCGGCAAACTTATTGATCGGGATTGAAGCGGAAGGGGATATTGAAGCCATTATCCAGACCACCGGCAGCGTGGCCACCGATACCTTGCCAGGCGACGAACCTATCGATATTTGCCAGGTGGTGGAAGGCGAGAAGGGCATCAGCCACTTTATGATTGCCCATATCACGCCGTTCTATGAAAAGCGCTGGGGCAGCTTCCTGCGCGATTTTAAGCAGAACCGCATTATCTGACAGCGGGGGCGGCAGCCCCCGCTGTTTCTTTATGCTTCCAGTTCGAGGCACAAAAGCGGGGGTGGCAAAAGCTAATGCAGGGCGGCAAAGATTCGCGGATATGCAGACACCATGTGATAGAGGAGAAATCCCGTCACGCACAGCGTGACAATGCCGTTGAAGAGCGCCATATCCCCGCGCCAGGCCCGGCACCTCTCTTCGCCCAGCAGAGAACGTAGCGCTGCCACCAGCCCGCCGACCAGCATAAACGCCAGTAACACCCCTGCCATTTGCGCGATAACAATGTACCAGCCCAGCGGCGTATTCACGCCCCGGGCGCTCATCAGCGCGATCTGCGCCGGCAAAATCGTCTGGAACCCGAGGGTAAGTATCATGAGAAGACGCAGGTCCGCCAGCTGAGCGTCGAACGTGCGGGCCAGGCGCCGGGCGTCACGCAGGAGCAGCACCCCTGACGCCACCGCCGCGGCAACGCTGATGTGCTGGAGAATAAAAATATATAACGCCAGGGTTCCGGATGGGACCCGGGACAAAAAGAACAGATTGCAAAAGACAATGACCAGCAGGCCAAATTTTGTGACCCAGGCACGGAATACCTCGCCGGGCCAGCGCCGGCTTGACGCTGGGTTATGCATCATCCACGCGGCAAGGGTCGACTTACCGTAACCGGGCGCGAGCAGCACCATCAGAAAACCCAGCAGCGCCTGATGGCAATAGGTGACTAACGGAACGTCTTCGAGAGTGACCCCGAGAAAGCGGGTATACACGGAGACTGGCGCAGGCACCAGGCTTAGCCATGTCCGGTTCCATTGCGGCCAAAAATAAAGGATCGCGCCGCCTGCCAGCAGGCCAGCTATACCTCCCAGCCAGGGAAGGCGCGGTGAATAAGCCGAATGTGGGTTAGAGACTAATGCCATTTTCACTCCTTGTGGTGACATCAGATTGGGATGGACTGGATGCGCTATCAGCCCTGAGGAATTCTGTACCAGTGCTCTGCCTCCCCATCAGGCAAAGCGAACTCGGCAGGAACAAGCCCTGCGGCAGCACAGAGTAACCGGTTTAGCGAGAAGCAGAAGAAAGTGGGAGAGAAAATCAGAAATTATTTAGTGACCGCGGAACGGGAGGCCCGCGGTCACGCCGTGTTTACGGAGCGGCAGGGGCCGGTTCAATCGGCAGATCGCTCCGCGCGCCCCATTCGCTCCAGGAGCCGTCATACAGGCAGACGCCGTTCACGCCAAGCGTGGTGAGCGCCAGCACGACCACCGCCGCCGTCACCCCCGAGCCGCAGCTGGCGATGATCGGCCGTTCAAAATCGACACCCTGACGTAAAAAGATGTCGTTCAGCTCGTCAACGGTTTTCAGTTCGCCGTTAATCACCAGATCCGTCCACGGTACGTTCAGCGCGCCGGGGATATGCCCGCGGAGCAGGCCCGGGCGCGGTTCGTCGGCCTGGCCGTTAAACCGGGCCGCCGGACGGGCATCGACAATCTGCGCCGATCCTTCATGGCTGACCAACAGGACGTCGGTCAGACGCTTAATTTGTTGAGGATCGAACCGCACGTCGAATTCCCCTTCGGCCACCTCCGGCATCCCTTGTTCCAGCGGCAGTTCGTCGCGCCGCCAGCCCTCCAGTCCGCCGGCCAGAATTGACACCTTCTCTACGCCAAAGGTGCGCAGCATCCACCACGCGCGCGGGGCGGAAAACAGATTGCCTTCGTCATAGACCACCAGATGCTTATCGCTGCAGACGCCCAGTTCGCGCATGGCGACGGCAAACGCTTCGGCCCGCGGCATCATATGCGGCAGCGGACTGGTGTGGTCGGATAGCGCCTCGATATCGAAAAACAGCGCGTTCGGCACATGGCCGGCGCGGTATTCCGCGGCCATATCCCGCAGGGCCTCCTGCCCGGCGGGCGCCATGCGGGCGTCGATAATCTGAATTTCCGGGTCATCAATATGTTCTGCCAGCCAGTCGGCAGCGACAAAAAACGAGGTGGACATAGGTGCCTCCGTTTTATTATTCATGACTGAATTGTCGGCGTTTTAGCTGGCGCTGACAAGTTAAGGACGCCAGAGTGGGGACGGCGTCACGGCACTTTTCTGATTAATCGGCAGAAACCCGCTTCGTCACTGTTGAGAAGCGCCGCCATAACGCATAATAAATGTGACAAATAGCATCAGGCTCATCGGCCGAGGGGTTAGAAGGATGAAACCATTTCGTTTAGCGGCGCTATCACTGGCGCTCCTTACCGCATTTTCATTAACCGGGTGTGATGACAGCGGTACACCGCAGGCCTCGGCCCCGGCGCCAGCCGCGGATAGCAACCCAGGCGCGACGGCAAAACCGGACCGCGCCCAGCTGGCGGCGCTGGCGGAAAAAAGCCAGGGTAAAGCGCTGACGCTCCTCGACGCCTCGGAGGTGCAACTGGATGGCGCCGCGACCCTGGTGCTGACGTTTTCCGTCCCGCTGCAGCCGGACCAGGATTTCTCGCGCAGCGTGCATCTGGTCGACAAGAAAAGCGGTAAGGTGGACGGTGCCTGGGAGCTGGCGCCGAATCTGAAAGAGCTGCGTCTGCGTCACCTTGAGCCAAAGCGCGAGCTGATTGTCTCAGTCGACCCGACGCTGACCGCCCTGAACAAGGCGACGCTCGATAAACCGTTTGAGAAGACACTGACCACCCGCGATATCGCACCGAGCGTTGGGTTTGCCAGCCGCGGCTCGCTGCTGCCGGGCAACGTGGTCGCCGGGCTGCCGGTGATGGCGCTGAACGTCGATAATGTCGACGTTAATTTCTTCCGCATTAAGCCGGAATCGCTCTCCGCCTTTGTCAGTCAGTGGGAATACCGTAACTCGTTAAGCAACTGGGAATCTGATGAACTGCTGAAGATGGCGGATCTGGTCTACAGCGGCCGCTTCGATCTCAACCCGGCGCGTAATACTCGCGAAAAGCTGCTGCTGCCGCTGAGCGACATCAAGCCGCTCCAGCAGCCTGGCGTCTACGTGGCGGTCATGAACCCGGCGGGCCGTTATAGCTACAGCAACGCGGCGACGCTGTTTACCCTCAGCGATATCGGCGTCTCGGCGCATCGCTACCATAACCGGCTGGACGTTTTTACCCAGAGTCTGGAAAACGGCGCCGCCCAGTCGGGTATTGAGGTGCAGTTGCTCAATGCCAAAGGGCAGACCCTGGCGGAAGCGAAAAGCGACAGCCAGGGCCACGTCACCCTGCAAACCGATAAAGAAGCCGCGCTGCTGCTGGCGCGCAAAGAGGGGCAGACCACGCTGCTCGACCTCAAGCTGCCGGCGCTGGATCTGGCGGAATTCTCTATCGCAGGCGCGCCCGGCTTTAGCAAACAGTTCTTTATGTTTGGCCCGCGCGATCTCTATCGTCCCGGCGAAACGGTGATCCTTAATGCGCTGTTGCGCGATAGCGACGGCAAGCCGCTGGCGGAGCAGCCGGTGAAACTGGAGGTGGTTCAGCCGGACGGCCAGGTGATCCGCTCGGTGATGAGCAAACCAGTGAATGGCCTGTACCAGTTTACTTATCCGCTCGACAGCGGCGCGGCTACCGGCATGTGGCACATTCGCGCCAGCGCCGGCGACAATCAGCCGCGCGAATGGGATTTCCACGTTGAAGACTTTATGCCGGAACGCATGGCCCTGAACCTGACGCCGCAGGCCGCGCCAGTCGCGCCGGATGCCGACGTCACCTTTGGCGTTAGCGGCGCTTATCTCTACGGCGCGCCGGCCAGCGGCAACCAGCTGCAGGGCAAGCTGTTCCTGCGCCCGCTGCGCGACGCCGTCGCTGCGCTGCCGGGCTTCCAGTTCGGCGATATTGCGGAAGAAAACCTCTCCCGTAGTCTGGATGAAGTCCAGCTGACGCTGGACGAAAAAGGCCATGGCGAAGTGACCACCTCAAGCCAGTGGCAGGATAGCCATTCGCCGCTGCAGGTGGTGTTGCAGGCCAGCCTGCTGGAATCCGGCGGTCGCCCGGTGACCCGTACGGTTAAGCAGCCGATCTGGCCCGCCGAGGCGCTGCCGGGGATCCGCCCGCAATTTACGCTGAAGGACGTTTACGATTACCGCACCGATACCACCGTGAAACAGCCGGTGGTGGATGAAAACAGTAACGCCGCGTTTGATATCGTCTATGCCGACGTCAAAGGCGAGAAAAAAGCGATCTCCGGTCTCCAGGTGCGGCTGATCCGCGAGCGGCGCGACTACTACTGGAACTGGTCCGACAGCGAAGGCTGGCAGTCGCAGTTCGATCAAAAAGATCTGCAGGAGGGCGAGGAGTCGCTGGACCTGCAGGCCGGCCAGATCGGCAAAGTGAGCTTCCCGGTGGAGTGGGGATCCTATCGCCTGGAGGTGAAAGGACCGGACGACGTGGTCAGCAGCGTGCGCTTCTGGGCGGGCTACAGCTGGCAGGATAACAGCGAAGGCGCCGGCGCGGCGCGTCCTGACCGGGTCACCATGAAGCTGGATAAACCGAGCTATAAACCGGGCGACACCATCAGGCTGCACATCGCCGCCCCGGCGGCGGGTAAAGGCTACGCAATGGTGGAATCCAGCGAAGGGCCGCTGTGGTGGCAGGAAATTGACGTCCCGGCGGAGGGGATGGACCTGTCGATCCCGGTGGATAAAACCTGGAATCGCCACGACCTCTACCTCAGCACGCTGGTGGTTCGTCCCGGCGATAAATCGCGCTCGGCAACGCCGAAACGCGCGGTGGGCCTGCTGCATCTGCCGCTGGGCGATGAAAACCGTCGCCTGACGCTGGCGCTGGAGGCCCCGGACAAAATGCGCCCCAACCAGCCGCTGACGGTGAAAGTGAAAGCCAGCGTCAAAGAGGGCGAGGCGCCGAAACAGGTCAATGTCCTGCTCTCGGCGGTGGATAGCGGGGTACTGAATATCACCGATTACGCTACCCCGGATCCGTGGAACGCCTTCTTTGGCCAGAAGCGTTACGGCGCAGATATCTATGACATCTACGGCCAGGTGATCGAAGGGCAGGGGCGGGTGGCCAGCCTGCGCTTCGGCGGCGATGGCGACGAGTTAAAACGAGGCGGCAAACCGCCGGTCAACCACGTGACGATCGTCGCCCAGCAGGCGCAGCCGGTGGTATTGAACGATCAGGGCGAAGGCACGGTGACGTTACCCATTGGCGATTTTAACGGCGAGCTGCGGGTGATGGCCCAGGCGTGGACGGCGGATGACTTTGGCAGCAGCGAAGATAAAGTGGTGGTGGCCGCCCCGGTCATCGCCGAACTGAACACCCCGCGCTTCCTCGCCAGCGGCGATACCACACGGCTGGCGCTGGATCTCAGCAATCTGACCGACAAACCGCAAACCCTGCAGGTACATCTTACCGCCAGCGGGCTGGTGACCTTGACCGATGGCCAACTGCCGCCGGTACAGCTGGCGCCGGGGGCGCGCAGCACGCTGTTTATACCAGTGAGCGCGCTGGCGGGCTTCGGCGATGGTCAGGTTAATGCCACCATCAGCGGCCTGAGCCTGCCGGGCGAAACCTTCGCCCCGCTGCAAAAACAGTGGAAAATCGGCGTGCGTCCGGCGTACCCGGCACAGACCGTCAACAGCGGTGCAGTGCTGCAGCCAGGTGAAAGCTGGCAACCGCCGGCGGCGCAGAGCCAGGGCTTTGCCCCGCAAACGCTGCAGGGCCAACTGCTGCTCAGCGGTAAACCACCGTTGAATCTCGCCCGCTATATCCGCGAGCTGAAAGCCTATCCTTACGGCTGCCTTGAGCAGACCGCCAGCGGCCTGTTCCCGTCCCTGTATACCAGCGCGGCGCAGCTAAAGGCGCTGGGCATTAGCGGGGACAGCGACGAAAAACGCCGCGCGGCCATCGATGTCGGTATTTCACGCCTGCTGCAGATGCAGCTGGAAAACGGCGGCTTTGCGCTATGGGATAGAGAGGGGCCGGAAGAGTACTGGCTGACCGCCTACGCCATGGACTTCCTCGTGCGCGCCAGCGAGCAGGGCTATAGCGTACCGGTCAACGCCATTAATAAAGGTAACGAGCGCCTGCTGCGCTATCTGCAGGAGCCGGGCCTGATGACCGTGCGCTACAGCGACGACGCCCAGGCCAGCCGCTTTGCCGCCCAGGCATACGCCGCGCTGGTGCTGGCGCGTCAGCAAAAAGCGCCGCTCGGCGCCTTGCGTGAAATCTGGAGCCGTCACGACCAGGCGCGATCCGGCTTGCCGCTGCTGCAGCTCGGCATTGCGCTGAAAACCATGGGCGATGCGCCGCGCGGCGACGCCGCCCTGAAGCTGGCGGTTGCCACCCCGCGCCAGGATGAGAATCGTTGGCTGGGCGATTACGGTAGCCCGCTGCGCGATAACGCCCTGAAGCTGGCGCTGCTGGAAGAGAATAAGCTGCTGCCGGAGGTGCAAACTCAGCTGTTGAGCACGCTGTCGGAAGAGGCCTATGGCCAGCGCTGGCTGTCGACCCAGGAAACCAACGCCTTGTTCCTTGCCGGACGTACGCTGGCGGACCTGCCGGGCAGCTGGCAGGCGCAAACCTCGCTGCAGGCGGAGCCGCTGGCCGGCGACAAAGCGCAAACCCGCAACCTCGACGGCGATCGGCTGGCGGCGCTGCAGGTGAGTAATACCGGCAGTCAGCCGCTGTGGCTGCGTCTCGACAGCAGCGGCTATCCGCAAAGCGCGCCGCAGCCGGGCGGTAACGTCCTGGGGATTGAACGCACTATTTTCGATACCCAGGGGCAGCAGAAATCGCTGTCTTCACTGCGCAGCGGCGAACTGGTGCTCGTCAAGCTGGAGGTGACCGCCAAACGCAACGTGCCTGACGCGCTGGTGGTTGATCTGTTGCCAGCCGGTCTGGAGCTGGAAAACCAGAATCTGGCCAACAGCAGCGCCAGCCTGCAGGAGAATGGCGACGCGGTGCAAAACCTGCTTAACCAGATGCAGCAGGCGGATATTCAGCATATCGAGTTCCGCGATGACCGTTTCGTCGCCGCCGTCGCTGTCAATGAAGGCCAGCCGGTGACGCTGGTCTATCTGGCGCGGGCGGTGACGCCGGGCACTTATCAGGTCCCGCAGCCGCAGGTGGAATCGATGTATGCGCCGCAGTGGCGGGCGACAGGAGCGGCCAGCGGTCCGCTCACCGTGACGCCGTAAATGCGCGTATTGCCTCGGGTAAAACGCCGCTGGCGCTGGCTGGCGGCGTTTATTTTTCTGCTGTGGCTGGCGGTACTGGCGGCCGATCGCCTGTGGCCGCTGCCGCTGCATGACGTCACGCCTGCCCGTGTGGTGGTGGCGGAAGACGGGACGCCGTTGTGGCGGTTTGCCGACGCGCAGGGCGTCTGGCGTTATCCGGTCACGCTCGCCGACGTGTCGCCGCGCTATCTGCAGGCGCTCATCCACTATGAAGACCGCTGGTTCTGGCGCCATCCGGGGGTCAATCCCTTCGCGGTGCTGCGCGCCGCCTGGCAGGATCTTACTTCCGGGCGAGTTATCTCGGGCGGCAGCACGCTTACCATGCAGGTGGCACGCCTGCTTGATCCCCATCCACGCACCTTCGGCGGCAAGCTGCGCCAGCTGTGGCGAGCGCTGCAGCTGGAGTGGCATCTGTCAAAAAGCGACATTCTAACCCTCTATTTGAACCGCGCGCCGTTTGGCGGCACCCTGCAGGGGATCGGCGCGGCCAGCTGGGCCTATCTCGGTAAGCCGCCTGCCCGGCTTAGCTACGGCGAGGCGGCGCTGCTGGCGGTACTTCCCCAGGCGCCCAGTCGTTTACGTCCGGACCGCTGGCCGCAGCGGGCCCAGGCGGCGCGTGATAAAGTGCTTACGCGAATGGTCAGCCAGGGCGTCTGGCCGGAGCAGGCGGTAAAGGAAGCGATGGAGGAGCCAGTATGGCTGTTTCCGCGCCAGATGCCGCAGCTGGCGCCGCTTTTTTCACGCCGGGCGCTGGCGACCAGTCGTGATGAAAAGGTGGTGACGACTCTGGATGCCGGACTGCAGCGGCAACTGGAAGATCTGGCGCTGAACTGGAAATCGCGCCTGCCGCCGCGCAGTTCGCTGGCGATGGTCGTCGTCGACCACACGGATATGAAAGTTCGCGGCTGGGTAGGCTCGGCGGATATCACCGACGACAGCCGCTTCGGCCATATTGATATGGTCTCGGCGGTACGCTCGCCGGGGTCGGTGCTGAAACCCTTTATCTACGCGATGGCGATGGATGAGGGGCTGATTCACCCGGCATCGCTATTACAGGATGTGCCACGGCGTTTTAGCGATTATCGCCCCGGTAATTTCGACAGCGGGTTTCATGGCCCGGTGAGCGCCAGCGAGGCGCTGGTTCGGTCGCTGAATCTGCCGGCGGTGCAGGTGCTCGAAGCCTATGGACCAAAACGCTTTGCGGCTAATTTACGCAACGCCGGGCTGCCCCTGACGCTGCCCGCTGGCGCAGAGCCGAATCTGTCGCTAATCCTCGGCGGTGCCGGGGCGCGGCTGGAAGATATTGTCGCGGCGTACAGCGCCTTCGCCCGCCATGGCAAGGCGGCGCGGCTGCGCCTGAAGCCGAGCGACCCATTGACCGAGCGCGCGCTGATGTCGCCCGGGGCGGCATGGATCGTCCGGCGTATTTTGGCCGGCGAAGCGCAACCGGTTCCCGATGCCTCGCTGCCGCAGGCGGTGCCGCTGGCGTGGAAAACCGGCACCAGCTACGGCTATCGCGACGCGTGGGCGGTCGGCCTCAATGCGCGATATCTGATAGGCATCTGGACCGGGCGCCCGGACGGTACGCCGGTGGTGGGCCAGTTTGGCTTCGCCAGCGCCGTACCGCTGCTCAACCAGGTCAATAATCTGCTGCTGGCCCGCCCGGCGATGAGCCGCGGCGGGCTGCCGAGCGATCCGCGCCCGGCAACGGTCAGCCAGGGGACAATCTGCTGGCCTGGCGGGCAGGATCTGCCGGCGGGCGACAGCAACTGTCGTCGTCGCCTGGCCAGCTGGCTTTTGGATGCCAGCCAGCCGCCGACTCTGCTGCTGCCGGGGCAGGAGAGCGTACGCGGGATCCGCTTCCCGGTGTGGCGCAATGAACACGGCGAACGGGTGGCGGCGGATTGTCCCGGCGCTCGGGAAAGCCAGGTCGAAGTCTGGCCGCTGCCGCTGGATCCCTGGCTGCCGGCCAGCGAAAGGCGGCGCGCGCGCCTGGGACCGGCATCGGAGTCATGCCCGCCGTTACAGACTCAGGATACCGCGCCGCTGGTGCTGTCCGGCATCCGTGATGGGGCGGTGATAAAACGTCTCCCGGGTGAGGCGCGGGTGATGTTGCCGCTACAAACCAGCGGTGGGGAGGGGCGGCGCTGGTGGTTTATTAATGGCGAACCGTTAGAGGCCGCCGGCGCAAGAACCACGCTAATGCTGGATAAACCCGGCGAGTGGCAGTTGGTAGTGATGGATGAAGCGGGTCAGACGGCGGCCGCCAGCTTCACCCTGCAATAACCAGGGTGAATTTGTTGTTGGCGGTTTGTGTTTTCAATACTCATCTTATTTTAACAAAATGTTACCTTCATCCGTAGGCAGGGGCGGGGATGCTCATTATAATGCGCGCCAGGCCATACAATCGTATGTGCAACAACAGAACATTTAATTAGAGGTAATCATGGCTATTGAACGTACTTTTTCCATCATCAAACCAAACGCGGTGGCAAAAAACGTTATTGGCAGCATCTTTTCCCGCTTTGAAGCTGCAGGGTTCAAAATCGTCGGCACCAAAATGCTGCACCTGACCGTTGAACAGGCTCGTGGTTTCTATGCTGAGCACGAAGGTCGCCCGTTCTTCGACGGTCTGGTTGAGTTCATGACCTCCGGCCCGATCGTGGTTTCCGTTCTGGAAGGCGAAAATGCGGTACAGCGTCACCGTGACCTGCTGGGCGCCACCAATCCGGCAAACGCCCTGGCGGGTACTCTGCGCGCTGACTACGCTGACAGCTTCACCGAGAACGGCACCCACGGTTCCGACTCTGTAGAATCCGCTGCCCGCGAAATCGCGTTCTTCTTTGCTGAAGGCGAGGTTTGCCCGCGCACTCGCTAATCTCCTGCGTCTTTCACGCCACAGCATTGTTGGCTTCCTTCGCGCACCCCGGTCACATAGTTATCTATGCTCCCGGGGATTTGCGAACTCGCCGTCTCGCTGTGACCTGAAATACTTTGGAGATACAAACCTCGTCTTTTCGACCGTCGCGGCGTTGGCTGCGCGCGTTCACCCCGGTCACATAGTTATCTATGCTCCCGGGGATTAATGAGAGGCTCCTGCCTCTCACCGGAGGCCAGCCTACGGCTGGTCAAATTCGTTCCCGACGAATTTGTCACTTGCTTGCCGCCTTGCGACAATCGAAAAGCCTTAGAGGATTGAGCAGTCAGTTACAGATTTTTTTTCATTGCTTTGTGCAAACGTGGCAATGATGCGCCAGAATTTGTAGAATATAGCGCCCCTGGACGAGCAGTCGCTCTCCGGGGCGTTTCTTTTTCAACCCACCTGGGGCCATAACGTGTAATAACGAGGCCGGAAAATATTATGTCTGAACAAATTGTCACGCCTGATACCGCCGCTCTGACGGTGCCGAACAAAGATGCCAAAATCAACCTGCTGGATTTAAACCGTCAGCAGATGCGCGAGTTTTTCAAAAACATGGGCGAGAAGCCTTTCCGCGCCGATCAGGTGATGAAATGGATGTATCACTACTGCTGCGACGACTTTGATGAGATGACCGACATCAACAAAGTCCTGCGCAGTAAACTGAAAGAAGTGGCGGAGATCCGCGCCCCGGAAGTGGTTGAAGAGCAACGCTCAACCGACGGGACCATTAAATGGGCGATTGCCGTTGGCGATCAGCGCGTCGAGACCGTCTATATCCCGGAAGAAGACCGCGCCACCCTGTGCGTCTCCTCCCAGGTAGGCTGCGCGCTGGAGTGCAAATTCTGCTCCACCGCCCAGCAGGGCTTTAACCGCAACCTGCGGGTATCCGAAATTATCGGCCAGGTTTGGCGCGCGGCGAAGATCGTCGGCGCGGTGAAGACCACCGGCGTGCGTCCCATTACCAACGTAGTAATGATGGGCATGGGCGAGCCGCTGCTGAACCTCAACAACGTCGTTCCGGCGATGGAAATCATGCTCGACGATTTCGGCTTTGGCCTTTCCAAGCGTCGTGTAACCTTGTCTACCTCCGGCGTGGTGCCGGCGCTGGATAAACTCGGCGATATGATCGACGTTGCGCTGGCGATCTCCTTGCACGCGCCGAACGACACCATTCGCGACGAAATCGTCCCGATCAACAAAAAGTACAACATCGAGACGTTCCTCAACTCGGTGCGCGGCTATATTTCGAAGTCCAACGCCAACCAGGGCCGGGTGACCATCGAGTACGTGATGCTGGATCACGTCAACGACGGCACCGAGCACGCCCATGAGCTGGCGGCGCTGCTGAAAGATACGCCGTGCAAGATCAACCTGATCCCATGGAACCCGTTCCCGGGCGCGCCGTATGGCCGCAGCTCCAACAGCCGCATCGACCGTTTCTCCAAAGTCCTGATGGAGTACGGCTTTACGACCATCGTGCGTAAAACGCGCGGCGACGATATCGATGCCGCCTGCGGCCAGCTGGCGGGCGACGTCATTGACCGTACCAAGCGTACGCTGCGTAAGCGGATGCAGGGCGAAGCGATTGACGTAAAAGCGGTCTGACAAATGATGACCCGTGCAGCGCAGGCGGCACAGGTCATATTTATGGCCGATAGCCAGGCGAAATACGCTGATTCGGTTAATAATTACGGTGCGTTTTTGTCGACTTTGAGGCAGTATGTAGCGGCACAACAACCGCTTAGCATTCAATTTTGATTCGTCTCTGTGATCGCGCGGCTGACAGTCCTATACTGTGAGGCTGACGTAGCACAGATGTCTCGCGGCGCCGGCTTTTTCCCGCGCTGAACTTTAAATTTCACGTACCAGTAGTTGTAGCGAATGAATACTGAAGCCACTCAAGATCATCAAGAAGCAAACACCACGGGCGCGCGTCTGCGTCACGCCCGCGAACAACTCGGACTTAGCCAGCAAGCGGTGGCCGAACGCTTATGCCTGAAGGTGTCCACGGTTCGTGATATTGAAGACGATAAGGCCCCCGCCGACCTCGCCTCCACCTTCCTGCGCGGGTACATCCGCTCCTACGCTCGCCTCGTACATATTCCAGAAGACGAGCTGCTGCCGATGATGGCCAAGCAGGCGCCCATCCGCGCGGCGAAAGTCGCGCCAATGCAGAGTTTCTCTTTAGGCAAGCGCCGCAAAAAGCGCGACGGCTGGCTGATGAGCTTCACCTGGCTGGTGCTGTTTGTGGTTATCGGTCTGAGCGGCGCCTGGTGGTGGCAAGACCATAAGGCGCAGCAGGAAGAGATTTCGACCATGGCCGATCAGTCTTCCGCTGAGCTGAACGGCGGCGACGCCAACAGCCAGAACGTGCCGCTGGATACCAGCGCCCCTGCAGCCCCGACCGCCGATAGCGCCGCGAACAGCGCGCCAACCGATACCGCCAGCGCACCGACCACCAGCGCGCCGGCCCAGACGCCAGCGGATAATAACGCTGTCGTGGCGCCTTCCCAGGCCAATGTCGATACCGCGGGGACGACGCCGGCAGCTCCGGCTACCACCCCAGCCTCGCCGTTGCCGACCGATCAGGCGAACGTCACGACTCCGGCGGCGTCGGCGCAGGATCTGGTGATGAACTTTTCCGCCGACTGCTGGCTGGAAGTGAGCGATGCCACCGGTAAAAAACTGTTCAGCGGCCTGCAGCGTAAAGGCGGTAACCTGAACCTGAGCGGTCAGGCGCCGTATAAGCTGAAAATTGGCGCCCCGGCCGCGGTACAGATCCAGTATCTGGGCAAGCCTGTCGATTTAAGTCGTTTTATCAGAACTAACCAGGTTGCGCGTCTGACCCTCAATGCCGAAGCATCACCGGCGCAGTAACAGACGGGTAACGCGGGAGATTTTTCATGCATAACCAGGCTCCGATTCAACGTAGAAAATCTAAACGTATTTACGTTGGTAATGTGCCAATTGGCGATGGGGCTCCCATCGCCGTTCAGTCAATGACCAATACGCGCACCACCGATGTGGCGGCGACCGTAAATCAAATCAAAGCGTTAGAGCGCGTAGGCGCGGACATTGTCCGTGTCTCTGTTCCGACGATGGACGCTGCTGAGGCGTTCAAACTTATCAAACAGCAGGTTAACGTCCCGCTGGTCGCCGATATCCACTTTGACTACCGTATTGCGCTGAAAGTGGCGGAATATGGCGTCGACTGCCTGCGTATCAACCCGGGCAACATCGGCAACGAAGAGCGCATCCGCATGGTTGTAGATTGCGCTCGCGATAAAAACATCCCGATCCGCATCGGCGTCAACGCCGGCTCGCTGGAAAAAGATCTGCAGGAAAAATATGGCGAGCCGACGCCGCAGGCGCTGCTCGAATCCGCCATGCGTCATGTCGATCATCTCGATCGTCTGAACTTCGATCAGTTTAAAGTCAGCGTTAAAGCCTCCGATGTCTTCCTGGCGGTGGAATCCTATCGTCTGCTGGCGAAACAGATCGATCAGCCGCTGCATCTTGGGATCACCGAAGCGGGCGGCGCGCGCAGCGGCGCGGTAAAATCGGCGATCGGTCTGGGACTACTGCTGTCCGAGGGGATCGGCGATACGCTGCGCGTCTCGCTGGCGGCGGATCCGGTGGAAGAGATCAAGGTCGGCTTTGATATCCTCAAATCTCTGCGTATTCGTTCCCGCGGCATTAACTTTATCGCCTGCCCGACCTGTTCACGCCAGGAGTTTGACGTTATCGGTACGGTGAATGCTCTGGAGCAGCGTCTGGAAGATATCATCACCCCGATGGATGTTTCGATCATCGGTTGCGTGGTGAACGGCCCGGGCGAAGCGCTGGTCTCCACCCTTGGCGTCACCGGCGGCAACAAGAAAAGCGGCCTGTATGAAGACGGCGTGCGTAAAGATCGCCTGGACAACAACGACATGATCGAGCAGCTGGAAGCGCGGATCCGCGCCAAAGCCTCGATGCTCGATGAAGCCCGTCGGATTGATGTTCAACAGGTTGAAGCAAAATAACGTGTTGGGAAGCGATACGCTTCCCGTGTATGATTGAACCTGCGGGCGCGAGGCGCCGGGGTTCATTTTTGTATATATAAAGAGAATAAACGTGGCAAAGAACATTCAAGCCATCCGTGGCATGAACGATTATCTGCCGGGCGAAACCGCTCTCTGGCAGCGCATTGAAGGCTCACTGAAGCAGGTGCTCGGTAGCTACGGTTACAGCGAAATCCGTTTGCCGATTGTAGAGCAGACCCCGTTATTCAAACGCGCGATCGGCGAAGTGACCGACGTGGTTGAAAAAGAGATGTATACCTTCGAAGACCGCAATGGCGACAGCCTGACGCTGCGTCCGGAAGGGACGGCGGGCTGCGTACGTGCCGGCATCGAACATGGTCTGCTGTACAATCAAGAACAGCGTCTGTGGTACGTCGGGCCAATGTTCCGTCACGAGCGCCCGCAGAAAGGTCGCTACCGCCAGTTCCATCAGATCGGCGCCGAAGTGTTTGGCCTGCAGGGCCCGGACATCGACGCGGAGCTGATTATGCTGACCGCGCGCTGGTGGCGTGAGCTGGGCATCTCCGAGCACGTCAGCCTGGAGCTGAACTCCATCGGTTCGCTGGAAGCGCGCGCCAACTACCGCGACGCGCTGGTGGCATACCTGGAGCAGTTTACCGATAAACTGGATGAAGACAGTAAACGCCGGATGTATACCAACCCGCTGCGGGTGCTGGACTCCAAAAACCCGGACGTGCAGGCGCTGCTCAACGACGCGCCGGCGCTCGGCGATTATCTTGACGAAGAGTCGAAAGCCCACTTTGCCGGCCTGTGCGCGCTGCTTGACGATGCCGGGATCCGCTACACCGTCAACCAGCGCCTGGTGCGCGGCCTTGATTACTATAACCGCACCGTGTTCGAGTGGGTGACCACCAGCCTTGGTTCCCAGGGCACCGTCTGCGCCGGCGGTCGTTACGACGGCCTGGTTGAGCAGCTGGGCGGTCGCGCTACCCCGGGCGTGGGTTTTGCCATGGGGCTGGAACGTCTTGTTTTACTGGTCCAGGCAGTGAATCCGGAATTTAAAGCCGATCCTGTTGTCGATATATACCTGGTAGCCTCCGGGACCGATACTCAGTCTGCTGCAATGCGTCTGGCTGAGCAGGTTCGCGATGCGCTGCCCGGCGTGAAGCTGATGACCAACCACGGCGGCGGCAACTTTAAGAAGCAGTTCGCCCGCGCTGATAAGTGGGGCGCACGCGTCGCGCTGGTGCTGGGTGAGTCAGAGATCGCTGACGGAAACGTGGTAGTGAAGGATTTACGCTCAGGTGAGCAAACTACCGTAACGCAGGAGAGCGTTGCCGCGCATTTGCGCACACTTCTGGGTTAATCTCCCGGGAATTATTAGTCAGGAGAAGGACTGCGTGGAAACTTTTAACAACGAGAACGATCAGGTCGATGCGCTGAAGCGTTTCTTTGCCGAAAACGGCAAAGCGCTGGCGGTCGGGGTGATTTTAGGGATTGGCGCGCTGGTTGGCTGGCGCTACTGGACCTCCCATCAGCAGGATACCGCCAGAGACGCGTCGCTGGCTTACGAGAAGGCGACTTCCGCGCTGAAATCGAATACGCCAGAAGTGCTGTCAGGGGCAGAGAAATTCGCGGCTGACAATAAAAATACCTACGGCGCCTTCGCCTCTCTCGAGCTGGCACAGCATTTTGTTGAACAGAACGATCTGCCGAACGCTGAAAAGCAGCTGCAGCAGGGGCTGGCGGCCGCATCTGATGATAATCTGAAATCGGTTATCAGTATGCGTCTGGCCCGCGTTCAGCTGCAAATGAAACAGGCTGATGCGGCGCTGAAAACCCTCGACAGCATCAAAGGTGAGGGCTGGACCGCCATTGTGGCCGATTTGCGCGGCGAAATTCTGTTGAGCAAAGGCGATAAGCAAGGGGCCCGTGCGGCGTGGGAAGCTGGCGTGAAAAGCGATGCTTCTCCTGCGCTCAGCGAAATGATGCGTATGAAAATGAATAATTTGTCCATCTGAGAGGGACTCGATGCAATTGCGTAAATTACTGTTGCCAGGGCTGCTTTCCGTTACCTTGCTGAGCGGGTGTTCGCTGTTTAATAGCGAAGAAGATGTGGTGAAAATGTCACCGCTGCCGACGGTAGAAAACCAGTTTACGCCGTCCACGTCCTGGAGCACCTCGGTTGGCGATGGTATCGGCGAATTTTACTCTAACCTTCATCCGGCCTTTGCCGACGGCGTAGTGTATGCTGCTGACCGTAAAGGCACCGTCAAAGCGCTGAACGCCGACGATGGCAAAGAGGTATGGTCGGTGAATCTGGCGGAGAAAGATGGCTGGTTCTCGCGCACGCCAGCGCTGCTTTCTGGCGGGGTGACCGTCTCTGGCGGCCATGTTTATATCGGCAGCGAGAAAGCGCAGCTGTATGCGCTGAATACCAGCGATGGTACCGTGGCCTGGCAAACCCGTGTCGCCGGCGAGGCGCTGTCGCGTCCGGTGGTGAGCGATGGCATGGTGCTGGTGCATACCAGTAACGGCCAGCTGCAGGCGCTAAACGAGACCGATGGGGCCGTGAAGTGGACCGTTAACCTCGATATGCCGGCGCTCTCCCTGCGCGGCGAGTCTGCGCCTGCGACCGCCTACGGCGCGGCGATCGTCGGCGGCGACAACGGCCGCGTCAGTGCAGTATTGATGCAGCAGGGGCAGATGATTTGGCAGCAGCGTATTTCTACGGCCACCGGCCCGACGGAAATTGACCGCCTGAACGACGTCGACACGACGCCGATCATCGTTAACGGTGTGGTTTATGCGCTGGCTTATAACGGCAACCTGACCGCGCTGGACCTGCGTAGCGGCCAGATTATGTGGAAACGCGAGCTGGGTTCGGTGAATGATTTCATCGTCGATGGTAACCGTATCTACCTGGTTGACCAGAACGATCGCCTGCTGGCGCTGACCACCGACGGCGGTGTAACCCTGTGGACGCAAAGCGATCTGCTGCACCGTTTGCTGACCGCGCCGGTGTTGTATAATGGCAATCTGGTCGTCGGCGATAGCGAAGGCTACATGCACTGGGTTAATCCGGAAGATGGCCATTTTGTGGCGCAGCAGAAAGTGGACAGCTCCGGCTTCCTGACCGACCCGGTGGTTGCCGATGGTCGACTGCTGATCCAGGCGAAAGACGGTACGCTGTACGCGATTACGCGTTAATTACCGCTGTCGTGAGTGATTAAGAAACGGCCCCTGGCAGACAGGGGCCGTTTTGACTTTTTTAAAAACGTCGTTAAGACGATGTTGCTTAGTGATTGTATGAGGCATTTAACATGATACCTGTGGTCGCGCTTGTCGGGCGCCCTAACGTTGGAAAATCCACGCTCTTTAACCGCCTGACGCGCACTCGTGATGCGCTGGTTGCGGATTTCCCGGGGCTGACTCGTGACCGTAAGTACGGTCGGGCCGAAGTCGAAGGCCGCGAATTCATCTGTATCGATACCGGTGGTATTGATGGTACGGAAGAGGGCGTGGAAACCCGGATGGCGGAGCAGTCGCTGCTGGCAATCGAAGAGGCCGATGTGGTGCTGTTTATGGTCGATGCGCGCGCGGGCCTGATGCCGGCGGACATCGCGATCGCTAAACACCTGCGCTCTCGTGAAAAGCCCACCTTCCTGGTGGCTAACAAAACCGACGGCATCGACGTCGACCAGGCAATGGCGGACTTCTGGTCGCTCGGCCTGGGCGATATCTATCCGATTGCCGCTTCGCACGGCCGCGGCGTGACCAGCCTGCTGGAGCAGGCCCTGCTGCCATGGGTAGATGAGGTTAATCCGCAGGAAGAAGTGGATGAAGACGCCGAATACTGGGCGAAATTCGAAGCCGAGCAGAATGGCGAAGCGGAAGAAGAGCCGGAAGACGACTTCAATCCGCAGGATCTACCGATCAAGCTGGCGATTGTCGGGCGTCCTAATGTCGGTAAATCAACCCTCACCAATCGCATCCTCGGTGAAGATCGCGTGGTGGTCTACGATATGCCGGGCACCACCCGTGACAGCATTTATATCCCGATGCAGCGTGACGAGCGCGAATACGTGCTCATCGATACCGCCGGGGTGCGCAAGCGCGGGAAAATCACCGACGTCGTGGAAAAGTTCTCGGTGATCAAAACGCTGCAGGCGATTGAAGACGCCAACGTCGTGCTGCTGGTGATCGATGCTCGCGAAGGGATCTCCGACCAGGACCTCTCGCTGCTGGGCTTTATCCTCAACAGCGGCCGTTCGCTGGTGATCGTCGTTAACAAGTGGGATGGCCTGAGTCAGGAAGTGAAGGAGCAGGTGAAGGAGACCCTCGACTATCGTCTGGGCTTTATCGACTTTGCCCGGGTGCACTTCATCTCCGCCCTGCACGGCAGCGGCGTCGGCAACCTGTTTGAATCGGTACGCGAAGCCTACGACAGCGCTACGCGCCGCGTAAGCACCGCGATGCTGACCCGGATCATGAACATGGCGGCGGAAGATCATCAGCCACCGCTGGTGCGTGGCCGTCGCGTGAAGCTGAAATACGCCCACGCCGGGGGCTACAACCCGCCTATCGTGGTGATCCACGGTAACCAGGTCAAGGATCTGCCGGATTCCTACAAGCGCTATCTGATGAACTACTTCCGTAAATCCCTGGACGTGATGGGCACGCCGATCCGTATCCAGTTCAAGGAAGGGGAAAACCCGTTCGCTAACAAGCGTAACACCCTGACGCCGAACCAGATGCGTAAACGTAAGCGCTTGATCAAGCACATCAAGAAAAGCAAATAAGCTATCAGCAAGATTTACCCACCAACATGAATCCTTCAAAGCCCGCTCTGCCGGGCTTTTTTATTAAGGCCGATTGTAGCGACGCAACAACGCGCATGATTGGCATGTATATCTGCACGTATCCTATGAGATTTCTCATTTGCCAGCTTCGCTTGCTCAAGCAATTGTTTGAGTACGCTATGATAATATATACGCAGAAAGTTATCGCAATGATACGAGAGAAAACGCATCTGGATATATCGGAGAAAATCCACGGTGTCGCTCTTCTGTAATATGGGAGAAACTGGAGAGTCTACTTTATGGCTGAGTATTGTGGTAAATTGCGGTTCTTCCCAGGATGGGGAAATTAATCGGCAAGGAGCGATTATGTATTACAGCAATGTTGTCATCAGCTATTTACAGGCCAATAAAATTCTCGCAATGAAACTTGATCGCGCTGTTTCAGGCATAGAACAACGGGTTTCCGGTCAGGTTAAAACAATAGGTGCTGGCGTTACTCGAATCCTATATTATACATCCTGTTTTACTGATGAGTATCAGGATGTATGTAAAAAGCAGAAGAATGAGGATGTTAGATTTGCTAAAGGTATCTACCATCTTTTACAGCGTAAGAATATTGTATATGAAATGCTGAAAATATATTTTGAAGAAATATTTAAGCACAAAACAACAGAGCAGTTAGAGCATATTAAAAGAATTCTGATGGCTGTTAACATTCATATCGCTGCAGACTCTCTAAGGAAGGTGCGAACAAGTTCCTGATATGAGATCATCATATTCATCCGGAGCGCATCCCAGAGGGACATCATGAGCCATCAACTCACCTTCGCCGATAGTGAATTCAGCACTAAGCGCCGTCAGACCCGAAAAGAGATTTTCCTCTCCCGCATGGAGCAGATTCTGCCATGGCAGAATATGACCGCTGTCATCGAGCCGTTTTATCCCAAGGCGGGCAATGGCCGACGGCCCTATCCGCTGGAGACCATGCTGCGTATTCACTGCATGCAGCATTGGTACAACCTGAGCGACGGTGCCATGGAAGATGCCCTGTACGAAATCGCCTCCATGCGCCTGTTTGCCCGATTATCCCTGGATAGCGC
>NZ_JH414805.1:82853-141090 GCF_000238715.1 Klebsiella sp. 4_1_44FAA
AGTTCGGCTTCGTGAAAGCCAGATACAAGGGGCTGCTGAAAAACGATAACCAACTGGCGATGTTATTCACCCTGGCCAACCTGTTTCGGGTGGACCAAATGATACGTCAGTGGGAGAGATCTCAGTAAAAACCGGAAATAACGCCAGAAATGGTGGAAAAAATAGCCTAAATAGGCTGATTCGATTGTTTGCGGGAAAAAAATCGGCCCAGATCCGCGAAATTTTAATCAGCGAGTCAGCTTGGGAAGAAATGACCTGCTTATTCGCACCTTCCCTAATATCATCGAAAGAATGATTAGGTAGTGATGATGTCATTTATTAAAAGAGCGCTTTTGTGGTTGTTCCAGCAATTAATTTCGCTGTATGCCCCGCCACTTTGCATTGTCATATTTGCAGTGGTTTTTTTTCAAATTTTTCCTGAGGGGCCGGTTTGGCCTGTTGGTATATTCGCTGTACTTATGATTATTATCTTTGGGCGCTATGTGAAATGGTAATTCTAACGTTATTTATGATAAGGAAATTGTATGTCTACTCCCGCACATTTATGGCTTGAAGATGAAAACGGTTCGCCGATCATTGGAAGCTGCATGATGCCAACGCGTCTTGGATCTATTGAGTTAAAATCATTCTCTCATGGTATTACTATTCCAGTTGATCCAAGCTGGGGAAAACTGACAGGTACGCGAATACATCGTCCTGTGTCGATAGTGAAGGAATTCGATCAGACAACACCGCTTTTGTATCGTGCCGTGTGTGAGGGGCGCCCGATGAAGAAGGCGATTATAAAGATGTATCGCATTCTGGAGGCGGGCATTGAGGCCGAGTATTTCAACATCATCCTGGAGAACGTCAAAGTCACTACGGTTGCGCCGTATTTATCACCTACTGGTATGAGCAGTACCCATCTGGAAACGCTCGAGATGCGTTATGAGGCGATCACCTGGAAATACATGGACGGAAATATTTACTACCGCGACTCATGGAATGACCGTTGTTGTGCATGACTCCATTATTCTCACGCAAAAAATGCCAGGTATCTCGTAGTAGGTACAATTTTATACATCAATTCAAAGTTGAAATTCATATTGGTGGGTTTTTGTGGCCGCCATGCCGGTAAATGTCAAAACCTTCCGCCATAATCCCGCGATACTTCGCCGGGAACAGAGCGGCTCAAAGGTGGACTTACTATGCAGATTGGTTTTATCGGCCTCGGCGCGGTGGTGGAAACCGCCTATTTACCGGCGCTGCGTCGCCTGGGGGACGTCATCGACCGCTGCCAGGGCTATGACCTGGACTGCAGCAGAGCGCTGCCGGGGATCCAGCGCTGTAGTTCGCTGTCGGCGCTGCTGGCCGAACCCCTGGATACGCTCTTCATTACCACCTCATCACTTCAGCATCTGCCCGTACTGGAGAGGGCGTTAGCCAGCGGCATTTCCCGCATCGTGGTGGAAAAGCCGATCGTGGCCAACCTTGAGCAGGCCGCCCGGCTGCGGGCGCTGCTGGCGCCGCCTGAGCAGGCCGCGCGGGTGCTGGCTCTTGACCACTGGATGGCGCGAGGCGTTGCGCTGAACGCTCCTGGCCCGCAGTGGCGGGCGGAAGGGGAGGCCAGCCGCCTGCCGCCGCCGCACCTGTCAGCGCAGGATATCGTCTGGCTCGAAGGCTATTTACAGGAGCCAAGCGGCTTTAACAGCGCTGGTGAGCCGGTCGCACTCAATTTTGCCACCGGGGAGCTGGATACCCGGCAGCTGCGTCACCCTGATGGGGTGATCCTCGATATCGGCACCCATGTCCTGGCGATGCTCCGCGAAACCCTGCACGCCAGCGGAAGCGATACGGCGCTGAGCCTTTCCCTTCGGGTGGCGAAAGACCGCCTCGGCCATGACATTGCTCCTGGGGATACGAGCACTGCCGAGGGGGAGGCGCATCTGCAGGGAACCCTGGGCACTATCCCGCTCAATATCTGGCTCAACAAATATGCGGGTCCCGCGGGCGGGCAAAAGGGAATGCGAATAGGACTGCGGGACGGGCGAATAATCACCCTCGATCGCGCCCCTGAGGGCGAAGTGGTGACGCTACAGGACGGCGAGCGGGTGCAGCGCTGGACCCGGCCCGGGGCGATCTATACGCACTGTCTTGATGAGCAGATCCTCGGCGCTGATAATCTGTTTATCCGGGCGCCGGACAGCGTGGCCGGGCTAACGCAGCGTAGGCTTGAGGAAGTGGAATGGCTGCTCAGGTTGCAGCAGCAATTACGCGGCCCGCATTAAACCCGGAACATGATAAAATAGGTGCAGATAAACGTTGAAAGGAATGGTTATGGAACTTGATTGCCCTCTGTGCCACGCGCCGTTAGATGTCAAAGGCAGTAGCGCGCATTGCGCCCAGTGCGAAAGGGTATTTACCCTTGAGGCCCGCTGCCCGGAATGCCACCAGCCGCTGGAGGTGCTGAAGGCGTGCGGCGCGGTGGATTACTTTTGCCAGCATGGGCATGGCCTTATCTCGAAAAAACGGGTGGAATTTATTCCGCTGGTTTAGTGGGCGAAGGCTTTCTGGCCCGCGTTTTTTTCACCGTCGCGATCTGCTTCACTTCGCTTTCGACCCAGCCGTCTTTCAGGCGGGTGGTGAGCAGATCGCCGGTTTTGACCTGTTTTGTCTGCTTCAGCACCGTACCGTCGCTCACCGAGGTGACGCTGTAGCCCCGCGCCAGGGTGGCTAAGGGGCTCACCGCCTCCAGATGGGTCACCGCGTTGCCAAACCGTTCACGCCGCTCGCTGAGGCGGCCACGCATAATTTCCGCCAGCCGGTATTCCAGCTGCTGGATCCGCGACTGCGCGCGGTGGATCCGCGGCTGCGGGTTGTAGTAATTCAGACGCTGAACGGTGCGCTTTTGCCGCTGTTCTGCGCGCTTAAGCTGTGACTCCACGGCGATACGCATCCGCTGGCGCAGGCGTTCCAGGGCGGTCTGCTGGCGGGCCAAGCGCAGCTGTGGATGCTGTTGCTGCAGGCGATGGAACAGCTGGGTAAAACGGCGCTGGCGACTGGCGAGGAAATAGTCCATCGCCATCTCCAGCCGCTGCTGTCCGGACTGCAGCTGGCGCAGCAGCTCCTGCTGGTTGCGGCTGACGATTTCCGCGGCGGCTGAGGGAGTCGGTGCCCGCAGGTCGGCAACAAAATCAGCGATCGTGACGTCGGTTTCATGGCCGACGGCGCTGACGATAGGGATCTGGCTGGCGAAAATAGCCCGCGCCACCCGCTCATCGTTAAAACTCCACAGATCCTCCAGCGAACCGCCGCCGCGTCCGACAATCAGTACGTCACACTCCTGGCGCGCGTTGGCCAGCGCGATGGCGCGCACAATCTGCCCGGGGGCGTCGTCACCCTGGACCGCGGTTGGGTAGATGATCACCGGCAGCCCGGGATCGCGGCGCCTGAGCACATGGAGAATATCGTGCAATGCGGCACCGGTTTTCGAGGTGATGACGCCGACGCAGTGGGCGGGAGAGGGGAGCGCCTGCTTATGTTTTTGCTCGAACAGTCCTTCCGCCGTTAACTGCGCTTTCAGCTGCTCATACTTCTGCTGCAGCAACCCTTCGCCGGCGGGCTGCATGCTTTCGACGATAATCTGGTAGTCGCCGCGCGGCTCATACAGCGTGATGTTGGCGCGAACCAGCACCTGCTGCCCGTGCTGCGGGCGGAACGTGACCCGGCGGTTGCTGTTGCGGAACATCGCGCAGCGCACCTGGGCGTTATCGTCTTTTAAGGTGAAGTACCAGTGGCCGGAGGAGGGCTGGCTGAAGTTAGAGATCTCGCCGCTGATCCAAACCTGGCCCATTTCGCGCTCAAGCAGCAGACGCACCGTCTGATTGAGGCGGCTTACGGTAAAAATTGCGGGGGATTGAGAGGGTAACATGTGAGCAAGATCAAACTTTAAATCAGCAGGTTATTCAGTCGATAGTAACGCGTTCAGAGGGGATGGCAAGTATTATTTGCAAAAAAGGGTAGATGCAATCGGTTACGCTCTGTATAATGCCACGGCAATATTTATCCACCCTGGTCGAGATATTGCCCATGCTACGTATCGCTAAAGAAGCCCTGACGTTTGACGACGTCCTCCTCGTTCCCGCTCATTCTACCGTTCTGCCGAATACTGCCGATCTCAGCACTCAGCTGACGAAAACCATTCGTCTGAATATTCCTATGCTCTCCGCAGCCATGGATACCGTAACGGAAGCGCGTCTGGCTATTGCCCTGGCACAGGAAGGCGGCATCGGCTTTATTCACAAAAACATGTCCATCGAGCGCCAGGCGGAAGAAGTTCGTCGCGTGAAGAAACATGAGTCCGGCGTGGTCACCGACCCGCAGACTGTCCTGCCGACGACCACTCTGCGTGAAGTGAAAGAGCTGACCGAGCGCAACGGTTTCGCCGGCTACCCGGTGGTTACCGAAGAAAACGAGCTGGTTGGCATCATCACCGGCCGCGACGTGCGTTTCGTCACCGATCTGAACCAGCCGGTCAGCGTCTACATGACGCCGAAAGAGCGTCTGGTCACCGTTCGTGAAGGCGAAAGCCGTGAAGTGGTCTTCGCTAAGATGCACGAAAAACGCGTTGAGAAAGCGCTGGTCGTGGATGAAAGCTTCCACCTGCGCGGCATGATCACCGTCAAAGACTTCCAGAAAGCAGAACGTAAACCGAACGCCTGTAAAGATGAGCAGGGCCGTCTGCGCGTAGGCGCGGCGGTCGGCGCTGGTGCCGGCAACGAAGAGCGCGTAGACGCGTTGGTAGCGGCAGGCGTTGACGTTCTGCTGATCGACTCCTCGCACGGTCACTCAGAAGGCGTTCTGCAGCGTATCCGTGAAACGCGCGCTAAATATCCTGACCTGCAGATCATCGGCGGCAACGTCGCCACTGGAGCAGGCGCGCGCGCGCTGGCGGAAGCCGGCTGCAGCGCGGTGAAAGTGGGCATCGGCCCGGGCTCCATCTGTACTACCCGTATCGTCACCGGCGTGGGTGTGCCGCAGATCACCGCTGTTTCCGACGCGGTGGAAGCGCTGGAAGGGACCGGTATTCCGGTTATCGCTGACGGCGGTATCCGTTTCTCCGGCGATATCGCCAAAGCGATCGCCGCCGGTGCGGCGGCGGTGATGGTTGGCTCCATGCTGGCGGGTACCGAAGAGTCCCCGGGTGAAATCGAACTCTATCAGGGTCGCTCTTACAAATCCTACCGCGGGATGGGCTCCCTTGGCGCGATGTCCAAAGGCTCCTCTGATCGCTATTTCCAGAGCGATAACGCCGCTGACAAACTGGTGCCGGAAGGTATCGAAGGCCGCGTGGCCTATAAAGGCCGCCTGAAAGAGATCATTCACCAGCAGATGGGCGGTCTGCGTTCCTGTATGGGTCTGACCGGCTGTGGTACCATTGACCTGCTGCGTACCAAAGCTGAATTCGTACGCATCAGCGGTGCGGGCATCCAGGAAAGCCACGTTCACGACGTGACCATCACCAAGGAGTCCCCGAACTACCGTCTGGGCTCCTGATTTCTTCGCCCGACCTTGCGTCGGGCGATTTATTTACTCTGTTTCACTTGCCTCGGAATTAGCGTCAATGACGGAAAACATTCATAAACATCGCATCCTCATCCTCGACTTCGGGTCTCAGTATACTCAGCTGGTGGCGCGTCGCGTGCGTGAGCTGGGCGTCTACTGTGAGCTGTGGGCATGGGATGTCACGGAAGCACAGATCCGCGAATTTAATCCAAGCGGCATCATTCTTTCCGGCGGCCCGGAAAGCACCACCGAAGAGAACAGCCCGCGCGCGCCGCAGTATGTGTTCGAAGCCGGCGTGCCGGTATTTGGCGTCTGCTACGGCATGCAGACCATGGCGATGCAGCTGGGCGGCCATGTAGAAGGTTCTAACGAGCGTGAGTTTGGTTACGCGCAGGTTGAAGTGGTTAACGACAGCGCGCTGGTGCGCGGTATCGAAGATTCCCTGACCGCAGACGGCAAACCGCTGCTGGACGTGTGGATGAGCCACGGCGACAAAGTGACCGCCATCCCAGCGGACTTCGTAACCGTCGCCAGCACCGACAACTGCCCGTTCGCCATTATGGCCAACGAAGAAAAACGCTTCTACGGCGTGCAGTTCCACCCGGAAGTGACCCACACCCGTCAGGGGATGCGTATGCTGGAGCGCTTCGTGCGCGACATCTGCCAGTGCGAAGCGCTGTGGACCCCGGCGAAAATCATTGACGACGCCGTTGAGCGTATCCGTCAGCAGGTTGGCGACGACAAAGTGATCCTCGGCCTCTCCGGCGGTGTGGACTCTTCGGTGACCGCGATGCTGCTGCACCGCGCTATCGGCAAAAACCTGACCTGCGTATTCGTGGACAACGGTCTGCTGCGCCTGAACGAAGCGCAGCAGGTGATGGAGATGTTCGGCGACCACTTTGGCCTGAACATTGTTCACGTTGAAGGCGAGCAGCGTTTCCTCGACGCGCTGGCGGGTGAAAGCGATCCGGAAGCGAAGCGTAAAATTATCGGTCGCGTTTTCGTGGAAGTGTTCGACGAAGAAGCGCTGAAGCTGGACGACGTCAAATGGCTGGCGCAGGGTACCATCTACCCTGACGTTATCGAGTCTGCCGCTTCCGCCACCGGTAAAGCGCACGTCATCAAATCTCACCACAACGTGGGCGGCCTGCCGAAAGAGATGAAGATGGGCCTGGTTGAGCCGCTGCGTGAGCTGTTTAAAGACGAAGTGCGTAAGATCGGCCTGGAACTTGGCCTGCCGTACGACATGCTCTACCGTCACCCGTTCCCGGGCCCCGGCCTTGGCGTGCGCGTGCTGGGCGAAGTGAAGAAAGAGTACTGCGACCTGCTGCGTCGTGCGGACGCTATCTTCATCGAAGAGCTGCACAAAGCTGACCTGTATAACAAAGTCAGCCAGGCGTTCACTGTGTTCCTGCCGGTTCGTTCCGTCGGCGTGATGGGCGATGGCCGTAAATACGACTGGGTGGTTTCCCTGCGTGCGGTGGAAACCATCGACTTCATGACCGCGCACTGGGCGCACCTGCCGTATGATTTCCTCGGCCGCGTCTCCAACCGTATCATCAATGAAGTGAACGGTATCTCCCGCGTGGTGTATGACATCAGCGGCAAGCCGCCAGCAACGATTGAGTGGGAATAATCCCCGGCGTTAGCTGAATGAAACGAAACCCTCTGTGTTTACAGAGGGTTTTTTTATAGCTGCTACATTAAGATCTCCCACCTGACGGCAAGCGCTAATCGCGCATATATTGATGCATCTGGGCCGCCGTCAGATCCCACTGGCTTCCTTCAAACGGGGGCATATAGCTGCCATCATCTTCGCCAATCTCAGCGGCAGTGAGCTGATTGAGTTTATCGTTCATTGTCATTAACAGATCCCGGTATTTCTCTGGCTCCCGGGCGAGGTTATGATTTTCTTCGGGGTCGTTAACCAGATCGAAAAGTTCAACATCATTATTCTCCAGCAGCTCGGCCAGGGTAGCAGGAATATGATGCTGCTTGAGCGAAAAGTAGCGGGCAAATTTATAGTGTCCATCGTTGATCATACGGATCCCTGAGCGATGGGAAAAATCAGGATGGAGTGACGCGATCGCTTTTTTAAATTGATCGTGCGGGAGTTTTTCTCCAGCCAGCTTTCTGAATTTTGCCGTGTATTGCGCATCCATATACAGGATCATGCCGTAACAATAAAGCGAACCCGGACGCAGCGCATTTAAGCCCGCTTGCTCAGGATGCGCCAGTAATGGGCTCATATCCCGGCCTTTTCTGCCCTCCAGGACTTTCTCTCGCAGCGACCGATCGCGTCCAGTCAGACCAATCAGGGTCGGTACTAAATCCAGATGATTGGTCAAACTGTTGCAGCGGATATTTCCCGGATACGCCGGATGGCGAATGATCATCGGCACATGGATCTGCTCTTTGTACACCGAGGAACCTTTACCATGCATCTGGTGGGAGCCACCGAGTTCCCCATGGTCGGCGGTAAAGACGATAATCGTATTTTGCGTCAGCTGCAGGTTATCCAGCTCATTGAGAATCGCCTCAAGATGCTGGTCATTATCGCGAATACAGTTGAAATAATAATCCAGTAATTTGCGCCAGCGCCGGTCTTCATCGGGGAACTGTCCCTCCATCACCGCCCTGGCATTCTGGTACTCTTTATGGGCGGCAGGTCTGCCAGGCTCATCGAGCGGCTGGTGGCGGTTTGCAGGCAGCGGATAGTCTGGCCAGCTTTGCTGATAGATTTGGTTGTGCGGGGGTTGGGTTGGCAGCAGGGTGTGGTTTTCTTTATCCATTGGCCCTTTCCACTGCACCTGCTCACCATGCTCATCGGTGTCGATAAACATGACATCGTGGGGGTTAACCAGGTTTACTGCCGCGAACCAGGGTTTATTTTCATCATTCAGCGGGCGGCCGGTGTTACGTAGCCAACTAATGGTCTGCCCCGTGGTGACTGAATCAAAGAAATAGCCGCCCTTACTTTTCCCGATGACATCGCCAATGCCGTGATAATCAGAGAAACCATACTTTTCCATAATTTCATGCAGTCGCGGCGTCGGGATCTCGCCCAGGTCCATTTCTTCTACCGATTTACCAGCGACCGGCTGATCGATCTCCCGGGTAAGATGCCATTTACCTTTATACGCCGTGTAATAACCCAGTTCACGCATCATATGGCCCACGGTACGTAATTCCGGGTCCAGATCGTAATTCATCCAGGGGAAGCCAAGATTATCAAACATCCGGGTGTGCGGCATATGGAGCCCGGTGTACATGACAGAGCGCGATGGCGTACAAACGTTGGCCGTGTTCTGATGATTGGTAAAAGTGATACCCGTTTTCATCAGGCGTTCCCGGCCCGGCACCGGAAAGGGATACCGCTCGAAATAACGTTCCTGATCGCAGGTTATTAGTAAAATATTGTAGCCTTCGGGCAGTGTGTCAGGGATTTCGCCGGTGAAAGGAATATCCCATGCCGCTTTCGGGGCGGCATTATTTTGTGCGGCGTTTCCCGTCTCTGGTAACAGGCTCACGACAGCGGCAATCCCCAGACCTTTGAGGAGATCGCGGCGATTTCCATCTATTTTATTTGGTTCTTTCATCTTCAGACTCCGTTAATTGTAATATATTTTGCCGAATCTCCGGGATAAGACTCATAATGAGCGCGGGCGGCTGGCAATTTAAAAAAAGCCTTCGCATGACGTTCATATAGGGCGTGATATGGCCGAAAAAGGCTAAATAGCCGCTGCACAGGTAATTCTGTGCTTCGTCGTCATGGATGGTAAAACGGTGTTTAGGGCATCCCCCATGGCAGGCAAAGCGCCAGTGGCAGCCCTGACAGCGGGCAGAGAGTTGGCCCTTTTGCTTCCCGAACTGTTGCTGAAATGGCGAGCTCGCCATCGCTGCCATAGCATCTTGCTTCAGATTACCCAGCTTATATTCCTCTGAGACAAAGTGATCGCAGCTGTAGACATCGCCGTTTTGCTCCACCAGTAAACTCTGCCCACAGACAGGCTGCATGGTGCAGAGCGTGGCGGGCTGGCCGGCCCATACGCCGAGCAGATTATCAAAGTACTGGATAAACACCCTGCCAACATCGTTTTCCAGCCAGTCGTCGAAAACACTGCACAAAAATTTGCCCCAGCCCTCAGGGGTAACTGACCAGGGAGCAGGGGAGTCAACGAGAGGAATAAACTGGAGATGGTGAAGGTTTAGCTCGCGGCTCAGGCAGCGATAGAGACTTTTCCCCTGGCTTGCAGACTGGCGGCTGACCACCACCATGGCATTCACCGGAACGTCATGCTGCTGCAGGCAGCGTATGGCCTGCACAACTTTTTCCCAGGTGGGTTTTCCGCAGCCCGTCGTACGCCAGGTGTCGTGGAGTGACGCAGGGCCATCAATGGATAATCCGACCAGAAATCCATGACGACGCAAAAAACGAGCCCATTTATCGTTCAGCAAGATGCCGTTGGTTTGCAGGCTGTTGGCGATGATTTTGTTACCACGGTAACGCTGCTGGAGCTCGACCACCTTTGCAAAAAAATCCAGCCCGCATAAGGTAGGCTCACCGCCCTGCCAGCAAAACTCGACGTTTTGCGAGGGGGTCGATGAAATGGTGTTGTGAATGTATGCTTCCAGCGTGAGGTCGTCCATGGTGGCATACCCTGGACGCGGAACCTCGTTTTCCAGATAGAAACAATACCGACAGGCCAGATTGCATCGATTGCCGCCGGGTTTTGCTACGGTATTAAAATTAGCGCTCATTCTTTGCTATGCTCGAACGGTTTCGATGAGGAAGAGAGTAAGGCTAATTGTGTTACCGGAGGTGTGGCTAATGTTACCGATGGCGACTGGCTTTATTTTTTGGATCATTATGCAAGCGAAAAATACAGGCGGTATCGTTATTTTTCGCAGGTGACAGCATGCCCTGCTATTCTCTTAAAAATTTCATCATTGATTTGGTGAATGTATTTTCATTAAAAATTTATAATATGAATAATGCCTGCCATATGGCTATAAGGGCAGGCGTAAATTATCAAGGGCGTAGTGATCCACGTTTACTCTTCAGCAAGGTTGTTTTTGGCTATCGGTTGGTCAACGGCCGCTGCCGGATATTCTACATTACGTTCATCCTGCGCCTTACCCGCCTCGCGCACAATCGCCAGCGCCAGTCCGGTAACGATCAACGTTAACCCGGTGGACACCCACATTCCGCCGATAATGCCCAGCCGGTGGTTCAGCCATGCGTAGGCAAAGGGTGAAACAGCTGCCATCAGTTGCCCGGGGATCAGCAGGAGACCCGTGCGGCTGGCGTAGCTTTCTGCGCTAAACAGCGCCAGCGGCAGCGTCGCTTTGACAATCGTCACCAGCCCGTTAATCGCGCCATAGCCCAGCACAAACCCGGCTGCGCATCCGGCATAGCTCGTGCTGCTCAATCCAAGGAGAAAACAGGGCGGCATGGCGAGCGCAGTAAAACGCGTTAGCGTGAGTGAGGTGACCCGGGGACCGGCCAGCACTTCCCCCAGCCGGGCGCCGGTCTGGCCGAATCCCCACAGCATACCGACGGCAACCGGCAGACCAAAGTGGCTGATAAACTCCGGCAGATGGGTAGAGGTACCGTTAGAGATGAAGGTGATCAGCGCAATAAAGATCGCGTAACGCGCCCCGTTACGCCGGTCGCCCTCTGCTGTCGCTGGCGAGGCTGGTGATTTCGCCGCTGAACTGAGCCGCTGGCGAGGCAGTTGATAACTCAGCCATGCGCTCAGCAGGCCAAACAGCGCATAGATCCGCAGAGCATTCTGCCAGGGCATGATGGTTAATAACGCCTCGCCCAGCGGCCAGAAGAGGGCAGAGGCCAGACCGCCAGCGAGAGTGATATGAGAGATAGTTTTCCGCGCCTGCTGACCGTACAGATTCACCACTGCGGCGAACAGCGCATCATACAGTGAGAGCCGCATGCCGATGCCGGTCAGCAGCCAGGCGGCGTACCAGCCGGCCAGCGAAGGGCGCCAGGCCATCATGGCGCAGCTGGCGGCTATCAGTAAGGTACCGCTGGTGACCACCAGCCTTCCGCCAAAGCGAGCCAGCAGCCTGGCAACGAACGGGGAGACAGCGGCCATCATCAGCATCGCAAGCGTCAGGCCGAGATAGATCTGCGGCAAGGACCATCCTTTGTCGGCGGCGATAGCCCCGGCAAAGGTGCCGGGCATATAAAAAGAGATCCCCCAGTTGATGAGTTGCTGACCGCCCGCGGTGAAGGCAAGGCGTCGGGGAATAGCGTTTATTTCCATGGTTTTTCATTCCGTTAAGACAGTTGTCCTGAGCATACCCGGCAGGCTATTGTTCTGGCAGAGCGGCTACCTTATGCGCGGTATAAGAGAAACTTTTATGACAACACTGAACCTGGGAAATCTGGCGACCTTCCGGCTGGTCGTACAGCGCGGCAGCTTTTCTGCCGCCGCCGACGCGCTGGGGATCTCCCAACCTGCCGTCAGCCTGCAGGTACGTCAGCTGGAGCAGTTTTTACAGACCAGGCTGCTGGAGCGAACCGGACGTGGGATCAAGGCGACGGCGGCGGGAATGGCATTGCTGGCCCACAGCGAGCAGATCGATCGGGCGGTGAATAGCGCGGTGCAGTCGGTCAGCGCATTCAGTCAGGAGGTTAATGGATCGTTGACGCTGGGGACTGGCGCGACGGCCTGCATTCATCTTCTTCCACCGCTGCTGCAGCATCTTCGTCAGCAGCACCCGCTGCTGACGGTGGGGGTGACCACCGGCAACACGCTGGATATCGTCCGCGCGGTGGAAGAAAACCGGCTCGATCTCGGGCTGGTCACGCTGCCCGTGCAGGGGCGCAGTCTGGCGGTGACTGCGATGTTAGATGAGGAGTTCGTGACCATCTATGCCAGCCGCGAGACGGAGATGCCGGCGGTTTATACTCCCGCCGAGCTGCAGGCGCAGCCGCTCATTGCCTTCGAGGCGGGTAGCGGCACGCGGGATCTGATTGACCGCTGGTTCCGCTCGGCGGGACTGGCGGTGACGCCGGTAATGCAGTTGGGGAGCATCGAGGCGATTAAGCGCATGGTGCGGGCAGGGCTGGGCTACAGCATCGTGCCCCGCATGGCGGTGGAGCGGGTGGAGGATCGCGACGGATTACGCGTACACTCGCTGGCGCCGCGGCTATACCGACAGCTGGCGGTAGTCATGCGTCAGGACAAAATTGTGACAAAAGGTATCGCTGAAATGCTGCGCCTGCTGCATACCGTGCGCTTATAAATCGCCGACGGCAAAATTACCGCATCAAAGACAGTACTTCAGCGAGCGGCTCTGCCTGCGGAGTGTGGCGCTTGCAGTATTAGAATCAAAGGATTACTCGCGGGGGGAGGGTTCGACGGTGAGCGATGACTCCTGCGACGCTTTTTTATCCTGATGATGGTACCAGGCGCCGATGGAGGAGTAGACAAAGCGTCCAAAGAAGAAGAGAAAGCTGATAAGCAGTACGATACGGGTCATGCGACGGTTAAATCGATGTCGTTTACGCATACTGGGTGCCTGACTCACAAAAGGATCCTTGAAGTATACCCGAAGATGGGCGATGGGGGTATTAAGGCACAGGAACGAGATGGGGTCAATTGATGCAGATGTAAAAGTGCGGCAGTGAAAACATTAATTAATGTTATATAAGATAATCGTCGTATTTACATGCTCACTTTATTAGCCGTGAAATGTCGGGAAAAATAAGATTTATTAATGTTGGTGTCAGCATTTGTTGATTTATATCAATAGTCTCCTTCTCTTGGCCACTAAAATCAGCGGACGTTACCGTATCGTTATTATTTACGCGGTCAGCATGGGTGGTTGGATGCCTGCCTGAATATGCCTCGCGGGAGCAGAGGCACTCTGTAGAGCACCTATGAATTTATTAAAATACTATCAACAATATCGCGACAAGTGGTGGGCTTTACCGCTCGTTCTGCCTGCGCTGTTATTACCGGTCGCCAGATGGGCGAATACCTACACCATGCTCAATGGTCATATGGTATTTTTGTATTATCTTCCCCTGGCGCTGGTGCTCAGCCTGATGATGTTTTTTGGCTGGGCGGCGATCCCTGGCATTATTATTGGCCTGCTGTTAACTCTGGCCCACGGCATGATGTTTGAGCAGTCCATCGGTGTACTGTTCCATTTCCTTATCCCCTGCGTGCTCTGCTGGGGCGGCTACCGCATTTTTGTCCCCCAGCGTCAGCAGGTCTCACACGGCAACGTCCGACTGATGCCGCATCGTCTGTTCTGGCAAATGCTGCTCCCCTCGGTCATTTTTCTGATTTTGTCACAGATTGCCGAATATCTTGGACTCCATCCGCGCACAACGGAAATGACCGGCGTTACGCCATTTAGTTTACGTTCATTAATCACCTTTCAGGCGCTAATGGTAGGGTGCCTGACCGGCATGCCGCTGTGTTATTTTGTGTTACGGGTCATTCGTAATCCTTTTCATTTACGCGGCTTTATTTCTCAGGTTCGCTTACAAATTGATCCAAAAATAAAAAAAATTGAAATTATTTGCTGGGCGACGGTATTAATTCTGCTACTGTGGCTATTATTGATGCCGCTTAATGATAGCAGCACCATATTTAGTACGAATTATACGTTGTCATTGCTGATGCCGGTGATGCTCTGGGGTGCCATGCGTTTTGGCTATCGCTTTATCTCACTGATCTGGACGCCGGTGCTGATTGCCGTGATCCATTTTCATTACCGTTACTTACCAATTTACCCAAGCTATAACACCCAGTTGGCGATCACGTCATCAAGCTATCTGGTATTCTCGTTTATTGTCGCCTATACGGCGATGCTGGCGACACAGCAGCGGCTGATCTACGCTCGCGTCCGGCAGATGGCCTTCCTCGACCCGGTGGTTCATATGCCGAACTTGCGGGCGCTAAGCCGGGCGCTCAACGGCACGAGCTGGTCGACGCTCTGTTTTCTGCGCATTCCTGAGCTTGAATTGCTGGGGCGCCACTATGGGGTACTTTTGCGAATCCAGTATAAGCAAATGCTGGCGAACCACCTGAGAACGCTGCTGCAGCCCAACGAAGCGGTATATCATCTTGCCGGTCACGATTTAGTGTTCCGTCTCAATAGCGAAGGGCACCAGGCGCGCATTCACTTAATTGACCGCTCCCTGCGACAGTTCCGTTTCCACTGGGACGGGGTCCCCCTGCAGCCGCGGATCGGCATGAGCTATTGCAACGTTCGCTCGCCGGTCAAGCATCTGTATTTACTGCTTGGCGAGTTGAACACCATTGCCGACATGTCGTTAGCCAGCGGCCATCCGGAAAATTTACAGCGCCGCGGCGCGGGCCATGTTCAGCAGGATCTGAAAGATAAAGTCGTGATGATGAACCGCATTCTCAAAGCGCTGGAACATGACCATTTTGTCCTGATGGCGCAGCCTATCCAGGGCATTCGCGGCGATCGCTATCATGAAGTGCTGGTGAGGATGGAAGGGGAGTCGGGTGAGCTAACGGGGCCAAACGAGTTCTTGCCGGTGGCGCACGAGTTTGGGCTGTCCACGCGGGTGGACCAGTGGGTTATTGAGCATACGCTGGCCTTTATGGACGCCAACCGGCGGGCGCTGCCTGGTCTGCGGCTGGCGATCAATCTTTCTCCGGTGTCGCTGAGCCGCAGCCAGTTTCCTCAGGAGGTCGAAGCGCTGCTGCAGGCCTACAACATTGAGCCATGGCAGATTATTTTCGAGCTGACCGAGAACTACGCGCTCAGCAATCCCGAGCTGGTCTGCCAGACTTTAGAACATCTGCGGGCGCTGGGCTGCCGGGTGGCGATCGATGATTTTGGTACCGGCTACGCCAGCTACGCCCGGTTAAAAACAATGAACGTCGACATTCTTAAAATCGACGGCAGTTTTATTCGCAATCTGCTTGCCAGCAGTCTTGATTACCAGGTCGTGGACTCTATTTGTCGTCTGGCGCGTATGAAGAACATGCAGGTGGTGGCCGAATATGTGGAGTCGCCGGAAATACGTCAGGCGGTCATCACGCTGGGGATCGATTATATGCAGGGCTATGATATCGGGGTACCGGTACCTCTGACGCAGTTGGCGGAGGAGATGATCGGCTGAGCAGCAAAAAGCCGGGCGTAAGCGCCCGGCTCGGTTGATAGCCAGAGATACGATCAGGCGTCTGGCTCTTCTTCAGCAATCTTCAGCATCCATTCCGGCACGCCTTCCCAGTACTGTTGCTCTTTTTCCAGATCCAGCAGCACCAGCGCATTCTGGCTAAACCAGTTGTGCGGAAACGTCAGCGTCCAGTGGTGAGCTTCCGTCTGCAGGCGCAGCGTCGGCGGCGTAGTGGTAGCCTGACGCTGATTATTCAGCAGTACGCCCAGGCGCAGTAGCTGAATTAGCGGCAGAAACTGCTTTTTCCTGAATAGCGTAAAGCGCGGCAGATCGTCGAGCTTGATCGCTTTGCGATGATAGCGTACGAGGGTGGCCATCAGCATCTGCTGCTCCTGATTGAAGCCCGGCAGGTCGCTATTTTGGAGAATGTAGGCCGAGTGACGATGCATGCCGCTGTGGTTGATATTCAGCCCTACCTCATGGAGCATCACCGCCCATTTCAACAGCGCCGCGAGGTGCGGATTGGCCAGCTTGGGATTCTGCTCCTGCCACTGCTCCAGCATCTGGGTGGTAGTTTCCAGTACCCGGCGCGCCTGTTCGCGATCGATGTTGTACTGATTTGCCAGACTCTGTGCCGTGCGGCTACGAATATCCTGGTGGCGGAAGCGGCCTTCCATCTCGTACAGGACACCTTCGCGCAGCGCGCCATCGGACAGACGAAGTTCTTTGATGGCCAGCGCGTCGAACACACCGCAGAGGATCGCCAGCCCAGGCGCAAAGACCGCTTTACGGTCTTCTGAGAGACCGGGCAGACTGAGCGCGTCGAAGTTTTTATGCTTCAACAGCTCATTTACCAGCATCTCGAGGCGCTCCGGCGTAATAAATCCGTCCTTCTCGCCCATCGCCACCAGCACTTCCTGGGCGGCTTTAATGGTGCCGGAGGCGCCCAGCGCCACGGTCCATCCCTGAATACGGAACTGCCAGGCCAGCGTCTCCAGCTTCTGCACCGCCGCCAGGCGCGCGCGCTGGAAGTTTTCTTTATTGATAACGCCGCCAGGGAAATAGGCCTGCGAGAAGCTCACGCAGCCCATGCGGCGGCTTTCCACCAGTCGGGGCTCAAAATCTTCGCCAATGACCAGCTCGGTTGAACCGCCGCCGATATCAATCACCAGCTTGCGGCCGCGCTCCGGCTGCGTGTGCTCAACGCCCATAAAAATCAGGCGCGCTTCTTCATTACCGGAGATGATCTCGATCGGGTAGGGGATCACTTTTTCCGCGCGTTTAAGAAACTCCGCCGCGTTGGTCGCCTGACGCAGCGTATGCGTCCCGACGATACAGACGCTGGAGGGGGAGAACCCCTGCAGGCGTTCGGCAAACAGCGACAGGCAGTTCAGCCCACGGGTCATGGCTTCTTCGCTCAACACCGAGTTTTCATCAAGGCCATCGGCCAGATGTACGCGCTGTTTCAGGCGTCCGATGATCTGCATGGCGCCGTCGACGACACGGGCGATGACCATATGAAAACTGTTCGAACCAAGGTCAACCGCAGCGAACTCCTGCGGCCGAGGGGTGTTATCGTTTATTGGCATAGGTTAGTCGGGTTGTTCGAGTGATTTGAGATAATCGTAAATCGCCATTTGCGCGCGCACTTTACGGCGATTGCCGCGCGGCACATAGCGGTTACTCAGTTCTTTATCAAGATAGCGCGCTTTTACCGTATCGTTGAACAGGATATCAAAAATATCCAGCACCCGCTGCTTCAGACGCGGATCGAGCAGCGGAGCGGCAACTTCGATGCGATAATCGATGTTACGCGTCATCCAGTCGGCAGAGGAGAGCCAGACCTGTTTATCGCCACCGTTTTCAAAACAGTAGACCCGGTCGTGCTCGAGGAAACGGTCCACAATACTGATGACGCGGATATTTTCGCTGATACCTTCCAGACCCGGGATCAGCGAGCACATGCCGCGGATCAGCAGATTAACCGGCACGCCGGAGCTGGAGGCGGCATACAGTCGGTCCACCAGACCTTTATCCACCAGGTTGTTCAGCTTCAGCGTAATCCCGGACGGTTGCCCGTTTTGCGCATTGGCGATCTCGCGATCGATCATCTCATACAGCAGACGACGCGAGTTCTGCGGCGACACCAACAGGTAGTCGAAGCTAACCGGACGATAGGGGTTCTCGATAAAGTTAAACACCCGGCGGACTTCATTGGTAATGCGCGCATCGGCGGTTAACAGCGAATAGTCGGTGTAGATCCGCGCCGTCTTCTCGTTAAAGTTACCGGTGCCGATGTGGGCGTAGCGCACCACCTCATCGCCTTCTTTACGCGAGATAAGGAACAGCTTGGCGTGGATCTTCAGACCTGGCGCAGAGAAGATAACGTGGACTCCGGCTTCCGTCAGGCGTTTCGCCCAGTGAATGTTAGCCTCTTCATCGAAGCGCGCCTGCAGCTCCACCACTACGGTGACTTTCTTACCGTTGTGGGCGGCGTGGATCATCGCGTCAATAATGCGCGAATCCTTGGCCACGCGGTAAATGTTGATTTTGATCGCCAATACGCTGGGGTCGAAGGAGGCCTGACGCAGCAGCTCCAGCACGTGCTCAAAGGTGTGATAGGGATAGTAGAGCAGCACGTCGCGTTCGCGAATGGCGTCGAAGCCGTTGCGGAATTTATCAAACCACAGATGACGCAGGCGCGGCATGGGCTTATTGACCAGATTGGCCTTACCGACGTTCGGGAAGCCGATAAAGTCTTTAAAGTTGTGATAGCGGCCGCCCGGCAGCATTGAGTCATAGTTGGAAATGGAGAGCTTATCGCGCAGCATTTCGACCATCGCATCCGGCATATCGCGCTGGTAGACGAAGCGAACCGGCTCGGCGGTCAGGCGCTGCTTGAGGCTGGAGGACATCAGCTCCATCAGGCTCGACTCCATCTCATGCACCAGATCGTACTCGGCGTCACGGGTCATCTTCATCGAGTAGGCGTTCAGCGCATCGTAATCAAAGAAGCCTTTAAAAATATCGTCCAGGCAATAGCGCAGGATGTTATCCAGGAGGATCATTGGCTTGCGGCGACGCGGCGCTTCCGGCGGCAGGTTCACGAAGCGCGGCACTTTATCCGACGGTATTTCCAGCAGAGCATAGTTGATGTTTTCCCCGCGGATAATCTCCACCGCCAGATAGGTGTAATCATCTTTCAGGAACTGCACGAGGTCCGTTTCGCGGTTGATCAGGATCGGCGAGATATGCTGGCGTAAATACTGCTTGAAGTAGTTGCGCAGCCAGGCCTGCTGATTGACGGACAGCTGGCGCTCGTTGATCAGGAAGATCTGGTTACGCGCCATCTCCAGCAACAGTTCATTATACAGACTATCGAATTCCTGATCGGCCTTCAGAACGCGGGCCTGAATTTTGCCTAACAGGTGGCGAGAATGGGCGGTACTGCCTTGTTCTTCACTGATAATAATCCGGCGCTTCAGCTCAGCGAAGCGCACTTTGTAAAACTCATCCAGGTTGTTGGAGTAAATCCCTAAGAAGCGCATGCGCTCAATCAGCGGGTTACTCTTGTCCGCCGCTTCCTGCAGCACGCGTTCGTTAAAAGACAACCAGCTGAGTTCTTTTTCGATGTATAGCTTTTCCTGGCCCATTACCGCTCACACTCCGTTTTACTCACAGGACGTAGACTATTATGACGAATTTTTCTGCATAGCGATTTACTGTGTCACAACAATATGACAGTAAGAAGAATTATTTCTGTGAGATGTTTGATTAGTAAACACTTTTAAATTAAAAAAAAGCCCCGCGATGTGCTCATGCGGGGCTGGTTGTTCATTCGTCGGCGGCATAGCCCTGCGGGGGAAGCTGTCGCTCATCCAGCCAGGCGTGGTTGCCTGCCATGCGCAGACGTCCATCGACGAACCAGCTGATGACCAGCGGATAAATGGCATGTTCCTGGGCCTGAACCCGCGCCGTGATTTCCTCCTCGCTGTCGCCAGCGAAGACCGGCACCTTGGCCTGCAGGATAACCGGCCCACCGTCCAGCTCATCGGTGACGAAGTGCACCGAGGTGCCGTGCTCCTCGTCACCGTTCTCCAGCACCTGACGATGAGTATGCAGGCCAGGATACTTCGGCAGTAGCGAGGGATGGATGTTCAGCAGACGTCCCTGATAGTGGCTGACGAACGCCGGGCTAAGGATACGCATATAGCCTGCCAGCACCACCAGATCCGGGGCGTAGGCGTCGATTTCATGCATCAGCTGACGATCGAATGCTTCCCGGTCGGCAAACTGACTTTGCGCCAGCGCATGGGCCGGGATGCCGGCCAGGCGCGCGCGCTCAAGGCCGAACGCATCAGCCTGGTTACTGAATACCGCACGCAGGGTGCCGTTTATCTGTTTCCGGCCGCAGGCGTCGATGATCGCCTGCAAATTGCTGCCGCTACCGGAAATCAGCACCACGATGTTTTTCATGCAATGACCACACGCTGTTCGGAATCGGAGGCTTTGATATACCCGATTTTCCACGCGTTTTCACCTTTGTCATTCAGCAGGGCAATCGCTTTGTCCGCTTCCGCTGCCGGCAGGGCGATAATCATCCCTACGCCGCAGTTAAAGGTACGGTACATTTCATGCTGGCTGACGTTACCGGCGGTTTGCAGCCAGTTGAAGACGGATGGCCACTGCCAGGAGGACTCATCGATGATCGCCTGGGTGTTATCCGGCAGTACGCGCGGAATGTTTTCCCAGAAGCCGCCGCCGGTCAGGTGGGCAATAGCGTGGACGTCAACGCTGGCGATCAGATCAAGCACCGATTTCACATAGATGCGGGTTGGCGCCAGCAGATGGTCGGCCAGCGGTTTACCGTCAAGGTCGGTAGTTTGTGGGTCAACGCCGCTAACCTCAATGATCTTACGCACCAGCGAATAGCCGTTAGAGTGCGGGCCGCTGGACGCCAGCGCCACCAGCACGTCGCCATCGGTCACTTTGCTGCCGTCGATGATTTCTGATTTTTCCACTACCCCGACGCAGAAACCCGCCACGTCGTAATCTTCGCCGTGGTACATCCCGGGCATCTCTGCGGTTTCACCACCGACCAGCGCGCAACCGGACTGCAGGCAGCCTTCGGCGATGCCGTTGATGACGCTGGCTGCGGTATCGACGTCCAGTTTACCGGTGGCGTAATAATCCAGGAAAAACAGCGGCTCAGCGCCCTGAACCACCAGGTCGTTCACGCACATGGCGACCAGGTCGATACCGATGGTGTCGTGACGCTTCAGATCCATTGCCAGACGCAGCTTGGTACCGACGCCGTCGGTGCCGGAGACCAGTACCGGCTCGCGGTATTTCTGCGGCAGTGCGCACAGCGCGCCGAATCCGCCCAGTCCCCCCATCACTTCCGGGCGACGGGTTTTCTTCACCACGCCCTTAATACGGTCGACGAGAGCGTTGCCTGCATCAATATCCACGCCGGCATCTTTATAGCTGAGAGAGGTTTTATCGGTCACTGCGAAGTCTCCACGCGTTTGCGGTAAGCAAGAAAAATCGGCGCAATTCTAACAGGGAAAGCAAACGTTTGCGAGCCTGCTTTACAGTTGGCGTAAAACCGCTGATGAATGGTTAAATTTGATACTGCTCACGAAAATGAAACCGGGTACAGTCTGGTGCTTGCCTCTACGTAAAGGAATCCTCATTATACGACTGAAACCGGTTTCCGTGTTGGTTTGCCACGCATTTTGTCGGTGATTGACGCGGGTCAGGAGAGGGATGAATGAAGATTGCGGCATTTGATATCGGTGGCACCGCGTTAAAGATGGGCGTGATGGCCCGCGACGGCAGGCTGCTGGAAACCGCCAGGCAGTCAATCAATGACAGCGATGGCGATCGGATCTTACAGGCAATGCTGTCGTGGCTGGCGGCCCATCCGTCGTGTGAAGGAATAGCCATCAGCGCGCCGGGCTACATCGATCCGCACAGCGGTTTTATCACCATGGGCGGCGCTATCCGTCGATTTGATAACTTCGCCATGAAATCGTGGCTCGAGACGCGAACCGGGCTGCCGGTCTCGGTGGAAAACGACGCCAACTGTGTGCTGCTGGCCGAGCGCTGGCAGGGCAAAGCGGCGGAGATGGCCAATTTTCTGGTGCTCACTATCGGTACTGGCATCGGTGGGGCGATTTTCTGCCAACACCGGCTGATCAACGGGGCGCGTTTTCGTGCCGGCGAATTCGGCTACATGCTTACCGACCGTCCCGGCGGACGCGATCCTCGTCGCTATTCGATGAATGAGAACTGCACTCTGCGGGTGCTGCGCCATCGCTATGCGCAACATATTGGCGCGCCGCTGGATAGCGTGACAGGCGAACTGATTTTCGACCGCTATGACGCCGGCGACCCGGTTTGTCAGCGTCTGGTCGCCGAGTTCTTCAATGGCCTGGGCCATGGCCTTTATAACCTCGTCCATATCTTCGATCCGCAGACCATTTTTATCGGTGGCGGCGTTGTGGAACGCCCAGGATTTCTGACGCTACTGCGCCAGCATCTGGCCTGGTTCGGCATTGCCGACTATCTCGATACCGTCAGTCACGGTAACGATGCCGGCCTGATTGGCGCGGTTTACCATTTTAATCAGCTGTATCGTTCGCCAGACGACGATCGACATTAGGGAGAGACTATGTCCGGATTTAAAGCAGGTTTTCTGTGGGGCGGCGCGGTCGCAGCGCATCAGTTAGAGGGCGGCTGGCAGGAGGGCGGCAAGGGGATCAGCGTGGCGGATGTGATGACCGCCGGCGCCCACGGCGTGGCGCGGGAAATTACCGACGGCGTGGTGGCCGGGAAAAACTACCCGAACCATGAGGCGATCGATTTTTATCATCGTTATCCACAAGACCTGGCGCTGTTTGCCGAGATGGGCTTCAAATGTTTTCGCACCTCGATTGCCTGGACGCGTATTTTCCCGCAGGGCGATGAGCTGGAGCCCAACGAGGCTGGCCTGCAGTTTTATGATGATCTGTTCGACGAATGCCTGAAACACGGCATTGAGCCAGTCATTACGCTGTCGCATTTTGAAATGCCTTATCATCTGGTCACCGAGTACGGCGGCTGGCGCAACCGCAAGCTAATCGACTTTTTCGTGCGCTTTGCCAGGGTCGTCTTCACCCGCTATCAACATAAAGTGAAGTACTGGATGACCTTTAACGAGATCAACAACCAGGCCAACTTCCATGAGGACTTTGCCCCCTTCACCAACTCCGGTTTGAAATATTTGCCGGATGAAGACCGGGAACCGGTGATGTACCAGGCCGCGCACTATGAGCTGGTGGCCAGCGCCCTGGCGGTGAAAGCGGCGCGCGAGATCAACCCGGCGCTGCAGATTGGCTGCATGATCGCTATGTGCCCCATCTATCCGCTGACCTGCGCCCCGGACGATATGATGATGGCGATGAACGCCATGCACCGCCGTTACTGGTTTACCGACGTCCACGTGCGCGGTCGCTATCCGCAGCATCTGCTCAACTATTTTGCCCGCCGCGGCTTTACTCTGGATATCACCGAAGCCGATCGTCAGGCGTTAACCGAGGGCTGTGTCGACTACATTGGCTTTAGCTACTATATGTCGTTCGCTACCAAAGCCACCGAAGACAACCCCTTGCTTGATTATGATGAAACCACCAGCCTGGTCTCCAACCCGTACGTCAAAAAGTCGGACTGGGGCTGGCAGATTGACCCGGTCGGTCTGCGCTATTCGCTGAACTGGTTCTGGGATCACTACCAGCTGCCGCTGTTTATTGTCGAAAACGGCTTTGGCGCGATTGATGTCCGCGAAGCGGACGGCAGCGTCAATGACCAGTATCGCATCGATTATCTCTCCGCCCATATCGCGGAGATGAAAAAGGCGGTGGTCGAGGATGGCGTCGATCTGATGGGCTACACCCCCTGGGGCTGTATCGATCTGGTTTCCGCCGGCACGGGGGAAATGAAAAAACGCTACGGCTTTATTTATGTCGATAAAGATAATGAAGGCAATGGCACGTTGGCACGCAGCCGGAAAAAGTCCTTTGCCTGGTATCAGCAGGTAATTGCCAGCAACGGGGAGAACCTGTCGTAGTCGGGTGGCGCTAACGCTTAACCGACCTACAATACACGTAGGCCCGCGTAAGCGTATGGACTGCACCCCGCACCCAAGCCGGAGCCTCGCCTCCGGTTTTTTTGTCTCTAAATCACTTTGCTTGATATACGTCAAGCAAGATGGGTATGGCACAATCCGCAAAAAGCGGTATAATCCCGCGATTTTTTTTGGCTGCCCCTCAGAGGAGAAAGAGAATGAAGATTGTGGAAGTCAAACACCCACTCGTCAAACACAAGCTGGGCCTGATGCGCGAGCACGACATCAGCACCAAACGCTTCCGTGAACTCGCCTCAGAAGTGGGCAGCTTACTGACTTATGAAGCCACCGCCGATCTGGAGACTGAGAAAGTCACTATTGAAGGCTGGAACGGTCCGGTGGAAGTCGAGCAGATCAAGGGCAAGAAAATTACCGTTGTGCCTATCCTGCGCGCTGGCCTCGGCATGATGGAAGGGGTGCTGGAGCACGTGCCAAGCGCGCGTATCAGCGTGGTCGGTATCTATCGCAATGAAGAAACCCTCGAGCCGGTGCCTTACTTCCAGAAACTGGTGTCTAACATCGATGAACGTATGGCGCTGGTCGTTGACCCGATGCTGGCCACCGGTGGGTCGATGATCGCCACTATCGATCTGCTGAAAAACGCCGGCTGCACCAGCATCAAGGTGCTGGTGCTGGTGGCGGCGCCGGAAGGGATTGCCGCGCTGGAGAAAGCCCACCCGGACGTTGAGCTGTACACCGCCTCTGTCGATAAGGGACTGAACGAGCACGGGTATATCATTCCCGGTCTCGGCGATGCCGGCGACAAGATTTTTGGAACGAAATAAAATATACCGCGAAAAAAGCCGACTTTGAGAGTCGGCTTTTTTTTGAATAAAAGTAATCCGCAGCAAATAACAGACGACTCTCAGAGGAATACACTATGACGCGCCGTGCCATCGGGGTGAGTGAAAGACCGCCGCTTTTACAGACAATCCCGCTTAGTTTGCAACATCTGTTCGCCATGTTTGGCGCAACGGTACTGGTGCCTATTCTGTTCCACATTAACCCGGCCACCGTCCTGCTGTTCAACGGCATCGGTACGCTGTTGTACCTCTTTATCTGTAAAGGCAAAATTCCCGCTTATCTGGGATCAAGCTTCGCTTTTATCTCCCCGGTGCTGCTGCTGTTGCCGCTGGGCTACGAAGTGGCGCTGGGCGGCTTTATTATGTGCGGCGTGCTGTTCTGCCTCGTCTCCTTTATTGTCAAAAAAGCCGGTACCGGCTGGCTGGATGTGATGTTCCCGCCGGCGGCGATGGGCGCCATCGTGGCGGTTATCGGCCTCGAACTGGCGGGCGTGGCGGCTAATATGGCCGGGCTGCTGCCGGCCGACGGCCAGTCACCGGACAGTAAAACCATTATTATCTCGATGGTGACCCTGGCGGTGACGGTGTTCGGATCCGTGCTGTTCCGCGGCTTCCTGGCGATTATTCCGATCCTGATCGGCGTGCTGGTGGGCTATGCGCTGTCGTTTGTGATGGGCGTGGTCGATACCACCCCGATCGCCGAGGCGCACTGGTTCGCGCTGCCGACTTTCTACACTCCGCGCTTTGAGTGGTTTGCTATCTTCACCATACTGCCCGCCGCGCTGGTGGTGATTGCCGAGCACGTGGGGCATCTGGTGGTGACCGCCAATATCGTTAAGCGCGATCTGATCCGCGACCCGGGCCTGCATCGTTCGATGTTTGCCAACGGCCTGTCGACGATCATTTCCGGCTTCTTCGGTTCGACGCCCAACACTACCTACGGTGAAAATATCGGCGTGATGGCGATTACCCGGGTCTACAGCACCTGGGTAATCGGCGGCGCGGCGATCATTGCGATTCTGCTCTCCTGCGTCGGCAAACTGGCGGCGGCTATCCAGATCATCCCGGTGCCGGTGATGGGCGGCGTTTCCCTGCTGCTGTACGGGGTGATCGGCGCCTCGGGGATCCGCGTACTGATTGAATCGAAGGTGGATTACAGTAAAGCGCAGAATCTGATCCTCACCTCCGTGATCCTGATCATCGGCGTTAGCGGCGCTAAAGTGCACATTGGCGCCGCCGAGCTGAAAGGGATGGCGCTGGCGACTATCGTGGGCATCGCCCTCAGCCTGATTTTCAAGCTTATCAGCGTCCTGCGTCCGGAAGAGGTGGTCCTCGACGCGGCGGATAGCGAAGAGTTTAAATAACGATCGCCTGACCGGGCGGCGATCCCGCCCGGTTCTCTCCTGACCTAAATCTGTGGTAAACTCTTCGCGTTTTTCTGTAAGCCTATGTTGAGGTCCATCTGAACGCACCGGCACAGCTCTCTTTGCCACTGTATCTTCCTGACGACGAAACCTTCGCGAGTTTCTGGCCGGGTGATAATCCTTCCCTACTTGCCGCCCTCCAGAACGTACTGCGCCAGGAACACAGCGGGTACATTTATATCTGGTCACGTGAAGGGGCAGGTCGTAGCCACCTGTTACACGCCGCCTGCGCGGAGCTTTCCCAGCGCGGGGATGCGGTAGGCTACGTGCCGCTGGATAAACGAACGTGGTTTGTGCCCGAGGTGCTGGAGGGGATGGAACAGCTGGCGCTGGTGTGCATCGATAACATCGAGTGCGTCGCCGGCGATGAGCCCTGGGAGATGGCCATCTTTAATCTCTATAACCGGATCCTGGAATCAGGCAAAACCCGGCTGCTGATCACCGGCGATCGGCCGCCGCGGCAGCTGAATCTTGGCCTGCCGGATCTGGCCTCACGGCTGGACTGGGGGCAGATCTATAAGCTGCAGCCGCTGTCGGATGAAGACAAACTGCAGGCGCTGCAGCTGCGCGCCAGACTGCGCGGCTTCGAGATGCCGGAAGATGTGTGCCGCTTCCTGCTGAAGCGGCTGGATCGCGAGATGCGTTCGCTGTTTATGACCCTCGATCAGCTGGATCATGCCTCGATTACCGCTCAGCGCAAGCTGACGATCCCCTTCGTGAAAGAGATCCTTAAGCTTTAGTCCGCCAGGGGAGTCAGCTCCTGCTCCGTCAGCCCGGTCAACCGGGCGACCAGGTCGCGCGGAAGGCCGCTGTGCAGCATAGCGACAGCGATGCGCTGCGCCTCTTCTTTCCGTCCTTCCTGACGGCCTTGCGCCAGGCCCCGCTCCAGCCCCTGTTGTTCCAGATATTCCGCAATCGTCATCAACGTCTCCTTATGCCGCGGCGTACGTAACGCCAGCTCGCGAATGAATTTAATCGGCTCGCGCGTGTTGCCTGCCTGTACCAGATAGTGCATCAGGGCTTGTACCTGCGATTCCGTCGCCAGTCCAGTCAATAATAATTCGCTCAGCTTGTCGAGGAGCTGCGCCAGATCGCGTTGTCGAATATGTTTTTGCAGTAACTCCAGCGTTGCCATGCGCTGGTGGGTGGCAATCTCGTCATCCGGAATGACGGTTATGTCCGCCAGCGGAAACGCCCCGTGATAAAGGTGGCCGGCCAGCTCCGGAGCGACGAATTCATCGAGCCAGCGCAGAGAGAACGGATAGGGGCTCACCAGACCGTGGTAGAAGAGAACAGGGATCACCAGCGGCAGGCGATCGTGGCCGGCATCTAGATGGCGCTGCATGGCGGCGATGGCGTAGCGCATCAGACGAAAGGCCATATGCCGGTCGGGCGTGCTCTGGTGTTCGATAAGCGCATAAATATAACCGTCGCCCGCCGTGGTTTTCAGGGAATACAAAATGTCGGCGTAAAAGGGACGCAGATCGTCTTCGACAAAATGCCCGGACTCGAGATGCAGCGTACGCAGATCGCACACTTTAAGCAGCGTCTCGGGCAGATACAGTTGCAGGAAATCACGGGCGGTATCGGGATGGGAGAGGTAGGTCTTAAACACGGCGTCATGGGGCGTGGAGGTCGGCTTTTTCATGTTCATCCGTCCAGTGGATTGAGCGATGGATGAACAGTAGCACCGTCCGGCGGGCGGGAGATATTGGCGTGAAAGATCTGGAATCGCCCACGTAAAAAAAGCGCCGCGCAAGCGCGGCGCGGGTGAGTTAGCTTACGATCTCAAGAACCCGTTCCGGCGGGCGGCCAATACGCGCCTGGCCGCGGCTGACGACGATAGGGCGCTCGATGAGTTTCGGATTGTCGACCATCGCCTGTATCAGCGCCGCGTTGCTGAGAGCCGGGTCGGCCAGATTGAGCGATTTATACAGCTCCTCTTTCTGGCGCATGAGCTCGCGGGGGCTCTCCATACCCAGCAGCTGCAGCAGCTGGCGCAGTGTCCCGGCATCCGGTGGCGTCTCAAGATAAAGCACCACCTCAGGATCGATGCCGCGACTCTGCAGCAGGCTCAGCGTTTCGCGGCTCTTGGAGCAGCGTGGGTTATGGTAAATTTTTACCGCGTCGGTCATGGGGTCTCCTTACATTTTTTGATAAGGACGGAAGCGAGCCTGCAGATCGCGTAGCTGATCGATACGGGCATCGTAACGTGCCTGCTGCAGGCTACCGAGTTTCACCTGCGAGCTGGCGCTGCTGAGCAGGGAAATCGCCTGCTCCAGCTGGCCGACCAGCGCCATGCTTTCAGCCCGCGCCGCCAGCTCCTGATCGCGATTGCCCAGCGCGCCTTCCGCCTGGGCCAGCAGGTCCCAGCCGTTGCCATCCTCTTTATAGGTAAAGGTATACCGGTTCAGAATGGTCGCCGCTTCCCCGGGCTGCCCGCCCTGCAGCAGGGCGTTGGCCAGGTTCAGCTGCAGCACCGGATTAGTACGCAGCTCGCGGGCGTTTTTAAGGCGATTGATGGCGTCGCTGGTTTTCTTCTGTCCGAGGTCGATATCGGTGGCCAGATCGAGATACCAGGCATTTTGCGGGTCGGCGTTGAGCAGCGGCTGCAGCGTTTTGCGTGCCTGGTCAAAGTTGTTGCTTTCCATCGCCAGCAGAGCGCGACCATACTGGGCGGCATGCTGTTGGCGGATATTGCCTTTATCCCAGGCGTTCAGCAGATCGGTGCCCAGCTTGTTGTCGCCGTTGGTGTACATCCCGAGGGTACGCGCCTTCGCCAGATAGAAGTCCGCCGAGGACTGTACCACCACCGGGCGCATCTGGTTGGCGCGGTTACGGGCATCGGCCAGTCGGCTTTCCGGCAGGGGGTGGGTGAGCAACATTTCCGGCGGTCGCGTCGAGTAGCGCGACTCGTCAAGCAGTTTACCCATAAACATCGGCATGGCCTGTGGGTCGAAACCCGAGCGCTGCAGAACCTGAATGCCAATCCGGTCGGCCTCTTCTTCGTTCTGGCGGGTGAAGCTGATCATACCCTGCTGAGTACCGGCCAGCGTCCCGGTCAGGGCCGCCATTCCGGCCTGCGGGCTGGCCATCGCCAGCAAAATTGAACCCAGCGCGCCGACCCAGGTCAGCGGCGCGTTGCGCTTCTGATCTTCCATCGCGCGGGCGAGATGCCGCTGCGTCACGTGGGAGATTTCGTGCGCCATGACAGAGGCCAGTTCGCTCTCGTTATCAGAGTAGCGGAACAGGGCGGAGTGGAGGACCACATTGCCGCCGAAGAAGGCGAAGGCGTTGATCTGGTCGTTATTAATCAAATAGAAGTGGAACGGGGTACGCACCGAGTTGGCGTGAGCCACCAGACGCATACCCAGCCCGTTGATATATTGCACCAGCAGAGGGTCGTTGATCAGCGGCGCGCTACCGCGCAGTTGGCGGACGTAGTAATCCCCCATCTGCATTTCCTGACCGATTGACAGCGTGCTTCCTGCGGAGGTTCCCATGTCCGGCAGGGTATCTGCGGAGTCAGCAAAAGCAGGACCTATCGAACCCAGCGTCAGCGACGCGATCGCGATCGCCACCAGCGTTTTCTTCAACTGCCTGAACATAACCTCTGTCCTGTAATGTGGGTGTGCCAGTTTGACCGATTGTGCGGCGTAATGTTCCCTGGCCGCATCCCAGCGAGTTTAGCTGGCGTTGGCCGCCTTGAAAATATGTTCTTCATGGCGGAGAACGGTTTGACTGCGGCGCATCAAAAAGCGAAGTCTTTTTTGTGACATTTCGATACAATTCCCCGGATTGTCGCCGCTTGGCCCTTCAGGGAAGGTTTTATGCTTGAGATGTTAATGCAGTGGTACCGCCGTCGATTCAGCGACCCTGAGGCGATAGCGCTGCTGGTTATTTTGCTTGCCGGTTTCGGCATTATGTTCTTTTTCAGCGGCCTGCTGGCCCCGTTGCTGGTGGCTATCGTGCTGGCCTATCTGCTGGAGTGGCCGACCGTTCGTCTGGCGCGCATCGGTCTGTCGCGCACCTGGGCCACCTCGCTGGTGCTGATCCTCTTTGTGGGCATCCTGCTGTTGCTGGCCTTTGTGGTGCTGCCGGTAGCCTGGCAGCAAGGGATCTACCTCATCCGCGATATGCCGGGCATGCTAAATAAGCTCTCTGATTTCGCCGCCACGCTGCCGCGGCGCTATCCGGCGTTAATGGATGCCGGCATTATCGATGCGATGGCGGAAAATATGCGCACCCGGATGCTGACGGTGGGCGACTCGGTGGTTAAGTACTCTCTGGCCTCGCTGGTGGGGTTACTCACCCTGGCGGTCTATCTGGTGCTGGTGCCGCTGATGGTCTTCTTCCTGCTGAAGGATAAAGAGCAGATGCTCAACGCGGTGCGCCGCGTTCTGCCGCGCAATCGCGGGCTTGCCGGGCAGGTGTGGAAAGAGATGAACCAGCAGATCACCAACTACATTCGCGGCAAGGTGCTGGAGATGATTGTCGTCAGCGTCGCCACCTGGATAGGCTTTATTCTCTTTGGCCTCAACTACTCGTTGCTGCTGGCGGTGCTGGTGGGCTTCTCGGTGCTGATCCCCTATATCGGCGCGTTTGTGGTGACCATTCCGGTGGTGGGGGTGGCGCTGTTTCAGTTTGGCGCTGGCACCGAGTTCTGGAGCCTGTTTGCGGTCTATCTGATTATTCAGGGGCTGGACGGTAACCTGCTGGTTCCGGTGCTATTCTCGGAAGCGGTCAATTTACACCCGCTGGTGATTATCCTGTCGGTGGTGATCTTTGGCGGACTGTGGGGATTCTGGGGCGTCTTCTTCGCCATTCCGCTGGCCACGCTGATTAAAGCAGTGGTGCATGCCTGGCCGGATGGTTTGGCGGTCGACGACTAAGGCAATGAGAATAAAAAAAGACGCCGGGCGAGGGCTTCCTCTCCCGGCGTCTTGCTTTGCATCAGGCGTTTTCTTTCAGCCAGTTCAGCACCACGTCGTGGTGATTGCTGGTTTTGAAATCATCAAAGACGTGTTCGATTTTGCCATCGGCATCGATGAGGAAACTAATCCGGTGGATCCCGTCGTAGGTTTTCCCCATAAAGGATTTTTCGCCCCAGACGCCAAACTGCTCGCAAACCTGATGGTTTTCATCAGACAGCAGCGTAAAGTTCAGCAGCTCTTTTTCGGCGAAACGGGAGAGTTTTTCCGGTTTATCGGTGCTGATGCCCAGCACTTCAACGCCGGCTTTTTTCAGGTCGTCCATATTATCGCGCAAGCCGCACGCCTGTACGGTGCAGCCCGGGGTCATGGCTTTCGGGTAAAAATAAACCAGGACACGTTGTCCCTGGAAGTCGGTTAAATTTACTTCCTCGCCGTCCTGGTCCGGTAAGCTAAATTTCGGTGCGATATCACCGGCTTTCAGTGGGGTCATGGGTTAAACTCCATCCTGTTCATCATGCTGTGAATAATTAACGATGTTAATACTGCCTTGTGCGTTCAGTTCTGTACATAGGGCTTTGAACGCTTGTTCGATATTTGCTGCATTTTGCGTCGCAGGACTGTGGGCAGTTATCTGGATAAAAAGCTGCGCGGAATCGCCGTCTCCCGGCTGCGTGCGGGACACCAGCTCCGCAATATTCATATTCCATGTATCGCACAGGGCAGTAAAGCGCTCGATGATATGCGGTGAGTCCGGCACCTCAACCTGGACCCAAACGGTGTTTGGCATGGCCTGCGGCGGGCGCGCAGTGGTGCGTTTCATCACGATCAACAGCTCCAGCTCCGCGCCTTTCAGCGGCAGAGTTGATTCGATCAGGTTAATCGCATTCCACGACCCGGAAAGCAGCATGATAAACGTAAACTCATCACCGAGCATGGCCAGCCGGCTGTCTTCGATATTACAACCGCAGCTGCTGACGTGGCGAGTGATCGTATTCACGATGCCGGGACGGTCAGCCCCCAGGGCGGTAATAACCAGATAGTGTTGTAATGAGGCTGTCAAACCTGTTCTTCCTTTAAAAAGGTGAGGTAACATTAGGAAAGCATAAAAAAAACCGCCATACAACATCCCTGATGGCGTCGGGTCTCTTGCTTTTATTACAGCTCCAAACGTAACATTGAGAATCTTGTCGCACTTCTGCTCTGAGGATGGCCCATGTTCACGGGAAGTATTGTAGCGCTTGTCACGCCGATGGATGAAAACGGTAATGTCTGCCGGACAAGCCTGAAAAAACTGATTGATTACCATGTCGCCAACGGAACCTCGGCGATCGTTTCGGTAGGGACTACCGGTGAATCCGCAACGCTGAGCCATGAAGAGCATGGCGACGTGGTGATGATGACGCTGGAGCTGGCCGACGGGCGTATTCCGGTTATCGCTGGAACGGGAGCCAATGCAACCGCAGAGGCGATTAGCCTGACCAAACGTTTTAACGATAGCGGTGTTGTTGGCTGCCTGACGGTCACTCCTTATTATAACCGTCCGACCCAGGAAGGCCTGTTCCAGCACTTTAAAGCTATCGCCGAACATACTGACCTGCCGCAAATTCTGTATAATGTGCCGTCCCGTACCGGTTGCGATATGCTGCCGGAAACCGTTGGCCGTCTGGCGGAAATTAAAAATATTGTCGGTATTAAGGAAGCAACAGGGAACTTAAGTCGCGTTCACCAGATCAAAGAGCTGGTTTCAGACGACTTTATTCTGCTGAGCGGTGACGATGCGACCGGTATGGACTTCATGCAGCTCGGTGGCGTAGGCGTGATTTCTGTCACGGCCAACGTGGCGGCGCGCGAAATGGCCGACATGTGCCGTCTGGCGCTGGCGGGTCAATTTGCCGAAGCTCGTGCGATTAACCAGCGTCTGATGCCACTGCATACAAAATTATTTGTCGAACCCAATCCTATCCCGGTGAAATGGGGATGCAAGGCGTTGGGTCTTGTGGCGACCGATACGCTGCGCTTGCCGATGACGCCTATCACCGATCATGGTCGTGAAGCCGTCACTGCCGCGCTGAAGCATGCCGGTTTGCTGTAAAGTTTAGGGAGATTTGATGGCTTACTCAGTACAGAAGTCGCGCCTGGCGAAGGTTGCGGGTGTTTCGCTGGTTCTACTCCTCGCGGCCTGTAGTTCCGACTCGCGCTATAAGCGTCAGGTGAGCGGTGATGAGGCCTATTTACAGGCATCACCGTTGAGCGAACTTCACGCGCCGGCGGGGATGATCCTGCCGATTCAGGTGGGTGATTACAATATTCCGGTGGCTAACAGCACCGGCGCGGTCGGTAAAGCGCTGGACATTCGTCCGCCGGCGCAGCCGCTGGCGCTGGTGAGCGGTGCGCGGACCCAGTTTAACGGCGATACCGCGACGCTGATGGTCGAGAACGGCCGCAGCGGTTCGCTGTGGGCACAGGTCACCAGTATTCTTCAGGCGAAGAACTACGTTATCGCCAAGCGCGATGATGCGAGCCAGACGCTGAACACCGACTGGGTTGAGTGGAACCGTCTTGATGAAGATCAGCAGTATCGCGGTCGTTATCAAATCTCCGTCAAACCGCAGGGTTATCAGCAAGCGGTGGTCGTTAAGCTGGTGAATCTGGAGCAGGCGGGTAAACCGGTTGCCGATCCGGCGTCTCTGCAGCGCTACAGCACCGCTATGCTGAACGTCATTTCGGAAGGCCTTGACATGAATGCCACCAGCGCCCAGAACGCCGCACAGCGCAGCGCGGGGGCCACCTTCGACGTGCAGAGCGCCGCCGACGATACCGGCCTGCCGATGCTCGTTGTTCGCGCGCCGTTTAACCTGGTGTGGCAGCGTCTGCCGGGCGCCCTCGAGAAAGTGGGGATGAAAGTGACCGACAGCACGCGCTCTCAGGGCAGCATGGCGCTGACCTATAAGCCGCTGTCTGACAGCAGCTGGCAGGAGCTGGGCGCACGTGACCCGCAGCTGGTCTCCGGCGACTACAAACTGCAGGTCGGCGACCTCGATAACCGCAGTAGCCTGCAGTTTATCGACCCGAAAGGCCACACCCTGACGCAGTCGCAAAATGACGCCCTGGTAGCCGTATTCCAGGCCGCATTTAACAAGTAATCAAAAGGGCTGGAGCAATCCGGCCCTTTTTCATGTATAGTGACGCAAACGTGTGCGTGGCCATATAATCCTGTAAATCGCCGCGTTAAGGCTGCTCCAGTCGCCTGACTGCAGTTCGCCCCGCAAGCGTACAGCATCCGCTCCAACGCCCGTTGCAGGATGTTATGTAAGACCGACACGTCATTTTTTGGCTCAATATCACTGGAGTAGTGAAAGATGAAAAAGCAAGCTGAGTTGTATCGTGGTAAGGCGAAGACAGTATACAGCACCGATAATCCGGACCTGCTGGTACTGGAATTCCGTAACGATACGTCAGCAGGTGATGGCGCGCGCATCGAGCAGTTCGATCGTAAAGGCATGGTGAACAACAAATTCAACCATTTCATTATGAGTAAACTGGCAGAAGCGGGCATCCCTACCCAGATGGAAGCGCTGCTCTCCGATACCGAATGTCTGGTGAAAAAACTGGATATGGTGCCGGTAGAGTGCGTGGTGCGTAACCGTGCGGCAGGCTCGCTGGTAAAACGTTTAGGCATTGAAGAAGGTATCGAGCTGAATCCGCCGCTGTTCGACCTGTTCCTGAAAAACGATGCTATGCACGATCCGATGGTCAACGACTCCTACTGCGAAACCTTCGGCTGGGTGAGTAAAGAGAATCTGGCGCGGATGCGCGAGCTGACCTACAAAGCCAACGACGTGCTGAAAAAACTGTTCGATGACGCCGGTCTGATTCTGGTGGACTTTAAGCTGGAGTTTGGTCTGTTCAAAGGCGAAGTGGTGCTGGGCGACGAGTTTTCGCCGGACGGCAGCCGCCTGTGGGATAAAAACACCCTCGATAAAATGGACAAAGACCGCTTCCGCCAGAGCCTTGGCGGCCTGATCGAAGCCTACGAAGAAGTGGCTCACCGCCTGGGCGTTAAGCTCGACTAACCCGCCCGCCGCCAGAAGATGGCCTCATCTTCTGGCGTCTCTTGCTGTTTCCTGTGGTAATCCTGCGCTGAACCGCCTACGATCTCTGCTATTGATACATAACAGGGAATGAGGTGCTTATGCGCTGGCAAGGGCGTCGCGAAAGCGACAATGTTGAAGATCGACGTGGACAATCAGGCTCGCCGTTTGGCGGCGGCGGGGGCGGCGGCTTCCGTCTGCCGAGCGGGAAGGGCGGCATTGTACTGCTGATTATTGTGCTGGTGGCGGGCTACTACGGCGTGGATTTGACCGGCATGTTGACCGGCGAACCGATGCCGCAGCAGCAGACCTCCACGCAGCGCTCCATCAGTCCGAAAGACGATGAAGCGGCGAAGTTTACTTCCGTCATTCTGGCTACCACCGAAGATACCTGGGGGCCGATCTTTGAAAAGATGGGCCGCCAGTACCCGCAGCCAAAGCTGGTGCTCTACCGCGGCGCGACCCGTACCGGCTGCGGCACCGGTCAGTCGGTGATGGGCCCCTTCTATTGTCCTGCCGACAGTACGGTCTATATTGACCTGTCATTCTACGATGAGATGAAAAATAAACTGGGCGCCGACGGCGACTTTGCCCAGGGGTACGTCATTGCTCATGAAGTGGGTCATCACGTACAAAAACTGCTGGGCATTGAGCCGAAGGTCCGCCAGCAACAGCAGCATGCCACGCAGGCCGAAGCCAACCGCCTGTCGGTTAAGATGGAGCTGCAGGCAGACTGCTTCGCCGGCGTCTGGGGTCATAATATGCAGCAGCAGGATATTCTGGAAACTGGCGATCTGCAGGAGGCGCTGAACGCCGCCGAGGCCATCGGCGACGATCGTCTACAGCAGCAGAGCCAGGGACGCGTGGTGCCGGACAGTTTTACCCACGGCACCTCGAAACAGCGCTACACCTGGTTCAAACGCGGTTTCGATAGCGGCGATCCGGCGCAGTGCAATACCTTCGGCAGCGCGCTGTAATCGTCCCCCATGATGGACGCGCTGCTTAACCTCACCGCGCAAATGGCGCGGGAGGGGATCCGTCGCCTGCTGGTGCTCAGCGGCGATGAGAGCTGGACGCTGCAGCAGGCGCAGGCGCTACGGGAGAGGCTCGGCGGCGATGGCCTGTGGGTTGGCCCCGAGCCGGTTTCTGCGCCCTGCGTGGCGCCCGGCGCGCTGAAAACGCTGCTGGGGCGGGAAGTGATGCACGCCTTTTTCGATGCCCGGCACGGGTTTGATGTGGCCGCCATGGCGGCCCTGAGCGGCACGCTGCGGGCGGGAAGCTGGCTGGTGCTGCTGACGCCCCCCTTCGCCGACTGGCCGACCCGGGCGGATGAGGACTCTCTGCGCTGGAGCGATACGCCTGACCCTATCGTTACCCCTAACTTTGTTCACCGCTGCTGTCGGCAGTTTATCGCCGATCCGGAGGTGTTGCTCTGGCGGCAGTCGGACCGGCCACGTTTCCCGCTGACCGCCCCGCGTCCAGACTGGCATCCCGCCGATGGCCGCCCGCAGGCCGAGCAGGCGGCAATCCTTGAGCAACTGATACGCCTGCCGCCCGGTATCGCGGCGGTGACGGCGGAGCGTGGACGGGGGAAGTCCGCGCTGGCGGGCATGCTCCTGCGCCAGCTTGGGGGCGAGGCCATCGTCACCGCCCCAACGCGTAGCGCTGTCGAGGTGCTGGCCAGCTTTGCCGGGGAGACGTTGCGCTTTATGGCGCCCGATGCGCTGCTGGCGTCGAAAGAAAAGGCGGCGTGGCTGATAGTCGATGAGGCCGCGGCTATCCCGGCTCCGCTTCTCCGGCAGCTGGTGAGCCGTTTTCCCCGCACGCTACTCACCACGACGGTGCAAGGGTACGAGGGCACCGGTCGCGGGTTCCTGCTGAAATTTTGCGCCAGTCTGCCCCATCTGCAATCGTTCACCCTGAGCGCCCCGATCCGCTGGGCGGCGGGCTGTCCGCTGGAGTCAGCCATCAGTCAGTTGCTTATCTTTAACGATGAGGCATTTCGCGACGCGCCGATGGGGGAGCTAGACCTGGAGGCGGTCAATCAGTCCTGCTGGCAAACGCAGCCAGCGCTACCGGAGGCGATGTACCAGCTATTGTCCGGGGCGCATTACCGAACTTCCCCGCTCGATCTGCGGCGCATGATGGATGCTCCGGGCCTGGCTTTCCGCTGCGCTCGCGCCGGCGGCGCGGTGGCGGGCGCCCTGTGGCTGGTGGCCGAGGGGGGACTTTCTCCCGAACTTAGCCGGGCGGTATGGGCGGGTTTTCGCCGGCCGCGCGGGAATCTGGTCGCCCAGTCGCTGGCGGCGCACGGCGGCAGTCCCCTGGCGGCGACGCTGCGCGGGCTGCGGGTCAGTCGGATCGCTGTCCATCCCACCCGCCAGCGGGAAGGCCTCGGGCGGAAGATGATCGCCGATATCGCCGCCGATGCCGCTGGCTATGACTATCTCTCCGTCAGCTTCGGCTATACCGCTGAGCTGTGGCGCTTCTGGCAACGCTGCGGGTTTACCCTCGTACGGCTGGGTACCCATCGCGAGGCCAGCAGCGGCTGCTATACGGCGATGGCCCTCTATCCGTTGACCGCGGCAGGGCGCCAGCTGGCGCAGCGGGAGGCGCAGCGGCTGCAGCGCGATGAATACTGGCTTCGCCCGTGGCGAGAGGAATCCGCGCCGCTGCCGGCCGTCGCAGACGCTATGCTTAGTGATGAGGACTGGCTGGAAGCGGCGAGCTTTGCCTTCGCCCACCGCCCGCTGGCAGCGGCGCTGGGCTGCCTCAACCGCCTACTGATGCAGGCCGACATGCCGTTGCCGGCCCTGCGGGGACGACTGCAGGGCAAAGAGGAGGCCGCACTCTGCGCCGTGCTGCAGCTGACGGGGCGAAAAGCCTTGCAGGCGAGATGGCGTCGGGAGGCCGCTGACGCCTTGCGCTTCCTTGATGCAGCGCGCGCTGAGGCGCTGCGTCAGCAGGTGGCGCATCTGCAATTTTTTTAACTAACTCATTCAGTTAAATGGCATGGTCATATCTGGCGAGCGGCGTACACTGCCCGCAAACACTAAGGAGACAGCCATGAAACACGATCATTTTATTGTTCAAAGTCCTGCGACGCCTGCGCAACAGCTGTTGCTGCTGTTTCATGGCGTAGGGGATAACCCGGTCTCCATGGGGCAAATCGGCAGCTGGTTCGCGCCGCAGTTTCCCGATGCGCTGATCGTCAGCATTGGCGGGGTGGAACCTTGCGGCCCCAACGGTCGGCAGTGGTTTTCGCTGCAGGGGGTGACGGAAGAGAATCGTCAGCAGCGCATCGACGCCATTATGCCGACCTTCATTGAAATTGTGCGCTACTGGCAGGAGAAAAGCGGCGTCAGTCCACTGGCCACCGCGCTGATCGGTTTCTCTCAGGGGGCGATTATGTCGCTGGAGAGTATCAAAGCGGCGCCGGATCTGGCTTCGCGGGTCATCGCCTTTAATGGCCGCTATGCGACGCTGCCGGAGACGGCAACGACGGCCACCACCATTCACCTGATCCACGGTGGTGAAGATCGGGTTATCGACCTGGCGTGGGCGGTGTCGGCCGAGGAGGCGTTACAGCAGGCGGGCGGCGACGTGACCTTAGATATTGTCGACGATCTCGGGCATGCCATTGACGATCGCAGTATGCAGTTGGCGATCGAGCGTCTGCGTTATACCGTGCCGAAGCACTATTTTGATGAGGCGCTGAGCGGCAGTACGCCAAAAGGGGACGATATCATCGAAATGCTGTAACCCCGGAGAGCGGGGTTACAGGCGGGCGGTACCGCGATAAAGGCAAACTTACGGTTTCTTCGACTGGTCGTGCTTCGGCCAGTCGTCATCGTCGTCCCATTTATCGTTAAAATCACGGTGCGGCGGCAGATCGGGTTTGTTGTTGAGGAATTTTTTGTGGTCAACGCGATTCAGATCTTTAATCACGTTGATAATTACCCCCACCAAAAAGACCAGCACCAGAATCCACCAGTGTTTAATAAGCCATTCCATGCGCGCTTCCTCTTTACGTCAATTCGTCAGGCGACCAGCTGTTCCATGACGCGTTGATACATCCGCGCCAGCAGCTGCAGGTCGGCGGCGTTCACACATTCATTAATTTTGTGAATCGTTGCGTTTACGGGGCCCAGCTCAACCACCTGCGCCCCCATGCGCGCGATAAACCGTCCGTCTGAGGTGCCGCCGTTGGTTAACAGCTGCGGTTTGATCTCATTATAGTGCTCAATCGCGTTGACGACCGCATCCACCAGCTTGCCCCGTCCGGTGAGGAAAGGCTGGCCGGAGAGCCACCACTCCACGCTGTAACGCAGCTGGTATTTTTCCAGCAGGGCGATCACCCGGGATTTGATCATCTCGTCCGTCAGCTCCGTACTGAAGCGGAAGTTGAACTGGACGAACATATCGCCGGGGATCACGTTATTGCTGCCGGTGCCGGACTGCACGTTGGCGATCTGCATGCTGGTCGGCGGGAAGAACTCATTGCCTTTATCCCACTCGATATTGACCAGTTCCGCCAGCATCGGCGCCGCGCGGTGGACAGGGTTATCGGCAAGGTGCGGATAGGCGACATGCCCCTGCACGCCGTGAATAGTCAGGTTGCAGGTCAGCGAGCCGCGGCGGCCGTTTTTCACCACATCGCCGACCACTTCGGTACTGGAAGGTTCGCCGACCAGACAATAGTCCAGACGCTCGTTACGCGCCATCAGCGTCTCCACCACTTTGACGGTGCCGTTTTTGGCGCTGGCCTCTTCATCAGAGGTGATCAAAAACGCCAGTCGGCCCCTATGGTTCGGGTACTGCGCGACAAAACGCTCTGCGGCAACCACCATCGCCGCCAGCGAGCCTTTCATATCCGCCGCTCCGCGGCCAAACAGCATCCCGTCGCGGATGGTCGGTTCGAACGGGGGATTGATCCAGCGGTCGGCGTCGCCTGCCGGGACTACGTCGGTGTGGCCGGCGAAGGCCAGCGTCTCGCCGTGGCCGCGCCAGGCCCAGAAATTCTGCGTATCGCCGAAATCCATCGGTTCAACGGTAAAGCCGATCGCACGCAGGCGTTCAATCATTAACGCCTGGCATCCCGCATCATCGGGGCTAAGGGAAGGGCGGCGAATAAGCTGCTGAGCCAGCTCAATGACCGGGCAAGACATAGACTATACCTCGTTAAACTGCTGATAACTTGCTTCACTAAAACCCAGCAGCATAGGACGACCGGGCGCGCAGAGCAATGGGCGTTTGATAATTGCCGGCATTTCCAGCATCAATGCGGCTGCGGCGTCGGCATTATCGATGCTATTGCGCAGCGACTCGTCAAGTTTGCGCCAGGTGGTGCCACGGGTGTTCAGCAGCGCCTGCCAGCCCAGCTCGGCAATAAAGGTATCCAGTTGCGCACGCTCAAGGCCATCGGCGCGGTAATCATGGAAGCGATACTCAATCTGATGCGCTTCCAGCCAGCGGCGGGCTTTTTTAATGGTATCGCAGTTTTTAATTCCGTACATGGTGAGCATAGATAAACCTTTTACATTCAATTAAGCGGTTAACTCAGATATTTCCGAATATATAAGTCTTACTGAAATAATACGTGATTCAGATGAATAAATATAACTTTTTACCGGGGATCTCATTCGATATATCGGGTGGTTAAATGTTGGCCACCTGTGGGCATGATGTGAGGGCTTTAACATTATTGCAAAAATGTTGTCTGAGGTTGCTCTACGTCACATTATGTTTACATACGAAGCGGCATAGTAGCGACAACCAGAGGTTTTATCTCTGTCAGCGGTCCATAAGACAATCAGAGCAATAGGGGAGCACAACTTCCCATCGGTAATGAAGTTATATAGAATCGACCATAATAATAAGAGAGGCTATTATGATTGAACATGAACTGGGGAACTGGAAAGACTTTATTGAAGGCATGCTTCGTAAATAAATTTCCGCAATGTGAGCAGGGGAATAACGCGAAGTAAATAAGCGCGCTAGGGTTCTGAACACATAAAGAAGGCGACCACCGTGGTCGCCTTTTCTGTTATTACGCCTCGCCGCCGAAGCTCGTCGGTTTATTGCGGACGCTCCTTTAGCGGAAAACGGCGACGCACCAGCACAAAGAACAGCGGCACGAAAAAGATCGCCAGCACGGTGGCGGAGATCATCCCGCCCATCACTCCGGTGCCGACCGCATGCTGGCTGCCGGAACCGGCGCCGGTGCTGGTCGCCATCGGCAGCACGCCGAAGATGAACGCCAGCGAGGTCATCAGGATGGGGCGCAGGCGCTGACGGCAAGCCGACAGCGTGGCGCTGAGCAGATCCTGGCCCTTCTCGTTGAGCTCATTGGCGAACTCGACGATCAGAATGGCGTTTTTCGCCGACAGGCCGATCACCGTCAACAGACCCACCTGGAAGTACACGTCATTCTCCAGCCCGCGCATCCAGGTCGCCAGCAGGGCGCCAATCACCCCCAGCGGCACCACCAGCATCACCGAGAACGGCACCGACCAGCTCTCGTACAGCGCCGCCAGGCACAGGAACACCACCAGCAGAGAAATCGCGTACAGGGCCGGCGCCTGAGCGCCAGAGAGGCGTTCCTGGTAGGACATGGCGGTCCATTCGAGGCCAAAGCCGGTGGGTAACTGCGCGGCCAGCTTCTCCATCATGTCCATCGCGGTACCGGTACTGATACCCGGCGCCGCCTCACCGACGATCTCGACCGCTGAGTAGCCATTGTAGCGTTCCAGCCGCGGCGAGCCGGTCTCCCAGCGCGAGGTGGCGAAGGCCGAGAATGGCACCATCGTGCCGCTGCTGTTGCGCACGTACCAAAGATTGATATCGTCAGGCAGCATCCGGTATTTCGCCGCCGCCTGGACGTAGACTTTCTTTACCCGGCCGCGATCCATAAAGTCGTTGACGTAGCTCGACCCCCACGCGGTTTGCAGCGTATCGTTGATGTCGTCAATGGAGACGCCAAGCGCCTGCGCTTTACGCTGATCGATATCGACCTGCAGCTGCGGACTGTCATCGAGCCCGTTATGCCGGACGCGGGTCAACAGCGGATTTTTCCCGGCCAGCTCAAGTAGCGTATCGCGCGCCGCCATCAGCGCATCGTGCCCCTTCCCGGCATGATCCTCCAGCTCCATATCGAAGCCTGCCGAACTGCCGAGGCCGCTGATCGCCGGCGGGCTGCTGGCGATAACCCGCGCTTCGTTAATCTGATTAAACGCTTTGGTGGCGCGTTCAATAATGGCAAAGGAGGTGCCGGTTTGCGGGTCGCGCTGGTCCCAGTCTTTGAGACGAACGAACATACGGGCCACGTTCTGCCCATTGCCGCCGGGGCCGGAGCCAACGGTAGCGAACACCGACTCGACGTTCTGCTTCTCGTTATTGAGGAAGTAATCTTCCGCCTTCTGCACCACCTTCAGCGTCTGCTGCTGGGTGCTGCCGCTCGGCAACTGGACTGAGGTGGTGAACATCCCGCGATCCTCCAGCGGCAGGAACGAGGTCGGCAAATGCAGAAACAGGAACACCATCCCGCCGAGCAGGACGACGTAGATCAGCATCCAGCGCAGCGAGCGGTGCAGTATTTTGCCGACGAAGGTTTCGTAGCGGCTGGCGCTGCGGTTGAAGGTGCGGTTGAACCAGCCGAAGAAGCCTTTTCTTTCATGGGATTCACCTGGCTTAACAGGCTTAAGCAGCGTGGCGCAAAGGGCAGGGGTGAGGATCATGGCCACCAGCACCGAGAGGACCATCGCCGCGACGATAGTGATTGAGAACTGGCGATAGATGGCGCCGGTGGTGCCGCCGAAGAAGGCCATCGGCACGAATACCGCCGACAGCACCATCGCGATCCCCACCAGCGCGCCCTGAATTTGTCCCATCGATTTGCGGGTCGCCTCGCGTGGCGACAGGCCCTCCTCGCTCATGATGCGCTCGACGTTCTCCACCACCACGATGGCGTCATCCACCAGCAGGCCGATCGCCAACACCATCGCGAACATCGTCAGGGTGTTGATGCTGTAGCCACAGGCATACAGCACCGCGAAAGTGCCCATCAGCACCACCGGCACGGCGATGGTCGGGATCAGGGTGGCGCGGAAGTTCTGCAGGAACAGATACATCACGAGGAAGACCAGCAGGATCGCCTCCAGCAGGGTTTTCACCACGTCGGTGATGGAAGCCTTCACGAAGGAGGTGGTCTCGTAGGCGACCTTATATTCCAGACCGTGGGGGAAAAACTGCGCCAGCTCATTGAGGCGATTGATCACGCGCTCCGCGGTGGCCATTTCGTTGGCGCCGGAAGCCAGCTTGATCCCGAGGCCTGAGGCCGGCTGGCGGTTGTAGCGGCTAAGATAGTCGTACTTCTCCGCCCCCATCTCGACGGTGGCGACATCGCCCAGCGTCACCTCTGAACCATCCTGATTGACGCGCAGAGTGATATTGCGGAACTGCTCCGGGGTTTGCAGCAGAGATTGCGAGTTGATGGTGGCGTTCAGCGCTTGCTTATCGACCGAAGGCGTCCCGCCAAGCTGGCCGACGGCAATCTGGGCGTTCTGCGAACTGATGGCGTCGGTAACATCCTTGGTGGTCATCTGGTAGCTGTTGAGCTTCGCCGGGTCGAGCCAGATGCGCATTGAGTATTGCGAACCGTAGGCGTCGATATCCCCCACGCCGTTGACGCGGCTGAGCGGGTCCTGGATGTTACTGGCGACGTAGTCGGCGATATCTTGTTTATCCATACTGCCGTCAGTGGAGACGAAGGCGAGCGTCAGGATATTGGTATCACCGGTCTTGCGCACCGTCACCCCCTGGTTTTGCACCGCCTGCGGCAGCTTACGCATCGCCGACTGTAGCTGGTTCTGAACCTGCTGCACGGCTTCATCCGGGTCGGTACCGGCGGTAAAGCTGAGGGTGATCGTCGCCTGGCCGGTGGCGCTGCTCTGGGAGGACATATACATCAGGTTATCGAGGCCGGTCATATTCTGTTCGATAACCTGAGTGACGGTATTCTCCAGGGGTTGCGCGGAGGCGCCGGGATAGTTGGCGGTGATCCGCACATTCGGCGGGGCGAGGTCGGGATACTGTTCAACCGGCAGCGACAAAATGGCAAGGGTGCCCGTCAGGCATAACAGGATTGCCAGCACCCATGCAAAAATGGGGCGATCGATAAAGAAATTCGCCATCAGAATAAAAACCTCATATGCACATTTTCTTGTTATTGCACAGCCTGTGCCACTTTAGCGCCAGCCTCTCCGGCAATCGTGGAGAAATTAAGGAGATAGTGTAATTTATCATGTTGCTTTTGCCGTATCGTAAAGAAACCTCGAGCTTTCCTGCCAGCAGGTAGCGAGTCTGCTTCGTCACCGCAGACCGGCGCATTATCCCTTGCCGGTGTGAAACCTAATTTCATTTAAGTCAAAAAAATTGATCCAAAACGGATTCTCTCCAGAAAAAGTTTATCCTGGGCAATTGGACATTGTTCCGGCGGCATCTTGTCGGGTAATAAATAGGCATGCGCATTGAGGGGTTATTCACCAAGAAGACAAAAGGAAGCCATGAACCACTTTATTTTGAGCGATAGCCGAAAGTGCATCGGCTGCCAGGCCTGCGAAGTGGCCTGCGTGATGGCGCATAACGAGGAGCAACACGTGCTGACCCCGCAGCGCTTTTTGCCACGTATCACCGTGATCAAAGCGGAGGGCCAGCGTAACGCCATCACCTGCCGCCACTGCGAGGACGCCCCCTGCGTCCGCAGTTGTCCCAACGACGCCATCGCCCAGTCCGGCGACAGCGTTCAGGTCCGTCAGGAGAAATGCATTGGCTGTAAATCCTGCATGGTGGCCTGCCCGTTCGGGGTGATGCAGGTGGTGGTGACGCCGCAGGCCGCAGGCCTGGTGAAAGCCAGCGCGCACAAGTGCGATCTATGCCAGGGCCGCGAGGCGGGGCCGGCCTGTGTGGAAAACTGTCCCGCGCAGGCGCTGACTCTCGCCGACGATGAGACGTTGATCACCCTGGCGAAGCAGCGGCGACTGCGCTCGGCATGCCAGGAGGTGCAGCCGTGGCAGCGCGCTACGTCGCTCTGCAGCCAGCCCAATGCTGGCGCGAAGGTCAGGCAAATGGCGATGACGCCCCCGCGCGGGGAGCCGGATAAGCTGGCGGCGGAGGTGCGTAAGAGCCACTTTGAGGAGATCTATCAGCCGTTCACCCCGCAGCAGGCGCAGCAGCAGGCCGCCCGCTGTCTCACGTGTGGGGAGCACAGTATTTGCGAATGGACCTGCCCGCTGCATAACCATATCCCGCAGTGGATCGAGCTGGTTAAAGCGGGGAATATCGCCGCCGCGGTCGCGCTTTCCCATCAGACCAACTGCCTGCCGGAGATCACCGGCCGCGTCTGTCCCCAGGACCGGCTGTGTGAAGGCGCCTGCACCCTGCGCGATGAAAGCGGGGCAGTCACCATCGGCAATATTGAGCGCTATATTTCCGACCAGGCGCTGGCCAGCGGCTGGCGTCCGGACCTTTCGCAGGTTAAGCCGAGCGGCAAGCGGGTGGCGATTATCGGCGCCGGGCCTGCCGGGCTGGCCTGCGCCGATATGCTGGTGCGCCACGGCGTCCAGCCGGTGGTCTTCGACCGTCATCCGGAGATTGGCGGTCTGCTGACCTTCGGCATTCCGGCGTTCAAGCTGGATAAATCGCTATTGGCCCGGCGGCGGGCGATCTTCAGCGAGATGGGTATCCGCTTTGAGCTCAATTGCGAGGTGGGGAAAGATATCTCCATGGCGACACTGCTGGCCGATTATGACGCAGTGTTCGTCGGCGCCGGAACCTATCGCTCCATGAAGGCGGGGCTGCCGAACGAAGAGGCCCCCGGGGTCTACGATGCGCTGCCGTTCCTCATCGCCAACACAAAACAGGTGATGGGGCTGGCGGCATCGGCGCAAGAGCCTTATGTCAACACCGCCGGGCTGAACGTGGTGGTGCTGGGCGGCGGCGATACGGCGATGGACTGCGTGCGCACCGCGCTGCGCCACGGCGCCCGCCAGGTGACCTGCGCCTATCGGCGAGATGAAGCCAACATGCCGGGCTCGAAAAAAGAGGTCAAAAACGCCCGCGAAGAGGGGGCGCTCTTTGAGTTTAACGTCCAGCCGGTGACGCTTGAGCTGGACGAGAACGGGCGGGTTAACGGGGTACGCTTTTTGCGCACCGAGCTGGGCGCTCCGGACGCCGGGGGAAGACGCCGCCCGACGCCGATCCCCGGCAGCGAGTTTGTTATGCCGGCAGATGCGGTGATCATGGCCTTTGGCTTCCACCCGCACCGCATGCCCTGGCTGGAAGCGGCGGGGGTGGCGCTGGACAGTCAGGGGCGTATTAAAGCCGGAGTGGAGAGCCGTTACCGTTATCAGACCAGTCAGGAGAAGATCTTTGCCGGCGGCGATGCCGTGCGCGGCGCAGACCTTGTAGTGACGGCGATGGCGGAAGGCCGTCACGCGGCGCAGGGGATCCTGGACTATCTGGCGCGGAAAACGACGCCGCTTCACTGACGACAAACCCGGCTCCGCAGCGTAGTATGAGGGCGTCCTTTTACGCTGTGGGGTCGGTATGTCACTCAATATTCACGTCATTAAAGATAAAATCCTCTCTGAGAACTGGTTCGTACTACGCAACATGACCTATGAGCTGACGCGGGCGGACGGCAGCGTCGTGCGCCACAAGCGCGAGGTCTACGATCGCGGCAATGGCGCCACCGTGCTGCTGTATAACCGCCATAAGCAGACGGTGGTCCTGGTGCGTCAGTTCCGTGTCGCCACCTGGGTCAATGGCAATCATGACGGCATGCTGATTGAAACCTGCGCCGGGCTGCTGGACAACGACGAGCCGGAAGCCTGCATTCGTAAAGAGGCGGTGGAAGAGACCGGCTACGAAGTGGGCGAGGTGAGAAAGCTGTTTGAGCTGTTTATGTCGCCAGGGGGCGTCACCGAGGTAGTGCATTTCTTTATCGCCGAGTACAGCGACGCGCAGCGAACCACCAGCGGCGGCGGGGTGGATGATGAAGCCATCGAGGTGCTGGAGCTGCCTTTTAGCCAGGCGCTGCAGATGGTCGCTGACGGGGAGATCCGCGACGGTAAGGCGGTCATTCTGCTGCAATATCTGCAAACCTCCGGCCTGATGTCGGGGAACTCTGACAAATCCGATTGAGTAACCCGCTGCCGTTGTCCAGGATAGGCGCCGTGGTCGGGTTTATCTGGGGTCGGGCGGTTCATGCTTTTTCGCGTCATCTTTTTCCTTTTTATGGCGGTGCTGCCTTGCTCGCAGGCATGGTCGGCACCGACGCAGCAGCGCTTCAACGACTGGCTGGTCACCTGTAACAACCAAAATTTCTGCGTCACCCGTAACGTGGGGCTGCATCATGGCCTGGTGATGACCCTCAGCCGCAGCGCTGGGGCAGTCACTGACGCCAGTCTGCGTATCGAGCTGGGCGGCACCGGCAATCCAGTGGCGACGCTCGCGCCGATAGCGCCGCGCCTGCTGCTGGATGGTAAACCGCTGTCCCTGACCGACAAGCGCTGGCACATTGAAGATAAGCTCATTAAAACCGCCGACAGCGTGACGATCGATGCGTTTCTCCAGCAGGTTCAGGAGGGTAAAGCGCTCTCGCTGGCCAATGGCCTGCAGACCATCTCCCTGCAGGGGTTGAAAGCGGCTCTGTTTTTTATCGACGATCGGCAAAAGCGGGTAGGTAGCGAAACGGCCTGGGTCGGCAAAGGGGAAGAGCCGCCGCTCAGCGTACCGCCGGCGCCGGCGCTGCGCGCGGTGGCGAGCGCGGAAACGGCGCAGTCGCCGCTGGGGCGTGAGGAGCTCAACGATCTGATGGACTACGGTAATGAGCGGATGACCAACAGCCACTGCTCCCTCGATCCCTTCCGCCGTGAAATTCGCGTTACTGCGCTGACGGATGACAAAGTGCTGCTGATGACCAGCTGCGAATCCGGCGCCTACAACACCGTCTGGCTGGCCTGGCTGGTCTCCCGCCAGCGCCCCTATGTTGCCCGTCAGGTGCGGCTAACGTTGCCATTCCAGCCGCCGGGCGAGGCGCCGCGTGAGATTGAGCTGATCAACGCCAGCTATGATGACCGCCGCCATGAGCTGGTGACCCTGGATAAAGGCCGCGGGGCCGGCGATTGCGGGATCCAAACCCGCTGGCGTTTTGACGGCCAGCGGTTCAGCCTCTCCCGCTACGCGCAGCAGCCGACGTGCGACAACTGGCAGGGGCCAGATGCCTGGCCCACGCTGTGGATCACCCGTTAAGCACCTGTTCGGCGGTGGCGACGATATGGTCGACCGTAAAGCCAAAGAACGGGAACAACTGCTCTGCCGGGGCGGATTCGCCATAGCCGGTCATGCCGACGATCTTGCCTTTTAAGCCGACATATTTATACCAGTAGTCCGCTATCCCGGCTTCGACCGCCACCCGGGCGCTGACGTCCGACGGCAGCACCGATTCGCGCCAGGCCTCATCCTGGGCGTCAAACACATCAGTGGAAGGGAGCGAGACGACCCGCACATTTACCCCTTTGGCCAACAGTTTTTCCGCGGCCAGGACGGTGATCTCCACTTCCGAGCCGGTGGCGATGAGGATCAGGTCGGGCTTGCCGCCGGCATCCTTCAGCACGTAGCCACCCCGGGCGATATCCTGCACCTGTTCCGGGGTACGCGGCATCTGCGCCAGGTTTTGTCGCGACAGGATCAGCGCCGTCGGCCCGCTCTGTCGCGCGATAGCCGCCTGCCAGGCGACGGCGGTCTCCACCTGGTCGCAGGGGCGCCAGGTGCTGAAGTTGGGCGTCAGCCGCAGACTGGCCAGCTGTTCCACCGCCTGGTGCGTCGGCCCGTCTTCCCCAAGACCGATCGAGTCATGGGTATAGACCATGATCTGCCGGGCCTTCATCAGGGCTGCCATGCGCGCGGCGTTGCGGGCGTACTCCACAAACATCAGGAAGGTCGAGGTATAAGGAATAAAGCCCCCGTGCAGGGCAATGCCGTTGGCCACCGCGGTCATGCCAAACTCGCGCACCCCGTAGTGGATATAATTGCCCGCAGGATCTTCTTTAATCGATGTCGATCCAGACCAGATGGTCAGGTTACTCGGCGCAAGATCCGCAGAACCGCCCAGCAGTTCCGGGAGGTGCGGGCCGTAGGCGTTCAGCGCGTTTTGCGAAGCCTTGCGACTGGCGATTTTCGCCGGCTCGGCCTGCAGTTTCGCCACGTAGTCGCGGGCGGTCGCGGCAAAGTCTTCCGGCAGGGCGCCATTCATACGTCGGGTCAGCTCAGCGGCCAGCTCCGGGAACTGCTGCTGGTAGGCGGCGAATTTCTCGTTCCAGGCGTGCTCCGCTTTTTCCCCGCGCGGACGCGCATCCCAGCCCGCGTAGATCTCTTTCGGGATCTCGAACGGAGGATATTTCCAGCCAAGCTGCTGGCGGGCTAGCGCTACCTCTTTTTCGCCAAGCGCCGCCCCGTGAGACTCCTCTGAGCCGGCTTTGTTGGGCGAACCGAAGCCGATGATGGTCCGGCAGATAATCAGTGACGGTTTATCTTTCACCGCCTGCGCTTCCGTTATCGCCTGTTTGATAGCCTGCGGATCGTGGCCGTCGATATCGCCTATGACGTGCCAGTGATAGGCGCGGAAGCGTTCCGCCGTATCATCGGAAAACCAGCCTTCGGTTTTGCCGTCGATGGAGATGCCGTTGTGATCGTAAAAACCGATCAGCTTGCCCAGTCCGAGCGTGCCGGCCAGCGAACAGGCCTCATGGGAGATCCCCTCCATCAAACAGCCATCGCCCATGAACACCCAGGTGTGATGGTCAATGATCTCATGGCCGGGGCGATTAAACTGCGCCGCCAGCGTCCGTTCGGCGATGGCCATCCCGACGGCGTTCGCCAGCCCCTGGCCCAGCGGGCCGGTGGTGGTTTCCACCCCAGGGGTATAGCCATGCTCCGGGTGGCCGGGCGTTTTAGAGTGCAGCTGACGGAACTGCTTCAGTTCAAACAGCGGCAGATCGTAGCCGGTCAGGTGCAGCAGACTGTAGAGCAGCATCGACGCGTGGCCGTTGGACAAGATGAAACGGTCTCGGTCTACCCAGTCAGGGTTCTGCGGATTGTGCTTGAGAAAATCGTTCCACAGCACTTCGGCAATATCAGCCATCCCCATCGGCGCACCGGGATGGCCGGAGTTGGCTTTCTGCACGGCGTCCATACTCAGGGCGCGGATGGCGTTGGCAAGCTCTCTTCGGGACATATTTTTCTCCGTGAGACTAAAGTGACAGTTTGGCGGCAAGCAGATCTTCCAGTTTGCGCTGATCGACGGCGAACAGGCGGATCCCCTCCGCTAGCTTTTCGACCGCCATCGGATCCTGATTATGTTCCCAGCGGAACTCCGCTTCACTGAGCGGCACCGGACGCGGCAGGATCTGGCTGGCAGGGATCAATTTGCGCACCACCGGGGTATCGCTGGCCTGCAGCTCTTTTAATAAAGGCGGGGCGATGGTCAACCGGTCGCAGCCGACCAGCGCCAGGATCTGCTCGGTGCGGCGGAAGCTGGCGCCCATCACGATGGTGTTGTATTTATGCTGTTTGAAATAGTCATAGATATTGCGCACCGATTTCACCCCCGGATCTTCCTCCACCACGTAAGGCTCCAGCGGTTTGCGCGCCTGATACCAGTCATAAATACGCCCAACGAACGGGGAGATGAGATAAACCCCGGCCTCGGCGCAGGCCCGGGCCTGGGCGAAGGAAAACAGCAGCGTCAGGTTGCAGTGGATCCCCTCTTTCTCCAGCACCTCCGCGGCGCGGATCCCCTCCCAGGTGGATGCCAGCTTGATCAGGATCCGCGACTTATCAATGCCCATCTCCTGATACAGCGCCACCAGGTGGCGAGCCTTCTCGATACTTTTCTCGCGGTTGAAGGAGAGCCGGGCGTCCACCTCGGTGGAGACCCGCCCGGGAATGCTTTTGAGGATCTCCGCGCCAAAATTGACCGCCAGCTTATCGCAGGCGTGAGCCACCTGCGCTTCGCGGCCGCCACCCTGTTTTTTGGCCCAGGCGATAGCGTCGTCGATGAGGCCGCTATAGGACGCCAGGCCGGCGGCCTTCAGCAGCAGAGAGGGGTTGGTGGTGGCGTCTTCCGGATGGTAGTGGCGGATGGATTCGATGTCTCCGCTGTCGGCGACCACCGTGGTGAACTGCTTGATGCTGTCTAACTGATTCATGGATAAGTCCTCCTGGAACAAGGTGTTACATGAGTGCTTGCCGGTATACGGTATAAACATTGATGAGGTACATAACCAAAAAGCATAGCAGACAGGGCTATTATTGGCGGCGATTCCGGGTAACATAACCGCTATAAATTGATAACAACAAAATCATAACGATGGCCAGAGTTTGGCGGTGTTCAAAGTTTATCGCCCCGCCAGGAGGGATACTGTCTGCCACTGAAAGGTGAACGACAGGATGGTCATCACGCTTTTCCCCTACGAACGATACGTGAAAGAAAGGAATAGAAAATGGATGAGCAGTTAAAACAGAGCGCCCTCGACTTCCACGAATTTCCGGTTCCCGGAAAAATCCAGGTCTCGCCGACCAAACCTCTCGCCACCCAGCGCGATCTGGCGCTGGCCTACTCGCCGGGCGTCGCAGCCCCCTGCCTGGAAATCGAAAAAGATCCGCTGGCCGCCTACAAATACACTGCCCGCGGCAACCTGGTGGCGGTCGTCTCCAACGGCACCGCGGTGCTGGGGCTCGGCAACATCGGCGCGCTGGCCGGTAAGCCGGTAATGGAGGGCAAAGGCGTCCTGTTTAAGAAATTTGCCGGTATCGATGTGTTTGATATCGAAGTCGATGAGCTGGATCCGGACAAATTCATTAACGTCGTCGCCGCCCTCGAACCAACCTTCGGCGGTATCAACCTGGAAGATATTAAAGCGCCGGAGTGTTTCTACATCGAGCAGCAGCTGCGCGAGCGGATGAATATCCCGGTCTTCCATGACGATCAGCACGGCACGGCGATCATCAGCACCGCGGCGATCCTCAACGGTCTGCGCGTCGTCGAGAAGAATCTGTCCGACGTGCGGATGGTGGTCTCTGGCGCGGGCGCGGCGGCGATCGCCTGTATGAATCTGCTGGTGGCGCTGGGGATGCAAAAGCACAACATCGTGGTCTGCGATTCGAAAGGCGTTATCTATAAAGACCGTGAGCCGAACATGGCGGAAACCAAAGCGGCCTATGCAGTGGAAGACGATGGCAAACGCACCCTCGATGACGTGATCGACGGCGCCGACATTTTCCTCGGCTGCTCTGGCCCGAAAGTGCTGACTCAGGAGATGGTGAAGAAGATGGCGCGGGCGCCGCTGATCCTCGCCCTGGCCAACCCGGAGCCGGAAATTCTGCCGCCGCTGGCGAAGCAGGTCCGCGATGACGCCATCATCTGTACCGGCCGCTCCGACTACCCTAACCAGGTCAACAACGTGCTCTGCTTCCCGTTCATCTTCCGCGGCGCGCTGGACGTCGGCGCGACGGCGATCAACGAAGAGATGAAGCTGGCGGCGGTGCATGCGATTGCCGAGCTGGCCCATGCCGAGCAGAGCGAAGTGGTGGCCTCTGCCTACGGCGATCAGGATTTAAGCTTTGGTCCGGACTACATCATTCCGAAACCGTTCGACCCGCGGCTGATCGTCAAGATCGCCCCTGCGGTGGCGAAGGCGGCGATGGATTCCGGCGTGGCAACGCGCCCCATCGCTGATTTTGACGCCTATATCGAGAAGCTGAGCGAGTTCGTCTATAAAACCAACCTGTTTATGAAGCCTATCTTCTCTCAGGCGCGCAAAGAGCCGAAGCGCGTGGTGCTGGCGGAAGGGGAGGAGACCCGGGTGCTGCACGCCACCCAGGAGCTGGTGTCTCTGGGACTGGCCAAACCGATTCTGGTGGGGCGCCCGAGCGTGATTGAAATGCGCATCCAGAAGCTGGGCCTGCAGATCAAGGCCGGCGTTGACTTTGAGATCGTCAATAATGAATCCGACCCGCGGTTTAAAGAGTACTGGAGCGAGTACTACCAGCTGATGAAGCGCCGCGGCATTACCCAGGAGCAGGCGCAGCGGGCGGTGATTAGCAACACCACGGTGATTGGCGCCATCATGGTGCATCGCGGTGAAGCGGATGCGATGATCTGCGGGACTATTGGCGAGTACCACGATCACTACCGCGTGGTGCAGCCGCTGTTTGGCTATCGCGACGGCGTCAGCACCGCCGGGGCGATGAATGCGCTGCTGCTGCCGAGCGGCAACACCTTTATCGCCGATACCTATGTCAATCACGATCCGTCGCCGGAAGAGCTGGCGGAGATCACCCTGATGGCGGCGGAAAGCGTGCGACGCTTTGGTATTGAACCGCGCGTGGCGTTGCTGTCGCACTCCAACTTTGGCTCTGCCGACTGTCCGTCAGCCAGCAAAATGCGTAAAACCCTGGAGCTGGTGAAGGCCCGCGCCCCGGAGCTGATGATCGATGGCGAAATGCATGGCGACGCCGCGCTGGTGGAAAGCATCCGCAACGATCGCATGCCGGACAGCCCGCTGAAGGGGGCGGCCAATATTCTGGTGATGCCGAATATGGAAGCCGCCCGGATCAGCTATAACCTGCTGCGCGTCTCCAGTTCGGAAGGGGTGACCGTCGGGCCGGTGCTGATGGGGGTGGCGAAGCCGGTGCATATCCTGACGCCGATCGCCTCCGTACGTCGGATCGTTAATATGGTGGCGCTGGCGGTTGTTGAAGCGCAAACCGAACCGCTGTAATTTTCTATTTCCCCCGTTAACGCGCGGATCCGTTTCCGCGCGCAATATCAGGCAGGCCGGTGAGTAAAAAACGCTGAGCCTGCCTTTTTAATTCCACCGCAATATTATTTTCTCTCCTGAGTGATCCACTTCACCTTTTAACCCCACTTGCCGAAATTTGTTATTTGCCGCGCTGAAATGTCGTCACCATGAGGACAGATTTCAGGGGGCAATCAGTCATGGATAAAGAACGCATTATTCAGGAATTCGTACCAGGCAAACAGGTCACGCTGGCGCATCTGATTGCCCACCCGGGAGCGGAGCTGGCGAAAAAGATCGGCGTACCCGAATCCGGCGCGATCGGCATTATGACGCTGACGCCGGGAGAAACAGCGATGATCGCCGGCGATCTGGCGATGAAGGCCGCCGACGTGCACATCGGTTTTCTCGACCGGTTTAGCGGCGCGCTGGTGATCTACGGCTCGGTCGGCGCGGTGGAGGAGGCGCTTCTGCAGACCATCGGCGGATTAGGCCGCTTATTAAATTATACCTTGTGCGAATTAACGAAAAGTTAATTGAGAGCGACCATGAAGCGTATTGCGATTGTCGGCGCCGTCGGTGCAGGAAAAACCACGTTATTTAATGCCCTGCAGGGGAATTATTCCCTCGCCAGAAAAACGCAGGCGCTGGAATTTAACGATCGTGGCGACATCGATACACCCGGGGAATATTTCAGCCATCCGCGCTGGTATCACGCCTTAATTACCACCTTGCAGGATGTGGACACCCTGATTTATGTCCATGCGGCCAATGATACCGAAAGTCGCCTGCCACCCGGGTTGCTGGATATTGGCAGCCGAAAGCACCTTATCGTGGCGATCAGCAAAACGGATCTGCCGGATGCCAATGTCGCCGCGGTGCGGCAGCTGCTGGACGGGATGGGGTTTCAGGCGCCGGTTTTCGCCCTCAACGGTTGCGATCCGCAAAGCGTTGCGCCGCTGGAGAATTACTTGAGTGAGCTCAGCCAAAAGGAGGAAGGGCCAGGTGAAGAAACTCATTACCGCTAACGATATTCGTGCCGCCCACGCGCGCGGCGAACAGGCGATGTCAGTAGTTCTGCGCGCCAGCATTATCACCCCGGAAGCGCGCGAAGTCGCCGAGCTGCTGGGATTCACTATCACCGAAGACGATGGCGCCGCGCCGGCGGCGACAGCGGCGGACAGCGACAAAACGGAAAGCCAGCGGATCCGGGAAACCATCCTGGCGCAGCTGCCGGAAGGCCAGTTTACCGAAAGCCTGGTGGCGCAGCTGATGGAAAAGGTGATGAAGGAGAAGCAGTCCCTGGAGCAGGAGGCGATGCAGCCGGGATTTGACTCCGTGACCGGCAAAGGCGGCATCAAAGTGATCGACGGCAGCAGCGTGAAGTTTGGCCGCTTCGACGGCGCCCAGCCGCACTGCGTTGGCTTAACGGACCTGGTGACTGACCAGGATGGCAGCAGCATGGCGGCCGGATTTATGCAGTGGGAGAACGCCTTCTTCCCGTGGACGCTGAACTACGACGAAATCGATATGGTGCTGGAGGGCGAGCTGCATGTGCGCCATCAGGGGGAAACGCTGGTCGCCAAAGCGGGGGACGTCATGTTCATCCCGAAAGGCTCCAGCATCGAATTCGGTACCCCGTCGACGGTGCGCTTCCTGTACGTCGCCTGGCCGGCAAACTGGCAATCGCTATGAACGATTTCATTACCGAAGCGTGGCTCAGAGCGAATCATACGCTCAGCGAAGGCGGTGAAATCCATCTTCCTGCCGATGCCCGCCTGACGCCCTCGGCGAGGGAACTGCTGGAAAGTCGGCATCTGCGGGTCAAATTTCTCGACCGCCAGGGGCGCCTGTTTGTCGAGGATGACGAACAGACGCCGCAGCCGGTGCATGTCCTGACCAGCAGCGACCATCCGCCCCAGGCCTGCTGCGAGCTTTGTCACCAGCCGGTGGGCAAAAAGCCGGACACCTTAACTCATCTGACGGCCGATACCCTGGTGGCGAAAAACGATCCGCGGCTGGCCTTCCGCGCGGTGCTGGACAGCACCATCGCCCTGACGGTGTGGCTGCAAATTGAACTGGCGGAGCCCTGGCAGCCGTGGCTGACGGATATCCGTTCGCGGCTGGGCAACATCATGCGCGCCGATGCGCTGGAGGAACCGCTGGCGGCGCAGTCGATAGCCGGATTCAGCGAGGCGCAGCTGCATCGTCTGTCCCATCAGCCGCTGCGTTACCTGGGTCACGATCACCTGGTGCCGGAGGCCCGCCATGGGCGCGATGTCGCGCTGCTTAATTTGCTGCGCGGCAAAGTGCGCGAGGCGGAGGTGACCGCGGCGCAGGTGTTTATTACGCCGCAATTTGCGGTCCAGCGTGCCGATATTCTACAGGCGCTCAACCGCCTCTCCAGCGCGGTCTACGTGATGATGATCCTGGGCGTGACGGACGCGCCGCCGGCGCTCAGCCAACTGCAGCAGCTGGGAGGTGAAGATGATCATTGACCAGTGTCGCAAACTGGCGCTGCGCGCCCCCGCCAGGGTGGTGTTCCCGGATGCGCTGGACGTCCGCGTGTTGAAGGCGGCGCATTATCTGCAGCAGCAGGGCCTGGCGCATCCGATCCTCGTCGCCAGCCCCTTCGCGCTGCGGCAGTTCGCCCTTGGCGAACGTCTGCCGCTGACCGGGGTGCAGGTCATCGATCCGCACAGCAACCTGGCGATGCGCGAGGCGTTTGCCGCCGCCTGGCAGGCGCGCGCCGGCGATAAAGCGCCCGCTGACGCGGTCGACAAGCTGGCCGACCCGCTGATGTTCGCCGCGGCGATGGTCAGCGCCGGGCAGGCCGAGGTGTGTATCGCCGGAAATCTCTCGTCAACCGCCAGCGTGCTGCGCGCTGGTCTGCGCCTTATCGGCCTGCAGCCGGGGTGTAAAACGCTCTCTTCGCTGTTTCTGATGCTGCCGCAGTATACCGGACAGCCGCTGGGGTTTGCCGACTGCAGCGTGGTGCCGCAGCCGACCGCGGCGCAGCTGGCGGATATCGCGATTGCCAGCGCCGAGACCTGGCAAGCGATCGCTGGCGAAGCGCCGCGGGTGGCAATGCTGTCCTTCTCGACACACGGCAGCGCCCGGCATCCCTGTGTGGCTAACGTCCAGCAGGCCACGGAGATCGTGCGTCAGCGGGCGCCGCAGCTGATGGTCGATGGCGAGCTGCAGTTTGACGCCGCCTTTGTACCGGACGTCGCTGCGCACAAAGCGCCCGGCAGCCCGCTGCAGGGCCGGGCTAATGTGCTGGTCTTTCCGTCGCTGGAGGCGGGCAACATCGGCTACAAAATCGCCCAGCGGCTGGGCGGATATCGCGCCATCGGGCCGCTGATCCAGGGCCTGGCCGCCCCGCTTCACGACCTCTCGCGAGGCTGTAGCGTAGAGGAAATTATCGAACTGGCGCTGGTGGCGTCGGTACCGCGCCAGACGGACGCAAGCCGGATCCCCGACTCGTCCACGCTGGTTGAATGAATGGTCCCCTTCAGGACCCCTTATGAGAGGAAAACACAATGGAAGCATTAGGAATGATTGAAACCCGGGGCCTGGTTGCACTGATTGAGGCCTCCGACGCCATGGTCAAAGCGGCTCGCGTCAAGCTGGTGGGAGTGAAACAGATCGGCGGGGGCCTGGTGACCGCCATGGTGCGCGGCGATGTCGCGGCGTGCAAAGCCGCGACGGATGCCGGGGCGGCGGCGGCTCAGCGTATCGGTGAGCTGGTCTCTGTACATGTCATCCCGCGCCCGCATGGCGATCTGGAAGAGGTCTTCCCGATTAGCTTCAAGGGCGACAGCAACATCTAACGGGGGAGGGGGTGCCGGAAAGTTCTGGCCGGATAAGACGCCAGCGCGTCGCTATCCGGCCATGAAAAGGCATGAATGCCGGATGGCGTTGCGCTTTTCCGGCCTGCACATCACACGCGGAGACGGACATGAAGCTGGCTGTGGTAACCGGATATGTGGTCTGCACCGTACGCCATGAAGGTCTGGCCCACGACAAACTGCTGATGGTGGAGATGCTCAATGCCCGCGGCGAGCCCGACGGGCAATGTGCGGTCGCCATCGACAGCATCGGCGCGGGATGCGGAGAGTGGGTACTGCTGGTCAGCGGCAGCTCGGCGCGACAGGCGCACGCACACGGCGCCTCTCCGGTCGATCTGTGCGTGATTGGTATCGTGGATGAGGCTGCGGCCGATGGTCAGGTGCTCTTCCATAAGTAGGGTGAAAAATCATGAATCAACAGGACATTG
>NZ_JH414805.1:141541-144240 GCF_000238715.1 Klebsiella sp. 4_1_44FAA
AGCGGTACTGCTGAAAATGAAAGACAGCAGCCAGCCTGCCGGCACCGTTCATGATATGGGCGTTTTTGCCTCACTGGATGACGCTGTCGCGGCGGCAACGGTGGCCCAGCAGGGATTAAAGCGGGTGGCGATGCGTCAGCAGGTGATTCAGGCCATTCGTGAGGCGGGTGAAAAGTATGCCCGTGAACTGGCGGAGCTTGCGGTGACGGAGACCGGCATGGGACGCGTTGAAGATAAGTTTGCCAAAAACGTGGCGCAGGCGCGCGGCACGCCGGGCGTGGAGTGTCTGACTCCGCAGGTGCTCACCGGCGATAATGGCCTGACGCTGATTGAAAATGCGCCCTGGGGCGTGGTGGCCTCGGTGACGCCGTCCACCAATCCGGCGGCGACGGTGATCAACAACGCCATTAGCCTGATAGCCGCCGGCAACAGCGTGGTCTTCGCCCCCCATCCGGCGGCGAAAAAGGTCTCGCAAAGGGCAATTACCCTGCTTAACCAGGCGGTAGTGGCCGCCGGCGGTCCGGCCAACCTGCTGGTGACCGTGGCGAACCCGGATATCGACACCGCCCAGCGGCTGTTTAAGTACCCTGGCATCGGCCTGCTGGTGGTGACCGGCGGCGAAGCGGTGGTCGAGGCGGCGCGCAAACATACCAACAAACGCCTGATCGCCGCCGGGGCTGGCAACCCGCCGGTGGTGGTGGATGAGACTGCCGATCTACCGCGCGCCGCGCAGGCGATCGTCAAAGGCGCCTCGTTTGATAACAACATCATCTGCGCCGACGAGAAGGTGCTGATCGTGGTCGATAGCGTCGCCGACGAACTGATGCGCCTGATGGAAGGCCAGCAGGCGGTGAAACTCACGGCGGCGCAGGCCGAACAGCTCCAGCCGCTGCTGCTGAAAAATATCGACGAGCGCGGCAAAGGCACGGTCAGCCGCGACTGGGTCGGCCGCGATGCGGGCAAAATCGCCGCGGCGATTGGCCTGCAGGTGCCGGCGCAAACCCGTCTGCTGTTCGTGGAAACCCCCGCCAGCCATCCGTTTGCGGTGACTGAACTGATGATGCCGGTGCTGCCGGTGGTGCGGGTGGCGAACGTCGAGGAGGCCATCGCCCTGGCGGTGCAACTGGAAGGCGGCTGCCACCATACGGCGGCGATGCACTCGCGCAATATCGACAACATGAACCAGATGGCGAATGCCATCGACACCAGCATCTTCGTCAAAAACGGGCCGTGCATCGCCGGGCTTGGGCTGGGCGGTGAGGGCTGGACCACCATGACCATCACCACCCCAACCGGGGAAGGGGTAACCAGCGCGCGGACCTTCGTTCGTCTGCGTCGCTGCGTACTGGTGGATGCGTTTCGAATCGTATAAGGGATGAACATGGCGCACGACGAACAACGCTGGCTTTCGCCGAGACTACAAAAAGCCGCTGCCCTGTGTAACCAGGCGCCCGCCGCCAGCGAGTCGCCGCTGTGGCTGGGCATCGATTTGGGCACCTGCGACGTGGTGTCGATGGTGGTTGACCGTGACGGCCAGCCGGTTGCGGTATGCCTTGACTGGGCCGACGTGGTGCGCGACGGCATCGTCTGGGATTTCTTTGGCGCCGTCACCCTCGTGCGCCGACATCTTGCGACTCTCGAGCAGCAGCTGGGCTGCCGCTTCACCCATGCGGCGACCTCGTTTCCGCCCGGTACCGATCCGCGCATTTCGATCAATGTCCTGGAGTCCGCCGGGCTGGAGATCAGTCATGTGCTGGATGAGCCTACCGCGGTGGCGGATCTGCTGCAGCTCGATAACGCCGGGGTGGTGGATATCGGCGGCGGCACCACCGGGATCGCCATCGTTAAACAGGGCAGGGTGACGTATTCGGCGGATGAAGCCACCGGCGGCCACCATATCTCCCTGACTCTGGCCGGGAATCGCGGCATCGGGCTTGAGGAGGCGGAGCAGTACAAGCGTAGCCACGCCGGGGAGATCTGGCCGGTGGTTAAGCCGGTGTACGAGAAGATGGCCGAAATTGTCGCCCGACATATTGCCGGACAAGGGATTGTCGATTTGTGGCTGGCAGGCGGCGCCTGTATGCAGCCGGGCGTGCATGAGCTGTTTCGTCAGCGCTTCCCGGCATTACCGGTGCATTTGCCGCAGTACAGCCTGTTTATGACCCCGCTGGCAATCGCCAACAGCGGGAGGGAAAAAGCGGAGGGGATGTATGCAAGCTGAACTGCAGACGGCGCTGTTCCATGCCTTTGATACGCTGAATCTTCAGCAAATGAAAAGCTTCAACGTTCCGCCGGTGACGCTGCACGGCGTCGGCGCGCTGGCAGCCTGCGGTCCGCAAGCGCAGTCCCGGGGCCTTAGGCATCTGTTTGTCATGGTTGACAGTTTTCTCCATCAGGCGGGAATGACCGCCGGGCTGGAGCGTAGCCTGGCGATGAAAGGGATTGCTATGACTCTCTGGCCCTGTCCCGCCGGCGAACCCTGCGTCACCGATGTCTGCGCCGCCGTCGCCCAGCTGCGGGACGCGCGCTGCGACGGCGTGGTGGCCTTTGGTGGTGGATCGGTATTGGATGCGGCGAAGGCGGTGGCGCTGCTGGTCGCCAATCCTGAGCAGACGCTGGGGGAGATGACGGAGCACAGCGAGTTGCGTCCACGTCTGCCGCTGATCGCGGTGCCGACCACCGCTGGCACCGGGTCTGAA
>NZ_JH414805.1:144492-199574 GCF_000238715.1 Klebsiella sp. 4_1_44FAA
TGCGGTGAGTGGACGCAAACAGGTGCTGGCGCATGCCTCGCTGATGCCGGATGTGGCGATCCTCGACGCCGCGCTGACCGAGGGCGTCCCGCCGCATATCACGGCAATGACCGGGATTGATGCGCTGACCCACGCCGTCGAGGCCTACAGCGCCCGCCACGCCACGCCGTTTACCGACAGTCTGGCGATGGGGGCGATAGCCATGATCGGCGAGGCGCTGCCGAAAGCGGTGGGCTGCGGTCAGGATCTGGCGGCGCGGGAGAACATGCTGCTGGCTTCCTGCATGGCGGGGATGGCGTTTTCCAGCGCCGGGCTGGGGCTATGCCATGCCATGGCGCATCAGCCGGGGGCGGCGCTGCATATTCCGCACGGTCTGGCCAACGCCATGCTGCTGCCAACGGTGATGGAGTTTAACCGCATGGTGCGCCGGGCGCGCTTCAGCCAGATCGGCCGGGCGTTAACCGGCAAGAAAACCGATGACCGCGAGGCTATCGCCGCCGTGCGCGAGCTGATCGCCGAGGTCGGTCTGACGATGCGGCTGACGGAGGCTGGCGCGACGTCCGCGCACTACGACGCCTGGGCGCAAGCGGCGCAGGAGGACATCTGTTTGCGCACCAATCCACGCACCGCCAGCCGGGTGCAGATTATCGAGCTGTACGCGGCGGCGCAATAAATGCCGATTTTCCCGGAGGCGTGTGGCTGTGGCTTTCCCGGCTCGCGCTGCGCTTAGCCGGGCTACAGGATCACAGCCGTCTGCTATGCCGTAGCCCGGGTAAGGCGTTCACGCCGCGGCCCGGGAAAGTAGCCTGAGTGCGGCTAATGTCCCGGTATTCACAGTATCTACAAATCATAAATGACAGGGAGTAAGGGCTATGGGAATTAACGAAATCATCATGTACATCATGATGTTCTTTATGCTGATTGCCGCCGTGGACAGGATCCTGTCGCAGTTCGGCGGCTCGGCGCGCTTTCTCGGCAAACTGGGGAAAAGCATTGAGGGATCCGGCGGTCAGTTTGAAGAAGGGTTTATGGCGATGGGCGCGCTGGGCCTGGCGATGGTCGGGATGACCGCCCTGGCGCCAGTGCTGGCTCATCTGCTTGGTCCGGTGATTATTCCGCTGTATGAGATGCTCGGCGCCAACCCGTCGATGTTCGCCGGCACGCTGCTGGCGTGCGACATGGGCGGTTTCTTCCTCGCTAAAGAACTCGCGGGCGGCGACGTGGCGGCCTGGATGTACTCAGGACTGATCCTCGGCTCTATGATGGGTCCGACCATTGTGTTCTCCATTCCGGTGGCGCTCGGCATTATCGAACCAACCGATCGCCGCTGGCTGGCGCTCGGCGTGCTGGCGGGCATTGTCACCATTCCCCATCGGCTGTATCGCCGGCGGTCTGGTGGCGATGTATTCCGGGGTGGAGATCAACGGCCAGCCGGTAGAGTTTACCTTCGCGCTGATCCTGATGAATATGATCCCGGTGATCATCGTCGCCGTGCTGGTGGCGCTGGGGCTGAAGTTTATTCCGGAAAAAATGATCAACGGCTTCCAGATCTTCGCCAAATTCCTCGTGGCGCTGATCACCATCGGCCTGGCGGCGGCGGTGATCAAGTTCCTGCTCGGCTGGGAGCTGATCCCGGGGCTCGATCCGATCTTTATGGCGCCTGGCGACCAGCCCGGCGAGGTGATGCGCGCCATCGAAGTCATTGGCTCTATCTCCTGCGTGCTGCTCGGCGCTTATCCGATGGTGCTCCTGCTGACCCGCTGGTTTGAAAAGCCGCTGATGCGCGTTGGTAATCTGCTAAAAATCAACAATATGGCTGCCGGCGGCATGGTCGCTACCCTGGCGAACAATATCCCGATGTTCGGCATGATGAAGCAGATGGATACCCGCGGAAAAGTGATCAACTGCGCCTTCTCGGTGTCAGCGGCGTTCGCCCTCGGCGACCATCTCGGTTTTGCGGCGGCCAACATGAACGCCATGATCTTTCCGATGATTGTCGGCAAGCTGGTCGGCGGCGTTACCGCGATTGGCGTGGCAATGCTGCTGGTGCCAAAAGATGAAAACGTACCGGCGCCTGCCAACAACGAAGCGGAGGCGCACTCGTGAACACGCGCCAGCTGTTGAGCGTCGGTATTGATATCGGCACCACCACCACGCAGGTGATCTTCTCGCGCCTCGAGCTGGTGAACCGCGCGGCGGTTTCCCAGGTGCCGCGTTATGAATTCATCAAACGCGACATTAGCTGGCAAAGCCCGGTCTTCTTTACGCCGGTTGATAAACAGGGAGAACTGAAAGAGGCCGAGCTTGAGGCGCTGATTCTGGCTCAGTACCGGGCCGCAGGGATCGCTCCACAAGCGGTGGATTCCGGGGCGATCATCATCACTGGCGAAAGCGCGAAAACCCGCAATGCCCGCCCGGCGGTGATGGCGCTCTCGCAGTCGCTGGGCGATTTTGTCGTCGCCAGCGCCGGGCCGCATCTGGAGTCGGTCATTGCCGGACACGGCGCCGGGGCGCAGACCCTGTCCCGGCAGCGGATGTGCCGGGTGCTCAATATCGATATTGGCGGCGGTACCTCGAACTATGCCCTGTTTGACGCCGGAAACGTCAGCGCCACCGCCTGCCTCAACGTCGGCGGCCGCCTGCTGGAAACCGACGCTCAGGGGCGCGTGGTCCACGCGCACCCGCCGGGGCAGCGGATTGTCGATGCGCTGTTTGGCGCCGGCACTAACGCCCTGGCGCTGACCGCCGGGCAGCTGGCGCAGGTGGCGCGCCGGATGGCGGCGCTGATCGTCGAGGTGATCGACGGCACCCTCTCACCGCTGGCGCAGGGGCTGATGCAAACCGAAGTACTGCCTGCGGGTATTCAGCCGGAGGTGATTACCCTTTCCGGCGGAGTGGGGGAGTGCTACCGCCATCAGCCCGCCGATCCTTTCTGTTTTTTCCGATATCGGGCCGCTGCTGGCCACGGCCCTGCACGAGCATCCGCGCCTGCGTGAGATGAACGTGCAGTTCCCGGCGCAAACCGTGCGCGCCACGGTGATTGGCGCCGGGGCGCATACGCTGTCCCTGTCCGGGAGCACCATCTGGCTGGAGGGGGTTCCATTGCCGCTGCGCAATCTGCCGGTGGCTATCCCGCAGGATGCCGCCGATCTGCCGAACGCCTGGCTCCAGGCGCTGACGCAGCTCGATCTGGCTCCCGAGGCGGACGCTTACGTGCTGGCGCTTCCCGCTTCACTTCCAGTGCGCTACGCCACCTTACTGACCGTAATTGACGCCCTGCTGGCGTTTGTCGCCCGCTTTCCCAATCCCCGTCCGCTGCTGCTGGTGGCCGAGCAGGATTTTGGCAAAGCGCTGGGCATGCTGCTGCGGCCACAGCTTCCACACCTTCCGCTGGCGGTCATCGATGAGGTGAGCATCCGGGCGGGAGACTATATCGACATTGGTACGCCTCTTTTTGGCGGATCGGTTGTGCCGGTGACGGTGAAATCACTCGCATTTCCTTCCTGAGGGAACGACTTATGAAACTAAAGACCACATTGTTCGGCAATGTTTATCAGTTTAAGGATGTAAAAGAGGTGCTGGCGAAAGCCAACGAACTGCGTTCGGGGGATGTGCTGGCGGGGGTAGCGGCGGAGAGTTCGCAGCAGCGCGTGGCCGCCAAGCAGGTGCTCTCCGATATGACGGTGGCCGATATCCGTAATAACCCGGTGATCCCGTATGAGGAGGACTGCGTTACGCGCCTGATCCAGGATGACGTGAACGAAACCGCCTATCAGCGGATTAAACACTGGACCATCAGCGACCTGCGGGAATACGTGCTCAACGACGAGGTCACCAGCGACGATATCGCCTTTGTCCGCAAAGGGCTGACCTCCGAGGTGGTGGCTGCGGTGGCCAAGATCTGCTCCAACGCCGATCTGATCTACGGCGGTAAAAAAATGCCGGTGATCAAAAAAGCCAATACCACCATCGGTCTGCCGGGGACCTTTAGCTGCCGCCTGCAGCCGAACGATACCCGCGACGATGTGCAGAGTATTGCCGCGCAAATCTATGAAGGGCTCTCCTTCGGCGCGGGCGACGCGGTGATTGGCGTCAACCCGGTCACTGACGACGTGGAGAACCTGAGCCGGGTGCTGGATACGGTGTACGGGGTGATCGACAAGTTTAACATCCCGACCCAGGGCTGCGTGCTGGCGCACGTCACCACCCAGATTGAAGCCATCCGCCGCGGCGCGCCGGGGGGGCTTATCTTCCAGAGCATCTGCGGCAGTGAAAAAGGGCTTAAAGAGTTCGGCGTCGAGCTGGCGATGCTCGATGAAGCGCGGGCGGTGGGGGCGGAGTTTAACCGCATCGCCGGGGAGAACTGTCTTTACTTTGAAACCGGGCAGGGCTCGGCGCTTTCCGCGGGCGCTAACTTCGGCGCCGATCAGGTGACCATGGAAGCGCGTAACTATGGCCTGGCGCGGCACTACGATCCGTTCCTCGTCAACACCGTGGTGGGCTTTATCGGGCCGGAGTATCTCTATAACGACCGGCAAATCATTCGCGCCGGACTGGAAGACCACTTTATGGGCAAGCTGAGCGGCATCTCAATGGGCTGCGACTGCTGCTATACCAACCATGCCGATGCCGACCAGAACCTCAACGAAAACCTGATGATCCTGCTGGCGACCGCAGGCTGCAACTACATCATGGGCATGCCGCTCGGCGACGACATCATGCTCAACTACCAGACCACCGCCTTCCACGATACCGCGACCGTGCGCCAGCTGCTGGGCCTGCGGCCGTCGCCGGAGTTTGAACGCTGGCTGGAAACGATGGGCATTATGGCAAATGGTCGCCTGACCAAACGGGCGGGCGATCCGTCACTGTTCTTCTGATGACGCGGGGATGACACATCATGGATCAAAAACAGATTGAAGACATTGTACGCAGCGTAATGGCGTCAATGGGACAACCACAGTCGCAGCCGCAGGCCCCCGCAGCGTCGACGCCGGCCTGCCATGCCGCCTGCGCCAGCGAAGCGGTGGTGGAAAGCTGCGCGCTGGACCTGGGCTCAGCGGAAGCGAAAGCCTGGATTGGGGTACAACATCCGCACCGCGCCGAAGTACTGACCGAACTAAAACGCAGTACCGCGGCGCGCGTTTGCACCGGCCGCGCCGGCCCGCGTCCGCGCACTCAGGCGCTGCTGCGCTTCCTGGCCGATCACTCGCGCTCGAAAGACACGGTGCTTAAAGAGGTGCCGGAAGCGTGGGTGAAAGCGCAGGGGCTGCTGGAAGTGCGTTCCGAGATTAGCGATAAGAACCTCTACCTGACGCGTCCGGATATGGGCCGTCGCCTCAGTCCGGAAGCGATTGATGCGCTGAAGGCGCAGTGCGTGATGGATCCGGATGTGCAGGTGGTGGTCTCCGATGGCCTGTCAACCGATGCCATCACCGCCAACTACGAAGAGATCCTGCCGCCGCTGCTTGCCGGCCTGAAACAGGCGGGTCTGAAGGTCGGGACGCCGTTCTTCGTGCGCTATGGCCGCGTCAAGATTGAAGATCAGATCGGCGAGATCCTCGGCGCGAAGGTGGTGATCCTGCTGGTTGGCGAGCGCCCGGGGCTCGGCCAGTCGGAGAGCCTCTCCTGCTACGCGGTGTACTCCCCGCGGGTGGCGACCACCGTCGAGGCCGACCGGACCTGTATCTCCAATATCCACCAGGGCGGCACCCCGCCGGTAGAAGCCGCCGCGGTGATCGTGGATTTAGCCAAACGCATGCTGGAGCAGAAAGCCTCCGGCATCAACATGAGCCGTTAAGGAGGCATCATGCCAGCATTAGATTTGATTCGACCCTCGGTCACCGCGATGCGCGTGATTGCCTCGGTGAATGACGGTTTCGCGCGCGAGCTTAAATTACCGTCGCATATACGTAGCCTCGGACTCATCACGGCAGATTCTGACGATGTGACGTATATTGCCGCCGACGAAGCGACAAAGCAGGCGATGGTGGAGGTGGTCTATGGCCGCTCCCTCTACGCCGGCGCGGCCCATGGTCCGTCGCCTACCGCCGGCGAAGTACTGATCATGCTTGGCGGCCCGAACCCGGCGGAAGTTCGCGCCGGGCTGGATGCCATGATGGCGCATATTGAAGGTGGGGCGGCATTCCAGTGGGCTAACGACGCGCAAGATACCGCCTTTCTGGCGCACGTGGTGTCGCGTACCGGCTCTTATCTTTCATCGGCCGCTGGCATCGCGTTGGGCGATCCGATTGCTTATCTGGTGGCGCCGCCGCTGGAGGCGACGTTTGGTATCGATGCGGCGATGAAGTCGGCCGACGTTCAGCTGGTGACCTACGTCCCGCCGCCATCGGAAACCAACTATTCGGCCGCCTTTTTGACGGGAAGCCAGGCCGCCTGTAAAGCCGCCTGCAATGCCTTTACCGATGCCGTTCTCGATATTGCCCGTCATCCTGTACAGCGTGCGTAATGGAGGGAGCGATGATCAATGCGCTGGGATTGCTCGAAGTGGAGGGCATGGTCGCGGCTGTAGACGCTGCGGATGCCATGCTTAAGGCGGCCAATGTGCGCCTGCTCAGTCATGAAGTGCTCGACCCGGGCAGGTTAACGCTGGTGGTGGAGGGCGACCTGGCGGCCTGCCGCGCCGCGCTGGATGCCGGGGCCGCCGCTGCCCGGCGGACCGGCTGCGTGATCAGCCGTCGGGAAATTGGTCGCCCGGAAGAGGATACCCAGCGGCTGATCGGCGGTTTTCAGCCACCGCCGCCAGCGCCCATGCCGCCTGCTGACCCGGCTTCATCGGAAGCCTTACTGACGCTGCTGGCTTCAGTTCGTCAGGGCATGACGGCCGGCGAGGTCGCCGCGCATTTTGCCTGGCCGCTGGATAAGGCCCGCCAGGCGCTGGAGCAGCTCTTTTCCGCAGGGACGCTACGAAAACGCAGTAGCCGCTATCGTCTCAAAAATCCATAACCTGTCGGAGGTGCCGGGAGCGGCTTGCCCCCGGCTTTAACGATTATGAAAAAGCGTCGTTCTGCAAATTTGCACCATCTCTGTTGCGAGGCGTTGCCGGAAGACACCAGGCTGACGCCTCAGGTTGAAATTGACAATATTCATCAACGACACACAACCGATGTGTATGAGCACGCCCTGACCATTACCGCCTGGCAACAGATCTACGATCAGCTGCATCCGGGGCAGTTTCGCGGCGAGTTTACCGAAATCCTGCTCGATGAGATCCAGGTCTTCCGCGAATATACCGGGCTGGCGCTGCGCCAGTCCTGCCTGGTCTGGCCGAACTCCTTCTGGTTTGGCATTCCGGCGACCCGGGGTGAACAGGGGTTTATCGGCTCGCAGTGTCTGGGCCGGGCAGAAATCGCCACCCGTCCCGGCGGTACGGAGTTCGAGCTCAGCACGCCGGATGATTACACCATTCTCGGGGTAGTGATTTCGCAGGAGGTAATTGCGCGTCACGCCAGTTTCCTGCACCACCCGGAACGGGTGCTACATATGCTACGCAACCAGTCAGCGCTGGCGGTCCGCGAGCCGCATAAGGCCGCGCTGTGGGGGTTTGTCCAGCAGGCGCTGGCCACCTTTAGCGAGCATCCGGATACCCTTCATCAGCCGGCCGTGCGTAAAGTCCTGCGGGATAATCTGTTGCTGGCGATGGGCACGATGCTGGAAGAAGCGCAGCCGATGGTAAGTGCAGAGAGCGTCAGCCACCAGAGCTACCGCCGCCTGCTGGCGCAGGCGCGCGAATATGTGCTGGAAAACAGCGCGGAGCCGTTAACCGTTCTCGATCTGTGCCAGCAGCTGTACGTCAGCCGTCGCACCTTGCAAAACGCCTTCCATGCGATACTGGGGATTGGTCCTAACGCCTGGCTCAAACGGATCCGCCTGAACGCCGTGCGTCGGGAGCTGATAAGCCCCTGGTCAGAGCGCGAGACGGTCAAGGAGGCGGCCATGCAGTGGGGATTCTGGCATTTGGGGCAGTTCGCCACCGACTATCAGCAGCTGTTTGCTGAGAAACCGTCGATGACGCTGCACCATCGCCTGCGCCAGTGGGTGTGAGGGAAGAGACTCCGCTACCGGGTGGCCAGCCGCCATCCGGCCGTTACAGCCAGTCGCGCACCTGAATAAACTCGCTCAGCGCCGCCTCGGGGCTGCCGGGCTCGGGCTGATAATCGTATTCCCAGCGCACCAGCGGCGGCATCGACATCAGAATCGACTCCGTACGCCCGCCGGTCTGCAGGCCGAACAGGGTGCCGCGGTCCCAGACCAGATTGAACTCGACATAGCGGCCGCGACGGTAGAGTTGAAAGTGGCGCTCGCGTTCGCCGTACGGCGTGGCTTTCCGGCGTTCGACGATAGGTAAATAGGCGTCAGCATAGCCGTTCCCGACCGCCTGCATAAAGGCGAAGCAGTGGTCAAAATCCGGGGTGTTCAGGTCGTCAAAGAACAGACCGCCGATGCCGCGCTGCTCCTGGCGGTGCTTGAGATAGAAGTAATCATCGCACCATTTTTTATAGCGCGGATAGACTTCCTCGCCGAACGGCAGACACAGATCGCGGGCGGTACGATGCCAGTGGACGGCATCCTCTTCAAAGCCGTAGTAAGGGGTTAAATCAAAGCCGCCGCCGAACCACCACACCGGGTCGGCGCCAGGCTTTTCGGCAATAAAAAACCGCACGTTGGCATGGCTGGTGGGCACGTAGGGGTTCAGCGGATGAACCACCAGCGAGACGCCCATGGCTTCAAAACTGCGTCCGGCCAGCTCCGGGCGGTGCGCGGTGGCGGAGGCAGGCATGGCGTCGCCATGGACGTGGGAAAAGTTGACCCCCGCCTGCTCGAACACCCGGCCTTCGCGCAGCACCCGGCTGCGTCCGCCGCCACCGCCTTCCCGCTGCCAGGCATCTTCAATAAACGGCGCGCCATCCACGGCGCTCAGCTGCTGACAGAGGTTGTCCTGGAGCTGGAGCAGAAAAGTTTTTACCTGCGCGGCATCGGGTTTCATTAACGTCTCTTCGAATGGGCTTTCTGGTTATCGAACCAGTGGAAATAGCTGATAATGCCGTTGGCAATCGCGGTGGCGATTTTCTGCCGGAAGGCGGTGGTGCCGAGCAGTTTCTCCTCGTTCGGGTTGGTGATAAACGAGGTTTCCACCAGCACAGACGGTATGGATGGTGACTTCAGCACCACGAACGCCGCCTGCTCGGTATTGCGGCTGTGCAGCTTATGTACCGGCTTGATCTTTTTCAGGATATGCGAGCCCAGCGTCAGGCTGTTTTTGATGGTGTCGGTCTGCACCAGATCGAACAGTACCTGCTGCAGCAGATGGTCTTTATCCGTCGCTTTCTTACCGGCGACCTCATCGGCGCGGTTTTCGCGATCGGAGAGGTATTTCGCCATGGCGCTACTGGCGCCGCGGTTTGACAGGGCGAACACCGAGGCGCCGGCGGCGCTCGGGTTGGTGAAGCCATCGGCGTGGATTGACATAAACAGATCGGCGCCGTGCTGATGGGCGATCTCCACGCGGTCGTACAGCGGGATAAAGGTATCCCCGGTGCGGGTCAGGCGGGCGTCGATGCCGTTGCTGCGCAAAATGCTGCGCACGTTCTTAGCGATCGCCAACACCACATGCTTCTCTTTCGAGCCGTTATGGCCGATAGCGCCGGTATCGATGCCGCCGTGGCCCGGATCTAACATTACAATCCGGCGACCCCCGGCCTTTTTGGCGGCGGGTTTGCTATGTCCATTTGACGTTTTCAGTGGCTGTTCTTTTGCGCTGACCTGTGAGGCGACGCCGCTCAGCGTCATCGCAGCCAGCCCGGCTTTCAGCACCTGACGGCGCGAAGCAAGTATTTTTAAGGGTTTAAAAGTGCTCATTCGGCCTGAATTGTAAACAAGTGATGTCCAATGTTATATCGTATCGCGTTTGCCGTTACGACCATTCAAAATAAGAATTGTTTTACTTTTCATTTCAATACATGACAAAGTCATATTATGCCATTTTTTGTCGCTGATTTCGCCTGATATTGGCTATCAGTTATATTCGCGCCATAATCACTGTTTTTAACCGTCAATGGTGGGGAATACCATGGAGATTCGCGTTTTTCGCCAGCAGGATTTCGAAGAGGTTGTGACGCTGTGGGAGCGCTGCGATCTGTTGCGCCCGTGGAACGATCCGGAGATGGATATTGAGCGCAAGCTGAATCACGACGTCAGCCTGTTTCTGGTGGCTGAAGTGAATGGCGAAGTGGTCGGCACGGTGATGGGCGGATATGACGGTCATCGCGGATCGGCCTATTATCTCGGCGTCCATCCGGAATATCGCGGCCGGGGTATCGCGAACGCGCTGCTCAACCGTCTGGAGAAAAAGCTGATTGCCCGCGGCTGCCCGAAAATCAACATTATGGTCCGTGAAGACAATGATGTGGTGCAGGGAATGTACGAGCGGTTGGGCTATGAGTACGCCGATGTCCTGACCCTGGGCAAGCGCCTGATCGAAGATGAAGAATACTGAGTTTATCCCCGCCGATTTTGATGCCCATGGCCGTCTGCGCCTGCCTTTGCTTTTCTGGTGCGTGCTGTTGTTGCAGGCCCGCACGTGGGTGCTGTTTTTGATGGCCGGCGCATCGCGCCAGCAGGGCGACGCGATTCTTAATCTGTTCTATCCCGATCACGAGCGCTTCTGGCTTGGTTTACTGCCAGGCGTGCCGGCGGTGCTGGCCTTTCTGCTTAGTGGCTATCGTCAGCGCCTGCCGCGCCTGTGGCGGGCGATGCGCTGGCTGCTGGTGCTATCGCAAGTGCTGCTGTTGCTGTGGCAGCCGATGCTATGGCTGAGCGGCGAATCTCCCTCCTCGTTGACCATTGCGCTGCTGGTCGCGGATGGCTATGCCCTGTGGTGGCTGTTAACCAGCCGTCGCCTGGGCGCCTGTTTTCACCAGACCACCTTTTAATGGCACTTTTTGCCGATCGTGAACTCCAACATGCGTTGAATGACTCAGAAAGGATTGAGATATGAAATCGCTACGTGTAATGCTCTGTGCACTTCCGCTGGCGCTGACCGGCTGCTCCACGATGAGCGCAGTCAACTGGTCGGCGGCCTATCCGTGGAACTGGTTTGGCGCTTCCACCGAGGTGACCGAGCAGGGAGTGGGTAAACTGACGGCCTCCACGCCGCTCAATGAACATGCGATTAGCGATGCGCTGGGCAGCGACTACCGTTTACGCAGCGGAATGAAGACCGATAAGGGCAATATCGTCCACTACTTTGAAGCGCTGAAAAACAACAGCGTGGCGCTGACCATCAATGGCGACAACGGTGCTATCAGCCGGATTGACGTGCGTGATGCGGATATCAAAACCGCCAGCGGCGTGAAAATCGGCACACCGTTTAGCGACCTGTACAGCAAAGCCTTCGGCAACTGCCAGAAAGGCAGCCATGACAACGGGGCGGTCGTCGAGTGTCAGGCCGAGGGGAGCCAGCATATCAGCTATGCCTTCACTGGCCACTGGAGCGGTCCGGACGAGCTGATGCCCTCCGACGATACGCTGAAAAACTGGAAGGTCAGCAAGATTATCTGGCGTCGCTAAATTGATCTGAAGAGACACGACAGCTCTGAAAAACGGTTACAATGGCGCGTTAGCAACGCGACAGCGTTGTGGTTGCATCATTTCAGGAGGAGCGATGTCTCAGGTTCAGAGCGGCATTTTGCCGGAACATTGCCGCGCGGCGATTTGGATTGAAGCCAATCTCAAAGGGGACGTTAACGCCCTGCGCGAAGCGAGCAAAATTTTTGTCGATAACGTGGCCACCTTCCAGGCTAAATTCCCCGACGCAAAACTCGGTGCGGTGGTGGCGTTCGGCAATAACGTCTGGCGTCAGCTGAGCGGCGGCGAAGGGGCGGATGAGTTAAAAGATTTCCCGGTCTATGGCAAAGGGCTGGCGCCGTCCACCCAGTATGACCTGCTGATTCATATTTTATCCGCCCGTCATGAAGTTAACTTCTCGGTGGCGCAGGCCGCGCTGGCCGCCTTTGGCGACGCTATCGACGTGAAAGAAGAGATCCACGGCTTCCGCTGGGTGGAAGAGCGTGACCTCAGCGGCTTCGTCGATGGCACCGAAAACCCGGCGGGGGAAGAAACCCGCCGCGAAGTGGCGGTCATTAAAGACGGCGTGGATGCGGGCGGCAGCTACGTGTTCGTCCAGCGCTGGGAGCATAATCTCAAACAGCTGAACCGCATGAGCGTGCCGGATCAGGAGATGATGATCGGCCGTACTAAAGACGCTAACGAAGAGATCGATGGCGATGAACGTCCGGTCACGTCGCACCTGAGCCGCGTGGACTTAAAAGAAGATGGCAAAGGGCTGAAAATCGTCCGTCAGAGCCTGCCGTACGGCACCGCCAGCGGCACCCATGGCCTCTATTTCTGCGCTTACTGCGCACGCCTGTATAACATCGAGCAGCAGCTGCTGAGCATGTTTGGCGATACCGACGGTAAACGCGACGCGATGCTGCGCTTCACCAAACCGGTGACCGGCGGGTATTACTTCGCGCCGTCGCTGGAGCGTATCCAGGCGCTGTAATTTTCCCCTCACCCTAACCCTCTCCCCAAAGGGGAGAGGGGACGGTAAGGTGCGGTTATGGAATCTGCGTGCGGATTCTTTTACTCCCTCTGCATCAGTCAGAGGGGAGGGGTGAGGGCATCGGCGACTCAGGCGCTTCAAGTATCCCCTCCATCACCGCATCACCATGCTCTTCAAACTCAATATTCCAGAAGCGTAAAACACGCCATCCCTCGCTCTGTAGCCAGCGGGTGCGGCGTCATCGTGTTGGCCGCCGTCCAGTTCAATCGCCAGCCATATTGCGCAGCAGGCGAAATCGAGAATATAGGGGCCAACGGGGTGCTGACGGCGAAACGTGTCGCTAGCAAAACGGCGGTTGCGCAGTCAGTACCCTGGTCGACGTTCTGCGGGCGTTAAGCTACGTCTGAGCTGACGAGCAAATATCTGTGTGTTTTTCATATAAACACAGTGCACGCCTGGCTGCCGTTTGTCACAATGACCCGTCTAATCTGCGAGCCGCTTTCAGCTAAGCTTTGCCAGTTGCTTATTCCCTTTTCGACTTCCAAATCGCCAAACGGTATATAAAACCGTTACTCCTTTCGTACCCGTTATAAATATGATGATCAACAGAAAATGTTCAACGTTGATAAGGGTGCGCAATGGCCGTTAAATCACTGAAAAAAGGATATCTGGCGCTGGCGGCTTCCATGCTGCTGGTGGCGCAGGCGCAGGCGACGGAGCTGCTGAACAGCTCCTATGATGTCTCCCGCGAGCTGTTTGCCGCCCTTAACCCGCCTTTTGAGCAGCAGTGGGCGAAAGACAATGGTGGGGACAAGCTGACCATCAAGCAGTCGCATGCCGGTTCATCCAAGCAGGCGCTGGCTATTTTGCAGGGCCTGAAGGCGGACGTGGTCACCTACAACCAGGTGACGGACGTGCAGATCCTGCATGACAAAGGCAACCTGATCCCGGCCGACTGGCAAAGCCGTCTGCCGAACAACAGCTCACCGTTCTATTCGACGATGGGTTTCCTGGTGCGTAAAGGCAATCCGAAAAACATTCATGACTGGAACGACCTGGTTCGCTCTGACGTTAAGCTGATCTTCCCGAATCCGAAAACCTCGGGTAACGCCCGATACACCTACCTGGCGGCATGGGGCGCGGCGGATAAAGCTGATGGCGGCGATAAAGCTAAAACCGAACAGTTTATGACTCAGTTTCTCAAGAACGTCGAAGTCTTTGACACCGGCGGGCGCGGAGCGACCACCACCTTCGCCGAGCGCGGCCTCGGCGATGTGCTGATTAGCTTCGAATCGGAAGTGAATAATATTCGCAAGCAGTATGAGGCGCAGGGATTTGAAGTGGTTATCCCGAAAACCAACATTCTGGCGGAGTTCCCGGTAGCCTGGGTCGATAAAAACGTCAAAGCCAATGGCACGGAAAAGGCGGCGAAAGCCTACCTGAACTGGCTCTATACGCCACAGGCGCAAACTATCATTACCGACTACTACTATCGGGTAAACAACCCGAAAGTGATGGATGCTCTGAAGGATAAATTCCCGCAGACCGAGCTGTTCCGCGTGGAAGATAAGTTTGGCTCCTGGCCTGAGGTAATGAAAACCCACTTCGCCAGCGGCGGCGAACTGGACAAACTGCTGGCGGCGGGGCGTAAGTAATGTTTGCTGTGTCGTCCAAGCGCGTGCTGCCGGGCTTTACCCTGAGCCTTGGCACCAGCCTGCTGTTTGTCTGTCTGATTTTGTTATTACCGCTCAGCGCGTTGGTGATGCAGCTGGCGCAGATGAGTTGGGCGCAGTACTGGGATGTGATCACCAACCCGCAGGTGGTGGCCGCCTATAAGGTGACGCTGCTGTCGGCGTTTGTGGCCTCGATTTTTAACGGCGTCTTTGGTCTGCTGATGGCCTGGATCCTGACCCGCTATCGTTTTCCGGGCCGCACGCTGCTGGATGCCTTAATGGACCTGCCGTTTGCGCTGCCGACGGCGGTAGCCGGTCTGACTCTGGCCTCGCTGTTTTCGGTGAACGGTATTTACGGGGAATGGCTGGCGAAGTTCGATATTAAAGTCACCTATACCTGGCTCGGTATCGCCGTGGCGATGGCCTTCACCAGCATCCCGTTTGTGGTACGCACCGTGCAGCCGGTGCTGGAAGAGTTGGGGCCCGAGTATGAGGAAGCGGCGGAAACGCTGGGCGCCACGCGCTGGCAGAGTTTCCGCAAGGTGGTGCTGCCGGAGCTGTCGCCGGCGCTGCTGGCGGGCATTGCTCTGTCGTTTACCCGCAGCCTCGGCGAATTCGGCGCGGTGATTTTTATCGCCGGCAACATCGCGTGGAAGACGGAAGTGACGTCGCTGATGATCTTTATTCGTCTGCAGGAGTTTGACTATCCGGCGGCGAGCGCCATCGCCTCGGTGATCCTGGCCGCCTCACTGCTGCTGCTGTTTTCCATCAATACCCTGCAGAGTCGCTTTGGTCGACGCGTGGTAGGTCACTAATGGCGGAAGTTACTCAATTGAAACGCTACGACGCGCCCCGTATCAACTGGGGAAAATGGTTTCTGATTGGCGTCGGGATGCTGGTCTCCGCCTTCATCCTTGTGGTGCCGATGCTCTACATCTTTATCCAGGCCTTCAGCAAAGGATTGATGCCGGTGCTGGAAAACCTGGCGAACCCGGACATGCTGCATGCCATCTGGCTGACGGTGATGATTGCATTGATTACCGTACCGGTGAACCTGGTGTTCGGTACCTTGCTGGCCTGGCTGGTGACACGTTTTACCTTTCCGGGGCGCCAGCTGCTGCTGACGTTGCTGGATATCCCGTTCGCCGTCTCGCCGGTGGTGGCCGGTCTGGTGTATCTGCTGTTTTACGGCTCTAACGGTCCGCTGGGCGGCTGGCTTGACGCGCATAATCTGCAAATCATGTTCGCCTGGCCAGGCATGGTGCTGGCGACCATCTTTGTTACCTGTCCGTTTGTGGTGCGTGAGCTGGTGCCGGTGATGATGAGTCAGGGCAGTCATGAAGATGAGGCCGCGGTGCTGCTGGGCGCGTCCGGTTGGCAGATGTTCCGCCGGGTGACGTTGCCCAATATTCGCTGGGCGCTGCTGTACGGCGTGGTGCTGACCAACGCCCGCGCCATCGGCGAATTTGGCGCGGTGTCGGTGGTTTCCGGCTCGATCCGCGGCGAAACGCTGTCGCTGCCGCTGCAAATTGAACTACTGGAGCAGGATTACAACACCGTCGGCTCGTTTACCGCCGCCGCCCTGCTGACGTTAATGGCTATTCTGACCCTGTTTTTAAAGAGTATGTTGCAATGGCGTCTGGCCAATCAGAAAGAACGCGCGCAACAGGAGGGAAATCATGAGCATTGAGATTGCCAATATTAAGAAATCGTTTGGTCGCACCCAGGTGCTGAATGATATCTCGTTGGATATCCCTTCCGGACAAATGGTTGCGCTGCTGGGGCCCTCGGGCTCCGGAAAAACCACCCTGCTGCGAATTATTGCCGGTCTGGAGCATCAGACCAGCGGTCATATCCGCTTCCACGGTACCGACGTCAGTCGGATGCACGCTCGCGACCGTAAAGTGGGCTTCGTTTTCCAGCACTATGCGCTGTTCCGCCATATGACGGTGTTCGATAACATCGCCTTTGGCCTGACCGTGCTGCCGCGCCGCGAACGCCCCAATGCGGCGGCGATTAAAGCCAAGGTGACCAAACTGCTGGAGATGGTGCAGCTGGCCCATCTGGCGGATCGCTATCCGGCGCAGCTGTCCGGAGGCCAGAAGCAGCGCGTGGCGCTGGCGCGCGCCCTGGCGGTGGAGCCGCAAATTTTGCTGCTGGATGAACCTTTCGGTGCGCTGGATGCGCAGGTGCGTAAAGAGCTGCGCCGCTGGCTGCGTCAGCTGCATGAAGAGCTGAAATTCACCAGCGTGTTCGTCACCCACGATCAGGAAGAGGCGATGGAAGTTGCCGACCGGGTGGTGGTCATGAGCCAGGGCAACATCGAACAGGCCGATGCCCCGGAGCGCGTATGGCGTGAGCCGTCTACCCGGTTCGTGCTGGAGTTTATGGGGGAAGTGAACCGCCTGCAGGGGGTCATCCGCGGTGGACAGTTCCACGTCGGCGCCCACCGCTGGCCGTTAGGCTATACCCCGGCATACCAGGGGCCAGTGGACCTGTTCCTGCGCCCATGGGAAGTGGACATCAGCCGGCGGACCAGCCTGGATTCGCCGCTGCCGGTGCAGGTCCTGGAGGCCAGTCCGAAAGGGCACTACACCCAATTAGTCGTTCAGCCTCTGGGGTGGTATGACGAACCGCTGAGCGTGGTGTTAACGGGCGATGAGGCGCCGTCCCGCGGCGAACGGCTGTTCGTCGGGCTGCAAAACGCGCGGTTGTACAACGGTACCGAGCGTATCGAGCCGCGCGGCGAGCTTGCTCTGGCGGAGTCGGCCTGATAGCTTAAATCAATGTGCTTTTGCCGGGTGAGGCTCTGCTTACCCGGTCTGGAATTATCACGCGTCTGCCAGGCCGGGTAAGCGAAGCGCCGCCCGGCTTTTTTATTGAGTAAAAATCGTGAATACACTCGAACAAACCATCGGCAATACCCCACTGGTCAAACTTCAGCGTCTGGGACCGGACAACGGCAGCGAAGTCTGGGTCAAACTCGAAGGCAATAATCCGGCCGGCTCGGTGAAAGATCGCGCCGCGCTGTCGATGATCGTCGAAGCGGAAAAGCGCGGCGAAATTCAGCCCGGCGACGTGCTGATCGAAGCGACCAGCGGCAACACCGGTATTGCGCTGGCGATGATCGCCGCGCTGAAAGGCTACCGGATGAAGCTGCTGATGCCCGACAACATGAGCCAGGAGCGTCGGGCCGCGATGCGCGCTTACGGCGCCGAGCTTATCCTGGTCAGCAAAGAGCAAGGGATGGAGGGGGCCCGCGACCTGGCTCTGGAAATGGCCCAGCGCGGAGAAGGCAAACTGCTCGATCAGTTTAACAACCCGGATAACCCCTACGCCCACTACACCACCACCGGCCCGGAAATCTGGCAGCAGACCGCGGGGCGTATCACCCACTTTGTCTCCAGTATGGGGACCACCGGCACCATTACCGGCGTGTCACGTTTTCTGCGTGAACAGAGTAAACCGGTGACCATTGTTGGCCTGCAGCCGGAGGAGGGGAGCAGTATTCCCGGGATCCGCCGCTGGCCGGCAGAGTATATGCCGGGGATCTTTAACGCTTCGCTGGTGGATACGGTGCTGGATATTCATCAGCAGGATGCCGAGAACACCATGCGTCAGCTGGCGGTGCGGGAAGGCATTTTCTGCGGCGTCAGTTCGGGCGGCGCGGTAGCGGGCGCGTTACGCATAGCCCGCGAAAATCCTGGCGCGGTGGTGGTGGCGATTGTCTGCGATCGCGGCGATCGTTACCTTTCCACCGGCGTGTTCGGCGAAGAACACTTTAGCCAGGGGGCGGGCATTTAATCATCAAGCAGGTCGGTGCCGTAGGAGTTATCGACGGTGCACAGCCAGCGTTCGCCCTGCTTCTGAAAGACATAGGTGGCGCGTCGCGTAACCTGGGATATCCCGTCCGCCGTCGGGATATCCAGCCGGGTCTCCATAATCACCAGCGCATTGCCGCCGCCTTCAATAACCTCCATTTTCCCCTGAGTCACCACCAGTCGGTGCTGGAAATAGTCGGCAATGGCGATAAAGGCTTTGCGGATATTCTCTTTCCCTCTGACCACCATGCCCGGTTTGACGACCAGCGCGGCGTCTTCTGCGTAATAACTCATCAGGGTATCGTAATCTTCCTGCGAGATAGCGCGATCGCAGGCTTCAATGACTGCTTTCAGTGCCGGGTCAGCGTGATGCATCTCTGGTGCTCCTTGTTGTGAGCGATTTGTCCGCCTCGGCGATCAGGGCATGCAGGTAAGACTAGCCTGCTGTCGTTTATTTTTCATTAATTTGTCGGCAGCTGCCATCACTCCCCGATACGTTCGGTGGACTGCCTGCGTCAGGGGGCGTCTAAGGCCTGCGCAATATCGGCCGCCAGGCGGGAAATCTCAGCGTCACTCAGACGGCCCAGCGACAGGCGTAGCCCGTGGGAGGGCGTCCGGATGCCAAACACCTCTCCCTCCCGGACCAGCCAGCCGGCGCGGGCCAGGCGTAAGGCGTAGGGCTGGCTCGCCGCTGGCAGCGGCAGCCAGAAATTGAGGCCATCCCCTGGCGTAGCATGGCTGTAGCCGTACCGGGCCAGCGCCGCCGCCAGTTTCTCATTCTGCTGGCGATAGTGACGACGGGTCTCCGTCATCGAGGCGATAAACGCCTCGTCGGTCAGGCAGGCCAGCGTCAGGTCCTGCAGCAGATGGCTGACCCACTGGCTGCCGGCGTTAAGCCGCAGGCGCAGCGCCGCTGAAGTAGCGGCATCGCTGGCGATAAAGGCCAGCCGTAGATCTGGTCCGAGGGTTTTTGACATCGAGCGCACCAGCGCCCAGCGTTGGGTGCTTGCAGGAAGAGGGGAGTGCCATGGCGTGGCCGACAGCAGGGCAAAATGGTCATCAACAATCGCCAGTACCTGCGGATAGCGGGCTAGCACCTCCCGCAGGGCATGCGCCCGGGTTTCCGTCAGGCTACAGCCGGTAGGATTATGCGCGCGCGGGGTTAAGATCACCGCCCGTGCGCCGTTGCGTAACGCCTCCTCCAGGCCGTCAGGATCCATCCCTTCGGCATCCACCGCCACCGGGCAGGGGGTAAAACCGGCGTAACGCACCATATTGATGCTGCTGAGAAAACAGGGATCTTCCACCACAACGCCGTCGCCGGGGAGCAGCAGAGCGCACAGCAGGCGCTCCAGGGCGTCTATCGCCCCGCTGGCGAGATTCATCGCAAAGGGAACGGCTATCTCTCTGGCAAACCACGCCTCGGCCCATTGGCCAAGCCGCGGCTCGATGGGCGCATCGCCATACAGGCGGGGCGTGCGGGCAATCTGGCCCAGATAGCGGGGTAAATCAGGCAGTCTGGCCGGATCCGGATTGCCGCTGGAGATATCGTTCAGCGGGGTCGTTGGGTCACCTCCCTCCAGCGCCGGCAGTGTGTCCCGCGCTTTAATGGCTGTACCGTTGCGTCCCTGACTGACGGCCAGCCCGGAGGTCACCAGCCGTTTATAGGCGGCGGCGACAGTGTTGCGATTCACTGCAAGCTGGCTGGCGAGTTCACGTACCGGCGGCAGAACCTCTCCGGGCTGCAACCCGCCGCTCTGCACCAGATGGCGGATGTTATCGAAGATTTCGCTGGCGGTTTTTCCGGCTAACATTATTGACCTATGACAAAATGGAATTTAGCATAGGACGAATCATAATCAGTGCGTGACCCGCTGTCCAGCGGGGGGAGAAAAGATGGGCCAGCAGGATGATATACAATCAGTGCTCTTTCACGACAAAAGCCGGGCGTCGGAAGTGGATATCGTCGCCGTGCAGTCGCAGGTAGTCTATGGCAGCGTCGGCAATAGCATCGCGGTTCCGGCGATTAAACAGCATGGTCTGCGCGTGCTGGCGGTGCCGACGGTGCTGTTCAGCAATACGCCCCATTATGAGACGTTCTATGGCGGCATTATTCCGGAAGAGTGGTTTGTCGGGTATCTGCAGGCGCTGGAGGAGCGCGACGCGCTGCGCGAACTGCGTGCGGTCACCACCGGCTATATGGGCAGCGCTGTGCAAATCGAACGCCTGGCGCAGTGGCTGACGCGCGTACGGGCCCGCCATCCCGGGTTGTGCATTCTGGTGGATCCGGTCATCGGCGATGTCGACAGCGGCATCTATGTCAAGGCTGAGATCCCGGACGCCTATCGTCAGCACCTGCTGCCGCTGGCGCAAGGGATCATCCCCAATCTGTTCGAACTGGAGACGCTGAGCGGCCAGCGCTGTCGCGATCGGCAGGAGGCGGTCGCCGCGGCGCGAAGCCTGCTGTCGGACACCCTCAAATGGGTGGTGATCACCAGCGCGCCCGGAGAGGCCGATTCGACGATCAATGTGCTGGTGGTGACGGCCGATGCAGTGGAAGTGGTGGTTCACCCGCGGGTGGAGACAGACTTAAAAGGAACCGGCGATCTGTTCTGCGCGGAGCTGGTGAGCGGGTTGCTTTCCGGCCTGGCGCTGGGGGCAGCGACGCAGGCTGCTGCCCAGCGCGTGCTGGAGGTGATGAACTGGACTGCCGCCCAGGGGTGTGACGAATTGATCCTACCGCCGCTGGAGCAAAGCAGATGAAAAGCTATCGGTTAGTGATCCGCCAGCAGGGACGCATTGTTGGTCATTTTGATACGACAGGTGAGGCGGCGCTGGAGGATGCCTGCGTGGCGCGGTCGCTGTTCGGCCTGGCCGGTGGATATCAGTGCGAACTGCTGGTCGCTGACAGCGAGCGGCGAATTCTGGAGAGCACCCCGGAGGGATTGCGCGTCTTGTCTCGCGAGAAGTGCTATCGACCGGTAACCTGCGCGGTATAAAAAAAAATGGCGCCTTTCGGCGCCATTTTTATGCAGCAAGCATTACTTCTTGATGCGGATTACCGGGGTTTCACCCACGGTCACGCTACCGGACAGTTTGATCAGCTCTTTGATCTCGTCCATGTTGGAGATAACCACCGGCGTCAGAGTCGACTTGGCTTTCTCTTCCAGCAGCGGCAGATCAAATTCGATAACCGGATCGCCGACTTTCACGCGCTGACCTTCTTCAGCGATACGCTTGAAGCCTTCGCCTTTCAGTTCAACGGTATCAATACCGAAGTGAACGAACAGCTCGATGCCGCTATCAGATTCAATAGAGAACGCGTGGTTGGTTTCGAAAATTTTACCAATGGTACCGTCTACCGGCGCGACCATTTTGTTGCCAGTCGGTTTGATGGCAATCCCATCGCCCACAATTTTTTCCGCAAAAACCACATCCGGCACGTCTTCAATGTTGACGATCTCACCGGAGAGGGGAGCAACAATCTCAATAGTTCCGGTGTCTTTCTTGTCATCAGAAACCAGAGATTTCAATTTATCAAACAAACCCATGATCTTCTCCTAAGCAGTAATTTGGGCCGCGCATCTCGTGGATTAGCAGATTGTTTTTTCTTCAATGAACTTGTTAACCAGCGTCATTAACTCGTCCGTTGTCGGTTGAGCAAGAGCCTGCTCTGCTAATACTTTCGCATCTTCGAAGTTCGTATTACGAATAATCTTCTTGATGCGCGGGATGGAAATGGCGCTCATAGAGAATTCGTCCAGCCCCATACCCAGCAACAGAAGTGTAGCACGTTCATCGCCCGCAAGCTCACCGCACATGCCAGTCCATTTACCTTCAGCGTGAGAAGCATCAATAACTTGCTTAATCAGATTCAGTACAGACGGTGACATCGGCTGGTAAAGATGTGAAATCATATCATTACCACGGTCAACTGCCAGAGTATATTGCGTTAAATCATTGGTGCCGATACTAAAGAAATCAACTTCTTTGGCCAGATGACGAGCAATAGTCGCCGCAGCCGGTGTTTCCACCATCACGCCGATCTCAATGGATTCGTCAAATGCTTTACCTTCGTCACGCAGTTCCTGTTTGTAGATTTCGATCTCTTTCTTCAGCGCACGCACTTCTTCAACAGAGATGATCATCGGGAACATAATGCGCAGCTTACCGAAAGCGGAGGCACGCAGGATGGCGCGAACCTGGTCGCGCAGGATCTCTTTACGATCCATCGCAATACGCACGGCACGCCAGCCGAGGAACGGGTTCTCTTCTTTCGGGAAGTTCATGTACGGCAGCTCTTTGTCGCCGCCGATATCCATGGTACGGACGATAACGGCCTGAGAGCCACAGGCCTCAGCCACCGCTTTATAAGCCGCAAACTGTTCTTCTTCAGTTGGCAGCGCGTCACGGTCCATGAACAGGAATTCGGTACGATACAGGCCTACGCCTTCGGCGCCGTTGCGCTCAGCACCTTCGACATCGCGAACGGTACCAATGTTGGCGCAGACTTCAACCTGATGGCCGTCGAGGGTAATCGCCGGCAGATCTTTCAGTTTCGCCAGTTCGGCTTTTTCTTCCGCAACCTGAACCTGCAGACTACGCAGCGCTTCAATTTGCTCGTTAGACGGGTTGATCAGAACCTGGTTGTTCACCGCGTCGAGAATCAGATAGTCGCCGTTCTTCACCTGCGCCGTGATGCTGCCGGTGCCCACGATGGCCGGCAATTCCAGGGAACGCGCCATGATAGAGGTGTGGGAGGTACGACCGCCCGCATCGGTGATGAAACCCAGCACTTTTTTCAGGTTCAGCTGTGCGGTTTCAGACGGGGTCAGATCGGCGGCGACGAGGATGACTTCATCCTGAATCGCACTCAGATCGATGATTGCCAGACCAAGGATGTTGCGCAGCAGGCGCTTACCGATATCACGTACGTCAGCCGCACGTTCTTTCAGGTATTCATCATCCAGCTCTTCCAGGGCAGTGGCCTGACCGTCGATAACTTCATTGGCTGCCGCGTCGGCAGTCATGTGCTTATCTTTAATCAGGGCTATGATTTCCTGCTCAAGCTCCTCATCTTCCAGCAGCATAATATGCCCTTCGAAGATGGCTTCTTTTTCTTCACCGAAAGTTTCACCAGCTTTGGTTTTGATGACCTCCAGCTGGGCGGAGGCCTTGGCGCGGCCGCTCAGGAAACGTTCGACTTCCTGATCAACCTTATCGGCAGAAATTTTCTTCCGGTCGATGACAATTTCATCTTCCTTCAGCAGCAATGCTTTGCCGAAGGCGATACCCGGGGATGCTAAAATGCCTGAAATCATAACCCTACCTTACTTGTGACTGATATGAAAAAGAACCCGTGAACTTACTCGAGTTCAGCCATCAGTTTAACCAGATGCTCAACAGCTTTCTGCTCATCTTCGCCTTCAGCGGAGAGGGTCACTACGGTGCCCTGGGTCAGGCCCAGAGTCTGCAGTTTGAACAGGCTTTTGGCGCTGGCGCTTTTGCCGTTGGAGGTTACAGTGATCTCAGAAGTGAAGCCTTTAGCTTCTTTAACAAACTGAGCAGCAGGGCGGGTGTGCAGACCGTTCGGAGCGGTAATGGTAACTTCTTGCTGGAACATTATATTTCCCCAACTTATAGGTTTAGTGTTGTGGACCTAAAGTCTAGTCTAACGACTCGACTTTAGCCTGTATTGTTAGCGCCGGCGTTACGTTTCCGGCCTTGGCGTCGGCAGCGCCTGGCGCTGCGAAGACCTGCGGGCCATTGACGTCTAGCACGTCATTAAACATTATGCCGCGAAAGGAAGACTTGAACCAAATCATAAAATCGATTCAGCTGGCGGAAATCCTCTTCTGAATAATTTCGCGCATCAAAATAAATGTGCTGGTTAAATACCAGACCCTACGAGGTGAATCAATGCCAGGAGGGGTAAAACTTTGACGTGTGCCACAAAAAAGCACCCGAAAAGGTGCTTTTTTACACATTATTTACAAGCTGGCACTACTGTTGCAGCTCTTTCTCAGTGAAGAGATCGGCGAACAGCGCGGTGCTTAAATAACGCTCACCTGAGGAAGGCAGGATAACCACAATATTCTTATTGGTAAAGGCCTCATCTTCCTGCAGCTTCAGCGCGGCGGCAACGGCGGCCCCGGAAGAGATACCCGCCAGGATGCCTTCTTCTTCCATCAGGCGGCGCGCCGTGGAGATAGCTTCCTCGTTGGTAATGCCGATCACTTTGTCGACCAGCTTCAGATCCAGGTTGCCAGGAATGAAGCCGGCGCCGATACCCTGAATTTTGTGCGGACCCGGCTTGAGCTCTTCCCCCGCCAGCGCCTGGGCGATCACCGGGGAATCGGTCGGTTCAACGGCGACGGTGATCAGATCTTTTTTACCTTTGGTGTTTTTGATATAGCGGCTGACGCCGGTCAGCGTTCCGCCGGTACCTACGCCGGAGATAAACACATCCACCTGACCATCGGTATCTTCCCAGATTTCCGGGCCGGTAGTCTTCTCGTGGATTTCCGGGTTAGCCGGGTTGCTGAACTGCTGCAGCAGCAGGAATTGTTCCGGGTTGCTGGCGACAATCTCTTCCGCTTTCTGGATAGCGCCTTTCATGCCTTTGGCGCCTTCGGTCAGCACCAGGTTGGCGCCCAGGGCTTTCAGCAGCTTACGACGCTCGATGCTCATGGTTTCCGGCATGGTTAGCGTCAGTTTGTAGCCGCGGGCCGCCGCCACGTAGGCGAGGGCGATACCGGTGTTGCCGCTGGTCGGCTCGACCAGTTCCACGCCAGGTTTCAGAACGCCGCGCTTTTCAGCATCCCAGATCATATTGGCGCCGATACGGCATTTTACGCTAAAGCTCGGGTTACGAGATTCTACCTTTGCCAGGATACGGCCATTACCGATGCGGTTCAGTCGTACCAGCGGCGTATGACCGATAGTCAGGGAGTTGTCTTCAAAAATCTTACTCATGGCCCGTCCTTAACTGTATGAAATTTGGGGGTACGGCATCAGCATACCCGCTTAAAGAATATGCGGAAGTAAGGATTTAGCATATCTATATGCGGAAGGGAAATAATGATAAGCAAGAAGGAATAAGCGCGATATAAGGGAGCGGCCTTTGCCGTCCCCAAGTGAAGGTGTTACCGCTATTTCCAGCTGGCGTGTCTATCGCGATAGCAATCGACCCACATGGCGGTGGCGCCGCAGATAGCCACCGGGAGGATCACCAGGTTTAACACCGGGATCATTGTGAACAGGCTGGTGAGCGCCCCAAACTGCATATTCATCACTTTGCGACTGCGCAGCGCTTCGCGCATGGTTTTGAAGGGAACCTTGTGATTATCAAAGGGATAATCACAGTATTGAATCGCCAGCATCCATGCGCTGAACAGGAACCAGAGTACCGGGGCTACCGTCTGGCCAACGCCGGGAATAAAGTAGAGCAGCAACAGCACGATGGCGCGCGGCAGATACCAGGCCAGCTTCTGCCACTCACGCTTCATAATCCGCGGAATATCTTTCATGATGCCAAAGACGCCGACGTCCGGCGGGGTAGCGCCGGTCAGGCGCGCTTCCAGCTGTTCCGCCAGCAGGCCGCTGAACGGCGCGGCTATCCAGTTGGCGATCGTCGAAAAGAAGTAGCCAAACACCAGCAGGATTGAGAGCACTACCACCGGCCACAGCAGGTAGTTTAGCCACTGCAGCCAGTCCGGCACATGGCTCATCAGCGAGGGGATCCAGCTGCCGAGACGGGTAAACAGCCACCAGAAGGCAGCGCCCATCAGCAGCACGTTAACCAGTAAAGGCAGGAAGACATAACGCCGTATGCCCGGCAGCCCGATGAGTTTCCAGCCCTGCGAAAAATAATAAACGCCGCTGCGCGGGGTCGGTGCGGATGATGAAACCATAGCCAGGCATTGCTCCTTTTTTAACATCCGGTGTGAATGCTCGCTTATTTTATCGGGTCGTCAGACAATAACCAGTTAGGAAATGTTCGAAAAAACAGCAAAAAGCACGATTTAGTTCATCTTTATGTGGTGAAAGCGACCGACGCACTTGCACTTGAGGTAATCGGCAAATACTCTTAGTGAGTAAATGTTTGCCGTGGTGGCAAGGTGTTAGAACAACAGAGAATATAATGATGCAGGATTTGCGTCTGATATTAATCATTGTTGGCGCGATCGCCATAATCGCTTTACTGGTACATGGTTTCTGGACCAGCCGTAAAGAACGTTCTTCGATGTTTCGCGATCGCCCACTGAAACGTATGAAGTCGCGCGACGATGAGTCGGAAAACGACGACTTTGATGATAATGTTGAAGGCGTAGGAGAAGTCCGCGTTCATCCGGTGACTCACGCCCCGCACGGCGCGCATGGGGAGCATGAAGCCCCTCGTCAGGCGCCGCAGCACCAGTACCAGCCGCCTTACGAGCGCCAGATGCAGCAGCCTGCGCGTCCTGAAGAACCGGTTCGCCAGCCGCCGCAGCCGCCGCGCCAGGCCCCGGTTCCACCGCAGCAACAGCCTGCGCCGCATGCGGCTCCGCAGACTGGCTGGCAACAGCCGCAACCTGCGCAGCCGCCCGTACAACCGCAACACCAGCCGCAGCCTGTTGTGCAGCAGCCTGTCGCGCCGCAACCGGTGACGCCGACCGTCGCTCAGCCGCAGCCAGCCGCCCCGCAGCAGCCTGCGCCACAGCCTGTTGCCGCGTCGCAGCCCGCCGTCGCGGAACCGCAGCCGGTAGAGCCGCAGCAGCCCGCCGCGCCGCAGCCGAAAGAGCGCAAAGAGACGGTCATTGTGATGAACGTCGCCGCGCATCATGGCGCCCAGCTTAACGGTGAAGTGCTGATCAACAGTATCCAGCAGGCCGGCTTTAAGTTTGGTGAAATGAATATTTTCCACCGCCACCTAAGTCCGGACGGCAGCGGTCCGGTGTTGTTCAGTCTGGCCAACATGGTGAAACCGGGAACCTTCAATCCGGACAGCATGGCGGATATGATGACCCCTGGGGTGACTATCTTTATGCAGGTCCCTTCCTACGGCGATGAACTGCAGAACTTCAAGCTGATGCTGCAGTCTGCGCAGTATATCGCTGACGAAGTGGGCGGCGTGGTGCTTGACGATCAGCGTCGCATGATGACGCCGCAAAAACTGCGTGAATACCAGGATCGTATTCGCGAAGTGAAAGACGCGAACGCCTGACGTTCCGCGTTAACTCAATCCTTTCTCAACCCCCGCCTGTCGGGGGTTTTTTATCATTGATGGTGTGATATGGAACCAATCGAACAACAACTGACTGAACTGCGAACCACGCTTCGCCATCATGAATATCTGTACCACGTTATGGACGCGCCGGAAGTGCCGGATGCGGAATATGACCGCCTGATGCGCAAGCTGCGCGAGCTGGAGAGCCAGCACCCGGAGCTGATTACCCCGGATTCGCCAACTCAGAGGGTGGGGGCGGCGCCACTCACCGCCTTTAGCCAGATCCGCCATGAAGTGCCGATGCTGTCGCTGGATAACGTGTTTGACGAAGAGAGCTTTCTCGCCTTCAACAAGCGGGTACAGGATCGCCTGAAAAGCACAGATCATCTTACCTACTGCTGCGAGCTTAAGCTCGACGGCCTCGCGGTGAGCATTCTCTATGAAAACGGCGTGTTGGTGCAGGCGGCAACCCGCGGCGACGGCACCACCGGCGAAGATATTACCTCTAACGTGCGAACTATTCGCGCCATCCCCCTCAAGCTGCATGGCGAGAATATTCCTGCACGCCTTGAGGTACGTGGGGAAGTGTTCCTCCCGCAGGCCGGGTTTGAAAAAATCAATGAGGAAGCTCGCCGCACCGGCGGGAAAGTGTTTGCTAACCCGCGTAATGCGGCAGCGGGTTCGCTGCGCCAGCTCGATCCGCGCATCACTGCGAAGCGACCGCTTACTTTCTTCTGCTACGGCGTGGGCGTGCTGGAGGGCGGCGAGCTGCCGGCCAGCCACTCGGCTCGGTTGCTGCAGTTCAAAGCATGGGGGCTGCCGGTGAGCGATCGCGTCACCCTGTGCCACACCCCCGAGGAAGTGCTTACTTACTATCGTAAAGTCGAGGAAGAGCGTCCCCACCTGGGCTTTGACATTGATGGCGTGGTGATCAAAGTCGATTCGCTGGCGCTGCAGGAACAGCTGGGTTTCGTCGCCCGCGCGCCGCGCTGGGCCGTGGCCTTTAAGTTCCCGGCACAGGAGCAGATGACCTTCGTCCGGGACGTGGAGTTCCAGGTGGGCCGCACCGGGGCGATTACGCCGGTGGCGCGTCTGGAGCCGGTCCATGTTGCCGGCGTGTTGGTGAGCAATGCCACCCTGCATAATGCCGATGAAATTGAACGCTTAGGCTTGAAAATCGGCGACAAGGTGGTGATTCGCCGGGCAGGCGATGTGATCCCGCAGGTGGTTAACGTGGTGCTTTCCGAGCGTCCGGCGGATGCCCGGGATGTCGTCTTCCCGACCCACTGTCCTGTATGTCAGTCAGACGTTGAACGGGTGGAAGGCGAGGCGGTAGCCCGCTGTACGGGCGGCCTGATCTGCGGCGCGCAGCGCAAAGAGTCGCTCAAGCACTTCGTCTCCCGTCGCGCGCTCGACGTTGACGGCATGGGCGACAAGATCATCGACCAGCTGGTGGAGAAAGAGTACGTCCATACCCCGGCGGATCTGTTCCGGCTGACGGCGGGGAAACTGACCGGGCTGGATCGGATGGGGCCGAAGTCCGCGCAAAACGTAGTCAACGCCCTCGAGAAAGCCAAAGAGACGACCTTCGCACGCTTCCTCTACGCCTTAGGTATTCGCGAGGTAGGAGAAGCGACGGCGGCGGGCCTGGCGGCGCATTTCGGCACTCTCGAAGCCCTGGAGCAGGCTTCCATTGAGGAGCTACAGAAAGTTCCTGATGTCGGCATCGTCGTCGCTACCCATACCTTCAACTTCTTTGCCGAAGAGAGCAACCGCGATGTCATTGCGCAACTGCTGGCGGAGGGGGTTCGCTGGCCTGCGCCGGTGGTGGTGAAGGCGGAAGAGATTGATAGCCCGTTTGCAGGCAAAACCGTGGTCCTTACCGGCAGCCTCAGCCAGCTGTCGCGCGATGACGCCAAAGCGCGTCTGGTGGCGCTGGGGGCGAAGGTGGCAGGCAGCGTGTCGAAGAAAACCGACCTGGTGATTGCCGGCGAAGAGGCGGGGTCTAAGCTGGCGAAAGCGCAGGAGCTGGGCATCGAGGTGATTGACGAAGCCGAAATGATGCGTCTGCTGGGAGAATAACGTGGATAAAGCGCAGCTGGTCGAGATAGCCAATACCGAAATGCCGTTCGGTAAATACAAGGGACGTCGCTTAATCGATGTCCCGGAAGAGTATTTATTGTGGTTCGCGCGTAAGGATCAATTCCCTGCCGGGCATCTTGGCGAGCTGATGGCGTTGACCCTGCTGATTAAAACTGAGGGGCTGAGCGATCTGGTCCAGCCCCTGAAGAAAGCGCGTTAGGCTTTGGCCGCGTTGGCCTTTTCCTCAGCGAGACGCGCATCGGTTTGCTGCTTGTAGCGCCGCGCCAGCACCGCGCAGACCATCAGCTGGATTTGGTGGAAGATCATCAACGGCAGCACCATGATGCCGAGGATGGAGGTCGGGAAGAGAATATTGGCCATCGGAATGCCGTTGGCCAGGCTCTTTTTCGAACCGCAGAAGACGATGGTAATCTCATCGGCTTTGTTAAAGCCGCAGCGGCGGGCGACAAAGACGTTGACCGCGATGACGATGGCCAGCAGCACCAGGCTGACCACTACGATAAACAGCAGCGATCCCAGACCGACTTTATGCCAGATGCCATTCACCACCGCCTCGCTAAAGGCGGAGTAAACCACCAGCAGAATCGAGGTCTGGTCGGTCTTACCAATCCACTTCTTATGCTTCGCCACCCAGTCGCCAATCCACGGCCGCGATAAGTGACCGAGCACGAAAGGCAGCAGCAGCTGCAGCATAATTTTACCGACCTGCTCCAGACTGCCGCCTGCGCCGTGAAGGTTCATCAGGACCCCCACCAGTAGCGGGGAAACAAAGATCCCCAGCAGGCTGGAGGCCGAGGCTGAGCAAACCGCAGCCGCGACGTTGCCCCCGGCCAGCGAAGTAAAGGCGATAGCGGATTGCACGGTGGCCGGCAGAATGCACAGATAGATAAAGCCGCTGTAGAGCATCGGATCGACATTCACCGGCGCCCACCAGGCAAACAGAACCCCGAGTAGCGGGAAGAGAATAAAGGTGCTGCACATCACCCATAGATGCAAACGCCAGTGGCTGCCGCCGGCGATAATCGCCTCCCGGGAGAGTTTAGCGCCATGCATAAAGAACAGCAGCGCGATGGCGGCGGTGGTCAGATGTTCAAAGAAGGGGACGAAAGCGCCACGGGCCGGGAAGAATGAGGCCAGCAGGACAACGGTGATTAGCGTTGCCGTAAACGGATCGAGAATACGGAAAAGTTTCATAAACGCTCCTGAAAAGAGATGCGCTATTGTGCTTTTTTTCATTTGAGAAATAAAATTGATTTATTGCATCTATTCATGAATAAAAAAGATGAATTACTCTCTGCGTCAGTTAAAAGTATTTGTCACCGTCGCCCGGGCCAGAAGCTTCAGCCGGGCAGGGGAGATGATTGGCTTAAGTCAGTCGGCCGTCAGCCATAGCGTCAAGGAGCTGGAGCATCAGACCGGCGTCCGTCTGCTCGACCGTACTACTCGCGAAGTGGTGCTCACCGAGGCGGGTCAGCAGCTGGCGGGCAGGCTGGAACGTTTGCTTGATGAGTTGACGATTACCCTGCGTGACGCCGGGCGGGTAGGCCAGCAGCTGAGCGGCACCGTCAAGGTCGCCGCCAGTCAGACGATTTCCGCCCACCTTATTCCGCAGTGTATTGCTCACAGCAATCGTCGTTATCCCGATATCGATTTTGTGCTGCACGATCGGCCCCAGCAGTGGGTGCTGGAGAGTATCCGCCAGGGGGAAGTGGATTTTGGCATCGTGATTGATCCGGGCCCGGCGGCAGACCTTCAGTGTGAAGTGGTTCTGGCGGAACCATTTTTGCTGCTCTGCCGGGAGGATCATCCTTTTGCCAGCCTGACAGAAGTGCCGTGGCAGGCGCTGCAGGATGAAAGGCTAATCCTGCAGGATTATGCGTCCGGCAGCCGCCCGCTGATCGATGCGGCCCTCAGCAGACTGGCTATCCGGGCGAACATCGTCCAGGAGATTGGCCACCCGGCAACGCTGTTTCCGATGGTAGAATCGGGAATTGGCATCAGCGTTCTGCCGGCGCTGGCGCTACCGTTACCGCAGGGGAGCCATCTGACGGTGAAACGGCTGACTCCGGTGATGGAGCGGCAGCTGATGCTGGCATGCAGGAAAAATCGCTCGCTGTCGACCGCCGCTCAGGCGTTATGGGAAATTGTGCGTGAAGAAGGGGAGAATTTAACCGCCGCCAGGGTTGAAGATCCGCTATATCAGCGCTGACAGAGGGGATTGCTGCGGAGGGACTCGTGGCAGGGCCATGTTCCGCGCATAGCAAAAAGGCGCCTTTAGGGCGCCTTTTTACATTGGTGGGTCGTGCAGGATTCGAACCTGCGACCAATTGATTAAAAGTCAACTGCTCTACCAACTGAGCTAACGACCCGAAGTGGTGGGTGATGACGGTATCGAACCGCCGACCCCCTCCTTGTAAGGGAGGTGCTCTCCCAGCTGAGCTAATCACCCACTTCGGTACTTCACATTTTGACAGAAAATCCAGCTGGCGAGAAAGTGGTGGGTGATGACGGGATCGAACCGCCGACCCCCTCCTTGTAAGGGAGGTGCTCTCCCAGCTGAGCTAATCACCCACTTCTCAATTTTCTGTTCTACACGGCGGAGACTACGTTAAGTAGTGGTGGGTGATGACGGGATCGAACCGCCGACCCCCTCCTTGTAAGGGAGGTGCTCTCCCAGCTGAGCTAATCACCCCCGCTGTGTGGAGTCGCATTATAGGGAGAGTTGAAAATGAGTCAACGCCTTTTCTAAAGAATTCGTTCGTTCGTCGTAAAATTAAACAAAGCGATCGCGAAACCGGCGCCATAGCATGATTTATAAACAAAAATGGCAAACCGTGACGTTCCGATGGGAACAACATTGAGGAATCAGCCCACGGTGTTAGAATATTGACCCATAATTTCCACCGGACATTGCCGGCTATCGGCATCTTTATTAAACGTAAGGCCAATTCATGAAAATCAAAACTCGCTTCGCGCCAAGCCCAACCGGCTATCTGCACGTTGGCGGTGCGCGTACTGCTCTCTATTCCTGGCTTTTTGCCCGTAACCACGGCGGTGAGTTTGTGCTGCGTATTGAAGACACCGATCTCGAACGCTCCACCCCGGAAGCAATTGAAGCCATCATGGATGGCATGAACTGGCTGAATCTGCAATGGGACGAAGGCCCCTATTTCCAGACCAAACGTTTCGATCGTTATAACAACGTAATCGATGAGATGCTGGAAGCCGGTACCGCTTACAAATGCTATTGCTCGAAAGAACGTCTGGAAGCGCTGCGCGAAGAGCAGATGGCGAAGGGTGAGAAGCCGCGTTACGATGGCCGCTGCCGCCATAGCCACGAGCACCATGCTGACGATGAGCCGTGCGTCGTGCGTTTCGCCAACCCGCAGGAAGGTTCGGTTATTTTTGACGATCAGATCCGCGGACCTATCGAGTTCAGCAACCAGGAACTGGACGATCTGATCATTCGCCGTACCGATGGTTCCCCGACCTATAACTTCTGCGTGGTGGTAGATGACTGGGATATGGCGATCACTCACGTGATCCGCGGCGAAGATCATATCAACAACACGCCGCGCCAGATCAACATCCTCAAAGCGCTGAATGCGCCGGTGCCTGTTTATGCGCACGTGTCGATGATCAACGGCGATGACGGTAAAAAACTTTCCAAGCGCCACGGCGCAGTGAGCGTGATGCAGTATCGCGACGACGGCTACCTGCCGGAAGCGCTACTCAACTATCTGGTGCGCCTGGGCTGGTCTCATGGCGATCAGGAGATTTTCACTCGCGAAGAGATGATTGAGTTCTTCTCGCTGGGCGCGGTGAGCAAATCCGCCAGTGCCTTTAACACCGATAAACTGCTGTGGTTAAACCATCACTATATCAATACCCTGCCGGCGGAGTATGTGGCAACGCATCTGCAGTGGCATATCGAGCAGGAAAATATCGACACTCGCAACGGCCCGCAGCTGGCTGAGCTGGTGAAACTGTTGGGCGAGCGTTGCAAGACGCTGAAAGAGATGGCCCAGAGCTGCCGCTACTTCTATGAAGAGTTCGCTGAATTCGATGCCGACGCCGCGAAAAAACATCTGCGTCCAGTGGCGCGTCAGCCGCTGGAAGTGGTTCGCGATAAGCTGGCGGCGATTAGCGACTGGACGGCGGAAAACGTCCATCACGCGATTCAGGCAACTGCTGATGAGCTGGAGGTGGGGATGGGTAAAGTCGGTATGCCGCTGCGCGTGGCGGTTACCGGGGCAGGGCAATCTCCTGCGCTAGACGTTACTGTCCATGCTATCGGTAAATCCCGTAGCGTAGATCGTATCAATAAAGCGCTGGCTTTTATCGCTGAACGCGAAGGCCAGGCGTCCTGACGGCGACGCAGCTGAAACAACGGCAGGTTACCCTGCCGTTTTTTTTGTCTGTTATTCCGGACTGGCGATGCCGAGGCGGGCAAGAAAACCGCTAATCCCTTCCCGGGCCAGCAGATCGCGGAGCTGCAGCTGTTCTGCCGGAGTCATCAGCTGTAGGGTTTCCGTGATTTGCCGCCAGATCGCGTCTGCCTCATTGACCAGGTATGCACCTGGCGATTCCGCGAGATGATTGTCGGTAAGCAGATGGCGTCTGGCAGGGATGTTGGTCAGAAACTCGCGTACCGGTTGGTCGATAACCACCAGTCGCGCTCGCCCCCCTTTAACGCCGGGTATTGCTTCGGTGCGCCATTGTTTCTCGCGAACCCAGCGATTGATCGTTTGTCTGGCCAGCCCCAGGCAGTCGGCAAGCTCTGCGGGCGTCATTTTATCTTTCAGTTTCATCATGGTTTACCGATCGCGGATCCCTAACCGAAGCAGTAACCCGGTGATCCCCTCGCGCAGCAACAATGACATAAGCTGCTTCTGCTCGCTGGGGGTGAGTTCTTTACTGAGGGTCAGCAGCAGCGATTCCAGATCGCTATCATGGGGAGAATAGATGCCGGGCGTCTCCGCCACGCGCTGGGCGCTGCGGATAAACTCCCTGACTTGCTCATTGACATGGACCAGGCGCGCTTTGCCGCCCTGGACGCCAGGTCGCGGAGAGGTTTGCCAGCCTTCTTTCCGCACCCACTTATTGATAGTTTGCCGACTGTAGCCGGTTAGATGGGCAATTTCTTCAGGTGTCATTCGTTCCTTGAGCATACTATTTCCTGAGTAAATGTATGGGAATTAGCTGCCCATGTTATAGCATCCTTTTACGTGAAAAGGTGACCTGTTTAACCTCTGACTGCGATAAGGCTCGCAATGTCAGCAAGTTGCCTGCTTTTTCAGCGATTGAATCGGGAAGGATAATTTTGCCGTTGACACCTGAGCGAGGAATTCATATTATGCCGCCCGTCAACACGACACGCTTTACGTTACGGGGCTATAGCTCAGCTGGGAGAGCGCTTGCATGGCATGCAAGAGGTCAGCGGTTCGATCCCGCTTAGCTCCACCAAATTCTGCACCCAGCGGATTTGGTTCGTAAAGAAGTCCTGTGGGGCTATAGCTCAGCTGGGAGAGCGCTTGCATGGCATGCAAGAGGTCAGCGGTTCGATCCCGCTTAGCTCCACCAAAATTCAGAACCCTCGCTTCGGCGGGGGTTTTTGTTTTTAGCGGGTTTCATGTAAAGCACTTTCTGGTTACGTCAGTTAATCTCCAGCAATTAAAATCGAAAGTAATTTCAGACTTTTTCCTGATAATTCGCCTTGCCTGCCCTAAATAAGCAACATAACATTTCCCCCATTAAACGTGATGAGGTTTCTGGAGCTTTAATTAACAATAATGCTTGACAAAATTAACATTAATATCAAAAAAACTCTATTGGCCTTTATCATTTGTTTAGTCGCTATTCCGCTGGCTCGTTTTATTTCACCGCAAACGATAATTGACGGCAACCTTATTTATATTGCCTGGCTGCCAATCAGCGTGATGTTTTCTGTTATTTTTATCTTTGGCCGCTATGCGATTGCGCCATTAATTCTCGCGTTTGCCATCACCAATAGTTTTCTCATTAAATTAACGCTGCCGCAGGCGTTTATCTTACTTTTTTGTCAACTGTTCGCCGTGTTTGTCTCCTGCGCTATTCTGCGACTGTTGGTGGGGAAGCGCTGGCGCTGCGGTCCAACGGCAAAACATATGGGGGCGCGGATCTTCTGGGGCGGCTTCTTCGCGCCGGTGCTCCTGAAAATCACCATGTATCTCGCCGGACAATATTTTGCGTTTCCATTAGCTATTACCAGTTACTTTGGTAGTATGCCGTTGATTTATACTGTAATAGATATCCAAAGTTTAATCAGTGCGGCATTAATTTTTACGACGTTTCTTTATTATCCAATGCGGATGATTATCAGTCCGCGCTACGCCCGACGTTTCTGGCAGCAGGAATGTTTACCGTGGCTGGCACCGCAATATCGCTCCTTTACCCTATATTGGTTTATCGCGTTGGCGGTGATATTAACGCTATTGTGTGCGCCGTATCAGTCTGAATTTATTGCCGGTTATTTAGTTCCGGTTATTTTTATTGTCTACTTTATCGGTATCAGTCGAATAGGCCATGCGCTATTGCGTATTTCATGGTCTGTCTCGGCCTTTTTGCTGGTGGTATATAACAAAAACTTTCTCCAGGGGGTGCAAAGCGAGTATTCACTCTCCTTTGTGCTGTCGGTTCTGATCTCCTTTACTATCTGTTTGTTTTATATGGCCGACATCTATGCCCGCAGCGACCGCAACAAACGCCGCTGGCGTAGCCAGGCGGAAGAGGATCCGCTGACCGGCTTGCCTAACCTGCGCGCGCTGGAGAGCCATTTACAGAGCTGTCCTCAGCAGGCTATCTGCAGCCTGCGTATTGATAATCTCGACTTTCTCAGTCGGCATTATGGTCTGATGATGGGGGTGGACTGTAAACGGCAGATTATTCGGGCGCTGCAACCGCTGCTGGGAGCGGCGGATAAAGTCTTCCAGGTACCGGGCAGCGAACTGATCCTCGTGCTTGATGGACCGGAGCCGTCGTCCCGCTTGAACCATATGGTCGCGGTCCTCAACCACAAAAAGTTCAGCTGGCACAATCAGCCGCTGGATTTGGAGTTTGGCGCGGCCTGGGGCCGCGATGACGGTCAGGGTGAGGGACTTTACCAGATGCTGGGCCAGCTAAGCTGGCTTTCCGAACAGGCGGGCAGTGAACGTCGGGTGCTGGCGCTGGACGAGGAGCAGGATCTGGTGGTGGATCAAACTACCGAGCAGGTGCGCCTCCTTATGCGCGTCAAGCAAGTGCTCAAAGATCGCGCGCTGATGCTCTATGCGCAACCGATTCAGAATCCGGAGGGGGAGGGTTATCATGAGATCCTCACGCGCATGCGCTGTGGCGATAGCGTCATTATGCCCGACCGATTCATTCCGCTGATTGTGCAGTTTAACCTCAGCCAACGTTTTGACATGCTGGTGCTGGAGACCTTGTTCAGTATGCTCCATAAGCATCCCGGCCAGCGCTTCTCGGTCAACCTGCTGCCTGCAACTCTGATGCAAAAGAACAGCGCAGGGCAGATTATCGCGCTGTTTCAACGCTATAGCGTCTCGCCAGAACTTATAACTATTGAGGTGACCGAAGAGCAGGCCTTCTCTAATGCGGACACCAGTCGGCAAAATCTTGAAGCGTTGCGCGCGTTTGGCTGCGCCATCGCTATTGATGACTTTGGCACCGGCTATGCGAACTATGAACGTCTGAAACATCTACAGGCCGATATCATTAAGATTGACGGCTGCTTCGTCCGCGACATCCTCACGGACCCGCTGGACGCCATCATGGTGAAATCGATTGTCGAGATGGCGCGGGCGAAACAGATGAGCGTGGTGGCGGAATATGTCGAAAGCGAACCGCAAAAAGCGCGCTTGCTGGAGCTGGGCGTGAATTATCTGCAGGGTTATCTGATCGGTAAACCACAGCCGCTGGGTGAATGACGGGCAAAAAAAAGCCGGGCATTGCCCGGCTCAGATGACTGACGTCTGTTACAGAACCAGCGCCGCAATCGAGGCGGACAGCACGCTAACCAGCGTGGAGCCGTACACCAGCTTCAGACCGAAGCGAGAAACTACGTTGCCCTGTTCTTCGTTCAGACCTTTGATCGCCCCGGCAATAATGCCGATAGATGAGAAGTTGGCGAAGGAGACCAGGAAGATAGAGATAATGCCTTCCGCGCGCGGGGAGAGCGTCGAGGCAATTTTCTGCAGATCCATCATGGCGACGAATTCATTGGAGACCAGTTTGGTAGCCATAATACTGCCCACCTGCAGCGCTTCGCTTGCCGGCACACCCATCACCCAGGCGACCGGGTAGAAGATATAGCCGAGGATACCCTGGAAGGAAATGCTATAGCCGAACCAACCGGTCACGGTGGCGAACAGGGCATTCAGCGCCGAGATCAGCGCGATGAAGCCGATCAACATCGCCGCCACGATAATCGCGACTTTAAAACCTGCCAGAATATACTCGCCCAGCATCTCGAAGAAGCTCTGACCTTCGTGCAGATTCGACATCTGCAGATTTTCTTCGCTCTCTTCCACGCGGTAAGGGTTAATTAATGACAGAACGATAAAGGTGCTGAACATGTTGAGCACCAGCGCCGCAACGACATACTTTGGCTGCAGCATGGTCATGTAAGCGCCTACGATGGACATGGACACGGTGGACATCGCCGTCGCCGCCATGGTGTACATGCGGTTGCGCGACATTTTGCCGAGAATATCTTTATACGCGATAAAGTTTTCCGACTGGCCGAGGATCAACGAGCTCACGGCGTTGAAGGACTCCAGCTTGCCCATGCCGTTAACTTTCGACAGGACGGTACCGATCGCGCGAATGACAATCGGCAGGATACGAATATGCTGCAAAATGCCGATCAAAGCCGAAATGAAGACGATAGGGCACAAAACTTTGAGGAAGAAGAAGGCCAGGCCTTTATCGTTCATGCCGCCGAACACGAAGTTTGTCCCTTCGTTGGCAAACCCGAGGAGTTTTTCAAACATCTCGGAAAATCCTTTCACAAAACCCAGACCAATATCGGAGTTGAGGAAGAACCAGGCCAGCAGGACTTCAATGACAAGCAGTTGAACAACATAACGAATACGGATCTTTTGGCGGTCATGGCTGACCAACAGGGCCAGTATAGCCACCACAACGATCGCGAGGACAAAATGCAAGACGCGGTCCATAGTTGCTCCAAATATGAGGCAGGTTAAATTTCCGTGCACATTCTATGCAACGGCTTTAAAGAAAACGAGATCAATTGCACACTATTGCAAGGAACTGTGACCAATGGCAAAAATAGTGATCCAACATCCACTTTTGTTATGTTACGTAAAGGTTTTAAAAGTTGCATTCTTGTACTACTCTTAATAGCGGGCTGGATCTCGTTTTCTGACGCCCGTATTTCATTTCCGGCCAGCTATTGTTCCCTTCTATCACAGCAATCATTATCTCCATTCTAAATGAACTTGATAATCATTCGCATTTTGATAGCATGAAACATAGCAAAGGCTATATTTCCAGAGGCAGAAGATGACTAGCAGTCGCGTTGAGAATAGCAGTAGTCGCGCCGCGCGCAAGGTGAAGCTCGCCTTAATGGGCCCGGCTTTCGTCGCTGCCATTGGCTATATCGATCCGGGTAATTTCGCCACTAACATTCAGGCCGGCGCCAGCTTTGGCTACCAGCTGCTGTGGGTCGTGGTGTGGGCTAACCTGATGGCGATGCTGATCCAGGTGCTTTCTGCCAAACTGGGCATTGCCACCGGCAAAAACCTGGCCGAGCAGATCCGCGACCATTACCCGCGTCCTGTTGTCTGGTTTTACTGGGTACAGGCGGAAATTATCGCCATGGCCACCGATCTGGCTGAATTTATCGGCGCCGCAATTGGCTTTAAGCTGGTACTCGGCGTGTCGCTTCTGCAGGGGGCGGTGCTGACCGGGGTGGCGACTTTTCTGATCCTGATGCTGCAGCGGCGCGGGCAAAAACCACTGGAGAAGGTGATCGGTGGATTGTTGCTGTTTGTCGCCGTGGCCTATGTCGTGGAGTTGATCTTTTCCCAGCCCGCGCTGGCTCCTCTGACGAAAGGGCTGGTGATCCCCACGCTGCCCAACGGGGAGGCGGTATTCTTAGCCGCCGGGGTACTGGGGGCGACCATTATGCCGCACGTTATCTACTTACATTCCTCGCTTACCCAGCATCTGCATGGCGGAACGCGAAAAGAACGCTATAACGCGACCCGCTGGGATGTGGCGATCGCCATGACCATTGCCGGGTTCGTCAATCTGGCGATGATGGCGACCGCTGCGGCGGCATTCCACTTTAATGGCCATACCGGCGTCGCCGATCTCGATCAGGCCTACATGACGCTGGAGCCGCTGCTGAGCCACGCGGCGGCGACCATCTTTGGCCTCAGCCTGATTGCCGCCGGTTTATCGTCGACCGTGGTGGGCACTCTGGCAGGTCAGGTCGTTATGCAGGGATTTATCCGCTTTCATATTCCGCTGTGGTTTCGCCGGGCGATCACCATGCTGCCGTCGTTTGTCGTCATTCTGCTGGGGCTGGATCCTACGCGCATCCTGGTAATGAGTCAGGTGTTGCTCAGCTTTGGCATTGCGCTTGCCCTGGTGCCGCTGCTGATATTTACCAGCAATGCGAAGCTGATGGGGGACCTGGTGAATACCCGTTGGGTGAGAGGCATCGGCTGGGCGATAGTCGCTATTGTGGTGAGCCTGAACGGCTGGTTAATAGTGGGGTCGCTGCTCGGGGTGGATTAATTGATTCCTGATGCTGAATAAAGTAAAGGGGAGCCGATGGGCTCCCCTTTTCGTTTGTTAGTGATGGCCATGTCCATGACCGTGACCGCGCCCACCCGGGCCGCGTCCCCAGCCGCCGCGGTGGTCATCGCGGTCGTTCCAGCCAGCACGATAGCCGCGCTCCCAGGCTTTATCTCTGCCTTTGTACCAGCCTTTGTGCCAGCCGTTGTCATGACGATGCCAACGGTTATCACGCCATTCATAGTGACGACGCCAGTAATCACGGTCGCGCCAGCTGCCACCGTCCCAGTAGTTACCGTAATTGTCACGATCGCCTATTTGTAATTTTACCGACGGCAGCAGGGTGATTTCACCAGCGTTAGCGACCAGTGGCCCTGCGGCCAGCAGTACTGCTGCCAGAATCAGTGACCTGAACATACTCTTCTCCTTCACGATCGGGGCCGTAAGCGGCCTGTTAACCTGATATTACGGGCCGGTAAAGACCCGCCGCATCGGACGAACTCCGAAAGCGCAGGAAAGAGCACTTTTTGCTAAAGTAACATTTGCTTTACAGCGCAAGGATGGCGTCAATGGCCGCGCACTCCTCGGTGGTGAAATGGCGATTCTGCAGCATGCCGACGGCATCATCCAGTTGCGCGGTTTTGCTGGCGCCGATCAGCACCGAGGTGACTTTCTCTTCACGCAACACCCAGGCCAGCGCCATCTGCGACAGCTTCTGCCCACGCGCTTCCGCCTGCCTGTTAAGCTGACGAATTTTTTCTAATCGGGCTGGAGTCAGTTGCTCCGGCTGCAGAAAACGACTGCTGCTGGCGGCGCGCGAGTCGGCCGGAATGCCGTTGAGATAGCGGTCGGTAAGTTGCCCACCGGCCAGCGGTGAAAACGCTATGCTTCCAATCCCTTCCGTCTGCAGAAAATCCAGCAATCCTTCTTCCACGCCGCGTTCGAACATCGAGTAGCGAGGCTGGTGAATGATGCAGGGGGTGCCGAGGTCGTTAAGGATCTTCACCGCCTCCCGCGCCTGGGCCAGAGGATAGTTGGAGATCCCGACATATAGTGCTTTACCCTGACGAACCAGATGATCGAGCGCACGCATCGTTTCCATCAGCGGCGTCTGTGGATCAGGCCGGTGATGGTAAAAAATATCGACGTATTCCAATCCCATGCGTTTAAGGCTCTGGTTAAGACTGGCTACCAGATATTTTCGCGATCCCCAGTCGCCGTAAGGGCCGTCCCACATCGTGTAGCCTGCTTTAGTGGAGATGATTAACTCATCGCGATAAGGCAGGAGCGACTCTTTCAGAATGCGGCCAAAGTTGCTTTCCGCCGAGCCCGGCGGCGGCCCATAGTTGTTGGCCAAATCGAAATGGGTTATACCGAGGTCAAAAGCGTGCAGGAGCATCTGCCGGCTGGTTTCCACTCGCGTTTCATCGCCAAAGTTATGCCACAGGCCAAGGGAAATGGCCGGTAGTTGCAGACCGCTGCGGCCGCAGCGACGGTACTCCATCGTTTGATATCGCGTGGTGCTTGCCTGGTAAACCATTCTTCCTCCGCCGACAAAACAGGGTGTGTATACGTTTACACTAAACAATGTTCTGCGTGGAGTACACTGCTTTTTCTGCGTAATTATTGCTTTACACTGCCATTATCACCTCCCATCTGGACAGGCGGATCGCTTATTCAATACTCAAATTACACCTGCACCAAAATGAGGATAATGGATATGCAACCGACCTACACTATTGGGGATTATCTGCTGGATCGCCTTGTCGACTGCGGTATTGACCGCTTGTTCGGCGTGCCGGGAGATTACAACTTACAGTTTCTCGATCGCGTCATCGCGCACAGCGCCTTGGGGTGGGTCGGCTGCGCCAACGAGCTGAATGCGGCATATGCCGCTGACGGCTATGCGCGCATCAAAGGGGCCGGTGCGCTGCTGACCACTTACGGCGTCGGCGAATTGAGCGCGCTGAACGGCATTGCGGGTAGCTATGCGGAACATATTCCGGTATTGCATATCGTCGGTGCGCCCTCTACCGGCGCCCAGCAGCGCGGCGAACTGCTGCACCATACCCTCGGCGATGGCGATTTTCGCCATTTCGCCCGCATGAGCGAGCAGATCACCTGTAGCCAGGCGCTGCTGACCGCCGGCAACGCCTGCCATGAAATCGACCGTGTGCTGCGCGATATGTTGACGCATCATCGCCCCGGCTATTTGATGCTGCCAGCCGATGTCGCCAGAGCGGCAGCGATTGCCCCAGCCCAGCGCTTGCTGGTGGAGCCCGCTCCGGCGGATGAAAACCAGCTTGCCGGGTTCTGCGAACATGCCAGCCGCCTGCTGCGGGGCAGCCGACGCATTTCCCTGCTGGCGGACTTCCTGGCGCAACGTTATGGCCTGCAGAAGACGCTCCGGGAGTGGGTGGCGAAAACGCCTGTCGCCCATGCGACGATGCTCATGGGTAAGGGATTGTTTGATGAGCAGCAGAGCGGGTTTGTCGGCACCTACAGCGGGATTGCCAGCGCGCCGCAGACCCGGGAGGCGATTGAAAACGCCGACACCATCATCTGCATTGGCACGCGCTTCACCGACACCATCACCGCAGGATTTACCCAACATCTGGCGCGGGAAAAGACTATTGAGATCCAGCCCTTCGCCGTCAGGGTGGGCGATCACTGGTTCAGCGGGGTGCCGATGGATAAGGCTTTGGCCGCGCTGATGACGCTTTCCGCCCCGCTGGCGGCGGAGTGGGCTACACCTCAGATCGTGGCGCCGGAGGCTGAGGAGGGCGCTGAAGGCGAGTTGACCCAGAAAAATTTCTGGGCGACGGTGCAGGGCGCCCTGCGTCCGGGGGATATTATTCTCGCCGATCAGGGGACGGCCGCCTTTGGCATTGCGGCGCTGAAGCTGCCCTCTGAAGCATCGCTGATCGTCCAGCCGCTGTGGGGCTCGATTGGTTTTACTCTCCCGGCCGCCTATGGCGCACAAACCGCGGCGGCGGAGCGGCGGGTGGTGCTAATTGTCGGCGATGGCGCGGCCCAACTGACCATTCAGGAGATGGGCTCCATGCTGCGTGATAAGCAAAAGCCGCTTATTCTGCTGCTGAATAACGAAGGGTATACCGTGGAACGGGCGATTCATGGTCCAGAGCAGCGCTACAATGACATCGCTCTGTGGGACTGGCAGCGGCTGCCGGAAGCCTTCGCCCCTGACGTTGCTTCGCGCTGCCGACGGGTCACTCAGACGTCTGAACTGCGGGAGGCGATGACGGAGAGCATCACCTCCGATACCCTCACTCTGGTAGAAGTGATGCTGCCGAAAATGGATATCCCCGATTTCCTGCGCGCGGTGACGCAGGCCCTTGAGGAGCGAAACAGCCGCGTTTAATCGGTATGCCGTTTGGCAATCATCAACGGTCTCCCGGCCAGCAGCAGCCAGGCCGGGAGCATCACCATACACAACAGCGGCAGCAAAGTCGTATCCGGGACCACCACGGCGGCCATAAACAGGCTCAACCAGCCGTCGCGAGTGACGACCAGCACCATGCCGAGGATCGCGCAGGAAACGGTGATTGCCGCCGGCACCGCGTCAACATGAGCATGCAGCATCAGCCCCAGCGCTACCCCGACGAACACCGCCGGGAAAATTCGCCCGCCGCGAAAGCCGCTGGCTGAGGCAAGAACCAGGGCCGCCAGTTTGACCAGCGCGATAAGCAGAAAATCCGCGGCGGTTAGCGTCTGGCTGAAGGCCAGCTGCTGCATCTCATCCAGCCCTTTAAATAGCGTTAAGGGCCCGCCTATCGTCCCCACGATCCCCAGCAGCAGCCCGCCGATGCCGAGGGTCAGGATTGGATTTTTCAACCGATGCATCAGGGCATGCAGTCGCGGCAGACACCAGACGGCCACCATGCCGACGGCGATAGCGATCAGGGCGACGATAATGCCGCTGAGAATATCAACGAAGCGCATCTGACCATAGTGCGGGATCGGCAGCGAAAAATGGGGATGGAAAAACAGACCCGTCGTCAACGCGCCGGCGGCGGCGAGGAGGGGAGCAAAGAGGCGATCCCACAGTGGCGTATCGTTGCTGCTATTGAGGGTTTGCGAAAAAATCAGCGCGGCGGCAACCGGGGTACCGAAGAGGGCGCCGATGGTGCCTGAGGCCGCGAGGATGGTCCAGTCCAGCGAGCTGACGCGCGGAAACAGACGGGAGCCGACGGCGACAGCCAGCGCGATATTCACCACCATAATCGGATGCTCCGGGCCGAGGCTGACGCCGCCGGCGAGGCCGAGGATCAGTGCGGCCAGGAGTCCGGGCAGCGCGCCGGTGGCAATGGGAGCGCCGATTAACGACTCGGTCGCTGGATCCGGCCCGGCGTGCCCGGGGCTGTAACGAATGACCAGACCCACCGCGATGCCTGTCGCCGTCAGCATGGCGATGATCCACAGCGGGCTGTCGGCGCTCACCCCCAACTGCGCGGGCAGATTGCTCCACAGCACGCGCTGCAGCAGCGCGGCAACCTTCATCGCCACGATCAGGATCAGGCTGCAGGCGATACCTATCAGGATGGCCGGCACCGACAGGATCAGCATTGTTCTGGCGCGAGGATGGAGCATGGAAATGTCCTTGTAAAAGTGCTGGAGCACTACTTTGCCTTCGTCAGCGGAGACCGTCGATGCAAATGGTGCTGAAACGATAAAGTTAAGATGACATCTGATATCCGGCGCGTCCTTTACAGGCTACCTTGCATAGATTACAAACTAAATGTGACCTGTGTCGCTAAACAAGGGGCGTCTGCGCGTTGGACGTTGTTGTTAAGCCGCCATGAATTTACAGTGTGCCAAAAGATTTATTTTGACTTTAGCGGAGCCGTAACGGAATGACAAAATTTGCTTTAGTAGGAGATGTCGGGGGGACCAACGCCCGCCTGGCGCTATGTGATCTGGCGAGTGGAGAGATCTCTCGTGCAAAGACCTATTCCGGGCTCGATTACCCCAGTCTGGAGGCAGTGGTGCGCGTCTACCTCGAGGAGCACCAGGTAACGGTCAACGAAGGTTGTATTGCCATCGCATGCCCGATTACCGGCGACTGGGTGGCGATGACCAACCATACCTGGGCTTTCTCTATCGCCGAAATGAAGCGCAACCTCGGCTTTGCCCATCTGGAGATAATTAACGATTTTACCGCTGTTTCAATGGCCATTCCGATGCTGAAAGCTGAGCACCTTATTCAGTTTGGCGGCAGTGCGCCGGTAGCGGGCAAACCGATCGCCGTTTATGGCGCCGGGACCGGGCTCGGCGTGGCGCATCTGGTCCACGTTGATAAGCGTTGGGTCAGCCTGCCGGGCGAAGGCGGTCATGTTGATTTTGCCCCGAACAGCGAAGAAGAAGGGATCATTCTGGAAGAGCTACGCGCCGAGCTGGGGCATGTTTCCGCAGAACGCGTGCTCTCAGGTCCCGGGCTGGTCAACCTGTATCGCGCGATTGTCAAATCGGACGGCCGACTGCCGGAGAACCTGCAGCCGCGTGAGGTGACCGAGCGAGCGCTGGCGGACAGCTGCACCGACTGTCGTCGGGCGCTGTCGCTGTTCTGCGTCATTATGGGACGCTTCGGCGGTAACCTGGCGCTGACCCTCGGGACGTTTGGCGGGGTGTATATCGCCGGCGGCATCGTGCCGCGCTTCCTGGAGTTCTTTAAAGCCTCTGGTTTCCGCGGCGGTTTTGAAGACAAAGGCCGTTTTAAAGCTTATGTTCAGGATATCCCGGTTTACCTGATTGTGCATGATAACCCAGGCCTGCTGGGCTCCGGCGCGCATCTGCGTCAGACGCTGGGCCAGGTGCTTTAAGCATTCTTCTCCCGGGCTACCGTCGTAGCCCGGATGGCGGTGCTTTCCGCTCTCTACAGATTCATCAGCTGGCGAAACTCTTTCACTTTACTGCGACTGACCGGAACCTGAAACTCCAGGTCACGCAGGCGCAGCACATAGGTGTTGTTGAACCACGGCTCAATTTCCCGAATTTTGCTGAGATTTACGCAATACGAGCGGTGGCAGCGGAAGAAATGCGCGGTGGGCAGTTTGCTGCAGAATTCAGTAATGTTCATCGGCATGACGAATGACTCCCGGCGGGTATAGACGAATGTCATCTTTTCATGTGCCTCGGCATAATAAATATCATGAATACTGGTGACGATGATCCGCTCATCTTTGATCAGATTGATGGTGTCGTTTTCCCGTGGCGCTGCGCTGGCTAATCCTGAAGCAGCGTTATTTTGCTGCTGCCAGGCGGTGGTCAGCTTTTGCAGCATATTGATGATGCGCGACTCCTGGTAAGGTTTCAGGATGTAGTCAAAGGCTTCCAGCTCAAAGGATTCCACCGCATGTTCTTTCCACGCGGTGATAAAGACGATAAAAGGTTTATGGGCAAACTGGCTGATGTTTTGCGCCAGCAGAACCCCGTCGAGCGACGGAATATTGATATCGAGAAAGATGGCGTCGACCTTGTTGTGCTGGAGAAATTTCAGCACGTCCAGGCCGTCGTCAAAGCTGCCGACGATCTCCATCTGGCTATGGGTGTTAATAAGCCAGGAGAGCTCCTGCTGGGCCAGAAACTCATCCTCCACAATGATAACTTTCATCTTTTCTCCGCTCATGACAACAGCGACTCCGTCAGCGCCTGCGGCGTAGAGTTATTGGGGACATAAAAGGCGATTTCGGTTCCCGGCGTCAGATTGCGGATATGCAAACCCTCGCCGTAGAGAAGTTTCACCCGATGATGCACATTGAGCAGGCCGATTTTGTTACCCGGCATCTCATCGGCTTCCACGCGGGCGACCACGGCGGGATCGATACCGTTGCCCGTATCGCGAACGCTGATGCGTACCCGATTGCCGCACTCGTTAATGCCGATCGTCACCACGCCTTTGCCTTTACAGGGTTGAATACCGTGAACAATGGCATTTTCCACCAGCGGCTGGATAAGCAGGCTCGGGATCACGCAGCTGACGTCGTCGTCAATATCGTAGATGACCGTCAGCTTGTCGCCGAATCGCGCCTGTTCAATAGCGATATAATCTTTGATCTGATACAGCTCTCGTTTGATATCAATCTGCTCATCGTCTTTTAATTCGATGTTATAGCGCAGGTAGCGCGACAAATTAAAAATGAGCTGGCGCGCGGTGTCCGGATTAAGGCGAATCGAGGAGGAGATCGCGTTCAGCGCATTAAATAAAAAATGCGGGTTAATTTTGCTTTGCAGGGCGCGCAGCTCCGCTTTGTTGGCCATCTCCCGCAGCTGTTCGGCGCGGGAGACTTCCAGCTGGGTGGAGATTATTTGCGACAGGCCAATCGCCATCTCCTGCAGCGTCGAAGTGATGCGATGGGCGTGGCAGTAATAGATTTTTAGCGTGCCGGTCACCACCCCTTTTTCCCACAGCGGGATCACCATCAAGGAGTGGATCTCCGGGGTACGGTGGGCTTCGTCATTGTTTTTTATGATGATTTTCCCATAACGAATCGCCTGCCGGGTGGTGGGGCTAATCATATCGTCGTGGCGTTGATAGTTGGCTTCACCGACGCCCACGTAGGCCAGCACGTGCTCGGTATTGGTGATCGCCACCGCGTCGGCGGTAATGTCGCGGCGGATAATCTCGCAAACCTGGCGCAGAGAATCGCTGTTAACGTGTCGAAACAGCGGCAGGGTTTTGTTGGCGATATCGAGCGCCAGTTTCGCCTGCCGCGCCGCGCTGGCCTCCTTTTCCCCTTCAACGCTCTGCACCAGCAGCACGATAAAGCCGATGCAGACGCTGCCGAGGATCATCGGGATACCAATTTTCGAAACAATATCTACGCCGAGACTCAGGGAAGGCGCCCAGACCACCACCAGGATCATGGTCAGAGTTTCACACATCATCCCCGCCAGAATGCCGATTTTCCACCGTTGTTCGCGGGCCACTTTACGATTAATCAACCCCGACAGCAGGCCGGCGACAATGCTGGTGATAAAGCAGGGCACCGCGGTCACGCCGTCGATATCAATCAAATAGCGGTGCACGCCGGCAATCGCCCCGACAATCGCGCCCACCCAGGGACCAAACAGGATCCCACCGGACATCACGGCGATAATGCGCACGTTCACCAGGGACCCCTCAACCGGGACGCCGGACCAGGTACTAAATAGCGCGAACAGCGAGAAAATGGCTGTCACCGCCAGCAGCTCTTTCGGAGTATGGGCCGACTTATGCAACAGTTCGCGGAACAGGCGCAGGCGAATAAGGAAAAAGAGGCAAATAAGCATCAGGGCCGCACGATCATAGACCGCCAGCATCATAGTAAAGATTTCGTGCATGGGTGCGCCGCGTCAGTGGCCAGAAAGGGACATGATAAAAAACCTGACGGCAGAAGACCAGCCGTGGAACCATAAAGCGGAAAAGTCGCACTTTTTAAAGGGGATTAATTAAAAAGCATCGCGATAGCGGCGGTCTTCGCCATTAACGATAATATTCTGTGTTAAGAAAGATATCAGTGTGTTACCACTTTTATACAACCCGGGATTATTCCGCCAATGAACTGCCGCATTTAGCGCAGTCGATACCCGTTTTATATGCCAGGGAATATTTTTTAACGGGCCTCTCGACAACATGAATTTTTTCAGGTTATTTTCTAAACGAGCCGCAACAGCGGCAGCGTCGCTCGGACGGTCCGGGCGCTAACGTTAATTAGAGGAACCTATGGCTGAATCCAGTCCTGAACGCCGTTTTACGCGTATCGATCGTCTCCCTCCGTACGTTTTTAACATTACTGCTGAACTGAAAATGGCTGCGCGTCGGCGCGGCGAAGATATTATCGATTTCAGTATGGGTAATCCCGATGGCGCGACGCCGCCGCATATCGTGGAAAAACTCTGCACCGTTGCTCAACGGCCTGACACCCATGGTTACTCTACCTCGCGGGGGATCCCGCGCCTGCGTCGCGCCATTTCACGCTGGTATGAAGAACGCTATAACGTCGATATCGATCCGGAATCGGAAGCGATCGTCACCATTGGTTCGAAAGAGGGGCTGGCGCACCTGATGCTGGCGACGCTGGATCATGGCGACACCGTACTGGTGCCGAACCCCAGCTATCCGATTCATATCTATGGCGCGGTAATCGCCGGGGCGCAGGTGCGCTCAGTGCCGCTGGTGGAAGGGGTGGATTTCTTTAACGAGCTGGAACGCGCCATCCGCGAGAGCTATCCGAAGCCGAAGATGATGATCCTTGGCTTTCCCTCAAATCCGACCGCGCAGTGCGTCGAACTGGATTTCTTTGAAAAGGTTGTCGCTCTGGCGAAGCAGTATGACATTCTGGTCGTCCACGATCTGGCCTATGCCGATATCGTGTATGACGGCTGGAAAGCGCCCTCCATCATGCAGGTGCCCGGCGCGCGGGATGTCGCCGTCGAGTTCTTTACCCTGTCGAAAAGCTATAACATGGCCGGCTGGCGCATTGGCTTTATGGTGGGTAATAAGACTTTGGTGAATGCCCTCGCTCGTATCAAAAGCTATCATGACTACGGGACTTTTACTCCGCTGCAGGTGGCGGCGATAGCTGCGCTGGAGGGCGATCAGCAGTGCGTGCGCGATATTGCCGAACAGTATAAGCGCCGTCGCGATGTGCTGGTCAAAGGGCTTCATGAGGCCGGCTGGATGGTGGAGTGTCCGAAAGCGTCTATGTACGTGTGGGCGAAAATACCGGAACCTTACGCCGCCATGGGGTCGCTGGAGTTTGCGAAAAAGCTGCTTAATGAAGCGAAGGTTTGCGTCTCGCCGGGGATTGGCTTTGGCGACTATGGTGATACCCACGTCCGCTTCGCGCTGATCGAGAACCGGGACCGTACGCGCCAGGCGATCCGCGGTATCAAGGCGATGTTCCGCGCGGATGGTCTGCTGGCCTCCGCGAGCTAGCGCTGCGGGCAGCACGGCAAAATAAAAACGGGAGCATGAAGGCTCCCGTTTTTTTTTGACACCGCTGCAGTCTAGATCATCAGGGCAAAAGTACCGGCCCAAACGATGACCATAAAAGAGAGGCCCATAAAGAAGTATTTCACGACTCATCACTCCACGCGCTTGTGCGACGTTCAAATGAATTAATTGTTCTGTTTTTCAAGGGCTGTCGCCAGTGTAACTTCACCCTGCAGCAGCCCGTAATTCTGTGCGTTTAGTGCTCCAGATGGCGCTAATGTACGCCTAAAAAATCAGGGAAACAAGAGGCATTTTTTTATTAATTTTTAGTTACTTACGAGTGTCGTGATTCGGCGACACATTAATTTCACAGGGTAATAAATTTAGCGCCAGCGACGCGAAGGAAACGGGTTTTAGCGATGGGGCGGGCGGAGAAGGCCAACGAGAGCGCGCGGCATTATCTTTGCCACGCGCCGCCGTCGGTTCAGGGCAGGTCTGAGGCGCGCTGTCGCCACTCGGCCGGGTAGTGTGCCGGGATAAAGCGCAGCGTCAGCGCCATGAGTAGCAGGACGCAGATCGCATGCCAGGACCAGTCAAGCGTGTAGTTCCCGCTCAGGCTACGCAGCAGGCCGGAAAGCCAGGGCGACAGACCGGCGATGATAAATCCGATCCCCTGCATAAAGGCTACCAGCCTGCCGGCCACCGCCGGTTGTCCGGCGTGATCCAGCGCCAGCACCAGGCACAGAGGAAACGCGCCGCCCAACCCCACGCCGCAGGCAATGGCCCAGAGCGCAGAGAAATGCTCTGGCAGCCAGATAAAGCCGCAGAAGCCAATCAGCTGTAGCGCCAGCGCTAGCAGAAGAAGCTGGCGCCGATCCTCCTGGCGAGCCAGCGCCGGGAGCAGCAGCGCGCCGGCGGTTTGCCCGACGGTCAGCAGCGCCAGCAGCGAACCGCTGTACTGGGCGCTGTCGCCTAGCTGGATGTAGTAAGGAGGCAGCCAGGCGATCAGGCTGGCGTAACCGGCATTGATCAGTCCGAAATAGAGTCCCAGCGTCCAGGCGCGGCGCTGGCCAATAATCGCGACCCGGGGGGAAGCGCTGGTCTGATGCGGTGCGCCAGGCAAATGCCGACAAATCGCCAGCCAGCTGAGCAGAGCCAGGAGCGCAGGGAGCGCCCACCAGGCTAGCGCATCATGCCAGGCCGCGCTATGTGACGCCAGCCATGGGGTGAACGCGGCGCCTAACCCGCCGCCGCCCATCAGCGCCGCTGACCATAGTCCCATCACCAGCGGCGTCCGTCGGGGAAAGAGGTGCTTAATTACCGCCGGGATGGCGGCCTGAATAATGCCGATGCCAATTCCTCCGGCCAGAGCGCTGGTGAGTAGTAAGCCACTATTCGGAGCGATTTCCCGCAGCAGGGCGCCTGCCGCGATAATCAGCAGGCTCAGCGCAATACTGCGCTTTTGACCGATATAGCGATCGACCCAGCCAGCGGCCAGCGCCAGCACCCCCATCGCGATCACCGGCAGCGCGGTCAGGAGTGCGGCCAGGGTATAGCTCATGCCGCTGGCTGCGCGGATGTCCGGCAGCAAAGGACCAATGGAGGTAAGCAGCGGCCGCATATTGATCCCAGTCAGTACCAGGACTGCCAGCGTCAGGTTCTGTCGCAGCGCTGGTGTCATGACTGCCGTTCCGCCCAGCGCTGATAAAGTTCAGTTCCCTCCGGCTGCGGGCGATGATGGATCGGCAGCGTTTGCTGGGCCAGCGTCTGCTGCAGCTGCTGATAAATCGCGGCGGTCGAGAGCTGAAAAGGCTCCCCGTCCTGATTGCTATTGGCGAAAAACACTTCCCGCACGCCGGTTAAATAGAGCGCGCTCAGGCACATAGGGCAAGGTTGTCCGCTGGCATAGATGACGCATTCACGCAACACCGCGCTTCCCAGTCTGGCGGCAAGATCGCGAACGGCGTTCAGTTCGGCATGCGCCGTTGGGTCACCGCTCAGATGAAAGGTATTGACGCTTTCAGCGACAATCTCATCATTCCGCACCAGCACGGCGCCGAAGGGGCGCCCACCGTCAGCAATGTTTTGTTTTGCCAGCACTAATGCGCGCTGAAGATAACGATCGTGAGCGGACATAGTCACTCCTGCATAAAACGATGTTAAAGGTGAAATATGTTGAGGGTCGTGCGAAGAGGGTACGTCTCTTGTTTCATAAGTTAAAAGACTTATTTATGATAATGCCTATTGGAATTTCTTATAGGTGGGCCGATGCTTCTGCGCCAACTTTCCTACTTTATCGCTGTGGCTGAACATTGTGGCTTTTCCCGCGCCGCCGCGGCGCTGCATGTCTCCCAGCCTGCGCTGTCACAGCAGATACGCCAGCTGGAAGCGATGCTGGAGGTTCAGCTTTTCGACCGCTCTGGCCGACGTATTCGCCTGACCGATGCCGGTGAGATCTGGCTGGAGTATGCCCGTCGCGCGTTACGCGAGCTTGAGGAAGGTCGGCGCGCCTTGCATGACGCAGAAGATCTCCAGCACGGTAAACTCCGCATTGCTATGACGCCAACTTTCACTACCTATATGCTGGGCCCGCTGATGGAGGCGTACTACCGACGCTACCCTGGAGTAAAAGTGCTTATCCAGGAGATGAACCAGGAGCGGATGGAGGCGATGCTGCTGGAGGATGAACTGGATGTGGGGATTGCCTTTGACGATTGCCGGTCACAGGAAATTGTGGTTCAGCCGCTGCTGACGGAAACGCTTGCGCTGGTGGTGAGCCGTGCGCATCCGCTGGCAGGAGAGCGCGACTTGCAACTGCAGGCTCTCGACGCCCAGCCGCTAATTTTACTGAGCAGCGAGTTTGCTACCCGCGAGCAGATTGATCGTTATTGCCGCCTTCATCGGCTCGAACCAGACGTGCGGATGGAGGCCAACTCCATCGGGGCCGTTCTGTCGGTTATTCGAAGCACAACGTTAGCAACGCTGCTGCCGGCGGCGATCGCCGGGCAGTTTGATGATGTGGTGGCGATTGAGCTAAGACCTGCGCTGCTGCAGCGCACGGCCTGTTTATTGCAGCGGCAGGGCGCCTGGCAGAGCGCCGCAGCGCGCGAATTCATCACCCTGGCCCGAGAGAACGCGATAACGATTGAGCAGGAAAACCGCCAGTCCCTTGCCTGAAGGACTACGTTACTCGCCGGCGAACTGCGACTCACGGCTGGCTTCGCTGCCGATATCGCCTTCATCGGGCTGGGCATTCTCTATAAGCATGCCTTCTTCCTTAAGCCTTTCCAGCACGTGATGAAAGAGCTGAGTCTTGTCTGGCTCAGCCATACTCTGCAACTTCTCATTAAATACAGTATGGGACTGAATAAGATAATGGATAAATTCCAGCAATACCTCACTTTGCGGCAGGACGGTTAATTCCTGCTGGATGTAACGGGTTTGATCCAGTAGCGGATTTTTCGTCACGTCCATAGGCCGGGCGCTAATACTGTGGGCGTATATTTTCTCAATGGCCTGGCTGGTGATATAGATGCGGTTCAATGATATCGAGGGGCGTTCGTCTTCCTCTGGAATGAAATGACAATAAACAAATGGTTTATCCGGCAGCATCATGCTGAGGCGGTTTTCGTAAAGAATATCATCTGGCGCCTCCAGCAGCGCCATTAGGTTCCGACAGTGTGGATGCCAGAGCCCTGAAGCAAATACCTTTACGTTGAACTGGGTTACCGTATTTCCGCGCAGGGTTTCCATCGTCGGAATATCGCCTTCAAGCCGCAGAATGCTGCGGATATGGGAGTGATGCGACCAGACTGTTTCTCCTGCCTCGACTGAGGTAAATGGATTAAACGCGCTGGTTACCTCTTTTTCCTGATGGGAGAGGACGGCGATTTTTAATATTCCCGGCGTTGGGTTAAGCTTAAGACATAGATTGATTGCGCCAATATCATGCCAGTGAAGAATGTCTTCCAGTTCGCAGTTTAATAATTTTTGCGCCCGCGCCAGAGAGCAATACTCCATTGGCGGTAAATTATTTAGCTTCCAGATATTCCGTTCTGTAATATTCATAAGAATTGTATGTCGATGAAAAAATAAATCGCCATGGTGAGCAAAAGCATCAATAACAATGATTTATTTTTTCTGCTGACTTCCTTTACCTGATTAACAAAATCCATTCACATTGAGAATAATATATCGATAAATTGGCTGTTTTTATTGTTTTTGCTGCCGATATTTACTCTTTCCCGTTATCTTATCATCTCTTATTCGTAGAGAAAAATAGTTTGCTGAATATAAGCGTTTCTTCCTGTTTAGCAGCAATATTTAAGGTGAGTATGAGCGGAGCACGAAAAAAGGGACGGTCAATTTGGCAAACTTTGTGGTCGGCAGGAAGTATCAAACAGACGCCTGCGGCGCCTGTCGAACCTACCTGTAGTTATTGCGGCATAGACAGGAAGCGGTCACCCGGTTGCGCGATGGCATACCAGGCCATCATTTCGGCAGTGCCTGGCTGGCCTTCAGCAGGCGCCCAGGCCATAGTGTCCATTTCGGCAAGCGGTTGATAAGCGCCTTGTTTGACTTCAAATACCATGCCGCCTGCGTCGAGCGAGAGCACCGTATGCCAGGTGCCAGCCTCCATTTCCAGCGCCGTACAGGTTTCACCCAGCACCACCCGGTTGGTGACCACGCCGTGGTCATCAAAATTCAGCACTACAAATCGGCCTTTCAGCGGCAGTAAAAGTTCGAAGGTATGTCTGTGCCGGTGCGGGCGGATGATCCTACCCGCGAATAGTGGACACGCGACTAAGTGAGTAAACTCCCAGACAGAGGTATCTCACATGACTAAATCAGCAACCGTAAGTAAGAAACCACGTAAACAGCATTCGCCTGAATTCCGCAGCGAAGCCCTGAAGCTTGCGGAGCGCATCGGCGTTGCCGCTGCCGCCCGGGAACTCAG
>NZ_JH414805.1:199990-202346 GCF_000238715.1 Klebsiella sp. 4_1_44FAA
CTGTGGCGGCGTAAGCGGCCAAAAGGGGTTATAGGCCCACAGCGACCGGGGTGGTCGAGTACTGCTCAGCAGATTATCAGGCCCTGTTGAAGCAGCACGACCTTCGGGGCAGCATGAGTGCAAAAGGCTGCTGCTATGACAATGCCTGCGCGGAAAGCTTTTTCCACACGCTGAAGGTAGAGTGCATCCACGGTGAGCGTCTAATCAGTCGCGATGATATGCGTACGATGGTATTTAATTACATTGAGTGCGATTACAATCGCTGGCGTCGTCACAGTGCCTGTGGCGGCCTCAGCCCGGAACAATTTGAAAATCAGAATCTCGCTTAGGCGCGTGTCCATATTACGAGGAGAGGATCATCTTACCTGAGGCTGAGTAAGAACGGCATTGAACATGGCTCATCAGGTGAGTTCATTATGAAGACGTCTGACTATCTGGTACCAGGATCGGGCGCAAATCTCCCCAACGAAACACCCAATTTCAGCCTGACGGATATCACTCAGGAAAGCAAAATCAGCAGCAAATCTTTCAATGACTAAGGGCTGATGATGGATCCATTAATTCCTCATATGCGTAATGTGTTTTTATTTGCATTTTTGCTTTGTTTATCAAATTTTACACAGGCATCCGAGCAAACAAGCCCAGAAAACATCGTGTACAATTTTTATAAGTCATATTTGAAAGAAGAATCATCGGACAACGGTCGATTTCTCAGCCAATATGTTTCTGATGAGTTAATGAAAAGCATTAACGACTCAATGATGTGTAATTATGATTCTGATGATTCAGTGTCGGCAGAAGAACTCGAAGGAAAATGTTCACAAAAGCGCGAATGCAAGCAGTTTAAAGGGCGTTATATTTGTAACTGGCATGGTGCTTGGGTTGATACTGATGTTGATTATTTTACAAAATCACAAGATGTTTATCCTTCATGGAAAGCAAGTATAAGTACCTTTGATGTATATCAGAAAGAGAATGACTCTTCAGTCAACGTTATTTTAGGAGCAGGTTCCGAGCCTAAAGTTAAATTTAATGTTGTGCTAGAAAAAATTGATAGGAAGTGGAAAAACACCAGCGTAACGGAACAATAAGAACGTGGTCATTTTCTAAATTTCTCACCTCGACTACTTATACAAATACCAACATATCTACGGAGAGACGTTCATGTTGAAGAAGATTATTTTTGCTTGCTGCTTATTCTGCGTGGCCAGTATAGCCTCAGCTTCAGCAGACGATAGTTCAATGCCTCGGGAAATTGTTGCAAATTTTTATCATGATTACCTTGTTGCGTCTGAAATGCCTGATATGGAATCAGCTGATAAACTAACTCAAAAAGCTATTTTTGAATATACAACTGAGCATCTCAGAAGTCTGCGGGATAATGATGAATCGGGTGCTGATTATTTTGTCGATGCTCAGGATATTTGTGAAGAATGGAAAGACAGCATTAATGTGGAAACTGTTTCAGAGAATGACCAGGTCGCACAAGTGAAGCTAACATTAGGATATGGTAAGGGTGTATCCCTGTATGCCGTTAACCTGGTTAAAGAAAAAGGGAAATGGTTAATGGATTCTGTTAAGCCCATATCTCATAGTAGTATTTATTGTCCTCGACAAGCAGAGGGAGGAGAATAAATGCTGGACAAGAATGTAGCAGTTAGTGTTTTAAACACTCAAGCCCTGGCCAGAGCGAAAATTAACGCCGAGAATTTTAAAAATGGCATAGATAAAAAGCTTAAATATGGCGAGTCAAAATGTGCCCGCTATGTTAAAAAAGCATTAATCGCTGGAGGGGCATCTGCAAAAAATTCAGGAGTTGAATCAGCTAAAAATTATGGCCCATGGCTGCTTGAAAATAACTTTAAAGTTGTGGGTGGCGCTACAACAGTGTGTACTGGCGGTGTATTCACAATTTCTGGTCAGCAAGTGGGGGATGTTGTCGTAATCCAGGCAGCACCACACCATGGGCTTTGTTGAATAAATCGAACTTTTGCTGAGTTGAAGGATCAGATCACGCATCCTCCCGACAACACAGACCATTCCGTGGCAAAGCAAAAGTTCAGAATCACCAACTGGTCCACCTACAACAAAGCTCTCATCAACCGTGGCTCCCTCACTTTCTGGCTGGATGATGAGGCCATTCAGGCCTGGTATGAGTCGGCAACGCCTTCATCACGAGGAAGGCCCCAGCGCTATTCTGATCTCGCCATCACCACCGTTCTGGTGATTAAACGCGTATTCCGGCTGACCCTGCGGGCTGCGCAGGGTTTTATTGATTCCATTTTTGCCCTGATGAACGTTCCGTTGCGCTGCCCGGATTACACCAGTGTCAGTAAGCGGGCAAAGTCGGTTAATG
>NZ_JH414805.1:202963-227599 GCF_000238715.1 Klebsiella sp. 4_1_44FAA
CTCTGTCACGATGAACTGCGACCGCAAAAAAATACAGCGCGCTTATTCCTCCCCGAAAACGGAGCAGGTTACTGGCCCGGTGAGTACGCAGACCGCAACCGTGCCGTTGCTAATCAGCGGCTGAGCGGAAGCAATGCACGGTGGAAATGGACAACGGAATATAACCGTCGCTCGATAGCGGAAACGGCAATGTACAGAATGAAGCAGTTGTTGGGAGATTCACTGACGCTGCGTGACTACGATGGTCAGGTATCGGAAGCTATGGCCATGGTGCGTGCGTTGAACAGGATGACAAAGGCCGGGATGCCAGAAAGCGTGCGTATTGCCTGAAAATCCAGCCAGCTACAGGGTCGTTCGCACGAAATCTTATTTATTCAACAAAGCCCACACCATGTGCATGGTCATATGGCGATGTTTAATGGTACACACTGGGTATCTGATTTTGTCCAGGAAAGGGGGTTCTATCCTGCCCAGATATATCGTGATCAAAACATACCCTATACACTTTATCGTTATGGCGATAATACCACATCAGAGCAGAACGCCACGGCTACCCAAAAAGGAAAAATTAAAATTGTCTGGCCGATCCCTTCTAATAACCGGGGAAGTGAGTTCAATAATCAGGAAGAGATCCTCTCTCATGTCGGGGGGGAATCCACCGGGCAGTATATGATTGGCCGTAGCGGGATGTGGCATGGCGGGATCCATATCACGGAAGCAACGACCCCGTGGTGTGCTCTGAGTGGCAAGTCTCCTCTTGAAGCATTAGATTTCCCAGTTCCCTTTAAAGGTGAGCAGGCTGTGCGATGCATGGCTGATGGAGAAGTCGTTGCTTATCGTGTCTGCAAGGATTATCTGACGATTGCATGGGAATCCGGCCCACTGAGCTTTTCCGGTTCGTTTGTTCTGGTTAAACACTTTATTCAACCGGGGGAGAAGGAATCCAGCGGGCTGTATTTCTATACCCTGTATATGCACCTGGCTCCCTATTCAGCCTATAGTGTCAATCAGGCGGAAACCAAGTGGACAGTCCAGGATACGCTTTCTGCCTACGATCCAGAATGGGTCATGACCGCCAGTACCAACAATAAAAGTATCAGTGAAAGCTATCGCAAGGGTACGATCCCAAAAGGATCTATTGTTGAGTGGGATAAAACAGACAGCAGCCTCCATACCGTTGCATTTAATAAGCGAGAGTATGGCCTTGTTACTTTTGTTAGCCTCTCAGAACAGGCGTTGAAAAAGGGCAAGAAAACATCCCTGAAACCAGGGCAGCAATACTGGATGCTTGTGGACAAAAACAACCTGTCTCCTGGCACTGATGGGGTGGTACAGCCTTCCTGGTGGCAGAAACTCATGCCGCCAGCAAAAGAAGCGATGAAATTTGACCAGGTAGTATGCCCGACTCCCTTTGTTATCAGTGCAGGTGACCCTGTTGGTCACATGGGATATTACCAGGCACCTAAGGATGGCGGATATGAAGCGCGATACCAGGTTCATATCGAATGCACGAGTATGGATGATAATCTGGAAACGTTCCTGACCAACCCTGAGCAGGTGGGAGAAAAGAACCCACTCTGGCTGAAGTACGCTCCGGGCCTAGCGTTGTACAAAAAAGATGTTGCAACAGGAACATTCACAAAGGATACAAAGGTAACAACCAGGGCGGGGATCCTTCCACTGAGTCAAATGCAAACAGAAGTCGATAAGTCGACCAAACAGGAATACTGGCAGCTGCGACCAGAAAATGCTTACGTCCCTAAAGGCCAGGCGGAACCTCAACTTTTGTCGCAGTATGATCTGGCAAAGCTGGGCTTCAGAACTGAAACCGCAGAACCAGCCAGCTTTGATTACCTGGATGGAAAAAACCAGCCCACTGGATTCTTCCGTAACCTCATCGATTCGCTCTACCAGGCCGCGATAGATGATACACGAACCAGTCATGCTCTCGTGAAGCATAATTACCAGCGCCTGCTGGATAAAATTGACAGCGGAAGCGACCGCTATTCTCCAATGGAGTACTGGAGAGCACTTCACAATCCCGACTATCGTGACGTTATTCAGAAAACAATTGTAAAACATCCAAGCGACTGGTACTTCAAAAAAGGCGATGCTATCTGGCAACCATTCCTCAATGCGCTGAAAAAAGATGCCCCGGAGTGGAAGAAATATAGCGAAGATTTTATCGATAAAATGGCATGGATGCAGGATGTTACATCCGAAAAACTAGGGCCTTCATTGTGGCATATGCACCCCTTAAAATTTTTAGCCTCTCTAATTCAGACTAATGTAAATATTAGAATACTTCGTTTACGTGCATTTCTACGAATGATCCGCATTGGTGAGGGGACCATTCAGGAAGACGGATACAGAACGATGTTTACTGGTGCAAAATTTACAGATTTTAGTAAACACCCCAATACCAGACATGAAGCTAATGGTGTTGTTTCGACTGCTGCTGGAGCTTATCAATTTTTATACGGGACATGGAGAAATCTGCAACGTAGATATTCTTTCTCAGATTTCAGTCAGAGTAATCAAGACCTCGGTTGTATAGCGCTCATTGCAGGTCGAAAAGCATTAGACGCAGTAATGCAGGACAAGATTAGCGAAGCAATACATTTATGTCGTATTGAGTGGGCCAGTTTACCTGGTTCACCACATGGTCAACCAACTGCAAATAAAAAAATGATCATGGAAAAATATGAAGTCTACTTAGCTGAAGAAAAGCTAGGTAAAACAAGTTTACACGCCACTTCAGAAGAAATGACGAAATTTATTGAAGATAATTATCCGGAGTATTTATGAAAAAAATCATTTTCCTTCTACTAATTCCAGCATTTTGTAATGCAAACACTCCTACTGTTTTCAAATCTTCTTGCGGTGGTATTCAATACAGTATCGAATCATTTTGTAGTGTAAATAACCTTAAGGGTGACCAGGATAAACTTGACATACCAATTTGCAGCAAGCAAATTTTTGCCCTTGGTAAGGAAAACCATGATCTATCAAAGTTTACAGGTCTTGTAGAACGCATTAACAGCAAAGACGAAAAAATAAAAATGATGAATTTCGTCTTCTACGGAGCCTCATGTAAAAATGACAGAATTATTTTATCCGGCGCAGGTGGTTGCAATTCATGTGGTGAAACGTTCAAGACATTTAATCTATCAGGGGAAGAAATAAATGAGAAATCTACCACGCTAGATTTGGAGCCTATGCAGGATATTATCCCCGAGCTTTATTAATCTGATAATCATTAATTTCAATAATGATTTAGTAAAACAGATTTATTGTCAGGCTCTATGGTTTTTGCTTTGATGGATTCAAAAATACAATGCTTCAGGTAGATGAAATCAAACATTCTGCGGAAAGTCTTTTAGAACAACTTAATGCAGGAGAGATATCTTGAACAAAAAAATAGCTTTGCTAGTTTTACTAATCGCCCCGTCATTATATGCTAAAGAAAATAGATGTGGATGGTTAGAAAATCCAACCCCAGGAAACTACTGGTTGACGGATAAAGATGGTGACTGGACAATTTCAACCCAAGGAAAAGAAGGACCAACGGGAATGGAATATTTAGTCGGCTTTCCTTCTAAAGAATTTATTAACACAAATAATAGTTACGGATATGGTTGTGGTTGCATACTATCTGAGGCATCAAAGGAATCAAAAGAAATAACAAGAATATTCAACTTCAAGGCACTCCCTCTTCGCGTATGCAAAACGGACCCATCACTTAGAGAAAAAACAGAAGAAATTGAAAATGTTATGAATGATAATTAGTATTGTTCACATGTGGATAAACTTTTTAGATTCTTACAAAAATCAGAGTTTTTTCATACAAAGAGCCTCAGCATTTCAAATCTTAAAATTATTAGCTGAAATTGGGGTTAAAGGATGAAGATTATATTATTCGCATTATTCATGAGTTTGCCAGTAATTTCATTTGCAAAATTACCACAAGTTTGCAATTCCTCGATGCAATCTCATCCAGATATGATCAATTGCATACAAACCAGCACAAAAAAACAGAGGACTCCATTAAAGAGATTATTACCAAATCTGGTAATGAGTATTCAATTGATATGGCGTTTTATAATAGTCAGCGGAATTCTATTTCTGAACGATGCAGCTTATATAACTCGATGGAAGGTCAACGCACAGATTTGATAGAAAACCAATGCGAATATGATGGTGTAGAGCAACTAAATGATTTTATTAAAACCTATATGAAGACGGTTGATAATTATTAAAATGAACATAAAACTCTCTTTGGTTATATTAATTTTAATGGCATCGGCAACATATGCTCAATGTTCTCAAGCCAAAGATGTTGATATGCTGGTAACGGCAAGTAAGCTGAAAAACTCTGGCTTTGTCGATGGGCAAACAGGTCGCGTTACTACTGACTTATATGGTGACGGTAAAAAAGATATCATCGAGTATACGTTTCTGAGTTCAACACCACCAAGCACTTGTGATCAATCGGACCGTATGTCTAATCTCGATAATTCTCCTACTTTAACATTCGAAATCACAATGCATGATGGAAAATCAATAGATGCAGCATATATGTGTACATCCATTGGAATATCAAAAAAATCACACAAAGGGCTAAAAGATATTTTTTGCGGACCTAAATATATCTTGCGATGGAATGGTGACGAGTATGATACAGAATAAATATTCAAAAGCATTTACATGCCATTGAGTCCTGAATGGGTCTTTTCAATTGTAGAACCAGGCACTTATAGGTAAGTTAAATTAGTAGTGCCTCCACTGGATTATTCAAATAAAATGAAGATTAAGAACAAAACACTGACTTTACTTCTAATACTCCCTTGTATTTCACATGCTGCACTAAACGACTATTCCAGGATTGAAACTGATTGTCGCAAAATGAATCAAGATATAAATAACTCTGTTGTAATGGGTTGTGTCGACCAGGCATCAGACGCCGCAAAGAAAGACATGAACATTGTTTACCAGAAAATATACAAAATCATTAAAGCGCGTGGAATACCTGACATTACAAGTAAATTCGAGACGGCACAAAAAAACTGGATTGCTTCACGTGAAAATTGGTGGGATGTTCAAGGACTTATAATCGGTTCGCCAATGTACAGCGTATGCCGTATGGACATGAATATTTCAAGAGTGAATGAGTTAAATGACTTACTGGAGCAGATTCAGAATTAATATGTCTGGAGACTAGTTACTTTAACCTAATGATAATTATTAACTCGCAGAGGTCCTTATTAATGCTTCAGATTATCCGCAAAGGCGATAAAACCACTCACGGCGGCTCGGTCCTGACCGCTTCCGAAACGATGAAATTCGGTGGTATCGGTGTTGCCCGTAAAGGCGACAAAGTGTCCTGCCCGGTTCCGGGACATGGCCCTACAACTATCATAGAAGGCAATTCTGATTATCTTGATCATGGTATCCCGGTTGCCTTTCACGGTCACAAATGTGCCTGTGGTTGCACATTGATCAGTTCATTTGCCGCTGCAAAGGTTGCCTGATTATGCCCGTCTGGCTGGATGCCATCCCTGAAAAGGCTCCTAAGGCAGCGCGTCCCGGCACCGGCCGTTGGCTGCTCTTCCTCGCGTTTGTCATGCTGGGGGGCATAGCGCTCACGCTATGGTGCTGGACGTCAGAGCGAACCGGCTTTGTCTTCTGGTTCACCGCGCTGGGCCTCCCGTTTTGCACCTGGGGGCTTATTTTCGGCTTACGCCGGTTTGCCTACAAAGCCGAACAGGTAGGGGCCGAGTCCCGTAATGTCGAGCGAGAAGCGCTTATTGACAGTGAAATTCTGCGCGGTCAGCGCTGTGCATGGATCCTCGGTACGCACATCCAGGCTCCGGCCGGAAACAAAGCCGATGACCTGCTGAAGGCAATGAAAGTCGCAGCTCCCGTTATCGACTTCTCTTGCCCACGAGGATGTGACAAACCGGTCAGATACGCGGCATTACCAGAATATCAGACAGATTTAACGAAGGCCCTGAAAGCAGTGGTTAATAAACTGACCACGCGTGTAGAGGGGATAGTTAAGCCGCTTCCGCCCGAGCTGCCATGCTGGCTGATGCTGGACTGTGATAACGATCTGTATCCCCTGATTGAAGAGCAGCTTAAAGCCGAGCTCTCACTCAAGACGGGCAGGATTTTTCGTCTGATGGCCGGAAACGGGCTGGGGGCGTTTGATGCCTGGCTGGACAAGCGATGGGACACCCCGGGCGTTCTGGTTGCCATCACGCTGTCGTTACCGGCGTCTCCCCGGGAAGAAGATGCTGATGCTGTATCAATGGTGGTATTGAGCAACCGCAAAGCCAATGCCTGGCCGGATGCGCTCCGCCTCCATCGCCCCGAAAGGGGAACAGAAACAACGCTCACAAAGACGCTCACCCGGGCGCTGCTCTGGTCGAAGACCCTGCCCAATGAACTCAAAGGAAGCTGGATCTCCGGTCCCACATTGACGTCGGGCAGCGGCTGGAATAATGCCTGCGAAGAGAGCGAAGTGGAATTTAGTCTTTCAGAAGACAATTCCAGTATCGATCCCGTGCTGGGATATACCGGCCATGCTGCTCCATGGCTGGCCATCACGCTTGCTAATGCTGACGTTGAACAACGAGGCCCCCAAGTTATCGCCGCACAACCCGACGCTGATAAGGACGACATCTGGATCGCTGTCATCACCAAAGAAGAAGTTCGCAAGGAAACGCCTAAGAATGACTAAGGTAAAAGTCAAAACACTCATCGGCTCTGTTGTCACTGTCGCTTTTTTTATGACGGTCATCGTGGCATTTTTGTTATATGCCTTTCCGGAAAACGTAGCTTCGGCCACGGGATTCGGTCCCTATGACGGCCAGCGCATACTCACATTCTGCGCCATACTGGTTGCCGCGTTGTTTTTACTCGGCTGGCTGACAGAGAAGGCTTTTGACATCGCCGGTAAATCCGGATTGTATTTCCACTGGGGACAGAAAAAGTCTCAGATTACCGCTCCGGTGACGAACACCATCGCCAGTGAAGACGACGACGAACAACCTGTCTTCAGCGAAGAGGCGGTGTCCGAGCACCTGCGGTTTCGCTATGGGCGCCGCTGGCAGCGTAAGGTGCGACTCCTGCTGGTGATGGGTAATCCGGATGACGTCCAGAAAGCGGCCCCGGGCCTGTGTCATGACCTCTGGCAGGAAGGCGACGGCAATGTGCTGATTTATGGCGGTGATGCGCAGTCACTTCCGGATAAGATCTTCCTTTCAAAACTGAAGCGTCTGCGATCTGGCCAGCCGGTTGATGGCATCATTCAGGTGATGAGTACCTCAGCCCTCCCGACGGATAGCGAACGGGATGCCTTCTTGCGTTGCCGCCAGAAAGCCGACCACCTGTTAGGCTGGCAGGCGCCTGTCTGGCTGTGGCTGACTGATAAGGCAGCGGGTGCTCAGCAGGACGCGGAAACGGCTGCGACAGGGGTCATCTTCGGGCCGGAAGGCACCGTAAAAGAGGCTGGTAAGGCATTGACTACGCTGTCTCAGCACCTTCAAAAAGCCGGTATGGCGCAGATACTGAGTAATCCGGCGCATGATGGCCTGCTGCAGTTATCCTCCCGCCTGAGACATGAACTAAAAACCAGTCTGACCGTTTTGCTCAGCGGACTGATGCAGGGATCTGCGGCCTGGCGTTTACGCGGTGTCATGTTCAGTCCTGAACCGGCTGTTGCCGGAACGGTGCCGAACACGCGCCTCGACACGCCGACCTGGAAAGCCGTCATTGATGACAGCGATGCCGTCAGAGGCAGGAAACTGGGCTTCAACTGGCTGAAGATGCTGCGGTTAATCCTGCTTTCCCTGATAGTCCTGTGGGGGGCCGGTACACTGCTGTCCCTCGTCGTTAACCGTACCCAGATTTATCAGGCGCAGGAGACGGCCAGGCAGGCAGCGGATACTGCAAAACCACTGGCTGAACGCCTGCACAACCAGCTCGTACTACAGCAAGCCATTGCCCGTCTGCAACATCGCGAAGCGACCGGCGCTCCATGGTACACCCGCTTTGGTCTTAATCAGGACAGCGACACGCTGGCTGCACTCTGGCCGCTGTATGCGAAAAACAACGTACAGCTGATGAGGGATGCCACAGCAGACCATCTCAAGCAGCAGCTGAATGCCTTTGTGCAACTTCCTCCTGCCAGTGATGCCCGTACGCAGGGCACACAGCATACCTGGGACGTGCTCAAAAGTTATCTGATGCTGGCCCGTCCGGACAAAGCAGACGCAAGCTGGCTGGCAAAAAACGTGCTGACGGCCTGGCCGAAACGCCAGAATGTGCCGGATGGCACATGGCAGGACCTGGCACCAAAACTACTGGGTTTTTATGCGCAGAACCTCCCGTCTCATCCGGAATGGAAAATTAAGCCTGACGCTGAATTAATCAGCACGGTCCGTCAGATCCTGCTCAAGCAGATTGGCCAGCGTAACGCTGAGTCCGGGTTGTACCAGGACATGCTTAAGCGCGTGGCCAGCAACTGGCCTGATTTAACGCTTGCCGATATGACCGGCGATACCGATGCCTCAACGGTATTCAGCACTGACGAAGTCGTCCCGGGTATGTTTACGCGCCAGGCCTGGGAAGAGCAGGTACAGGATGCAATTAACGAGGTCGTTAAGACACGACGTGATGAAATCGACTGGGTCCTGACGGATAAAACGCACCAGGCAGGAAGTGATATCTCCCCGGAGGCGCTGAAGGCCCGCCTGACAGAACGGTATTTTACCGATTTTGGTAATGCCTGGCTGAACATGGTCAACAGCATTCAGTGGCAGGAAGCCACGTCTCTTTCTGAAGCAATTGCCCAGCTCAGTCTGATCGGCGATGTCCGTCAGTCTCCGCTTGTGGCCTTAATGAATACGCTGGCCTGGCAGGGAAAAACAGGAGAGAAGGGTGAGGCACTGGCTGATTCGATAGTGGATTCAGCGAAAAAACTGGTTGGTCGGAAAAAATATACCCGACAGTTCATTGAGCAGGCGCAGGGGCCGAAAGGTCCACTGGAGGACGTTTTTGGACCACTGACGGGATTTATGGAAGGTAAAGAGGGCACTGGTAGCAACGGTAACCTCAGTTTCCAGTCCTGGCTGGCCCGCGTTACCCAGGTGCGGCTGAAGCTTCAGCAGGTCACCAGCGCCCCGGATCCGCAAGCGATGTCGCAGATGCTGGCACAGACCGTATTCCAGGGTAAAGCCATCGACCTGACGGACACCCGCGATTACGGCAGTCTGGTTGCGGCAAGCCTGGGGCAGGAGTGGAACGGATTTGGTCAGTCGTTGTTTGTGCAACCGCTGGATCTGGCCTGGCGGCAGGTCCTTGCCCCGGCAGCGGGTAGTCTCAATACCCGCTGGCAATCGACCATTGTCGAACAGTGGAATAAGGCCTTTGCGGGGCGGTATCCGTTTAAGGCCACCGGCAGCGATGCCTCCCTGCCGTTACTGGCTCAGTTCCTGCGTAGCGACTCGGGTCGAATTACTAACTTCCTGAAAACTAATCTTGGCGGGATCCTCCACCAGGAGGGAAATCGCTGGGTCGTTGATCCTTCCGCAAGTCAGGGGATGGTTGTCAGTCCGGATTTCCTCCGGGCGATTAATCAGCTGGCAGAGCTGTCTGATATCGTGTTCTCTCAGGGCGATGCAGGTATTCACTTCGAACTGATGGCGCGTCCTTCAAAGGATGTTGCCAGAGTGCAATTGACCCTCGATGAGCAGAACCTGGACTACTTCAATCAGATGGAAAGCTGGCAAAGCTTCACCTGGCCGGGGAATAGCTACTATCCAGGCGTATCGTTGAGCTGGCGTAGTGTAAACAGTGGTATGCAACTCTACGCCAGTCACCAGGGTAACTGGGGCTTCATTCGCCTGCTGGACAAAGCCCGGCTCACTCCTCTTGATGCCAGCCGGACGCAACTGGTATGGATCACCCCGGATGGCAATCCTCTGAAGTTTGTGATGCGTAGCGAACTCGGCAGTGGTCCTCTTGAATTACTGAAGTTGCAGGGGTTCACGCTGCCCAACGCTATTTTTAATGTTGCCGCTGGCGCAGAAGCGATCCAGTAACGATGGGCGCATTGTTCACCCTTGCCGCTTCTGTCTCCACGGCCATCAGTCAGCAGGAGGAGGGGATCCATGGATTCTGGAACGCGGTCCTGCCGGTGCTGTTCTGGCCCTGCTTTGAGAACAGTGAATGGGGCAAGCAGGGAAACCTGTGAGACCCGAACCCAGACGTGTCGGAAAGCATCAACGCCTCATCCACCCTGACAAGCCTGTGCAGATTTTTGTCGGCGCCCGGGCCGGTTCCGCGCTCAGGCAGGTACCGCGAGCGCCGGAAGCCAGTACATCAGGGGACAGTCCCTCCACACCCCATCGGAGCCTGCGCCCCATGTCAGAAAAGCCCACTGGCAAAGCGACTGGAAGGGCAAACCTACTCAGGGGGAGGAGAAAAGTATGCTGCTGAAATGGAAGCCACCGCAAATCGTCAATGGTAAGGACGACGATTCTCTGGAAGCGACCATGAGGTTTATGAAAGAGACTAACAAACGGGAAAAAGAATGAGTTCACCGGAAGATCTGTTAACCGCCTGCGCCGCCAGCCAGGAAGAAAGGCAGCGCCTCACCTCCCGGGCAAATGATGCCCTGTCGCTCTGGGATAACTGGCTGCATCCGTTCACCTCCGGGTCTGAAACCGGGGACGATCCCGCATACGATGATAATTTTCAGCTGATGCGTGAAGAGATCAATAAGCTTTCAGGTACCGATTCAGCGTTGTTGTGCGAACTGGCCCGGAAGTGTCTTTGCGAATGCGCCAAAGACATTCGTGTCGTGACCTGGTACGTGCAGACCCGACTCAGCCGCGACGGTGAAAAAGGGTTGGCCGAAGGTTTACTACTGCTTGTCGCGATGCTGACTCGCTACGGGCAGGCATGTCATCCCCAGCGTCCCGTAGCCCGTAAAGCTGCGCTGGAGTGGCTGAACAGTGCAAAAGTGATTGATGCACTGCTGTTATGGCCTGAGGTAGACCGCAATGATGCTGGTCTGACGGCTGGCGCTATAAGCCTGCTTGCATCCACAGTGGCAGACTGGCCGGAAGCCGAGAAACCGTCTTTTGCAGGCCTTTGTACCGCTCTTGAAAACCGCCTGGCACGTTCGGGTGGCATGGAAGTGCTGGTCCCCCAGAACAGCAGTGCTCAGGAGCAGGGGCATGAACCAGCCCATTCGGATTCACCGCAACTGTCAGCCGTGAAATCTGGCCGCGATTTACTCGACAAGGCAAAGTTACTTTCCCGCTGGCTGAGCGAACAATCTCAGGGTTGGCTGGCTTCTCACCGGCTGATTAAGACCGTGCGGTGGGATACAGTCGATCAGATCCCCCCTCTCGACAGTAGCGGCCGCACCCGCCTGGTACCGCCGAAACCCGAGTATCGCGCTCAACTTAAGCGGCTCTATATTTAGAAAAACTGGACCGAACTGGTTGAGCAGGCCAGCCAGATGTATTGCGAAGGGGTCAACCATTTCTGGCTCGATCTTCAGTGGTATCTCTGGCAGGGGCTCAGCCATGCCGGTTACCCCTGGGATACCTGGACAGACTCCGTCCTGTTCGATCTGCGGCTGCTGCTTAAACGCCTCCCGGGCCTTGAAGGGCTGGCATGGAATGACGGTACCCCCTTTGCTGACGAAGTCACCACCGCCTGGATTGCGGAAAAAGTGAATGAAGAAGGCCTGATATACGACAATGAACTCGCTACCGTCGTTAATGGTCAAGCTGATGATGTGCTGCTCCTTGAGTCGGAAGCCATGGAAAAGGGCGACACGGATGGTCCCGAAGCGGCGCTTACCTGGCTCCAGTCCCGACCGGGGATAGACACACCACGCCATCGCTGGCTGATACGCCTGCTAATGGCCCGGGTGGCAGAGCAATATGGACGAAACGATATGGCGCTTCATCTGCTTGGCGAACTAACTACCTGTGCGCCACAGCTGACGCTGGGAGACTGGGAACCCGATCTGTTGTTTGAAGTCCAGGCCCGCCGACTGAAGCTGTTACGTATGAAAGCTGGTCGCAGCGAATCTGATAAAGCCCGTTTGATGCCTGAGATGGAGTCCTTACTTGCCGGACTTATTGCCATTGACCCGGCCCGTGCCATGGTGCTTTGCCAGTAACATTGAATAGAAACAAACAAGGATTATTATGCGTTATCGCTTTATTGCCCTGGCTTTATGCCTTCTTTCTGGCAGCAAGGTTGCCATATCTGCGGGATTTGATTGTTCCCTTGCAAATTTATCACCGACAGAAAAAACGATATGTAGCAATGAGTATTTATCAGGGCTTGACAGTGCTCTTAACAATTTTTTCAAACAGGCCTATGACAGTTCTTTAAGCCATGGACGTCTGGCTGAGCGTCAAAAAGAATGGCTAAAAGAAAGAAACAGTTGCCAGGGTGATGTTACCTGTATTACCAATAGCTATTTAATTCGCAATCGAAGTTTAACTGCAAGCAACAAGCTCCAAAATGTCAATGATATTTTCAACCGCGAAGGTGACAAACTGGATGAAATGCTGGATGGTCCAATTAAGACCAGGTCCGGATTTACAATAACCGACTCACCATGGCTTGTAAAAAAAATCTTTTCATCTGATAGTTTTGAAAGCGGAATTAATCTTGAAGGTATGCATGTATCGTCAGTACTGACATATCAGGAAATTAAAGATGATTTGTACATTTATATTTCTGTTAGCGGACGGTATCAAGGTAAAAAAATTACACTTCTCGTAGAGCTTGTGGACGATCAAAACCCTCGCATCATTCAACAATATGATGGTTATTTAAATATAATATCCCGCACCAGAGATGCTCAAGGAAACGCGTTAGCCTACTTTGCTGTTGGGAATGATTTACATAAAGAATATCATTATTTGTTTATATCTCCGGATGGGGGGAAAAGCATTTCAGACATTTCCTCCGAGCAAGCAGATGCACTGACAAAAAAACAACACCATGGACTGGTTATTGTGGCAGTTCAGAGTGCAATGCTTCATTGATATCGCCTGATAGCAAATGGCGACTGGCTTCAAGTGATGGTAACGTTAAAGACCCAGATGAAGGTATGTATGTATTTCCAGTCAACCGTCCGGACCAGGGGTTGAATGTTTTTGCAGACAAGGCTGATAATTCAATCACTGACGATGCTTTTGGATATACCCGGCAATATGTATGGGGAGATGATAGCAATACATTTTACTTTGACAATAGTGGAGCATTAGGTTGTATCTGGAAAACCGATATTGATAAAAAAACAACAAAACGGATCATCCCCGTAGAAGGTATTCTGGACCCATTTTATATAAAATATGATGGAGAAGACCTGATTCTTTCCGTTTATTCATATTCTTATCAAGATGATTTCAAATCAGAAATATACATTGCAAAAGAACCTAATTAAATAAAAATTCAATAAATCGGGATTTAAAATTTGTATGGATGATTTAACCCTGCGCTATTACGAAGCAGAGATGCGCTACCTGCGTGAAGCCGGTAAAGAGTTTGCCCGGGCTCATCCGGATCGTGCAGCGATGCTTAATCTGGATAAACCCGGCGCCCGCGATCCTTATGTGGAACGCCTGTTCGAAGGCTTTGCCTTCCTGATGGGCCGTTTGCGTGAAAAGCTGGATGATGATCTGCCGGAACTGACTGAAGGGCTGGTGAGTCTGCTGTGGCCGCACTATATGCAGACTATCCCGTCGCTGGCCATCGTCGAGTTCTCGCCTGACTGGCATAGTCTGCGTCAGGCCGAAATGCTGGCGGAAGGCTTTTCCGTTCTGTCACGTCCTGTCGGGCCGCATAAAACCGCCTGTCAGTACCGGACGACCCGCGATGTGCCGCTACAACCGCTGCACCTTGCGGACGCCAGCCTGCACACGGAAACCGATGGCCGCTCTGCTATCCGCCTGCGCTTCGAATGCCCTGAAAAAGTGGACTGGCGTAAAGCCGGGATCGACAAGGTCGCCATATTCCTCAACGCAGAGAGTCCGGTTAGCTCTGCGCTGCATCTGGCAATGACCCGGCGTGTACATGCCATGTATGCGCGTCATGCCGGGACGCATACTGAACGTCATCAGTTTGATGGCTGGTGCAAACCCATGGGCTTTGACGACAATGACGGCCTGTGGAAGAAAGCCGATACCGCCTTCAGTGGTTACCAGCTGCTGCTGGAGTATTTCAGCTTCCGTCCGAAGTTTATGTTTGTTGAGCTGCGCGGTCTCGACACCATCGGGCTCACTGCGGCCAGCACCTGGTTTGAAATCGACATTGTGCTCAGTGAAGCATGGTCATCCGATCTGCCTTTTGAGACAGAAAACTTCCGGCTGCACTGTGCGCCGGTCATCAATCTCTTTACCCTGGAAGCCGACCCGCTGACGCTTAACCCGCTGGAAAACGAATACCTGCTCAGGCCGCTGCGTCTTCAGGATGGACACACCGAGATTTACAGCGTCGATAACATCCATGGTGCGGTGAAGAATGGTAAACACCCCTATGTGCCGTTCACCAGCTTCCGGCACCGGGGCGGTATGATGCGCCACGATGCCCCTGAGCGTTATTTCCATACCCGCGTGAAACGCGGTCCCTCTGGCCTGTATGACACCTGGTTAATTCTCGGGGGCCGCTCGTTCGAACTGGAGCAGCTGTCCGATAAACCGGAGTCCCTCTCGATGCGAATAACCGGTACCAACGGTCAGCTTCCACGTAAGGCACTGGAAAGTACCCTGCTGGACAGGGTGGTCAAAACAGGCAAAGTGCCCGTCAGAGTACTGAACGTCACAGCACCGACGATGCCACTATATCCCCCGGCAAACGATCGTTTTCACTGGCGGGTGATGAGCCACCTCGGCTCAAACTTTCTCAGCATGATGGACAATCCGGAGGTACTGCGGGGCACGCTGGCGCTGTATGACTGGACCGACGATGAAATGAACCGCCGTCGGCTTGAAGCAATCGTCGCCGTGAAGCACACCCTGATCCGTCGTTTTGAGAAGGGTTTTATGCTCCGGGGCGTGGACATTGAGGTCACGCTGAATATGGACAATTTTTCAGGCGAGGGCGACGTGAATCTCTTCGGGGAAATGCTGCACCGGTTCTTCGCGCTCTATGCCGATATTCACCTCTTTAACCAGCTCACGCTGGTGCTGCAACCGACAGGAAAACGACTGAGATGGCGCGAGAATCACAGCCAGCACGTACCGGGCTGACGCTGGCCCTTAACAAGGATATCTGGCGGGCCAATTTTTATCGTTTCTGCCAGCTACTGGAACAGGAAAATCCGGACGTTCCTAAACTGGGCACCACCAGCCATCCGGGCGACGATCCGGTACGATTCAGACCCTGGCCTGGTATGGGTTTCCCGGTCAGTACCCTGAAAGCAGTGGAGACTGACGAAGACCATCCGACATTACCCCCAACGGTTCGCACGACATTTCTAGGGGTGTATGGCGTGGACTCGCCTCTGCCGACGTCCTGGCTGGACGATATTGCGCAGCGCCGCGAAGGACACGAGGCGGTTACCTCATTCCTGGACATTTTCAGCCACCGGATCACCACTCAGTATTACCGGATCTGGCGAAAATACGCGTATCCGGCGACCTTCGAGGCCGGTGGCCGTGATGCCACATCACAGTGTCTGCTGGGACTGGTGGGACTCGGTATACCAGGCACAGCGGAACGGGTGGCAACGCCGGTTTCCCGTTTTCTGGCCCTGCTGGGCACCATGCGATTACCCACCCGTAATGCCGAAGGTATCCGGGCCCTGGTGAGCCTGTTGGCACCGAATACCCGGGCAATTATCACCGAACCCGATCCGGTTAAGGTCCATATTGATAACCGCAGTGGGCTGGGTACCGGAAACCGCATCCGTCTTTCGCAGCGGGCCACGCTGGGTAAAACGGCCAGGGAAGCATGCAGTCGGGTACTGGTGACGCTGGAAACGGAAGATCCGGGCGAAGCGGAAGGCTGGTTACCCGGTGCTGTCCTCCATACCGATTTGCTGGTCCTGCTGCGCGTCTATCTTGGCTACCGCAGTGACGCCCGACTGCGCCTCACGGTACCCGTGCGGTTATTGCCTGAGCCTCGCGTTGGCAAAGGCAGGCGTATTCAGCTGGGCCGAACCGGTTTGCTGGGGCTGAAAGCAGGAAAACTCAGCAATAACAGGGAGAGTCTGACTGTCAGCCTGGGCTGCTATGAAGGGTTGCAATGCTCTGTTTTACCTCCTGCTGAAGACGGGCATTACCGCTTCGACTAATCACGTATTCCCTCTCAATAAAGGAACTTTTGAATGGCAACAGTAACCCGCCGGAGGGCGCTGACGCTTATTGCCTGCGGTCTACTCGCAGGCTGCGGCCTGACGCAGACCGTCACGGACGGTACGGTCAGCATCACGAAATCCATCTTCTACAAAAAAATTAAAACGCTGCATCTGGATTTTACCCCGCGCACGGCCATTAACGCCGATGGCGCACAGACGCCGCTGGCAACCATGGTGCGGGTTTATCAGCTCAGGGATCGTAAAGCGGTTGATGCCGCCGATTACCAGACGCTGCTGCGCAGGGCCGATACGGTACTTAAGGACGACGTCCTGGCATCAAAAGAGCTGCTGGTGATGCCCAATGGCAGCGTGACGCTCAATATGCCCATGGATGAGGACGCTCAGTTCGTGGCGGTGGTGGGGCTGTTTAACCGGCCGGATCAGAAGGACAACCGCTGGCGTCTGGTACTGACCCGTGACGACCTCGACCCGGACAACCCCCGCACGATTGAACTGGGTGATGGCTGGCTTGGCCTTGTGCCGGTAAAGGAGTGATGTGATGGATAACTGGCTGGCGCTTTTTGACGGACAGACCCGATATTTTCTGGATATCAATGACAGTTCAGTGAAGCCGGATATTCTGCGCTTTCGCGGCAGCGAAGCCCTGAGCGAGCCCTTCCGGTGGGACATTGAGTTTACCTCCCCGCAGGCGGACATTCCACCGGAACAGGTGCTGATGAAATATGCCACCTTCCGGATGCGTGGCGGCAAAAATGTCCACGGCATGGTGACCCGCCTGGAATGGCTGTCCACATCAAAAGACCAGTCGCACTACCGGCTCACGCTCAGCTCCCGCCTGGCGCTCCTCGGGTACACCCGGCAGTGCGCCGTATTTCAGAACCAGTCCGTCCCGGAGGTGGTGGAGCAGGTGCTGCGCAAACATGGCCTGCAAGGACCTGATTTTGACTTCCGGCTGGAGCGCACCTACCCGCCGCGTGAAATTATCACCCAGTGGCGGGAAACGGATTTGCAGTTTATCCGGCGCATTCTGTCTGAGGTGGGGATTTACTGGCGTACGGAGATGGATGACACCCGTGAGCTGGATACGTACATTTTTGCCGACAGCCAGCTGAACTACCGGTTTGATGTGCGTCTGCCCTACAGCGAACCATCGGGCCTATTTGACGGCGCGGCAGAATCGGTCTGGGATGTGCGGACCTGGCACAACATCGCCACCGGCACCGTCACCACGCGGGATTACAACTACCGCACCGCCACCACGCCGATGGATGCAACGGTCAGCGTGCGCAGTGATGCGGTCACCACCGGGGAGCATTACCGCTACGCAGCGCCTTACCGTGAGGCGGGTGACGATGCCAGCCCGGAGCCGGAAACCGAATCCGGCGCGTTCTACGCCCGTCTTCATCACGAGCGGGAGCTGAATAAATCAGCCCGTATTCATCTGTTCAGCAACGCTGCTCATCTCACACCCGGACAGGTGCTGGAGCCGCAGGGCGATGTCATTACGGCCCTGGAGGAAGGCGTCGTCCTCACCCTGGTGACCTACCGGGGGGGCCGTGATTCCCGTCTGCACGTGTCGGTATGGGGCCTGCCTTACACCGAACGTTACTGTTTCCGCCCGGCGGAAATCCCGCGTCCGGAAATTCACGGCACGCTTCCGGCGCGGATTGAGAGCCGGGAAAAGAACGATATCTACGCTCACCTGGACGGGCAGGGGCGCTACCGGGTGAAGCCGGACTTCGACCGGGAGGGGACGGAGCCGGGTTACGGCTACCTGTGGCTGCGGATGGCGAAGCCTTATGCCGGTGAAACACTCGGCTGGCATACGCCGCTGATTGATGGAACTGAGGTGGCGATAGCATTCAGCAATGGTGATATTGACCTGCCGTACATCGCCAGTGCGCTGCATGACTCGGAACATCCTGACCACGTAAACCGGGACAATCACACCCGCAACGTACTGCGTACACCGGCGAACAACAAGCTGCGGATGGAAGACAGGCGTGGTGAGGAGCACATCAAGCTCGCCACGGAATACGGCAGGACGCAGCTCAACAGCGGGCACCTGGTGGACAGCCAGGGACAACATCGTGGCCAGGGTGCCGAACTGCGCACCGATGAGTGGGGCACAATCCGTGCCGGTAAGGGGCTGTTTGTCAGCGCGGATGCGCAGGCAAAGGCGCAGGGTGAGGCGCTGGACAGGAATGCCGCGCTGAAGGAAATCGACCGGCTTAACCAGCAACTGCAGCAGCTGGAAATGGCGGCAGAGCAGGCGCAGGCGCTGAAGGCGGATGTTGACAGTCAGATAGCGATGTTTGAGCAGCGGCTGAAACCGCTCAATGAGGCGCTGCTGATTTCCGCTCCGGAAGGGATGGCGCTGACCAGCGGGGAGCACCTGCAGATGACGGCCACGAAAAATGTCGCCATTAATGCCGGGGGCGATATCAGTGCCGGTGTCATGGGCAATATGACCGCACTGGTCGGGGAGAAGCTTGGGCTCTTTGCCCGGACCGGACAGCTGAGCGTCAAATCCGGGGAGGGGCCAGTGGAGGTGCAGGCGCAGAATGCCAGCCTGCGGCTGTTTGCGGAGAAGAAGCTGACGCTGAGTTCAGCAAATGATATTTCGTTTGCCGGAAAAAAACGTATCACGCTAATTGGTGGTGGCAGTTACCTGAAACTTGAAGCCGGGAAGGTCGAGTATGGTACGACGGCGACGTATATACGGAAGGTGAAAAGGACGATGGCGGCGGGAAGTAATTCTCAGGCACCAGAACTCCCATTTTTACCAGGGCTTGGTGATGTTTTTCGAAGGAGTTTTGTTCTTGTAGATGATAGAACCCAAGAGCCAATATCAAATATTAGATATGAATTGACCTCACCTACAGGTTCGGTCGTTAGAGGGATTTCATGCGAGAAGGGCTTCACAAGTTTCGTGAGTCACCCTGATGAGGCTGAAGTAGAATTAAATATTTTAAAACAAGATTCATTATTTATAGGGTGATTTTGTGGAAACTGTAAAGATAAAATCAAAGTTAACAAGTCAAAATGAAAACAAACAAACGGTTCCGGTCAGAATCTTCAAAATAACTGACATCCCGGATGTGATGGAGAGGAAAGGTTGGACGGTGTCAGCACGTTTCATGCGGAAATGGTTCTATGATCCATTTTACGAGATGACACCAAAAGAGAAACAAAATAAAGTTGATATGAATACTGTAGACAAAAATCATATCATTGAAGATTTGGATTTTGATTGGTTATTAACTTCATCTTTACGAATCAAACCAATTTACGATACATTTGTGAAACAAGTATCGAGTGTTATTGAGTATAATGACTATCTAGGGAGAAAAAAACAAATATCACAACAGTTATCTAATGGTCTTTGTTATATCATTAACAGATTGGATGAATCAGGTCTTTTTATTAGCGACGAAATAAAGGACTGTTATTTGAATTATGGCAATTTGTCAGCAATAGAACTTGATAAAACAAGTCAGTTTAACTTTATAAAAATTGGTAGTACATTGTGGGAAAAAGCAACAGATACCCTAGATGATGTGTATGGTGCTCTTGGGTCTTTTATAATCAAAATTGCGTTTACAGATCTTAATGTCACGAGAGATACTGATGGCTTCATGAGGTTAGAAATTAAAGAGCTTGGATTGTACGTTAGGGATACCTACGAGTTTGTGAATGATGGTGATGATCAACCGTTAGGCTATTGGGGGGAGAATGGTGTCATCAAACCAGGAGTAATAAGTGAGCTATTGCAAAAAGAATATATTGATGACGATGACTGCAGATACTTTAGAGTTACTAACTCATCTTTTGTGAGGTACCGTGAAAAATATAAGAACGAAAATAAAACCGGAGATTTTTTCGTATACTCGACGGTGAAAAAAATCCCTACGAACATTATCATTCATTTGAATAAGATAGATATGGAGGAATATATTTACTGGAAAGGGGTAAATATAAATGCATAGCTTTATAAAAAAAACATGCTGCTTCATGTTGATATCAGTTCTCTTCTTATGTGTTTTGCTAATGGTGGTTAAGATTATGGCTTATCAAAACGCAATAAAGAATGATTCTATATGGAGTCGAGATAATAAGTGTGAACTGACTACTTATATTCCTAACTATCGACCATATGGTGGTATCGGGAGAGTGTTGCGGTTATTTTCCAACCAATCTTTTTTTGTTGTATATGATGCTCATGGGAATAAAATAAAAAGTTCTGCATGGCATTTTTGGCAAGCTCAGTTCTCTGATTCGGTTGCACCAGAATGGCACGGGCAATATGCAATGTATCCCACAAGCGAAGGGTGGGCAGGATGGAAAATTCCAGAGTGTGGTTAACGTTTAAAATACCAATTCCCTCCGAAACTTGAGGCTAGGAAGGTCGAGTACGGCACGACGGCGATGTATATAAGCAGGGTGATGCGGACTTTGGCGGCATTACCAAATTTATCATGTGGTCCAAATACCGCATGTTTCAGGGTCATGGATTCCTTAACAGGATCTGAAGATATGGAGTTTGCATATCAAGTTCAGACATCTACAGGTACAGTGGAAGGAAGAACTGATTCAGCCCTGACGCATGTAGTAAATTCAGATACAGAAGAAAATATAAATCTGGACTATGTTTTCCAGATCAGAGCGGGGACAAAGTAATGGCGGTTTCATCAACGACCACCACAAAAGAGCGGGAGCATCAGGAAAAGAAGGTCAGTGTTGATTTCTTCCACATTGATATGATCCCGGATGCGATTGATAAAATGAAATGGCCTGTGGCTGCAAAGTTAATGAGGCATTGGTTTGATATCAAACCTTCATTTACATATACGGCGCAATCCAAAAAAAGTGCTCAAGATGCTGACCCGACAATATTACCCGAATCACAAATTAACTGTGACATAATTAAAATGTCTTGGGCAATTCAGAATGAACAGGTTAAAAATGGAATAAGCGAACTTTCCCGTATATGGAAAAGTGAAAAAGGCATTAAGCGGTTGAAGTTTCAATTGGGTAAGAAAGGCTCGCTTGTTGAAGAGGGTATTGCGTTGAGTTATTCTGAAAATATCAAGGAGCTTGATGCAAATGCCCAAGTCAACATCTTAATAATTGGTAGCAAGTTCGATACTGTGAATGAATGGTATGGTGCTATGGGGAACTCTACTTTGAAAGTATGCATTCGTGGAAAAACAAGTAAAAGTGGAAGTGAGAATATATTTACTGTCGATAAATTAGGGTGTTATCTCAAAGACACATATGATTTTGTTGACGAAGGCAAGACTCCAGAACCACTTGGCATTTGGAGTAAAAACAGAATATTAGATAAAACAGAATCAGCTTTATATATGTCAACTTATTTATCTGGCGTTTGGGGCGTATTGGCAAGAGATTTTACTGGTTTTGTTCTGGTTTTCAACGCGGACTTTAGAAAATGGCAGGCTAAGCATAACACTGGAGGTGATTTTATAGTGCTTTCAGATGTTTTATGGTAGGAGCCCTTACCAAAGGATAAGGTGATTATTTTATGATGAAGAGAGTTTCTAGGGTGTTATTTGTCGTGATATTAATGGTTGCATGGATCATTCTACCATCAACAATTATCCCTTCTTCATATACAAAAGTATTTGAGCTTAATAGTCCTGACAATAAATATAAAGTAATTGTTTACCATGGAGGGATAATATCCCCTATGTCACTTTATAAGTACTTAAAGGATGAGGATTATTTTTTCATTATTTACAATGCATCCGGCGAGGTGGTTTTTAAACCATCACCGTATTATGGCACTTCCAACATGGGAGCATATGACGGTATAGAATTCCAGTACGGTGATAGCCATTCTTTACTTTACCCAAGGCCAGAAGGCTATGATTCATACGAATTCACTAAGTGACAAAAATCCGTAAGCATTGAAATGGTTAGGGGCACCTCATGAACTTTTCAATATTAATTTAAAATAGTAATCAATCATTTTGGCAAGTTTCCTGAGATCAAAATGCCCGATAGAAAATCACCATCTTTATACGAAATTCTTACTGGCAACTTTACAGGTGATCTTCCCCTGGAAGTTGTAAACGAAGAAGATCAGGTCATTCTATCAGTACTGGATAACATCCAGTATATTTTGAACGCCCGGGCCGGTACCGTATCCCATCTATCAGATTATGGTTTGCCGGATATGACCAAAATTCTTCAAGGTATGCCCGGGACAGCCCACGAACTGATCGATACGCTGGCAGGTGTTCTGCTCAAGTATGAACCCCGTTTGCAGTCCCTTAATGTAACTTTACTCGAACAGCAAGTGCCCGGGGAGTTGCGCTACGCCATCGATGCGGAACTAAGAGGTATCGGACTTGTACGGTATGGCACCGAGTTTATGCCCGAAGGCAAAGTGCTGGTCAGGCATTTGAAACAGCAGCAACATCTGGAAAACCATCTGTTTATTCAACCCATTCACAGGCTGCGGCCTGACTCAGACCGTCACGGACGGTAAGGTCAGCATCACGAAATCCAGCTTCTACAGGAATATTAAAAAACTGCATCTGGATTTTACCCCGTGCACAGCCATTAACGCTGATGGATGCCAAAGTATTTGTGCGTCATGATGCGGTCACCACCGAAGTGGTGATGGCGTACAGCAACAGTAATATTGACCTGCCGTACATCGCGTATGCGCTGCACGACTCTCCGGCGTAATGGACATCCTGACCCTGTTAACTGGAATAACCATACTCGTAATGTCCTGCGTACGCCGGTCACCAATAAGCTTAAAACGTAAGGAGTGATAATTTATCTGCCAGTTAATCATTGCGTATTCTCTGGCGAAACAGTTAATACCTGACAGGTAACAGAACCCTAAATAACAACATACAACACGGATATGGAAATGAAAAAATTAATTCTTCTCTTGCTTTCAGGCATATTGTTGACCACTCAGGCTGACGCTGCTCGCGGAAGAAAGCCCTGCTCCGGTTCAAAAGGTGGGATAGCGCATTGTACATCCGATGGCCGGTTTGTCTGTAATGACGGAAGCCTAAGTCAATCAAAGCGATTTTGCTCTGGATATGGTGATTCTGTAACTCGCGAGCGGGTTAAACCTTCCATCCCTACCCGTAAAACGCAAACCAAAATGACGGCAACAGCGAAAAAGCAAGAGCCACAGCGCGTTTATGAAAACGATGAGCCGGTTAAAACACCACCCCGACAGCCCACGTGTGCGCCTCTTTATATGGCCAGTAAGCCTGGCTTCACCCATTTACCAATTTGTACCGGGAATCAGTATTAACAGGGAACGGAATATCATTTTTTCTGTTATTTCGGGTAAATCATCAAGATTAAAATAGAAAAGGAAGTAAATATGGCGCGAAGAAAAAAAGATGATAATGTTGCAACTCTCATTTTGATCATTATAGGAGCGATGGCCTGGGGGATTTATGTTGCGGTAAAGGCGTTAATCAATCTTAATGAGCGATTCATTGAATCCGTATCGAATCCGGCAGGCGTTATTGGTTTGTTTTTCGGGTTACTGATAGCCATTGCGCTGATAATACGAATTATTATTTATCGCGGCTTTAGAAAAAAAGCCACTGACCTGGCAAAAAAGGAGCAAGCCTTTGACGAAACCGTCAGTAGCGAAGTGGCTTGCAAGCTGTATCAGGAAAAACAACAGCTTGCCGTTCAGTGGACAGAATTTCACAATGCCAGAAATAAAGCCTCCCGTGCACTGCAGCGTATTGTGGATTCTGCGTATAAATTCAAAGTCAAAACACTACTTTCCGGCACCACGGTAAATAACTGGCAAAGCAAATACGACCAGCTCAGGAAGGAGAGAGACGCTTACGCGGCTATTAGCGAGAAAATCACCTTTCTGGAACTTGAAGATAACGCCGACTGGGAAGCTGTAAAGCAGCAGTTTCTGGATAAGGTCGCCCTGCTGGAAAAAGCGCAGGAAGAAAAAGAGTATCAGGCTGAGCTTAAGCGTCAGATTAGGGAAGAAAAACAGCGTCAGGATGAACTGGAACAGCAGCAGCGCGAAGCGGAAGAAGAGGAGCAACGCCTTGCTGAGCAGCAGCGTTTACTGGAGGAAGCTCTTCTCGCCGCTGAAGGCACACACCGGGAAGAGCTGGAAAGACAGCGTCTGGAGCTGGAGCAGAAAATCCAGGACGTACATCAGCAGTATGAACGCGCCAAATCCATGGCCCAGCTCACCAGGCAAGGATATGTGTATATCATTTCGAATATCGGCTCCTTCGGTG
>NZ_JH414805.1:227619-241362 GCF_000238715.1 Klebsiella sp. 4_1_44FAA
ACGGCTGGAGCCTATGGAACGAGTAAAAGAACTAAGTGGGCGGCGGACCTTTTGATTTTGACGTCCATGCTATGATTTCCTGCGACGATGCCCCCGCACTGGAAAAAACGCTGCATGATCACCTGGAAAATTATCGCATTAATAAAATTAATCTGCGCAAGGAGTTTTTTCGGGTTGAGCTTCGTCGGATTATTGATGAGGTCGAGCGCCATCATGGTCAGGTTGAATATATTGCCGACCCGGTCGCGTTGCAATATCTGCAGAGTCTGGAATATGCAGAAAGCGAAGCTGCATAAAATGGTAGGCCGGGTAGCCACAACGGGTGTAGAAGCACCTTTGACTGAGCCGGTATTAGTGATGAAATCATTTCCCCTCGCTACCTGGCGGGGGAGCAAAATAAAAGTCATGGAAAAACTGCATGACCGGCCTGATAAAGTGGCTAAGAAGGCGATACAAAAGGGAGATTGGAGATTTATATTGTCTGCAATGGCTGCCGAGAGAAGATTATTGCGGCTGCGCATGGTGTCCCTGCAGGAATCGAATTTTGATTTATTATTATGTTTTTTAATGGTTTTTTTGGTGTTGAATTTTTTTGATACCATCAAGGATACCATCATTGGATAATGAACGTCTCATCTAGGCCACAGAGAACGGCCAAGTTCAATAGCTCCAAAAAGATGAAAAGAGAGGTGAAAGAAAGGCGGAGCAAATGCGGCAAAAAAATCACTATCTCGGCGAAAAACGCCCAATAAAGCTATTACAGCTCAGCCACTATACAATGCTACTCGGTACCCGTTACCAGTTTTTCAGGGCAGGGAGGGATCTCTTAATGTCTTTTTCTGACTTGCATACTTGAATGGTTTTAAATCGTTCATTAGGCATCAAAATAATACGACTTAACCGTGTATGTCATGGGGATAAAGACACAATTTAGTGTGTTTAAAAATTTATTTTTAGTCTTTTATTCTAGATTTATAATAATTGTTAGTATAAATCGAGTTTATATTAGGATTGATACGGTTTATGTTTAATGGTTGACTCAAAATATCTTACGTGCATAACTTGTTTTTTTGTGTACCCCCGCCCACTATTATAAAGTAGACGGGGGTACTTAGTAATTAATTGTATCTTATGGTTTTTGAAAATAGATCATTGAGTTCAAACCCATACTTTACAACTAAATCAAATGCTCCAGACTCTATGTATGAGTTCTCAAAATCATTTTTATGTGTTGCTGTATAATTCCCAGTTTCTGTTAAAAAATCCTCAACTTTTTTTAATCTTGTTGAGCTTTCTTTTCCGATAAGTAATAGCTTGGCATTATCATTAAAATCTGCCTCGTATTTTTCATGTAATTTAGCAATGGAAGGCGGCAAGCTTTTGATTTTATGTAGAATATCTTGCTGATCACTATCACTCAATTCCTTAATGTACTGATTGTTATAGAAAGTATCTTCAAAGCAACCAGTTACATCTTTATTCATTATTGTTTTGAGTTCATTCATTATAACATCATGCGTTTTCTTTAAATCATCTTCAGAGGGTTGACGCATAAGTATTTCAGTTGGGGAACATTTAGAGATCGCATCAATTACATACTTTCGAGAGTATTCCTTTCTTAATTTTGAATATAAATTTATTTCTTTCTCTTTTAATTGTTTGTATTCAACTTCTTTTTTTGCTATAGATTCCTGTAAGTTTGCATTTTGATATATTGGGATTACTGTATAAAATATTGTGAAGGTTGTCAAAAAAAACAATCCAACTTGGGCGATGTAACTTATTCTGATTAACCATAGATCAAATTTTGTATTGGTATTCATCGTGATATGTCCAATATTAGTCTATATATTGAATGTCTTTTAAGAAATCCATTGCATGGACCCTTGATTGCTTATTTATCTGGAAGATATAAGATGACAGTTCTCTTTCTGCATTATAATTTTTTATTATTTTATTTTCATCGTTTTGTGATTTTGTTGACTTTATTGTTTTTATTAATTCACTAATCTTTTCGTCATATCCAATAGGTTTTGTTGTTAATGTTGCTTTGTTTTTTTCAATGGCGCAACGGATCTTTGTTAATATTTTTTGGCGGATATTTTCAGGCACGTTTTCTGAACTTGATATAAAGTTATGGTTGCCATCCTTTAGTGCTTCACTAATTGCATCATAAGGATTTAAATATAAACTACCAGGTGTGTTATAAGCCGATTTTGTGTCACCTAGAGTATTGTTAACAAAATCGGTACTCTTGGATAGGTAAACTACTCCAACAAGACCCGTGAAATTCTCCCAATAAACAGATTCAAGGTTCTTGTTGTTTGCATCGACTGCTCTTTTAGCGATTATCTTTTGCTGATTTAGTTCATTTAATGTTTTTTTAAGTTCATGGTTTATAGAGTTCAACTTTTCTTCTGATTCCTTATATTGTAAGTCAAGTTTGGCAATGCTGCCCTCCAGGTCTTTTCGCAATGCTTTATTTTGCTCTATAGATTTCTGAGAGCTTAACATTGCAGTTTTTAATTTACTTAATTCCACCTCTTTTTTTGCTATGTCTTCCGACAAAACTTCCTTTTGATAAATTGGCCTTACTGTATAAAAATAGCCAAAAATAGCAAAAGCAACCAATACAAACTGTGATACGTGGCTAACTCTGCTCAAAAAAACATCAATTTTATTGGACATAACACCTCTGTTAAAATTCTCTTTATCCTTAAATATAATTTTTTATAAGAAATCGTCTACAAATTAGTTCAGAGCTATGTGCCCAAAATGATGTTGATGCTATGGAACTAATCGGTATGTATTGATTGTGCAAGTTGAATAGAACAATAGCAAGTTTGGAACTTGTCGGTGCCGCCAAGTAGCGCACATTAACATTCCCAACGAAAGAAAATTTTGATTTTTTTAAATTTATCTGAACGTTAAGTTTGCTGGCGCGAACAGCCCCGCCCGCCTGCCCGCTTCGCTTAACAGACTGGTTTTCATGCACCCCGTAAATCGTTTCAGAAGCCGCCATACAAGGGCTTTTGCGTCAAAAATGGCGCATGAGACTCATGCGTTTTCATGCGCCATAGGCATGCACTCATGCGCTCTCACGCCAGCCAGATAAAAGGCGTAAAAAATCCCGGTACTGGATCGGGATTGCGTGGGTGTTTTTTGCTAATCAGACAGGAATTTGCTGACGGCTTGACAGCTTTGAAGCGGAGCCATAGCGATTGAGCGTTTGCCGTTGTTTTTCCGGCATTTGTGCTTTGTCTGATTCCTGTTCATTGCGCCGGGGCTTCATAATTATCGTATCCACACTTTCCAGTGCGGTAAATGTGCAGGAACATTCAAGATTCTGGCATTGATACCATGATCGTTTAACCGATGGCGCTTCATAGGCGGAGGTTCTGGCGTGTGCCGTCGTACCGCATTCGGGACATTTAAGTGCCATTAATATCACTCCTGCATGTCGTTAATGTAATCCAGGCGTTGCTGAAAGCGCAGATGTTGTGCCGGGGTGTAAGTACTCTGGCAGTCACGAACCATCACGGGGTCCGGTATTACACCCGATTCATCCAGAATCACACGATAATCCCCCGCAATTTCAGGCGGGGTTATGGCGAGCTGGCGAACCAGGGCACTGCGTAACATACGGGACGCAACTTCCAGCCCTCCGCGCCCCTTAAGAAACGGAGCCAGTGCAGATGTCAGGGCCGCTCCGTTCGCCTGCATATAATTGCTGAGAGCGTCTTCTGTATAGGCCTCCATCAGTAAATGCTGCGAGTAAATACACTCACGTGCAGCACAGTTAATTTGCCATTTCAGCACATCCAGACGTTCCCGCTGTAATTGGAGCTGTCGGGCATAATCTGCTGGTTTCTCCGTGGCAGTGAGGAGAGATTCTATTTGTTGTTCAACGATTTTTCGGCTCTCAATATGTCCGGCCCACAGAATACTGGCATTTCGAAAACCGGTAAGCGCCTGGTCGGGAGTGGCTCGGGTCATCATACTGATTTCTCCTTCTCAGCCCGTTCCTGACGAACCTTCATTTTATGAAGGGCCGCCGGAGAGGGAAGTTTGCGGAAATCAGCAAGGGCAGCATAATCCGGCGCAACACCTGCCAGTTTAAACACAGGGTCCTGTTCCGGCATCGCAGCGTTAGTAAGATCCGGTCTGGTGATATGTTTGTGAATAAAGTTTTTCAGTACTGTGTCCGGGTCATTAACTGAATTCACCACACCCACAACGGCACTGGCTTCCCGCCCCATTGTGGTTTTGAGCAGGCTCAGCGTCTGGATTAACGCCTTACCATGCGACTGCATGAAGTCTTCCCAGATTTGCTTTGCGCGAATTTCCACAAGGGTGTTATGTGCGCTGATATACTGCCCGGCTAATTTCCCGGCTTTCTGCGGTAAAAAAGCGGCTTCCTTTTCATGCGCAGCCAGTAATTCATCAAAATCCTCAAGGGTTTCACGTCCCAGCGCAATTTCCGTGCGCAGCTTTTTCATTTCTTTTGAGACAACGCCCTGACTTTCACGAAACAGCGTGCGCCACTCCTCATTCAAAGCGTTTGTCGTGGCTTCCATTTCAGCGCGGCGCTGGCGGATTGTCGCAATATTATCCGCCGCCGCTTTCTGCTGACGGCGTGCTTCAAGCCATACGTTTCTGGCTGTGTTCAGGGTTTCCAGTGCCCGCTGCGTGACAGCCGGAAAAGTGGAAAGGTTGTTATTCTCTGCGGTGTTGTTCATGACTTCTCCTGTCGCGTTGGTTCGTTACGTCAATTGTGCCGTGGCTGACACAAGCACACTATCGGTGCTCAGTGTGTGGTGGCTGGCACAACGGGCGTTTACGGTTATTCAGGCGTGGCTATGACAGCCAGCCAGATAAAAATGCCTCGGTTTCAGTCTGCTTTATGTCCCCGGTGCGGTGGAACAGGTGGAACAGGTGTTACAGCCTTGTTTTGTAAAACATTTATAGTTACAGCACAGGTGGAACATCGCGGGTAACAAGGTGGAACAGCGGATCGGCTGGCGTTCCACCTGTTACACCTGTTACCCTTCATAAATAAGACTCACGCAAAGCCTTAACCCGGCACCTCACTGTTGAAGACATAGAGCCTGCGGGGATTCATCTCTGGCGGGCGAATGTTTGTCTGCAGCATGCCATCGGTGGAGGGCAGCAGATATCCACGATCCGCGCACAGACGTGCCACCTTGCGCGAGTCAAATCCCCTGCAGATTTCTTTCCAGCCAGACGGCATGACGTAGAACGTGGTGACAGCTTCCGTGCCCTGCGCGGTACTGCCTTTCTCCACCCTGCGCCAGCCCACCATATTGCCGGGGCGGTTACGCTCGTCGTGCCAGTCAGCAAAGCGGCTGTACTGATTCGCGGTAAAGAAGCTGCGTACCTGCTCCAGTGCGGCAATATCTTCCTGGTTGGCGGTGTGCCCGCGATCTTTCAGCCATGCGTTCAGGCAGACGCGGGTTGCCCGCAGCGCTTCACCCTCAGGCCAGCCGGTGATACCCAGCCGGGTTGCCAGCTCGCCCGCCATCGCCACCAGTGCAAAGCGGTTCACTGCCCGGCCCACCTGATTGCCCGCATCTTTCGGGGTCAGGGCGGCGGTATATTCCTTCATCAGTAACTTTGCCTGTGCCGTCAGCCCGTTAAGGTCAGCGGTCAGGGCTTTCAGCCACTCCCAGAACGGCGAACCGTAGTAGCTGGACGTGGCCCACTCCAGATGTTCCGCCAGAGCTTTGCCGCTGTCGAAGCCGTGTAGCTCCTCAAATACGCCAAACTTCCCGGAATCGCTGGGGATCTGGATCATCCTGACTTCCATCCCGGCAAAGGTACGCTCCCCGGCTTTTGCCGCATGTTCAGTCAGTGACAGCTCGCCGGTTGAAAAGAACAGCAGCCGCCACTGCTTGCGGGTGCGCAGCTCACCGTCCGTACCGGCACGGCCCTTGCCCTGACCGTTTACCAGCATGTAGGCGATATTGCCAGCCTCGCGTCCGTCCACCTCCCGGATCTCATCGAGCATCATGGCGGCATCGTTGCGGCGGCTGGCGCATCCCTCCAGCGCGTTGCCGGTTGCCCGCCACGTCTGCCAGTAGTCAGGCCCGCCGCAGACGGAGGTTGCCGCTTTCATGGTGGTGGTCTTACCGTCCGTCGATTCCCCCTTGAGGTGGTGGCCGCCGCCGTCCATACCAACCAGCCGTAACAGTGGTGCAGCAAAAGCCAGACTGACGGCAAACGCCACGCGGGAATTGCCGGTGCAGTAGCGGGATACGTGCTCCCGCCATTCCTCCGTTGTGCCCGACACGCGGAAATCGCGCCCCTGCACGGAAGTGGTCTGGAGAATGACACTTTCCGCACCTTCACCGCTGACCTCATCCTGCAGGACGTAAACCTGACCATGCCACCCGGTACGGCTGACGCAGGTCACGCGGCGTTCCGGTTTACACAGCGATATATATTCCATCAGGCGGGCGCGGGCCTCGCCGGTGGTGCTGATATAGGACAGCCCGTTAACCAGCAGTACCCGGCGCAGCTCCTCACCGCTGCCGCTCAGCATTTCCATCGGCATCGCCCAGCGGCGGCGCTCACCCCACGTATCTTCCCACTCCAGCAGTCGCCCGAAGTTACCGCCATCGGCATCGCAGGTGATTGCCGTCACGCGCAGCGGATTGCATATTTTGACGTTCTGGATCTCCGTCTCACCGTTGCGCTGTACCTGTTTTTCATACCAGAGATATTCCTGGGTAAGACGGAACCCGTGCGGCAGCTGCGTGCGGCCCTCCCCGCACAGCACCAGACCGTTACGAAAGGCTTCACGGGCACGGGTAATACCGTGCTCCCGATGGAAATCATTCCAGTCAGCCTTAATCTCTCCCGGTGGCAGCGTCATCCAGCCGCCGACGGCTTTTGCCGCCCGTTCAGCAAAGGATCTGCCGGGATTCTCGCCCCCGTCCTGAAAATCGTTATCACCGGCGATGATAATTTTTACCTCAGGCCAGCGTGCCCGCAGCGACTGCGCCACGTTGGGCAGGTTGCCCGCAGATATGGCAGCCACTACGCATCCGGCGGTGAGCTGGCTTACCGTCAGTGCCGTGGCGTAACCTTCGGTAATCACCACCTGTACCGGCGGTTCAGACGGTAACGGGCTGAGCGCCACAAACGCGCCTTTCATCGTGCTGCCGGGCAGTATGCTTTTTTCACCCGTCGGGGCGATAAGCTGCGCACCGGTCACGGCTCCGGCGTTGGTGGTGAGCGGTAACAGCAGGGAACCGGCAGGAAAATCCTTACCGCTGATATGCTGCACGCTCCCGGTCAGGGAGGCCGGGTATCCGGCAAACCCCTTTCCGGTCAGATAGGGGCTTTCTCCCGTGTGGCTCTCTTTCATCAGCGCCGCCACGGTAAGGCTCATATCGCGTTTAGGGGCTTTTTGCCTGGCGGGCTTAACGGGCAGTTCCTGCACATCCGGCACATTAAGCACCTGCGCCACCTCCTGCGCGGCCTTTCTGACGCCGTAACCGGTCATGAGCTTAACCAGATCCAGACCGTCACCATTGCCGCACTGGCTGCAAATCCACGTCCCGCGCCCGTCAAGGTCATCGAGGCGAAAACGATCCTTGCCCCCACATTTTGGACATGGACCGTGCCTGCCGTTTTCAGGTACATCAATACGCAGCATCTGCAGAATAACGGGCCATTTCCCCCGCGCGGCGGCTGAAATCTGCGTAACCGTCTGTGTTGTCATACTTCCCCCTGATACAGCGCCACACCTGTGCTGCAGAAGTCATCAAAGGCCGCCGGAAGCGTGCGGTACAGCTCCGCCATCACTTCACAGCCGCGCGCGGTCAGTACCGGCGGCGCGGTCAGCAGTGACGGCTCCAGCATGTCAGTCAGCAGCGCCAGCGCAGCAGCGGCTCCCTGTGCTTCGCCGTACTCGTTAATCAGTGCGCATTCGATATGCAGCGCAATGGCCATTTCAATACGCTCAACCGTCAGGCTGTGCGGACCATACTGATCGCTGCCGGTTTCGTTCAGAGTTTTCTGCCGCCATGCCGACGCAATAGCCCGTCGGTAAAGCGCAGTAGTCATTTCTGCCGGGAAAATGGAAACCTGCGGCTGGTTCATCTGGCACCTCCTTCTATCAGTGCGCAGCTGTGCGCAATATCCGTCAAATCTGCCCGCAGGTACTCCATCAGCGCGGCGACGCCCGGCGCACAGCCTGTATCGAGCGCTCCGACCTGAGACGGGTATTCAGAAAAGAGAAGCTGGAGCAGGTCGCAGGCATTTCTTGCGCGGGTCAGCTTTCCGAAACCGTCCTCTGACAATCCATAGGCAAAAGCACCGGTATTGTGTTTTTCAGGCAAAGTGTGGCCCTGAGCACTATTGTGCCCGTTTGAAATATTCATCGTGGATTACTCCGTTTTCAGCGGTGTTTTGTCAGAGAAATTTTGAATAGTGACTGTCGTCAGGTTCAGCAGAACGCCGTATGCTGCGCTCCCGCCAGCGGGTAAATACCACAGACGGATGCAGTGTCAGCGGGCCGGAGCCACTACCGCCTGCCGGAGCTGGTGAAGGTTTAAAGAGCGGCGCATCAAACAGGCGCGTATACCGCTGTTTAAACCATGCCAGAGGGCAGGAAGAAAGCTGGTTATCGCTGTCATGACGTATCAATACTTCGCAGCTGAATTCAGGATTAACCAGCGCCACGGAGGGCGGGGCTTCAGTTAATCGGATGATTGTGACGGTCCAGCCACGTTCATGCTGCCCATACCATATAGTCGATAACTCCATCTCTAGTGATTGATTAGTTAATACGGGATGAATTAAATCAGTTTCAAGTGTCTGATTGTTATTGAGGAAGTTGACATTAAATCTAACTGCAAGTCCATCCGACTTGAATGCAATATTAAAAGTACCTATTTCGTATAGGTGTAATAAATCTTCAATCTCGCATTCTAATAGTCTGGAAGCGCGTTCAAATGAACAATATTCTAATGGTGGTATTTTTTTATCAATCCATAGATTTCTTAATAATATATTTTCATGCTCTGTTGAATGCTGCATTATGACCTCTGTTTTAAATTATAAGAGTATTTAATTGATAATGTTAATATCTGATAAGTCATAAGGAGCATGAAATTCGTCCTTATTTAGTTCCAGATAATTAGACCACCATTGCATCATTCTGCGGCGTTCTTGCATGTGCTGCGCAAGATGGACATATGCTGCCCGCACTTCATTTCTTTCCTGATGGCTCATTTGCCGCTCAACCGCATCACGTGACCAAAGTCCTGATTCAGTCAGAGCAGAACAGGCCATTGCCCGGAAGCCATGCAGGCATACATCAGCCTGAGTATCGTAACCCATCGTTCGCAGTGCCTTATTTACTGTGTTCTCACTCATTGGCTTGTAAGGATTGCTGTCACCAGGGAATATAAGCAAATATTCACCACTGATCTTTTGGATATCTTCCAGTAGCTTAATAGCCTGGGTGGAAAGCGGGACGTAATGTACCGCGCCCATCTTGGCACCACGATCTGAGTATTTTACCCCATCGATCTTTTCCCGCTGCCCTGGTATTGTCCAAAGACCGTTTTCAATGTCGATCTCTTCCCACCTGGCATGGCGCAGTTCGCTGGAACGCACGAACGTGTGTAAGGAAAAGAGAACCGCCAGTCGGGTTAATGGTCTGCCGGTGTAATTTACCGCTCTTGTCATCAGCTCAGGTAAACGTTCGAGCGGTAGGGCAGGGCGATGCCGTACTTTGGGATTGGTAATCGCGCCTTTCAGATCATGGGCTGGATTGTAATCGACGCTCCCACGTTGGACGGCATAACGAAAGATACTTCCCATAGTGGTTTTAACACGTCCTGTGGTCGCACCAATGCCCTGATTGGTCATATCAATCAACATTGGAAGAAGGTCACGGGTTTTGAGCGTATCAATGGGCTTTGAACCTATAGCCGGTAACAGATGGTTTTCCATTTCCCGTAGAATTTTGGCGCGGGTAATTTCTTTCCATTCAGGATGTCCCACTGTTCCACTGTGCCACTCTCTGGCTACTTTCTCGAATGTGGGGGAAGTCAGTTCGTCCTTTTCTGACCTTTTTGCTTCGCGCGGGTCACGGCCATCAGCCAGTAGTTGTCTGGCTTCGTCACGACGCTTTCGCGCTGTTGCAAGCGGAACATCTGGGTAAACCCCTAATGCTAACGTAGCTTGTTTACCATTAAAGCGGTAATTCATTCTCCACGCCTTGGTTCCATTCTTTTTAACTAACAGATAAAGGCTTCCACCATCTGTAAGTTTGTAGTCAGCATCCTTAGGCTTGGCGTTCTCAATTTTTTTAGGTGATAGTTCGTTTAAAGCCATGTGCAGTAGGCCTCTTATAGAATGGTGATGGTATCGGGATATCGAACCGACGAATACCATCACAGATACCATCAGAGGGATGTAATGTCATGAAGTGACATGAAATGAAAATTTGGCCTGAGTAGTGCTAAATTGCTGGGTTTCAGAGGTTTTGTGTAATGACTTGAAATGGTGTGAAAGAACTTCAGATTGTCCCCTGCAGGAATCGAACCTGCAACTAGCCCTTAGGAGGGGCTCGTTATATCCATTTAACTAAGGGGACATAGAACTTACTGATTTTTAAGCGTTCAGCTTGTGTTGCATGTTATCCTATCATTCCCCGTACCATCAAGCATTTCATTCCTTTTATTTCCTTTGCGTTCGCATCGATTCGCTTAGAAAATCACTTCGTTCACTTGCCATTGCGTACACATTGAGTACAGAATGCAGAATTTCAGTGTGTACAGGATACAGAGCCGTGGCCCTTAGTGATACCAAACTTCGTAGCATCAATGCTAAGCCATACAGCGGCGCAGCCGAGGTCACAGATGGTGACGGGCTGAGTGTACGCATAACTCCCACAGGCACGATCACATTCCAGTTTCGTTATCGATGGAACGGTAAGCCCGTTCGCCTCTCCATTGGCCGCTATCCCGCTATGTCTCTCAAGGAGGCGCGCGTAGTCGTCGGTGAGATGCGCGAATTGTACCTCAAGGGGCTAAACCCTAAAAATTATTTTGCTAAAGAAGATGGTGAGCTGACTCTAAAAGAGTGCCTGGATCAGTGGTGGAGTAAGTATGTTGAAACGCTGAAACCGAACACTCAGACGCTGTACAAGTCAGTTGTGTACAACACGATGTACACAGAATTCCCGGACGCTCCGGTAGTTAACATTCCTGTTTCTGCATGGGTGCGTTTCTTTGATAAGCAGGAAAAGAAGAACAGCAAAAAGGCCAGGGTGCTTCTTCTACAGCTACGTTCTGTCATGAACTGGTGTATCAGCCGCCAGTTGATCCCATCGTGCGAAGTCCTGAAGCTTAGCGTTAAGACCATTGGTAAAAAACCTGATGTGGGGAGCCGGGTTCTGACGTATACCGAGCTGGCTAAGATTTGGTTAGCTCTTGAAAACAACAAGATCGTTACCTCCAACAAGGTGCTTCATCAGCTGCTTTTGCTTTGGGGAGCCAGGCTATCAGAGCTGCGCCTTGCTACTGCCAGTGAGTTCAATATGGATGATCTTATCTGGACGACTCCAGCAGAACATTCAAAGATGGGTAACGTTATCCGTCGCCCGGTGTTTGACCAGGTGAAACCTTTTGTTGAAAGGCTCCTCAATGCTGGAAATGATGTTCTGTTTCCTGGCCAGGAACTGGACAAGCCTATAGATCGCTCGTCAGCAAATCTCTATATGAAAAAATTAAGGGATAAAATTGATATACCAGAGTGGCGAACACATGACTTCAGGCGCTCGCTGGTGACGAATTTATCAGGGGAAGGGGTTATGCCTCACGTCACCGAAAAGATGCTGGGGCATGAGTTGGGAGGAGTGATGGCGGTGTATAACAAACACGATTGGCTGGTTGAACAGAAAGAAGCGTATGAATTATATGCGGAAAAGATTTTATGGCACGTTAAAAATTATAAATCTTAGTTTTTTGTTTTATTGTACATATTATTTCGTAATTTATATGAGGGAATTATATGAATGTTGGTGTTGAGTGGAATGTTAGTGTTATAAAAGCGATTACATGGCTTGCCAAAACTACTACTGATCCCCGCGAATTTTCTAAGCGCCTGGAGCAAGCTCAGACTAATTATATTAACGAAACATCAAAGAAGACTAATTTTGGTGCTCAGTTTGATAAAGGTTGGTATGGAGATGATGTTGTTGCTGGTTTTTTCTCACAAGCAAAGTCTTTAATCGATAATAGACGAGCATTTGAAATATCCATGGCATCGCATATAATTCCTTGGATGTACCAACTCGGTCTGTGTGTTGATTTCCTGGATAACGTGTCTGGCGCTGTTGAGCGTGCTCGAAGAATGCTTGAGAGTAATACCGTTTATCCTGATACTGCAATGTTTGAATTGATTCTTGCAGGAAACTATGCAGCAATAGGCTACGAGGTCGAATTTATTCCTGAGCGTAAGGGTATTGCAAAAACCCCGGATTTCAAATGTAGTCTAGATGGCGGTGGTGAATTTTTTGTTGAATGTAAAAGGCTTCAGAAAGGGCCGTATTCAGTTCAAGAGGAAAATGCGCATTTCATCAGAGCTAAACTAGTAGAGGGTCGCGTCCATTCTAAAAGGATGAGCGTTTGGATGGATGTGACATATAAATCTGAAGTAATTAGCACTCCAGAGAATTATCTTGTAAATCATTTAAGTAATTATTATGGGAAAGATTATCACTGGGATGATGATTATGGTACTGGATTTGTAAAAGCATCAAAGTTACAATCTGCTAGAAATGAAGTTGAAGCCAATGGGTCACTCTCATTTCATACTAAATTAGCAAGATTACTCAAAGGCTCTGCTCTTAGCGATGATTTTTTTAATGTTTTTGCTTTTGGTCAGCCTGATGAGCGGGATCCTCGGTTTATTTCAAAAATAAAATATGCCTCTTTGTTAACATGGAGGTGTATAAATGAGGTTTCTTTTGAGAAACGCTCTCGACATATCACAAACAACTTGTCAGAAATTGAAAAGCAGATTTCCAATTATGGAGTTGGTGTTGGTCATATTGCAATGGATGTTGATGTACAAAGGGATGTTGCAGACAAGCGGCGTGAGAAAAATCTTGAAGCCACGAAATCATTCAAGCTTGAGTCAAAGCTTGTTAGGTTTAATATTCATTACCTTGTCCCACGCATAGATGAAAATCATTCTTGGATGGTTGATGAAACTCTTGACTATTTTTATAACGACAAGATTATTCATGATATTATTCCAGCTGTTCGAATATTTCCTGAAGCCGCTGCATTTAATAACGATTTGCCTGGTTGGCATCAGTGAGAAGATGAGTGCAACACTGTTAAGGAAGGTGCGAACAAGTTCCTGATATGAGATCATCATATTCATCCGGAGCGCATCCCAGAGGGACATCATGAGCCATCAACTCACCTTCGCCGATAGTGAATTCAGCACTAAGCGCCGTCAGACCCGAAAAGAGATTTTCCTCTCCCGCATGGAGCAGATTCTGCCATGGCAGAATATGACCGCTGTCATCGAGCCGTTTTATCCCAAGGCGGGCAATGGCCGACGGCCCTATCCGCTGGAGACCATGCTGCGTATTCACTGCATGCAGCATTGGTACAACCTGAGCGACGGTGCCATGGAAATGCCCTGTACGAAATCGCCTCCATCGCGCCTGTTTCGCCCGTATTACTCCCT
>NZ_JH414805.1:242171-246589 GCF_000238715.1 Klebsiella sp. 4_1_44FAA
TGATCGCCGAGCGTCCCGGCNGGGTAAAAACCTTGAAGCAGCATCCGCGCAAGACAAAACGGCCATCAACATCGAATACATGAAAGCCAGCATCCGTGCCAAGGTGGAGCACCCGTTTCGCATCATCAAGCGGCAGTTCGGCTTCGTGAAAGCCAGATACAGGGGGCTGCTGAAAAACGATAACCAACTGGCGATGTTATTCACCCTGGCCAACCTGTTTCGGGTGGACCAAATGATACGTCAGTGGGAGAGATCTCAGTAAAAACCGGAAATAACGCCAGAAATGGTGGAAAAAATAGCCTAAATAGGCTGATTCGATGTGTTTGCGGGAAAAAAATCGGCCCAGATCCGCGAAATTTTAATCAGCGAGTCAGCTTGGGAAGAAATGACCTGCTTATTCGCACCTTCCTTAAGCGTTGCACTCAGTTTACTACTGATTTTTATTTATCCCACCTTCATCTATCCAGCGGGTAACTGCCTTTCTACTGTAGCGAGTAGGGTATGTTAGAACTGGGTTCGGAAAACCATGATCTTTGCGTAAACGCCATACAGCTGTTTTTTTCTTTCCTAGTAATTCGAATACTTCTTTCTCTTCCATAAAGTCTGTAGAAGTCATAAGCACCTCATTCAAAATTACCGTTAAAAATACATGTTCCACACCCACCGCGAGCCCCTTCAGTACAAACATCACAGCGGTCTACTTTTTTACGAGGTTGTTCTTTGATGTGCAGCCTTGGTTCCCCGTCTTTTGGCTCCGGCCATGAACGCTGCTTGTTTACCGCCAGCTTATCGATCATCGCCTGGGTAATCTGATCATCAGTGATGCCAGCCCGGCGCTGAGCGTCCCACAGCAGGAACTGCATATCAGCCCATTCTGACAGGTCGCCGGGCTGTTCAGCGGCTTCCAGTGCTTCTTTGCTGAGGTGCTTCAGCGGACCTACCGGGCCGACAACTCCGAACGTAGCCTGTGACCACTTGGCGTGCTCGTTGCGTACCTTGTCTCTGTCCATTGAGGCCAGCGCCATGCGAGCCAGTTCCCTGACCACTTCAGGTGGCGCATATCGGTCGTTCAGGTCATCCCACAAATGAATCATCTTATCGGTGTCGTCTTTGTGAACTTCGTCGTTAGTGCCCGCCAATGCTGAAATAACTGCGTCGGCGGCATCAATGATTTGCTGTGTCCGCTCTCTGGTTAATTTGCTGGTCATTGGTTGGCTCCTTCGATAACAGGCATAAACGACAGGTCAGCAAAGAACTCACCAAACCCAAAGCAGACGGAATAGGCCAGGCGACCGTGATGCTTGTAGCCAGGATTGGTGATATCGGTAGTCGCATACGTCGCGGTGATTTCTGCCACGACTTCTTCAGGTTTTGATGGAGTCTCTACCCACGGGATACAAATAAGGTCAAAGTCACGCGCCATCGTTCCGTGAATAGCCATTGCGTAACCGTGCTTGCGGGCTATCTCCGCCAGTGCCGGGTAAAGTGCGCAGTACACAGGGGCAAAATTTGCAGGTTTCATCTACTCAGCCTCCACCTTGATGCCAGCGGCGGACGAGAACAACTCAAGCGCCAATCGCACTTGATGCTCAACTTCATCAGCTAATGGGGATTTGTAAGTATTCCTATAGTCCGGCAGCTTCACAGTGACGGTGCGGGATTCCAGGCCTTCAGCAGGCTTAGTGCTCCAGCCGTGCCACCACATGAAAGCGCAATAAGCGGCAACGTCGCGCGGATCACCTTTGGCGATATGCTGGTGAAAGTGCGCCTGGCATTGACTTGGCCACCCATCCTGTTTCCAGTCCGCGTCGTAGCCGTATTTTAGTTGGGCCTTGTACAGCTTCTCTGCCAGGGCAGTGCAGAAGTCGGTCACCAACTTCTGCGTATCCGGGTGAAGTCCTAATGGCATAACTGGCACCTGCTGCGCCTTCTCCAGCGCCTCTACCAGCGCATCAACGTAGCCAGCGGCACGGAGGGCAAACTCCGTGATTGAGAGCTCAGCGTCAGTTTCTTTCCCGTAGCTTTCGCACTCCGACACAACGGCAAAATAGTCAGAATCAATTTCGTTATCTGCCAGGTGGCGTAGCAGGTCGGCTGTCTGCTGCCCGTTTGCAATCAGCAACTCGTTCCGCTGCGCCAGTTCGGTGATATCAGTCATGGCTGGCCTCCTTACCACGACTAACAGACAAGTTTTTATTCACGATGGCATCCATCAGACGTGTTGCAGCCGCCTTTTGAACAGATACATTCGCAATGACCGTTGGCCTGGCTTTCTCACAGCTGGCACAAATTCCATCCCAAGATGAAATGAGGAAAAAATCTTCGCGCTCGGCAATGCCGGTATTCATTACCAGGTCCTCAATCATCAGCGTGACCCCGCGAACTCCCCGACCTTCGCTTAATCTCTGCACTGCGTAGCCGAAGGCGTTGATCATCACAGCATGGAACTGGATATACTCGCGTTTATATTCGGCCTGATTCGTACCGCGGCGAATATCATCTAAGCCTGTCAGCATAAGCCATGCATTCCATAATCCTTCAAGATCATCCTGCGAGCAGGAATCTGAAAATTTTGCGGTGGCATCACTAAGGGCCTTGAAGCTCACCCACTTATCGCTTTTAGCGGAAACGACGTTATGTTCAAAATCTGTTATTTCTGAAAAGACGTCGTGTGAACTTATAAAGCTGACCATCTCCTGCGCGTTCTTATCGCGCCCGTTATAGGCCATGTTGATAGCCGCAGACGGTTTCGAAACATTGTTGTTAATGTCCGAGAAAAACTGCTGCCGCGTTTTCAGTGGCAACTGGAGAGTAAGCATCATCGGCACATGGAGCGTCTCACCAATGGTGCGGCAATACTCCGCAATCCCTGCTGCGCGATGTTGACCATCAAACAATTTAATCTCTGCATCCATCGGAAAACGGGCCACCCCAACATTAGTGTTTCCGAACTCTTCGAATTCAACATACGAGTCGCAGTTACCTACAAGCGGCGGAATAATGAATGGTTCCTTGTTCTCGTATGCTTCAACGAGATACTGATAAAACTTTTTCGCCCTGGCGGGGTTCAGTTCTCGCTGAGATCGATCAAGGGTATCGCCGTAGTTATCGCTGGCGAGGACTCGCGTTAGTGTCCGCGCAGGTACTGTCAGCATCAGGACAATTGAATCCCCCCTGAGTTCCACGCGACGCCGGAAATTCAAAGAAATGATCGCCTATTTTGCTCATAATGATTCCTCCCCAAGCACCCAACGAAGTGCGCTTGCATACTCACCCTCGGCAGATTCCAGGGCTTTTGTGATTTCTTTGCGGGTTTTCAGGCGAGGCTTTGCATCACCGAGGATCTGTCGCTGGCGACGGGCTTTTTCATGGCCGGTAGTCCCAGCGGTCGCAGATTCAATCTCTTTAACTTTTTCCCGCTGCTCTTCCGGGGGAAGCGTGCCAAGCTGGCGGGCTTGGGTAACGGTTACTGTTCCAGATTCCACCGCTTCCCTGACGGCCTGAGTAGCATCGAGGAGAGACAGCGTTGCACGAACGGTCTGAACGCTGCAGCCAAACAACACCGCAATGTCGTCCTCATCGAGCCCGCGGTCGAGCTGGTCTGACATTTTTTTAGCACGGCCAAGCGGTGTATCAGGTCGGCGAATTTCGTTTTCGCTGACCATGTATTTAGCCATCTGATTTGCTGATCCGCGCTTAACGACCCCAGGAACAAGCAGGGGTTCTTTGCCCTCTTTCAAAAGAAGCTTATTTGCCTCCAGGGTATGCTTTACGCGCTGACGGCCAACAACTACGCAGGTAAGCCCTGATTCTGGGTCTTTCCAGACGATAATCGGCTCCAGTACACCCAGCTCCTTGATGTTAAGAACCATCCCTTCGTCGATAGGAAGGTGGACCCGTTCATCGTAAAGCGGGTGAGTTTTGTCGGTGACCAGATGCAGGCTTTCAGGTTCGAACGTTAAAACGTTCGTTTTGCCGCTGGCCCCGTATACAACCTTTGAATCTTTAGCCATCAGACAGCCTCCGCATTGCTGGGGAAGGTGCGAATAAGCAGGTCATTTCTTCCCAAGCTGACTCGCTGATTAAAATTTCGCGGATCTGGGCCGATTTTTTTCCCGCAAACACATCGAATCAGCCTATTTAGGCTATTTTTTCCACCATTTCTGGCGTTATTTCCGGTTTTTACTGAGATCTCTCCCACTGACGTATCATTTGGTCCACCCGAAACAGGTTGGCCAGGGTGAATAACATCGCCAGTTGGTTATCGTTTTTCAGCAGCCCCCTGTATCTGGCTTTCACGAAGCCGAACTGCCGCTTGATGATGCGAAACGGGTGCTCCACCTTGGCACGGATGCTGGCTTTCATGTATTCGATGTTGATGGTCCGTTTTGTTCTTGCGCGGATGCTGCTTCAGTTTT
>NZ_JH414806.1:0-40778 GCF_000238715.1 Klebsiella sp. 4_1_44FAA
ATCACAGTCCTGGGGCGTGAAGTAGGTCCCAAGGGTATGGCTGTTCGTCCATTTAAGTGGTACGCGAGCTGGGTTTAGAACGTCGTGAGACAGTTCGGTCCCTATCTGCCGTGGGCGCTGGAGAATTNAGGGGGGCGTGCTCCTAGTACGAGAGGACCGGAGTGGACGCATCACTGGTGTTCGGGTTGTCATGCCAATGGCACTGCCCGGTAGCTAAATGCGGAAGAGATAAGTGCTGAAAGCATCTAAGCACGAAACTTGCCCCGAGATGAGTTCTCCCTGAGACTTTAAGTCTCCTGAAGGAACGTTAAAGACGATGACGTTGATAGGCCGGGTGTGTAAGCGCAGCGATGCGTTGAGCTAACCGGTACTAATGAACCGTGAGGCTTAACCTTACAACGCCGAAGATGTTTTGGCGATTTGAGAGAATTTTCAGCTCTGATACAGATTAATCGATACGTCGGTGAGACGTGTTGATAAAACAGAATTTGCCTGGCGGCACTAGCGCGGTGGTCCCACCTGACCCCATGCCGAACTCAGAAGTGAAACGCCGTAGCGCCGATGGTAGTGTGGGGTCTCCCCATGTGAGAGTAGGGAACTGCCAGGCATCAAATTTAGCGTGCTGATATGGCTCAGTTGGTAGAGCGCACCCTTGGTAAGGGTGAGGTCCCCAGTTCGACTCTGGGTATCAGCACCACTTTTTAGGTTAAAGTTCGGCACGTTGTAAAGAATTTGCCTGGCGACAATAGCGCGGCGGTCCCACCTGACCCCATGCCGAACTCAGAAGTGAAACGTCGTAGCGCCGATGGTAGTGTGGGGTCTCCCCATGTGAGAGTAGGGAATCGCCAGGCATCAAATAAAGCAAAAGGCCCAGTCGAAAGACTGGGCCTTTTGCTTTTGTGTTATCTGTTGTTTGCCGATGAGCTTCTTTGCTGCCCAGGGAAAATCTAACTGGCATCGAAATGAACATTGCGCAGCAACGGCCCGGAGAGAGGGAAAGGACGTTCGCCATCATTGCTCACCATCAGAGTAAAGGCCCGCTCTTCGACCGGGCCTTTGGTGTTTGTTGGTTCTGAACCCTGAATCTGAAAAGTTTGCCGATAGCGATGGACGACTCATTGCCAGCGGTCTCTGGCAACAACAACGGCTAAGAAAGCTGGCGAACTATCGTCAGGAAGAGCCTGAATGATCGCTTACTTTGGGGAATGGAGTGGAGCAGATACAGGGGATATACCTGTATCTGCGGTTGGGGAAGCGATCTAGCGGGTCAGAGCAACGATCCCTAACGTGAGGCCGGCTACCGCGGCCGCACCCCCGGCGATTGCGCCTGCGGTTTCCCAGTTGTCTTCTGTTGTGCCTTTCATACAGGTATTGGTATGGACTAAGCGGCCTTGCGAGTCATAAACCGGTACGCAGGGAGAGTCATGGGCACAGCCTGCCAGTAGAGAGGCCAGCAGCGCCACGATTAAATACTTTTTCATGATATTACCTCTGGATAATCCGCTGGGTTGTACTGAAAGCCAGTGCAGAACGGAATGGCTTATTTTATCACCGCGGATTGTCCGGGCCGGAGGCCGAAATCATCTCAATATATGAGCCGCGTAAATATCGTGAAGATAAGCCCGGGAATATGCAGAAAAGATGGAGAGAAAGATTGTGATTCAGCGATGCTGCGTGCAATGGCGGTTGCCAGACTGCGGCGCGTTTAGCTGGCTGCCAATATTGCATGCGAAAAAAAGCGCCCGCAAGGGGCGCCTTCAAGACATAGCCGAGTTATTCAGCGTGCCGGGTAAAGCGTCGTCTAACGACTACGAAGAACACCGGAACAAAGAAGATCGCCAGCAGCGTCGCGGTCAGCATCCCGCCCATCACGCCGGTGCCAACCGCATTCTGCGCCCCGCTGCCGGCACCATGGCTAATCACCAGCGGCATGACCCCGAGAATAAAGGCCAGAGAGGTCATCAGAATAGGCCGCAGGCGCATCCGCGATGCCTCCAGCGTGGCCTCAATGATCCCTTTCCCTTCTTTCTCCATCAGATCCTTGGCGAACTCGACGATCAGGATCGCATTCTTGGCCGACAAACCGATCGTGGTCAAGAGTCCGACCTGGAAGTAAACGTCATTATTCAGCCCACGCAGCGTGGCGGCTAACAGCGCGCCAATGACCCCCAGCGGAACCACTAACATGACTGAGAAGGGGATCGACCAGCTCTCATACAGCGCCGCCAGACACAGGAAGACGACGATCAGCGAGATGGCATAGAGCGCAGGCGCCTGGTTGCCGGAGAGCCGTTCCTGGTAAGACATCCCGGTCCAGTCATAACCGATGCCGCTCGGCAGTTTACTGGCCAGCGTTTCCATCAGCGCCATGGCTTCCCCGGTACTTTTGCCTGGCGAAGCTTCGCCGAGGATCTCCATAGATGGCAACCCGTTGTAGCGCTCCAGGCGCGGCGAGCCATATATCCAGCGTGAAGTGACAAAGGCGGAGAACGGCACCATTTCGCCGTTGGCGCTACGAACATACATGTTGGTAATGTCGCTCGGCAGCATACGGAAGTGGGCATCAGCCTGAACGTACACTTTTTTCACGCGGCCGCGGTCAATAAAGTCATTGACGTAGTATCCGCCCAGCGCGGCTGATATCGTTTCATTGATATCGGAGAGCGATACGCCCAGCGCCTGCGCTTTTTCCTGATCGACATCCAGTTTGAACTGAGGGGTATCTTCCAGCCCATTAGGGCGTACCCGAACCAGCTGATCCGGATGCTGTTTCACCATGCCCAGCAGTTGATTGCGCGCCTGGGTCAGAGCGGTATGACCGAGTCCGCCCTGGTCGATCAGTTCAAAGTCGAAGCCGGTGGCGGTACCCAGCTCAATAATGGCTGGCATGTTGAACGGGAAAACCATGGCGTCTTTGATCTGGCTAAAGGCTACGGTGGCCCGCTTGATGATGGACTCCACGCTGTTTTCATCGCCGCTGCGCGCTTCCCAGGGCTTCAGGCTGACAAACGCCATACCGGAGTTTTGTCCCTGGCCGCTGAAGCTGAAGCCGTTAACGGTAAAGACGCTTTCGACGTTGGCCTTCTCGTTATGCAGGTAGTAGTCTGTCACCGTATCCAGGACCTTCTGCGTGCGCTCCTGGGTAGCACCGGACGGCAGCTGGATCATGGTCAGGAAGACGCCCTGGTCTTCGTCGGGCAGAAAGGACGTGGGCAAGCGCATGAACAGCACGGCCATCCCCACGACGATCAGCAGGTAGATCACCAGATAACGGCCAGTTCCACGTAAAATACCGCTGACGCTGTTGGTATAGTGGTTAACGCTCTGGTCGAAGCGGGCGTTAAACCAGCCGAAAAATCCTTTTTTCTCATGGTGTTCAGCTGAGGCTGGCTTCAACAACGTGGCGCAGAGCGCCGGAGTCAGTACCAGCGCAACCAGCACGGAGAGCGCCATGGCGGAGACGATGGTGATTGAAAACTGACGATAAATCGCGCCGGTTGAGCCGCCGAAAAAGGCCATCGGGACAAATACTGCGGAGAGCACCATGGCGATACCCACCAGCGCTCCCTGGATCTGCGACATAGATTTTTCCGTCGCTTCTTTTGGCGAGAGCTTCTCCTCAACCATCACACGTTCGACGTTTTCCACTACTACGATAGCGTCATCGACCAGCAGACCTATCGCCAACACCATGCCAAACATCGTCAGCGTGTTGATGGAGTAGCCAAACATCGACAATACCGCGAAGGTGCCCAACAGCACCACGGGTACGGCAATGGTTGGAATGAGCGTTGCGCGCATGTTCTGCAGGAACAGATACATGACAAGAAATACGAGAATAATTGCTTCAAAAAGCGTTTTGACCACTTCGTGAATGGAGATTTTGACGAAAGGGGTCGTATCATACGGATAGACCACCTTCATCCCCTGAGGGAAGTAGGGCTGCAGCTCGGCCAGCTTCGCTTTAATCGCGGTGGCGGTATCCAGGGCGTTGGCGCCGGTCGCAAGCTTAATACCCAGACCAGAGGCAGGTTTACCGTTAATTCTGGCGACAACGTTATAGTTCTCTCCCCCTAGCTCAATGCGGGCGACGTCTTTCAGATGGACGACAGAGCCATCGGCATTGACCCGCAGCGTGACCTTGCCAAACTCCTGCGGATCTTTGAGCCGCGTCTGAGCGATGATTGACGCGTTCAACTGCTGGCCTTTCAGCGCTGGCGTACCGCCGAGCTGACCCGCGGCGATCTGATCGTTCTGGACCTGCAGCGCATTGATGACGTCCACCGGCGTCAGGTTGTATTTATTCAGCAGGTTGCCATCCAGCCAGACGCGCATGGCGTACTGCGCGCCGAACAGCTGCACATCGCCCACGCCGTTGAGGCGGCTAATAGGATCTTTGACATTGGAGGCAACATAGTCAGAAATATCGTCCTGGGTGGTGGTCGGGTTATCAGAGATAAAGCCGGCGACCAACAGGAAGCTGCTACTGGATTTCTCGACGCTAATCCCCTGCTGCTGTACTTCCTGGGGCAGCAGCGGCGTGGCCAGCTGCAGTTTGTTTTGCACCTGTACCTGGGCAATATCGGGATCGGTACCCGATTTAAAGGTGAGCGTAATGGTTACCGAACCGGCAGAGTCGCTGGTCGACGACATATACATCAGATTGTCGATGCCGTTCATATTCTGCTCGATAACCTGGGTTACCGTATCCTGTACGGTCTGGGCATCTGCACCGGGGTAGGTGGCGGAGATCGCTACCGCAGGAGGGGCGATTGTCGGGTACTGAGCTATCGGCAGCTGCAGGATGGCCAGGCCGCCGGCAATCATCATAATGATAGCCAGCACCCAGGCGAAGACCGGTCGATGAATAAAAAACTTAGACATGGCTGGGTATCCTTATTGCACGGCCGGCGCCGCACGCTCCGCTTCCGCTTTGACAGTGACGCCTGGACGGACTTTCTGTAAGCCGCTGACAATCACTTTATCGCCCGGCTTCAGCCCACTGGTGATAAGCCACTTATCGCCAACGGCCTGAGTCGCGACCACTTCCCGGGTTTCAACCTGGTTTTTGTCATTCACCAGCATCACAGAGGCATCACCACGCGGCGTGCGGGTCACCCCTTGCTGCGGTACCAGGATAGCCTGCGGATCGACGCCTTCGTCTATGCGGGCGCGGACGAACATCCCCGGCAGCAGGACATGCTGCGGGTTAGGGAAGATAGCGCGCAGAGTAATTGAGCCCGTACTTTCATCAACAGTGACGTCAGAAAACTGCAGTGAACCTTTGAGCGGATAGGCCTGGCCGTTCTCCATGACCAGCTCAACGCTTTTGGTATCACCGCCGCGCTGCAGGCTTTCCTGCTTAAGGCGCATGAAGTCATTACTGGACTCCGTCACGTCAACATAGATGGGATCGAGCTGCTGGACGGTAGCCAGGGCATCCGACTGGCCGTTGGTGACCAGCGCCCCTTCGGTGACGCTCGATTTACCGATGCGCCCGCTAATGGGGGAGGTTACTTTGGTGTAGGCCAGGTTGATACGGGCCGTTTCTACGGCAGCTTTGGTGGCGATGACATCGGCATCGGCCTGGCGGGCGGTGGCCACTGCCTGATCGTATTCCTGCTGGCTGATATATTTAGTACCCAGCAGTGGAACGTAGCGTTTCACCGTCAAATGGGCGATAGCGGCCGCGGCTTCGGCTTTGGCCTCATCGCCTTTGGCGCTGTTCCACGCCGCCTGGTAGGTCGCCGGATCGATCTGATAGAGCGACTGGCCTGCTTCGACATCACTTCCTTCAACAAAGTTACGCTTCAGAATGATACCGCTCACCTGGGGGCGGACTTCCGCTACGCGAAAAGCAGAGGTTCGGCCCGGCAGTTCGGTGGTGACTGATAGCGGCGCGCTGTTCACGACATGGACCGTCACCTGCGGCGCCTGCGCATGGGGTTGCTGGTTGTCAGAATTATCGCAACCGGTTAGCAATAAGGCCGAGATAATTAAACCGGATAAAAGTGTCACTCTGGCGTGAGTCGTCATGGCGGTTCCTTATAGATTACGTACCCAATCAGGCGGCGAATCTGTGAAAGAAAGAGGGAATCAAAAAGCAGTTTGCCATCCTACAAATAAACGCCGTTGGATGTAAGAGATACTTATTTTTAAGCAATCAGCAAGGCACGCAAAAACAAAAAAATGGTCACTGTAGTATTGCGATTTATCGCAATTGTAAAAGTTGATAAATAGACATTATTTCAGTGAATGTATTTTCCGGTGATATTCACTTGAATAATTAATTCTCTTTTCGCATCAGGATTAACTTGTCTGCATTTTTGCTAAATAATACTTCATGGCAAATGCTAGATTAATTCTAATTAAGAATATCCTATATTATCTGCTTATCGGGAAGTGGGCCTTGTATGGCAAGAAAAACAAAAGAAGAGGCGCAGCGCACGCGGCAGCTCCTGATTGAGTCCGCAATCCAGCAGTTCGCCCTGCGCGGAGTAACCAACACCACCCTGACGGATATCGCCGATGCGGCGGGAGTGACTCGCGGCGCGGTGTACTGGCATTTTGCCAGTAAGACGGAGCTGTTTAATGAAATGTGGCAGCAGCAGCCGCCGCTTAGAGATTTGATTCAGCCCAGTCAGGCCATAGAGTACGAACAGGAGCCGTTAAATGCTTTACGCGAGCGGTTTATTGCAGGCCTGCGCTATATTGCTGCGAATCCTCGACAGCGCGCTCTGATGCAAATTCTTTATCAGCGCTGTGAGTTTTCCAGTGATATGCTTTCGGAATACGAAATTCGCCAACGTATTGGTTTTAATTATTCACTCATTGGCGGCATCCTGCAGTGCTGCGTGCGTAACAATATATTGCCAGCCGAAACAAACATTGAGATGATATTAATTGTTTTACACAGTGCTTTTTCCGGGCTGATTAAAAACTGGCTGCTCGATCCGCAACGCTTCGATCTTTATCAGCAGGCGCCTGCGCTGGTGGATAATATAATGGCGGTGGTCTGTGCTGCGCGTTTATCGGGAGGGCCTGCGCTACGGCTGGTGAATCAGTAATGAGTTCTGTTGGCGCAGATAATAAAAAAGGCGCTTCCCCATGCCGAAGAGCGCCTTTTATATCAAGCAAGCAACTGACTAGTATCAGTTCATGCCGTATTTTTTCAGTTTTTTACGCAGCGTACCGCGGTTGATGCCCATCATCAGAGCAGCGCGGGTCTGGTTACCACGGGTGTATTGCATCACCATGTCCAACAGGGGCTGTTCAACTTCAGCCAGTACCAGCTCATACAGGTCATTCACATCCTGACCGTTCAGTTGAGCAAAATAGTTCTTCAGTGCCTGTTTAACCGAGTCACGCAGGGGCTTTTGAGTTACCTGATCCTGAGAGTTAACGGTAGAAACGGTCAGTACGTCAGAATTTACGCGTTGTTCGAACATAGTTCTGTCAGCTCTTTATTTCTATTACGCAAAATTTTCGAAGTATGCCTCCAACGCCTCCAGCTGTTCGCTGGCATCCTCAATGGCGTTGAATGTGCGCCGAAACTGGTCATCTGGAGCATGTTCCTGAAGATACCAGGAGACGTGTTTACGCGCGATTCGGTACCCTTTTGCCTGACCATAAAAGTCATGCAACTCCCGAACGTGCGCACAAAGCAAGCGCTTCACCTCTGCCAGCGGCAGCGGGGGCAGCAGCTCTCCAGTGTCCAGATAATGCTGGATTTCCCGAAAGATCCAGGGTCTTCCCTGAGCTGCACGGCCTATCATCAGGGCATCAGCCCCTGTATAGTCGAGCACAGCTCTGGCTTTAAGCGGGTCAGTAATGTCGCCATTCGCGATAATCGGAATGGAAACTTTCTGCTTAACTGCCCGAATACTGTCGTACTCAGCGTCTCCGTTAAACAAGCAGGCGCGGGTGCGTCCGTGAATAGTCAGAGCCTGAATGCCACACTCTTCGGCCAGTTGGGCAATCTCTACGCAGTTACGGTGTTCCGGTTCCCAACCGGTGCGAATCTTGAGAGTCACAGGAACGTCCACCGCGTTAACGACCGCCGTCAGGATCGACTTCACCTGGTCGGGGTACTGCAAGAGGGCTGAACCTGCAAGCTTGCGATTCACCTTTTTCGCCGGGCATCCCATATTGATATCAATAATCTGGGCGCCACTTTCCACGTTAATCCGCGCGGCGGCAGCCATCTCTTCCGGCACGCTACCGGCGATTTGCACGGTACGAATACCGGGCTCATCGATATGCACCATCCGTAAACGGGACTTGTCGCTCTCCCACACCTGTGGGTTAGAAGACATCATCTCGGAAACGGTTAAACCCGCTCCCATCTCGTAGCACAGCGTCCGGAATGGTCTGTCAGTAATGCCAGCCATGGGCGCTGCGATCAGGCGATTTCTGAGCTGGTGGTGTCCGATGCGCATGAGTTAAGAAATGACCATACTGTGACTGCAAGGCGGCGTATATTACGCATTTTTTGCACGAGATGAAAGGCCAAACTTTGAGCAATCCTCTGTTGCAGATCAATGAATCCGGGACTAGCGTAAAAGGGATGAATAAATACTTATATTAATCATTGATTTAATGGATGATGGATAATTTGTGTCCATTTATAAAATCATAAAACTTCTCGATTTTTCTTGGATAAACTGGCCGCATGGCGATATAAAACGCTGTTTTTGTAGCCAAAAAAGTGCTCTGTAGTGCGATCTGCCTCTCATTTCCTGGCATTATTTGGTGGCTACTGGAAACAAAAATGCGGCCCGTAGGCCGCATCGCGCTTAGTTTTTCCGGCCGGTAATCCGGCACCACTCTTCCTTCTCGACCACCGGGTCAAGGGTGAAGAGATCGGCGTAGGCTTCACAGACGCTCTCCGCCTGGCTGGCAAGGATGCCGGAAAGCCCCAGCAAACCGCCTGAAACGGGCAGGACGCTGATTAATGGCGCCAGCTCACGCAGCGGGCCTGCCAGGATATTCGCGACCACCACGTCGGCTTTCATCGACTCCGGTTGGTCCTGAGGAAGATAGAGCTCCAGGCGTTCAGAAACGCCGTTACGCTGCGCGTTATCACGACTGGCCTGAATAGCCTGCGGGTCGATATCAATCCCGATTGCTTTTGCGCCCCCAGCTTCAGTGCGGCAATCGCCAGGATGCCGGAGCCGCAGCCGAAATCAATCACCGTTTTTCCGTTGAGGTCGAGTCCATCCAGCCACTGCAGGCACAGGGATGTCGTCGGATGCGTACCGGTGCCAAAGGCCAGACCCGGATCGAGCATCACGTTGACGGCATTTTCATCCGGAACATCGCGCCAGCTTGGGCAGATCCATAGCCGCTCCCCGAAGCGCATGGGGTGGAAGTTATCCATCCATTCCCGTTCCCAGTCTTTATCTTCCAGCTGCTCGATCTTATGCGCGAACCCGGCGCCCAGCAGCGGATGCTGCTCCAGTTGGGCAACGACCGCTTTCATATCGGTTTCAGCATCGAACAGGCCGATTACGTCGGTATCCCCCCACAGGCGGGTTTCCCCGGGCAATGGCTCAAATACCGGCGTATCGTGCGTATCCTGGAAGGTGATCGAGACCGCTCCGGCCTCCATCAGCGCATCGCTAAGATCTTCAGCGTTCGCGCCGGTGGTATTTAGTTTCAGTTGGATCCATGGCATAGCAAAACTCTTTATTTATCAGTAGTCAAAATGGGGGGCTGTGGGGCGGGACGACCGAAACGGTTCCCCGCCACAAACGCCAGCAAACTCAGCAGCAGCGCGGGAACGATCGGGTGAAAGCCCAGAAACTGCACTTTCAGCGTGGCCAGTACGGCATACAGGACGCCGCCTACGATCATCGCGCTCAGCGCGCCAGCCGCGTTGGCGCGTTCCCAGTAAAGGCCCAGCACCAGCGGCCACAGGAAGACGGCTTCCAGGCCGCCGAAGGCCAGCAGGTTCAGCCAGATTATCATCTCCGGCGGCCGCCAGGCCGCGAGCAGCAACAAGACCCCCAGCAGGAGCGTGATGCCGGCGGACATGCGTTTAAGCCGCTTTTCGTTAGTCGCCTGATCCGGCCGCCAGTTCAGGTACAGATCTTTGATGATCGTAGCGGAACTTTGCAGAAGTTGGGCATTGATCGTCGACATAATCGCCGCCATCGGCGCGGCAAGGAAGATCCCGGCGGCAAAGGGCGGAAGCACTTTAACCATCAGCGTCGGGATCACCAGATCCGGCACGGTTAAATCGGGGATCACCGCCCGGCCTAATGCCCCAGCCAGATGCATGCCAAACATCAGGATCGCCACCACGATGGTGCCGATAATGATGCCGCGATGCACGGCTTTGCTGTCTTTGTAGGAGATACAGCGCACTGCGGTATGTGGCAGACCAATAACGCCGAAGCAGACCAGCACCCAAAACGAGGCCATAAAGGTTGGCGAGAGGATATCCTCCGCGCCCTGCGGGGACACCAGCTTGACGTCGATCGACTGCAGCGTCTCTACCGCATGGCAACCCCCCCGGCGGCGTGGATCACGCCCACCAGCAGCACGATCGTGCCGATCAGCATTACCATGCCCTGCATCGTGTCGTTGAGCACGCTGGCGCGAAAGCCGCCATAGGCGGTATACAGCGCGATGCTGACCCCGAAGATCAGCAGGCCGGTATCGTAAGGAATACCGGCAGCCGTCTCCAGCAGGCGGGCGCCGCCGATAAACTGGACGGTCATGGCGCCGACAAAGGCCACCAGCAGACTCAGGCTGGCCAGCCAGACCAGCAGGCGACTCTGATAGCGCGCAAACAGCATGTCATTGAGGGTGACAGCATTATAGCGACGCGCAAGGATGGCGAATTTTTTCCCCAGCACGCCCAGCGACAGCCAGATGGCGGGGAGCTGGATCATCGCCAGCAGCACCCAGCCCAGGCCGTATTTATAGGCGGCGCCGGGTCCGCCGATAAATGAGCTGGCGCTGATATAGGTGGCGGTTAGCGTCATGGCCAGCACGAAGCCGCCCATCGAGCGGCTGCCGAGAAAGTACTCATTAAGAAAGCTACCTGAGGCGCGTTTTCTCATGGCGTAGAGGGATAAACCGAACACCACCACCAGGTAGGCGATCAGGGGAATAATGACCTCAAACTGCATCATCGTCCTCCAGAGAAATATCGCGGAAAATCAGTTTGACCATCGCCCAGCACAGCAGAATGAACAGCAGCGGTACCAGCAGGCAGGCCATTTCAAACCAGTGTGGCAGGCCGGTAAAGCCAATAGCCACCCCCGGCAGATAGGCGGCGGCCAGCCAGGCGGCAAGGTAGAGAAGGGTCAGCCACAGCGCCCAGCGCGCTTCTTTGTGGGCCTGAACAAAGCGTTTGTCCATTTTTTGTCCCTTGAGGATGAAGAAAGCGGGGATTGTACCGCATGGTATAGATGAGGAGAGAGAAAAAGAAAAAAGGCCGGTTTACCCGGCCTTTTGCTGAGAGAGCAGAATTATTTTTCCTGCAAGCCGAGTTTTTTCTCCAGATAGTGGATATTGGTGCCACCATGCTGGAAATTCTCGTCGCTCATAATGCGCATCTGCAGATCGACGTTGGTTTTGATGCCATCGATGATCAGCTCCTGCAGCGCATTCTTCATGCGGGCAATCGCCACGTCACGGCTTTCGCCGTAGCAGATCAGTTTACCGATCATGGAGTCATAGTACGGCGGTACGGTGTAACCGGCGTAAATATGTGACTCCCAGCGCACGCCAAAGCCACCCGGCGCGTGGAAACGGGTGATTTTGCCCGGGCTCGGCAGGAAGGTGTTCGGGTCTTCGGCGTTGATACGGCATTCCACCGCATGGCCGCGAACTACCACTTCATCCTGCTTGATGGACAGCGGCTGGCCGGCTGCGATACGCAGCTGCTCTTTGATCAGGTCAACGCCGGTGATCATTTCAGTTACCGGATGCTCTACCTGGATACGGGTGTTCATTTCAATGAAGTAGAACTCGCCGTTTTCGAACAGGAACTCAAAGGTACCCGCCCCGCGGTAGCCGATATCCACACAGGCTTTCGCGCAACGCTCGCCGATGTAGCGACGCAGTTCCGGGGTGATGCCCGGCGCCGGCGCTTCTTCGACCACTTTCTGATGACGGCGCTGCATGGAGCAGTCACGTTCAGCCAGATAGATAGCGTTACCCTGACCATCCGCCAGCACCTGAATTTCAATGTGGCGTGGGTTTTCCAGGTATTTCTCCATGTAGACCATGTCGTTGTTGAAAGCCGCTTTGGCTTCCGCTTTGGTCATGGAGATGGATTGCGCCAGTTCAGCGTCGCTACGTACAACGCGCATACCGCGACCGCCGCCGCCGCCGGAGGCTTTGATGATAACCGGGTAGCCGATGCGTTTGGCATGCGCGCGGTTAGCGTCCATGTCGTCGCCCAGCGGGCCATCAGAACCTGGAACGGTCGGAACGCCGGCTTTCTTCATGGCGGTGATGGCGGACACTTTGTCGCCCATCAGGCGGATAGTGTCGGCTTTCGGGCCGATGAAGATGAAACCGGAGCGCTCAACCTGCTCAGCAAAATTAGCGTTCTCAGAGAGGAAGCCATAACCCGGGTGAATCGCTACCGCGCCAGTGATCTCAGCGGCGCTGATAATGGCCGGAATGTTCAGATAGCTTTTTACGGACGGAGCCGGACCGATGCAGACCGTCTCATCCGCTAACAATACGTGTTTTAGATCGCGATCCGCAGTGGAGTGCACAGCGACAGTCTTGATGCCCAATTCTTTACAGGCACGCAGGATGCGCAGTGCGATCTCGCCACGGTTAGCGATGACAATTTTATCCAGCATGTTCGCCTCGTTACTCGATAACTACCAGCGGCTCGTCGAATTCTACCGGTTGGCCGCTTTCGATCAGAATGGCTTTCACCACGCCGGCTTTGTCGGCTTCGATCTGGTTCATCATTTTCATCGCTTCGACGATGCACAGGGTGTCGCCCACGTTAACTTTCTGGCCAACTTCCACAAACGCTTTCGCGTCCGGGCTCGGCGTACGATAGAAAGTACCAACCATCGGGGAACGTACGATGTGACCACTGATTTCCGCTTTCGCCGGCGCTTCAGCCGCAGCAGCTGGTGCGGCAGTCGCGGCGGCAGGCGCCTGAGGCTGCATCATCGGCGCAGCATAAGCCTGCTGCATAACCGGATAGCTTGCGGCCGGTGCAGAGCGGCTGATGCGAACAGACTCTTCGCCTTCAGAAATTTCCAGTTCGGAGATACCTGATTCTTCAACCAGCTCGATCAGTTTTTTAATCTTACGAATATCCATGAGTGGGTTCCGTACTCTTTGTTTAGTGTGATTGTGACAGGCGTTTTACCGCCGTCTGTAAAGCGTATGAATAACCATCCGCCCCCAGCCCGCAAATGACGCCAGCGGCGACATCTGACAGATACGAGTGCTGGCGGAAGGGTTCGCGTGCATGCACATTGCTCAGGTGAATCTCGATAAACGGGATGTTCACGGCGAGCAAAGCGTCACGGATTGCTACGCTGGTATGCGTGAACGCGGCCGGATTAATCAGGATATAGTCCACGTTGTCTTTAGCCTGATGAATTCGGTCGATTAACGCATGCTCCGCGTTGGACTGCAGGTGATCCAGACTCACATTCAGCGCCGCCGCTTCAGATGTTAAACGGTTAACAATTTCAGCCAGCGTGAGAGGGCCATACTTCTCAGGCTCGCGGGTACCGAGCATGTTAATGTTTGGACCATTCAAAAGCAAAATGTGAAACTTCACTGCCATTGTGTGGCGATCTCCTGCCATTTTCGGGTAAAAAACAACATATACCTTCAATGCGCCCTTGTCACCTTTTCAGGGTCAGAAAACCCCGTCAGGAAAACCAAAGTCGCACATTATAACGATTTCGTAGCAATTGGCAGCTAAATACTGGTCTTATCAGGGAAGATTATCAACCGCTATCTGAAAAAGAGTCGCGGTTGATAAAGGATCTGCGGGAAACTGCACATTACCGGATTGCGCGCCACCACTGGCGGAACTTCTTGTAACGCCATGTCAATAGCCCCGCTGCCAGCAGGGCATATATAACGGGCTGCGGCGAGACGATCTTCACTGACCACAGGTAGTGTATCGGCGCGAGGATCGCCACCAGATAGACGAAGTTGTGTAAAAGTTGCCAGCGACGCCCCAGTTTTCGCTGCATCGCTTGCGTGGAGGTCACCGCCAGCGCCAGCAGAATCGCCCAACTGATCATGCCCAATGTCAGATAGGGGCGGGTGATAATCTCCGAGCCCAGCAGCGCCAGATTGTTAATGCCCAGCTCCAGTAGGGTATAGCTGGTCAGGTGCAGCGTCGCCCAGGCAAAACACCATAAACCTAACAGCCGACGAACGCGAATCAATAATGGCTGCTTCGCATAGCGCGCCAGCGGAGAGACCAGCAGCGTCGCCAGCAGAAACTTAAGCGCCATTCTGCCGGTAAAGTGCTGGATATCCTTGGCTGGATCGGCGCTCAAGTAGCCCTGGTGCCCGGCCCAGAATAACCAGACCAGCGGCAAAAACCCCGCAAGGTGAAGTAAAACCTTCAGCCAGACGATCTGTTTGACGGTGAAACGCACTAGAAGTTCTCCCGCAGATTCATGCCGCGATACAGCGACGCCACTTCGTCGGCATAGCCATTAAACAGCAACGTCGGTTGACGCTTCACATCGAGCACGCCGCCGGCGCCGATAAACCGCTCGCTAGCCTGTGACCAGCGGGGGTGATCGACGTGCGGATTGACGTTGGCGAAGAAGCCGTATTCGTCCGGCGCCGCCAGGTTCCAGGTGGTTGGCGGCTGCTCGCGGGTCAGCTCGATACTAACAATGGATTTTATGCCTTTAAAACCGTACTTCCACGGCACGGTCAGGCGGACCGGCGCGCCGTTTTGCGGCGGCAGCGCTTTGCCATACACCCCGACGGTGAGTAGCGTCAGCGGGTGCATCGCTTCATCCAGCCGTAGCCCCTCCACGTAAGGGTAAGCGAGCCCCCCGCCGATAAACCGGTCTTTCTGGCCGGGCATTTGATCCGGAGCATAGAGGGTTTTGAAGGCCACATAGCGCGCGCTGCTGGTGGGCTCCACCAGCGCCAGCAGTTTATGCAGCGGGAAGCCGACCCAGGGGACCACCATCGACCAGGCTTCCACACAGCGCATACGATAAATGCGCTCTTCCAGCGGGAAGCGTTTGGTCAGATCGTCATGGTCAAGGGTCAGAGGTTTCGCCACTTCGCCACCGATGGTGAGCGTCCAGGGATCGGTGCGCAGGCTACCCGCGTTCGCCGCCGGATCGGCTTTATCGAGGCCGAATTCATAAAAATTATTGTAACCGGCGACCTTATCTTCCGGGGTAAGCGTCAAATTAGCCTGCCACTCGGCGGGTTTAGCAAACTCCAGGGCCTTGCCCGCTGGCGCTGGTGGGCGGTCGTGGCCTTTAAACCAGTCCAGCAGGTCGGCCTGCGCGGCGGCGGGAAGGGAAAGCGCGGTCGCGCTGATGCCCAGCATTTTCAGCATCTGGCGCCGCTTGAGCATAAAAACGGATTCGGCCGTGACGTCGGCTTCCGTCAGTTTTTTTCTTTTCATGGTGTCCTCCGTCATGCGTTTTCCTAAGCATGACGGAGACGGCGATGAATGGCGAATATGTCACGAAAAATTGCACATTAGGATGAGGAGCCGCCGCCGAAGCAGAGGCGCGGTCGTCCAGGAATCATCGGAAAGTGGCGCAAGACGTTTCCTTTGCCGCGCATGACCCGGCATCTTTAGCAGGGAAAAGGGGGCGGTAAGCTGGCCAGACGGTATAGCGGTAATAATTTGCGCCGCCGGCGCGGGTTTGTCATCCTGCGTCTAAAATTAAAGCGCTTCTGGCGCAGGCCGCAGGCGGGCGACGATTGGCAAATTTTTTCTGCAAACTATACTCGCTATCGGCATACTTTTACCGATAATACGCATTCCATTGCCAGACTCGCCATCTTTGATAGTATGCGTCGCGCTTTAAAAGGTTAATGCTTGCGGCAAGGCGCGCGCCGGCACGGGAGCCTGATGGTTCATCGGGTAGTCATTCACTCGCGGAGTTAACACAGGGATGCGATTAACGACGAAGTTCTCAGCCTTTATTACGCTGCTAACTAGCCTGACCATCTTTGTCACGCTGATTGGCGCTTCGCTGAGTTTTTATAACGGCATTGAGAACAAGGTCGAAAACCGCGTTCAGGCGGTGGCGACCATGCTGGATAACCGGCTCATCACCACCTCTTTCGATAAGCTTGAACCGCAGTTGGATGAGCTGATGACGCCGATCGAGATCGTGCATATCGATTTCATGCTCAACGGCAAACCGCTCTACAGCCATTCCCGACCCGATAGCTATCGCCCGCTCGGCAGCCATGAGCAATTCCGTGAGATCACGGTTCAGTCGCTTAAACATCCTGGTATTACGCTGCATCTGGTCTACGTTGACCCGATGGTGAACTATTTCCGTTCGCTGTCGATCACTGCCCCGCTGTCGATCTCCATTGGCTTCATGGTGGTGATTATTTTCTTCGCCGTCCGCTGGATCCGCCGCCAGCTGGCCGGCCAGGAGCTGCTGGAGCTGCGTTCCACGCGTATCCTGAGCGGCGAGCGCGGGCCGCAGGTGCGCGGGTCGGTCTATGAATGGCCGGCCAGCACCAGTAGCGCGCTGGATATGCTGCTGTCGGAGCTGCAGTTCGCCAGCGATCAGCGCAGCCGGATGGATACGCTTATTCGCTCCTACGCGGCGCAGGATTCGAAAACCGGACTGAATAACCGCCTGTTTTTTGACAATCAGCTGGCCACGCTGCTGGAAGACCAGGAGAAGGTGGGAACCTACGGCATCGTGATGATGATCCGTCTGCCGGAGTTTGATCTGCTACGGGACAACTGGGGACGGGCGGCGGCCGAAGAACATTACTTTACGCTTATCAACCTGCTCTCTACCTTTATTATGCGTTACCCCGGCGCGCTGTTGGCGCGCTATCACCGTAGCGACTTCGCCGTGCTGCTGCCGCACCGTACGTTGAAAGAGGCGGATAGTATCGCCGGCCTGTTGCTGAAGGCGATGGATGCGCTGCCTCCAACGCGTATCCTCGATCGCGACGATATGATGCATATCGGCATCTGTTCGTTCCGCAGCGGGCAATCGGCGGCGCAGGTGATGGAACATGCGGAAGCGGCGACGCGCAACGCGGTGCTGCAGGGCAGCAACAGCTGGTCGGTCTATGATGACACCCTTCCGGAGAAAGGTCGCGGCAACGTTCGCTGGCGAACGCTGATCGAACAGATGCTGAGCCGCGGCGGGCCGCGGTTGTACCAAAAACCAGCTGTCACCCGCGACGGGCGGGTACATCATCGTGAACTGATGTCGCGGATGTACGACGGTAAAGAAGAGGTGATTGCAGCGGAATACATGCCGATGGTGCTGCAGTTTGGCCTGGCGGAGGAGTATGACCGCCTGCAGGTAACGCGCCTGCTGCCGTTTTTAGGCTTCTGGCCCGAGGAGAATTTGGCGCTCCAGCTGTCGGTGGAGTCGCTGATCCGTCCGCGTTTCCAGCGCTGGCTGCGCGATGCCTTGATGCAGTGTGAAAAATCGCAGCGTCAGCGGATTATTTTTGAACTTGCAGAGGCAGATGTTTGTCAATATATCGGCCGTCTGCAGCCGGTTATGCGATTGGTTAACGCTCTGGGCGTTCGGGTGGCAGTGGTTCAGGCGGGGTTAACCCTGGTTGGAACCAGCTGGATCAAGCAGCTGGATGCGGAGCTGATCAAACTGCATCCGGGTCTGGCGCGCAACATCGAAAAGCGCAGCGAGAACCAACTGCTGGTGCAAAGCCTGGTGGAAGCCTGTAAAGGCATGCCTATGCAAGTTTTTGCGACGGGCGTACGCAGCCGCAGCGAGTGGTTGGTACTGTCCCAATGCGGTGTCACGGGCGGGCAGGGGGAATTTTTTGCCGCCTCACAGCCACTTGACACAAATGTGAAAAAATATTCGCAAAGATACTCGGTTTGATCTGCCGTTTAGCGTGATTTCACGTAGAATAACGCGCGCCATCGTGAAGGGGGTGTGCTTGTCTACCTGCCGGATCATCGCAATGTAAATGCCAGTGACCCTCCTTTGACAGGTTACAAATTCAGGCGTGGAGCGCTGCTGAAGATTTCAGCAATGAACGGAGTCGGGAAAATTTGTAACAAAGGAAATGAACTGCACTAATTTTCACCGCAGCAGGTGATTTTTGCGCCTTGTCGCTGCTGCGTGTGGTTGGTAAAGTAAGCGGATTTTGTTTTCCGCCCCAGCTTTCAGGATTATCCCTTAGTATGTTAAAAAAATTTCGTGGCATGTTTTCCAATGACCTGTCCATTGACCTGGGTACCGCGAATACCCTTATTTACGTAAAAGGACAAGGCATCGTATTGAATGAGCCTTCCGTGGTGGCCATTCGTCAGGATCGTGCCGGATCGCCGAAAAGCGTCGCCGCCGTGGGTCATGAAGCGAAGCAGATGCTCGGCCGTACCCCGGGTAATATCGCGGCGATTCGCCCGATGAAGGACGGCGTTATCGCTGACTTCTTCGTGACGGAAAAGATGCTGCAGCACTTTATCAAACAAGTGCACAGCAACAGCTTTATGCGCCCGAGCCCGCGCGTGCTGGTGTGTGTACCGGTTGGCGCAACCCAGGTCGAACGTCGCGCTATTCGTGAATCCGCGCAGGGCGCAGGCGCCCGTGAAGTCTTCCTGATCGAAGAGCCGATGGCGGCAGCGATTGGCGCAGGCTTACCGGTTTCTGAAGCGACCGGCTCCATGGTGGTGGATATCGGTGGCGGTACCACTGAGGTGGCGGTTATCTCCCTGAACGGCGTGGTCTATTCCTCTTCTGTACGTATCGGCGGTGACCGCTTCGACGAAGCCGTTATCAATTACGTGCGTCGTAACTACGGCTCCCTGATCGGTGAAGCGACCGCTGAACGTATCAAGCATGAAATCGGTTCGGCTTACCCGGGCGATGAAGTGCGCGAAATTGAAGTGCGCGGTCGTAACCTGGCGGAAGGCGTGCCACGCGGCTTCACCCTGAACTCAAACGAAATTCTTGAAGCGCTGCAGGAGCCTCTGACCGGCATCGTGAGTGCGGTCATGGTTGCCCTTGAGCAGTGCCCGCCGGAACTGGCGTCTGATATCTCTGAACGCGGGATGGTTCTCACCGGCGGTGGTGCGCTGCTGCGCAACCTGGACCGTCTGTTAATGGAAGAAACCGGTATTCCAGTCGTGGTTGCTGAAGATCCGCTGACCTGCGTAGCGCGTGGCGGCGGCAAGGCGCTGGAGATGATCGACATGCACGGCGGCGACCTGTTTAGCGAAGAGTAGTCAGCCTGAAGGTCCGGGGCGGCATACGAGCTGCCCCTGGTCTTTACTGACACGAGAATACGCATAGCCTATGAAGCCAATTTTTAGCCGTGGCCCCTCGCTACAGATTCGCCTTATTCTGGCGGTGCTGGTGGCGCTTGGCGTGATTATCGCCGACAGCCGCCTGGGTACGTTCAGTCAAATCAGAACGTACATGGATACAGCCGTCAGCCCTTTCTACTTTGTCTCTAATGGTCCCCGGGAACTGCTCGACAGCGTATCGCAGACGCTAGCTACCCGCGACCAGCTCGAACTGGAAAACCGCGCGCTGCGCCAGGAGCTGTTGCTGAAAAACAGCGATCTGCTGATGCTGGGCCAGTACAAGCAGGAGAACGCGCGCCTGCGTGAACTGCTTGGCTCGCCGCTGCGCCAGGACGAGCAAAAAATGGTGACGCAGGTCATCTCAACGGTCAACGACCCTTACAGCGATCAGGTGGTTATTGACAAAGGCAGCGTGAACGGCGTCTATGAAGGCCAGCCGGTTATCAGCGATAAAGGCGTCGTGGGGCAGGTCGTGGCCGTGGCGAAAATGACCAGCCGGGTGCTGCTGATCTGCGATGCCACTCATGCGCTGCCGATCCAGGTTCTGCGTAACGACATTCGCGTCATTGCCGCCGGTAACGGCTGCACGGACGATCTCCAGCTTGAGCATCTGCCGGCAAATACCGATATTCGCGTCGGCGACGTGCTGGTGACCTCCGGTCTCGGCGGTCGTTTCCCTGAAGGGTATCCGGTTGGGGTAGTCTCCTCGGTGAAACTGGACACCCAGCGCGCCTATACCGTGATTCAGGCGCGTCCGACGGCCGGGCTGCAGCGCTTGCGCTATCTGTTGCTGCTGTGGGGCGCCGATCGTAATGGCGCTAACCCGATGACCCCGGAAGAGGTTCATCGGGTGGCTAACGAACGTCTGATGCAGATGATGCCGCAGGTACTGCCTGCGCCGGATGCGATGGGGCCGCAGATGCCGGCGCCCGCCACCGGGTTGACGCCGCCTCAGCCGTCGCAGCCTGCAGGGGGGCAATAGTGGCAAGTTACCGTAGCCAGGGACGCTGGGTTATCTGGCTCTCGTTTCTTATCGCGCTATTGCTGCAAATTATGCCCTGGCCGGCGGACATCAGCGTTTTCCGGCCCAACTGGGTATTATTGATCCTGCTGTACTGGATCCTCGCGTTGCCGCACCGGGTAAACGTGGGGACGGGTTTCGTGATGGGGGCTATTCTTGATCTCATCAGCGGTTCAACGCTCGGCGTTCGCGCGCTGTCTTTAAGCATCGTCGCCTATCTGGTCGCGCTGAAGTATCAGCTGTTCCGTAACCTGGCGCTGTGGCAGCAGGCGCTGGTGGTAATGCTGTTATCCCTGGCCGTGGATATCATTGTTTTCTGGGCAGAGTTTTTAGTGATCAACGTCTCTTTCCGTCCGGAAGTATTCTGGAGTAGTGTAGTAAACGGCATCCTCTGGCCATGGCTCTTCCTGCTGATGCGTAAAGTGCGTCAGCAATTTGCAGTGCAATAAGGTTGATATGACAACTCTGTATCTCGCTTCTGGTTCCCCGCGTCGGCAGGAACTGCTGACTCAGCTTGGTCTCGCTTTCGAGCGTCTGGTTCCTGGTATCGAGGAGCAGCGCCAGCCGCAGGAGAGCGCCCAGCACTATGTCGTCCGCCTGGCGCGCGAAAAAGCGCAGGCCGGGGTGGCGATGGCCACCCGCGATTTGCCGGTGCTGGGAGCGGATACGATTGTCATTTTGAACGGCGAAGTGCTGGAAAAACCGCGCGACGCCGAACACGCTGCAGCGATGCTGCGTTTGCTTTCCGGCCACACCCATCAGGTCATGACCGCGGTGGCGCTGGCGGATAAGCAGCAAACGCTGGACTGTCTGGTGGTCACGGAAGTGACCTTCCGGCGGCTCAGCGAGCAGGATATCGCCGATTATGTGGCCAGCGGCGAGCCTTTAGATAAAGCAGGTGCATACGGTATTCAAGGGTTGGGTGGTTGCTTCGTCAGGAAGATTAATGGCAGCTATCACGCCGTAGTCGGCTTACCGCTGGTGGAAACGTATGAGTTGCTCAGTAACTTTAACTCACTGCGTAAAGGAAAGGGATAAAGATGACGGCTGAATTATTAGTTAACGTAACGCCATCCGAAACGCGCGTTGCGTATATTGATGGCGGTATTCTGCAGGAAATCCATATTGAGCGTGAAGCGCGACGCGGAATAGTAGGCAATATCTACAAAGGTCGTGTTAGCCGAGTGCTGCCGGGAATGCAGGCGGCTTTTGTAGATATTGGTCTGGATAAGGCGGCGTTCCTTCACGCCTCCGATATCATGCCGCATACCGAGTGCGTCGCCGGTGAGGAGCAAAAGCAGTTTACCGTGCGCGATATTTCGGAGCTGGTGCGCCAGGGCCAGGACCTGATGGTCCAGGTGGTTAAAGATCCGCTGGGTACCAAAGGCGCGCGTCTGACCACCGATATTACCCTGCCTTCCCGCTATCTGGTCTTTATGCCAGGCGCCTCCCACGTGGGGGTCTCTCAGCGGATTGAAAGCGAAGCCGAGCGCGAGCGCCTAAAAAAGGTCGTCGCAGAATATTGCGATGAGCAGGGCGGGTTTATCATTCGCACCGCTGCGGAAGGCGTTCACGAGCAGGAGATGGCCGCCGATGCCGCTTATCTTAAGCGCGTATGGACCAAGGTGATGGAGCGCAAAAAGCGCAACCAGACCCGCTATCAGCTGTATGGCGAGCTGGCTCTTGCCCAACGCGTGCTGCGTGATTTTGCCGATGCGCAACTGGATCGCATTCGCGTCGACTCGCGCCTGACCTATGAGGCGTTGCTCGAATTCACCGCCGAATATATCCCGGAAATGACCAGCAAGCTGGAACACTACAGCGGCCGTCAGCCGATATTCGATCTCTTTGACGTTGAGAACGAAATTCAGCGCGCGCTGGAGCGTAAAGTCGAGCTCAAATCGGGGGGCTATCTGATCATCGACCAGACCGAGGCGATGACCACCATCGATATCAACACCGGGGCCTTTGTCGGGCACCGCAATCTTGACGATACGATCTTCAATACCAACATCGAAGCCACCCAGGCGATAGCCCGCCAGCTACGTTTGCGTAATCTCGGCGGCATTATCATCATTGATTTCATAGACATGAACAATGAAGATCACCGTCGACGGGTGTTGCACTCTTTAGAGCAGGCGCTGAGTAAAGATCGGGTGAAGACCAGCATTAACGGCTTCTCCCAGCTGGGCCTGGTGGAGATGACCCGTAAACGCACCCGTGAAAGCGTGGAGCATGTGCTGTGCAACGAGTGCCCAACCTGCCACGGACGTGGAACGGTAAAGTCGGTGGAAACGGTGTGCTATGAGATTATGCGTGAGATCGTCCGCGTACATCATGCTTATGATTCCGATCGCTTCCTGGTCTATGCTTCCCCTGCGGTGGCGGAAACCCTGAAAGGGGAAGAGTCGCATGCGCTGGCGGAAGTGGAAATCTTTGTCGGCAAGCAGGTGAAGGTACAAATTGAGCCGCTCTATAATCAAGAGCAGTTCGATGTGGTTATGATGTAAGACACCGCGTCATTGTGCGGCTGACAAGGAGAGAGGCGTGAGGCGACTGCCCGGGATTTTATTGCTCACCGTGGCAACATTGATTGTTATCGTCGCGCTGCTGGTGAGTGGCTTGCGTCTCGTGTTGCCACAGCTCGACGCCTGGCGTCCGCAGCTGCTGGAGAAGATCTCCACCCTCACCGGTACGCCGGTGGACGCCTCGCAGATCACCGCCAGCTGGCAGACTTTTGGTCCGACGTTAGATGCCCGCGATATCCATGTCGGGCTGAAAGATGGCGGCACAATGGCGGTCAAGCGCGTAACCCTGGCGCTGGATGTCTGGCAGAGCCTGCTGCATATGCGCTGGCAGTTCCGCGACCTCACCTTCTGGCAGCTGCAGGTCCATACCAATACCCCTATTCAGACCAATGACGGTGGCGAAAGCCTGAAAACCGACCGTATCAGCGATCTCTTTTTACGTCAGTTCGATCACTTTACTCTGCGCGACAGCCATCTGAGCTTCCTGACCCTTTCCGGTCAGCGGGCGGAGCTGGCGGTTCCGCAGCTGACATGGCTTAACGGCAGGAACCGTCATCGCGCCGAGGGGCAGCTCAGCCTCTCCAGCCTCACCGGCCAGCATGGCGTCATGCAGGTGCGGATGGATCTTCGCGATGAGGATGGCCTGCTGAATAAAGGCCGGGTCTGGCTGCAGGCGGATGATATCGACGTCAAACCGTGGCTGGGACGCTGGATGCAGGACAATATCGCCCTGAAAAGCGCCCGCTTCAGCCTCGAAGGCTGGATGACCATTGAAAAAGGCGATGTGGCCAGCGGCGACGTATGGCTGAAAAAAGGGGGCGCCAGCTGGCAGGGCGATAACGAAGTCCATCATTTGTCGGTGGATAACCTGACGGCGCATCTCTCCCATGATAAGCAAAGCTGGGCCTTTTATATTCCCGATACGCGGATCGCTATCGATGATAAACCCTGGCCAAGCGGAGCCCTGGCGATGGCATGGATCCCGGCGCAGGACGTTGGTGGCGACGATCGTCAGCGTAGCGATGAGTTACGTATTCGCGCCAGCAATTTGGCCCTCAGCGGCCTGAGCGGGTTACAGCCGTTTGCTGATAAGCTGGCGCCTTCTCTGGGCGAACTCTGGCGTACCACGCAGCCTGGCGGCAAAATCAATTTGCTGGCTCTCGATATCCCCCTGCAGGCGACGGAGAAAACGCGTTTTCAGGCGCAGTGGAGCGATCTGGCGTGGAAGCAGTGGAAACTCCTGCCTGGGGCAGAGCACTTCTCCGGCAGTCTGAATGGCAGCGTTGAGCACGGGGAATTACGCGCCCATATGGCGAAGGCGCTGATGCCGTATGCCGGCGTCTTCCGCGCGCCGCTGGAGATAGCCGCTGGCGAAGCCACGCTCAGTTGGGTGAAAAACGACAAAGGGTTTATGCTTGATGGCCGCGATATAGACGTGCAGGCGACAGGCGTACGCGCCCGCGGCGGCTTCCGCTATCTGCAACCGCAGGGGGACGATCCCTGGCTGGGCATTCTGGCGGGCATCAGCACCAATGACGGTGGCCAGGCATGGCGTTATTTCCCGGAAAATCTGATGGGCAAAGCGCTGGTGGACTATCTGAGCGGCGCGATTAAAGCGGGGCAAGCCAGCGATGCGACGCTGGTGTATGGCGGCAATCCGCATCTATTCCCTTATCCGCATAATGAAGGCCAGTTCCAGGTTTATGTTCCGCTGAAGAACGCCACTTTTGCCTTCCAACCGGACTGGCCGGCGCTAACCGGGCTGAACATCGACCTCAATTTTATCAACAACGGCCTGTGGATGCGGGCGGATAAAGCGATGCTTGGCAACGTGACCGCCAGCAATCTCGATGCCGCAATCCCGGACTATGCGCAGGAAAAACTGCTGATTGATGCCGATATCAAAGGCCCGGGCAAAGAGGTTGGACCTTACTTTAATACTACGCCGCTGAAAGAGTCGCTCGGGGCGGCGCTGGATTCCCTGCAGCTGGATGGGGATGTGAGCGCTCGCTTACATCTTAATATCCCCCTCGACGGCGAGATGACCACCGCGAAAGGCGATGTGCGCCTGCAGAATAATAGCCTGTTTATCAAACCGTTAGATACTACGCTGCAGAACCTGAGCGGTAATTTCAGCTTTGTGAATGGCGATCTCAATAGTCAAACGTTGAGCGCGACCTGGTTTAATCAGCCGCTGAACCTCAATTTTTCCACCCGCGAAGGTGAAAAAGCGTTTCTGGTGGATGTCGGGATGAATGCCAACTGGCAGCCGTCGCGCACCGGGCTGCTGCCGAAAGCCGTGAGTGAGGCGTTGAGCGGTAGCGTCCCGTGGGATGGCAAGGTCGCCATCGAACTGCCGTACCATGGCAATGCCAGCTATAAGGTCGATATCAACGGCGATCTGAAGAATGTGAGCAGTCGCTTACCTTCGCCAGTCAGTAAGCCCGCCGGCGAACCCCTTCCGGTCAAAATTAACGTCGCCGGCGGCCTGAGCAGCTTCGACCTGACCGGCTCCATCGGGGCGAAGAATCATATTAACAGCCGCTGGTTACTCAATCATAAGCTGACGCTGGATAGAGCGATCCTTACCACTGACAGCAAAGGGTACTCTCCGCTGCCCGATCAGCCCGGTATCGAGCTCAATCTGCCGCCGATGGATGGCGCGCAGTGGCTGGCGCTCTTCGAGAACGGCACGGCAAATGAAGTGAGCAGCAACGTGCTCTTTCCACCGCGCATTGTGCTGCGTACACCGTCGCTGGCCCTCGCGGGTCAACAGTGGAACAACGTCAGTCTGATGTCCCAGCCGGTCGCCGGCGGCTCGCAGGTTGAGGCGCAGGGGCGTGAGATCAATGCCACATTGACGATGCGCGACAATGCTCCGTGGCTGGCAAATGTGCGTTATCTCTATTTCAATCCGGCCAGCGCCAGCGGCCAGAACGCAACAGAGAATGTGGCCCCCCAGACGGTGACGCGGCTGGATTTCCATGGCTGGCCCGATCTGCAGCTACGCTGCGCGGAATGCTGGCTGTGGGGACAAAAATATGGCCGCATCGATGGGGATGTGGCGATCAAAGGGGATACCTTAACGCTCTCCAACGGCCTGGTGGATACCGGGTTTGGCCGGCTGACGACCAACGGCGTGTGGGTGAACGCCCCTTCAGGGGTTCGAACCTCGCTGAAAGGCAGACTGCACGGCAATAAGACGGATGCATTTGCGGATTTCTTTGGCGTCTCCACGCCGGTGAAGGATTCGCCGTTTGATATCGACTACGATCTGCACTGGCGCGCGCCGCCCTGGTCACCCGATGTCGCGTCGCTCAATGGCATCATTAAAAGCCACCTGGGCAAGGGGCAGTTTACCGACCTGAGTACCGGGCACGCTGGCCAGCTGCTGCGTCTGCTGAGTGTGGATGCCCTGCTGCGTAAACTGCGTTTCGATTTCAGCGATACCTTCAGCGAAGGCTTTTACTTCGATTCGATTAACAGTACGGCATGGATTAAGGATGGCGTACTGCATACCGATGATACGCTGGTAGATGGCCTTGAAGCGGATATTGCTATGAAAGGGTCGGTCGATCTGGTGCGTCGCCAGCTGGATCTGCAGGCGGTGGTGGCGCCGGAGATCTCCGCGACCGTCGGCGTGGCGGCGGCCTTTGCCGTCAACCCCATCGTCGGCGCGGCGGTATTTGCCGCCAGCAAAGTGCTGGGTCCGCTGTGGAATAAAGTTTCGATTCTGCGCTACCGCATCACCGGCCCGATTGACCAGCCGCAGATCAATGAAGTGCTGCGCCAGGCGCGCAGCAATAAAAAGCAATGATTTGACGATTGCCGGGAATTGCCGCAATCTCAATAGATAGCCTTCTGTATTTCCGCCTGTCAGGCGGCAACAAACGAGTAGCATAACGATGAGTCTGAACCTGGTAAGTGAACAATTACTGTCGGCAAATGGCCTGAATCATCAGGACCTGTTTGCCATTCTTGGTCAACTGACCGAGCGCCGCCTCGATTACGGCGATCTCTATTTTCAGTCGAGCTATCACGAATCCTGGGTTCTGGAAGACAGCATCATTAAAGATGGGTCGTACAATATCGACCAGGGCGTAGGCGTGCGCGCCGTCAGCGGCGAAAAAACGGGCTTTGCCTACGCCGATCAGATCAGCAAACTGGCGCTGGAGCAGAGCGCCCAGGCGGCGCGGACCATTGTGCGCGACACCGGCAATGGCAAAGTGCAGACCCTCGGCGCCGTAGAGCATCGTGCCCTGTACACCAGCATCGACCCGCTGCAGAGTATGACCCGGGAAGAGAAGCTGGATATTCTGCGCCGGGTAGACAAAGTCGCCCGGGCGGCGGACCAGCGGGTGCAGGAGGTTTCAGCCAGCCTGAGCGGGGTGTATGAGCTGATCCTGGTCGCCGCCACCGATGGCACTCTGGCCGCCGACGTTCGTCCGCTGGTTCGTCTTTCCGTCAGCGTGCTGGTGGAAGAGGATGGCAAGCGTGAGCGCGGCAGCAGCGGCGGTGGCGGGCGTTTTGGTTATGACTATTTCCTCGCCTCCCAGGAGGGCGACGTGCGGGCTGATGCCTGGGCGAAAGAAGCGGTGCGCATGGCGCTGGTCAACCTCTCGGCGGTCGCCGCCCCTGCGGGGATGCTGCCGGTGGTGCTCGGCGCCGGCTGGCCTGGCGTCCTGCTGCATGAAGCGGTCGGCCATGGGCTGGAAGGCGATTTCAACCGGCGTGGCACCTCGGTCTTTAGCGGCCATATGGGGGAATTAGTCGCCTCTGAGCTGTGCACCGTAGTGGATGACGGCACCATCGCCGATCGCCGTGGCTCGGTGGCCATTGATGACGAAGGGACGCCGGGGCAATACAACGTGCTGATCGAAAACGGCATTCTGAAAGGCTATATGCAGGATAAACTCAACGCGCGCCTGATGGGCGTCGCACCGACAGGCAATGGCCGACGTGAGTCGTATGCCCATCTGCCGATGCCGCGTATGACCAACACCTATATGCTGGCGGGCCAGTCGACGCCACAGGAGATTATCGAATCGGTCGACTACGGTATCTTTGCGCCTAACTTCGGCGGCGGGCAGGTGGATATCACCTCCGGTAAATTCGTCTTTTCCACTTCCGAGGCCTATCTGATCGAAAAAGGGAAGGTCACGAAGGCGGTGAAAGGGGCCACGCTGATTGGCTCCGGCATTGAGACCATGCAGCAGATTTCGATGGTGGGCAACGACCTGCGCCTGGATAACGGCGTCGGCGTCTGTGGCAAAGAGGGCCAGAGCGTGCCGGTGGGCGTCGGCCAGCCGACCCTGAAGGTCGATAACCTTACCGTCGGCGGCACCGCCTGATCCTGACCTGGTTCCCGGCGCTGCCGGGAACCGCTTCACCGGGCGATCCCGCGCCCGTGCATGCCCTGATAGATCTTCGCCACGTCGACAAAATACTCCGTCAGATAGTTGATACAGACCTGCACTTTCAGCGGCAGTTTATCCTTTTCCGTATACAGGGCGTAGACCGGTCGCGGATCGGACTGATAGCTGGGCAGCAGGATCTCAAGTTCACCGCGGTTGATCTCTTCGATCGCCCACATTAAGGGTACATAGGCGATACCCACCCCGGCGGTCAGCCAGCGCACCAGCGTCATAGGGTCGTTGGTCACGAAGCGCCCCTGCGGGGTCAGGCGGGTCGAGATCCCTTCCGGCGCGATAATGACAAACTCATTGTCCGGCCGCACGCTATATTCCAGCCAGGCATGTCCGGCAAGGTCGGCCGGTTTCTCTGGATTGCCAGCCTGCGCCAGATAGCTTTTAGCGGCGCATAATACCATCGGCATTGAGCCCAGACGGCGGGAAAAAAGGCTGGAATCCTGCAGGGCGCCCACGCGGATCACCACGTCAAGGCCGTCGGCGATCAGGTCTGGCGCAGGTATGCCGGTGACCAGATTAACAGAGAGCCCGGGGTATTCTTTGAGCATTTTCGCCGTTATGCGCGCCAGAACATTCTGTGCCATAGTTGAAGAGCAGCCGATGCGCAGCGTCCCGATGGGGGTATTGTTAAATGCGTATAATTGCTCATGGACATCCTGCGCTTCAAACAGCATCCTACGGCAGCCCTGGTAATAGATTTTACCTGCTTCAGTTAAGCCAAGGCTGCGGGTGCTGCGGTTGAGCAGCTTTACCTGCAGCTCATCTTCCAGTTTGGCGACGGTCTGACTGATCGAGGAAACGCTCATCTGAAGCTGGCGGGCCGCTGCGGTGAATGAACCTAATTCGACCACTTTGGCGAAAACGGACATGCGTTTTAATCGTTCCATTATTCACTCTGGCTTAAAAGTGATTTAGATCACACATTGTAGATAATGCGGCAATCGTTACGTTAATATATTGTTAGCTACATAATAAACGCATCTGCTCACTACCTGTACGCTTCTTATTCAAGGTCATCATGAGTCTGTTTCCTGTCATCGTGATTTTCGGCTTATCGTTTCCGCCGATCTTCTTCGAGTTGCTTTTGTCGCTGGCTATCTTTTGGCTGGTGCACCGACTGCTGGTTCCGACCGGCATTTACGATTTTGTCTGGCACCCAGCACTGTTTAATACGGCGCTCTATTGCTGCCTTTTTTATTTGATATCGCGCTTGTTCGTTTGAGGTTGATGTGAAAACACTAACAAGAAATATCCTCCGTACTGCCATTACCGTGATACTGGTCATTCTGGCCTTCGTGGCGATTTTCCGCGCCTGGGTTTATTACACCGCCTCGCCGTGGACGCGTGATGCGCGCTTTAGCGCCGATATTGTGGCGATTGCCCCCGACGTCTCCGGGCTGATTTCTCAGGTAAACGTCAAGGATAACCAACTGGTTAAGAAAGACCAGGTATTGTTCGTTATTGACCAACCTCGTTACCAAAAAGCGCTGGCGCAGGCGGAAGCTGATGTCGCCTATTATCAGACGTTAGCTCAGGAAAAACGCGTCGAAGCCGGTCGGCGTAATAAGCTTGGCGTACAGGCGATGTCGCGGGAAGAGATTGATCAGGCGAACAACGTACTGCAAACCGTTGAACATCAGCTGGCGAAAGCGGTGGCTAGTCGCGACCTGGCCAGGCTAGATCTGGAGCGGACGGTCATTCGCGCCCCTGCGGATGGCTGGGTGACTAACCTTAACGTCTACACTGGGGAATTTATCACCCGTGGCTCCACGGCGGTGGCGCTGGTGAAAGAGAATACGTTTTACGTCATGGCCTATCTGGAAGAGACCAAACTGGAGGGCGTCCGTCCAGGCTATCGTGCGGAGATTACCCCGCTGGGCAGCAGCAAAACCATTAAAGGGACGGTGGACAGTATCGCTGCGGGGGTGACCAACGCCAGCAGCAGCAGCGACTCGAAAGGGATGGCCTCGGTCGACTCCAACCTTGAGTGGGTGCGTCTGGCGCAGCGTGTGCCGGTTCGTATTCGCCTCGATCACCAGCAGGGGAATCTGTGGCCATCGGGCACCACGGCGACGGTAGTGATCACCGGTCAAGAAGATCGTGATACCAGCCAGGCCAACTTCTTCCAGAAACTGGCTATGCGCCTGCGCGAATTTGGTTAATCGCTATGGGGACATATACCATTGCTCCCCGGCATCTCCGCTTTGCCATTAAGCTTGCATGCGCGGTGGTGCTGGCGCTGTTTGTCGGTTTCCATTTTCAGCTCGAAACGCCGCGCTGGGCGGTACTGACGGCAGCGATCGTCGCCGCCGGGCCGGCCTTTGCTGCTGGCGGCGAACCGTACTCCGGCGCGATCCGCTATCGCGGTATGTTGCGTATTGCCGGGACCTTTATTGGCTGTATTGCGGCGCTGGTTATCATCATCCTGATGATCCGCGCGCCTCTGCTGATGATGCTGGTCTGCTGTCTGTGGGCCGGGTTTTGTACCTGGGTTTCGTCGCTGGTTAAGGTCGAAAACTCCTATGCCTGGGGGCTGGCCGGGTACACCGCGCTGATTATCATTATTACCATCCATACCAATCCGATGCTGGCGCCGCAGTTTGCTGTCGAACGCTGCAGCGAAATTGTCATCGGTATTGTCAGCGCCATCGTCGCCGATCTCCTGTTTTCGCCGCGTTCGATTAAAAAAGAGATCGACCTCGAGCTCGATAACCTGCTGATTGCACAGTATAAGCTGATGCAGTTATGCGTCGCGCACGGTGAAAAAGAGGAAGTGGATCAAGCCTGGGGAGCGCTGGTACGCCGCACTACGGCGCTGGAAGGTATGCGTAGTAACCTGATTATGGAATCCTCACGCTGGGCAAAGGCGAATCAGCGCCTGAAGGCGATCAACACCCTTTCGCTAACCCTTATCACCCAGGCTTGCGAAACCTATCTGATTCAGAACTCACGCCCGGAAATGGTCACGGACGACTATCGCGAGCTGTTCGCCGAGCCGGTTGAGACGGTGCAGGATGTTCACCAGCAGCTGAAGCGCATGCGCCGCTTCCTGACCTGGAAAGGCGAGCATAATACCCCGGTCACGATATATAGCTGGGTGGGCGCCGCCACGCGTTACCTGCTGCTTAAGCGCGGCGTGGTGGGGAATACTAAAATCAGCCGTATCGAGGATGGCGTGTTGCGCGGCGAAACGGTGGTTAAAGTGGAGTCCGCCGAACGTCATCACGCGATGGTGAACTTCTGGCGCACCTCCGTCTCCTGTATTCTCGGAACGCTATTCTGGCTGTGGACGGGCTGGACCTCAGGCAGCGGCGCGATGGTAATGATCGCCGTGGTTACCGCGCTGGCGATGCGCCTGCCAAACCCGCGTATGGTGGCGATAGACTTCCTCTATGGCACCCTGGCGGCGTTACCGTTGGGCACCTTGTACTTCCTGGTGATCATGCCGGCGACGCAGCAGAGCATGCTGTTGCTTTGCATCAGCCTGGCGGCAATGGCGTTCTTTATCGGGATCGAAGTGCAAAAAAGGCGTCTCGGATCGCTGGGGGCGCTGGCGAGCACCATCAACATTCTGGTGCTGGATAACCCGATGCAGTTCCAGTTCAGCCAGTTCCTCGATAGCGCGCTGGGGCAGATCGTCGGCTGTTTCCTCGCTCTGATGGTTATTCTCATTGTCAGGGATAACTCCCGGGCCAGAACCGGTCGGGTGCTGCTGAACCAGTTTGTCTCCGCGGCGGTCTCTTCGCTGACCACCAACTCGGCGCGTCGCAAAGAGAATCATCTGCCCGCGCTCTATCAGCAGCTGTTTTTATTACTCAATAAATTCCCGGGTGACGTCGCCCGTTTCCGTCTGGCGTTGACGTTAATCATCGCCCATCAGCGCTTGCGCGATGCGCCCGTGCCGGTGAACGACGATCTCTCCGCCTTCCATCGTCAGCTGCGACGTACCGCGGACCATGTGATCTCCGCCGGCAGCGATGATAAGCGTCGGCGCTATTTTACCCAGCTACTGGCGGAGCTTGATGTCTATCAGGAGAAGCTGCGGGTCTGGGAGGCCTCGCCGCAGGTTACCGAGCCGGTACGGCGACTGGTTGAGATGTTGCATAAGTACCAGCATGTGCTGACCAGCAGCTAACCCATAAACCGACGCCCAGGCGTCGGTTTTTTTATCGCTATACTTAACGGCGACAGAAAGAGAAGCGGGAGGGGCTGTCATGACCACCTATACGTTTGATTTTGACGAAATCGCCGAACAACAGGATTTCTACCGGGAGTTTTCCCGAACCTTCGAGCTGGCTCAGGATAAGGTCAACAACCTGGATTCGCTATGGGACGCAGTGACCGGTGGCCTGCTACCGCTGCCGCTGGATATTGAGTTCATCCATTTAAATGACAAGCAGCGCCGGCGCTTTGGCGCATTGATTTTATTGTTTGATGAAGCAGAGGAAGAGCTGGAGGGGGAGTTGCGTTTTAATGCCCGACAAGCATAAAAAAGCCCCCGGCAGGCGGGGGCAAGTCGTCGAAATAAGACGACGAGGGTTTATTTGTACAGCTCAGCGGTGGCGTGCCAGCTATCGCCGGTACGTGCTTCAATAATACGGTAGCTGCTGGCGCCTTCTTTCTCGGCTTTAGCCGCCAGTTCCTGACGCATGTCCATTGGCGCACTACCTACCTGGGATACGGAGATGGTGCCCATGGATTGCAGATTTTGGGCTTGCTCTGCGTTCACTTGCTGGACAGCCGCGCTGGCACCGAAAGAGAGAAGGGAAGCCAGGCCAAGGGATGCGATGATCATTGCGCGTTTCATAATCTTTACTCCAGTCTTTGTTTTGCCGCGGCGGGGCGATGTATGTCGCCGGGCCGCGGTAGAGAATTTTTGTCAGGTTAATCGTTGACGTCTAAAACTTATTTATACAGCTCAGCAGTGGCATGCCAGTGGTCGCCAGTGCGGGCTTCAATAATGCGGTAAGAAGAAGCCCCTTCTTCCTGCGCTTTTTTGTTCAGCATTTCATGCATATCCATCGGGGAAGATGCTACCGCGCCGACGGAAACCGTGCCGATGGCCTCGCGGCCCTGGGCCTGCTCGCTGTTGATAATATCAGCGGCGAAAGCGCCAAACGACACGACGGACAGGATGCTGATAGCAGCTACAGTGGTTTTGATTTTCATGATGTTCACCTCGTCGAATCTTTTTGTTGGGGGTCTTTGTTTCGTGACCCTCATCACAAAACCAAGTATACACTAATCACCAAAAATATTAATACCATGCTAATTGTTTTGTGCGTTAATAGTTACAATAGATTGCGCTTTTTATAACGGATAAGAATTAAAAATGACACGTTAGCGACAGCGATAAGATTTATTTCTAATAAATTCATAAAGGTATACGAATTTGATCTTTTGTGCGTTTTACGATTTTCGCGTTAGTAAAAGAACGTATAGACGGCGTAAATGACACTAAGTGTTAAATAGTTGTTGTGCCGGAAGGGGGGAGAGGCAAAAGAAAAGGGAGTCGCCCTCTGACGGTAGCCAGAGGGGAATTACTCAGAGTTCCTGCTCAAACAGAACCAGAATGGCGTCGTGCAGATCTTTCACCGTAAAACCGCGCGCAGGCGTGGTAAAGATGGTGTCATCCCCGGCGATACTGCCAAGAATGCCTTCCGCTTTGCCCAGCGAGTCGAGAAGACGGGCGATCAGCTGCGCGGCGCCGGGGCTGGTATGAATCACCACTACGGCATCGTTATAGTCGATATCCAGCACCAAATTCTTCAGCGGGCTGGAGGTGGTCGGTACCCCAAGCTCGGCAGGCAAGCAATAGACCATTTCCATTTTGGCGTTACGGGTACGTACCGCGCCAAATTTGGTGAGCATGCGGGAAACCTTCGATTGGTTGATATTCTCGAAGCCCTCTTCCTGCAGCGCCTGGACGATCTCTCCCTGCGAGCTGAATTTCTCTTCTTTAAGCAGCGCTTTAAACGCTTTAACCAGTTCTTCTTGTTTTGCCGAACTTCGCATAAGTCACCCAGATTATGGTGGTAAAATCAACATCATTATGCATAACCATGAATTTTTATGCAAATAATCCGCGAAAGGATAGGTCAATAATGTTATGAAGGGGGCATATTTTAGCAAAAAAACCGTATAAGGAACATGTTCTCATCACAACGCTTAAAGCCATGTAAAAGTAAATGAAATGTTATTGAGTTGGTGTTGTTTTGCGCAACTGGCTGGGTGTATTGTAACCAATAGTCGATCCGGTACTTCGCTTTGCTGGATGGTCAGTCAGGAAGCATAAAGTGCGCCGCTGTTCTATTGCTACGCACAATAATGCATTCTTCAGCCATAATCATTGTAATTGTTCATCTTGTGAATTAAGGTCCAGGCGACGGAATAACGAAAGACTAAATTAACCATAATAAGGAGTTTAGGATGAAAGTTGCAGTCCTTGGCGCTGCCGGTGGTATCGGCCAGGCGCTTGCCCTACTACTTAAGACCCAACTGCCTTCAGGTTCAGAGCTCTCGTTGTACGACATCGCTCCGGTTACGCCGGGCGTGGCGGTAGATCTAAGTCATATCCCCACAGATGTAAAAATTAAAGGATTTTCCGGTGAAGACGCTACTCCGGCGCTGGAAGGCGCGGATGTAGTGCTGATCTCCGCGGGCGTGGCGCGTAAGCCCGGCATGGATCGTTCCGACCTGTTTAATGTGAATGCGGGTATCGTGAAGAACCTCGTGCAGCAGATTGCCAAAACCTGCCCGCAGGCCTGCATCGGCATTATCACCAACCCGGTGAATACCACCGTGGCTATCGCCGCCGAAGTACTGAAAAAAGCCGGCGTGTACGATAAAAACAAACTGTTCGGCGTTACCACGCTGGACATCATCCGTTCCAATACCTTTGTGGCGGAGCTGAAAGGTAAATCGGCAACCGAGGTGGAAGTCCCGGTCATTGGTGGTCACTCCGGGGTCACCATTCTGCCTTTACTGTCGCAGATCCCCGGCGTCAGCTTTAGCGATCAGGAAATTGCCGACCTGACTAAACGTATTCAGAACGCCGGTACCGAAGTCGTGGAAGCGAAAGCGGGCGGCGGGTCGGCGACCTTGTCGATGGGCCAGGCGGCTGCCCGTTTTGGTCTCTCTCTGGTTCGCGCCATGCAGGGGGAAAAAGGCGTGGTGGAGTGCGCCTACGTGGAAGGCGACGGCCACTATGCGCGTTTCTTCTCCCAGCCGCTGCTGCTGGGGAAAAACGGCGTGGAAGAGCGACAGTCTATCGGCAAACTCAGCGCCTTTGAACAGCAGGCGCTGGAGGGCATGCTGGACACCCTGAAGAAAGATATCGCGCTCGGCGAAGACTTCGTCAACAAGTAATCTCGCCCTAACAGAAGAGCCGGAACCGCTGTTCCGGCTTTTTATTACCTCACTTTTCGCCCCAATGCGCCTGCTGCCGGGCAAATCTGCTAAAATCCCCGCGTTTTAAGCCACCAGCCATGAGGACAGCGTGAAAAAGATTGAAAGAAAGCAGACCCGGGACCAAATCGCGCAGATGATTCGCTACCAGATCCTTTCCGGTGCGATGAAGGCTGGGGATGAGCTGACGCAAGAGAGCATCGCGGAACAGCTGGGACTTTCACGTATGCCGGTTAGGGAAGCGCTGCAATCTCTTGAGCAGGAAGGGTTTCTGGTGCGCTTGCCTAACCGGCATATGCAGGTCTCCACCTTGGCCGTGGAGGATGTGAGCCATATTTTTCGCGTTATTGCGGTGATGGCCGCCGAACTCTTTGCCCTTGTGCCGGCGAATCAGGGGGAAGTGCTGCGCGCACGCGCGCAGGAGCTGGCGCGTCCGGGAGAGAATACGCGCGAACTGGCGTTCCATCAGCTGCTGATTTCCTATCTTGATAATCGCTATTTGGCGAAGGCGTATCAGCAATTTTTGGACGGTTATATTTCTTATGTCATTCTTTATCTGAAAGAGAATGGCCAGGAATCGGCTCTGATACTGAGCGAACTGGCCAACGCCATCGGCAATGGCGAAGGCGGAAAAATTGCCCAGACAACGCAGCGTTATTTCCTTATGCTTGCGGAAATTATGCGTCAACATATGAAGGATTGGGAAAGTGCAGAAGCCTAAATTAGGGAAAATTAAGCTTCTTTCCGCGAAGGAGCAGGTGGCGGCGGTGTTGCGTAAAGCGATCCTGTCGCGGGATTTAGTGGAAGGGCAGGAGATTACCCTTGAAGGGATTGCCCGACTGGTTGGCGTTTCCAGCATGCCGGTACGCGAAGCGTTTCAAATTTTAGCCGCCGACGGTCTGATTCAAGTGCGGCCGAATAAAGGCGCGGTGGTGCTGGGGATTAATGAGCAGACCATCCGCGAACATTATGAAATTCGCGCCGTACTGGAAAGTGAAGCCGTGGCGAAAGCTTCTCGTCCAGGGACCGATATTTCACGCATCGCCCATGTACACTATGCCGCAGAGAAGGCGCTGGCAGACAATAATTCTGCTGAATATTCTGACCTGAACCAGGCTTTCCATATGGAGATCTGGAGCGCGGCGGGCAATGAAAAAATGAAGATGCTACTCTGCAACATGTGGAACGGCCTGTCGATGGGACATAAAGTCACCGAAGAAGAGTATGCCGTTATCTCAATTCGCGAACATAAAGCGATTTTACAAGCGCTTGAGCAACATAACGAAGCACTGGCCCGCCAGCGAATGCATGAACATATTATTCGCTCGATGGAAAATATGCTCACTCGATACCTGCCCGATACCACCACCTGAAGGGCTCCTCCGCCAGCGACAGGCTGGCTTTTCTTACATTTATCTGCGCTATTAGTTACTTTTCGTGACGATCTGCACAGGATCTTGATGCAGATCTCATTGCGCGATCATTCCGCAAAAACGCATTGACTTACTTTTTGCATGGGAATAATTTCTCCTTCGTCAATATTGGATACAATATCATATATCATTGATAGGAAAAATTATAAGTATGGAACCTATTACCATCACCCTATGTTTGCTGGTGTTCGCTATCATCATGTTTGTCTGGGAGAAAGTGCCACTGGCAGTGACTTCCATGGTGGTTTGTGTGGCGTTAGTGCTCACCGGTGTATTGGATCTCAAGCAGGCGTTTGCCGGTTTTATCGACAGCAACGTCATTCTTTTTGTCGCCATGTTCATCGTTGGCGGGGCGTTATTTGAAACCGGGATGGCAAACAAAGTCGGTGGCGTGATCACCCACTTCGCCAAAACGGAGAAGCAGCTGATCTTCATCATTATGGTGGTGGTTGGCGTAATGTCCGGTTTTCTCTCCAATACCGGTACGGCAGCCGTTTTGATCCCGGTCGTTATCGGTGTAGCCGCCAAATCGGGATTCACCCGTTCGCGTCTGCTGATGCCGCTGGTGTTTGCTGCCGCGCTTGGCGGCAACCTGTCGCTGATTGGCGCCCCCGGTAATTTGATCGCGCAATCGGCCTTGCAGAATATCGGCAGCGGCTTCGGTTTCTTTGAGTATGCGAAAGTGGGCCTGCCGATGCTGGTCTGCGGCATCCTCTATTTCCTAACCATCGGCTATAAGTTTCTGCCTAATAACTCGAACAGTAGTGAGGTGGGCAGCATTGGCGAACAGCGGGATTACAGCCACGTTCCGCGCTGGAAGCAGATCCTGTCCCTGGTGGTGCTGATCGCCACGATCCTCGGCATGATTTTCGAAAAACAGACCGGTATTAGTCTGACGGTAGCCGGCTGCATTGGTGCCCTGGTGCTGGTCATCACCGGCGTGTTGACGGAAAAACAGGCTTATAAAGCCATTGATTCGCAAACTATTTTTATCTTCGGCGGCACCCTGGCGCTGGCTAAAGCGCTGGAAATGACCGGTGCGGGTAAGCTGGTTGCCGATCAGGTTATCGGCCTGCTGGGTAATAACTCCTCACCGTTTATGCTGCTGGTAGTGGTCTTTGCCCTCTCCGTGGTGATGACCAACTTTATGTCTAATACCGCCACCGTCGCGTTGCTGGTGCCGGTGAGTTTGTCGATTGCCGCCGGTATGGGCGCCGATCCGCGTGCGGTACTGATGGCGACGGTAATCGGTAGCTCCTGCGCCTATGCGACGCCGATCGGTATGCCTGCCAACATGATGGTGCTGTCGGCCGGGGGCTATAAGTTCGTCGATTACGCCAAATCCGGCATTCCTCTAATTATCGTTTCTACCATTGTCAGCCTGATCCTGCTGCCAATCCTTTTCCCTTTTCATCCGTAATTTACGGACGCTGTTCTGACTAAGGAGCCTTTATGAGCAAAAGTGAACAGATATCCCGCATGACCGACATTATGGCCAGGTTCGTGGGATATACCGGCAAAGTATTGCCTGATGACGTCACGGCAAAGCTGCAAGATCTGCATAAGAAAGAGACCAGTCAACTGGCCGACGTGATCTTCACCACCATGATTGAAAACCAACGTCTGGCGAAAGAACTGGATCGTCCTTCCTGCCAGGACACCGGCGTGATCCAGTTTCTAGTGGAGTGCGGCGCCAACTTCCCGCTGATCGGCGAGCTGGAAGCGCTGCTGCGCGAATCGGTAATCAAAGCTACCATCGACTCCCCGCTGCGTCATAACAGCGTGGAGACCTTTGATGAATACAACACCGGCAAAAACGTCGGCAAAGGGACGCCGACGGTATTCTGGGAGATCGTTCCGAATTCCGACCAGTGCAGCATCTACACCTATATGGCTGGCGGCGGCTGCTCGCTGCCGGGTAAAGCGATGGTATTGATGCCGGGCGCTGGCTATGAAGGGGTGACTCGCTTCGTGCTGGATGTGATGACCAGCTATGGCCTGAATGCCTGCCCGCCGCTGCTGGTTGGCGTTGGGGTGGCGACGTCTGTAGAAACCGCGGCGCTGCTGTCGAAGAAAGCGTTGATGCGTCCGATTGGTTCGCACAATGACAACGAACGTGCGGCATTGCTGGAAAAAATGCTCGAAGACGGCATCAACAAAATTGGCCTTGGCCCGCAGGGAATGTCCGGCAATACCTCCGTGATGGGCGTCAATATCGAAAATACCGCACGCCACCCTTCCACTATTGGCGTGGCGGTCAACGTCGGCTGCTGGTCGCACCGTAAAGGGCATATCGTTTTCGATAAAGACCTGAACTACACCATTACGTCTCACACAGGAGTGGCATTCTGATGGCTAAAAAAATACTCACTACGCCCATTAAAGATGAAGATTTAGCGGATATTAAAGCGGGCGATATTATTTATCTCAACGGCCATATTGTGACCTGCCGTGATGTGGCTCATCGTCGCTTAATTGAGGGCGGACGTGAATTACCGGTAAACGTTGCTGGTGGCGCGATATTACATGCCGGGCCCATTGTGCGCCCGATTAAAGGTACGGAAGATAAATTTGAAATGGTCTCCGTTGGGCCAACCACCAGTATGCGCATGGAAAAATTTGAAAAAGAATTTATTGCTAAGACCGGTGTGAAATTAATCGTCGGCAAAGGCGGTATGGGCAAAGGAACCGAAGAGGGCTGTATGGAACATAAAGCCTTGCACTGTGTGTTCCCTGCCGGCTGCGCGGTAGTCGCCGCGGTCTGTGTGGAAGAGATTGAAGATGCGCAATGGCGTGATTTAGGCATGCCAGAAACGTTATGGGTTTGCCGGGTGAAAGAGTTCGGGCCGTTAATTGTATCGATCGATACTCACGGCAATAACCTGTTTGAGCAGAATAAAGTGATCTTTAATCAGCGCAAAGAAATTGTCGCCGATGAAATCTGCAAACACGTGAGCTTTATTAAATAACCCCGATTGAATATATCGCGCAGTAATGGCAGCGGCAGCTGACTGCTAAACCGAGGCTTCTGACCAGGCGGTCCGGGGAAATCCACTCTGCTGACGTGGGCTACCGTAAGCCATTATTGCGCGCCCCCCAAAGGCCATTTTATGACTGACAATGCCGTCCTGTTAGGCGAAGGCTTCACCCTGATGTTTCTCGGCATGGGCTTTGTGCTGGTGTTCCTGCTGCTGCTCATCTTTGCCATCCGGGGAATGTCCCTCGCCGTCAACCGCCTGTTTCCCGAGCCGCCCGCGCCCCCAAACCGGCGCCGGCCGCCGTCGCGCCCGCCGACGATTTCGCCCGCCTGAAGCCGGCGATTGTCGCCGCCATTCACCACCATCGCCGTCTTCACCCTTAATTCACGGAGGAATTCATGACCGTTGCCATTACCGATGTCGTCCTGCGCGACGCCCACCAGTCCCTGTTCGCCACCCGTCTGCGTCTCGACGATATGCTGCCCCGTTGCCGCTC
>NZ_JH414806.1:40975-43125 GCF_000238715.1 Klebsiella sp. 4_1_44FAA
TGCTGCTCCGCGGCCAGAACCTGCTCGGCTACCGCCACTACGCCGATGACGTGGTGGAGCGCTTCGTGGAGCGCGCCGTCAAAAACGGCATGGACGTCTTCCGCGTCTTCGATGCCATGAACGACCCGCGCAACATGCAGGCCGCCCTGCAGGCGGTCCGCCGCCACGGCGCCCACGCCCAGGGTACGCTTTCGTACACCACCAGCCCGGCGCACACCCTGCAGACCTGGCTCGACCTCACCGAACAGCTGCTGGAGACCGGCGTTGACTCCGTCGCCATCAAGGACATGTCCGGCATTCTGACGCCGCATGTCGCCTTTGAGCTGGTCAGCGAAATCAAGAAGCGCTACGACGTCACTCTGCACCTGCACTGCCACGCCACCACCGGGATGGCGGAGATGGCCCTGCTGAAGGCCATTGAAGCCGGGGTCGACGGCGTCGATACCGCCATCTCCTCGATGAGCGCCACCTATGGCCACCCGGCCACCGAGGCGCTGGTCGCCACCCTCGCCGGCACGCAATATGACACCGGGCTGGATATCCACAGGCTGGAGAGCATCGCCGCCTACTTTCGCGAGGTGCGCAAAAAATACCACGCCTTCGAAGGCCAGCTGAAGGGCACCGACAGCCGTATCCTCGTCGCCCAGGTGCCGGGCGGGATGCTCACCAACCTTGAAGGCCAGCTGAAGCAGCAGAGCGCCGCCCACCGTCTGGATGAGGTGCTGGCGGAAATCCCCCGCGTGCGCGAGGACCTCGGCTTCATCCCGCTGGTGACCCCGACCTCGCAGATTGTCGGCACCCAGGCGGTGCTCAACGTGCTGGGCGGCGAGCGCTACAAAACCATTGCGAAGGAGACTGCCGGTATCCTGAAGGGCGAGTACGGCCGCACCCCGGCCCCGGTGAACGCCGCCCTGCAGGCGCGGGTGCTCGACGGCGCCGACCCGGTGACCTGCCGCCCGGCGGATTTACTCAAGCCGGAGCTGGCGCAGCTGGAAGCGGATGTGAAACGCCAGGCACAGGAGAAGGGCATCACGCTTGCCGAAAACGCCATCGACGACGTGCTCACCGTGGCGCTGTTCCCGCAGCCCGGCCTGAAGTTCCTCGAAAACCGCCACAACCCGGCGGCCTTTGAGCCGGTGCCGCAGGCGGAAGCCGCGCAGCCAGTGGCAAAAGCAGAAAAACCTGCCGCCTCCGGCGTCTACACCGTGGAGGTGGAAGGCAAAGCCTTTGTGGTCAAAGTCAGCGACGGCGGTGACGTCAGCCAGCTGACGGCGGCTGCTCCTGCCTCTGCACCCGCCGCTGCCGCCCCGGCCGGCGCCGGCACCCCGGTGACCGCCCCGCTGGCGGGCACCATCTGGAAGGTGCTGGCCGCGGAAGGCCAGACGGTGGCCGCAGGCGAGGTGCTGCTGATTCTGGAAGCCATGAAGATGGAAACCGAAATCCGTGCCGCGCAGGCCGGGACCGTGCGCGGTATCGCGGTGAAAGCCGGCGACGCGGTGGCGGTCGGCGACACCCTGATGACTCTGGCGTAAGGAAAAGGAACGGAAATGGAAAGTCTGAACGCCCTGATTCAGGGCATGGGGCTGATGCACCTCGGCGCCGGCCAGGCGGTGATGCTGCTGGTCAGCCTGCTGCTGCTCTGGCTGGCGATTGCGAAGAAGTTCGAGCCGTTACTGCTGCTGCCGATTGGCTTCGGCGGCCTGCTCTCCAATATCCCGGAGGCCGGGCTGGCGCTCACCGCCCTGGAGAGCCTGCTGGCTCACCACGACCCGGCGCAGCTGGCGGTGATTGCCGCGAAGCTCCACTGCGCGCCGGACGTCCACGCCATCAAAGAGGCACTGGCGCTGGCCCTGCCGTCGGTACAGGGGCAGATGGAGAGCCTCGCGGTGGACATGGGCTACTCCGCCGGGGTGCTGGCCATCTTCTATAAGGTGGCGATTGGCTCGGGCATCGCGCCGCTGGTCATCTTTATGGGCGTCGGGGCGATGACCGATTTCGGCCCGCTGCTGGCTAACCCGCGCACCCTGCTGCTGGGGGCGGCGGCGCAGTTCGGGATCTTCGCCACCGTGCTCGGGGCGCTGACGCTGAACTACTTCGGCATCATCAGCTTCACCCTGCCGCAGGCGGCGGCCATCGGCATCATCGGCGGC
>NZ_JH414806.1:43867-131137 GCF_000238715.1 Klebsiella sp. 4_1_44FAA
GCAACCTGATGCGCGAGAGCGGCGTGGTGGAGCGGCTGAGCGATACGGTGCAGAACGCGCTGATCAACATCGTCACCATCTTCCTCGGGCTGTCGGTGGGGGCCAAGCTGGTGGCGGACAAGTTCCTGCAGCCGCAGACGCTGGGGATCCTGGTGCTGGGGGTGATCGCCTTCTGCGTGGGGACCGCCGCCGGGGTGCTGATGGCGAAGCTGATGAACGTGTTCAGCCGGCACAAAATCAACCCGCTGATCGGCTCGGCGGGGGTGTCGGCGGTGCCGATGGCGGCGCGGGTGTCGAACAAGGTGGGTCTGGAAGCGGACGGGCAGAACTTCCTGCTGATGCACGCGATGGGCCCGAACGTGGCCGGGGTGATCGGCTCGGCGATCGCCGCCGGGGTGATGCTCAAGTACGTGCTGGCGATGTAAGCCAGCCTGTTCCCGCGGCTGGCAAGCCGGCCGCGGAGATTTCTCATAAGGAGACGGTGATGAATGAAGGCATAGCATGCTGTCCGGAAAACCGGACATCAACACGGGAGGCGGTGGTTGACGCCATGCTGGCGTCAGGCGATGAACTTGCACAACTGCAGCCGGCGCTGAACCTGCTTTCGCCCCCGCTGAACGCCACGCCTGGTGAAGCGCTGCTGGCCAGCTGTTATGAGGCCGGCGCTGACCACAACGCTGACGAGGCAACACGGGCGGTGAGCGCCTTACCGGCGGCGGTCGTGCGCTCTGCGACGCCCTCGCTGCAGCGCAGCGGTCTGCTGTGCATGGCGGCCGGGGCGCTCAGCGCCCGGCAACTTCCACTGACGCACAACCGGCTGTGTGACGTGGCGGGGCAGTTCGCCCGCGCTATCCCTGAAGGCGATGAAGAGGCGGGCAGTGGATTTTATACCGTGCGCAGCGTGTCCCTGCCCGTCTACCGGCGGCTGCGGCGGGATAACCATTCTCACAGCGTCTGTCTACAGCAGGCGCTGCTGCATTTGCTGGCCTGGAAGAGTGAGTCGCCCTGGGCGCGGCAGCAGGCGCAGCGTCTGCTCTGGCAGGGTGGCGTGCTGGGTGAGAAGGGGGAATTTGCGCTACTGACGCTGGATGATGAGCTTCGCGAGCGACAGATAGTCTGGCCCGCGCTGAGATCGCTGCTGGCGGTGACCGGGTTTCTGGTCAGATTCCCGGCCGGTCCGGTATTTAGCGATTAACGTGGCTCCCCAAACGGGGAGCCGTTTAGTTGGTGGCCGGGTATTCCTGGACGGCGATATGGAGCGTGATTTTCTTATCATCACGCATGATGACCACCGGAATTTCCGATCCCGGGCGGATCTCGGCCACCTGATCCATCGTCTCCAGCGCCGAGACGGCGGGTTTGTCATTCACGGAGATGATTACGTCGTTGGCGCGGATCCCGGCTTGCGCCGCTGGACCGTCCGGAGCCACATCGTTAACGACGATCCCCTGAATCTGATCGATCCCTCCGCCCTGCGCGTGCAGCGGGGCGATCTCCCGGCCGCTAATGCCGATATAGCCGCGGATCACCCGGCCATCGCGGATCAGTTTATCCATAATTTTGGTCGCTAACTGGAACGGGATCGCAAAGCCAATGCCTTCCGGCGTTTCGCCGTCATTGCTCTTGTCAAAGGAGAGGGTGTTAATCCCCATCAGCTCGCCGAGGGAGTTCACCAGCGCCCCGCCGGAGTTACCGTGGTTGATCGAGGCGTCAGTCTGCAGGAAGTTCTGGCGGCCGGTCGGATTGAGGCCAATGCGCCCTGTGGCGCTGATAATCCCCTGGGTGATGGTCTGCCCCAGGTTATAAGGGTTGCCAATCGCCAGCACCACGTCGCCGATGTGCGGCGTGCGTTTCGGATTGATCGGGATCACCGGCAGCCCGCCGGTAGCATTGATCTTGAGCACGGCGAGATCGGTGAGGGAATCGGATCCTACCAGCAGCGCTTCGAAGACGCGGCCGTCCTGCAGGGCGACGATAATCTGATCGGCATCGTTGATAACATGCTTGTTGGTCAGGATATAGCCGCGCTGATCCATAATCACCCCTGAGCCAAGCGTCAGCTGATTATGGCTGGTGCTGTTCAGGGCGCGGTTATAGACGTTCACCACGGCGGGCGCCGCGCGGCGCACCGCGGCGTTATAGCTCGCCGGGGAGTCGTCTGCCGTATCGTTCTGGGTAGTCGGCGCCAACTGCCACTGGCGCAGCGAGGGCATCAGGGCCAGCAGCAGACCCCCGACAAGCAAACCGATGAGTACTGAACGTAATAACTTTCCAGGCATGATGCAGATATCGTTAATGAATGGTCAGGCGCAGCATAGCATGAGTTGTCCGGACATCGCACATGGCGGCGATGCCCGGAGAGACAATCAGCGCAGCAGCAGATAGATGCTTTCGTTGCCGCGGATCACGTTCAGGGCGATGACCGGCGGTTTGCCTTCGAGCGCTTTGCGCAGTTCGGCAATCGAGTGAATACGCTGCCGGTTAAGGCCAATGATAATGTCATCCTTATGCAGACCGACCTGGGCGGCGGCGCTGCCTTTATCCACATTATCGATCACCACTCCTTTGGTGCCATCTTTCATCTGGCCGTCGCTGAACGAGGCCCCCTGCAGCGCCGGGATAATCAGTTCCGCGCTGGCGGTTGAGGAGGTGCTCTTATCCAGGGTCACTTCGACATCGACCGGCTTTCCGTCGCGCAGCAGGCCCAGTTTGACCTTGGTACCCGGCTCGGTGGTGGCGATCCGCGAACGCAGTTCGGCGAAACTGTTCAGCGGTTTGCCGTTCAGACTCACGATGACGTCCCCGGATTTAATCCCCGCTTTGGCGGAGCCGGAGTTTGGCAGGACTTCACTGACGAAGGCGCCGCGCTGAACGTTGAGATTCATCGCTTTGGCGATGTCGGCGCTCATTTCCATGCCTTTAATGCCCAACAGGCCGCGCTTGATTTCGCCAAACTGAATAAGCTGGTCGGCGAGGGTTTTCGCCATATTGCTTGGAATGGCAAAGCCGATGCCGATACTGCCGCCGCCCGGCGCGAGGATCGCGGTGTTGATCCCGATAAGCTCGCCGTTGAGGTTCAGCAGCGCGCCGCCGGAGTTGCCGCGGTTAATCGAGGCGTCGGTCTGAATGAAATTCTCCAGCCCTTCAAGGTTCAAGCCGCTGCGGCCAAGGGCAGAGATAATGCCGGATGTGGCGGTCTGGCCAAGGCCGAACGGGTTGCCGACGGCGACGGCGAAGTCGCCGACGCGAAGTTTATCGGAGTCAGCAATGGCGATTTGCGTCAGGTGGTCTGGCTTAATCAGCTGCAGCAGAGCGATATCGCTCTGTTCATCGCTCCCGACCAGTTTGGCATCGAACTCACGGCCATCGTTCAGCTGGACGCTGATCTTCTGCGCCTGATTGATGACGTGGTTATTGGTCAGCACATAGCCTTTCGCCGCGTCGATGATAACGCCGGAGCCGAGCCCTTCAAACGGCTGCGCCTGCTCCTGCGGGGCGTTATCGCCAAAATATTTTTTCAGCTCTTCCGGCATATTGAGCGTCGGCGAGGCGGTGCCTTCCACCTGTACGCTAACTACCGCCGGCAGAACCTTTTCCAGCATCGGCGCCAGGCTTGGTAACGCGCCCTGGCCGGGCACCTGAGTCGGTAAGGATGCCGCTGCCGGAGGCAGGACCGACAACGATAACCCAATGCTTAACGCTAACGCACTCAACAGCAAAGTCTGTTTCTTCATTAGATGCTGGCTCTCGTAACCTGAGGTGTATGGAAAAATGTCCTGAATAACCTGATGTTATTGAATTTTTGCACAGGTAACAACGTGGGGACTGGTTTAAATTGTAGCCGGGAAGTGGGGGAAGGAGCGGGCGCGACGGGCGCGCCCGGAGAATATTTTAATCGCAGCGAGGCTTAATCGCGTTTTGCGCCTCCGCGCAGTAAACCGGATGCGCCCTCGGAGTAGTCGCGCGGCATCTGGACCGGCGCCTGATCGTTGCTGGCTTCAGACTCTTCCAGACGGTTGCGGAACGGGTTGGCGTCTGCCATCGAGTCCGGCAGCAGGTTGTTAGAGCTTTTCGCCATATGCTGATATAGCTGACGATAGTCGTGCGCCATGTTATCCAGCAGTTCGGCGCTACGCGCAAAGTGGCTCACCAGCTCTTCACGGTACTCTTCAAGCTCGGCTTTATTCTTTTCCAGTTCGTACTGCAGCGCCTGCTGTTGGCGCAGTTTGCGGTTGCCGAAACGCATGGCGACGGCACCAATGATGATACCGACGACTAACCCAATTAGCGCGTATTCCCAGGTCATGAACATCTCCCGTTGTATTGTGGTTCCGTAGGGTGGCTCTTAGGCTCTCCGCCTGCGCCCGATAGTGCCACTATAACCGCTAATTCCACAGAAGTGGAATCCTGGCGTATCATCGCGTAGTGTAGAACGGCCTTTTTTTCGTCAATCGTGAGCTTCGGCATTACGGTTTTCAAGGAATAACAATTAGATCATGCAAAGCCTGTCTCCAACATCGCGTTACCTTTTAGCCCTGAAAGAGGGCAGCCATCAACCCGACGACGTCCAGCAAGAAGCGGTGAGCCGCCTTGATACCATTTACCAGGAACTGCAGACGCAGCCCGCGCCGGTCGCGTCAGGCGGCGGTTTGCGCGCGAAATTCGGCAAACTGCTGGGTAAGCGCGAGCCGGCTGCCGGGACGGCACCTGTCCGCGGCCTGTATATGTGGGGCGGCGTGGGGCGAGGCAAAACCTGGCTGATGGACCTGTTTTACCAGAGCCTGCCGGGCGAGCGTAAACAGCGCCTGCATTTCCATCGTTTCATGCTGCGCGTACACGAAGAGCTGACCACCCTGCAGGGACATAGCGACCCGCTGGAGATCGTCGCCGACCGCTTTAAAGCGGAAACCGACGTGCTCTGTTTCGACGAGTTTTTTGTCTCCGATATTACCGACGCCATGCTGTTGGGCGGGCTGATGAAAGCCCTGTTCGCCCGCGGCATCACCCTGGTGGCGACCTCCAATATTCCGCCGGATGAACTCTATCGCAATGGCCTGCAGCGGGCCCGTTTTCTGCCGGCAATCGACGCCATCAAGCAGCATTGCGATATTATGAACGTCGATGCCGGCATCGATTATCGACTGCGTACCCTGACGCAGGCGCACCTGTGGCTGTCGCCGCTGAATAACGACACCCGCGAACAGATGGATAAACTGTGGCTCGCGCTGGCGGGCGCGCCGCGCGCTGCCGGGCCGACGCTGGAGATTAACCATCGCGAGCTGCCTACCCTCGGCGTAGAAAACCAGACGCTGGCGGCGTCATTCGCCACGCTATGCGTGGATGCGCGCAGCCAGCATGACTATATCGCGCTCTCCCGACTGTTCCATACGGTGATGCTGTTCGACGTGCCGGTGATGACCGCGCAGCTGGAGAGCGAGGCCCGCCGCTTTATCGCTCTGGTGGATGAGTTTTACGAGCGCCATGTAAAGCTGGTGGTCAGCGCGGCAGTGCCGCTGTACGACATTTACCAGGGCGAGCGGCTGAAGTTTGAGTTCCAGCGCTGTCTCTCGCGTCTGCAGGAGATGCAGAGCGAAGAGTACCTCAAACGTCCGCATATGCCCTGACAGGTGACTTTTTCAGGCGGATTCAGGGCCGCAAGGCCGCCCCGGGCGCGGCCTGAAAAATCTCATAAAGGGGTCGATCTTTGACCCCGACTTCTCTATAATCTTGCGACCCCACGTTACGAGAAGGTTTTTTTCCCGAAACTTTCTATGCGCCGGCATAGGCTATTCGAAGGGGTAGGTTTGCTGGACAATGTCGTGTGAACCTCAACTGACTAAACGTTTGGGTGTTCACCAACGTGTAACTTATTATTTGGGTAAGCTTTTAATGAAAACTTTTACAGCTAAACCAGAAACCGTAAAACGCGACTGGTATGTTGTTGACGCGACCGGTAAAACTCTGGGCCGTCTGGCTACTGAACTGGCTCGTCGCCTGCGCGGTAAGCACAAAGCGGAATACACTCCGCACGTTGATACCGGTGATTACATCATCGTTCTGAACGCAGAAAAAGTTGCTGTTACCGGCAACAAGCGCGAAGACAAAATGTACTACCACCACACCGGCCACATCGGTGGTATCAAAGAAGCGACCTTTGAAGAGATGATTGCCCGCCGTCCTGAGCGTGTGATTGAAATCGCGGTTAAAGGCATGCTGCCAAAAGGCCCGCTGGGTCGTGCTATGTACCGTAAACTGAAAGTTTACGCGGGTAACGAGCACAACCACGCGGCACAGCAACCGCAAGTTCTTGACATCTAATCGGGATTATAGGCAATGGCTGAAAATCAATACTACGGCACTGGTCGCCGCAAAAGTTCCGCAGCTCGCGTTTTCATCAAACCGGGCAACGGTAAAATCGTTATCAACCAGCGTTCTCTGGAACAGTACTTCGGTCGTGAAACTGCCCGCATGGTAGTTCGTCAGCCGCTGGAACTGGTCGACATGGTTGAGAAACTGGATCTGTACATCACTGTTAAAGGTGGTGGTATCTCTGGTCAGGCTGGTGCGATCCGTCACGGTATCACCCGCGCTCTGATGGAGTACGACGAGTCCCTGCGTTCCGAACTGCGTAAAGCTGGCTTCGTTACTCGTGACGCTCGTCAGGTTGAACGTAAGAAAGTCGGTCTGCGTAAAGCACGTCGTCGTCCGCAGTTCTCCAAACGTTAATTGTTTTCTGCTCACGCAGAACAATTTGCGAAAAAACCCGCTTCGGCGGGTTTTTTTATGGATAAAACGGCTGTTATCCACAAGCATAGCGCCGGTTCTTGCCACTTTTTCAGCATTTCCAGAATCCCCTCACCACAACGTCTTCAAAATCTGGTAAACTATCATCCAATTTTCTGCCCAAATGCTGGTGATTGTTCATTTTTTGTTTTATTCGTGAACGAAGGTGACATCGCGCTAATGGGGTTTTTACATCTGGCTGGTCATGAGTGGCCGGCAGCAGTACAAAATTCTGAATATACCTGGAGGTTTTCATGGCTGTCGCTGCCAACAAACGTTCGGTAATGACGCTGTTTTCTGGTCCTACTGACATCTATAGCCATCAGGTCCGCATTGTGCTGGCCGAGAAGGGTGTCAGTTTTGAGATAGAGCACGTGGAGAAGGATAACCCGCCTCAGGATCTGATTGACCTCAACCCGAATCAAAGCGTACCGACGCTGGTGGATCGTGAGCTCACTCTGTGGGAATCCCGCATCATTATGGAGTATCTGGATGAGCGTTTCCCGCACCCGCCGTTAATGCCGGTTTATCCGGTGGCGCGTGGTGAAAGCCGCCTGTATATGCAACGTATCGAGAAGGACTGGTATTCGCTGATGAACACCATCCAGAGCGGTACCGCAGCGCAAGCTGATGCTGCGCGTAAGCAGCTGCGTGAAGAACTGCTGGCCATCGCGCCGGTCTTCACCCAGAAACCTTACTTCCTGAGCGATGAGTTCAGCCTGGTGGACTGCTACCTGGCGCCGCTGCTGTGGCGTCTGCCGGTTCTTGGTGTGGAGCTGGTTGGCGCTGGCGCGAAAGAGCTCAAAGGCTATATGACTCGCGTATTTGAGCGTGATTCCTTCCTCGCTTCTTTAACTGAAGCCGAGCGTGAAATGCGCCTCGGTCGGGGCTAAATAATGGATGTATCACAGCTGACGCCGCGTCGCCCGTATCTGTTACGGGCGTTTTATGACTGGCTGCTGGATAACCAGCTGACGCCGCACCTGGTGGTGGATGTGACGCTGCCGGGCGTGCTCGTGCCGATGGAGTACGCGCGCGATGGGCAAATCGTTCTCAATATTGCCCCGCGTGCGGTAGGCAATCTCGAGCTGGCGAACGACGAAGTGCGCTTCAACGCGCGCTTTGGCGGGGTACCACGCAACGTGTCTGTCCCGCTGGCTGCGGTACTCGCCATCTACGCCCGTGAGAACGGCGCTGGTACGATGTTCGAACCGGAAGCGGCCTATGACGAAGACGTCAGCTGCCTCAACGATGATGACGTCGCGCCGGAGAGTGAAAGCGAAACGGTGATGTCGGTGATCGATGGCGATAAGCCGGATAATCACGACGACGATCCTGACGACACGCCGCCGCCGCGCGGTGGTCGCCCGGCGCTGCGCGTGGTGAAGTAAATCCCTTCTCTGACAGGCCCTGCGGGGCCTGTTTTTTTGTCTGTCCGCTTTGTTAACTCTGCCACAAACGAGGCGTCCCATGGCTGGTATCGTCATCGCCACAGGTAGTTTTTAGGGAGCAGACATGTCTTTACTCGCACAACTGGACCAGCGTATCCGTCATCATGGCGGATTAATTGTCTCCTGCCAGCCGGTGCCGGGCAGTCCGCTGGATAATCCCGCTATCGTCGCGGCAATGGCGCTGGCGGCTGAGCAGGCGGGAGCGGTAGCGCTGCGCATCGAAGGCCTGGCCAACCTGCAGGCCGTTCGTCCGTTAGTGACGGTGCCCGTTATTGGGTTGATCAAACGCGATTTGCCCGATAGCCCGGTGCGTATTACGCCATGGCTGGAAGATATCGACGCGCTGGCGCAGGGCGGAGCGGATATTATTGCTATTGACGGCACCCAGCGTCAGCGTCCGGCGTCAGTGTCGGCGCTATTAGCAGAAATTCATCAGCTGGGGAAAGTGGCGATGGCCGATTGCTCATCTCTCGACGATGCCCTCGAGTGCTGGCAGTTGGGGGCTGAGATTGTCGGCACGACTCTCTCCGGCTATACCGCAGAGGAGACGCCGGATGAGCCGGATCTGGCGCTGGTGCAATGCCTGAGCGCGGCGGGCTGCAGAGTGATTGCCGAAGGGCGCTATAACACGCCTGCCCAGGCGGCGGAGGCGATGCGCTGCGGCGCGTGGGCGGTGACCGTCGGCTCGGCGATTACCCGCCTGGAGCATATCTGCGGCTGGTATAATACGGCGCTGAAAGCGGCGGTTTGCCCGGCGGATGAGCAATAAAAAAGCCCGATGACGTTAACCATCGGGCTTTTATGCGTGAGGCTCCGGACCTAATCAGACTTCAAGGTAGTTGAGGATCCCGTCCGCCGCTTTACGACCTTCGGCAATCGCGGTGACCACCAGATCGGAACCGCGAACGATATCGCCACCGGCGAAGATTTTCGGGTTGCTGGTCTGGAAGGCGTTTTCGCTGCCTTCCGGGGCGATAATACGGCCCTGGGAGTCCAGTTCGACGCTGTGCTTCGCCAGCCACTCCATGCTGTGCGGACGGAAGCCAAACGCCATGACTACGGCGTCAGCCGGCACCACGTGCTCAGAGCCGGGGACGATCTCCGCGCGGCGGCGGCCCTTCGCATCCGGCTGGCCCATTTCGGTGCGCGCCATCTTCACGCCGCAAACCTTACCGTTGGCATTCACTTCCACGCCCAGCGGCTGGACGTTAAACTGGAACTCAACGCCTTCTTCGCGCGCGTTTTTCACTTCGCGTTTTGAGCCGGGCATGTTCTCTTCGTCACGGCGATAGGCGCAGATCACGTGCGCCGCATTCTGACGGACGGAGGTGCGTACGCAGTCCATCGCGGTGTCGCCACCGCCGAGCACCACCACGCGTTTGCCTTCCATGCTGACATAGGGCTCATCGGCGGTTTCACCAAAGCCCATGATCTGCTTAGTGTTAGCGATCAGGAACGGCAGCGCGTCGTAAACACCCGGGGCGTCTTCGTTGTCCAGTCCACCGCGCATCGACTGATAGGTCCCGACGCCGAGGAACACCGCATCGTACTCCTTCAGCAGGTCATCGAGCTGCACGTCGCGGCCCACTTCGGTATTGAGTTTGAACTCAATGCCCATGCCGGTGAAGATCTCCCGGCGGCGGGTCATCACCTCTTTTTCCAGCTTGAACGCCGGGATACCGAAGGTCAGCAGGCCGCCGATTTCCGGATGGCGGTCAAATACCACCGCCTTGACGCCGTTACGGGTCAGCACGTCGGCGCAGGCGAGGCCCGCCGGGCCAGCGCCGATGATCGCGACGGTTTTACCGGTCGGCTTCACGTCGGAGAGATCCGGACGCCAGCCCATCTCGAATGCCTTATCGTTGATATAGCGTTCGATGTTGCCGATGGTCACCGCGCCGAACTCATCGTTCAGCGTACAGGAGCCTTCACACAGGCGGTCCTGCGGGCAGACGCGCCCGCAGACTTCCGGCAGAGTGTTGGTTTGATGCGACAGCTCGGCCGCTTCAAAAATACGCCCCTCGTTGGCCAGCTTCAGCCAGTTCGGGATGTAGTTATGCACAGGGCACTTCCATTCGCAGTACGGGTTGCCACAGGAGAGGCAGCGATCCGCCTGCGCCTTGGCCTGGCCTTCTGAAAACGGCTCGTAAATTTCCACAAACTCAATTTTACGGATCTTCAGCGGTTTCTTTGGCGGATCAACGCGCTGCAGGTCGATAAATTGATAAACGTTCTGACTCATCTTAACCCCTTACTGCGCCTGCACCCGCAGCTCAGCTGCGGAACGACTACGGTGACCCAACAGTGCTTTAACATCGCTGGACTTTGGTTTAACCAGCGCAAACTTCGCGGAGAAGGCCGGCCAGTTGGCGAGGATCTCTTCGCCGCGTTGCGAACCGGTAAGCTGTACGTGCTCGGTGATTAAACCGCGCAGGTGCTCTTCATGGATGGCCAGAGAATCAACGTCCAGCACTTCCACCAGCTCCGGGTTCACGCGTTTGCGGAAGTCGCCATCTTCATCCAGGACATAGGCAAAGCCGCCGGTCATCCCTGCGCCAAAGTTGACGCCGGTTTTTCCGAGCACGCAGACGATGCCGCCGGTCATATATTCGCAGCCGTTGTCGCCGATGCCTTCCACCACGGTGATGGCGCCGGAGTTACGCACGGCGAAACGCTCGCCCGCGCGGCCTGCGGCGTACAGACGACCACCGGTCGCGCCGTACAGGCAGGTGTTGCCGATAATGCTGGCTTCATGGCTGCGGAACGCAGAGCCCACCGGCGGACGAATGGCCAGCAGACCGCCCGCCATGCCTTTCCCGACGTAGTCGTTGGCGTCGCCAGTCAGATGCAGTTCCACGCCGCCGGCGTTCCACACGCCGAAGCTCTGGCCCGCGGTGCCGCTAAAGTGAGCGACGATCGGGTCGCCCGCCAGTCCCTGGTCGCCATGGGTCTGGGCGATATACCCGGACAGCGAGGCCCCCACGGAGCGGTCGGTGTTACGGATATCAAACCAGAACGTCTTGCTCTGCTTTTCATCCACGTACGGTTTCGCCTGCTGCAGCAGCTGGGCGTTGAGCACGCCGTTATCGAACGGTGGGTTGTTCTCGGTGCAGTACAGCGCTTTGCCCGGATGCGGCTCTGCGGTCTCCAGCAGTTTACCCAGATCCAGTTTCTGCTGCTTGGCGGTGAACCCATCCAGCTCTTTGAGCAGATCGGTGCGGCCAATCAGATCCACCAGACGCTTGACGCCCAGCTGGGCCATCAGCTCGCGGGTCTCACGGGCGATAAATTCAAAGTAGTTGGTCACTTTGAACGGCAGACCGTGATAGTGATTCTTACGCAGTTTGTCATCCTGGGTCGCCACGCCGGTAGCGCAGTTGTTCAGGTGGCAAATACGCAGGTATTTACAGCCCAGCGCGACCATCGGGCCGGTACCGAAACCGAAGCTCTCCGCGCCGAGGATCGCCGCTTTGATGATATCAAGACCGGTTTTCAGGCCGCCATCCACCTGCAGACGGATCTTATGACGCAGACCGTTAGCGACCAGCGCCTGCTGGGTTTCCACCAGGCCGAGCTCCCACGGACAGCCGGCATATTTCACCGAAGAGAGCGGGCTCGCCCCGGTGCCGCCGTCGTAGCCGGCGATGGTGATCAGGTCGGCATAGGCTTTGGCCACGCCGGTGGCGATGGTGCCAACGCCCGGCTCAGAAACCAGTTTGACCGAAATCATCGCTTTCGGATTGACCTGCTTGAGGTCGAAAATCAGCTGCGCCAGATCCTCGATAGAGTAGATATCGTGGTGCGGCGGCGGGGAAATCAGCGTGACGCCCGGTACCGAATAGCGCAGTTTGGCGATGTACGGGGTGACTTTATCACCCGGCAGCTGGCCACCTTCACCCGGTTTCGCCCCCTGGGCGACTTTGATCTGGATGACGTCGGCATTGACCAGGTAGGCTGGCGTGACGCCGAAGCGGCCGGACGCGACCTGCTTGATGCGCGACACTTTATTAGTGCCGTAGCGCGCCGGGTCTTCACCGCCTTCACCGGAGTTGGAGAAGCCGCCGATGCTGTTCATCGCTTCCGCCAGCGACTCGTGCGCTTCCGGGCTCAGGGCGCCGATCGACATCGCCGCGGTATCGAAGCGTTTAAACAGCTCCTTCGCCGGCTCTACTTCGTCGATGCTGATGGCGTCTTCGCCTGGGTTGAGCGCCAGCAGGTCGCGCAGCGTGGCCGCTGGACGTTCGTTAACCAGTTTCGCGTATTGTTGATAATCGCTGTATTCGCCGCTCTGCACGGCCTGCTGCAGGGTGCGCACCACGTCCGGGTTGTAGGCATGATATTCGCCGCCGTGCACATATTTCAGCAAACCGCCCTGGGCCAGTGGCTTACGCGCCAGCCAGGCGCGTTTCGACAGATTCAGCAGATCCTGCTGGAAGTCGTCGAAGCTGGCGCCGCCGATGCGGCTGACCACGCCCTGGAAGCAGAGCTCGGAGACATCGCGATGCAGACCGACCGCTTCGAACAGCTTCGAGCAGCGGTAGGAGGCGATGGTCGAGATCCCCATCTTGGACATGATCTTATACAGACCTTTATTGATACCGTTGCGATAGTTCAGCATCACCGCACGGTACGGTTTATCGATGGCTTTGCTGTCGACCAGCTTCGCCAGCGTTTCGTAGGCGAGGTATGGATAGATAGCCGTCGCCCCAAAGCCGAGCAGCACGGCGAAGTGGTGCGGATCGCGGGCGCTGGCGGTTTCAACGATGATGTTGGCATCGCAGCGCAGGCTTTTATCGACCAGACGGGTCTGGATCGCGCCAACGGCCATCGGCGCCGGTACCGGCAGACGGTCTTTGGCGATGTTGCGGTCAGAGAGCACCAGCAGCACGGTGCCGTCGCGCACCATTTGCTCCGCTTTATCGCACAGCGCTTTCACCGTCTCGCTGAGGGAGGCCTCTGCCGGGTTGAACGTGATATCGAGGACGTCGGCGCGATAGTGCTCTTCTTCCATCGTCGTCAGCTGTTTAAAATCGGAGTACAGCAGGATCGGCGATTTGAAGCTCAGACGATGCGCCTGGCCTTCCGCTTCGCAGAAGACGTTCATTTCGCGACCGATGCTGGTAGCCAGCGACATGACGTGCGCTTCGCGCAGCGGGTCGATCGGCGGGTTAGTCACCTGGGCGAACTGCTGACGGAAGTAATCGTAGATAATGCGCGGCTGGCTGGAGAGCACGGCGAAAGGCGTGTCATCGCCCATCGAACCGACTGCTTCCTGGCCATTTTCGCCGAGCACGCGCAGGACGGAGTCCAGCTCTTCCGCGCTGTAGTTAAACTGTTTCTGGTAGCTGGCGAGCGTGTCGTCATCCAGCTGGCGACTGCCAACCTCTTCGTCCGGCAGATCTTCGAACGGCACCAGGCGACGAACGTTTTTCTCCATCCACTCTTTATACGGGTGGCGGCTCTTCAGATCGTCATCGGTTTCCGCTGAGTGCAGAATGCGTCCGGCACGGGTATCGATAACCATCAGCTCGCCCGGGCCCACGCGGCCTTTCTCGACCACTTCGTCAGGCTGGTAATCCCAGATGCCGACTTCGGAGGCGCAGGTGATGAGCTTATCTTTGGTAATGACGTAGCGCGCCGGGCGCAGACCGTTACGGTCGAGGTTACAGGCCGCGTAGCGGCCATCTGACATGACGATGCCCGCCGGGCCGTCCCACGGCTCCATATGCATGGAGTTAAAGTCGAAGAACGAACGCAGCTCCGGATCCATATCCGGGTTGTTCTGCCAGGCTGGCGGCACCAGCAGACGCATGGCGCGCACGATGTCCATCCCGCCGGCCAGCAGCAGCTCCAGCATGTTGTCCATAGAACTGGAGTCGGAGCCGGTTTCGTTAACGAACGGCGCGGCGTCGTGCAGGTCAGGGATCAGCGGGGTCTGGAACTTATAGGTACGGGCGCGGGCCCACTGGCGGTTGCCGGTAATGGTGTTAATTTCACCGTTGTGCGCCAGGTAGCGGAACGGCTGCGCCAACGGCCAGCGTGGTACGGTGTTGGTGGAGAAGCGCTGGTGGAACAGGCAGATAGCCGACTCCAGGCGCAGGTCCGCGAGGTCCAGGTAGAAGCGCGGCAAATCCGCCGGCATACACAGACCTTTATAGATGTTGACCAGATTGGACAAGCTACAAACGTAGAAATCTTTGTCTTCCTGCAGGCGTTTTTCAATGCGACGACGCGCAATAAACAGACGGCGCTCCATATCGCGCGGGCGCCAGCCAGCCGGGGCGTTGACAAAGATTTGCTCAATACGGGGCAGCGAGGAGAGGGCGATTTCACCGAGCACGCCTTCGTTGGTCGGCACATCGCGCCAGCCGACAATCGACAGGGTCTCAAGCTGAAGTTCTTCTTCAACGATGCGGCGCGCCGCTTTAGCCAGCTCAGGATCTTTATTCAGGAACAGCATCCCAACGGCGTAGTTTTTGGCTAAACGCCAGCCGCGCTCTTCGGCAACGATGCGGAAGAAACGATCGGGTTTTTGCAGCAGCAGACCGCAACCGTCGCCGGTTTTACCATCGGCAAGGATTGCGCCACGGTGCTGCATGCGGGCCAGTGCGTGTATTGCGGTTCGCACTACCTTGTGGCTAGGTTCGCCTTCTATGTGGGCGATCAGGCCGAAACCACAGTTATCCCTCTCAAGGGATTTGTCGTACAACATATCAGTGAACCTCCCCAGGCTCTACGGACACCCTCCGATACCGATTGCGCACAGGCACAGAAAGAGCATGGCGACGGGGTTTACACCTCGCATTCGCCCTCTTTAAATCCTTTTCGCATCGGTACACAAGTTTGAGGACTTGCTGTTAAGAGGGAATCTCAATTACTGCATAAATATGATGAGCAGAGTGCTCATCCAGAAAGCTTCCAGCGGATTCCCAACTTATCGGGAATCCACACTTACGTCAAATGGCAATCTTATTAATACAAAAATGTGCTATACACAAGTTAACTAATTGTTATTAAAGAAAATAATGGCAATTTTTACGCTTTGAATACGCCTGCTGGTGGTGCGGCTAGTGTGATCTGTCTCACTGTGCACGCGGCTTTGCATTACCAATATGCGCTGAAATATATTTCATTATTAGCATATTTGACTGCAATATTTTTAACTACTGGACATTAATACCGTTTTTTACCAGAAAGCAGATTAGGGCAATGCGAAGATAAAATATAAGGAAAACTCATCACCTGGTGGTTGAATGAAATTGCAGTAATCTTGATTGTTTATGCAATAGGGTTGGTCGCCGCGCTGACGATTGATCCAGGTCATCGCCGTCGGTGACGAAAAGTGGCAGGCTTGGCCCCCTTTGTTGAGGGCGGTCTATCAGATTATGCAGTTACAGAAATTAGTCAATATGTTTGGTGGGGATCTTATGCGTCGCTATGGCGAAAAGGTCCATAAGCTAACGCTGCACGGCGGTTTTAGCTGCCCAAACCGCGACGGCACGCTGGGCCGCGGCGGTTGCACTTTCTGTAACGTGGCATCGTTTGCCGATGAGGCGCAGCAGCATCGCTCTATCGCCGAACAGCTCGCTCATCAGGCGCAGCTCGTCAACCGGGCGAAGCGCTATCTGGCCTATTTTCAGGCCTACACCAGCACCTTCGCTGAAGTACAGGTGCTCCGTTCAATGTATCGCCAGGCCGTCAGTGCCGCAAATATCGTTGGCCTGTGCGTCGGCACCCGCCCGGACTGCGTTCCGCAGGCGGTCCTTGACCTGCTGAGTGAATACCATCAGCAAGGGTATGAGGTATGGCTGGAGCTGGGGCTGCAAACTGCTCATGATAAGACCCTGCATCGCATTAACCGTGGACACGATTTCGCCTGTTATCAGCGTACCGCGCGCCTGGCGCGAGAGCGGGGGCTGAAAGTCTGTGCGCATCTGATCGTCGGTCTGCCCGGAGAGAGCCAGGGGCATTGTCTGCAGACGCTGGAGCAGGTAGTGGCGACCGGCGTGGATGGGATCAAATTGCATCCACTGCATATTGTGAAAGGCAGCATTATGGCCAAAGCGTGGCAGGCCGGGCGTCTCGATGGCATTGAGCTGGAGGCGTATACCGTCACCGCTGGAGAGATGATCCGCCATACGCCGCCGGAGGTGATCTACCACCGTATTTCCGCCAGCGCCCGTCGGCCCACGCTGTTGGCGCCGCTGTGGTGTGAAAATCGCTGGACCGGCATGGTTGAACTGGATCGTTATCTGAATCAGCAGGGCGCTCAGGGCTCGGCGCTGGGCCGTAGCTGGGTTGCTCCCCAGGCTGAGTGAGAAGTACGAGCGTGATGTCCGGAACAATGCCGGACATCGCGCTCCTGCCATTTATGCCTGGCTGGCTTTCATCGTCACACGCGGAGTTTTGATCACGAACAGCACCAGCAGGGCGCCAAGCGCGGCGATAGTGCCGGCGAGTACGAAAGCGCTGTCAAATTTACCAGTAGACTGCACGATATAGCCGGTAACAATCGGCCCCACGATGCCGGAGACGCTGCCGATAAGATGGATAAAGCCGCTGGCGCCGCCGACGCGGGATTTATGCACCACGTCCTGGATAATCGCCCAGTAGATCGCCCCGGTTACATAGAGGAAAAAGATGGAGACCGACATCAGCAGAACGGCAGGCACGACGCTGCTGACGGTACCCGCCAGTCCCACGCAGATAGCGGCCATCAGCAGGCATACCACCAGCACAATTTTGCGCGACAGCAGCAGGCGCCCGGTGAGTTTAAAAATTTTATCGGAAATATAGCCCCCAAGCGCCAGACCGACAAAGCCGACTATCCATGGGATCATAGTGGTAAGGCTCATCTGTTTAATATCCAGATGGTGCTGTTGTACCAGATAGGACGGGAACCAGCTGAGAAAGAAAAACAGAATATAGTTGTAGCAGAAGAAGGCAAAGGCCGTTACCAGAATAATTGGCTGTTTCAAATAATAACCCAGCGAGTGAGCTGTTTGATTTTCTATTGTTTCCAGCGCGACTTCTTCTTCTTTCATTTTATTAATCAGCTTAAGTTCTTCCTGGCTGACTTTTTTGTGCTTTTCGGGCGAATTAGCGGCAATGAAAAACCACGCTATCATCCATACAATACCGATAGCGAAAATAATCATAAAAGCCGGGCGCCAGCCGAATGCCAGGGCCAGGTAACCGACGATGGGGCCGGCGACCGCGCCGCCCAGCGGAGAGCCTGCGCTGAGAAAGCCGACGGCGGTAGCCGCTTGCTTTTTAGGAAACCAGCCGTTGATCATCTTGTTCGCCGATGCGCAGATCGGGCCTTCCGCCATCCCGAAAAGCACCCGCAGCACCAGCATGGAATAAAAGCCGGTGGCTACCGCGGTTAAGCCGCAAAACAGCGACCACAGACCGACCGCCAGGCCCATTACCAGCGTTGCGCCAAACTTATCCACGGCCAAACCGCCAATAAAATTAAATAACGCGTAGCCGAAGAAAAAGCTGCCGAAAATAATACCGAATTGTTCAGCGTTAAGTGCAAGGTCCTTTTCAATCATCGGGACCGTAATGGATAATGCCACCCGGTCCAGATAATTTATCATATATACTAAAAATAATAACAGGACGATAATCCAGCGGATATTTTTTCCCATGATAACACCATGCTCATTATATTATTTATATCAGGCGCGGCGGATATGCAGATATCCGTCGGCCGTTATTCTATACGATGCCGGTTTAACCCAGCTGCAGCAGCACTTTGCAGCAGGTCTTACGGTCGTTAGCAAAAATCTCCATGGCCTCTTTCACCTGCTCCAGCGGCATACAATGGGTGATTAACGCCTCCGGACGAATAAGGCCTTTCTCCATCCAGTCGATGACCAGCGGAAAACGCCCGCTGTTCAGCCGGGAGGAGAAAATAGAAATTTCTTTACTGGTGATGCTTTGCTGAGTGAGGGTCGAGGCCTCGCCGGAGAAACCGAGTATACCGATGCGGGCGGCGGGGGAGGCGAGGAGAATGGCTTCCTGCAGGATCGCCGGGTGGCAGGCGGCATCAATGACCAGCGTGGGGGCAAGCTGCCGCTGCGCCAGCTGTTCCGCGAGCGGCTGGTCAGTGTTATCGAGCGTCAGATCGGCGCCGTTTTCCCGGGCCATCTGCAGACGTTCGGCAATGCGATCCACGACGATCACCTGCTTAACGCCATATACCCCCTTTAGCGCCTGAATGATCGTCAGCCCCATCGGGCCAGCGCCGTAAACCAGGGCAATATCTTGCGCCGTGGGCTGCAGCTGGGCGGTAATATTTGCCGCGATGGTAAAAGGCTCAACCATCGTTGCCTGACGGTCGCTGATAGCCTCGGGGATGCGCCAGGCATTTTTCGCCGGCACGCAGGCATAGTCGCTAAATCCCCCGTCGCGGTGAACTCCTATGACCTGGAGCTGCGTACAGACATTCGGCCTTCCTACCGAGCAAGGATAACAATGGCCGCAGCTGACAACGGGGTCCACCGCGACACGCTCGCCGATGCGTGCCGGAGATACCTGCTCGCCGACGGCGTCGATGATGCCATAGAATTCATGGCCGATGACGCGGGGATATTTCGCGAAAGGGTTGTGGCCGTGATAGATGTGTACATCGGAACCACAGATCCCAGCAAAAGCAATTTTCACCCGTACTTCATGGGCGCCCGGAACTGGAACCGGACGTGATTCAATGTTCAGTTGGCCTGGCTCTTTGACGACGACGCTTCTCATTTTGATTCCTTCCATTGTCTTTTTTCTGAACAAATTACGCTACTTTTATTACCATACAAGTATGCAAAAGATCATAATCAGGCCTGGATCACATTTGAGAAAGCTCGGCAGAAAAAGCCATGGCATGATTAATCTATTGAAATAAATTGAAAAAAATTATGAATGCGCCGACGCATTCACCGCTGGCGAGCCGGTCGGCAGGAATGTGATCGCTATCACGACAGCCAACGCTCAATCATCTATGATTACTGGTATGGTAGTAGGGTAAATTAAACTAAGTTGAGCAGGTGAAGACAATGCAGATGACAATGCGCTGGTTTGGACCAGAGGAAGACAAGATTTCATTAGAACATATTCGCCAGGTGCCTGGCGTTGAGGGGGTGGTCGGCGCGCTCTACGACGTCGCGGTGGGCGAAGTATGGCCGGTGGATAAAATTGAGCGTCTGGTCGGTCAGGCCCATGCCGCAGGCCTGAAAATGGAGGTGATCGAGAGCGTCAACATCCATGACGACATCAAAATCGGCCTACCTACCCGTGACCGCTATATTGCCAACTACCAGCAGACCATCCGCAACCTTGCCCGCTTTGGCGTTAAAGTCATCTGCTATAACTTCATGCCGGTTTTCGACTGGATGAAGACGGATATGAACTACGTCCTGCCGGATGGCTCGCTGACGATGGCGTTTGAGAAGAAAGATATCGATAAGCGGCTGGAAGACGTGGTGAAGGAGGTGCTTGAGAATTCAAACGGCTTCGCCTTGCCGGGCTGGGAGCCGGAACGGCTGGCGGAGGTGCAGACCCTGTTTGCCAAATATAGCGCGGTGGATGATCAGAAGCTGCGGGAGAACCTGGTTTATTTTCTGCAGGCGGTGATCCCGGTTTGCGAAGAGGTTGGGGTGAAAATGGCGATCCACCCGGACGACCCGCCGTACTCCATTTTTGGCCTGCCGCGGGTGGTCAAAAACCGCGACGATCTGGACTGGATCTGCCGGGCCGTCGATTCACCCGCCAACGGCATTACGCTCTGCACCGGCTCGATTGCCGAAGATCCTGATAATGACGTGTACGCCATCCTGGCCGAATTTACGCGGCGTAAGCGAATTCATTTTGCCCACGTCCGCAATATAAAGCTGATGCAGGATAAAGACTTTTACGAGTGCGCCCATCCGTCAGAGTACGGCTCCCTGGATATGTACAAAGTGATGCAAGCGCTGTATGACAACGGATTCGACGGCTATATTCGCCCGGATCATGGTCGCTTTATCTGGGGAGAGACCGGACGGCCGGGCTATGGCTTGTTCGACCGCGCCCTCGGCGTGACCTACCTGAAAGGACTCTGGGAGGCGTTAAGCAAGCGTTAATCCCTCTCCTGATCCCCCTCTTTTGCGGCTGGTTCGCCTCAGCGGCCGGCCGCCGTATCGACTCCTGCCCGCATTTTTTGCACAACTTACAGCGCATTGCTCAGAATTGAGTATTATTGTGCGGAGTTGTCGTGAAGGAATCCCCTATGAAGCAAATTCGTATGCTGGCGCAGTATTATGTCGACCTGATGATGAAGCTGGGTCTGGTCCGCTTTTCGATGCTGTTGGCTCTTGCGCTGGTGGTGCTGGCCATCGTGGTACAGATGGCGGTTACCATGGTGCTGCATGGCCAGGTTGAAAGTATCGACGTTATCCGCTCTATCTTCTTTGGCCTGCTGATCACGCCTTGGGCGGTCTACTTTCTCTCGGTGGTGGTGGAGCAGCTCGAAGAGTCCCGTCAGCGTCTTTCGCGGCTGGTGGACAAGCTGGAGGAGATGCGTGAGCGCGATCTAAAGCTGAACGTCCAACTGAAAGATAACATCGCGCAGTTGAATCAGGAGATTGGCGAACGTGAAAAAGCGGAAGCCGAGCGCGAGACCACCCTCGAGCAGTTGAAGATTGAGATGAAAGAGCGTGAAGAGACACAGATCCAGCTCGAACAGCAATCCTCCTTTCTGCGCTCTTTCCTTGATGCTTCCCCGGACCTGGTCTTCTATCGCAATGAGGATAAGGAGTTTTCAGGCTGTAACCGGGCGATGGAGCTGCTGACCGGCAAAAGCGAGAAACAGCTGATCCACCTCAAACCGCAGGACGTCTATAGCGAAGAGGCGGCGGAAAAGGTACTGGAGACCGACGAGAAGGTGTTCCGCCATAATGTATCGCTGACCTATGAGCAGTGGCTGGACTATCCCGATGGCCGCAAAGCGTGCTTTGAAATCCGCAAGGTCCCCTACTACGATCGCGTCGGTAAGCGTCGCGGCCTGATGGGCTTCGGCCGCGATATCACCGAACGTAAACGCTATCAGGACGCTCTTGAGCGCGCCAGCCGGGATAAAACCACCTTTATTTCCACCATCAGTCATGAGCTGCGTACCCCGCTAAACGGGATCGTCGGGCTGAGCCGAATTTTGCTGGATACCGAACTGACCAGCGAACAGGAAAAATACCTGAAAACTATCCATGTATCGGCGGTGACGCTGGGGAATATCTTCAATGATATTATCGACATGGACAAAATGGAGCGCCGCAAGGTGCAGCTCGATAACCAGCCGGTGGACTTCACCAGCTTCCTTGCCGACCTTGAAAACCTATCCGGCCTGCAGGCACAGCAGAAGGGGCTGCGCTTTGTGCTGGAGCCGAGCCTGCCGCTGCCGCATAAGGTAATCACGGATGGGACCCGCCTGCGGCAGATCCTGTGGAATCTTATCAGTAACGCCGTGAAGTTTACCCCGCAGGGCGGAGGGGTGAACGTCCGCGTACGCTATGACGAAGGCGATATCCTGCACTTCGAAGTGGAAGACTCCGGAATTGGTATTCCTGAAGCGGAACAGGACAAAATTTTCGCCATGTATTACCAGGTCAAAGACAGCCACGGCGGCAAACCGGCCACCGGAACCGGGATTGGTCTCGCCGTCTCGCGTCGCCTGGCGCGTAATATGGGCGGTGATATCAGCGTTACCAGCCAGCCGGGTAAAGGGGCGACCTTTACGCTTACCGTCCATGCGCCTGCCATTGCGGAAGAAGTGGAAGATACGCTGGCGGAAGACGACATGCCATTACCGGCGCTCAACGTGCTGCTGGTTGAGGACATTGAGCTCAACGTTATTGTGGCCCGTTCAGTGCTGGAAAAACTGGGTAACAGCGTTGATGTGGCGATGACCGGGAAAGCCGCGCTGGAGATGTTTGAGCCAGGCGAATATGACCTTGTGCTGTTGGATATTCAGTTACCGGACATGACCGGACTGGATATTTCCCGGGAACTGAAACAGCGCTTTGCCGCTGACGAGCTACCGCCGCTGGTCGCCCTGACCGCCAACGTGCTGAAGAATAAAAAAGAGTATCTCGACGCCGGGATGGACGATGTGTTGAGTAAGCCGCTATCGGTGCCAGCGCTAACGGCCATGATCAAGAAATTCTGGGATGCACCGGATGAGGAAGCGCAGGAAGCGCCGGCGGCCGATCTGCATAAAGCCGACGCGGTGCTGGATACCGATATGCTGGAGCAATATATCGAGCTGGTGGGACCGAAGCTTATCAATGATGGTCTCGCGGTGTTTGAGAAGATGATGCCGGGCTACATGTCCGTTCTGGAGTCTAATCTGACCGCCCGCGACCAAAAAGGGATTGTCGAAGAGGGGCATAAGATCAAAGGGGCGGCTGGTTCTATCGGACTGCGCCACATCCAGCAGCTGGGCCAGCAGATCCAGACTCCGGATCTGCCTGCCTGGTCTGATAATGTCGCTGAATGGGTTGAAGAGATGAAATCCGAGTGGCAAAACGATGTAGCGGTACTGAAGGCGTGGGTGGCGAAAGCCAGCAAAAAATGACCCCGGACAGACCGGGGTGCGCGAATACTGCGCCAACACCAGGGAACTGGTGGTTGAGCCAGTGTTGTTTGAGTGATGTTGTTACGTGGCGCAACCGAAGAAGTGGATTGCTCGCTCATTAAGATAGCAAAGCTTAACTAATTTGTTACATGAATCAGTAAAATATGTGAAGCATAGCGAGTTAATCGACATTTTTGACTGGTTTCAGCGAGTTGCATGGAGGAGCGAAAGCGATGAAAAAAATTGGTGTGGTACTGGGCGGCTGCGGCGTGTACGACGGCAGTGAAATCCATGAGGCGGTGATTACCCTGCTGGCGATCGCGCGCAACAGCGCGCAGGCAGTGTGCTTTGCGCCCGATAAACCGCAGCGCGATGTCATCAACCATCTGACCGGGGAGGCGATGCCAGAGCAGCGCAATGTGCTGGTGGAAGCAGCGCGTATCGCCCGCGGCGACATCCTGCCGCTGGCGCAGGCGCGTGCGGAGACGCTGGACGCGCTGATCGTCCCTGGCGGCTTCGGCGCGGCGAAAAATTTAAGCAGCTTCGCCGCCGAGGGCAGCGAATGCCAGGTGGATCCCGAGCTGCGGGACCTGGCGCTGGCGATGCATCAGGCCGGCAAGCCGCTGGGCTTTATGTGCATTGCCCCGGCGATGCTGCCGAAGATCTTTGCGTTTCCGCTGCGGATGACCATTGGGACCGATCTTGATACCGCCGATGTGGTGGAAGAGATGGGGGCAGAGCACGTGCCTTGCCCGGTCGACGACATCGTGGTGGATGAAGACAACAAAGTGGTCACCACTCCGGCGTATATGCTGGCGGAGGACATTGCGCAAGCCGCCACCGGAATTGAGAAGCTGGTGGCCCGCGTGCTGGCGCTGAGCGCATGAGGCTCCGCATTGCGCCCTTTGCGCTGCTGAAACGTCTGGCATTGCGTCTGCTGCTGATCGCCGCCGTCCTCTGGGGCGGGGGGATCGCGCTGTTTAGCGTGCTGCCGGTGCCGTTTTCGGCGGTGATGCTTGAGCGGCAGGTGAGCGCCTGGCTGTCCGGCGATTTCCATTATCTGGCGCATTCCGACTGGGTTGCCATGGATAAGATCTCTCCATGGATGGGGCTGGCGGTGATTGCCGCCGAAGATCAGAAGTTCCCGGAACACTGGGGGTTCGACGTGTCGGCGATTGAGAAAGCGCTGGCGCACAATGAACGTCACGAGACCCGCATCCGCGGCGCGTCAACGCTGTCGCAGCAGACGGCGAAAAACCTGTTTTTATGGGATGGCCGCAGCTGGCTGCGTAAGGGGCTGGAAGCCGGGCTGACTGTCGGGATCGAAACCGTGTGGAGTAAAAAGCGGATCCTGACCGTCTACCTGAATATTGCCGAGTTCGGCGATGGGATATTTGGTGTGGAAGCGGCCGCCCAGCGCTATTTTCATAAACCCGCCAGTCAGCTGACGCCGGGGGAAGCGGCTCTGCTGGCCGCGGTGCTGCCGAACCCGATCCGCTATCGCGCCGATGCGCCGTCAGGCTATGTGCGCAGTCGTCAGGCCTGGATCTTACGCCAGATGCGACAGCTGGGCGGGGAAGGGTTCATGCGCGAGCATAAGCTCTATTAGCAGGTTACTCCGGCGCCGGGGCTGGTACAGTCGCCAGTCGTCCGTCGCCGGGAAGCGTCACGTTTAGTCTTCGTCAAAGCCAGCGTTAAACAGGGCAATCACCGCGGCGAGGGCTTCAACTTCCTGCGGACCGCTGGCCTCCACCTCTATCTGTCGCCCTTTCGCCGAGTCCAGCATCAGCAGGGCAATCACGCTGTTGGCTTCCGCCTCCGTGCCTTCATCGTTGCGCAGCAGTACTTCGGCATCGAAATTCTGCATCAGTTCGAACAGCTTCATCGCCGGGCGGGCGTGCATGCCCAGCTTATTGGTGATTTCAACGGTCTGCTTTACGGTCATGATTTACGTTTTTCCAGCGTCCGATGACGAGACTGCACGTTCTTGCCGCGCGAGCGGAAGTAGTCAGCCAGTTGTTCAGCAATATAAACCGAACGATGTTTACCGCCGGTACAGCCAATGGCCACCGTCAGATAGCTGCGATTGTTGGTCTCCAGCATCGGTAACCATAGCTCAAGATAGCTTCGGGTCTGATAAATAAAGTTGTGCACTTCAGTGTGCCGATCGAGGAAGGCGGCCACTGGTTTATCCAGGCCGGTCATTGGACGCAGTTTCGGATCCCAGTGCGGGTTGGGCAGAAAGCGCACGTCAAAGACGTAATCGGCATCGATCGGAATACCGTGCTTGAAGCCGAAGGATTCGAAGACCATCGTCAGTTCACGCTCGCGTTTACCCAGCAGTCGGGTACGCAGCATCTCGGCCAACTCATGCACCGACATTTCCGACGTATCGACGATCAGATCGGCGCGGGAGCGCAGGGGCTCCAGCAGATCGCTCTCTTCGTCGATGGCGCTTTCCAGCGACAGATTCTTGCTGGAGAGCGGGTGCAGGCGACGGGTATCGCTGTACCGGCGGATCAGGGTATTGCGGTCGGCATCAAGGAACAGCAGCTGCGGAGAAAAACATTCCGGCAGATTCTGCATCGCCTGCTCGAAGATCTCCGGGGATTCCGGCATGTTACGCACGTCGATGCTGACGGCCGCGGAGATATTACGGTCAGCCAGCGACCGCGCCAGGTCGGGCAGCAGCACGACCGGCAGGTTATCCACGCAGTAAAAGCCCATATCTTCCAGCGCTCGCAGAGCGACGGATTTACCCGAGCCCGAGCGGCCGCTGACGATCATCAGTACCATGTACCGTTTCTCCTCAGTACGATAAAGGATAAGGTGCGACTGCCGTTATGCGTCATCGCTGCTTCCTGCTTCGGTGATGATCTCATACAACTCTTCATCGCTCTGCGCCGCGCGCAGGCGACGACAAATCGCTTTGTCCGCCAGCCGTTTGGCCACCAGGGAGAGCGTATGCAGGTGAGTTTTTGTCTGGTCGGCCGGCACCAGCAGCGCGAACAGCAGGTCGACAGGCTGATTGTCGATCGCGTCGAAGGCGATGGGGGTTTCCAGCTGGACAAAAACGCCGACAGCACGCAGCGTATCCTCTTCCAGTTTTCCGTGGGGAATGGCGATACCATTGCCGATCCCGGTACTGCCCATTTTTTCGCGGGTGAGGATCGCTTCGAACACCACCTGCGGCGGCAAACTTAACTGTTTGGCGGCCAGTTCGCTGATGATTTCCAGAGCACGCTTCTTGCTCTGGCAGTGCACCTGGCTACGGGTACATTCCTGGTTCAGGACGTTGCTCAGTTGTAGAGCCGAATCGTTGTTCATCATAATTTCACCTGAGCGCCCCCGCGCCCGTCGCCGATGATATCCAGCGGCGGGCGCAAGGGGGCCCGGACAATTAGTGTTGTTTTAGTTTATCTTTGTGCTTCGTTAACTGTCTTGCCAGCTTGTCGATAAGACCATCGACAGCCGCATACATATCCTGCCCTTCCGCACTGGCATGGATTTCGCCACCGTTGACATGCAGATTCGCGTCCGCAATTTGCGTCACTTTCTCTACTTTTAACACAATATAGACCTGATTGATCCGGTCGAAAAATTGCTCCAGCTTGCTGAACTTCGCCGTAACGAATTCGCGCATCGCAGGCGTAATTTCGACGTTGTGTCCTGTAATGTTGAGCTGCATAGTGTCTTCCTTATCGGTTATGTCAGACCAGTTGTTTACGCTGGTTTGACGGCGGGATGGATAAAGACTCTCTGTACTTCGCGACAGTGCGGCGCGCCACCATAATACCCTGCTCGGACAGCATGGAGGTGAGCTTACTGTCGCTCAACGGCTTCGCGGGGTTTTCCGCGGCGATGAGCTTCTTCACCAGCGCGCGAATAGCCGTCGACGAGGCTTCGCCTCCGCCTTCGGTATTCACATGGCTGGAGAAGAAATACTTCAGTTCAAAAATACCGCGCGGACTGTGCAGATATTTTTGCGTGGTGACACGGGAAATCGTCGATTCATGCATCTCGACGGCCTGGGCGATATCGGCCAGCACCATCGGCTTCATATACTCTTCACCCTGTTCGAAAAAAGCCTGCTGCTGCTCTACGATGCAGCGGCTGACGCGCAGCAGGGTATCGTTGCGGCTTTCCAGACTTTTAATCAGCCAGCGGGCTTCCTGCAGATTGCTGCGAATGAACTGGCCGTCGGCGTCATTGCGGGCGCTGTTGCCCATTGCCGCATACTGCTGATTTATTTTCAACCGTGGAATGCTGTCGGCGTTGAGCTCGACGGTCCAGCGGCCGCTCACCTTGCGCACCAGCACATCCGGGATGACATATTCCGGTTCGCTGGTCTGAATGGACTGGCCAGGGCGAGGATCCAGGGACTGGATCAGGTTGACCGCCTCTTTAAGCACCTCTTCTTTCAGGCGGGTGACTCGCATTAGAGTGCGGAAATCATGGTTGGCCAGCAGATCAAGATGGTCGCTGATAATCAGCCGCGCCTCTTCCAGCCACGGCGTCTCTTTAGCAAATTGCGACAGCTGGATCAGCAGGCAGTCGCGCAGATCTTTCGCTGCGACGCCAACCGGATCAAAACGCTGGATTCGCTTGAGGACCGCTTCCACCTCCTCCAGGCCGATCTCGTCATCGCCGATGCTGTCGACAATATCTTCAATCTGAATCGTGAGGTAGCCCGTATCGTCGACGGCGTCGACGATAGAGGTGGCAATAGCGCGGTCGGTGTCGGTGAAAGGCGTCAGCTCAACCTGCCACATCAGATAGTCCTGCAGCGTCTGGGTGGTCTCGCCTTGATAGACGGGAAGCTCGTCGTCCTGATAGTCGACGCCGTTACCCGACGGCGTGCCAGCGGTATAGATTTCATCCCAGCTGGCATCGAGAGGCAGTTCGTCGGGCATCTCTTTTTGCTCAAGCGCATCGACGGTATCGAGGGACTCGCGGTCCTCCACCTCTTTTGCCTCTACCTCGTCGTGAAGATCGGTTTGCTCAAGCAACGGGTTACTTTCCAGCGCTTGCTGGAGCTCTTGCTGGAGTTCTAACGTGGACAACTGCAGCAAACGAATCGCCTGCTGCAGCTGCGGCGTCATGGCAAGCTGTTGGCTAAGCCTTAATTGCAAACCTTGCTTCATGTTCAGGGTAAATATCTCCGGCTAAAACGTCTGTAACCTCTACCCTATCAGAGTCTGAAGTCTTCCCCAAGATACACGCGCTTAACCTGCTCATCTTCGAGGATCTGCTGCGGTGTACCATGAGCGATAAGGTGTCCCTGACTGACAATATACGCGCGTTCGCAGACCGCGAGGGTCTCACGGACGTTATGGTCGGTAATCAGAACGCCGAGACCGCTGTCGCGCAGGTGCTCAATGATGCGTTTAATATCGATAACGGAGATCGGATCCACGCCGGCAAAGGGTTCATCCAGAAGAATAAATTTCGGATTCGCCGCCAGCGCGCGGGCGATTTCGACGCGGCGGCGTTCACCACCGGAGAGCGCCTGACCGAGGCTGTCGCGCAGGTGCTCAATATGAAACTCTTCCATCAGCTCTTTAGCGCGATCTTCCCGTTGCTCGCTGGTTAAATCGTCACGGATCTGCAGGACCGCCATCAGGTTGTCATAGACGCTGAGGCGACGGAAAATCGACGCTTCCTGCGGCAGATAGCCAATGCCCCGTCGCGCGCGCGCGTGCAGCGGCAGCAGGCTGATATCTTCGTCATCGATGATGATATTGCCTGCGTCGCGGGGCACAATCCCGACCACCATGTAGAAGGTGGTCGTTTTACCGGCGCCGTTCGGGCCGAGCAAGCCGACAATCTCGCCCGAGTTAACGGTGAGACTGACATCTTCCACCACGCGGCGGCCTTTATACGCTTTAGCGAGATTCTTCGCAGTTAAGGTTGCCATAACGGATTAGTTACTCTTCTTTTGCTGGTTGCCGCTTTTGTCCTGCAGCTCGGACGGCACCAGAACGGTGGTGACGCGTCGACCTTTGTCGCTGAAGGCCTGCATTTTTTGCTCTTTCACCAGATAGGTGATCTTGTCGCCCTTGATGTTGCTGTCGAGCTGTTCCAGATAAGCGTTGCCCGTCAGCACGACGTAATCGTTCTGCAGCTCGTAGCGCATTTTCGACGCCCGGCCTTTTACCGGCTTGCCGTTATCCTGCATCTGATAGAAAGTAGCCGGGTTACCGAAACCTTCGATCACCTCTTTGCCTTTCTCGTTGCCTGGACGGGTGACCACCACTTTATCAGCGTTAATCTTGATCGTCCCCTGGGTCACGACCACGTTACCGGTGAAGGTGACGACATTGCCCTGCATGTCCAGCGACTGCTGATCGGATTCGATATGGATCGGCTGATCGGTATCGCCCGTCTTGGCGAGGGCCGGCAGGCTGGCGGCCAGTAACGCGCCGGCGAGCGCAATCTTAAGGCTGAGTTTGTTTGTTCTGAATTTCATAAGAGGTTCTCACCTTTTCAATCAGCTCGGCATTTTTGCTGCGAAGGTTTCCACGCATTTTCAGGCCGCTGGAATTAAATGTGGTGCCGTATAACGTCACCATGTCATCGGAGGTAACGTCCTGCGTTACCAGATTTATCTGGGCGTTATCCGTCGTAATTTTGCGCAGTTGAGAATCTGGCGCGAGCGCATTCACCTCAACGTGCCCGTAAAGATAGAGCATCCGGTCATTCGTCAGCTTCGCTTTGTCTGCTCTGACCGACCAGGTAGGCACCTTGTTAGTATCAAAGGTGGTCATCACCGGTTTGGTAAACCAGGAGACCTCCTGATCGGAAAAATATTCCACGTGCTCGGCAATCAGCCGATAGCTCAGGGCGCCTTCCGGACTGTATACCACGGTGTCGGTATGTTCGCTTTTATACGTAGGGTCGTTAGGATTGACCTCCGGCTGGGCCGTGTCGTCCGTATTCGCCAGATTCAGGCCGATAAGGATCAGCGCGAGCAGCGACAGTAAAATGATAACCCAACGTCTGGTTTTACTCATATTGATTGCCCTTTGGCCTCATCCAACTTGCCCTGCGCCAATAGTAACAAATCGCAGACTTCGCGTACCGCGCCGCGTCCGCCGTTAATTCGCGTGACATAATTCGCCCGCGGTAGCAGCAGCGGATGCGCATCGGCGACGGCGACGCTAAGGCCCACTTCGGCCATCACCGGCCAGTCAATCAGATCGTCGCCGATGTAGGCGACTTCTTCCGGCCGCACGTGCAGTTTGTCCGTCAGATCGCGGAACGCCAGCAGCTTGTCCGACTGCCCCTGGTACAAATGCGTAATGCCCAGCGTCTGACAGCGATCTTCTACCAGTTTAGCTTTTCGCCCGGTAATAATCGCCACTTCAATACCCGAGGTCAGCGCGCAGCGGATACCATAGCCATCACGGACGTTAAACGCTTTCAGCTCCTCGCCGTGATTACCCATATAGATAAGCCCGTCGGATAATACACCGTCGACATCAAGGATCAGTAGACGGATCTTCGCCGCGCGATCGACAAACGCCTGGCTTACCGGCCCGTAGCAGGTCGCTAACTGAGCATCAGCATTATTCATTATTTTTTCCTTACTTACACTACGCCCGCGCGCAGCAGATCGTGCATATGTACCACACCCAGCAGATGGTCGCCATCGGCAACCAGCACGCAGGTGATATGACGGGATTGCATCAGGTTTAGCGCATCCACCGCCAGAGTGCCGGGGCGGATGCGGATACCTCCCCGGGTCATGACGTCGGCAATGCTGGCATCGCGCATATCAACGCCGGTATCGAAGACCCGGCGCAGGTCACCGTCGGTAAAGATACCGATGATGTTCATATCGTCATCGCAGATAGCGGTCATGCCTAAATTTTTACGCGTGATTTCCAGCAGCGCATCGCGCAGGGTCGCCTGCAGGCCGACGTGCGGGATTTCATCACCGGTATGCATAATATCATTGACCCGCAGCAACAGCTTACGGCCGAGTGCGCCGCCCGGATGCGACAGGGCGAAATCCTCAGCGGTAAAGCCGCGGGCTTCCAGCAGGGCGACGGCGAGGGCATCACCCATCACCAGCGCGGCGGTGGTGCTCGACGTGGGCGCCAGTCCTAACGGGCAGGCCTCCTTCGGCACTTTCACGCACAGATGGATATCCGCCGCGCGCGCCATGCTGCTCTCCGGCCGGCTGGTGATACAGATAAGCTTCACCTGCTGGCGCTTGAGGACCGGGATCAGCGCGAGGATTTCATTCGATTCGCCGGAGTTCGACAGCGCAATTACCACATCCTGCGGGGTGACCATACCTAAATCACCGTGCGCCGCTTCGCCGGGGTGGACAAAAAATGCCGAGGTGCCGGTACTGGCGAAGGTTGCCGCCATTTTGCGGCCGATGTGGCCGGATTTGCCCATCCCCATCACCACGACTTTCCCGCCGCAGCGGAAAATCGTTTCGCAGGCATGGGTAAAGTCTTCATTTATGTATTGATCGAGCTGGGCCAGACCTTCACGTTCAATTTCCAGCACCTGACGGCCTGCCTGTTGAAAGTCAAAATCCGTGGGCAAATCTATTTGCGACATGATGTTATCCCGAATCATTCAACGAAGAGCGGTGCTGTCCAAAACAGCATCGCCAACCAAACCACAAAGCCGCCGACCAGCAGCGCGCCAACCAGTCGTCCCGGCTGCTGCTGACGGCGCCAGCACAGCACTGCGAAGATCAGGCTGACCAGCAGCATCACGCCATAATCGCGAGTGAAGGCTTCGGTCGCAAAGCTCCCCGGCGCGATCAGCGCCGGTAAACCCAGCACCAGTGCGATATTGAGGATATTGGCGCCGATGATATTGCCGATGGCAATATCATCTTCCCCTTTCCGCGCCCCGGCGATGGAGGTGGCCAGCTCCGGCAGGCTGGTGCCTATCGCCACCACCGTCAGGCCGACGGTCAGTTCGCTGATGGCGAAATAGTTTGCCAGCACTGTACTGTTATCCACCACCATGCGGGTCGCCATCGGCATGACGATCATCGCTACCCCTAACCAGAGCAGGGCGACCGGCAGCGACCCTTCGCGTGGCAGCTCCGCCAGCTGTTCGCGGGTCAGGCTATCGCTTCCCTGGCGCTCCGCCAGGCGAGCGATTTTGATGGTGAACAGCAGCCACAGAAGCGCTAACGCCAGTAAAAATAGCCCGTCGAGACGGGTCAGTTGTCCATCGTAGAGCACCAGTCCCGCCAGCACGCTGACCAGCAACATTAGCGGTAATTCGCGGCGCAGAATATCAGAATGCACGGTAAATGGCCTGAGTAAGGCGGCGAGACCGAGGATCAATAAGATATTGGTGATATTAGATCCGAGCGCGGTGCCGACCGCCAGATCGGTCTGCCCGTGCAGCGAGGCCGCGGTGGCGACCATGATCTCAGGCAGGCTGGTGCCGATACTGACCACTGTCATGCCGATGATCAGCGGCGGGATCCCCAACATACGACACAGGATGGAGGCGGCATAGACCAGACGATCGGCGCTGTAGACAACCAGCAATAAACCAATAATTAACAGAGCCGTCGCTAAGAGCATCTAAAGTCCTTTCTTCAGGTATAATCGTCGCCTCGCTGGGTTATCCCTACGCAGCGTAACGAATTCTTAATTTTGACTTTATGTGTGCCAAAAGTAAAACAAATGCCAGCTTTCGCTAACCTGTGCAGGTAAGATTCTGTAAAAATGTTGTGATTGTGGCGCAAGAAAGGGCCATGCTTGCCCGTCAGGTGTTTAGTAAGGATGATTTTATGAGCCAAACTCAGGCGAATTTAGTTGAAGTGCGCGGTATCCGCTTTTCACGCGGCGATCGTGTGATCTTCGACGACATCTCGCTGTCGGTGCCGCGCGGTAAAATTACTGCGATCATGGGACCTTCGGGGATCGGCAAGACTACCCTGTTACGCCTGATCGGCGGCCAGATCCCGCCGGACAGGGGAGAGATCCTGTTTGATGGCGAGAACGTGCCGCAGATGACGCGTTCGCGTCTTTATACGGTGCGTAAGCGGATGAGCATGCTGTTCCAGTCTGGCGCGCTGTTCACCGATCTCAATGTCTTTGACAACGTTGCCTATCCGCTGCGCGAACATACGCATTTGCCGCCTGCGCTGCTGCATACGACGGTGATGATGAAGCTGGAAGCGGTGGGGCTACGCGGTGCGGCGAAGTTAATGCCTTCTGAGCTTTCCGGTGGGATGGCGCGCCGCGCCGCCCTGGCGAGAGCCATTGCCCTGGAGCCGGATCTGATTATGTTCGACGAACCGTTCGTCGGGCAGGATCCCATCACTATGGGCGTACTGGTGAAGCTGATTTCTGAACTCAACAGCACGCTGGGTGTCACTTGCATCGTGGTTTCGCACGATGTGCCCGAGGTGCTTAGTATTGCGGACTACGCGTATATCGTGGCGGATAAAAAGATTGTCGCCCACGGTAGCGCCCAGTCGCTACGGGAGAATACCGATCCTCGGGTTCGTCAGTTCATTGATGGTATTGCCGACGGTCCGGTGCCGTTCCGTTATCCTGCTGGCGACTATCACCATGATTTATTAGGCATAGGGAGTTGAGCGACTCATGCTGTTTAATGCGCTGGCCGCGCTAGGTCATCGCGGTATTAAAACCACCGCGACGTTTGGACGCGCCGGATTAATGCTTTTCAACGCCGTTGTCGGCAAACCAGAGTTTCGCAAGCACGCGCCGCTGCTGGTTCGTCAACTCTATAACGTCGGCGTCCTGTCGATGCTGATTATCATTGTATCGGGCTTGTTTATCGGTATGGTGCTCGGGCTGCAGGGGTATCTGGTGTTAACCACCTACAGCGCAGAGACCAGTCTTGGCATGCTGGTGGCGCTGTCGCTGCTGCGTGAGCTGGGGCCGGTGGTCGCCGCGCTGCTGTTTGCCGGCCGCGCCGGGTCGGCGCTGACCGCCGAGATTGGCCTGATGCGGGCCACGGAACAGCTCTCCAGTATGGAGATGATGGCGGTGGATCCGCTGCGTCGCGTCATTTCCCCACGCTTCTGGGCCGGTGTCATTTCGCTGCCGCTGCTGACGATTATCTTCGTCGCGGTAGGGATCTGGGGCGGTGCGCTGGTGGGTGTGAGCTGGAAAGGCATTGACGGTGGTTTTTTCTGGACCGCGATGCAAAATGCCGTCGACTGGCGAATGGATCTGGTGAACTGCCTGATTAAGAGTCTGGTGTTCGCTATTACGGTAACCTGGATTGCGTTATTTAATGGTTATGACGCTATCCCCACTTCCGCCGGGATTAGCCGGGCGACAACGCGTACCGTGGTGCATGCGTCGCTGGCGGTTCTGGGGCTGGATTTTGTGCTGACTGCGCTGATGTTTGGGAATTGAGTTCATGCAAACGAAAAAAACTGAAATCTGGGTAGGGGTGTTCTTACTGGTGGCGCTGCTGGCGGCGCTGTTTGTCTGCCTGAAGGCGGCGAACGTCACCTCGCTACGCACCGAGCCGACTTATCGCCTTTATGCGACTTTCGATAACATCGGCGGCCTGAAGGCGCGCTCGCCGGTGCGCATCGGCGGCGTGGTAGTGGGGCGGGTAGCGGACATTACGCTCGATCCGAAAACCTATCTGCCACGCGTGGAGCTCGATATCGATGAGCGATACAACCATATCCCGGATACCAGTTCGTTGGCGATCCGCACCTCTGGCCTGCTGGGCGAGCAGTACCTGGCGCTGAACGTCGGTTTTGAAGACCCGGACCTCGGGACGACTATCCTTAAAGACGGCGGCACTATCCAGGACACTAAGTCCGCCATGGTGCTGGAAGATCTGATTGGTCAGTTCCTTTATAACAGTAAGGGCGGCGACAATCAGAATTCTGGCAATGATAAGGCCGAGGCAGAAGGTCATACTGACGCGACGCCGGCAGCCGGCACGACGCATTAATTTCAGGAGAAATACGATATGTTTAAACGCTTACTCATGGTCGCCATGCTGGTGATTGCCCCGCTGACCGCCGTCCAGGCTGCAGATCAGTCCAATCCGTATAAGCTGATGAATGAAGCGGCGCAGAAAACCTTCGATCGCCTGAAGAATGAACAGCCGAAGATTAAAGCTAATCCTAACTATCTGCGCGACATCGTCGACCAGGAGTTATTGCCGTATGTACAGGTGAAATATGCCGGCGCGCTGGTGCTGGGCCGCTATTACAAAGAAGCGACCCCTGCGCAGCGTGAGGCCTATTTTGCCGCCTTCCGTGAATACCTGAAGCAGGCCTACGGTCAGGCGCTGGCGATGTACCATGGGCAGACTTACCAGATTGCTCCGGAGCAGCCGCTGGGCAGCGCAACCATCGTTCCGATCCGCGTCACTATCATCGACCCGAACGGTCGTCCGCCGGTACGTCTTGACTTCCAGTGGCGTAAAAATACCCAGACCGGCAACTGGCAGGCCTACGATATGATCGCGGAAGGGGTGAGCATGATCACCACCAAACAGAATGAGTGGAGCGATCTGCTGCGCACCAAGGGCGTTGATGGCCTGACCGCGCAGCTGAAAGCGATCTCTGCGCAGCCGATCACCCTGGAACAGAAAAAATAAATGAGCGGGCAGCTGAGCTGGACTCGCGAGGGCGAGACGCTGGCGCTGCACGGGGAGCTGGATCAGGATCTGCTGGTCCCGCTCTGGGAGGCGCGCGCCCAGGCGACGGCGGGTACGGCGATCATCGATCTCAGTCAGACCACGCGCGTGGACACCGCGGGCCTGGCGCTGTTAGTGCATTTTATGGCGCTGATTCGCCGTCAGGGCCGGGAAGCGCAGCTGGTCGGCAAGAGCGAAAACCTGCAAACGCTGATCGGTCTTTACAACCTGCCTGCCGATCTGATCTCATAATCTTTTCAGTGCCTTAGCACTGAAGCTATTCCGAAAGCCCTGGCAATCTTTTCGCCGGGGCTTTTTGCTTGTTTAAGACCGCGCCACTTTCCTCTAAGATGTTGGGCTGTTTTCATTATCAGATAAATTTGAGCCCATGGAAAATCATGAAATTCAGACCGTGCTGATGAACGCACTCCCCCTCCAGGAAGTCCACGTCTCTGGCGATGGCAGCCACTTTCAGGTTATTGCTGTGGGTGAGATGTTCGATGGCATGAGTCGGGTGAAAAAGCAGCAGAGCGTCTACGCGCCGCTGATGGAATATATTGCCGACAACCGCATCCATGCGCTGTCGATCAAGGCCTTTACTCCGCAGGAGTGGGCGCGAGACCGCAAACTCAATGGCTTCTAAGCTGTGGGGGATCCCCTGCAGCGTATGTGAATTTTTAATAGAGAACAGAATCAATGGATAAATTCCGTGTTCAGGGGCCGACTCGCCTTCAGGGTGAAGTCACCATCTCCGGGGCAAAAAACGCCGCCCTGCCAATCCTCTTTTCCGCGCTGCTTGCCGAAGAGCCGGTAGAGATCCAAAACGTACCTAAGCTGAAAGACATCGATACCACCATGAAGCTGCTGAGCCAGCTGGGCGCGAAGGTCGAGCGCAATGGTTCGGTATGGATTGACGCCGGCCCGGTCGATGTATTCTGTGCTCCGTACGATCTGGTGAAAACCATGCGCGCCTCTATCTGGGCGCTGGGCCCGTTGGTGGCGCGTTTCGGTCAGGGGCAAGTTTCTCTGCCTGGCGGCTGCGCTATCGGCGCGCGTCCGGTCGATCTGCATATTAGCGGTCTGGAGCAGCTAGGCGCCGAGATCAAACTGGAAGAAGGTTATGTCAAAGCCTCGGTCAGCGGTCGCCTGAAAGGCGCGCATATTGTGATGGATAAGGTGAGCGTCGGCGCCACCGTAACCATCATGAGCGCAGCGACGCTTGCGGAGGGAACGACGATTATTGAAAACGCCGCTCGCGAGCCGGAGATTGTCGATACCGCCAACTTCCTGAACGCGCTGGGCGCAAAAATCACAGGCCAGGGTAGCGATCGCATTACCATCGAAGGCGTGCAGCGCCTGGGCGGCGGCGTCTACCGTGTGCTGCCTGACCGTATTGAAACCGGGACTTTCCTGGTGGCCGCGGCGATTTCCGGCGGCAAGATCCTCTGCCGTAACGCGCAGCCGGATACCCTGGATGCCGTACTGGCGAAGCTGCGCGACGCCGGGGCTGACATCGAAACGGGCGAAGACTGGATCAGCCTCGATATGCACGGCAACCGTCCGAAAGCGGTCAACGTGCGTACCGCGCCGCACCCGGGCTTCCCGACCGATATGCAGGCCCAGTTCACGCTGCTTAACCTGGTAGCGGAAGGGACCGGCGTGATCACCGAAACGATCTTTGAAAACCGCTTCATGCACATTCCGGAGCTGATCCGTATGGGCGCGCACGCGGAGATCGAGAGCAATACCGCTATCTGTCACGGCGTGAAGCAGCTTTCTGGCGCGCAGGTGATGGCGACCGATTTGCGCGCGTCGGCGAGCCTGGTGCTGGCCGGCTGTATCGCTGAAGGGACCACCATCGTCGATCGCATCTATCATATCGATCGCGGCTATGAGCGTATCGAAGATAAACTGCAGGCCCTGGGCGCCAATATTCAACGCGTGAAGGGCGAGTAACCGCGTCCTGACAGCGCCCCGGGACGTTGTTCCGGGGCGCTGTCGAGCAATCACATCACTTGTCGATCTTCTTCTGACGCATCATCTGCGTTCTGTCGATAAACTCATGAGTCACCGGGTCGTGGTAGCGTGACGGCCAGATGACCCACGGCTGCGTTTCCAGCGCTGTGGCGATAATCAATTCGCCTTTCGGCCAGGGGCGGGTCAGGGCGTTCGCCAGCGTTGAAGAACTTAGTCCGTGCCGTCGCGACTCTGCCGCCAGCGATGTTCCCCGTTTACGTAATCCCGCAACAATATCTGCGGGATGCCAGTCGATGAACTTATCCATAAATTCTCCTGGTGTTAAAGGTCCAGATCGTCCCACATGGGCGATAGAGACACTATACCCGCGTACTATGTAGGGTTCTAACAAGTTCTGTTAAAGCGCCGGAATATTCAGAATCTATCAAGATATTCGGAAGTTTAGGGAGAGAAATGACATTTTACTGGAACTTTCCCGCGCGTCGCGCGGGAAAGGAGGGGGGATTAATGATCGCGCTGGACTGCAATGTGCGCCAGCCCAATCAAGGCTTCACGCCAGGGCGTGTCCGGGAGGATCTGCAGCGCGGCAATGGCTTTGTCAGCTTCTTCTTCGGCACGCTTCTGCGTCCATTCCAGCGAACCGCAGGTCGCCATCGTTTCCAGCACAGCATCCAGTAGATGGCGGCCGTTGCCTTGCTCGATCGCACCGCGGATCATCGCTGATTGATCGGGTGTGCCATGGTGCATGGCGTGCAGCAGCGGTAGCGTGGGTTTACCTTCGTTCAGGTCGTCACCGACGTTTTTACCGAGCCGCTCGCCGTCAGAGCTATAATCGAGTAAATCGTCGATTAGCTGGAAAGCGGTGCCGAGATAGCGGCCATAATCCTGCAACGCGCGCTCTTCTTCCGCAGTGCAGTCGGCCAGCAGTCCCGCACACTGCGAGGCAGCTTCAAACAGGCGCGCCGTCTTGCTGTAGATAACGCGCATGTAGTTCTCTTCGGTGATATCCGGGTCATTGACGTTCATCAGCTGCAGCACTTCGCCTTCGGCAATGACGTTCACCGCTTCCGACATGACCTCAAGGATCTTCAGTGAGCCCAGCTGGGTCATCATCTGAAAGGCGCGGGTATAGATAAAATCGCCGACCAGTACGCTGGCGGCATTGCCAAACGCCGCATTGGCCGTGGCTTTGCCGCGACGCATATCAGACTCATCGACGACGTCGTCATGCAGCAGGGTGGCGGTATGAATAAATTCAATCAGCGCGGCAATGGTGACATGCGCGCTCCCCTGATAGCCCACCGCGCGTGCGGCGAGCACAGCAATCATCGGGCGAATGCGTTTGCCGCCGCCGCTGACGATGTAATAGCCTAACTGATTGATAAGCTGAACATCGGAGTTGAGTTGCTCAAGAATCGTCGCATTGACACCCGCCATATCTTGCGCGGTTAACTCATTGATTTTTTCTAAATTCATCGCAAAAGCCGGGCCAAATGTCCTGTTACCATGAATCCAGGTGGGATCACAGAAGGATTAAGACAGAATTAAAAGAAGATATGATTGTACTGAAAAATTGCCGTAGATAAACGTTGTCGTGAAAGTTGTGTTTTTTTTCTGCATTGATCGCTAATCGCTCTTGTCAAAGGCTCGCGTTTTGCGTAATATTCGCGCCCTATTGTGAATATTTATAGCGCACTCTGAATCACATAAAGAGGTGCGCGGAAGCGGAGTTTTATATGTACGCGGTTTTCCAAAGTGGTGGTAAACAACACCGAGTAAGCGAAGGTCAGACCGTTCGCCTGGAAAAGCTGGACATCGCAACTGGCGAAGCTGTTGAATTCGCTGAAGTGCTGATGATCGCAAACGGTGAAGAAATCAAGATCGGCGTTCCTTTCGTTGAGGGCGGCGTAATCAAAGCTGAAGTTGTTGCTCACGGTCGTGGCGAGAAAGTTAAAATCGTTAAGTTTCGTCGTCGTAAACACTATCGTAAGCAGCAGGGCCATCGTCAGTGGTTCACTGATGTGAAAATCACTGGCATCAGCGCCTAAGACCTGAGGAGTAGATTTAAATGGCACATAAAAAGGCTGGCGGCTCGACTCGTAACGGTCGCGATTCAGAAGCTAAACGTCTGGGCGTAAAACGTTTCGGCGGTGAAGCAGTTCTGGCAGGTAGCATCATCGTTCGTCAACGTGGTACTAAATTCCACGCTGGTACCAACGTTGGTTGCGGCCGTGACCACACTCTGTTCGCTTTGACTGACGGTAAAGTCAAGTTCGAAGTTAAAGGCCCGAAAAACCGTAAATTCATCAGCATCGTTGCTGAATAAGTTTTTCGCGTCCCGGTAACGGATGAAAGCCCCGCAACACGTTGCGGGGCTTTTTACATTCGTCTACCGGAAAATTTTTGCAGGGAAACAGGCATGAAGCAGCAGGCTGGGATTGGCATTATTCTGGCGCTTACCACCGCAATGTGTTGGGGAGCGTTGCCGATTGCAATGAAACAGGTTCTCGAGGTGATGGCGCCGCCTACGGTGGTCTTTTATCGCTTTCTGATGGCCAGCATTGGGCTTGGCGCGATCCTCGCGATCAAAGGCAAACTGCCGCCGATGCGAATTTTTCGCAAGCCGCGCTGGCTGGTGTTATTAGCGATTGCCACCGGCGGTCTGTTCGGTAACTTCATCCTGTTTAGTTCTTCCCTGCAATACCTCAGCCCCACGGCTTCTCAGGTCATCGGCCAGCTATCGCCGGTGGGGATGATGGTGGCTAGCGTCGTAATTCTGAAAGAGCGCATGCGCGGCACCCAGGTGGTGGGCGCGTTGATGCTGCTCAGCGGGCTGGTGATGTTCTTCAATACCAGTCTGATTGAAATCTTTACCCGCCTGACGGACTACACGTGGGGGGTAATTTTCGGCGTTGCTGCCGCTACGGTGTGGGTAAGCTACGGCGTCGCGCAAAAGGTGTTATTGCGCCGTCTGGCATCACAGCAGATACTATTTTTGCTGTACACTTTGTGTACGATTGCATTACTGCCACTTGCTGAGCCCGGAGTGATTTCCCGGTTAAGCAGCTGGCAACTGGCATGCCTGATTTTTTGCGGGCTGAATACCCTGGTCGGCTACGGGGCGCTGGCGGAAGCCATGGCGCGCTGGCAGGCGGCGCAGGTCAGCGCGTTAATCACCTTGACGCCACTGTTTACGCTACTGTTTTCTGATTTATTATCAATGGCCTGGCCCGATGTTTTCGCCAGACCGATGTTAAACCTGATTGGTTATCTCGGTGCGTTTGTCGTGGTTGCGGGCGCGATGTATTCCGCCATCGGCCATCGTCTTTGGGGACGTTGGCGTAAGCGAGAGGCGGTAGTACCGCTGCCCCGCTCAGGCGAATGATTTACGGAGAGTAAAATGAAGTTTGTAGATGAAGCAACGATCCTGGTCGTAGCAGGTGACGGCGGCAATGGTTGCGTAAGCTTCCGCCGCGAAAAGTATATTCCGAAAGGCGGTCCGGATGGCGGCGATGGCGGCGATGGCGGCGATGTCTGGCTGGAAGCGGACGAGAACCTGAACACCCTGATCGACTACCGTTTTGAAAAATCGTTCCGCGCCGAACGTGGGCAGAATGGTCAAAGCCGCGACTGTACCGGTAAGCGCGGTAAAGACGTGACGGTAAAAGTGCCGGTCGGCACCCGGGTTATCGATCAGGGCACCGGCGAGACCATGGGCGATATGACCAAACACGGTCAGCGTCTGATGGTGGCGAAAGGCGGCTGGCACGGTTTGGGCAACACCCGTTTCAAATCGTCCGTTAACCGTACGCCGCGTCAGAAAACCATGGGTACCCCGGGTGATAAACGCGACCTGCAGCTGGAGCTGATGCTGTTGGCCGATGTCGGGATGCTGGGCATGCCGAACGCCGGCAAATCCACCTTCATCCGTGCGGTCTCCGCCGCCAAGCCGAAAGTGGCTGACTATCCGTTTACCACCCTGGTGCCAAGCCTGGGCGTGGTGCGTATGGACAATGAAAAGAGCTTCGTAGTTGCCGATATCCCTGGGCTGATTGAAGGCGCAGCGGAAGGGGCAGGCCTCGGTATCCGCTTCCTCAAGCACCTCGAGCGCTGCCGCGTACTGCTGCACCTCATCGATATCGATCCGATCGACGGCTCCGATCCGGTTGAGAATGCGCGCATTATCATCGGCGAGCTGGAGAAATACAGCGAGAAGCTAGCCTCCAAACCACGCTGGTTAGTTTTCAACAAGATTGACCTGATGGACAAGGCCGAAGCCGAAGCCAAAGCCAAAGCGATTGCTGAAGCGCTGGGTTGGGAAGAGAAATTCTACCTGATCTCCGCGGCCAGCCAGCAGGGCGTGAAAGAGCTGTGCTGGGACGTGATGACCTTCATCATCGAAAACCCGATCGTGCAGGCGGAAGAAGAGCAGAAGCCGGAGAAAGTCGAGTTTATGTGGGACGACTATCACCGTCAGCAGCTTGAAGAGGCCGAAGCCGAAGCAGAAGATGACGAAGACTGGGATGACGACTGGGATGAGGACGACGAAGAAGGCGTCGAATTCATCTACAAACGCTAATCCTGACTTCTCTGGATCAAAAAGGGCCGCATCTGATGCGGCCCTTTTGTTTTAATTGTTCTGGTACAAATCTTTATACAAGCGGCTTTCAAAGCGGACCAGTGGGATGCGGCGATTGCGCTGATCAGCTGGCTCCACGGCGTAGCCGGAGAGATATTGCACGAAGGCCACCTTTTGTCCGCTGGCGGTAGTGATGAAGCCTGCGAGGTTGTAAACCCCCTGGAGCGACCCGGTTTTCGCCGAGACTTTACCATCGACGCCCGCCTGATGAAGACCGGCGCGATACTGCAGCGATCCGTCATGGCCCGCCAGCGGCAGCATGGAGATGAAGTTGAGCTCGGTATCGTGCTGGGCGATATACTGCAGCACCTGCATCATGGTCGCCGGGGCGATCAGGTTGTGGCGCGACAGGCCAGAGCCGTCGGCGATGATAGTGTTGCCGAGATCGACCCCAGCCTGTTGACGCAGGATCTGCCGTACGGCATCGGAGCCCGCCCGCCAGGTGCCAGGTACGCCGAACCGGGCGTGGCCGATGGTGCGAAAGACGGTGTCGGCAATCATGTTGTCTGACTTCTTCAGCATGATCCGCAGCAGATCGTGCAGCGGAGCCGACTGGCTGGTTGCCAGCACGGTGCCGGGCTCATTGGCCAGCGTCTGGCGCAGCAGCGTGCCGCTGTAGGTGATCCCCGCCTGGGCCAGCTCCGCTTTGAGGATCGCTCCGGCATAGCTGGCGCCATCCTGAATGGCGAAGGCCAGAGGCAGCGGCTCGCTACGCTGCGGCAGGCAGCCGGTGAGAGTATAGCGATTGAGATCGCCCGGCACCACGTCGAGCTCGCAATACTGGGCTTCCGATGAGCCACGCGCCAGCGTTCGTACCTGGCTGAACATGGTGACCGGATAATAGGATGCAACGCGAATGAAGGCGACATCGCCCGGTTTCTGCGCGCTATACAGCGAGACAGAGAAGCAGTTACGGTCGACAATCGCCGCCGCCGGCGGGGCGCTGAAGCACTGCGTCAGGTCGTTCCACGGCCAGCCGGGCGCTTTGTCATGGCTGGCGAAGACCGAGGTATCGATGAGCACATTGCCTTCGATACGCTGCACGCCGGCTTTTTTCAGCGTCGCCACCATATTGCGAATATCCTGCCGTTTAAGCGTCGGATCGCCGCCGAAGCGTGCAATCAGGTCGCCTTTCAGCACGCCGCCGTCAAGGGAACCTTTGGTTTCCAGCGTGGTGGTAAAGCGAAAATCGGGCCCCAGTTGCAGCAGCGCCGCCAGCGCGGTGATGACCTTTTGCGTACTGGCCGGGAGCGCCATTTGCTGGCTGTGATAGTCGATTTCCGGCGTCGATGCGCCGACCTTTTGCGCCATAAAGGCAAGGTTCGCACCGGCGGGAAGCTGGTTGATGTACTCGTCAATATTCGCCGCCTGAGCGCTAAGCGCTATACCGGCGGTCAATCCGATGATAAATCTGGGAAATCGCATAATCTCGCGCTAACAACCTGAAGCCAGGCCGTCATACTACGGTGCAACGCCCAGTAAAGTAAACGATGACCCATAATGAACTTCGGGGTAAAATACCCATCAAATGAAAAATTGCTGCTGACCTGGGGAGTGTTTCCCGGGTCGGTTTCTTTTTGCTCGTGTCCTGCCGGTGGGCAGGACAGGTGGCGGAGCGGAACTATCCGTTCCCTGAAGGAATGATAAAGAGGTATAACTAATGCAAGCGATTCCGATGACCTTACGTGGCGCTGAAAAACTGCGCGAAGAACTGGATTATCTGAAGTCTGTGCGTCGTCCTGAAATCATTGCCGCTATTGCTGAGGCCCGTGAACACGGCGATCTGAAAGAGAATGCCGAGTATCACGCCGCGCGTGAGCAGCAGGGTTTCTGCGAGGGGCGTATCAAGGATATCGAAGCGAAGCTGTCTAACGCGCAGGTTATCGATATCACCAAAATGCCGAACAACGGCCGGGTGATTTTTGGTTCTACCGTCAGCGTGCTGAACCTCGATACCGACGAGGAACAGACCTACCGCATCGTGGGCGATGACGAAGCTGATTTTAAGCAGAATCTGATCTCCGTGAACTCGCCGATCGCCCGCGGTCTGATCGGCAAAGAGCAGGATGACGTCGTGACTATCCGTACCCCGGGTGGGGAAGTGGAATACGAAATTACCAAGGTTGAATACCTGTAAGGCGTATTTCCCGCTACGATGTTTATAGATTGTAAAGAAAGGAAAAAGGCCGCATAGCGGCCTTTTATCAACGTCAGGAGCATGGCATTTTGCTCGCCTGGCCGCAGAAATCCCTCGTTTTACACAAAGTTGTGTCGAGATTCAGGATATTCTTAGCGTGGCAGCGAGATTTTACGCTCTGGCGTTGGGCGGTACAGAACCAGCGTTTTACCGATGACCTGTACGTTACAGGCGCCGGTTTCGCGTACGATGGCTTCCACGATCAAGGCTTTTGTTTCGCGATCTTCTGAGGCGATCTTCACCTTGATGAGTTCATGGTGCCCTAACGCTTGTTCGATCTCGGCCAGTACCCCTTCGGTCAAACCATTGTTGCCAAGCATAACTACCGGCTTGAGCGGATGTGCCAGACCTTTCAGGTGCTGTTTTTGTTTAGTACTCAGATTCATCGTATTTTTTTGCTTACGTTGGGATTGAAAACGGGTCATTCTACCGCCATCTCCCATATATCGCCAAACTACCGCGTCGATTTTTACGCAGTAAAGTACGATGAACCCGAACGGGAATGTTAAATGACAGGTAAAAAGCGTTCTGCCAGCTCAAGCCGCTGGCTTCAGGAACACTTTAGCGATAAATATGTTCAACAGGCACAGAAAAAGGGGTTACGTTCCCGTGCCTGGTTTAAACTTGATGAAATACAGCAAAGTGACAAAATTTTTAAGCCGGGGATGACGGTAGTCGACCTCGGTGCTGCTCCCGGTGGCTGGTCGCAGTATGCGGTCACGCAGATCGGCAACAGCGGCCGCATCATCGCTTGCGATCTTTTACCAATGGATCCAATCGTTGGTGTGGACTTCCTTCAGGGCGATTTTCGTGATGAATTAGTCCTGAAAGCGTTACTTGAGCGAGTGGGCGACAGTAAAGTCCAAGTTGTCATGTCCGATATGGCGCCGAATATGTGCGGAACACCGGCGGTGGATATTCCCCGGGCTATGTATCTGGTAGAACTGGCGCTTGAAATGTCTCGTGATGTATTAGCGCCAGGTGGTAGTTTTGTAGTGAAGGTGTTCCAGGGCGAAGGCTTCGATGAGTATCTTCGAGAAATTCGCTCCCTGTTTACGAAGGTCAAAGTTCGTAAGCCGGACTCTTCCCGCGCTCGTTCGCGTGAAGTGTATATTGTAGCGACCGGGCGTAAACCATAACCGGCAGATTTCAAACGAAAGTTTGAAAGAAACTGGATATAGAGTATCCTGACGCTGTTTTTAACACAGTTGTAATAAGAGGTTAATCCCTTGAGTGACATGGCGAAAAACCTAATACTCTGGCTGGTCATTGCCGTTGTGCTGATGTCAGTATTCCAGAGCTTTGGGCCCAGCGAGTCGAATGGCCGCAAGGTGGATTATTCTACCTTCCTGCAAGAGGTCAATCAGGACCAGGTTCGCGAAGCGCGTATCAACGGACGTGAGATCAACGTTACCAAGAAAGATAGTAACCGTTACACGACTTACATTCCGGTTAACGATCCGAAGCTGCTCGATAACCTGTTGACTAAAAACGTCAAAGTTGTTGGCGAACCACCAGAAGAGCCGAGCCTGCTGGCTTCCATCTTCATCTCCTGGTTCCCAATGCTGCTGCTGATCGGCGTCTGGATCTTCTTTATGCGGCAAATGCAGGGCGGCGGCGGGAAGGGCGCGATGTCCTTCGGCAAAAGCAAAGCCCGTATGTTGACGGAAGACCAGATCAAAACCACTTTTGCAGACGTTGCCGGGTGTGACGAAGCAAAAGAGGAAGTCGGCGAGCTGGTAGAATACCTGCGTGAGCCGAGCCGCTTCCAGAAACTTGGCGGTAAAATCCCGAAAGGCGTCCTGATGGTCGGCCCTCCGGGTACCGGTAAAACGCTGCTGGCGAAAGCGATCGCTGGTGAAGCGAAGGTACCGTTCTTTACCATTTCCGGTTCTGACTTCGTCGAAATGTTCGTCGGTGTGGGCGCTTCTCGTGTGCGTGACATGTTCGAACAGGCTAAGAAAGCCGCGCCTTGCATCATCTTCATCGATGAAATCGACGCCGTCGGCCGCCAGCGTGGCGCAGGCCTGGGCGGTGGACACGATGAACGTGAGCAGACCCTGAACCAGATGCTGGTTGAGATGGACGGCTTCGAAGGTAACGAAGGTATCATCGTTATCGCGGCGACTAACCGTCCGGACGTTCTTGACCCCGCGCTGTTGCGTCCGGGCCGTTTTGACCGCCAGGTGGTGGTTGGCCTGCCGGATGTTCGCGGTCGTGAGCAGATCCTGAAAGTGCATATGCGTCGCGTTCCGCTGGCGCCGGATATCGATGCGGCAATCATTGCGCGCGGTACCCCGGGCTTCTCCGGTGCGGATCTGGCCAACCTGGTCAACGAAGCGGCGCTGTTTGCTGCCCGCGGTAACAAACGCGTTGTGTCGATGGTTGAGTTCGAGAAAGCGAAAGACAAAATCATGATGGGTGCGGAACGTCGCTCCATGGTGATGACGGAAGCGCAGAAAGAGTCTACTGCTTATCATGAAGCGGGCCACGCGATTATTGGTCGCCTGGTGCCGGAGCACGATCCGGTGCACAAAGTGACGATTATCCCGCGCGGTCGTGCGCTGGGTGTGACCTTCTTCCTGCCGGAAGGCGATGCAATCAGCGCCAGCCGTCAGAAACTGGAAAGCCAGATCTCCACCCTGTACGGCGGTCGTCTGGCGGAAGAGATTATCTACGGTCCGGAACATGTTTCTACCGGTGCGTCCAACGATATTAAAGTGGCGACGAACCTGGCGCGTAACATGGTGACCCAGTGGGGCTTCTCCGACAAACTCGGTCCGCTGCTGTATGCGGAAGAAGAGGGTGAAGTCTTCCTCGGCCGTAGCGTCGCGAAAGCGAAGCATATGTCCGATGAAACCGCGCGTATCATCGACCAGGAAGTGAAATCGCTGATTGAGCGTAACTACGGTCGTGCTCGCCAGCTGCTGAACGACAACATGGACATTCTGCACGCGATGAAAGATGCGCTCATGAAGTATGAGACCATCGATGCGCCGCAGATTGACGACCTGATGGCTCGTCGCGAAGTTCGTCCGCCAGCGGGTTGGGAAGAACCTGGTTCTTCTAACAACTCTGACAACAATGGCACGCCTCGTGCGCCGCGTCCGGTTGATGAACCGCGTACGCCGAACCCGGGCAACACCATGTCAGAGCAGCTGGGCGACAAGTAAGCTACCGCTGTTGATGCTTGTTTAACCTTAAAACCCCGGGCGTCCGCTCCGGGGTTTTTCTTTTTTAACCTCTTCAGTCTCAGGGATTTTGTGATGAAACTTGTAGCCCAGGGCTCAACCCTCGATCTCTCTCACCCCCACGTGATGGGTATTCTAAATATGACGCCTGACTCCTTCTCCGATGGCGGCGCCCATAATTCGCTGATTGAGGCGGTGAAGCATGCCAATCTGATGATCAACGCCGGCGCGACCATCATTGATATCGGCGGTGAATCGACGCGGCCAGGGGCGGCTGAGGTTAGTGTGGAAGAGGAGCTTGCGCGGGTGATACCGGTGGTTGAAGCCATTGCCCAGCGCTTTGAGGTATGGATCTCAGTGGATACCTCCAAGGCGGAGGTTATTCGCCAATCGGCCCGGGCCGGGGCGCATATCATCAACGATATTCGTTCGCTGACCGAGCCCGGCGCGCTGCAGGCCGCCGCGGAAACCGGACTGCCAGTGTGTCTGATGCATATGCAGGGACAACCAAAAACCATGCAGGAGGCGCCGAAGTATGAGGACGTCTTCGCCGATGTTGAGCGTTTTTTTAATGAGCACATTGTGCGCTGCGAACAGGCGGGGATCGCAAAAGAAAAATTGCTGCTCGACCCGGGATTCGGTTTCGGTAAAAATCTCTCCCACAATTACCAACTGTTGGCCAGGCTTGGGGAGTTTCATCACTTTGGTCTGCCGCTGCTGGTCGGTATGTCACGTAAGTCGATGGTAGGTCAGTTGCTGAACGTCGGGCCGTCGGAGCGGCTGAACGGCAGCCTGGCGTGTGCCGTCATTGCAGCAATGCAGGGCGCGCAGATTATCCGCGTCCATGATGTCAAAGAAACGGTAGAAGCGCTGCGCGTGGTGGAAGCCACCCTCGCCGCTAAGGGAAAAAAACGTTATGAGTAACCGCAAGTATTTTGGCACCGATGGTATTCGTGGCCGCGTCGGCGATGCGCCGATCACTCCGGAGTTTGTGCTCAAGCTGGGCTGGGCGGCGGGCAAAGTGTTAGCGCGTCACGGTTCGCGTAAAATTATCATCGGCAAGGATACCCGTATTTCGGGCTATATGCTGGAATCGGCGCTGGAAGCTGGACTGGCGGCAGCGGGGCTCTCTGCGTCGTTCACCGGGCCTATGCCGACACCGGCCATCGCCTACCTGACGCGCGCCTTCCGCGCCGAGGCGGGGATTGTTATCTCTGCTTCACATAACCCTTTCTACGACAACGGCATTAAATTCTTCTCCATTGAGGGCACCAAACTGCCGGATGATGTCGAAGAGGCGATTGAAGCCGAAATGGAGAAAGAGCTCACCTGCGTGGATTCGGCTGAGCTGGGCAAAGCCAGCCGTATCGTCGATGCGGCGGGGCGCTACATTGAATTTTGTAAGGGTACCTTTCCCAACGAACTGAGCCTGGGAACGCTGAAAGTGGTGGTGGATTGCGCGCACGGCGCGACCTATCACATCGCCCCTAATGTCTTCCGCGAGCTGGGAGCCCAGGTTATCGCGATGGGCTGCGAGCCAGACGGTCTCAACATCAACGAAGAGGTCGGCGCCACTGACGTGCGGGCGCTGCAGGCGCGCGTGCTGGCGGAAAAAGCCGATCTGGGTATTGCCTACGACGGCGATGGCGATCGGGTGATTATGGTTGACCACGAAGGCAATAAAGTCGATGGCGACCAGATCCTCTATATCATAGCCCGGGAAGGATTGCGTCAGGGGCAGCTGCGCGGCGGCGCCGTCGGCACGCTGATGAGTAATATGGGGCTGGAGCTGGCGCTCAAGCAGTTAGGCATCCCGTTTGCCCGCGCGAAGGTCGGTGACCGCTATGTACTGGAGATGCTCCAGGAAAAAGGCTGGCGCATCGGTGCGGAAAACTCCGGCCATGTGATCCTGCTGGATAAAACCACCACCGGCGATGGCATTGTTGCCAGCCTGCAGGTGGTCGCGGCGATGGTCCGCAACCACATGAGCCTGCATGACCTGTGCAGCGGGATGAAAATGTTCCCTCAGCTGCTGGTGAATGTCCGCTTTACCGAGGGCAGCGGTAACCCGCTGGAGAATGAGCACGTCAAAGCGGTGACCGCGGAAGTGGAGGCGGCGTTAGGAAAACGCGGCCGTGTCCTGCTGCGTAAATCGGGTACGGAGCCGCTAATCCGCGTGATGGTGGAAGGCGAGCATGAAGATCAGGTGCACGAGTTTGCGCACCGCATCGCTGAGGCGGTAAAAAGCGTTTAGCTTTGCCGGCTAAGTGGTTAAAAAGGCGGCGCTTGCCGCCTTTTTTATGATCGAAAATTGGCTTTTTGCTGTTTTTTTCTGCAGTTGATACAATGTGTCGAAATTGCCCTTGCGAAGGTCATTCGCTTTGGTTAGTATTCACACCCGCTTCAGTGGGAAACGTTAAAACGTCCCGCTTTATTGGTCGAAGCACTTGGTATGCGGCGAATCCGCAAGGAACAGGTTGATTATGTACGAAGCTCTTTTGGTTGTTTTCCTTATTGTAGCGATTGGCCTTGTAGGTCTGGTTATGCTGCAGCAAGGTAAAGGCGCTGATATGGGAGCCTCCTTCGGTGCAGGCGCTTCCGGCACACTGTTTGGGTCCAGCGGTTCTGGCAACTTTATGACCCGTATGACCGGCATCCTGGCTGCGCTGTTCTTCATCATCAGTCTGGCGCTGGGTAATATCAACAGCAACAAGACCAGTAAAGGAAGTGAGTGGGATAATCTGAGCGCGCCGAAAACGGAGCAAACTCAGCCAACTGCGCCGGCTCAGCCGACCAGCGATATCCCGCACTAAGTATTCTGTACCGAGGTGGTGGAATTGGTAGACACGCTACCTTGAGGTGGTAGTGCCCTAACGGGCTTGTGGGTTCGAGTCCCATCCTCGGTACCAATATTCCAGAAAAAAGACGCTGAAAAGCGTCTTTTTTTGTTTTTGTCCCCGCTGGACATTTATTTATAAACATCTCTTCGCTGGTTGCCTCCTTTTACTGTCGTTAAAGTCGCCTCGTCAAATTAACAGAGGTGAAGTGACACAATGAACAAGATCGGGTTGCTTATCGTCGCCGGCGTACTCGGTTTAGCTGGGTGCAGTTCAACATCGCCCTCCCAAACGGTGGAGACGATTAATGCGCTAACCGTACCGGTATCGCCCAGTGAGTCTGGGACTACAGCGAATCATGCCCAGGCGGTGAGGCGCTATTTCCAGGACAATACGGCACTGATTAGTCGCCTTAACCATTCGTTGAAAAGTCATTATCTGCAGGACGTGGAGCGCCGCGATGTGTTCGACAGACACAGCGAGGCGTATAAGGTGTATGGCGCCCTGACCCGCCTGGAGCAGATGGCGTCCATGAATGAGGTTTACCGCAAAGAGAATAATATTGCAGGCCTACAAGAGATCAACCGCGTCCTGAAAAGCGTGCCGCTGACCAGCTGAGAATGAAACAGGGACTGCCGACCGGCAATCCCTGTGAAGAGTTAAAAGCGGAAGTTAACCCCGGCGTAAGCGCCGTCGGCCAGCGTGTTATCGCGATTGCCATCTTTCCCTGCCATATCAATATAGCGATAGCCAGCTTCGATATTCAGAGACGGGAGCACGTTAAGGCGTACCCCGGCATTGGCCTCCACATAATCCTCAACGCCGCTGGACATTGAGTCCGGTGAGTAATATCCCTCGCCGAAAAAACGTGAAATACTGACCAAGGGGGAGTTCAGCGCCACCACCGGCGGCGATGGCGTAACCTTCATCACCATCTTTTGGGTTCAGATAGACCGCCTTACCGCCCAGGGTCATCAGAAAAGGGCCAAGGTTAAAGTTATAACCCATTCCCAGTCCTACACTATCTCCATCGTTGTCGCTATGAGCCCACTGAGAACTGAACGTCATACCCGGTTCCCCGGCGCCAAAGCTGGCGGACAGATTGGTAAACTCGGCGCCAGCTTCTCCATGCAGGTTAACGGCTGCGCAGGCAGCGCTGCTGGCTCCCAAAGCGATCGTTACGGCAACCATTTTTGCAGCAATAGACTTCATTATTAAATTCCTTCAGATAAAAAAAAGCCCGATATGGGCGTTCGGGCATAATTAACGGGTTCGTGCATCTCATTGTTATGGTCGCGGCAGGCGAGGGGGCAACTCTCGCTACCGCCGCACACGTCTGGCCGATTTCCGCTGGCATATCCTGAGCCGGTGCAGACCCGGCGGTTAACGCCGTTTGTGGTCGTCTGCTGGCGAACTCAGTAATAGATTGTCTTCCGGGAAACCCAGGCGCTTAGCATAAAATTTTTGTTCTTTTAGCGGTAACGGTTATTGGTTTAAATTTAAACATCTTCCCCGCTGCAGCAAATAACAATAAATGATAGGAGGAGTGCGGGTCAGAATTTTTCAGGAAGTGAGACGATATTTTGTAAATAACCGCCGCGGGCAAAGGTAATATAACCGCCTTTCTTTAATGCTGACAATACATTGAGAATACTGCTACGCGACAGAAGGGTCCTGTCCTGAATATACTCAAGAATAGATACCCGCTGTCGGGTCTCTTCGCTTAATAGCATCATCTCCAGCAGATGGTTACGGATGACCGAATAGGTGCGCTGCTGCAGGACCAGATCGTCACGATACACCATATACGAGGTATGATAAGCCAACAGGCTGGTCACCTCTTCCCATAGGTTATGCTGGCGAAAAAGCGCCGAAGCCAGGTCATGGTCGATCCGTAGCAGTTCGCATGATACCTCGGCTCGCAGGCTGTGGCTGCGGCTGGGCTGCAGCATTTCCGCCACGCCGAAAAGATGCGGCTCATAGACGGTCACCATCAGTAGCCTGTCGGAATTACGAATAATCGACAGCTCGCCTTTTTTAAAAATAAAGAGCTGGGTTTTGCCTTTATATTCCCATGTCAGTCTTTTTCTGGCGATCGCGTTAACGGGGGTCGCGTGTGGCTCAAGTACATCGATCAGTCGGTCAATGGTCTTTTGCGGCCTGATCGGCGGTTTAATATTCATGATGTGCATCACCAGATATGAATTAATCAATTGAGGCTATTATAGTCAACAGTTTTGCTGGTCTGGCGATAAGGAAAAAATGCGTCATGGCATTTTTTTTAAGTTGGTGGGTCATTCAAAATAAAAAGCCGGCGGTGATCCGCCGGCGGAAAGCAACATTGTCAGGCGATTATTTGCCTTTGTTTTCCAGATTTTCAACCTGCGGTAAACCGGTTGCCGAGGAGGCGCTCAGCAGGCCAGACTGGGCATAGCCGAACAGCTTCTCGCGGGTATCGGTGATGTCCAGATTACGCATGGTCAGCTGGCCGATACGGTCTTCGGCAGTAAACATGGAATCGCCTTTTTCCATGGTCAGACGCTCCGCTTTATAGGTCAGGTTGTCTGATACCGTATTAAGGATCGAGTAGTCGTTACCGCGACGCAGTTCGAGGGTGACTTCGCCGGTGATCTGGCTGGCGACCCAGCGCTGCAGCGAATCACGCAGCATCAGCGCCTGGGAATCAAACCAGCGGCCCTGATACAGCAGGCGGCCCAACTGGCGACCATGGGCGTGATATTGCTCAATCGTATCTTCGTTATGGATACCGGTCAGCAAACGCTCGTAGGCAATATGCAGCAGCGCCATCCCCGGAGCTTCATAAATGCCGCGGCTTTTCGCTTCGATAATCCGGTTTTCAATCTGGTCGCTCATGCCCAGGCCGTGACGACCGCCGATGCGGTTGGCTTCCAGCATCATCTCGACGTCATCGGCAAAGGTTTTACCATTCAGCGCCACCGGATGGCCCTGCTCAAAGCGTACGGTGACCTCTTCCGCAGGGATCTTCACGTTTTCGTCCCAGAACTTCACGCCCATAATCGGGTTGACGATCTTGACGCTGGAGTTCAGGAATTCGAGATCTTTCGCTTCATGGGTCGCGCCGAGCATATTGGAGTCGGTGGAGTAGGCTTTCTCGACCGACATCTTGTAATCAAAGCCGCAGGCGATCATAAATTCGGACATTTCGTGACGACCGCCGAGCTCATTGATAAAGTCGCTGTCCAGCCACGGTTTGTAAATCTGCAGTTCAGCGTTGGTCAGCAGGCCGTAACGATAGAAACGTTCGATATCGTTGCCTTTATAGGTGCTGCCATCGCCCCAAATGTTAACGCCGTCTTCTTTCATCGCCGCCACCAGCATGGTGCCGGTGACCGCGCGGCCTAGCGGCGTGGTGTTGAAGTAGGTCAACCCACCGGTGGTGTTATGGAAAGCGCCACACTGAATCGCGGCGATCCCTTCTGCGACCAGCTGTTTGCGGCAGTCGATCAGACGGGCGCCTTCAGCGCCGTACTCTTTCGCGCGGCGCGGGATAGCATCGTAGTCGTCTTCGTCCGGTTGACCCAGGTTAGCGGTATATGCATAAGGCACGGCGCCTTTTTTGCGCATCCATAACAGCGCGGCGCTGGTATCCAGTCCACCAGAGAAAGCGATACCAATACGTTGACCAACCGGGAGATGCTTGAGAATCGTCGTCATAAAATAAAACCCTGCTCGATAGACTGTGGTGAGTTCGACCCAACAACCTTAACTGCATTTTTATGCATTAATTGTGAGTATTCATTTAACCATCTTTTACTGGCGACAGGAAGTGCTTCATCATCTTTTTGCTAAAAAAGCCTGAAATACCAGCACAAACGGCAATCGGGGGCGCTAAAAAGCATGTTGACAAAATATACTAATCACCGTTACAATTCATCTCGATTTTATGTCCCGTCTTCGGTACCAAATCCCAGCAGTATTTGCGTCTTTTGCTCATAAAGAGTAAAATATGCCACGTTTCAGGCGCGGGGTGGAGCAGCCTGGTAGCTCGTCGGGCTCATAACCCGAAGGTCGTCGGTTCAAATCCGGCCCCCGCAACCACTTTCCCATTAAGTACTTTTTCAAATATACTGTGAGGACTAGGTGTCCTTCGTAGCCGAATTTGAAAGAATTCTTGCGGAAGGTGTTCCAGATCGCCATGGCGATCTCAGGGTTCAGTTATCTAAAGCCCCGATTTATCGGGGTTTTTTGTTATCTGACTTCAGAATAACTGGGCTATACGCCCTTTTTTTATGTCTTGGGGGTGGGTTTGTCCACATTAGAGCAAAAATTGACAGAGATGCTCACTGCGCCGGTTGAAGCGCTTGGCTTTGAGCTGGTCGGCATCGAATTTATTCGCGGTCGCACATCCACACTGCGCATCTATATTGATAGTGAAGATGGCATCAACGTTGATGATTGTGCTGATGTGAGCCACCAGGTAAGCGCCGTCATGGATGTCGAAGACCCGATCACTGTCGCTTACAACCTGGAAGTCTCTTCGCCTGGTCTTGACCGTCCGATGTTCACCGCCGAACACTATCAACGTTTCACCGGCGAAGAAGTTGCGCTGGTGCTGCGCATGGCGGTTCAGAACCGCCGCAAATGGCAGGGCATTATCAAAGCGGTAGACGGTGAGATGATCACGGTAACCGTCGAAGGCAAAGATGAAGTGTTCGCGCTGAGTAACATCCAGAAGGCGAACCTGGTTCCCCACTTTTAACAGTCTGGATTGAGGTGAAAGGCCCCGATGAACAAAGAAATTTTGGCTGTTGTTGAAGCCGTTTCCAACGAAAAAGCGCTGCCGCGTGAGAAAATTTTCGAAGCGCTGGAAAGCGCGCTGGCAACGGCCACCAAGAAAAAATACGAACAAGAGATCGACGTTCGCGTTGAAATCGACCGCAAGAGCGGCGATTTCGATACCTTCCGTCGTTGGCTGGTTGTAGAAGAAGTCACCCAGCCGACGCGCGAGATCACGCTGGAAGCAGCGCGTTTCGAAGATGAAAGCATGAACGTCGGCGACTATGTCGAAGATCAGATCGAATCTGTTACCTTCGACCGTATCACCACACAGACCGCTAAGCAGGTTATCGTGCAGAAAGTCCGCGAAGCCGAGCGCGCGATGGTGGTCGATCAGTTCCGCGAGCACGAAGGTGAGATCATCACCGGCGTGGTGAAAAAAGTGAACCGCGACAATATCACACTGGATCTGGGTAACAACGCTGAAGCCGTGATCCTGCGTGAAGATATGCTGCCGCGTGAAAACTTCCGTCCGGGCGACCGCATTCGCGGCGTACTGTACGCTGTCCGTCCGGAAGCGCGTGGCGCCCAGCTGTTCGTCACCCGTTCCAAACCTGAGATGCTGATCGAACTGTTCCGCATCGAAGTGCCGGAAATCGGTGAAGAAGTGCTGGAGATCAAAGCGGCGGCTCGCGATCCGGGCTCTCGTGCCAAAATCGCGGTGAAAACCAACGACAAGCGCATCGACCCGGTTGGCGCTTGCGTCGGTATGCGCGGTGCGCGTGTGCAGGCCGTGTCGACTGAGCTGGGTGGTGAACGCATCGATATCGTCCTGTGGGATGATAACCCGGCGCAGTTCGTGATTAACGCTATGGCGCCGGCAGACGTCGCGTCCATCGTGGTGGATGAAGATAAACACACCATGGATATCGCGGTAGAAGCGGGCAACCTGGCGCAGGCGATCGGCCGTAACGGTCAGAACGTCCGCCTGGCTTCACAGCTCAGCGGCTGGGAACTCAACGTCATGACCGTTGACGATCTGCAGGCTAAGCACCAGGCGGAAGCGCATGCCGCTATCGATACCTTCACCAAATATCTTGATATTGATGAAGATTTCGCGACAGTGCTGGTTGAAGAAGGCTTCTCCTCGCTGGAAGAGCTGGCCTATGTGCCGATGAAAGAACTGCTGGAAATCGACGGTCTGGATGAAGCCACCGTTGAAGCACTTCGTGAGCGTGCGAAAAACGCACTGACTACGCTGGCGCTGGCTCAGGAAGAAAGCCTGGGAGATAACAAACCTGCCGATGATCTGTTGAATCTCGAAGGTCTGGATCGTGCCCTGGCATTCAAACTGGCTGCCCGTGGTGTTTGTACGCTGGAAGATCTCGCCGAGCAGGGCGTTGATGACCTGGCTGATATCGAAGGGATGACCGACGAGAAAGCTGGCGAGCTCATCATGGCCGCTCGCAACATTTGTTGGTTCGGCGACGAAGCGTAATAAACTGTAGCAGGAAGGAACAGCATGACAGATGTGACTATTAAAGCGCTGGCCTCAGAGATTCAGACCTCTGTGGATCGCCTGATACAGCAATTTGCTGACGCAGGCATCCGCAAATCGGCTGATGATTCTGTGACCTCGCAAGAGAAACAAACTTTGTTGACGCACCTGAACCGTGAACACGGCTCGGCGCCAGACAAGCTGACGTTACAGCGTAAGACGCGCAGTACGTTGAATATTCCAGGTACCGGTGGAAAGAGTAAATCGGTACAAATCGAAGTCCGCAAGAAACGCACCTTTGTGAAACGCGATCCGCAAGAGGCTGAACGCCTGGCCGCGGAAGAGCAGGCGCAGCGTGAAGCGGAAGAGCAGGCCCGTCGTGAAGCTGAAGAAGCAGCGAAACGCGAGGCGCAATTAAAAGCTGAACGTGAGGCCGCAGAACAAGCTAAACGTGAAGTCGCTGATAAAGCGAAACGTGAAGCTGCGGAAAAAGACAAAGTGAGCAATCAACATACCGACGAAATGACCAAAACCGCCCAGGCTGAAAAGATCCGTCGCGAGAACGAAGCCGCGGAATTGAAGCGCAAATCGGAAGAAGAAGCACGCCGCAAACTTGAAGAAGAAGCGCGCCGTGTAGCGGAAGAAGCACGCCGTATGGCTGAAGAAAACGAAAAAAATTGGTCTGAAACCTCAGACAGCCCGGAAGATAGCAGCGACTATCACGTCACCACATCACAGCATGCTCGTCAGGCTGAAGATGATAACGATCGTGAAGTCGAAGGCGGTCGCGGCCGTAGCCGTAGCAGCAAAGCGGCTCGTCCGGCGAAGAAAGGCAACAAACACGCTGAATCGAAAGCTGATCGTGAAGAAGCCCGCGCGGCCGTGCGCGGCGGTAAAGGCGGTAAGCACCGTAAAGGTTCCGCTCTGCAGCAGGGCTTCCAGAAGCCAGCGCAGGCCGTTAACCGTGACGTCGTAATCGGCGAAACCATCACCGTTGGCGAACTGGCTAACAAGATGGCGGTGAAAGGTTCTCAGGTCATCAAAGCGATGATGAAGCTGGGCGCCATGGCGACCATCAACCAGGTCATCGACCAGGAAACCGCACAGCTGGTTGCCGAAGAGATGGGCCACAAAGTTATCCTGCGTCGTGAAAACGAACTGGAAGAAGCCGTAATGAGCGACCGTGACACCGGCGCGGCGGCTGAACCGCGCGCACCGGTCGTGACCATTATGGGTCACGTTGACCACGGTAAAACCTCGCTGCTGGACTACATTCGTTCTACCAAGGTTGCCTCCGGCGAAGCGGGTGGTATTACCCAGCACATCGGTGCTTACCACGTCGAAACCGACAACGGCATGATCACCTTCCTGGATACCCCGGGCCACGCCGCGTTTACCTCCATGCGTGCTCGTGGCGCGCAGGCGACGGATATCGTGGTTCTGGTGGTGGCGGCAGACGACGGCGTGATGCCGCAGACTATCGAAGCTATCCAGCACGCTAAAGCGGCGCAGGTACCGGTGGTAGTGGCGGTGAACAAGATCGATAAGCCAGAAGCCGATCCGGATCGCGTGAAGAACGAACTGTCCCAGTACGGCATCCTGCCGGAAGAGTGGGGCGGCGAGAGCCAGTTCGTCCACGTTTCCGCGAAAGCGGGTACCGGCATCGACGACCTGCTGGACGCGATCCTGCTGCAGGCTGAAGTTCTTGAGCTGAAAGCGGTCCGCAACGGTATGGCGAGCGGCGCGGTCATCGAATCCTTCCTTGATAAAGGTCGTGGTCCGGTAGCTACCGTTCTGGTTCGCGAAGGTACTCTGCACAAGGGCGACATTGTTCTGTGCGGCTTCGAATATGGCCGTGTGCGCGCGATGCGTGACGAACTGGGTCGCGAAGTGCTGGAAGCGGGTCCGTCCATTCCGGTGGAAATCCTCGGCCTGTCCGGTGTGCCGGCTGCCGGTGATGAAGTGACCGTAGTGCGTGACGAGAAAAAAGCGCGTGAAGTGGCGCTGTATCGTCAGGGCAAATTCCGTGAAGTTAAGCTGGCGCGTCAGCAGAAATCTAAACTGGAAAACATGTTCGCTAACATGACCGAAGGCGAAGTTCACGAAGTGAACATCGTACTGAAAGCGGACGTACAGGGTTCTGTCGAAGCGATTTCCGATTCCTTACTGAAACTGTCTACCGACGAAGTGAAAGTGAAGATCATCGGTTCCGGCGTAGGTGGTATCACCGAAACCGACGCTACCCTGGCAGCAGCATCCAACGCGATTCTGGTTGGCTTCAACGTTCGTGCCGATGCCTCTGCGCGTAAAGTTATCGAAGCGGAAAGCCTGGATCTGCGTTACTACTCCGTCATCTATAACCTGATCGACGAAGTGAAAGCGGCGATGAGCGGCATGCTGTCTCCGGAACTGAAACAGCAGATCATCGGTCTGGCTGAAGTGCGTGATGTCTTCAAATCGCCGAAATTCGGCGCCATCGCGGGCTGTATGGTTACCGAAGGGACGATCAAACGTCACAACCCAATCCGCGTTCTGCGTGACAACGTGGTTATCTATGAAGGCGAGCTGGAATCCCTGCGCCGCTTCAAAGATGACGTTAACGAAGTCCGTAACGGCATGGAATGTGGTATCGGCGTGAAGAACTACAACGACGTTCGCGTTGGCGATATGATCGAAGTGTTCGAAATCATCGAAATCCAGCGTAGCATCGATTAATCATTTGATGGCTAAGCAGCCGGGGAAGCGAAGCGCCACCCGGCAATCATTTTAAAAAGGGGCTTTTGGCCCCTTTTTTGTCTTTATTCTGGAGAACTTATTATGGCGAAAGAATTTGGTCGCCCGCAGCGTGTGGCCCAGGAGATGCAAAAAGAGATTGCCATCATCCTGCAGCGTGAAATTAAAGATCCGCGTCTGGGCATGATGACCACCGTTTCCGGTGTGGAAATGTCCCGTGACCTGGCCTATGCCAAGGTGTATGTCACCTTCCTTAACGACAAAGATGAAGCCGCGGTGAAAGCGGGCATCAAAGCGCTGCAGGAAGCTTCTGGCTTTATCCGCTCTCTGCTGGGGAAAGCGATGCGTCTGCGCATCGTACCGGAACTGACTTTCTTCTACGACAACTCACTGGTGGAAGGGATGCGTATGTCCAACCTGGTCACCAGCGTGGTGAAACACGACGATGAGCGTCGTGTGAACCCGGACGACAGCAAGGAGGACTGATGAGTCGTCCTCGTCGTCGCGGCCGCGACGTGCATGGCGTATTGTTGCTGGACAAGCCTCAGGGCGCCTCCAGTAACGATGTGCTGCAGAAAGTAAAACGTATTTATAACGCCAACCGCGCCGGGCATACCGGCGCGCTGGATCCGCTGGCGACCGGTATGCTGCCGATCTGCCTTGGCGAAGCGACCAAGTTTTCCCAGTATCTGCTGGACTCCGATAAGCGTTACCGCGTGATCGCCAAACTTGGCCAGCGCACGGATACCTCCGATGCCGACGGTCAGGTGGTGGAAGAGCGCCCGCTGACTTTTAGCGACGAACAGCTGGCGGCGGCGCTGGACAGCTTTCGCGGCGAGACGCAGCAGGTGCCGTCGATGTATTCGGCGCTGAAATATCAGGGCAAGAAGCTATACGAATATGCTCGCCAGGGTATTGAAGTTCCGCGGGAAGCCCGGCCGATAACCGTTTATGAGCTGCTGTTTATTCGCCGCGAAGGCGATGAGCTGGAGCTGGAGATCCACTGCTCGAAAGGCACCTACATCCGGACGATTATCGATGATTTAGGTGAGAAGCTCGGCTGCGGCGCGCACGTGATTTTCCTGCGTCGCCTGGCGGTAAGCAAATACCCGGTCGAGCGGATGGTGACCCTCGAGCAGCTGCAGGCGCTGGTCGATGAGGCGGCGGCGCAGGATATTCCTGCCGCTCAGTTGCTTGATCCGCTGCTGATGCCGATGGACAGCCCGGCCTCGGATTACCCGCTGGTTAATATTCCAGAAACCTCCGCAGTCTACTTTAAGAACGGCAACCCGGTACGTCAGTCAGGCGCGCCGCTTAACGGGCTGGTGCGGGTGATGGAGAGCGAGTCCGGCAAGTTTCTCGGCATGGGCGAAATTGACGATGAAGGCCGCGTGGCCCCGCGTCGTCTGGTGGTGGAATACCCGGCGTAAGCGCTTTTCTTGCGATAAAAGCCTGCTACGAGTAGAATATCGCCGCTTAACGTCCGCTAACGTGTTTTAACATTTTCGGGCGTTGCATCAGGGGTCGCTGAATTAGAGATCGGCACCCTTTCTTTCTTTTAATTTTTGGAGTTATAAAATGTCTCTAAGCGTTGAAGCTAAAGCAAAAATCGTTTCTGAGTTTGGTCGTGGCGAAAACGACAGCGGTTCTACCGAAGTTCAGGTTGCACTGCTGACCGCACAGATCAACCACCTGCAGGGCCACTTTGCAGAGCACAAAAAAGATCACCACAGCCGTCGTGGTCTGCTGCGCATGGTTTCTCAGCGTCGTAAACTGCTCGACTACCTGAAACGTAAAGATGTTGCCCGTTACTCTGCGCTGATTGAGCGTCTGGGTCTGCGTCGCTAATTCTGCGAGTTTCAGAAAAAGGGGCCTGACGGCCCCTTTTTTCGACCGGGCGGCAGCAATTCATTCAAAACTCATGTATTGTTGCTAGTAATGATCTTCATGCAGAGGTTCGCGCGGCTAATGAGAGGCTTCATCCGCAGGGGCGGGTAAAGGTTGTCATTAGTCGCGAGGATGCAGAAGATCGGGTCAATAGACGCTATGTCGTGGATATGGCGTGATTTATAGATAAAAAGGATAGAATTTTGCTTAATCCGATCGTTCGTAAATTCCAGTACGGCCAGCATACCGTGACCCTGGAAACCGGCATGATGGCGCGCCAGGCAACGGCCGCTGTGATGGTTAGCATGGATGACACTGCGGTATTCGTTACCGTTGTGGGTCAGAAAAAAGCGAAGCCAGGCCAGGACTTTTTCCCGCTGACCGTTAACTACCAGGAGCGTACCTACGCTGCCGGTAAAATCCCGGGTGGTTTCTTCCGTCGTGAAGGCCGTCCAAGCGAAGGCGAAACCCTGATCGCGCGTCTGATTGACCGCCCGGTTCGCCCGCTGTTCCCGGAAGGCTTCGTTAACGAAGTTCAGGTTATCGCCACCGTCGTTTCCGTTAACCCGCAGGTTAACCCAGACATCGTCGCGATGATTGGTGCTTCCGCTGCGCTGTCGCTGTCTGGTATTCCGTTCAATGGCCCAATCGGCGCTGCGCGCGTGGGTTACATCAACGACCAGTACGTACTGAACCCAACCCAGGAAGAACTGAAGTCCAGCAAACTGGACCTGGTGGTTGCCGGTACCGAAGCGGCCGTGCTGATGGTGGAATCCGAAGCGGAACTGCTGAGCGAAGACCAGATGCTGGGCGCGGTGGTCTTCGGCCACGAGCAGCAGCAGATTGTTATTCAGAACATCAACGACCTGGTGAAAGAAGCCGGTAAACCGCGTTGGGACTGGCAGCCGGAAGCGGTCAACGAAGCGCTGAACGCGCGCGTGGCTGCGCTGGCTGAATCCCGTCTGAGCGATGCTTACCGTATCACCGACAAACAAGAGCGTTACGCTCAGGTTGACGTGATCAAATCTGAAACCATCGCCACGCTGGTTGCTGAAGATGAAACCCTGGACGCTAACGAGCTGGGTGAAATCCTGCACGCCATCGAGAAAAACGTGGTTCGTAGCCGCGTACTGGCCGGCGAGCCGCGTATCGATGGCCGTGAAAAAGATATGATCCGTGGTCTGGACGTTCGTACCGGCGTTCTGCCGCGTACTCACGGTTCCGCGCTGTTCACCCGTGGTGAAACGCAGGCGCTGGTTACCGCGACTCTGGGTACCGCACGCGATGCGCAGAACATCGACGAACTGATGGGCGAGCGCACCGACTCCTTCCTGTTCCACTACAACTTCCCTCCGTACTCCGTAGGCGAAACTGGCATGGTGGGGTCTCCGAAGCGTCGTGAAATCGGTCACGGTCGTCTGGCGAAGCGCGGCGTACTGGCCGTGATGCCGACTATTGAAGAATTCCCGTACACCGTGCGCGTGGTATCGGAAATCACCGAATCTAACGGTTCCTCTTCCATGGCTTCCGTCTGCGGCGCCTCTCTGGCGCTGATGGACGCGGGCGTGCCGGTAAAAGCCGCTGTGGCGGGTATCGCAATGGGTCTGGTGAAAGAAGGCGACAACTTCGTCGTGCTGTCTGACATCCTCGGTGACGAAGACCACCTCGGCGATATGGACTTCAAAGTTGCGGGTTCCCGCGACGGTATCTCTGCGCTGCAGATGGATATCAAAATTGAAGGTATCACCAAAGAAATCATGCAGGTTGCATTGAACCAGGCTAAAGGTGCGCGTCTGCACATCCTGGGCGTGATGGAGCAGGCGATTAACGCGCCGCGCGGCGATATCTCTGAATTCGCACCGCGTATCCACACCATCAAGATCAACCCGGACAAGATCAAAGACGTTATCGGTAAAGGCGGTTCTGTTATCCGTGCCCTGACCGAAGAGACCGGTACTACCATCGAGATCGAAGATGACGGTACCGTGAAGATCGCAGCGACCGACGGCGACAAAGCGCAGCATGCTATCCGTCGTATCGAAGAGATCACTGCTGAGATCGAAGTTGGCCGCATCTACAATGGTAAAGTGACCCGTATCGTTGACTTTGGCGCATTCGTTGCCATCGGCGGCGGTAAAGAAGGTCTGGTTCACATCTCGCAGATCGCTGACAAGCGCGTTGAGAAAGTGACTGACTACCTGCAGATGGGTCAGGAAGTACCGGTTAAGGTTCTGGAAGTTGACCGCCAGGGCCGTGTCCGTCTGAGCATTAAAGAAGCAACTGAACAGACTCCGTCTGCCGCAGCGCCGGAAGCTCCGGCTGCCGAGCAGGGCGAGTAAGGTTGCCGTTAGCCCTCCGCTTTTGCGGAGGGCGTTTTACGGGCAGGACGCCTCGTTTGCAGCCGGGGAACAGGACGTTCATCCAATCGTTGTCTTCGGGAGTGGGAAATGAAGCCTTTTTTGCGCTGGTGTTTCGTGGCGACAGCTCTCACGCTGGCAGGATGCAGTAGCACCGCCTGGCGTAAGGACGCCGTCCTCGCAGTACCATTGCAACCGACTTTACAGCAAGAAGTGATTCTGGCACGCATGGAACAAATTCTTGCCAGTCGGGCTTTATCCGATGACGAACGCGCACAGCTTTTATATGAGCGCGGAGTGTTGTATGATAGTCTCGGTCTGAGGGCACTTGCGCGAAATGATTTTTCACAAGCGCTGGCAATCCGACCCGATATGCCGGAAGTATTCAATTACTTAGGCATTTACTTAACGCAGGCAGGCAATTTTGATGCTGCCTATGAAGCGTTTGATTCTGTACTTGAGCTTGATCCAACTTACAACTACGCGCACTTGAACCGCGGTATCGCCCTGTATTACGGCGGCCGGGCTAAGTTAGCGCAAGATGATCTGCTGGCGTTTTATCAAGACGATCCCAATGATCCTTTCCGTAGCCTGTGGCTTTATATCGCCGAGCGTAAACTCGACGAGAAGCGGGCGCTTGAAGCACTCAGAGAGCGCTTAAACAAGTCGGATAAAGAGCAATGGGGATGGAACATTGTCGAGTTCTACCTTGGCGACATTAGCGAAAAAGAGCTGATGACTCGTCTGAAGGCAGACGCAACGGATAACACCTCGCTCGCTGAGCATCTCAGTGAAACCAACTTCTATTTAGGTAAGTACTACCTAAGTCTGGGGGACAAGGACAGCGCTACGGCACTGTTCAAACTGGCGGTCGCCAACAACGTACATAACTACGTTGAGCACCGATACGCATTGTTGGAATTATCGCTCTTGGGCCAGGAGCAAGATGACCTGGCAGAATCGGACCAGCAATAGCTGACGAACACATCAGCCCATAGTTTTTTGCTTGCCATCACCTTCGCGGGTGAGGGCGTTGTTGTTCGTTAATACACCTACTTTGAGCCGGTTCACACTTTTCAATGAAAATTACCGTAAATTTTCACGATGAGTTATGTAGACTGGCCGCCATTAATTTTGAGGCACACGTACTACATGGCTGAATTCGAAACCACTTTTGCAGATCTGGGCCTGAAGGCTCCTATCCTTGAAGCGCTCACCGATCTGGGTTACGAAAAACCATCTCCGATCCAGGCTGAGTGCATTCCGCATCTGCTGGACGGCCGCGACGTTCTGGGTATGGCCCAGACCGGTAGCGGTAAAACCGCAGCATTCTCTTTACCGCTGCTGAACAACATCGATCCTGAGCTGAGAGCACCGCAGATTCTGGTGCTGGCGCCGACCCGCGAGCTGGCGGTACAGGTTGCTGAAGCAATGACGGAATTCTCTAAACATATGCGCGGCGTGAACGTGGTTGCCCTGTACGGCGGCCAGCGTTATGACGTGCAGCTGCGCGCCCTGCGTCAGGGTCCGCAGATCGTCGTCGGTACCCCGGGTCGTCTGCTGGACCACCTGAAGCGCGGCACCCTGGACCTCTCCAAACTGAGCGGCCTGGTACTGGATGAAGCAGATGAAATGCTGCGCATGGGCTTTATCGAAGACGTAGAAACCATTATGGCGCAGATCCCGGAAGGGCATCAGACCGCGCTGTTCTCCGCCACCATGCCGGAAGCTATCCGTCGCATTACCCGTCGCTTTATGAAAGAGCCGCAGGAAGTGCGCATTCATTCCAGCGTGACGACTCGCCCGGATATCAGCCAGAGCTACTGGACTGCCTACGGCATGCGTAAAAACGAAGCGCTGGTGCGTTTCCTGGAAGCGGAAGACTTTGATGCGGCGATTATCTTCGTCCGTACCAAAAACGCGACCCTGGAAGTAGCTGAAGCGCTGGAGCGTAATGGCTACAACAGCGCGGCGCTGAACGGCGACATGAACCAGGCGCTGCGTGAGCAGACTCTGGAACGCCTGAAAGATGGTCGTCTGGATATCCTGATTGCGACTGACGTTGCGGCCCGTGGCCTGGACGTTGAGCGTATCAGCCTGGTGGTGAACTACGACATCCCAATGGATTCTGAATCCTACGTTCACCGTATCGGCCGTACTGGTCGTGCCGGTCGTGCTGGCCGCGCGCTGCTGTTCGTTGAGAACCGCGAGCGTCGTCTGCTGCGCAACATCGAACGCACCATGAAGCTGACCATTCCTGAAGTGGAACTGCCTAACGCGGAGCTGCTGAGCAAGCGTCGTCTGGAAAAATTCGCCGCGAAAGTTCAGCAGCAGCTGGAAAGCAGCGATCTGGATCAGTACCGTGCACTGCTGGCGAAAATCCAGCCGACGGCGGAAGGTGAAGAGCTGGACGTGGAAACGCTGGCTGCTGCGCTGCTGAAGATGGCTCAGGGCGAACGTTCGCTGATCGTTCCGCCGGACGCGCCGATGCGTCCACGTCGTGAATTCCGCGATCGTGACGATCGTTTCGACCGTCGTGGCGACCGTAATGATCGCGGCCCGCGCGGCGATCGCGAAGATCGTCCGAAGCGTGAGCGTCGTGACGTGGGTGACATGGAGCTGTATCGCATTGAAGTGGGTCGCGATGACGGCGTTGAAGTGCGTCATATCGTTGGCGCGATCGCCAATGAAGGCGATATCAGCAGCCGTTACATCGGTAACATCAAGCTGTTCGCTTCTCACTCCACCATTGAGCTGCCGAAAGGGATGCCGGGCGAAGTGCTGCAGCACTTTACTCGTACCCGTATCCTGAACAAGCCGATGAACATGCAGCTGCTGGGCGATGCGCAGCCGCGCACCGAACGTCGTGGCGGCGGTGAGCGTCGCGAAGGCGGCCGTGGCTTTGGCGGCGAGCGTCGTGAAGGCGGCCGTGGCTTCGGTGGCGAACGTCGTGAAGGCGGTCGTGGTGAAGGACGTCGTTTCAGCGGCGAACGTCGTGAAGGCCGTGCGCCGCGTCGTGACGATGCATCCGCGCCGCGCCGCGATGACTCAGCCGGTCGCCGTCGCTTCGGTGGCGATGCGTAATCAACGCCGCCCGCTAGCGTAAACTAAATAATACAGCCCCGATCGTCATGATTGGGGCTTTTTTTATTCCCTTTGTACTCGTGTACTGGTACAGTGCGTCATGCTCAACGTGAGCGAAGTATTTTCGACTGGAGAATTCGGTAAATGGCGACACTAACCACTACGGCAACCCGTCCGTCTCTGTTTGGCGGCGTGGTGATTATCGGCGGCACGATTATCGGCGCGGGCATGTTCTCGCTGCCGGTGGTGATGTCCGGCGCGTGGTTTTTCTGGTCGCTGGCGGCGCTGGTCTTCACCTGGTTCTGCATGCTGCACTCCGGTTTGATGATCCTCGAGGCCAATCTTAACTACCGCATCGGCTCCAGCTTCGACACCATTACCAAAGACCTGCTCGGCAAGGGCTGGAACCTGGTGAACGGTGTATCAATCGCCTTTGTGCTCTATATCCTGACCTACGCCTATATTTCGGCGAGCGGTTCGATCCTCCACCACACCTTCAGTGAACTGTCGCTGAAGGTGCCGGCGCGCGCGGCGGGCTTCGGCTTTGCGCTGCTGGTGGCGTTTATCGTCTGGATGAGCACCAAAGCGGTGAGCCGCATGACGGCTATCGTACTGGGCGCTAAGGTGATCACCTTCTTCCTGACCTTCGGTAGCCTGCTCGGGCACGTCGAGCCGACGACGCTATTTAACGTTGCGGAGAAGAATGCCTCCTATGCGCCATACCTGCTGATGACGCTCCCGTTCTGCCTGGCCTCGTTTGGCTATCACGGCAACGTGCCGAGCCTGATGAAATACTACGGAAAAGATCCGCGCACCATCATCCGCTGCTTAACCTACGGTACGCTGCTGGCGCTGGGTCTGTACGTGGTCTGGCTGCTGGTGACGATGGGCAATATCCCGCGTCCGCAGTTTATCGACATCGCGCAGAAGGGCGGCAACATTGATGTGCTGGTGCAGGCGCTGAGCGGCGTGCTGAATAGTCGGAGTCTGGATCTGCTGCTGGTGGTGTTCTCGAACTTTGCTGTCGCCAGTTCGTTCCTCGGCGTGACGCTGGGGCTGTTCGACTACCTGGCGGATCTGTTTGGCTTTGACGATAGCGCGATGGGACGCTTTAAAACCGCGCTGCTGACCTTTATCCCGCCGATGATTGGCGGACTGGTCAAACCCGATGGTTTCCTCTACGCCATCGGCTATGCTGGCCTGGCGGCGACGATCTGGGCGGCGATTGTACCGGCGCTGCTGGCTCGCGCCTCACGCAAACGCTTCGGCAGCCCACAGTTCCGCGTTTGGGGCGGAACGCCAATGATTGTGCTGATCCTGCTCTTTGGCCTCGGCAATGCGGTTGTACATATCCTGTCGAGCGTCAATCTGCTGCCGGTTTATCAGTAAAGCTATTGCCCGGTGGCGCGACGTCCACCGGGCTGACGTGTGTGTTACCCCAACAGCTCCTCTTTCACCTGCATCGCTAAATCGAAAGAATGCAGACGCGCCTGGTGGTCGAAGATCTGGCCATTGACCATGATTTCGTCCGCCTCGGTTTCACGCAGAATCGACTCTAGCCCATGGCGGACTTTAGTTTTATCGCCGACCAGCGACATGCTCAGTGCCTGCTGCACACCATACTGCTCGGACGCTGACCACAGCTGATGCATATTTTCCACCGGCGGCGGCAACTGCCCGGTCTCGCCGCGACGCAGCTTCACAAACGCCTGCTGCATGGAGGTGAAGAGAAACTCCGCATCGCGGTTGCTGTCGGCGGCGATGATATTGATACACACCATCGCGTACGGTTTTTCCAGCCGCGCCGAAGGTTTGAAATTGCTGCGATACAGATGTAGGGCCTGGAACAACATATCCGGCGCGAAGTGCGAGGCGAAGGCAAACGGCAGGCCGAGCTGCGCCGCCAGTTGCGCGCTATAGAGGCTTGAGCCCAGCAGCCATACTGGAATGCGCTCCCCGTAGCCGGGAACCGGGCGCACGTGCGGGTTCGGATCGCGGGCGTCAAACCAGTCCACCAGTTCCGCTACATCGCGCGGGAAATTATCGACATCGCCGCTCATATGGCGACGCAGGGCGCGCATGGTCGGCTGATCGCTGCCCGGCGCGCGGCCAAGGCCGAGGTCGATCCGCCCGGGGTAAAGGGTGTTCAGGGTGCCGAACTGCTCAGCTATCACCAGTGGAGAGTGGTTAGGCAGCATCACGCCGCCGGACCCGAGATGCAGGGTGGTGGTGTTGGCGGCGAGATAGCCAATCAGCACCGAGGTCGCTGCGCTGGCAATGCCGACCATATTATGGTGCTCCGCCAGCCAGTAGCGATGATAGCCGCGCGATTCGGCCAGCCGGGCGAGATCCAGAGAGTGGGTAAAGGCTTCTTTGGCAGAAGATCCTTGCGGGATCGGCGCCAGATCGAGCACCGAGAATGGAACAGATTTGTCAGTCATAAAGGCTCACTTTGCTACAGCATCGTCATCAGATTGAAGGTCTTCTTCCAGCCTGGCGCATCCTGGACGCGCCAGCCAGAAAAGCTGCATCTTTAATAATGCATTAAAATCTGAGCACTGTTGTTAACAAAGTGAGCGGTTTATCAGGCCTGAAGCACCAGTCCTGGCAATCGTTTCCAGTAGCCGTTGCAATCGCTATTGCTGGTGAGATCCAGCGGCGCAGCGCCGTTTTCGTTGGCGCGGAAGGCCTCGAGCATGGCGAAGGTCTCGTTGCCCATCGGCGACAGGCGCACCATATCCACCAGGCCGTGCATGGAGGTCAGCTCATTGCCCAGGTTATAGACGTAGCCGCTCATGGTCTGAATACCATTGAGCACGAACACCTGCTGGTTCTCCTGCGACAGCATGCTGCGCCCGGTTGGGTACTTGATGCAGCAGGTTTCGCACTCGTCCTTTGGCCGGTCTTCCGAGCGGGCGGTAAAGCAGCGCGCGGAATAAGCCAGCGGCAGATGGCCGTAGCTCAGCACTTCGACTTCAAACTGGTTGCGGATACCCAGCTCTTCGCACTGGGTCAGTAAATTAGCCAGCCAGTCGCGGGAGAGTTCCACCGGCATGCACCAGCGCACCATGCCCTGTTTCCGCAGCAGGCGCAGGGTAACGGCGTTGTAGCAGTTCAGCGCATGCCCGGCGACGAATGGTAGCTTGCGTTCGGCGCAGAGATTTACCACGCCCAAATCGCTGGCCTCAATCAGAAATTCGCCGTTATCGACATAGCGTTTCAGCTCGCCCAGTTCAGAAGAGGCCTGCACCAGCGCGAGGGTGGAGAGCACCACCTGCTTGCCGCTAGCGGCCAGCGTTTTCGCCATTTCGATCCAGTCGCCAACTTTGGTGGCGCGGCGTTTGCTGCATACCGCTTCGCCGAGATAAATGGTGTCGGCGCTGCAGTTTGCCGCCTGCTGGTAAAAATCTTCCAGCGTCTCTTTTGGCCAGTAGTACAGCACCGGCCCTAATGAATATTTCATGTTTCTCACTGCCATTTACGGTGATAAGCGCCAAGGGTAGTTTGTGTCCCCTCGGACATGGCGCCCAGGGTCTCCATCCAGGCGGACTGCGGTACGAAATTCTGCGGATCGGCTTTGCAGCGATCGATCGCCTGGCGCCAGACTTTCGCCACCTGGGTCACGTAAGCCGGGCTGCGCTGACGGCCTTCGATTTTCACCGAGGCGATATTGGCGGCCATCAATTCCGGCAACAGTTCCAGGGTGTTGAGGCTGGTGGGCTCCTCCAGCGCGTGATAGCGCTCGCCATCAACCAGGTAGCGGCCTTTGCACAGCGTCGGATAACCGGCATTTTCGCCATCCTGATAACGGTCAATCAGCACTTCATTGAGACGCGATTCCAGCCCCTGCGGCGTTTGCTGCCAGCGTACGAAGCGGGCAGGCGAACAGGCGCCGACGGTGTTGGGCGATTCGCCGGTCAGGTAGGAAGAGAGATAGCAGCGGCCTTCCGCCATGATGCACAGGCTGCCGAAGGCGAAGACTTCCAACGGCACCGGCGTAGCGCGGGCCAACTGTTTCACCTGATGAATAGACAACACGCGCGGCAGTACGACGCGCGCGACGTCGAAGTTGCGATGATAGAAGCGAATGGCCTCTTCATTGGTGGCGGAAGCCTGCACCGAAACGTGACGCTCAATGTGTGGGTAACGCTCCGCAGCGTACTCCAGCATGGCGATATCGGCCAGAATGAGCGCATCGGCGCCCAGCTGAGCAGCCATATCCACTGCTCGCTGCCAGCGGGCGTAGCCGTCGGGATGAGCGAAGGTATTGATGGCGATATGCAGCTTACGACGGTGCTGATGCACAAAGCTGACGGCTTCCTGCAGTTTCTTTTCGGTGAAATTAAGGCCGGCAAAGTGGCGGGCGTTGGTGTCATCTTTCAGCCCGATATAGACGGCATCGGCGCCGTTTTCGATGGCCGCCTTAAGCGCCGGAAGGTTACCGGCTGGGCAGAGCAGCTCCATAATTTTTCCTGAAAAATGCGGCCCGTCAGGGACGCTGAATGGTTAACGAGCAGGGATTTTAGTTAACCTTCTGGTGACAATTTTTGATTTGAGGCAGTTAAAAGTGTATTGGCGGCGCCAATAACTGGCGGCCGTCATCGCGTTTTTGTTGATTTACGCCGCTATGTTGTTTATGTGATATGGCACAATAGCGGAACTATTGCATTCATGGAGTAAAGCTTGTGTTGGATAAACTGCGTTCCCGGCTGGTCCACTTTGGCCCGTCTTTAATGAGCGTGCCGGTTAAGCTGGCGCCTTTTGCCCTCAAGCGCCAGGTGCTGGAGCAAGTGCTGAGCTGGCAGTTTCGCCAGGCGCTGGCGGAGGGGGAGCTGGAGTTTCTTGAGGGGCGTTGGTTAAGTATTCATGTGCGTGACATCGGTCTGCTGTGGTATACCTCGGTAGTCGATGGTCGACTGGTGGTCAGCCAGCAGGCCGACGCCGACGTCAGCTTCAGCGCCGACGCCAGCGATCTGTTAATGATCGCCGCGCGCAAGCAGGATCCGGATACGCTATTCTTCCAGCGTCGTCTGGCCATTGAAGGCGATACGGAGCTGGGGCTGTATGTAAAAAATTTGATGGACGCCATTGAGCTCGAGCAGATGCCAAAAGCGCTGCGCGTGATGTTGCTGCAACTGGCGGATTTTGTCGAAGCTGGACTGAAGAGCCCGCAGAAACCTGAACAGACATCGGTAGGTGAGGCATGCTGATTCGAGTGGAGATTGGGATTGATGCACCGGGAATCGACGCGCTGCTGCGTCGTACCTTCGGCCGCGATGCCGAAGCGCAGCTGGTGCACGATCTGCGTGAAGATGGACTGATCACGCTGGGGGTAGTGGCGACGGATGATGAAGGCCAGGTGATCGGCTACGTTGCCTTCAGCCCGGTGGCGGTGGAAGGTGAAGAGCTGCAGTGGGTCGGCCTGGCGCCGCTGGCGGTAGATGAACGCTACCGCGGACAGGGCATTGGTCGGCAGCTGGTTTATGAAGGGCTGGACTCGCTGAATGAGTTTGGCTACGCCGCGGTGGTGACGCTGGGCGACCCGGATTTATACCGTCGCTTCGGCTTTGAATCGGCCGCGCGCTTCGATCTCCGCTGCCGCTGGCCGGACAGCGCCGAGGCGTTCCAGGTTCACCGTCTGGCGGATGACGCCCTCGACGGCGTCCATGGCCAGGTAGAATACAGCGAGCACTTTAATCGTCTTTAAGCCTTGCCAGCAGGGTTTCGAAGGCATCCTCTCCGGCAACGAGGCGCTCTTTTTCGCGCTTCGTTAGCTGCTTGACGCGATATTCCAGTCGCAATGCAAGTGAGTGTTCACCAACTTCGTGGCTAAAGGCCAGCTGCAGGTCGCCTTTGCCGCGCAACGCCTTTGCGCCTTTTCCCGCCTGATGCTGGCGAAAGCGGCGTGGCACGTCGGTGGTGATGCCGGTATAAAGGCGATTATCCGCGGTTCGAATGAGATACAGAAACCAGCACACGGTCACAAAGTCACTATGGTAAGGTGTGTGCACCATAGCATAATGGAGAAGAAAGATGGATACGCTTGCCGCCATTGGTCGCTGGCTGAGTAAACAGCACGTCGTCACCTGGTGCGTCTCCCGTGAAGACGAGCTGTGGTGCGCGAATGCCTTTTACGTCTATGACCCGGATACCGTGGCCTTTTATCTGCTCAGCGAGGAGCACACCCGCCATGGCCAGATGACCGGACAGAGGGCGAAGGTGGCCGGCACGGTCAACGGCCAGCCAAAAACCGTGGCTCTGATCCGCGGCGTGCAGTTCAAAGGCGAGATCCGTCGTCTGAGCGGTGACGAAGAGGCGCGAATGCGCCAGCGCTACGTCAAGCGCTTCCCGGTGGCCCGCATGCTGTCGGCGCCGGTATGGGAGATTCGTCCGGACGAAATCAAATTTACCGACAACACGCTGGGTTTCGGGAAGAAATTACACTGGCGGCGTGATGCCGGCGCCGAGCAGGCGTAGCGCTTCGCGATTGAAGGCCGGCAGATCGTCCGGCGTTCTGCTGGTGACCAGCTGTTCGTTATCGACCACCACCTCCTGGTCGTAAAACTCGCCCCCGGCGTTTTTCACATCCACCACAATCGGTTTCACCGCCGTGAGCTTACGTCCGCGGATCACATCGGCGCTGATCAGCAGCTGCGGGCCGTGGCAGATGGCAAACACCGGCTTACCGCCGTTGACAAAATCGCGGGTAAAGGTGACGAAGCGTTCATCACCACGCAGCTGGTCGGGAGAGTAGCCCCCGGGCAGCAATAAGGCATCAAATTCACCCGGTGTGACGTCATCGATGGCTCTGTCGATGGCGACCTCGGCTTCTCCCTGCTTACCCTTCACCGTTTTGCCAGCCTGCTTTTCGATCGTGATGACCTGATGCCCGGCGAGCTTAAAGGCTTCGGCGGGAGAGGTAAATTCAGAATCTTCAAAGTCGTCGGTAATGAGGACGGCTATCTTTTTACTCATGCTTCCTCCACTGTCTGGATGGTCAATGAGGTAATTCCATGATGATGGTGGATACTTACCTTGTAAGGTATTAAGCCTGGAACATGAGCCCGAAAGTGCAAGGCGGAGAATTCTGTAAAGGAGAACCAATGAGTCAGGTATTATTAACCGGCGCGACCGGGTTAGTTGGCGGTCACTTACTCCGGCTGCTGCAGAATGAGCCCCGTATAAGCACCATCGCCGCGCCGACGCGTCGCCCGCTGGCGCCAGCGAAAGGTGTTTTTAATCCTCACGATCCCCAGCTGACCGATGCCCTGGCGCAGGTGGTTGACCCGGTGGATATCGTCTTCTGTTGCCTGGGAACGACGCGCCGGGAGGCCGGGAGCAAAGAGGCCTTCGTCCATGCTGACTACACGCTGGTGGTTGATACCGCGCTGACCGGCAAACGACTGGGTGCGCAACATATGCTGGTGGTTAGCGCGATGGGTGCCAACGCCCACTCGCCGTTTTTCTACAATCGGGTGAAGGGGGAAATGGAGGCGGCGCTGATTGAGCAAGACTGGCCGCGGCTGACCATCGCCAGGCCGTCGATGCTGTCAGGCGAGCGGGAAAAAAAGCGGGCCAATGAGACCTTCCTCGCACCATTGTTCCGGCTCTTGCCGGGGAACTGGAAATCCATTGCGGCCCGCGATGTGGCGATCGCCCTGCTGGCGGAGGCGCTGTCGCCCACCCACGAAGGGGTGCGAATTCTGTCATCATCGGAACTACGGGAGCGCGCCGCGCGGCAGGCTGAATAGCGGTTTGCAAACGCAGGCTTCCGGCGTAGTATTCACGGCTTCAATTCATATCCACATTTCTTGCTGGGGAATGCTATGGCTGGTCAGTCTTCATCTCAGGCGGCGTCACCATTTCAATGGTGGAAACCCGCGCTTTTCTTTCTCGTCGTGATTGTTGGTCTGTGGTACGTCAAATGGCAGCCGTACTACGGGAAAGCCTTCACCGCTGCGGAAACCCACAGTATCGGTAAATCCATTCTTGCCCAGGCCGACGCTAACCCGCTGATGGCGGCGTGGGACTATGCGATGGTTTACTTCCTTGCCGTCTGGAAAGCGGCGGTGCTCGGCGTGCTGCTCGGGTCATTGATTCAGGTACTCATTCCGCGCGACTGGCTGCTACGCACCCTGGGACAATCGCGGTTTCAGGGCACGCTGCTGGGAGCGATTTTCTCGCTGCCCGGCATGATGTGCACCTGCTGCGCCGCGCCGGTCGCGGCCGGGATGCGCAAACAGCAGGTGTCGATGGGTGGGGCGCTGGCGTTCTGGATGGGGAACCCGCTACTCAATCCGGCGACGCTGGTGTTTATGGGTTTTGTTCTGGGCTGGCAGTTTGCGCTGGTTCGCCTGGTGGCGGGTCTGGCGACAGTATTAACTGTGGCGACGCTGGTGCAGAAATGGGTGAAAGAGGCGGCGACGCAGCCGGTAGCGGTGCCTGCTGCACCGTCGGAAGCGACTCAGGGCGGCTTCTTTAGCCGCTGGCTGCAGGCGCTGTGGACGCTGTTCTGGAACACGATCCCGGTTTATATCCTCGCGGTGCTGGTGCTGGGAGCGGCGCGCGTCTGGCTGTTCCCGCACGCCGATGGCGTGGTGGATAATACGTTGTTCTGGGTTATCGCGATGGCGATCGCCGGCTGCCTGTTTGTGATCCCTACCGCGGCGGAAATTCCGATTGTGCAGACAATGATGCTGGCGGGTATGGGGACGGCGCCCGCGCTGGCGCTGCTCATCACACTGCCGGCAGTGAGCGTGCCGTCGCTGATTATGCTGCGTAAAGCCTTCCCGGCCAAAGCGCTGTGGCTGACGGGCGGACTGGTGGCGCTGTGCGGGGCGATTGTCGGTGCGCTGGCGCTGGTGTAGTTTGCCGTAAACGTACGCATAGCGGGATTGGATGCCGGGTGGCGGCTACGCCTTACCCGGCACACAACGGACAGGGGGCGGTAGCCCGGCTAAGCGCAGCGCCAGCCGGGAAACTGCAGCTTTATTTAATGTAGGTAAAGGCGGTGGTCACCCGGGATACGCCGCTTACCCGGCTGGCAATATCCGCCGCCGCCCGGCCTTCGCGGTCGGTCACCAGCCCCATCAGGAAGACTTCGCTGTTTTCCGTGGTTACTTTCACGTTCGAGGATTTAACCTGATCGGTGCTCAGGAGCTGCGAACGCACCTTGGTGGTAATCCAGGTATCAGAAGAGGCGGTGCCTAAACCAATCGGCTGGCCCTGGCGCACTTCATTAAACACTTCCGTGGTCCCTTCCACGCCCATGGCGATTTGCTTGGCGCGCGCGGAGAGGTCCGGCGTCGGCGACTGGCCGGTCAGCAGGACTTTGCCCTGATAAGCGGTGACGTTGATACGGGCCTGTTTCTTAATCTGTTCATCTTTCGACAAGGCGCTATTGACGCGCAGTTCCAGGGTGCTGTCATCGACCTGGGTTCCCACCGTACGCGGGTCCGTTGCGGCTTTGGTGCCGACTGCTGCCGTTCCGACTACCGCGGCGGCAACGCAGCCCTGCAGCAGTAGTGCAGAAAGCAGGATGGCGAGGGGCGAGAGAGCCTTCATGTGTTCTCCTTAATCGTCCTGGTGTGGAAAAAGAGTGTTATCTATCAAATCGCACAGACAGTTGACGGTCAGCATGTGCATCTCCTGGATACGCGCGCTGCGATGGGAGGGGATGCGGATTTCGACATCCTGTTGACCTAACAGGCCCGCCAGCTCACCGCCGTCATAGCCGGTTAACGCGACGATGGTCATGTCGCGGGTCACGGCGGCTTCCACCGCCTTGACGATGTCCCGACTGTTTCCGCGCGTAGAGATCGCCAGCAGCACATCGCCGGCGTGTCCCAGGGCGCGCACCTGCTTGGCGTAGATCTCGTCATGCAAGCGATCGTTAGCGATGGCGGTTAAGACCACATTATCGGTATTTAGTGCAATGGCAGGTAAACCAGGGCGTTCCGTTTCAAAGCGATTAATCATGCTGGCAGCAAAATGCTGTGCGTTGGCGGCGGAGGTGCCATTACCACAACAGAGGATTTTGTTGCCGTTAAGCAGGGACTGGACGAGCGTCATCGCCGCCCGGGAGATGGCGTCCGGGAGTGCTTCCGCTGCGGCAATTTGGGTTTGAATGCTTTCGGTAAAGCAGGCTTTGATTCTGTCGAGCACGGGATCCCTTACTTCTGGTATTACGCTATTCGCCAAAGGCGTTTTTTAGCCATTGGATGTCGTTTCCGGTGAAGGCTACCACATCGAAACGGCAATCCACAGTCTCAAAGCTCCCATTCTGTCGGCAGAGCCACAAACGGGCGGCTTTAAGCAGTCGTTGTTGTTTTTGCGGAGTGACGCTGGCTGCCGCATCACCGTACCGGGCGCTACGGCGGTAGCGCACTTCGATAAAAACGGTGACCGTGCCGTCGCGCATGATAAGGTCAATTTCGCCGCCACGCTCGCGGGCATTGGCGGCGATAAAACGCAGGCCCTGGCCTTCCAGCCAGCGGCGAGCCTGGTTTTCCCAGGCATCGCCGGTCTGTTTGCTTAGCTGGCCGGAACGATTTTTCCCTGCTGGTACTTGAGCCATGACAGTTTCCTGTTAATCACGCAATCCTGGTTGGCCGTCAGATCGCCGGTATTGCCGTTCAGCTCGAAGCCAGGCGTCTGGCGCATTTGCGTGAAGTGATTTGCCAGTGACCAGGCGTCAGCGCCCATGGCATACAGACGCGCCAGCGAGTAGTCATTACGCACCGCGGACAGCGCCTGCTGCATTAGCGACGGATTGCTGCCGGCCAGCATTGGGATCTCACTATACTGCAAGCCTTCCATCTCCAGACGGAAATCCGGCCCCGCGGTGCCCTGGGCGCTGCGCGAGCTGGCGTACAGGGTGACATTGCTCTGGCTGCCGTTGCGCATGGCGATCATCGGTTTGATATAGGCAATCTGTTCCGGGGTGGCGAGGATATAGGCCGCATCGACGCTGCCGCCGCTGCTTACCGGCATCTCATCCGCACTGCCGAGGATGCTGTTCTGCGCTGATGGCAGGGTGGAGACCGGGGTGCCGCTCAGCGCAATGCCCCCGCCGCCGTTCACACCGGCGCGCAGCTCGGCCGTGGATCCAAAACGCTGCTGCAGGACGCTGGCGCCGCCCAGCTTCAGCCACTCGTCGGCAAAAGCGCTAACCACACGATCGCCCAGCGCGCCGCGCGGAACCAGCAGCAGCGGGGTCTGTTTCCCCTGTTGGTGGATATGTCGGGCGGCGTCACGCGCTTCGTCTTCCGGAGAAAGCGCGAAATAGCAGAGGTTAGCGCGGCTTTCGACTTTTTCCGGCTGGTTGAGGGCCAGCACATTGAGCGGCGTGTTGCTCTTGATAACCTCTTCAACGTTTTCTTTCAGCAACGGCCCAACCACCAGGGTGGCGCCATCCTGCTGCGCCTGGGCGAGCAGCTGGCTTATCGGCTGGGTGGTGGTGTCGTAAATTTTCAGTTCCGCAGAAGGGTTAGCGGCGGTTGCGACCACGGGCTGCGGCTGTGCGGCCGGCGCGGTAACCGGCTGGGTGGCCGGGGAAGCGGTAGTCTGCGGCGTGGCGGATGTTGCCGGCGCCTGGGCTGCCGGTTCCGCAGCAGGCGCTGCCTGGTCCTGCGTCGGGGCCTGAACCGGATCAGCGCGGCTTCCGGTGGCGGTAAGATCGCTGATTTCTGCCTGCGACGGACTCACCACATCATCATTACCGGAGACATTCGCCGCCTGGGCGACCTGGGCGGGAACCGCGCTGCCCGTCACCGACGGCGCGCCGTTTTTGGCGGCTTCAAAGCCCTGCTGGATAGTGCGGCCGAAGATCGACGCCTGACCGTTCAGCGGCAGAAAAAGCGCAATCTTGTTGATGGACGCAGGCTTATAGTTTTGCATATTCACAAGCGCCGTCGGCAGCATTTTAGCGCCCGGGTTTTGCGGATAGCGCGTCTGCCAGTCTTTAACGCCCGCTTTCAGTAGCGTCGGATCGTTGCGGTTGTCAAACCACATCCGCTGCAGATCCAGCCAGCCCTGGAGGATATTTTCATCGGCGTTGATCACCAGCGCATTGGCCTGGTCCTGCGGCATCGAGGTGAGCGCTTGCCAGGTCGCATTAATATTTTTCTGACGCTGTTTGGCGTCACTCAGCAGCGGCTGCTGGGCGATTAAGGCGCGCAGCAGGGTCAGCGATGGTTTGCCCTGGCTGGCATCGATTTGCGCCTGCCAGTAGCGCGCCTGCTGAGGCTGCTCAAGGTTTGTCGGATCGATCTTAGCCAGCAGATTACGGGCGGCCTGATAATCGTTCTGCGCCAGCTTCACTTCCACCGCCAGCAGCGACTGTTCACGGGCCTGAGTGCTGTTCAGGTTCGCCGGCAGCTGGTTAAACAGGTCGATAGCCTGCTGCTTCTTCCCTTCCTGCAGTAGTGCACGAATGGCGAGTAATTGCCAGTTGGTCTTGCTATCATTCGTGCTTTGCTGCATCTGCTGTAAGTAGAAACTGGAGTTGGCCTGCGACGTACCCTGCATAAACGCCGCGCTTTGATCCTGCGTGTGGGTGCCGCAGCCAGCAAAAATAAGAGTCGCCAGCAATACGGGCAGGCAGCGCGCGGGCTTAGAACGAAGAAATGTTGACGGTACCATAAGTGTCCAGTGATATTTTTTTGGCTCAATGCTCAATATTAAATCGGCAATACGGACGAGACAATGAAACAACACGAATCAGCGGATAATTCTCAGGGGCAGCTCTATATTGTGCCCACTCCGATAGGAAATCTGTCTGATATCACGCAGCGTGCACTGGAAGTGCTGCAAGCCGTTGATTTAATTGCAGCGGAAGATACCCGTCATACCGGTTTGCTGCTGCAACATTTTGCGATAAACGCCCGTTTGTTTGCGCTTCACGACCATAATGAGCAGCAAAAGGCGGAAACCCTGCTTGCCAAACTGAAAGAAGGGCAAAACATCGCGCTGGTTTCCGATGCCGGCACGCCGCTGATTAACGATCCTGGTTACCATCTGGTGCGCACCTGCCGCGAAGCGAATATTCGCGTGGTGCCGCTGCCGGGCCCCTGTGCGGCTATCGCCGCCCTGAGCGCCGCCGGCCTGCCTTCCGACCGTTTCTGTTATGAAGGCTTCCTGCCGGCGAAATCGAAAGGCCGCCGCGATACCCTGAAAGCGCTGGAAGAAGAGCCACGCACCCTTATTTTCTATGAGTCGACCCACCGTCTGGTGGAGAGTCTGGAGGATATCTGCGCGGTACTGGGAGAATCCCGCTATGTGGTGCTGGCTCGTGAGCTGACCAAAACCTGGGAGTCGATCCATGGCGCGCCGATTGGTGAGCTGGTGGCGTGGGTGAAGGAAGATGAAAACCGTCGCAAAGGCGAGATGGTGCTGATCGTCGAAGGTTTCAAGGCTCAGGAAGAGGCGCTGCCGGCGGCCGCGCTGCGTACTCTGGCGCTGCTGCAGGCGGAGCTGCCGCTGAAGAAAGCCGCCGCGCTGGCCGCGGAAATCCACGGCGTGAAGAAAAACGCGTTGTATAAGTACGCCCTGGAGCAGCAGGGGGAGTGATCCTGTAAACCCAATTGAAGCCTGGCAAGCAGCCCTTCAGATAGTGAAGAGCTGCTTGAGCGTCCTCCCACATGTCGGAAGAAATGTCGGAAAAAATGTCGGAAGAAAAGGGCAGAATCGCTTTTCTTGCCGCCCAGCATCCCTAACCAACAAGCCCGGATAGATCCGGGCTAAAAGTGGTTAAATCCTTACGCTCTCGATCAGGTTACCGGCGCCGGGTTAAATACCGCCAGCTGGTTGTGCAGGCCCCATTGATCGGAGAAGGTTTTTTTGCGTCCGCTGGCGACGTCGAGAATAAATTCGAACAGCTTCCGCCCGACATCCTCAATCGTCTCTTCGCCAGTGGCGATGGTCCCGGCGTTAATGTCCATTAAGTCATACCAGCGGTTGGCCAGCTCGGTACGGGTCGCCATTTTTATCACCGGTACCGCCATCAGCCCGTACGGCGTACCGCGACCGGTGGTGAATACCTGCACCGTGATGCCAGAGGCTACCTGCTGGGTGCCGCAGACAAAATCGCTGGCGGGGGTTGCGGCGTAAATGAGGCCGCGTTTGGTCGGACGCTGCCCCGGAGAGAGCACCTCAACGATGGCGCTTTTCCCTGATTTGGCAATCGACCCCAGCGCTTTTTCCACCACGTTGGCCAGACCACCTTTCTTGTTGCCGGGAGAGGGGTTAGCGCTGCGGTCGGTTTTGCCCATATCAAGATAGTTATCGTACCAGGCCATCTCTTCCAGCAGACGTTTACCGACCTCTTCGTTAATCGCCCGCGGGGTCAACAGATGAATGGCGTCGCGTACTTCGGTCACTTCCGAGAACATCACCGTCGCGCCGCAGCGCACCAGCAGGTCGGACGCGTAACCTACCGCCGGGTTGGCGGTCACGCCTGAAAAGGCGTCGCTGCCGCCGCACTGCATCCCGACCACCAGCTCAGAGGCCGGGCAGGTTTCCCGCTGGCGCTGGTTCAGTTTCGCCAGGTGGCGCTCGGCGACCTGCAGAATGTCATCGACCATCGATTTAAAACCAACATGCTTTTCATCCTGCAGGCTGACGATGCTGGCGCTGTCCACCGGGATACTTTTGACGTCTTCCGTGCCCTGCAGCAGGCGTTCCGGCTGCAGCTTCTCACAGCCGAGGCCAATGACCATCACCTCGCCGCCGAAGTTTGGGTTGAGGGCGATATTATGAATGGTGCGAATCGGCACTACCGCCGCCGGCGCATTAATCGCCACGCCGCAGCCGTAGAGATGATTCAGGCCCACCACGCCATCGACGTTGGGATAGTTTGGCAGCAGGTCGCGTTCAATGATTTTCACCACGTAATCGACCACGCCAGCGACGCAGTGCACGCTGGTGGTAATACCCAGCAGATTCTTGGTACCCACGCTGCCGTCAGCATTGCGGTAGCCTTCGAAGGTGTAACCTTCCAGCGGCGGTAGCGGTTCAGGCACTTTAGTGGCCAGCGGCAGGGTATTCAGCGGCGGGGCGGTGGGCAGCTCCACCAGCGACTCGTCAATCCAGCTTCCCTGCGGGATATCGCGTACGGCATAGCCAATGACTTCGCCGTAGCGGATGATTTCACCATGGGCGGGGATATCCACCAGGGCAACTTTGTGACCCTGCGGGATATGCTCGACGAGCGTCAGGCCGTCCGGGAAACGCGTTCCGGCGGTTAAGCCGCGATCGTTGACAATAATCGCCACATTATCTGTCGGGTCAACTTTAATATAAAACGCGGTCGGCGATTGTTGTCGAATTGCAATGTCAGCCATTGTCCAGTCATCTCCAAACAGGTGCTAATAATAAAATAAAACGCTAATTCATTTGCTACGTATCAGTATGATGGAATAAAGGATGTCAGCTGAGTTGATTTTAAAATGTGATCGGCATCACTCCTTTTTATGACGCTAACCTCTGCAGGGCAGGCAATCGTAAGAAGTGTGGATTAGCGCCCATGACTTATGGCATAAGCACAATTATGGATTTAAATAATAACTTTATATTGTGGGTATGCATAGTGTCTGGCGGGGGCGTGCTGATTATACTGAGTCATGTTTTTGAGGTGATCGATATGCGAATAGACAATTTCAATATCGTCTTTTAAATAAATCAGAAACCACTTAAAACAATTATAAAAGGTGTTCTGTGCCCGAGGAATGTCTAAATGATTTTGGATTCTACATTAGATGAAAAAAAAGGAATACCGACCCGCTATTTAATTCTGTTGATGATATTTGTGGTGACGGCAGTGAACTATGGCGACCGCGCGACCTTGTCTATCGCCGGTACTGAAGTCGCGAAAGAGCTGGGGCTCAGCGCGGTGTCGATGGGATACATTTTTTCCGCCTTCGGCTGGGCTTATCTGCTGATGCAGATCCCTGGCGGCTGGCTGCTGGATAAATTTGGCTCGAAAAAGGTTTACTCATACAGTCTGTTTTTCTGGTCACTGTTTACCTTCCTGCAAGGCTTTATTGATGTGTTCCCGCTCGCCTGGGCCGGGGTCTCCATGTTCTTTATGCGTTTTATGCTGGGCTTTTCCGAAGCGCCCTCGTTTCCCGCCAACGCCCGCATTGTGGCGGCCTGGTTTCCGGCCAAAGAGCGGGGTACGGCTTCAGCTATCTTTAATGCCGCTCAGTACTTCTCGCTGGCTCTGTTCTCGCCGCTGCTCGGCTGGCTGACCTTCGCGCTGGGCTGGGAACATGTCTTTACCGTGATGGGGATAATAGGGTTTGTGCTCACCATCATCTGGGTGAAGTTTGTGCATAACCCCACCGATCATCCGCGAATGTCCGCCGCGGAGCTGAAATATATCTCAGAAGGCGGCGCAGTGGTCGATATGGACCATAAAAAAGAGGCCACCCCGGCGGCCGGGCCGAAGATGGACTATATCCGCCAGTTGCTGACTAACCGAATGATGTTAGGCGTATTTTTCGGTCAGTATTTCCTGAATACCATTACATGGTTCTTCCTGACGTGGTTTCCGATCTACCTCGTGCAGGACAAGGGAATGTCGATTCTGAAAGTGGGGTTTGTGGCTTCGATTCCGGCGCTGTTTGGCTTTGCTGGCGGCGTACTGGGCGGGCTGTTTTCGGATTATCTGATTGGCCGCGGCTGCACGCTGACTTTTGCGCGTAAGCTGCCCATTGTGCTGGGAATGCTGCTGGCGTCGTCCATCATCCTGTGTAACTACACGGCCAGCACGCCGCTGGTCATTACGCTGATGGCGCTGGCGTTCTTTGGCAAAGGCTTTGGCGCGCTGGGCTGGCCGGTTATCTCGGATGTCGCGCCGAAGGAGATTGTTGGCCTGTGCGGCGGGGTATTCAACGTCTTTGGCAATGTGGCCTCGATCGCCACGCCGCTGGTTATTGGCTATATCGTGAGCGAACTGCACTCATTTAATGGCGCACTGATTTTTGTTGGCGGCTCCGCGCTGATGATGATGGTCTGCTACCTGTTTGTGGTTGGCGATATCAAACGTATGGAATTGCAGAAGTAAGCAACGATTAACGCAAGGTAAAAATCATGGATAACGCAATTTTTCCGAACAAATTTAAGGCCGCGCTGGCGGCGCATCAGGTGCAGATTGGCTGCTGGTGCGCTTTGGCTAACCCGATTAGCACCGAGGTGCTGGGTCTGGCGGGGTTCGACTGGCTGGTGCTGGACGCGGAACACGCGCCAAACGACGTCACCACGCTCATTCCGCAGCTGATGGCCCTGAAAGGTAGCTCCAGCGCGCAGGTAGTCCGTGTGCCGACCAATGAACCCATCATCATCAAGCGCATGCTGGACATCGGCTTCTATAACTTCCTGGTGCCGTTTGTCGAGACGGCTGAACAGGCGGCGCAGGCGGTGGCTTCGACCCGTTATCCGCCGGAAGGGATCCGCGGGGTCTCCGTTTCCCACCGCGGCAATATGTTTGGCACCGTGCCGGACTACTTCGCCCAGTCCAACAAGAACATTTCCATTCTGGTGCAGATTGAGAGCCAGACCGGAGTAGACAACGTCGAGGCGATTGCCGCGACCGAGGGCGTGGACGGTGTGTTTGTCGGCCCGAGCGACCTGGCCGCCGCCTTAGGCCATTTGGGCAATGCCGCCCATCCTGAGGTGCAGCGCGCTATCCAACATATCTTCGCCAGCGCGAAGAAGCACGGTAAGCCAAGCGGCATTCTGGCGCCAGTGGAAGCCGATGCGCGCCGCTATCTGGAATGGGGCGCGACCTTCGTCGCCGTTGGCAGCGATCTGGGCGTCTTCCGTTCTGCAACCCAGAAACTTGCCGACGCGTTTAAAAAATAATCACCAGGATGAAGAGAGAGAACATTATGACAATCAAAGTAGGTTTTATCGGTCTTGGCATTATGGGCAAACCGATGAGCAAAAATTTGCTGAAAGCGGGTTACTCGCTGGTGGTGTCTGACCGTAACCCGGAAGCGATTGCCGACGTGATCGCCGCTGGCGCTGAGACCGCGACGACGCCGAAAGCGATTGCCGAACAGTGCGAGGTGATCATCACCATGCTGCCGAACTCTCCGCATGTTAAAGAGGTGGCGCTGGGTGAAAACGGCATTATTGAAGGGGCGAAACCGGGCACCGTGGTGATCGATATGAGCTCCATTGCGCCGCTGGCGAGTCGGGAAATCAGCGAAGCGCTGAAAGCCAAAGGTATTGATATGCTGGATGCGCCGGTGAGCGGCGGCGAACCGAAAGCCATCGACGGCACGCTGTCGGTCATGGTCGGCGGCGATAAAGCGATCTTCGATAAATACTACGATCTGATGAAAGCGATGGCCGGCTCCGTAGTGCATACCGGCGATATTGGCGCGGGCAACGTCACCAAACTGGCTAACCAGGTGATTGTCGCGCTGAACATCGCGGCGATGTCTGAAGCGCTGACCCTGGCGACTAAAGCCGGCGTCAATCCGGATCTGGTTTATCAGGCTATTCGCGGCGGTCTGGCGGGCAGTACCGTGCTGGATGCGAAAGCCCCGATGGTGATGGACCGTAACTTCAAACCGGGTTTCCGTATCGACCTGCATATTAAAGATCTGGCCAATGCGTTGGATACCTCACACGGCGTGGGCGCCCAACTGCCGCTGACGGCGGCGGTGATGGAGATGATGCAGGCGCTGCGCGCGGACGGTCTCGGCACTGCAGACCATAGCGCGCTGGCGTGCTATTACGAAAAACTGGCGAAAGTGGAAGTCACTCGCTAACAAGAAGGGCGCCCTGCGCGCCCTGTTATGCTTGCCTTGCGCGGCACTGTCAGGCTACAAAATTATGAAAATCGTCATTGCCCCAGACTCTTACAAAGAAAGCCTTTCTGCCAGCGAGGTAGCTCAGGCGATAGAAAAAGGATTTCGGGAAATTTTCCCTGATGCACAGTATGTTTCCCTGCCCGTCGCCGACGGCGGCGAGGGGACGGTGGAAGCCATGATTGCCGCCACCCAGGGAAAGGAACATTTCGCATGGGTAACGGGTCCGCTGGGTGAGAGAGTGAAGGCCTGCTGGGGCATGTCCGGCGACGGCGTCACCGCGTTTATTGAGATGGCGGCAGCCAGCGGTCTGGGGCTCGTTCCGCCCGACAAACGTAACCCGCTCATCACCACTTCACGGGGTACCGGGGAGCTAATATTACAGGCGCTGGAGCATGGTGCGGAACGGATCATTATCGGCATCGGCGGTAGTGCGACCAACGACGGTGGGGCGGGTATGATGCAGGCGCTAGGCGCCCGCCTCTGTGACGCCGAGGGACAAGAGATCGGCCATGGCGGGGGCAGTTTGAGCCGTCTGAGCCGGATCGATCTTTCCGCCATCGATCCGCGCTTACGTGACAGGATGATCCACGTGGCCTGCGATGTTACCAATCCACTGGTAGGCGAGCGTGGGGCGTCGCGGATCTTTGGCCCACAGAAAGGGGCGACCGAGGCGATGATCGTCGAGCTGGATCGTAATCTGGCGCATTATGCCGACGTCATTAAGACGTCGCTGCAGGTGGACGTGAAGTCGATCCCCGGCGCGGGAGCGGCCGGCGGCATGGGCGCGGCGCTGATGGCCTTTCTCAATGCGGAGCTGCGCAGCGGGATTGAGATCGTTACCGAGGCGCTGAAGCTGGAAGAACAAATCCATGACTGCTCACTGGTGGTCACCGGGGAAGGGCGGCTCGATAGCCAGTCTGTTCACGGTAAGGTGCCGGTGGGGGTGGCCCGGGTGGCGAAGAAATACCGTAAGCCGGTGATCGGTATTGCTGGCAGCCTGACTCACGATGTCGGCGTGGTTCACCAGCACGGTATCGATGCCGTATTCAGCGTGTTAACTTCCGTTTCGACGCTGGAAGAGGCATTTCGCGGGGCGTTTGATAATATTTACCGCGCGTCGCGTAATATTGCTGCCACCCTGCAGGTTGGGATGACCACTGAGGGATGACAACGGGCGGTAAACCCTCTATACTGCGCGCCGAAGCTGACCAGACAGTCGCCGCTTCGTCGTCGTCCTCCTTCGGGGGGAGACGGGCGGAGGGGAGGAAAGTCCGGGCTCCATAGGGCAAGGTGCCAGGTAACGCCTGGGGGGTGTCACAGCCCACGACCAGTGCAACAGAGAGCAAACCGCCGATGGCCCGCGCAAGCGGGATCAGGTAAGGGTGAAAGGGTGCGGTAAGAGCGCACCGCGCGGCTGGTAACAGTCCGCGGCACGGTAAACTCCACCCGGAGCAAGGCCAAATAGGGGTTCATAAGGTACGGCCCGTACTGAACCCGGGTAGGCTGCTTGAGCCAGTGAGCGATTGCTGGCCTAGATGAATGACTGTCCACGACAGAACCCGGCTTATCGGTCAGTTTCACCTTTTACGCAAAAACCCCGCTCCGGCGGGGTTTTTGCTATTCGAATAGCGGAGAAAGGATGAATGACTGTCCACGACGCTATACCAAAAGAACGCGGCTTATCGGTCAGTTTCACCTTTTTATGTCAAAACCCCGCTCCGGCGGGGTTTTTGCTATTCGAATAGCGGAGAAAGGATGAATGACTGTCCACGACGCTATACCAAAAGAACGCGGCTTATCGGTCAGTTTCACCTTTTTATGTCAA
>NZ_JH414806.1:131673-216044 GCF_000238715.1 Klebsiella sp. 4_1_44FAA
GCTATTCGAATAAGCGGGGACAGGATGAATAACTGTCCACGACGCCCAAAAGAACGCGGCTTATCGGTCAGCTACCGTTATTTAACCACCTTGGGATTCTGTAGCGTCGGGATCGTGGAATCTTGCACCTGATGAACCTGGCCGACGATCGTGGCGACGCTGCCGTTGCTTAAAGCCTCTACGTCTGCGCTGTTATGCGAGCCAAAATTAAAGGTAAGACGTTTATCCGTTTTATTCTGTTCATCTCGCATGGTCACGATAAAATAGTAGCTGCCGGCGATACCGCTCTTCCGACGAATGTCGACAATCACCCCGCGTACCTTGACCCATTTACCCAGATAATCGCTGCTGGCCTTCGCCGGGTTGAGAGTAAACGGCTGCAGGAACTGAGCCACTGAATACGTCTGCATCGAAGCGACGGCGTCATCTCCGGGTTGAAATAATTTGTCTCCCGCGGAATAAAAGGCTTTAGAAGCCAGGCCGCAGCCGCTTAACAGCGAGATGACAAAAACCAGCGGTAATACGCGAAAACGTAATAACATCTCAATCTCCTTATCTATTTTTAAATGATATCCTTGATGCGCTGGATAACGTAATATGCGCTAATTAAATTAAAGGAAAAGTCACCACTGTCAAATATTTTGCTTGCTGTTGAAATTAAAATAAAACCTGGTGATGTTAGGGCGTCAACTATATAAGTTAACACGCTATTCATATTTTATATGTTTTAGTGAAGTATATTAGTGCTGTGGATATATATAATGTTTGGCTATCATTTTTTACATTTATTCACTGCGCCCTGTAAAATAATAATCCGCTATTTCTGCCACCTTTACTTCAGGAAAAAAAATGAAATTGATAACCCGTATTGCCTTTGCCACGCTGTTGACCACCGGTTTCTCTATCACGGCTCAGGCCGCAGACGTTAAGGCGGCGCCAGCACCGGCGCAGGATCCTATTGTTCAGCACTTAAAACTTACCAACGATCAGGTTGCGAAAATTAAAAGCCTGCATCAGCAGTTGGAGAGTAATGTCCAGCAGATTTCCCAACAGGAAATTAAAGACGGGGCTCTGATAAACGTGATTGATTCCGGTAAATGGGATGAAAAAGCGGTCAACGATCAGCTGGCGGCCTTCAGCAAGATTGATCAGCAGGTGCGTTATTACCGCGTGAAGTACTATTTTGAGGTGAATAAGGTACTGACGCCGGAGCAGCGCACGCAGGTGAAAAAAGATCTTGCCGACGCACTGAGTGAATAATGCCATCGGCCCCTCGCGGGGCCGATATCTTCTTCAGGCCATTAATGAAAATCAACCCAGCCATTTTGCCGTTTCAGGCGAGACTTTCTTCATCCCGCAGGCGGATCTCCGCTTCGGCAACAATGGCTTCCAGTTCGCTAAGCATCTCATCATAACCAAAGCTGGCGGCCCCGGCGACTTGCGGTTGCACCGGGGCTAACGGCGTTGGTGACGCCTTTTTTCTGTTTTTCTTCTTACTCACTGACAGACTCCATCACTTCCGTTGTTACACCGGTAAATCTATCAGCAAAGCGCGCAGCGGCGTATCGGCGACGAGGGTAATGTTAGCTTCGTCACGAATAAATGCGCCGTCACCGCAGGTGAGAGCCTGCTTTTGCTGTTCCTGTGCGACGGCATGGACGGAGCCGTGAATCGACTGCAGGTAGGCCCGTGGACCATGTAATTGCACGTTGATCTGCTCACCTTTCTCCAGCGCGATATGGTAGACCCAGGCCTGTTGGCGAAGCTGGAGGCTGTTATCCCCGCCCTCCGGAGAGGCCAGCAGCTGCAGCGTCGCGTCTGCGACATTGATTTTCTGCTGCAGCGGGTTTTCCCGCTGCGGGCAGGCATCAAGCCAAAGTTGCATTCGCGTTAACGACTGCTCTTTACTCAGATTATGCTCGCTATAGCTCACGCCAGGCTGGGTGGCGATCAGCAGCGCTTCACCGGCTTTGGCCTGCACGTGGTTGCCGTCGCTGTCGCGATACTCCGCTTCGCCTTCCAGAATCAGGTTCAGGATATCGACTTTTGGGTACGTTCTGGCCTGGAAGGAAGCGCCGGGCGCCAGCACTTCCTGGTTGAGGACGCGCAAGGATGCGAAGCCCAGTAATTTCGGGTCGAAGTAGTGGCCAAAGGAGAAGGTGTAGCGGGCCTGCAGCCAGCCGAAGTCTGCTTGTCCGCATTGTTTGGCTGTTCGGGTAGTAATCATGTTCTTGACCTCTCTTTACACTAAATCAATGGTAAAGGTATGGACGCTGTATTGTTAGCCAGATATTCTGCCCGGTATGTTCAAATTTCCTGAATGAGAAAGCGATGGCCAAAGAGAGAGCATTAACGCTGGAAGCGTTACGCGTGATGGATGCGATCGACCGGCGCGGAAGCTTCGCTGCCGCGGCTGATGAGCTGGGACGCGTGCCTTCCGCCCTGAGCTACACCATGCAAAAACTGGAGGAGGAACTGGACGTGGTGCTGTTTGACCGCTCAGGTCATCGCACGAAGTTCACTAACGTTGGAAGAATGCTGCTGGAGCGCGGGCGCGTGCTGCTTGAAGCGGCGGATAAACTCACCACCGATGCTGAAGCCCTGTCGCGTGGTTGGGAAACCCACCTGACGATCGTTACCGAAGCGCTGGTGCCCACTCCGGATCTGTTTCCGCTGATTGAGAAACTGGCGACTAAATCAAACACCCAGCTGTCGATTATCACTGAGGTGCTGGCCGGCGCCTGGGAGCGGCTGGAGCAGGGGCGGGCGGATATCGTTGTCGCACCGGATATGCATTTTCGTTCCTCTTCGGAGATTAACTCGCGCAAACTCTATTCGGTGCTCAGTGTGTACGTCGCGGCGCCGGATCACCCGATCCATCAGGAGCCGGAGCCGCTCTCTGAGGTTACCCGCGTGAAATACCGCGGCGTCGCGGTGGCGGATACCGCGCGCGAGCGGCCCGTTCTCACCGTTCAACTGCTGGATAAACAGCCGCGTTTAACGGTGAGTACGATAGAAGATAAACGTCAGGCGCTACTGGCCGGACTGGGCGTGGCGACTATGCCCTATCCGCTGGTGGAGAAGGATATTGCCGAAGGTCGCCTGCGGGTCGTCAGCCCGGAATACACCAATGAAATTGACATTATCATGGCCTGGCGACGGGACAGTATGGGCGAAGCGAAGTCCTGGTGTCTGCGTGAGATCCCCAAGCTGTTTGCCGGCAGATAGTGATGAAGACGCTCCTCCCGCTAGCGGGAGGAGCAGGAAGATTAGTAGGAAAAGGGTTTCGGATCGGGCCCGAAGCGATTATTGCCTCCGGTGCCGCGCTGGCAGTTAAAGATCAGGATCACCAGCCAGCCGATGACCGGGATCAACAGCAGCAATAGCCACCAGGCCGAACGATCGGTGTCATGCAGACGGCGAAATTGCACCGCCCACCACGGTAAAAAGACCAGTACGCCATAGATAGTGGTCAGAATGCCTTCGCCGCCAGCCCGCTGCCAGCCCAGCATTTTATCGATGATGCTCAATACGCCGGTCAGGATGAGGTTGACCAGAATAAACATCCAGTACTCTTTGCGCCGCGCACGGCCGCCAAATCCTATATAGTTTTTTAATACCTTGAGATACCAGTCCATTTCTACGCCTCAATTAACCGTCAATCACTTGTTTTTTAAGCGATCGCAATAAGAATAGACGTGAATGAATGGTGGGTAAATATCTGTTTTCTGAATTATTGGGCGCCATCACTGGCGCCCGACAGATCAACGGAAGCGCTGATCGCGACCGTGCGGTTCGTTGAGATCCTGCTGCGGCCCAATGGAAATAATACCGGTAGGGTTAATGGTTTTATGGCTGCGGTAATAGTGGTGACGGATATGCGGAAAACTCACCGTCTCGGCGATACCCGGCATCTGGTAGATGTCGCGCAGGAAACCGTACAGATTGAGGTAATCGCTGATGCGCCGTTTATCGCATTTAAAATGGGTCACATATACCGGGTCGAAGCGTACCAGCGTTGTCCACAGGCGAATGTCGGCTTCCGTTAGCTGATTGCCCGTCAGATAGCGATGCTGGCCGAGGATCTGCTCCAGCCGCTCCAGCGAGGTAAAGACCGCATCCACCGCTTCGTCGTAAGCTTGCTGGCTGGTGGCAAAGCCGGCTTTATACACGCCGTTGTTGACGTTGTCATAGATCCAGCCGTTCAGCTCATCGATTTGTTCCCGCAGCGCTGGCGGGTAGTAATCCCCGGCCCGGGCGCCAAGGCCATCGAAGGCGGTATTAAACATGCGGATGATTTCTGCCGACTCATTGCTGACGATGGTCTGCTGTTTTTTATCCCACAGCACCGGCACGGTCACGCGTCCGGTGTAGTGCGGGTCGGCGTGCAGATACAGCTGATAGAGAAAGTCATGCTGGTAGAGGGTATCGCCGGTGGCTTCCGGGAAGCTATCGTCAAAGGTCCAGCCGTTTTCCAGCATCAGCGGATTGACCACGGATACGGGGAGAAAAGGCTCCAGACCTTTTAATTTACGCATAATTAACGTGCGATGCGCCCACGGGCAGGCGAGAGAAACATACAAATGATAGCGATCCTTTTCCGCTGCAAAACCGCCTTCACCGCTGGGGCCAGCCGCGCCGTCGGCGGTCAGCCAGTTACGGAAGGCGGAAACGGAACGTTTAAAACGCCCACCGGTGGATTTTGTGTCATACCAGGTATCCTGCCAGACGCCGTCAACTAATTGTCCCATCTTTGCTCCTCCTTCAGACTACAGATAGCAAAAGCGAGGAGTGGTCTCCTCGCTTTTTTCATTCATTCAGTATAGTGCGCTTACCATTTCTTATTCAGTACACGGTCAATACTGAAGGCGCCCGGTCCGGTAATGGCCAGCAGCAGGTAACCGCCCGCAATGGTCAGGTTCTTCATGAACATCAGGGAGTTCACGCCTTCCGCAAAGTTGCTATGGAACAGGAACGCGGTCAGCAGCGTAAAGCCCGCAGTGAACAGCGCGGTGGTCCGGGTCAGGAAACCGAACAGAATCGCCAGACCGCCGCCGAACTCAAGGAGGATGGTCAGCGGCAGCAGCGCGCCCGGGACGCCCATGGCTTCCATATACTGCTGGGTTCCCGCATAACCGGTGATTTTGCCCCATCCTGCAGTGATAAACAGAATCGGCATCAGAATACGCGCTACCAATACACCAACATCTTCTAATTTTTTCATTTGTTACTCCAGAAAACCCAAAGGGCGGCGGTTTTGTTTTTTAGTGCAATCCCGCGTAGTTACGCGGTGTTGCTGTCGATGGAGAGGATAGTAGCGAGGCGGAGAGGGAATTGACAGCAAGGAAAACTGTAGATCTATTTCAAAGTTTCTGAGCAATCAGTACGCGGAGGCGAAAGCGTACCGAACGCGATGGGCTACCACCGGTCCTGGTATGGCGTGAGGTAAAGGGCGTCGTAGAGAAGGGCGCGCTACGGAAAAGGCGCATGTTGCTGCGAACAGCGTGCAGTAAGGGACAGGGAATGGCAGAGCGTGGGCGCCAGGGAACGCGCCCACGCTCAGGGCTGCTAGCGAACTGCCGACTGGCGCAGGATACCGCGCACCAGGCGCCAGGTGCTCCACAGTCCGAGTCCGCGTTTGGTCCAGCGCATTAAAAAATGCGGATGTCGTACGGACCATACGGCCATCAGACCGCTGCCAACCATCAGCCACGAACGTAAACTCAGCAGCGTATGCCAGCCGCGGTCGAGGGGCGCAGTCGCCTCGTGCCAGTGACGGCGGCAGGCGCTGAGCTCCAGCCGTTGCTGCTGGATCTGGCGCAGCAGCTGCGTCTTTTGCCGTTCACGCTCCTGTCGGCCATTCACGATTTATCCTCCTCCAGAAGGGCACGGTCGTTCTCCAGCTCTTTACGCGTTAGACGCAGCAGCGTGGAGCGGCGCGCCTTACGTAGGGTTAGGATACCCACGATCGCGGCGGCGAGGAGCAGCACAACGGTGGTGGCGATCATCACGTGCAGGCGGTACTGAGCGTCAACGGCCCAGATAACCAGCACCAGCAGACTCATGAGGCCAAACGCGGCAAACAGCAGCGTCAGTCCGGTCATGATCAGCAGCTGGAAGAGGTTGGCTTTCTCCTCCTCCAGCTCCACGACGACCAGACGCAGCCGCGTTTCCACCATTTCGACCAGCAGCGTGACGATGCGCTGACCAATGGAGAAAACGCGCTGACCCGGTCCCTGCGTGTGTTGAGTATTCGCCATAATCAGCGACGCGACAGCAGGACACCCAGCACCAGCCCGACGGCGGCGCCAATTCCTACCCCGGTCCACGGATTTTCGCGAACATAATCATCCGCTCGCGCGGCGGTCTCACGAGTTTGACGAAGAATCGCTTCGCTGGTTTCACCCAAACGAGCGCGGCTCTCTTTCAGCGCGCTCTCGGCTTTACTGCGCAGTTTACCCATCTCTTCTTTCGACTTGTCCGCCGAGGAGTTTAGTACTTCCTCCAGGGTATCCGCCAGCGTTTTCAGTTCTGCACGAAGGTCGTCAGTCACATTCTCTTTAGCCATGTCGTTCTCCTGTAGCGTGGTCCGTGTTGCGAAAGTTAATGGTGATTAGTAATCCCGAGACTCCAGCGTTTTTAACTCCTGTTGCGCTTCATTGAGTTTATGCTGGCGTTTGTTAATTTTGTCCGCATCGCCTTTCTTCCGGGCTTCCTGCAGATCGCGCTGACGTTCAGCGATCTCTTCCCGCTGTTTGGCAATTTTTTGCTGATGATCGGCTTTAAGTTTACTGTCGCTACAGTTTTCCCGAACCTGACGTAGCGCGGTATTTAGCCCATCAATGCGACTTTGATTATGATGCTTTTCGGCGTAGCTGATCTCTCGTTGAATATCCTGCTCTTTTTCCTGGCAGGGAGAGGCGGCTAGGGCGCTGGCGCTAAGTGAAGTCAGGACCAGAAGCAGAGCGATGCGGTGTTTCATGGATAGTACCTTCCATTGTCTGAGGGGATACCCGGAGGATATACCCGTTCCCGTTGGTGAACGTGAATGCGTTGATTCCCGCAGGTTTAAGCATAGTAACAAATGCGGGAAACCACCAGACTGGGTTAAAAACGCAGTCTGGCGGCAGCTTACCCGAGGCGATGCGGCGCGTCGCGCAGGCGGGATAGCCAGGCGGTGGGCGAGTTATCGGCCTCCAGAAGGGCAATAATATAACCATGTGGCAGAGCGCGGCCGAGAACTTCTTTCGCCGCCGCGCCCTGGGCGGTGGAATCGAACTTAATCAGCAGACCATCCTTCTGTGGCGTGATGCTTTTAAAGCGGATGCCGTTGGCATCGAGATGATGCCAGACGGAGAAACCGTCCGGCATTCCGATACCCTGGCCAACCGGGCGTATCGCCAGCGTGGCCTCCTGCTGCTGCACCGCCAGCCAAAGCCAGAACAGGGCGCCGAGCAGAAGAGAACCACCCAGCAGCCAGCTGAACTGGCGCAGGGAAGGGCGTTTCATGACCATCATTAGCCCCGGCTTCTGTATTTTTTCTTCCACAGTACCACCAGCGAGCCGATCAGTCCGAAGACCAACAGGGCAACCGGCAGGAGCATCAGGCAGGACATCAGCTGATCTTCATACTTGAGGAATACAGGGGTTTTACCCAGCAGATAGCCAAGCGAGGTCAGGATGAGCACCCACAGCAGGCCGCTCATCCAGTTGAAAAACTGAAAACGGGCGTTATTAAGGCCGGAAAGCCCGGCGATGGTGGGCAGCAGCGTGCGTACGAAGGCGATAAAGCGGCCGATCAGCAGCGCGGAGAGCCCATGCTTATGAAACAAGTGATGCGCACGCTGGTGATAGTGCGAAGGCAGGTGTGACAGCCAGTTTTGCACGATCCGCGTATTACCCAGCCAACGCCCCTGAATATAGCTTAGCCAGCAGCCGAGGCTGGCGGCGGCGGTGAGCAGCAGCAAGGTTTCCGGAAAACCCATCGCCCCTTTGGCGATCAGCACGCCCACGAGCACGAGCAGACTATCCCCCGGTAAAAACGCGGCAGGCAATAACCCGTTCTCAAGGAACAAAATCATAAACAAGACAAAATACAGCATGCCTATCATGGAGGGATTCGCGAGCGTTTCGTAATCCTGAGCCCACAAGGCATTCAATAACTGGGTAAATAGTTCCATTCACGATTCCTGGTACATCGGTTAACGGCACGTCTGAGCGCGCGGCATATAGGGCGACAAGATTTTTATGAGATTATGGTCGCTGCTTAGGCGCTCTGAACGCTTCCCTGTATAAGACTGAAGTAAGTAAATACCTACCCCCAGAACGACAAAATGCATCTAATTGTAACAAATCACCTGACTTTCCGTCAGAGAAATTGCAACGTGTTGCTCGTTGATTTTGCTGATTGCGGAGATGGGAGGCGAGAGGATTTACACAGGCTGACACTATATATGACTTGCTTACTCCAGCCTCACTGTCAGACAGGCGCGCAGGGGGGCGCGCCGGAGGGATAAGGCCTTATTTCGCGCCGTTGACTGCGGTATCGAGATGAACGACTGGGTTTTCGGCAAATAAGTAGCGATCGGCATTAAATTCAAAGTCATCGCTGGTTTCGTTGAACAACATTTGCTTGGTATTTTCCAGATGCTGCCACATCGCCAGCTTGGCGGCGTTGGGATCTTTTCGCAGCAGAGCTTTCAGGATCTGATCGTGGTCGTCGCACCAGTTATCGACCGTACGCAGGTCGATATGCTCATGCAGCTTTTTCCAGTAGGGGTTATGCACGCGCTGGGTCCACATCTTTTCCACGATCGCCGCCAGCGCGCTGTTCTGCGTCGCCAGCGCCACCTGGACGTGAAACTGCAGGTCCCACTCGGAGTCGCGGAAACATTTCTCGTTACGCGCTTTCTCTTGAATCTCCATCAGCTTCATGATGTCCTGTTTGGTCACCTGAGTCGCCGCGAATTCAGCAATATTGCTTTCAATTAGCTGCCGCGCCTGCAGCAGTTCAAAGGGGCCATAGTTGGCGAACTCAAGGCTTTCATCGGCCACCTGCTGGTATTTCGGATGGTTGGAGATGACGTGGATACCCGACCCTTTGCGGACTTCGACATACCCTTCCACTTCCAGCATGATAATGGCTTCACGAACCACGGTGCGGCTGACGTTTTTTTCATCGGCGATGAAGCGCTCGGCGGGCAGCTTATCCCCTACAAGGTAGACACCTTGTTCGATGCGCGTCTTCAGCTCAGCGGCAAGCTGCTGATATAGACGGCGTGGTTCAATGATTTCCATATTCGCTCCCGGAAGATGGCGACAATATTCGATTTGTTATACCACTTTTACGCGCTTTCCACCACTGGCAGGCATGAAAAAGCCGCCTGAGAAGGCGGCTTGATCGGCGATTACCTTGCCATTCGATCTAACTCTGCGTGACCGGTTTGCGGCTGCTAAGCGGCGTCGAGTCATCGTCAGCCGGTTTGTTTTTCAGCACCGTCCAGATAACCAGCGCGCCCAGCAGGTCAAAGACGGCCAGTACCGCAAACAGCGGGCTAAAGCCGATGGTGTCTGCCAGCGCGCCGACAACCAGGGCGAACATGGTGCTCGCCAGCCAGGCGGCCATCCCGGTCAGACCGTTGGCGGTAGCGACTTCGTTACGGCCAAAGACGTCGGAAGAGAGGGTAATCAGCGCCCCGGACAGTGCCTGGTGAGCGAACCCGCCGATGCACAGCAGGGCAATCGCCACGTACGGGCTGGTGAACAGGCCTATCATCCCCGGGCCAATCATCAGCAGGGCGCCCATGGTGACCACCATTTTACGCGACACGATCAGGTTGACGCCAAACCAGCGCTGGAACAGCGGCGGCAGATATCCGCCGACGATGCAGCCGAGGTCGGCGAACAGCATCGGCATCCAGGCGAACATGGCGATCTCTTTCAGGTTAAAACCGTAAACTTTGAACATGAACAGCGGGATCCAGGCGTTAAAGGTCCCCCAGGCCGGCTCGGCGAGGAAGCGCGGCAGGGCGATACCCCAGAACTGACGGTTGCGCAGGATTTGCCACGGCGACATTTTCTTCGCGTTATTGGTCTGATGCTGAGACTCCTGACCGCCAATGATGTAGTCACGTTCTTCGTCAGATAATTTTTTCTGGTCGCGCGGGTGTTTGTAGAAGATAAGCCAGGCGATAGCCCAGGCGAAGCTCAATACCCCGGAGATGATGAACGCCATCTGCCAGCTGTGCATGACAATCGCCCATACCACCAACGGCGGCGCGATCATGGCGCCAATAGAGGAACCCACGTTGAAGTAGCCCACCGCGATAGAGCGCTCTTTTGCCGGGAACCACTCTGAGCTGGCCTTCAGGCCGGCGGGGATCATTGCGGCCTCCGCTGCGCCGACTGCGCCACGGGCCAGCGCCAGTCCACCCCAGCTGCCGGCCAGCGCCGTTGAGCCGCAGAATACCGCCCAGGCGATGGCGAAGAAGGCATAGCCAATTTTGGTCCCCAGAATATCAAGGACATACCCCGCGACGGGCTGCATAACGGTATAGGCAGCGGAATAGGCTGCAATGATATAGGAGTACTGTTGGGTCGAAATGTGTAACTCTTCCATCAGCGTCGGCGCGGCCGCCGCTACGGTGTTACGGGTCAGGTAGCCCAGCACGGTGCCCAGCGTCACCAGCGCGATCATGTACCAACGTAACCCTTTAATTTTACGCATGTAAACCTCATCGTCTGTTATCTTTCCGCATCAGGTGCGGCCTTTACCGAGCGCAATAAGCGGCCGGGAAAGCGAAACGGAGGATTCAGGAGGGTAGTCCCCTCTGGCCTGAACCTTACCATCAGTTGTTATGTTGAAAGTCGGTATCCATTCCGTATAAGCCGATGCCATAAGCACCGGTAATGCATTCCGTCGGTTTATATGTTGCGACGGCAGAAAGATAACTTGTCATACAACTTTAAAAGTTGAGAGCTGTCACAAAAGTGGGAAAGTTAGTGTGGTCTTTATCCCTTGCCTGGAAAGCCAGAGATGGCGCGCTCTGGCGAGGTGTTTTGCTCCAGGGCGGTCATTTTTTTATCGACGTTTATTGATCTAACTCACGAAAAACAGTTCGGTCTGTAGAAATTGGTGTGATAACTTTGTCAGCATTGTAGTCAATCATCTGAAAGGCTCCCGCACTGGAGCGAAGAGGACACGCGAATGACATCGTTTATGACTGAAGATTTTCTACTTGATACCGAGTTTGCCCGCCGTCTGTACCATGATTACGCCAAAGATCAGCCGATTTTCGACTACCACTGCCACCTTCCGCCGCAGCAGGTTGCCGAAAACTATCGCTTTAAAAACCTGTATGACATCTGGCTGAAAGGCGATCACTATAAATGGCGCGCAATGCGCACTAACGGCGTGCCGGAGCGTCTGTGTACCGGTGATGCGTCCGATCGCGAGAAATTTGACGCCTGGGCGGCCACGGTTCCACACACTATTGGCAACCCGTTATACCACTGGACCCATTTAGAGCTGCGTCGACCTTTTGGTATTACAGGTAAGCTGTTGTCGCCATCCACCGCCGATGAGATCTGGGACCAGTGTAATGATTTGCTGGCTCAGGATGCCTTCTCCGCCCGCGGAATCATGAAGCAGATGAATGTGAAGATGGTCGGTACCACCGACGATCCGATTGATTCTCTTGAGCACCACGCGGCTGTCGCCAAAGACAACTCCTTTGACATCAAAGTGCTGCCGAGCTGGCGCCCGGATAAAGCCTTCAACATCGAGTTGGCGACCTTCAATGATTATATGGCTAAGCTGGGCGAGGTATCCGATACCGATATTCGCCGCTTCGCTGACCTGCAAAGCGCCCTGACCAAACGTCTGGATCATTTTGCCGCACACGGCTGCAAAGTCTCCGATCATGCGCTGGACGTGGTGCTGTTTGCCGAAGCGACCGACGCCGAGCTGGATGACATTCTGGCGCGCCGCCTGGCTGGCGAGACCCTTAGCGAACATGAAGTGGCGCAGTTCAAAACCGCGGTGCTGGTGTTCCTCGGCGCAGAGTATGCCCGTCGCGGCTGGGTCCAGCAGTACCACATTGGCGCGCTGCGTAACAACAACCTCCGTCAGTTCAAACTGTTAGGGCCAGACGTCGGCTTCGACTCGATCAACGATCGTCCGATGGCGGAAGAGCTGTCTAAGCTGCTGAGCAAGCAGAACGAAGAAAACCTGCTGCCGAAAACGATTCTCTACTGCCTGAACCCGCGTGATAACGAAGTGCTGGGCACCATGATCGGTAACTTCCAGGGTGAAGGCATGCCAGGCAAGATGCAGTTCGGCTCCGGCTGGTGGTTCAACGATCAGAAAGACGGTATGGAGCGGCAGATGACCCAGCTGGCGCAGCTCGGGCTGCTGAGCCGCTTCGTCGGGATGTTGACCGACAGTCGCAGCTTCCTCTCCTACACGCGCCACGAATACTTCCGCCGCATTCTGTGCCAGATGATCGGCCGTTGGGTGGCTGCCGGCGAAGCGCCTGCGGATATCGCGCTGCTGGGCGAGATGGTGAAAAACATTTGCTTTAACAATGCGCGTGACTATTTCGCCATTGAACTGAACTAAGGCCAGAGGTCGGTTGATATGCAATACATCAAAATCCATTCGCAGGATAACGTCGCGGTCGCGCTGACGGATATCGCTGCCGGTAGCGTGGTGACGATTGATAATGACTCGGTCACCCTCGGCCAGGATATCGTTCGCGGCCACAAGTTTGCACTGCGCGCTATCGCGAAAGGGGAAAACGTCGTTAAGTACGGGTTGCCGATTGGCCATGCGCTGGCGGATATCGCGCCGGGAGAGCATGTTCATGCGCACAATACGCGCACCAATCTCAGCGACCTTGACGCGTATCGCTATCAACCGGACCTGGTTGCCCAACCGCCACAGCCTGCGGATCGCGAAGTGCAGATTTATCGTCGCGCCAACGGTGACGTCGGCGTGCGCAATGAGCTGTGGATCCTGCCGACCGTCGGCTGCGTCAACGCGATGGCCAGACAAATGCAGAACCGTTTCCTGAAAGAGACGTATGGCGCTGAGGATATCGATGGGGTACATCTCTTCAGCCACACCTATGGCTGCTCGCAGCTTGGGGACGACCATATCAACACTCGCACCATGCTGCAAAATATGGTTCGTCACCCGAACGCCGGGGCGGTGCTGGTGGTTGGCCTTGGCTGTGAAAACAACCAGGTGGAGGCCTTTCGCGAGACGCTGGGCGAGTTTGACCCGCAGCGCGTGCACTTTATGGTTTGCCAGCATCAGGACGATGAAGTGGAGGCGGGGGTTGAGCATCTGCATCAGCTGTATGAAGTGATGCGTCAGGATAAACGCCAGCCGGGCAAGCTCAGCGAGCTGAAGTTTGGCCTCGAGTGCGGGGGATCGGACGGCCTGTCGGGCATTACCGCTAATCCGATGCTGGGCCGCTTCTCAGACTATGTGATCGCCAACGGCGGCACTACCGTGCTGACCGAAGTGCCGGAGATGTTCGGCGCTGAACAGTTGCTGATGAGCCACTGCCGCGACGAAGCGACCTTCGACAAGCTGGTGACCATGGTCAATGACTTTAAGCAGTACTTTATTGCTCACGACCAGCCTATTTACGAAAACCCCTCGCCGGGTAATAAGGCCGGAGGGATCACTACCCTTGAAGATAAGTCGCTGGGCTGTACTCAGAAAGCGGGCTCCAGCCAGGTGGTGGATGTTCTGCGCTACGGCGAGCGCCTGAAGGTTCATGGTCTGAATTTACTGAGCGCGCCGGGCAACGACGCGGTCGCCACCAGCGCGCTGGCCGGCGCCGGCTGCCATATGGTGCTGTTCAGCACCGGTCGCGGCACGCCGTACGGCGGCTTTGTGCCAACGGTGAAGATCGCCACCAACAGCGAGCTGGCGGCGAAGAAAAAGCACTGGATCGACTTTGATGCCGGGCAGCTGCTCCACGGCAAAACGATGCCGCAGCTGCTGGAAGAGTTTGTGGATGTCATTGTAGCCTTCGCCAACGGTAAACCGACCTGTAATGAGCAGAATGACTTCCGCGAGCTGGCCATCTTTAAAAGCGGTGTTACCCTGTAAAGGCGTATTTGCGTTGGCGCCCAGAGGCTTGGTTTGTGTATCGGCCTGATAGCGTAGCGCCATCGGGCTCGTAACAGCGGCGTTTCAGCCAGTGAAGCGCCGTTTGTTTTTTTCAGTCAGGGAGCTTACATGACCGCGTATTGGCTGGCCCAGGGGGTCGGCGTCATCGCCTTTCTTATCGGCATTACCACCTTTATCAACCGCGATGAACGCCGTTTCAGGCTACAGCTGGCGGTCTATAGCGCTATTATCGGCGTTCATTTTTTCCTGATGGGCGCCGGGCCGGCTGGAATGAGCGCCGGGCTCAATGCGCTTCGCACGGTCATTTCCTTACGCACCCGTAGCCTGTGGGTGATGACAGTCTTTATCCTCCTGACGTTGATTCTCGGCCTGGGTAAACTGCAGCATGCCATGGAGCTGCTGCCGATCATTGGCACCGTCGCCAGCACCTGGGCGCTGTTTCGCTGTAAAGGGCTAACCGTCCGCTGCGTGATGTGGTGCTCCACCGCCTGCTGGGTCACGCATAATCTGTGGTTGGGTTCCATTGGCGGGACGCTGATCGAAGGCAGTTTCCTGATCGTCAACGGGCTGAATATCATTCGCTTCCGCCGGATGCAAAAGCGCGGTATCGATCCGTTTAAGGTTGAAAACGCAGTACAGGAAGAGAGTCCCTCCGCCCGATAGCGGAGGGGAAAGGCGTTATCCGCGCAGGGCGTTTTTCGCCAGCTGGTCGTCTTCCGCCATGCAGGCCGCGGCGGTAAACAGGGCGTCGGTGGAGGAGTTCAGCGCGGTTTCGCAGGAGTCCTGCAGCACGCCGATAATAAAGCCAACGGCAACCACTTGCATCGCCACATCGTTCGGGATCCCAAACATATTACAGGCCAGCGGGATCAGCAGCAGCGAGCCGCCCGCCACGCCGGAGGCGCCGCAGGCGCACAGCGAAGCGACCACGCTCAGCAGCAGCGCCGTCGGCAGATCCACCGGAATATTCAGCGTATGCACCGCCGCCAGCGTCAGCACGGTGATGGTGATTGCCGCGCCAGCCATATTAATGGTCGCCCCCAGTGGAATAGAGACCGAATAGGTGTCGCGATCCAGATTCAGCTTCTCGCACAGCGCCATATTCACTGGAATGTTGGCGGCGGAGCTGCGGGTGAAGAACGCGTAAACGCCGCTTTCGCGCAGGCAGGTGAGCACCAGCGGATAGGGGTTGCGGCGGATCTTCCAGAACACCAGCAGCGGATTAATCACCAGCGCTACCAGCAGCATACAGCCCACCAGCACCAGCAGCAGCTGGGCATAGCCCCACAGGGTCTCGAAACCGGTGGTCGCCAGGGTGGAAGATACCAGGCCGAAGATCCCCAGCGGCGCAAAGCGGATCACCACTTTAACGATAAAGGTCACCGCGTGGGAGACGTCGTTGATCAGGTTTTTGGTGGTGTCGTTACCATGACGCAGGGCGAAGCCAAGCCCCACCGCCCACACCAGAATGCCGATATAGTTGGCGTTCAGCAGAGCGTCGATCGGGTTGGACACCATGCTCATCAGCAGGCCGCGCAGCACCTCAACAATCCCCGACGGCGGCGTGATGCTGTCGGCGGCGGTGGTTAAGTGCAGGGTCGAGGGAAAGAGAAAACTGAACAACACCGCGGTCAGCGCCGCGCTAAAGGTGCCCAGCAGATAGAGAAACAGAATGGGGCGTATACTGGTTTTTTGTCCGTGCTGATGGTTGGCGATCGAGGCCATGACAAGCATCAATACCAGCACCGGCGCTACCGCTTTTAACGCGCCGACGAACAGGGTCCCCAGCAGACCGACGGCGATAGCCGCAGGCTTAGAGACCAGCGCCAACAGTACGCCAAGCACCAGGCCGATTAAAATTTGTTTCACCAGGCTGCCTTGCGCCAGGCGGGAGAGCCACCCTGATGAGGGAGTGCGTGTTGTCATAATTCATTCCTTCCAGTGATGTAGCAAGCCATCCCAGCCACGTATTATTTTTTACGTTTATGTCAGGATGTAAGTAGATGTTTGCATAGTCGAGTATACGGAAAGAAAGACTGGCGGGAAGCGTAAAATACTGTGATTTTAATATGGATCTTATTTTTTAACTGCGTAGTAACATAATTGTGACATGAGCAGGTGTTCTCGTTACGAGAACGTCTGCTATAGCTGATTACCGCGCCGCCAGCGAGGGCCGACGGCGCGGTAGCAGATTACTCTGGCAGTTTGCGCTGCTTGTCGTGCTGCCTGTTGACCCAGGCGTTAATCAGCAGCGTGACGGCCAGGATGCCGCCCACCACGCCCAGCGAGATGGCAACCGGGATATGGTAGAAGTCGACGATCAGCATCTTCACGCCAATAAACACCAGAATCACCGACAGACCGTATTTGAGCATCGAGAAGCGCTCAGCGACCCCCGCCAGCAGGAAGTACATGGCGCGCAGGCCGAGGATGGCGAACAGGTTCGAGGTCAGCACGATAAACGGATCGGTGGTGACCGCGAAGATTGCCGGGATACTGTCGACGGCGAAAATCACGTCGCTCAGTTCCACCAGAATCAGCACCAGCAGCAGCGGGGTGGCGAACAGCACCCCGTTTTTACGGGTGAAGAAGCGCTCGCTCTCGATTTTATCGGTCATCCGCAGATGGCTGCGGATCCAGCGCACCAGCGGTTTATCGCCGATGCCGGAGTCGTCCTCTTTCGCCAGCGCCATCTTCACGCCGGTAAACAGCAGGAAGGCGCCAAAGACGTACAGCAGCCAGTCGAACTGCGAAATCAGCCAGCTGCCGGCGAAGATCATAATGGTACGCAGAACGATCGCGCCCAGTACGCCATACACCAACACCCGGCGCTGCAGAGCAGGCGGTACGGCGAAATAGCTGAACAGCATCAACCAGACGAAGACGTTATCGACCGCCAGCGCTTTTTCAATCAGATAACCGGTGAGGAAGGCTAAGGCCTGCGGATCGGCGACGGCCCGGCCCTGGGTTTGCACCAGATACCACCAGAAGGCGGCGTTGAACAGCAGAGAAAGCGTGACCCAGAGGATTGACCAGCCAGCGGCCTGCTTCATGGTCATGCTATGCGAACCGCGTCGTCCCTGAAGCAGCAGGTCGATTGCCAACATGATCGCGACAACGACAGCGAATCCACCCCATAGCAACGGCGTGCCGACAGTATTCATTTGATATTCCTTACATAAAAACAAAACGGCTGACGTCGGAAGACGGCAGCCGCTGCGCTTTTATGCATAGACCTCGCCTTCCGGCAAGGTCTCACTTACAACAACCAAAGTACATCGCGATGGGCTTTGGTTATTGCCCGGCGACCGGATGCGGTATTGCACGCATCGTAATGACGATCAACCGGCAAGGAAGTTACTCCCCTTTGCACGTAACAAAATATGTCACAGGGCGGTTTTCGTCAATGGCGGCCGGTCAGGCCTTTACACTCTTTTACGCCAGCGGCTGCGTATCGGCCGGGAAGATCACCCCGGTCTGGCGACGAATTTCGCTGGACAGTTTGGCGGTGATCCGGCTCACCGCCAGGCCCGGGTGATCCACATCCTGTGTCTCCACCAGCCGCGCAAAGGTCTCCGCCTCATACAGCATGGTATTAATGTGCTGGGGCTGCGTCAGGTCCTGGGCTTTACCGCCGCGCGGCACAAACGCCAGCTTCTGACATTCGGAGATTTTTTCGATCACTAACGCGCCGTCTTCGCCCTGAATTTCACTGGGGATCGCGGAATCGCTAACTTTGGAGTGATGCAGCGTCACGTCGAAGTCGCCATAGCTCAGCACCACGGTGCCCTGGGCGTCTACGCCGCTGTCCAGCAGGCTGGCGGTGGCAAGAACGGCCTGCGGCTCGCCCCACAGCGCCACAGCGGACGCCAGGCAATAGAAGCCGATATCCATAATCGAACCGTTAGAGAACGCCGGGTTAAAGGTGTTGGGGTTTTCGCCGTCAAGGTAGCGCTGATAGCGCGAGGAGTACTGACAGTAGTTGATAAAGGCTTTGCGTAGTTTGCCCACTTTAGCGAGCGTTTCTTTCAGTAGGAGAAAGTTAGGCAGACTGGCGGTTTTAAAGGCTTCAAACAGCACCACGTTATTTTCTTTCGCCAGCGCTATCGCCGCCTCGACTTCCTGCAGGTTCGACGCCAGCGGCTTTTCGCAAATGACGTGCTTCTTATGGCTCAGGAACAGCCGGGTCTGCGGAAAGTGCAGCGAGTTCGGGCTGGCAATATAGACCGCGTCAACGTCAGGGCTCTGTGCCAGTTCATCGAGCGAGGTAAACAGATGCTCGACCGGATAGTCTTTGGCGAAGGCTTGCGCCTGTTCGAGGCTGCGGGAGTAGATGGCGGTAAGTTTATATTTGCCGGTTTCATGGGCGGCATCGACAAACTGCTTGGTGATCCAGTTTGTGCCAACAACTGCGAAACGTATCATAAACGTTGACGAACTCCGTTAAAGGGAACCTGCCGCCACTCTATCATGCCGTCATGACAAAACCAGTGCGTCACTACGCAGAACGATTTAACGAAAGGTGCGTCAGCCACAGGCGGGTGTCGAACTCCAGCTGGTGGTACTGCGGCTCCATATGGCAGCACAGCTGATAAAAAGCCTTGTTGTGATCCTTCTCTTTCAGATGCGCCAGTTCATGAACCACGATCATCCGCAGAAAGGCTTCCGGCGCGTCGCGAAATACCGTCGCCACGCGAATTTCCGCTTTAGCTTTCAGCTTACCGCCCTGCACGCGGGAAATGGCGGTATGCAGGCCGAGCGCATTGTTCAGCACGTGGATCTTACTGTCATACATCACTTTGTTGATCGGCGCCGCGCCGCGCAGAAAGCGGTTTTTCAAGTCCTGGGTGTACTGATACAGCGCTTTATCGCTGTTAACGTCGTGCCCTTGCGGATAGCGCTTTTGCAGCACCTCGCCGAGGCGGCCTTGCTCGATTAACGTGGTCACCTGCGCCAGCAGCGATTCAGGATAGCCCTGTAAATAAATGAGTTTTGTCATCGTCTTATCATTATGTCTGTCAGGAGGGCAGTTCAGCCACGGTCATGGTAAAGACCAGCGGCGCGGTACCCTCATTGCGGTAACCGTGCTCTATTTCGGTGCGGGCCACCGCCGATTCCCCGGCCGCCACCGTGCGGCAGGTCTCGCCAAGCGTCAGCGTCAGCGCGCCAGCTTCCACGTGCAGCAGCTCGAAGGTTGTTGCCGGGTGGCCGGGCGAGGTAAAGGCTTCGCCGGGCTGCATCTCCCAGCGCCACAGCTCAATCATATTCGGCCCGGCGGTGCCGGCGAGGAGCCTGGCGCTGCCCCCCAGCGGGCCTTGCCAGAGGGTGGGGATCTGCTCGGCGGGAATAATATGCAACGCGGGTTCGCTTGCCACATTGACAATATCCGCTACCGATACGCCCAGCGCGGCGGCGAGTTTGCAGAGGATCGCAATGCTGGGATTGGCGCCTCTTTTTCCATCTCGACCAGCATACCTTTGCTGATGCTGGCCCGGCGCGACAGCTCGTCCAGCGACATTTTTTTCGCTTTACGGTAGGCCTTCAGCCGCGTGGCGACGGCGCGACTTACCTGGTCGACATCAGATCCTGAATCGGTCGTTATATTGACTTTTACGTTCATTGGTCACTATGATGAAACAAATTGGTCATTACAGGATTATCGAATGCGTAGCGTAACGCCGTCAATCGAATCTGCGGTCAGCCGCCTGGCGCCGGGCTTTCGGGCATTAAGTATTGTGGTGGAGAGCGCGCCGGTGGCCGATCCCGCCGTCGCGGAGCAGGCGCTGGCCGAGGCCTGCCTGGCGGTGCAGCAGGATGATGTGCCCTGGGCGCAAGCGCACCTGGCGGCATGGGATGAAGCGTTCAGCGCCTTCGGCGCGAAGGCGAAACGTACCCCCTGTTCGGCGCAGGCGCTGCGCAAGCGGGTGCTGAAAGAGGGGAGCCTGCCGGCCATCGATCCGGTGGTGGATATCTACAACGCGATCAGCATTCGCTATGCCGTCCCGGTCGGTGGGGAAAATCTGGCCGCCTACCGTGGCGAACCGCGGCTGGCCATTGCCCGCGGCGATGAGCCATTCGATACGCTAAAATCGGCAGAGCCGGTAGTGGAATATCCGGAGCCGGGCGAAGTCATCTGGCGGGATGATATAGGCGTAACCTGCCGACGCTGGAACTGGCGACAGGGCGTGCGCACCCGGCTGGACAGCGGCGCGCAGACGATGTGGTTTATTCTCGAAAGCCTGCCGGCGATGCCGTTGTCGGCCCTGCATGAGGCGGGAGAGCGGCTGGTAGGTTATCTGCAGCAGCTGATGCCCGGCGCCCGCGCGTCGATAACGCTGCTCCGAGCCGATGACGAGGGCGATCTACGCTGAGCGGCGATGATCAGCGATCTCTCTTCAACTGGACAGGATTTGCGTATAAACTCGCGGGTTTTACTATTCCGGAGGCGGAGAGGCGATGAGCCAGGCAGAGTTAAACGGTGAGTTATTCACATTAGAGCGGTTCCCACCTAACGCTGAAGAAGAAGCGCTTCAGGCATGGGAAGCGGCGGATGAATATCTGCTGCAACAGGTGAATGACGTCGACGGCCTGACGCTCATCTTCAACGACGGCTTCGGCGCGCTCGCCTGCGCGCTGGCGGATCGCAACCCGGTCAGCATCAACGACTCCTTTATTTCCGAGCTGGCGACCCGCCACAACCTGCGGATGAACGGTATCGATGAAGAGAGCGTGCGCTTTCAGGATAGCCTGAGCCCGCTACCGGCCGCGCCGGCGCTGGTGCTGATTAAGGTGCCAAAACAGCTGGCGCTGCTGGAACAGCAGCTGCGCGCCCTGCGCGAAGTAGTCACGCCGGAAACCCGCATCATCGCCGCGGCGAAAGCCCGTGATGTGCACAACTCGACGCTGGCGCTGTTTGAAAAAATCCTCGGCACCACCACCACCTCGCTGGCCTGGAAAAAAGCGCGTCTGATCCACTGCGTTTTCACCGCTCCTGAGCTTGCCGATGCGCCGCAAACCTACAGCTGGAAGCTGGACGGCACGCCGTGGACCATCCATAACCACGCCAACGTTTTTGCCCGCAGCGGGCTGGATATCGGCGCGCGTTTCTTCCTGCAGCATTTACCGTCTGATCTAGAAGGCGAGATCGCCGATCTCGGCTGCGGCAATGGGGTGATTGGCCTTCAGGCGCTGGCGCAGAACCCGAACGCGCGGGTCATGTTTACCGATGAGTCGCACATGGCGGTGGCTTCCAGCCGGTTGAACGTCGAGCGCAATCTGCCGGACGATATCGCACGCTGTGAATTTATGGTCAACAACTCGCTCTCCGGCATTGAGCCCGACCGCTTTACGGCGATTCTGTGTAATCCGCCGTTCCATCAGCAACACGCTATTACCGACCATATCGCCTGGCAGATGTTTAACGATGCCCGCCGCAGCCTGAAATACGGCGGCGAGCTGTACGTCGTCGGCAACCGCCACCTCGATTACTTCCGTAAGCTGAAGCGCGCGTTTGGTAATTGCACGACGATTGCGACGAACAATAAGTTTGTCATTTTGAAAGCAACCAAGGTGCGTAAGCAGCGCTGATTCTTGTCGCGGTTTCCCCCGGCTCGCGGCTGTCGCCTTAGCCGGGCTAGCGTGCGGGATTATCGTGGTAGCCCGGGGAAGGCGCATCGCGCCGCCCCCGGGACAGGGCTAAATCGCCAGCGCCAGTTTAGTGCCCTGGGCAATCGCCCGGCGCGCATCCAGCTCCGCCGCCACGTCGCAACCGCCGATGAGATGCACCGTTTTCCCCGCCGCGCGCAGCGGATCCGCCAGCTCGCGGCGCGGCTCCTGACCGGCGCAGATCACCACCTGATCGACCGCCAACAGCTGGCGCTCGCCGCCGATAGTGACGTGTAATCCTTCATCATCGATCTTTTCATAACTGACCGCCGGGATCATTTTCACCCCGCGCGCCAGCAGCGTCGCGCGGTGGATCCAACCGGTGGTTTTGCCGAGCCCTTCGCCCGGTTTGCTGGCTTTGCGCTGCAGCATCACAATCTGTCGCGGGCTTTTACTCAGTTGCGGGCCTTCAGGATGCAGCCCTCCCGCCGTTTGCAGGCTGGTATCGATACCCCATTCGCGGCAGAACTCGCCGATATCCTGGCTGGTGGCCGCGCCCGACTGGCTTAAATACATCGCGGTGTCGAAGCCGATACCGCCGCAGCCGATAATCGCCACCTTCGCGCCAACCGGCGCTTTATCGCGCAAGACATCAAGGTAGCTCAGCACTTTTGGATGATCGATCCCGTCGATCGCCGGCAGGCGCGGGGCGATACCGGTGGCGAGGATCGTCTCATCGAACGCCAGCAGATCGTCTGTCGTGACGCGGGTGTTCAGGCGTAGATCGACACCATGGAGATCGAGCATGGTGCGGTAGTAACGCAGCGTCTCGTGAAACTCCTCTTTGCCGGGGATCTGTTTGGCGATATTAAACTGACCGCCGATCTCCGGGAGCGCATCAAACAACGTGACGTGATGACCGCGGGCGGCAGCGTTTACGGCGAAGGCCAGACCGGCAGGCCCGGCTCCGACCACCGCCAGCCGTTTAGGCGCGTTGGCAGGCAGGACCGGCATCAGGGTTTCATGACACGCGCGCGGGTTGACCAGACAGGAGGTGACTTTGCCGACGAAGATCCGATCGAGACACGCCTGATTGCAGCCGATGCAGGTGTTGATCTGATCGGCGCGATCGTCCTGCGCTTTTGATATAAATTCGGCGTCGGCAAGGAACGGGCGGGCCATCGATACCATATCGGCATCGCCGCGGGCGAGAATATCCTCCGCGACCTGCGGATCGTTAATGCGGTTGGTGGTGATCAACGGGATCGACACCGCGCCCTTCAGCTTGCGGGTGACCCAGCTGAAAGCTCCGCGCGGTACCGGCGTGGCGATGGTCGGAATGCGCGCTTCGTGCCAGCCAATCCCGGTGTTGATGATGGTCGCTCCCGCCGCTTCAATCGCTTTGGCCAGTTCAGTGACTTCCGCCAGCGTGCTGCCGTCGTTGACCAGATCGAGCATCGACAGACGGTAAATGATAATGAAATCGTGGCCGGCGCGCTGGCGCACCGCCTTAACCACCTCTACGGCGAAACGCATGCGCCTGGCATAATCGCCGCCCCATTGGTCGTCGCGCTGGTTGGTGCGCGCGGCGAGAAATTCGTTAATCAGATAGCCCTCAGAGCCCATCACCTCGACGCCGTCATAGCCCGCTTCGCGCGCCAGCTGGGCGCAGTGGGCAAAATCATCGATCAGCGTCAGGATCTCATCGTGGCTCAGTTCATGGGGGGTAAAACGGTTGATCGGCGCCTGTAGCGCCGAGGGGGCCACCAGCGCGGGCTGGTAGCTGTAACGGCCGGTGTGCAGGATCTGCAGAGCGATTTTGCCGCCTTCCTGATGTACCGCATCGGTAATATGGCGATGATGCGCCAGATGGCTGGCGTCGTTGAGTACCGCGCCGCCGGCCATGGTGACGCCAGAGGGCGCCGGAGCGATGCCGCCGGTGACGATCAGCGCCACGCCGTGACGGGCGCGCTCGGCGTAAAAGGCCGCCAGCCGCTGCGCGCCGTCCGGCAGCTCTTCCAGCCCGGTGTGCATTGAGCCCATCAACACGCGGTTTTTGAGCGTTGTGAAGCCCAGCTCAAGCGGGGCGAAAAGCGACGGATAGCGGCTCATAGTGGCTTCCAATGTAAAATTATTGTTATGTGGTCGGATGAGTTACTAATTTAGCCATCGTGGAGAAAAAGGGAAAAGGGGAGTGCGGTGATTGTGATGGGATTCAAAGAACGGCGAAGCGTTGCCCCACACCCCGGCCCTCTCCCAAAGGGAGAGGGGGGAAAGGCGGAGCGGCACCGGTAGTTAGGGTGAGGGGGAAGACGCAACGCGCTGGCGGCGTTCCAGACCCGGCGCCTGCCACATCGACGTTGTCAGTCCGCTATCGACAAGGCCAAGCTGATCGGCGTACACCGTCTGCCATTTGCTCATCATCTCCTGATACAGCTCGCGATGCTGCGGATTTGGGGTGAACTCGCGGTGCCAGCTCACTAACCGCTCTCCGGTGCTGGCCATATCGTCATACAGCCCGGCGCCGGTTCCGGCGGCGATGGCGCAGCCCAGAGCGGTGGCTTCGCGGACCACCGGCACCCGCACCGGCAGGCCGGTGACGTCGCTGAGGATCTGGCTCCACAGCGCGCCTTTAGAGCCGCCGCCGGCAAACACCAGGCTGTCGAATGTCACCCCGGAGAACTGCGAGATCTGCGCGAGGTTGCAGGCGGAGACAATCGCCGCGTTCTCTTCCAGCGCGCGGAACAGGGTCGCTTTATTGCACTTTTCCGGATCGATGGAGAGGTTAATAAACGACGGCGCGGCGTGGTACCACTGCTTAAAGTGCATTGCGTCGGAAAAAATAGGCATCACGCCGTGGGAACCGGCGGGGACGCGGCTGGCCATCTCCTCCAGCAGCGAATAGGCATCGACGCCGAGCCGCTCGGCAATCAGTTTTTCTTCAGCGCAGAAGGCGTCGCGAAACCAGCGCATGGTCAGGCCGGTAAAGAAGCTGATCGATTCCGCCTGCGCCATGCCGGGAATCACGTGAGGATTAACGCGAATATTCATCTGCGGATCGGTGCGCACCTGCGGCAGGTTGACCACCTGCTGCCAGAAAGTGCCGCCGAGTACCGCGGTTTGCCCGGCGCGCACCACCCCAAGGCCCAGGCAGCCGAGCTGGACGTCGCCGCCGCCCATCACCACCGGCGTCCCGGCGCGCAGGCCGCTCTGCTGCGCCGCCGCTTCGGTGACGGCGCCCAGCAGGGTACCGGTCTCTTTGACCGGCGACAGCATATCGGCGCGCAGCCCGGCCATATCCAGCAGCGCCGGACGCCAGTCGCGGCTGAACAGATCGAGCATGCCGGTGGTGCCGGCGTTTGACGGGTCGACCGCCAGCTCGCCGGAAAGCTTCGCCGCCAGCCAGTCGCTGATCATGGTGATGGTTGCCGCTTTGCGGTAGATATCGGGGCGGTGGTGCGCCAGCCACAGCAGGCGCGGCATGGCGCTGAGCGCCAGGGTTTGTCCCGAGACCTCGTATACCTCGGATTCGAAGCGATAGTCGTGGATCTCCTTAAGCTCCGCCACTTCGCGGCTGGCGCGGGCATCGACGTTGGCGCAGGCCCAGATGGCCTCGCCGTTGCGGTCATAGAGAACGATGCCTTCGCGCATCGAACAGCAGGCGACGGACTGAATATCGGCGGCAGAGAGCCGGGCGGCGTCGAGCGCCTGGCGAATGCACTGGCAGGCCAGCTGCCAGTTGGTGGTAAGGTCGAACTCCATCGAGCCGGGGACGTTATCAACGCTCAGGTGTTTCCATTCGGCCTGGCCTACCGCCAGCTGGCGGCCATTAAGATCGAAAATAACCGCCCGAATGCTGCCGGTCCCGGCATCTAACGCTAACAGGTAACTCATGACATGCGCCTCGCTGTTGTCGCGCGGCGCCAGGCCGTCAGGAGGCCAGGGTAAGCACCGCGCGTGCTGTTGTCTCTTCCGTTACCAGGCCATTAATGCGCTTGCCAATCAGAGCGGCATAAATCGCCTGCGCTTTTTCTTCTCCCCCGGCGACGCCAACGATGGTCGGCAGCTGCGCTAGCTCATCAAGGGTCACGCCGAGCAGTTCCCGATGGATCTCCAGTCCTTCTACCGGCCTGCCGTCGGCCTGCAGGAAATAACCTAAAATGTCGCCGACCGCGCCTTTGCGGGCGTACATCAGCTGTTCGCCCTCGCTGATATAGCCGGAGCGTAAAATGGTGGCGTCGCGCCGCTGATCGATGGCGCCGATGCCAACCACCGCCGCGTCCGCCGCCGTCGCCGCGAGGATCACGTCGCGCACGCTCGACTCGCGGCGCAGGATCTCGGCGACCTCCGCCGAAGAGACCCGCAGCGGCGCCGGGATAATGCTGACGCTGCAGGCGGCATCAAGCTGGCCGATGCCGGTCATATACGGGCCGACGCCGCCGGAGAGAGTCACCAGCCGCACCTGCTGCGAGCCGATAAAGCCGCTGAGATGCTGCAGGCAGCTCATGGTGGCTTCGCCGAAGCCGACCGCCAATAATTGCCCCGGTTGCAGAATACCCATCAGCGATTGCGCCGCGCCGATCCCCAGCCGGGTATTCATCGGCGGGGTGTTGAGCGCCGGCAGCACGCGGGCAATCTTGAGGCCAAAACGCTGCTGGAGTTCACTTTCAAGCGCCAGACAGCCCTCATAGCGCGAGTTGATCTGCACGCGGATCACCCCGGACTGGCGGCCTTTCTCCAGCAGGCGAGAAATCTTCAGCCGCGGCAGCCCCAAACGCTCGCCGATGTCATTTTGCGTCAGGCCGTCGTGGTAGTAGCACCACGCCACCCGCGCCACCAGCTCTTCCTCGGCTAACGCCAGCCCGGCGTAGCGGTTCTCTTCCGTAATGCGTTTTTCGCTCATAAATTGAACTCTTATAAAAATTTAGATCATATGTTCGCTATTGCGCGGCCGGAAAGTGTGAGCCGACTGGCAAAACGGATCTTTCATCGCTGGCCCATTTTTTCCTGAGGATCTAAAGCGCCAAACTGTGATCTTCGCACGGTTGTAAATATAGTTCACCGTCTACGCTTTTGAACATTATTAAATTTAAAAATCATTTGTTCAAACGAGGCGCGACGATGAAGCCACTGCTTGAAGCTCGCCAGATCCGCAAACAGTTCTCCGGCGTTGCCGTGCTGAAGGGCATCGACTTTACGCTATGCGCGGGCCAGGTGCATGCCCTGATGGGAGGCAATGGCGCGGGTAAATCGACGCTGATGAAGATCATCGCCGGCGTCGAAACCCCGGATAGCGGTGAGCTGACGATCGGCGACCGCGCGTTTGCGCGCCTCAGCCCGGCGCTGGCCCACCAGCTGGGCATTTATCTGGTGCCGCAGGAGCCGATGCTGTTTCCCAACCTCAGCGTGCGCGAGAACATTCTCTTTCGTTTGCCGAAGCGGGCGGATACCGCCGCGCGACTGCAGGAAAAACTGCAGCAGCTGAACTGCCAGATCAACCTCGATGCCAGCGCCAGCACGCTCGAGGTAGCCGATCAACAGATGGTCGAGATCCTGCGCGGCCTGATGCGCGAAGCGCGGATCCTGATCCTTGATGAACCCACCGCCTCTTTAACCCCGGGCGAAACGGAGAGGTTGTTTAGCCAGATCCGCGCGTTACAGGCGCTGGACGTGGGGATCGTGTTTATCTCGCACAAACTGCCCGAAATCCGCCAGCTTGCCAGCCATATTTCGGTGATGCGCGACGGGGCGGTAGTGCTGAGCGGCGAGACCGCAACTTACCGCGATGAGCAACTGATTAGCGCTATGACGCCGGCCAGCCGCGACCATACGCTGAGCGACACGCAAAAGCTGTGGCTGGCGCTGCCGGGCAACCGCCGCACCCAGGCGCAGGATTTTCCCGTGCTGCGGGTGGAGGATCTTACCGGAGAAGGCTTTATCGATCTCAATCTGGAGATCCGCGCCGGGGAGATCGTCGGCCTCGCCGGGCTGGTGGGATCCGGGCGCACCGAATTTGCCGAAACCTTATACGGCCTGCGTCCACCGCGCGCCGGGCGGATCTGGCTGGAGAATCGCGAGATTAGCAATGACAGCACCCGCGCCCGGCTGGCCAGCGGGCTGGTCTATCTGCCGGAAGACCGCCAGGTCTCGGGGCTGTTTCTCGATGCGCCGGTGCGCTGGAACACGGTGATGTTCAATCAGCCATCGTGGTGGCAGCAGGGGAAACGGGAGGCGGCGGTGGTTGAGCGCTATCACCGGGCGCTGGGGATCAAGCTGGCCGATGGCGATCAGCCGGTGCGCACTCTCTCTGGCGGTAACCAGCAGAAGGTGCTGCTGGCGCGCTGTCTGGAGGCCAACCCGCTGCTGCTAATTGTCGATGAGCCGACGCGCGGCGTGGATGTCTCCGCCCGCGCCGATATCTATCAGCTGCTGAAAAGCGTCGCCGCGCAAAATGTGGCAGTGCTGATGATCTCCTCCGATCTGGATGAGTTCATCGGCCTGGCCGACCGGGTGCTGGTGATGCATCAGGGCCGCTACAGCGGCGAGCTGGCGCGGCAGGCGGTGACCGTCGATCGCATGATGACCCTGGCCTTTGGAGGGCAGGCATGAAAACGTTACTCAAGAATCGCGAACTGAGCGCCTTCTTTGCCATCGTGGCGCTCTTTGTTGTGCTGGTGGCGCTCAATCCGGCCTATTTCAGCCTGCAGACCCTGGCGATGATTTTCGCCAGCTCGCAAATCCTCTGCCTGCTGGCATTGGGCGCGACCCTGGTGATGCTGACCCGCAATATTGACGTGTCGGTAGGCTCCACCGTTGGGCTATGCGCCATCGCCGTCGGCGTGGCGCTGAACAACGGCTACGGGTTGGCGACGGCCATCGCCTTCGCGCTGGCGATTGGCGCGCTGGCCGGGGCGTTTAACGGCCTGCTGGTGGTGGGGTTGCGCATTCCGGCGATCGTTGCGACGCTCGGCACGCTGGGGTTGTATCGCGGGGTGATGTTGCTGTGGACCGGCGGGAAATGGATCGAAGGCTTGCCCGACAGCCTGAAATCGCTCTCGGAGCCCGCGTTTATCGGCGTGTCGCCGCTGGGCTGGCTGGTGCTGGCGCTGCTGCTGGCGGGCGGCTGGCTGCTGTCGCGCACCGCCTTTGGTCGTGATTTTTACGCCGTTGGCGATAACCTCGCCGCCGCGCGCCAACTGGGCGTGGCGGTCAACCGCACGCGGATGCTGGCCTTTACTCTCAACGGTATGCTGGCGGCCTGCGCCGGGATCGTCTTCGCCGCGCAGATTGGTTTTGTGCCTAATCAGACCGGCAGCGGCCTGGAGATGAAAGCCATCGCCGCCTGCGTACTGGGCGGGATCTCGCTGCTTGGCGGTACCGGTACGCTGCTCGGCGCGTTTCTCGGCGCCTTTTTCCTTACCCAAATCGACACCGTACTGGTGCTGTTCCGCCTTCCCGCCTGGTGGAATGACTTTATCGCCGGTCTGGTGCTGCTCGGTGTGCTGGTGCTCGATGGCCGCCTGCGCCAAGCGCTGGCCCGCCATCAGCGGGCGCTAAAGTACAGCCGTTTCCAGCCCGGTAACAAAGGGGGGAAACAGGTTGCCCGCTTTCCCGAACGCAAAAGCAAAGAGGTGGCTTAAATGAAGCTGAAGCTTAACTGGGAAAGCGCGCTGCTGGCGTTGCTGATCGTGGAGATCCTGCTGTTCGGCGCGCTGAATCCGCGCATGCTGGATCTCAATATGCTGCTCTTTAGCACCAGCGACTTTATCTGCATCGGCATCGTCGCGCTGCCGCTGACGCTGGTGATCATCAGCGGCGGGATCGATATTTCGCTGGGCTCGACCATCGGCCTGTGCGCCATCGCCCTCGGGGTGATGACCCAGGCGGGCTGGCCGCTGTGGCTCGCGGTATCGCTGACGTTGCTCTTGGGACTGCTGTGCGGGTTATTCAACGCCGCGCTGATCCACTACACCGGCATCAGCCCGCTGGTGATCACGCTTGGTACGCTGTATCTGTACGGCGGCGGCGCGCTGCTGCTTTCCGGGATGGCCGGCGCGACCGGTTACGAGGGGATTGGCGGTTTTCCCGATAGCTTCACCGCCTTCGCCAATTTAACCCTCGCCGGACTGCCGCTGGTGCTGGTGCTGTTCGCGATTATCACCTTTTTCTTCTGGCTGCTGACCCATCGCGGGCGCTTTGGCCGCCACCTCTTTTTACTCGGGCAAAACCCGCGCGCCGCGCGCTATGCCGCGCTGTCGGTGAACGGCATCCCGTACGTGCTGTATGGCCTGGTTGGCGTCGCCTCGGCGGTCGCGGCGCTGGTGATGGTCTCCTATTTCGGCTCGGCACGTTCGGATTTAGGCCGCGACCTGCTGATGCCGGCGCTGACCGCGGCGGTGCTCGGCGGGGCCAATATTTACGGCGGCTCGGGATCGATACTGGGTACCGCGCTGGCGGCATTGCTGGTGGGGTATCTGCAACAGGGTTTACAGATGGTCGGCATCCCCAACCAGGTGTCGAGCGCGCTGTCAGGGGCGCTGTTGGTTGTGGTGGTGATGGGGCGTTCGCTGAGCCTGCACCGTGAATGGGTGCGCGCGACCTGGCGGCGTCTTTTCTCGCATAAAACAATCGGAGCATAAAATGAAATTAAAACTGATCGTGCTGGCGCTGGCGATGAGCGTGGTTACCGCGCAGGCGGCGGACCGCATCGCCTTTATTCCTAAGCTGGTCGGCGTCGGCTTCTTTACCAGCGGCGGCAACGGCGCGAAAGAGGCGGGGAAAGCGCTGGGCGTGGATGTCACCTATGACGGCCCAACCGAGCCCAGCGTCTCCGGCCAGGTGCAGCTTATCAACAACTTCGTCAACCAGGGCTACAACGCGATTATCGTTTCCGCTGTCTCGCCGGACGGCCTGTGTCCGGCGCTGAAGCGGGCGATGCAGCGCGGGGTGAAAGTCCTGACCTGGGATTCCGATACCAGGCCGGAGTGCCGCAGCATCTATATCAATCAGGGCACGCCGCAGCAGCTTGGCGGCCTGCTGGTCGAGATGGCGGAAAAGCAGGTGACGAAGCCTACTGCCAAGGTAGCGTTTTTCTACTCCAGCCCGACGGTGACCGACCAGAACCAGTGGGTGAAGGAAGCCAAAGCCAAAATCGAAAAAGAGCATCCGCAGTGGCAAATCGTCACCACCCAGTTTGGCTATAACGATGCCACCAAATCGCTACAAACCGCCGAGGGGATCTTAAAAGCCTATCCGGATCTCGACGCCATTATCGCGCCGGATGCCAATGCGCTGCCGGCGGCGGCGCAGGCGGCAGAGAACCTCAAGCGTCAGGGCGTGGCGATCGTCGGCTTTAGTACGCCGAACGTGATGCGTCCGTACGTTGAGCGCGGCACGGTGAAAGCGTTCGGCCTGTGGGATGTGGTTCAGCAGGGCAAAATTGCGGTTAACGTCGCCGATCAATTGCTGAAAAAGGGCGATCTTAACGTGGGCGACAGCGTTGAGGTGAAAGATATCGGCTCGCTGAAGGTCGAACCGAACAGCGTGCAGGGCTACCAGTATGAGGCGAAGGGCAACGGTATCGTGCTGCTGCCGGAGCGCGTGGTGTTCAGCAAAGAGAACATCAACAACTACGACTTCTGACGGAGGATGAGATGGCAGATTTAGACGATATCAAAGAGGGGAAGGACTTCGGTATTGACCGCCCGCAGCAGAATACGCTGTATACCCTGAAAGGCTGCGGCTCGCTGGACTGGGGCATGCAGTCGCGGCTGGCGCGCATTTTTAATCCGCACAGCAACCGCACGGTGATGCTGGCCTTCGATCACGGTTACTTCCAGGGGCCAACCACCGGGCTGGAGCGTATCGACCTGTCGATTGCGCCGCTGTTTGCCGACACCGACGTGCTGATGTGCACCCGCGGCGTACTGCGCAGCCAGGTACCGGCGGCCACCAATAAGCCGGTGGTGCTCCGCGCCTCCGGCGGCAATTCGATTTTGAGCGAACTCTCTAACGAATGCGTGGCGGTGGCGATGGAAGACGCGCTGCGGCTCAACGTATGCGCGGTGGCGGCGCAGGTCTATATCGGCAGCGAATACGAACATCAGTCGATCAATAACATCATCAAACTGGTGGACGCCGGCAATCGCTACGGTATGCCGGTCCTGGCGGTTACCGGCGTCGGCAAAGAGATGACCCGCGATGCGCGCTACTTCTCGCTGGCCAGCCGGATTGCCGCCGAAATGGGGGCGCAGTTTGTGAAGACCTATTTCGTTGAGGAAGGCTTTGAAAAAGTGACCGCCAGCTGTCCGGTGCCGATCGTTATCGCCGGCGGTAAAAAACTGCCGGAGCATGAGGCGCTGGAGATGTGCTGGCGGGCGATCGACCAGGGCGCGTCCGGGGTGGATATGGGGCGCAACATCTTCCAGTCCAGCGCCCCGCGCGCGATGCTGAAGGCGGTGAAAAAGGTGGTGCATGAGAATCTGAACGCGCGCGAAGCGTATCAGTTCTGGCAGGAAGAAAAACAGGGAGAGCTGAAATGAACGTCACGCTGGTGGAGATCAATATTAAACCCGAGCGGGTGGATGAGTTTCTCGAGGTGTTTCGCGCCAACCACGAGGGCGCGCTGCGGGAGCCAGGCAACCTGCGCTTTGATGTCCTGCAGGATCCCGAGGTGAAAACCCGCTTTTTTATCTACGAAGCCTATAAAGACGATGAGGCGGTGCTGGCGCATAAGAAGACGCCGCACTATTTAGCCTGCGTCGAAAAGCTGGAGGAGATGATGTCGCAGCCGCGGCAGAAGCGCAGCTTTATCGGCCTGTTACCGCAGGTGTGAGGGTTATCCTTCACCCTCTCAGAGGGAGAGGGTGAAGGACACTTTATTACGCTTCTTCGACCGAAACGCGCAGGGCCGCCAGCGCCTTGCGCGCCGCCTTCAGCACCTGTTCGCACTGCTCAAGGGTGAGCGTCAGCGGCGGTTCAATGCGGATCGTCTTGGCGTTGTTTAACGTCCCGGCGACCAGCACCCGCTGTCTGAACATCTCGCTGGCAAAGTCGTAGCCAATCTCGTTATCAACAAACTCGATAGCCATCAGCATGCCTTTCCCGCGCACTTCATTCACCAGGTCCGGATACTCCTGCGCCAGCAGGCGGAAACCGTCCAGCAGCATATCGCCTTTCTGCGCCGCCTGCGCCGGCAGGTTTTGCGTCAGCAGCACGTTGATCGTCGCCAGCGCCGCCGCACAGGCCAACGGGTTGCCGCCGAAGGTGGTGGTGTGCAGGAACGGGTTATCGAAGAGCACCGAGAAGACCTCTTCCGTCGCCACCGTCGCGCCGATCGGCATCACACCGCCGCCGAGCGCTTTCGCCAGACACAGAATGTCCGGCTGGACGTTCTCATGCTCGCAGGCGAACATCTTGCCGGTGCGGCCCATGCCGGTCTGCACTTCGTCGAGGATCAGCAATGCGCCAAACTCGTCGCACAGTTTACGGACCGCCGGTAAGTAACCCGCCGGCGGGAGGATCACGCCCCCTTCGCCCTGAATCGGCTCGAGGATCACCGCCGCGACGTCGTCGCCGGTTTTCTTGCACTCGCTCAGCATGGTGCGCATGGCGTTGATATCGCCGAACGGCACGTGGCGGAAGCCCGGCAGCAGCGGCATAAAGGGTTTGCGGAAGGTCGACTTGGCGGTGGCCGACAGCGCGCCCAGCGATTTACCGTGGAACGCGCCGCTGGTGGCGACGAAGGTAAATTTGCCGCGCGGAGACTGATAGGCTTTTGCCAGCTTCAGCGCCGCTTCTACTGATTCGGTACCGCTGTTGCAGAAGAAACTGTACTTTAGTTTCCCGGGCGTTAAGGCTGCCAGGGTTTTCGCCAGCATCGCGCGTAGCGGGTCCAGCAGCTCCTGACTGTGAAGCGGTTGTTTCGCGAGTTGATTCTCGACGGCGGATACCACAACTGGATTACGGTGCCCTACATTGAAGATGCCAAACCCACCAAGGCAGTCGATAAACTCCTGTCCCTGGGTGTCGACAAGCGTATTTAACCCTCCCGCTTGCCACTCTACGGCTCCGTAATCCCCGCCGGCTGTGACCGATTTTCGATACTCTAAAAACCCCGGATTCACATGCTCTTTAAAGTATTCCCTGACCTCCTGGTTAAGTGCTTTCATTTCCTCATGATCAAGCGTGCGCTTTTCAATGAGATTCAGTGCGTGTGCGCTGCAGGCCAGAGCCGATGCGCTGGAAGGTAACCTGTTCAAAATGTGCTCCTGGGGCGGACGTATCACACGATACTGGATTAAGTATTGCAGGGATTACGCCAGTTCGGCAGAAGCGGTGAAAATCGGGATAAATGCAAAGCAAAAGACGAATTGTGTAAAATTTAATCTCATTGCGCCACTATTGGCACGTTTTATTCCTGAGCTGACGAGATTTTCTGCCTGGCGGCAATGGACGGGGCGATCCGCCGTGGTGCGGGCTGCCCCAGCGCGGGGCAGCCGGTGGTGAAAAAAGAGGCTTAGTCGAGCTGAGAGATCTCCATCGCCGCCCGGTCAATAATGCCGATGATCTGCTTGAGCTGGGCGGCACTGCTGGCCTGCTGGTTCACTTTCAGGTCGAGGACCGCTTTGAAGTTTTCCAGCGCGCGCTTCATCTGCGGATCGCGGCGCAGCTCGCAGCCGACCATCCGCGCCTGCAGGCGCTCCTGGATATGGGCCAGGTGCTCCTGGTTCTCGGCGTGCAGCTGTTTTCCTTCCTCGCTGATAAGGATTTTCTTGCGTCCGTTGTCGTCTTCCACGCTGATAAGGCCCTGGTCCTGGAGCAGATCCAGCGTCGGATAGATCACCCCCGGGCTGGGGCTGTAGTTCCCCTGGGTAAGCGTTTCGATCTCTTTGATCAGCTCATAGCCATGGCTGGCGCTGCGGCTGAGGATATCCAGAATGATCAGCCGCAGTTCGCCGTGGCCAAAGAAACGCTGGCGACGTCCGCCGCCGCGGCGGCCATGGTCGCCGTGTTCGCTGGGATCACCGTGGCGCCCGCGTGGCCCACGCCCTTCTTCATGATGATGTCGCATGGTTACCTCCTGCTGTTTTTGATATATCTAATTTATATCTAAAAAATGAATGTTCGCAATGCTGGTTGCTATTTATTTTTTAAGATGTTGATATATATGTGATTGTTTTCTGGATGTGGATTTTGATGCGGTTTGTTTTGACTATATCAAAAAAAGACTTGCATTCTTTTTAGTTGGCAATCATTATCATTTGCATCAAGTTTAGATATATCTATTGACCGTTCACGAAGGCAATCGATGATGACAAAAACTAAAGCAGACAAGTACCCGCAGCGTGTCCGCAATGAGCTGCGTTTCCGTGAGCTGACGGTGCTGCGCGTGGAGCGCGCAGGCGCGGCGTTCCAGCGTATCGTGCTGGGAGGCGAGGCGCTGGAAGGCTTCGCCTCTCACGGCTTTGACGACCATACCAAGCTTTTTTTCCCCGAGCCGGGCGCGGCATTTACCCCGCCGCAGGTGACCGAGGAGGGGATTGACTGGGGGGAAGGCGTGCGGCCTGCCACCCGCGACTATACGCCGCTGTACGATGCCGAACGTCACGAGCTGGCTTACGATTTCTATATCCACGATGGCGGTATCGCCAGCCGTTGGGCGCTGGAAGCAAAAGTGGGCGATAAGCTGGTGATCGGCGGCCCGCGCGGCTCGCTGGTGGTGCCGGAAGATTATGCCTGGCAGCTGTATGTTTGCGATGAGTCCGGCATGCCGGCGCTGCGCCGTCGTCTGCTGGGATTACGCCAGCTGCCGGCGAGGCCGCAGGTGACGGCCATCGTTACTATCGCCGATGCGTCGTATAAAGATTATCTGGCGGATCTCGACGGCTTTAACATCGAGTGGGTGGTGGGCCACAATCCGGCCTTCGTCACCGAGCGTCTGGCGCAGGTGAAGGTGCCGGCGGAGGATTATTTTATCTGGCTGACCGGCGAAGGCGCGGTGGTGAAATCGCTGCTGGCGCGCTTTGAAGACGAGAGCATCGATCAGCAGCTGGTGCGTTCCCAGGCGTACTGGCACAGCAAGTAAAAAGCCATCGTGCTAAAACCCGGATAGCGGCGCGTCGCGCCTTATCCGGGCTACCGGCGGTGCCGTTTTTTGTCGGGTGGCGGCTTACGCCTTACCCGACCTGCTATTCGGCGGTGTTACGTCGCCCCGGTAAGCGCAGCGCCACCGGGGAAGGCTTAGCGTTCCGCCAGCGCCTTAAACACCATCGCCACCGCGTGGGCGCCGGGGTCCATGTTGCCGAGCAGGCTATCGCTGTTGAGATAGGACGCGCGTCCGGCGCCGGCTTTGCTTGACTGGCAGGTGCGATCCGCCCCGGCCTGCGCCGCGGCGAAAGCGGCCTGCAGATTCTCCGGTTCGGCCAGCAGCGCCGCCAGCGCCGGCTGCAGAGCGTCGATCATCGTCCGGTCTCCCTCATCGGCGCCGCCGTAAAACTTCATCTGTTCCAGACCGGCGTTCAGCGCCTCGGCCACGCTGGCGCCTTGCCCCAGCTTCTGCCCGGCAGCGGTGAAGAAGATAGACATCAATACCCCGCTGGAGCCGCCCATCACCACCGTCAGGCGTTCGCCGATCAGCGCGAAGAGCGTTGGCAGATCGTTCAGGGGCAGCTGCTGACGCTCGAGCCGCTCGGCAATCTCGCGCGCCCCGGCGGCGAAGGTGGAGCCGGTATCGCCGTCGCCTACTTTGGCATCCAGCGCGTTGAGATGTTCTTCAAGATCGATGAGGGCGCCGGTCACCTGCGCCACGTAATCGCCCACCTGTGGGTTGGCCGAGGGTGTAAAATCCACCCGGGCGCTGTCGAGGGTGGACGGCACGACGTTGATAGTCCGCGGCTGCAGCGGCTTCTGCCAGCTGGCGGTTTCCACATCCGAAAGCAGCGCTTTCTCAATACTCTCCTCCAGCACGATGGCGGTCAGCGAGAAGCCTTTCATATCCAGCGCCGTCACCAGCGAGGCCGGGCCTATTAACCAGTCAATGCGCGCCTGCAGCGGGGTGTTGGCCAGCTCGCGGGTCAGGATCGCCATCTCAGCCACCGACACGCCGCCGAGGTTATTGAGCATCACCGCCAGGCGGCCGGTTTCCGGTAGGGCGGCGGTCAGTTTTTCCACCATCAGGTTAACGATTTCCGCACTGTTTTGCGTGGCGATCGTCGAGGCGCCCGGCTCACCGTGGATGCCCATTCCCAGCTCGGCGTGACCGGCCTGATGGCGCGGCGCGCTGTCGGCTTCCTGCGGCAGGTGGCAGCTGGCCAGCGCCACCCCGATGCTGGCGGTATGGCTGGCGGCGTATTGCGCTTCACGCAGGACGGTGGCGAGGTTGAAGCCGCGCTCGGCGAAATAGCCCGCCACTTTATGCACCAGAATGGTCCCGGCGATGCCGCGCGGCTGTTTGTTATCCGGCAGCGAAATATCGTCGCCGACGATCAGCATCTCCACGTTGTAGCCGAGTCGGCGCGCTTTCTCCGCCGCCAGACCGAAGTTAAGCCGATCGCCGGTGTAGTTTTTGACGATCAGCAGGCAGCCCGCCTCGCCGGTCACTGCCTGAATGGCGGTGAGCACCGCGTCGACGCTCGGCGAGGCGAACAGATCGCCGCAGACCGCGGCGGTCAGCATGCCTTTACCAATAAAGCCGACGTGCGCCGGTTCATGGCCGGCGCCGCCGCCGGAGATCACCGCCACGTTGTTTTTATTCAGATCGCGACGGACCACCACCCGGATCGCCGGGTCGCTCTCCAGACGGGCGAGGTTATTCCACGGGCTGGCGATAATGGTACCCTCAATCACATCGTTGACGAGGCTGGCGCGCTGGTTAAAAAAGAATTGAGACATAGTGGTTCCTGAAGAGTAAGCGAAAACTCACCCTCCGGAGGCAGGCCCCCGGAGCGGTAACGGTCAACGTGAATTTTAGTCACGGATAAGGCGCTGGTGGCGCATATCGAGCACGATAGTCTCGCCGGGCTGCACGCTGTTCAGCGCCTCGCCCTGCTGGCTCAGCCAGGCGATCCCCGCCGCGCGGGCGATAATCGCGCCGTGAGCCTGTTCGCTGCCATCGCGCAGGCACAGGCCTTTAACGAAGCTGGCATCCAGCTGTAAGACGGTTGAGGGATAAATGTTGTCGGCAATAATAATTGTTGGCTCGCCGGGCGTCGGCACTTTCTCCTGAACGCCCTGCAGATGGCGCAGGGTGCGCTGCAAAATATCTTCGATATCGATATAGCGCGCCTGCAGGTAGGGGTCATCCAGCTGGCGATACTGCTGGCTGAGCTCCATCAACACCTGATGCCATGCCCATTCCGCCGAGCATTGTTCGGTGAGCAGGCGATCGTTGGCGGCATCAAACAGATCGTCATCGTCGAGCAGGGTGTGGTGCCCGGCGAAGATCGCCGCGATATCGGCGTGAAATTTATTTTCCGCCAGCTCGGTCAGGGCGATAAGATCCGCCAGCGTCTGGTCAATGGCCTGGCGCAGGCGCTGCTGCTCGCGGGCGGCATCGGCGGCAGCCGGGCGGAGCGGCTGGATCAGGGCCAGCGGATAGCGCAGGGCAGCGCCTTCGACGCGCTCGGGCGTTGCCGGAGCCGCTGCCGGTTGCGCCGCAGGCGATTCACCGAAGTTATCGGCGGCCAGCGCCTGAAACGCCGCCAGCGCCGCGTCGGCATCCGGACCGCGGGCCAGCAGGCGCAGCTTATCGTTGCGGCGGACCTGCAATAGCGCGATTTGGTTGAGGCTGTCCGGTTTGACGCACTTCCCGTTTTTCTCCAGCAGCAGATCGGCGTTAAAGCCCGCCAGCGCGGCGACCAGCTTCGACGCCGGACGCACGTGCAGGCCGTTGTGATTGTTAATAATGACTGAAACCGATTTTGTGTCGCCGTCGTCGGCAAGCATCGGCGCCGGCGCGGCGTCAGAAGTTGGCGAAGGTAAACCCAGCTGAACCCGCTTGGCCTCCAGGGCGCTCATGGCGTCGGCGATCACCTTGTCGATCCCGGCGCCGGAGGCAGCGCTGACGGTGGCCGCCAGCGTCCCTTCCACCAGCGGCGCGGCGCACAGTCGCACCTTCGCGGCAATCGCCGGATCGAGCAGATCGAGGGCGGTTTCGGCGCTGAGCAACGCGCTGCCGATATCCATCATCACCAGCACGTGATCGGTATCGGCCACGGATTCGATCGCCTCCATGACTTTAAGCGGATCGGTGCCGATCGGGCTGTCGGGATCGTCGATCCCGGCGGCGATCGCCAGTTTGCAGCCATCGTTGATTAACATCTGCCGGGCCAGTTCTCCGACACCTTCGCCCAGCCGGGCGCTATGAGAAACAATAACCAGGTTTACCATCGCAATTTCCTTACTCTTTGGCGGCGGCGGCCAGCATCTGAACCATAAACAGCACCGAGGTCGCGCCGGGATCCTGATGTCCGATGCTGCGCTCGCCGAGATAGCTGGCGCGGCCTTTACGCGCCTGCATAGTGATGGTAGCGTGGGCCGCACGCTCGGCCACTTCGCAGGCGGCATCCAGCGCGGCGGCGATCGACAGGTGCTGCTCGCTGGACTGGCGCAGGGAGTCCACCACCGGCAGCCAGACGTCGCACATGGTTTTATCCCCTGGCTCCGCTTTGCCGCGGTTGACGACACCGTCCGCACCTTCGCGGATCATCAGGTACAGCTCGTCGAGCGTCAGGCTCTGGTGGGCCTGGGTCACCTGCGCGGCGCGAATGAAGAAGGTGCCGAACAGCGGGCCGCTGGCGCCGCCGACGTTGGAGAGCAGCGTCATGCCGGTGTTTTTGAGGATAAAGCCAATATCTTTATCGGCAATCGACGGCAGCTTTTCGACCACTTTACTGAAACCGCGGTGCATATTGAGACCGTGGTCGGCGTCGCCAATCTCTTTATCGAGGCCGGTGAGAAAATCGCTCTCTTTGGTGAAAATATCGCCGCAGCGGTACAGCCAGTCGACGATTTGCGTTCTGTTCAGTGACATGTCGTGCTCCTTAGTTTCCCCAGTTCAGCGCCGGGGTGTGAACCGGGGCGTCCCATAGCGTCAGCGTCTCGTCATCCACTTTCAGCAGAGTGATGGAGAAGCCCGCCATATCCAGCGAAGTACAGTAGCTGCCGATGAGGTTGCGTTCGATGATGATGCCGGACGCTTCGCAGCGCTGGGCGAGGCGGTTATACACGCCATACAGTTCGGAAAGCGGAGTGGCGCCGAGGTTATTAACCAGCGCGATAACCCGGTCGCCGTTTTGCAGCGCGGTTTTGCTCTGCTGCACTTCCTGCCACGCGCCCTTGACGGTATCCCACTGGCGCAGCGTGCGGCTGTAAGCGCCGTTTTCCAGCAGGGTATCGAACATCTCATCGACGGTTTGGTCCAGCGAGCTGAAGCGGCGGCGGTCGATGCCCGGCTCGCCGTGAATGCCGACGCCGAACTCCATCTCGTCATCTTTCAGCGTAAAGGATGGCTGCCCGGCAGCCGGTACGGTGCAGGCGCCAAGGGCGATACCAATCGAGTGGCCGAGATTGTTCAGGCGGCGGCCCAGTTCAGCGCAGGCTTCCAGCGAGTCGCCGCGCTCGGCGGCGGCGCCGACCAGTTTTTCGATCAGTACGGTGTTGGCGACGCCGCGACGACCGGCGGTATAGAGGCTGTCTTTCACCGCCACGTCGTCGTCGACCACCACGGTGGTGACTTTAATGCCGCTCTCATGCAGCAGCTCGGTGGCGGTCTCAAAATTCAGGATGTCGCCGGTATAGTTTTTGATAATCAGCAAGACGCCTTCGCCGCCGTCAATTTGCATCGCGCATTCAAACATTTTGTCCGGCGTCGGCGAGGTGAAGATTTCCCCCGGACAGGCGCCGGAGAGCATGCCCTGGCCGATATAGCCGCAGTGCATCGGTTCATGTCCGCTGCCGCCGCCGGAGAGCAGGGCCACCTTGCCAGCCACCGGCGCGTCGGTGCGGGTCACATACAGCGGGTCCTGATGCAGGGTCAGCTGCGGATGGGCTTTAGCCAGCCCCTGTAATTGTTCATTCAGTACATCTTCAACACGGTTAATCAGCTTTTTCATTATTCAGTGCTCCGTTGGAGAAGGTTCGATGCCGCCTCTCTGCTGGCGGAGGCGGTCATCGCGTAGGGGTATCGTCTGACGGTGGAGCGTGCCTGGCGATATGATGATTCTGGCTGAGCGGACGAAAAAAAGAATGCCCCGACGATCGGGTTTCATTACGAAACATTGCTTCCTGATTTTGTTTCTTTATGGAACGTTTTTGCTGAGGATATGGTGAAAATGCGAGCTGGCGCGCTTTTTTTCTTCTGCCATAAGCGGCGGTCAGGATAGCTGGCGAAGCGGGTGGAAAAAAATTTTTTGCTGATTTTCTGCCGACTGCGGGAGAAAAGGCGGTCAAACACGGAGGATTGCAAGGGCATTATGCGGCAAAGTAGCGGATCGGGATCGCAATCCTGACAGAGATTAGGGTTTTTTGTTCCAATATGGAACGTAAAAAATTAACCTGTGTTTCATATCAGAACAAAAAGGCGAAAGATTTTTTTGTTCCCTGCCGGCCCTACAGTGATCGCACTGCTCCGGTACGCTCCGTTCAGGCCGCGCTTCACTGGCCGGCGCGGATAACGCCAGGGCTCATCATGTTTACATGCGCACTTATTTGAGGGTGAAAGGAATGCTAAAAGTTATTCAATCTCCAGCCAAATATCTTCAGGGTCCTGATGCTGCTGTTCTGTTCGGTCAATATGCCAAAAACCTGGCGGAGAGCTTCTTCGTCATCGCCGACGATTTCGTAATGAAGCTGGCGGGAGAGAAAGTGGTGAATGGCCTGCAGAGCCACGATATTCGCTGCCATGCGGAACGGTTTAACGGCGAATGCAGCCATGCGGAAATCAACCGTCTGATGGCGATCTTGCAAAAACAGGGCTGCCGCGGCGTGGTCGGGATCGGCGGTGGTAAAACCCTCGATACCGCGAAGGCGATCGGTTACTACCAGAAGCTGCCGGTGGTGGTGATCCCGACCATCGCCTCGACCGATGCGCCGACCAGCGCGCTGTCGGTGATCTACACCGAAGCGGGCGAGTTTGAAGAGTATCTGATCTATCCGAAAAACCCGGATATGGTGGTGATGGACACGGCGATTATCGCCAAAGCGCCGGTACGCCTGCTGGTCTCCGGCATGGGCGATGCGCTCTCCACCTGGTTCGAGGCCAAAGCTTGCTACGATGCGCGCGCCACCAGCATGGCCGGAGGACAGTCCACCGAGGCGGCGTTGAGCCTCGCCCGCCTGTGCTATGATACGCTGCTGGCGGAGGGCGAAAAGGCCCGGCTGGCGGCGCAGGCCGGGGTAGTGACCGAAGCGCTGGAGCGCATCATCGAGGCGAACACTTACCTCAGCGGCATTGGCTTTGAAAGCAGTGGCCTGGCCGCTGCCCATGCAATCCACAACGGTTTCACCATTCTTGAAGAGTGCCACCATCTGTATCACGGTGAGAAAGTGGCCTTCGGTACCCTGGCGCAGCTGGTGCTGCAGAACAGCCCGATGGACGAGATTGAAACGGTGCTGGGCTTCTGCCAGCGCGTCGGCCTGCCGGTGACGCTCGCGCAGATGGGCGTCAAAGAGGGGATCGACGAGAAAATCGCCGCGGTGGCGAAAGCCACCTGCGCGGAAGGGGAAACCATCCACAATATGCCGTTTGCGGTGACCCCGGAGAGCGTCCATGCCGCTATCCTCACCGCCGATCTGTTAGGCCAGCAGTGGCTGGCGCGTTAAATCGCGGTGGCTAAACCGCTGGCCCAGGTCAGCGGTTTTTCTTTCTCCCCTCCGGCAGTCGCTGCCGGAGGGGTTCTCTATGGTACAACGCGGAAAAGGATATGACTGTTCAGACTCAGGAAACCGGGAAGGCGGTCTCTTCCGTCATCGCCCAGTCATGGCACCGCTGCAGCAAGTTTATGCAGCGCGAAACCTGGCAAACGCCGCACCAGGCCCAGGGCCTGACCTTCGACTCCATCTGTCGGCGTAAAACCGCGCTGCTGACCATCGGTCAGGCGGCGCTGGAAGACGCCTGGGAGTTTATGGACGGTCGCCCCTGCGCGCTGTTTATTCTTGATGAGTCTGCCTGCATCCTCAGCCGTTGCGGCGAGCCGCAAACCCTGGCCCAGCTGGCTGCCCTGGGATTTCGCGACGGCAGCTATTGTGCGGAGAGCATTATCGGCACCTGCGCGCTGTCGCTGGCCGCGATGCAGGGCCAGCCGATCAACACCGCCGGCGATCGGCATTTTAAGCAGGCGCTACAGCCATGGAGTTTTTGCTCGACGCCGGTGTTTGATAACCACGGGCGGCTGTTCGGCTCTATTTCGCTTTGCTGTCTGGTCGAGCACCAGTCCAGCGCCGACCTCTCCCTGACGCTGGCCATCGCCCGCGAGGTGGGTAACTCCCTGCTCACCGACAGCCTGCTGGCGGAATCCAACCGCCACCTCAATCAGATGTACGGCCTGCTGGAGAGCATGGACGATGGGGTGATGGCGTGGAACGAACAGGGCGTGCTGCAGTTTCTCAATGTTCAGGCGGCGAGACTGTTGCATCTTGATGCTCAGGCCAGCCAGGGGAAAAATATCGCCGATCTGGTGACCCTCCCGGCGCTGCTGCGCCGCGCCATCAAACACGCCCGCGGCCTGAATCACGTCGAAGTCACCTTTGAAAGTCAGCATCAGTTTGTCGACGCGGTGATCACCTTAAAACCGATTGTCGAGGCGCAAGGCAACAGTTTTATTCTGCTGCTGCACCCGGTGGAGCAGATGCGGCAGCTGATGACCAGCCAGCTCGGTAAAGTGAGCCACACCTTTGAGCAGATGTCTGCCGACGATCCGGAAACCCGACGCCTGATCCACTTTGGCCGCCAGGCGGCGCGCGGTGGCTTCCCGGTGCTGCTGTGCGGTGAAGAGGGGGTTGGGAAAGAGCTGCTGAGCCAGGCTATCCACAATGAAAGCGAACGGGCGGGCGGCCCCTATATCGCCGTCAACTGCCAGCTGTATGCCGACAGCGTGCTGGGCCAGGATTTTATGGGCAGCGCCCCTACCGACGATGAAAATGGCCGCCTGAGCCGCCTTGAGCTGGCCAACGGCGGCACCCTGTTTCTGGAAAAGATCGAGTATCTGGCGCCGGAGCTGCAGTCGGCCCTGCTGCAGGTCATTAAGCAGGGCGTGCTCACCCGCCTCGACGCCCGGCGCCTGATCCCGGTGGATGTGAAGGTGATTGCCACCACCACCGTCGATCTGGCCAATCTGGTGGAACAGAACCGCTTTAGCCGCCAGCTGTACTATGCGTTGCACTCCTTTGAGATCGTCATCCCGCCGCTGCGCGCCCGACGCAACAGTATTCCGTCGCTGGTGCATAACCGGTTGAAGAGCCTGGAGAAGCGTTTCTCTTCGCGACTGAAAGTGGACGATGACGCGCTGGCGCAGCTGGTGGCCTACTCGTGGCCGGGGAATGATTTTGAGCTCAATAGCGTCATTGAGAATATCGCCATCAGCAGCGACAACGGCCACATTCGCCTGAGTAATCTGCCGGAATATCTCTTTTCCGAGCGGCCGGGCGGGGATAGCGCGTCATCGCTGCTGCCGGCCAGCCTGACTTTTAGCGCCATCGAAAAGGAAGCTATTATTCACGCCGCCCGGGTGACCAGCGGGCGGGTGCAGGAGATGTCGCAGCTGCTCAATATCGGCCGCACCACCCTGTGGCGCAAAATGAAGCAGTACGATATTGACGCCAGCCAGTTCAAGCGCAAGCATCAGGCCTAGTCTCCTCGATACGCGCCATGGAGAACAGGGCATCCGACAGGCGATTGCTGTAGCGTTTGAGCGCGTCGCGCAGCGGATGCGCGCGGTCCATGGCCGTCAGCAGGCGTTCAAGCCGACGGGACTGGGTACGCGCCACGTGCAGCTGGGCAGAGGCGAGATTCCTCCCCGGGATCACGAACTGTTTTAACGGGCCGCTCTCGGCCATATTGCGGTCGATAAGCCGCTCCAGGGCGGTGATCTCCTCTTCGCCGACCGTCTGGCTCAGGCGGGTCAGGCCCCGCGCATCGCTGGCCAGTTCAGCCCCCAGCACGAACAGCGTCTGCTGAATATGGTGCAGGCTTTCCCGCAGCCCGGCGTCGCGGGTCGTGGCGTAGCAGACGCCCAGTTGGGATATCAGTTCATCGACGGTGCCGTAGGCCTCGACGCGAATATGGTCTTTCTCGATGCGGCTGCCGCCGTACAGGGCGGTGGTGCCTTTATCCCCGGTGCGGGTATAGATACGATACATTCAGTTTCTCTCACTTAACGGCAGGACTTTAACCAGCTGCCCGGCGTTGGCGCCGAGCGTACGCAGATGATCGTCGCTATCGGTGACGTGTCCGGTAGCCAGCGGCGCGTCCGCCGGCAGCTGGGCATGAGTGAGGGCTATCTCGCCGGACGCGCTGAGCCCGATACCCACCCGCAGGGGCGAGCTTCTGGCCGCCAGGGCGCCCAGCGCAGCGGCGTCACCGCCTCCGTCATAGGTTATGGTCTGGCAGGGGACCCCCTGCTCCTCCAGCCCCCAGCACAGCTCATTGATGGCGCCGGCATGGTGCCCGCGCGGATCGTAAAACAGGCGTACGCCTGGCGGTGAAAGCGACATGACGGTCCCCTCGTTTACACTCAGAATGCCTGGCGGAAAATCGCAGCAATCTCCTGCTCGTTGCCTTTACGCGGGTTCGAGAACGCATTGCCGTCTTTTAGAGCCATCTCCGCCATGTAGGGGAAGTCGGCCTCTTTTACCCCCAGATCGCGCAGATGCTGCGGAATACCGATATCCATCGACAGACGCGTGATAGCGGCGATGGCTTTTTCCGCCGCGTCGAGAGTGGACAGTCCGGTGATATTTTCGCCCATCAGTTCAGCGATATCGGCGAATTTCTCCGGGTTGGCGATCAAGTTGTAGCGCGCCACATGCGGCAGCAGGACAGCGTTGGCCACGCCGTGCGGCATGTCGTACAGGCCGCCCAGCTGGTGCGCCATGGCGTGCACGTAGCCGAGGTTGGCGTTATTGAAAGCCATCCCGGCCAGCAGAGAGGCATAGGCCATGTTTTCCCGCGCCTGCAGATTGCTGCCGAGGGCCACGGCCTGGCGCAGGTTGCGGGCGATGAGGCGGATCGCCTGCATGGCGGCGGTGTCCGTCACCGGGTTAGCGTCTTTGGAGATATAGGCCTCTACGGCGTGGGTCAGGGCATCCATCCCGGTCGCCGCGGTCAGGGCGGCCGGTTTACCGATCATCAGCAGCGGATCGTTGATAGAGACCGACGGCAGGTTGCGCCAGCTGACGATCACAAACTTCACTTTGGTTTCGGTGTTGGTCAGGACGCAGTGGCGGGTGACCTCGCTGGCGGTGCCGGCGGTGGTATTGACCGCGACGATAGGCGGCAGCGGGTTGGTCAGGGTCTCGATGCCGGCATACTGGTACAGATCGCCCTCATGGGTGGCGGCGATGCCGATGCCTTTGCCGCAATCGTGCGGGCTGCCGCCGCCCACGGTGACGATGATGTCGCACTGTTCGCGGCGAAACACGGCGAGGCCGTCGCGCACGTTGGTGTCTTTCGGGTTCGGCTCGACGCCGTCAAAGATCGCCACCTCGATCCCGGCCTCCCGCAGATAATGCAGGGTTTTGTCCACCGCGCCATCTTTAATTGCCCGCAGGCCTTTGTCGGTGACCAGCAGGGCTTTTTTCCCCCCCAGCAGCTGGCAGCGTTCGCCGACTACGGAAATGGCGTTGGGGCCAAAAAAGTTAACGTTTGGCACCAGATAATCAAACATACGATAGCTCATAATATACCTTCTCGCTTCAGGTTATAATGCGGAAAAACAATCCAGGGCGCACTGGGCTAATAATTGATCCTGCTCGACCGTACCGCCGCTAACGCCGACGGCGCCAATTACCTGCTCATTAAAAATAACTGGCAGGCCACCGCCAAAAATAATAATTCGCTGTTGGTTGGTTAGCTGCAGACCGTACAGAGATTGTCCTGGCTGGACCGCTGACGTAATTTCATGGGTACCTTGCTTCAGGCTGCAGGCGCTCCAGGCTTTATTCAGAGAAATATCGCAGCTGGAGACGAAGGCCTCGTCCATCCGCTGGATAAGCAGCGTGTTGCCTCCGCGGTCAACCACGGAAAACACCACCGCCACGTTGATCTCAGTGGCTTTTTTTTCCACCGCCGCCGCCATTTGCTGGGCGGCGGCCAGGGTGATTGTCTGAACTTGTTGGCTCTTGTTCATCATTCTCTCCCGCACCAGGATAACGCTGGCGCGAATAGTCAGTAGGGGGCGATAGTAAAAAACTATTACCATTCGGTTGGCTTGCTTTATTTTTGTCAGCGTTATTTTGTCGCCCGCCATGATTTAGTCAATAGGGTTAAAATAGCGTCGGCAAAACGTAATTAAGGGCGTTTTTTATTAATTGATTTATATCATTGCGGGCGATCACATTTTTTATTTTTGCCGCCGGAGTAAAGTTTCATAGTGAAACTGTCGGTAGATTTCGTGTGCCAAATTGAAACGAAATTAAATTTATTTTTTTCACCACTGGCTCATTTAAAGTTCCGCTATTGCCGGTAATGGCCGGGCGGCAACGACGCTGGCCCGGCGTATTCGCTACCGTCTGCGGATTTCACCTTTTGAGCCGATGAACAATGAAAAGATCAAAACGATTTGCAGTACTGGCCCAGCGCCCCGTCAATCAGGACGGGCTGATTGGCGAGTGGCCTGAAGAGGGGCTGATCGCCATGGACAGCCCCTTTGACCCGGTCTCTTCAGTAAAAGTGGACAACGGTCTGATCGTCGAACTGGACGGCAAACGCCGGGACCAGTTTGACATGATCGACCGATTTATCGCCGATTACGCGATCAACGTTGAGCGCACAGAGCAGGCAATGCGCCTGGAGGCGGTGGAAATAGCCCGCATGCTGGTGGATATTCACGTCAGCCGGGAGGAGATCATTGCCATCACTACCGCCATCACGCCGGCCAAAGCGGTCGAGGTGATGGCGCAGATGAACGTGGTGGAGATGATGATGGCGCTGCAGAAGATGCGTGCCCGCCGGACCCCCTCCAACCAGTGCCACGTCACCAATCTCAAAGATAATCCGGTGCAGATTGCCGCTGACGCCGCCGAGGCCGGGATCCGCGGCTTCTCAGAACAGGAGACCACGGTCGGTATCGCGCGCTATGCGCCGTTTAACGCCCTGGCGCTGTTGGTCGGTTCGCAGTGCGGCCGTCCCGGCGTGTTGACGCAGTGCTCGGTGGAAGAGGCCACCGAGCTGGAGCTGGGCATGCGTGGCTTAACCAGCTACGCCGAGACGGTGTCGGTCTACGGCACCGAAGCGGTATTTACCGACGGCGATGATACTCCGTGGTCAAAGGCGTTCCTCGCCTCGGCCTACGCCTCCCGCGGGTTGAAAATGCGCTACACCTCCGGCACCGGATCCGAAGCGCTGATGGGCTATTCGGAGAGCAAGTCGATGCTCTACCTCGAATCGCGCTGCATCTTCATTACCAAAGGCGCCGGGGTTCAGGGACTGCAAAACGGCGCGGTGAGCTGTATCGGCATGACCGGCGCTGTGCCGTCGGGCATTCGGGCGGTGCTGGCGGAAAACCTGATCGCCTCTATGCTCGACCTCGAAGTGGCGTCCGCCAACGACCAGACTTTCTCCCACTCGGATATTCGCCGCACCGCGCGCACCCTGATGCAGATGCTGCCGGGCACCGACTTTATTTTCTCCGGCTACAGCGCGGTGCCGAACTACGACAACATGTTCGCCGGCTCGAACTTCGATGCGGAAGATTTTGATGATTACAACATTCTGCAGCGTGACCTGATGGTTGACGGCGGCCTGCGTCCGGTGACCGAGGCGGAAACCATTGCCATTCGCCAGAAAGCTGCGCGGGCGATCCAGGCGGTTTTCCGCGAGCTGGGGCTGCCGCCAATCGCCGACGAGGAGGTGGAGGCCGCCACCTACGCGCACGGCAGCAACGAGATGCCGCCGCGTAACGTGGTGGAGGATCTGAGTGCGGTGGAAGAGATGATGAAGCGCAACATCACCGGCCTCGATATTGTCGGCGCGCTGAGCCGCAGCGGCTTTGAGGATATCGCCAGCAATATTCTCAATATGCTGCGCCAGCGGGTCACCGGCGATTACCTGCAGACCTCGGCCATTCTCGATCGGCAGTTCGAGGTGGTGAGTGCGGTCAACGACATCAATGACTATCAGGGGCCGGGCACCGGCTATCGCATCTCTGCCGAACGCTGGGCGGAGATCAAAAATATTCCGGGCGTGGTTCAGCCTGACACCATTGAATAAGGCGGTATTCCTGTGCAACAGACAACCCAAATTCAGCCCTCTTTTACCCTGAAAACCCGCGAGGGCGGGGTAGCTTCTGCCGATGAACGTGCCGATGAAGTGGTGATCGGCGTCGGCCCTGCCTTCGATAAACACCAGCATCACACTCTGATCGATATGCCCCATGGCGCGATCCTCAAAGAGCTGATTGCCGGGGTGGAAGAAGAGGGGCTTCACGCCCGGGTGGTGCGCATTCTGCGCACGTCCGACGTCTCCTTTATGGCCTGGGATGCGGCCAACCTGAGCGGCTCGGGGATCGGCATCGGTATCCAGTCGAAGGGGACCACGGTCATCCATCAGCGCGATCTGCTGCCGCTCAGCAACCTGGAGCTGTTCTCCCAGGCGCCGCTGCTGACGCTGGAGACCTACCGGCAGATTGGCAAAAATGCCGCGCGCTATGCGCGCAAAGAGTCACCTTCGCCGGTGCCGGTGGTGAACGATCAGATGGTGCGGCCGAAATTTATGGCCAAAGCCGCGCTATTTCATATCAAAGAGACCAAACATGTGGTGCAGGACGCCGAGCCCATCACCCTGCACGTCGACTTAGTAAGGGAGTGACCATGAGCGAGAAAACCATGCGCGTGCAGGATTATCCGTTAGCCACCCGCTGCCCGGAGCATATCCTGACGCCTACCGGCAAACCATTGACCGATATTACCCTCGAGAAGGTGCTCTCTGGCGAGGTGGGCCCGCAGGATGTGCGGATCTCCCGCCAGACCCTTGAGTACCAGGCGCAGATTGCCGAGCAGATGCAGCGCCATGCGGTGGCGCGCAATTTCCGCCGCGCGGCGGAGCTTATCGCCATTCCTGACGAGCGCATTCTGGCTATCTATAACGCGCTGCGCCCGTTCCGCTCCTCGCAGGCGGAGCTGCTGGCGATCGCCGACGAGCTGGAGCACACCTGGCATGCGACAGTGAATGCCGCCTTTGTCCGGGAGTCGGCGGAAGTGTATCAGCAGCGGCATAAGCTGCGTAAAGGAAGCTAAGCGGAGGTCAGCATGCCGTTAATAGCCGGGATTGATATCGGCAACGCCACCACCGAGGTGGCGCTGGCGTCCGACGACCCGCAGGCGAGGGCGTTTGTTGCCAGCGGGATCGTCGCGACGACGGGCATGAAAGGGACGCGGGACAATATCGCCGGGACCCTCGCCGCGCTGGAGCAGGCCCTGGCGAAAACACCGTGGTCGATGAGCGATGTCTCTCGCATCTATCTTAACGAAGCCGCGCCGGTGATTGGCGATGTGGCGATGGAGACCATCACCGAGACCATTATCACCGAATCGACCATGATCGGTCATAACCCGCAGACGCCGGGCGGGGTGGGCGTTGGCGTGGGGACGACTATCGCCCTCGGGCGGCTGGCGACGCTGCCGGCGGCGCAGTATGCCGAGGGGTGGATCGTACTGATTGACGACGCCGTCGATTTCCTTGACGCCGTGTGGTGGCTCAATGAGGCGCTCGACCGGGGGATCAACGTGGTGGCGGCGATCCTCAAAAAGGACGACGGCGTGCTGGTGAACAACCGCCTGCGTAAAACCCTGCCGGTGGTAGATGAAGTGACGCTGCTGGAGCAGGTCCCCGAGGGGGTGATGGCGGCGGTGGAAGTGGCCGCGCCGGGCCAGGTGGTGCGGATCCTGTCGAATCCCTACGGGATCGCCACCTTCTTCGGGCTAAGCCCGGAAGAGACCCAGGCCATCGTCCCCATCGCCCGCGCCCTGATTGGCAACCGTTCCGCGGTGGTGCTCAAGACCCCGCAGGGGGACGTGCAGTCGCGGGTGATCCCGGCGGGCAACCTCTACATTAGCGGCGAAAAGCGCCGCGGAGAGGCCGATGTCGCCGAGGGCGCGGAAGCCATCATGCAGGCGATGAGCGCCTGTGCTCCGGTACGCGACATCCGCGGCGAACCGGGCACTCACGCCGGCGGCATGCTTGAGCGGGTGCGCAAGGTAATGGCGTCCCTGACCGACCATGAGATGAGCGCGATATACATCCAGGATCTGCTGGCGGTGGATACGTTTATTCCGCGCAAGGTGCAGGGCGGGATGGCCGGCGAGTGCGCCATGGAAAATGCCGTCGGGATGGCGGCGATGGTGAAAGCGGATCGTCTGCAAATGCAGGTTATCGCCCGCGAACTGAGCGCCCGACTGCAGACCGAGGTGGTGGTGGGCGGCGTGGAGGCCAACATGGCCATCGCCGGGGCGTTAACCACTCCCGGCTGTGCGGCGCCGCTGGCGATCCTCGATCTCGGCGCCGGCTCGACGGATGCGGCGATCGTCAACGCGGAGGGGCAGATAACGGCGGTCCATCTCGCCGGGGCGGGGAATATGGTCAGCCTGTTGATTAAAACCGAGCTGGGCCTCGAGGATCTTTCGCTGGCGGAAGCGATAAAAAAATACCCGCTGGCCAAAGTGGAAAGCCTGTTCAGTATTCGTCACGAGAATGGCGCGGTGGAGTTCTTTCGGGAAGCCCTCAGCCCGGCGGTGTTCGCCAAAGTGGTGTACATCAAGGAGGGCGAACTGGTGCCGATCGATAACGCCAGCCCGCTGGAAAAAATTCGTCTCGTGCGCCGGCAGGCGAAAGAGAAAGTGTTTGTCACCAACTGCCTGCGCGCGCTGCGCCAGGTCTCACCCGGCGGTTCCATTCGCGATATCGCCTTTGTGGTGCTGGTGGGCGGCTCATCGCTGGACTTTGAGATCCCGCAGCTTATCACGGAAGCCTTGTCGCACTATGGCGTGGTCGCCGGGCAGGGCAATATTCGGGGAACAGAAGGGCCGCGCAATGCGGTCGCCACCGGGCTGCTACTGGCCGGTCAGGCGAATTAAACGGGCGCTCGCGCCAGCCTCTCTCTTTAACGTGCTATTTCAGGATGCCGATAATGAACCAGACTTCTACCTTAACCGGGCAGTGCGTGGCCGAGTTTCTTGGCACCGGATTGCTCATTTTCTTCGGCGCGGGCTGCGTCGCTGCGCTGCGGGTCGCCGGGGCCAGCTTTGGTCAGTGGGAGATCAGTATTATCTGGGGCCTTGGCGTCGCCATGGCCATCTACCTGACGGCCGGTGTCTCCGGCGCGCACCTTAATCCGGCGGTGACCATTGCCCTGTGGCTGTTCGCCTGTTTTGAACGCCGCAAGGTGCTGCCGTTTATTGTTGCCCAGACGGCCGGGGCCTTCTGCGCCGCCGCGCTGGTGTATGGGCTCTATCGCCAGCTGTTTCTCGATCTTGAACAGAGCCAGCATATCGTGCGCGGCACTGCCGCCAGTCTTAACCTGGCCGGGGTCTTTTCCACGTACCCGCATCCACATATCACTTTTATACAAGCGTTTGCCGTGGAGACCACCATCACGGCAATCCTGATGGCGATGATCATGGCCCTGACCGACGACGGCAACGGAATTCCGCGCGGGCCGCTGGCGCCGTTGCTGATTGGCTTGCTGATCGCCGTGATCGGCGCGTCGATGGGGCCGCTAACCGGCTTTGCGCTGAATCCGGCGCGCGACTTCGGCCCAAAACTGTTTACCAGTCTGGCCGGGTGGGGCTCGATCGCTTTTACCGGTGGCCTAGCGATCCCTTACTTTCTGGTGCCGCTGCTGGCGCCGGTGGTGGGGGCGATTATCGGGGCGTTTTTGTATCGCAAGCTTATCGGCCGCCATCTGCCGTGCGAATGCGGTATCGATGAGTAAAGCGGGACCCGCCGCAGCGCGGCGGGTTTCCCCGGCCTGATGCCGGGGGGGGTTATTTTTTGATGACCGCGCTGAGATCGCCAAGTTTAGCGGCGGGGTTCTTGTGGCACTCCTGCAGCATTTTCGGTACCGAAACGGTCTCGACTTCATGCCAGTCAACATAGTCGCCGCCGCTAAAGTCGGTGTTGCGATTCACTACCCAGAAGGCCACCGGGGTCATGCTTTTTGGGTTCATATCCATAAATTCCTGACAGGTCATATTCTGCGGCGTGGTTTCCTCAACCGCGAACGCCGGGCTGGTCATCAGACAGAATGTGGTAGCCGCCACGGTCAATACGAGTGCTTTAGGTAAATTCATTTTCTTCTCCAGTGTCAAAATAGGGCTTAAGCCTGAGCGTGCTTCATTTTATTGCGCAGGACCAACAAGCCGATGGCGCTAAATATCATTTCAACGCCGATAAAGGCGGTAATAAATAACCAGCTTTGCTGCGGGTTCATGGCCAGCCACAGGCAGGCGATAAGTAAATCCAACAGGCCGATAAAAATATTCCAGCCAGCGCCGCTTTGTTTGCGGGTTTGACATCCGTTAACGATGCGGGAAATACCGCCGAGAACAAATAAAAAGCCAAATAAAATGGCCAGACTGCTCATACCGTTGAGGGGATTGACGACAAAGCTCAGGCCGAGCACGATCCAGGCGATGGCGAAGATCAGCGCCACCAGGCGTGATTTCCAGTGCTGCTGGCGGAAGACAATCAGGCTGTACAGCGAATAGAAGCCGCAGATCATCAATAACATGCCGGTTACTGTGGCGAGATACCAGCCGGCGACCAACGGCCAGGCCAGACAACAGGCTCCGCAGATAAACAGCAATACCGCCATCAGGCAGGCATGCCGTTTATATCGAATGAAGACGCGTGGGCTAAACGCATTTAAGGTGTAATGGCTAAACATAAACATAATTGCTCCGCAGATCCCGGTTGGCGGCCTGACGCTGAATAAAAAGCGTGAGGGTTTATTCAGCGGGCCAAAAGAAAGGTCTGAGGAAAATAGTAGGCCGCGCGATCGGCAGGCGTAAATAAGAGCGCCGAGGCCACTTTATACGCCTGGTCTGACAGCTGTCAGACCAGGCCCGCAATATTACTTCCGGGCTCTGATTCTCAATGCCCGCGATATTTTTTAAGCTGGCTGCGTTTGGTGATGCTTACCGATTTTAATCAGGAGTCAACGATGAAAAAAGTCATTCTGGCGAGCCTGCTGGCAACCATGATGAGTACCTCTCCGGTATGGGCAACAGATAGCGCGACGGCAGCGCCAGCCGCGCCAGCCGCGGCAGCCACGACGCAGGTACAGAAAGAAGCCGCCGATGTGCTGCAGGTGGCGGTGCAGGGCGCGAATGCGATGCGCGACATCCAGTTCGCCCGTCTGGCGCTGTTCCATGGCCAGCCGGATAGCGCCAAAAAACTGACAGACGACGCCGCCGCGCTGCTGGCCGCCGATGATGCCAGCTGGGCGAAGTTTGTGAAAACTGATGCTAAAGCCAAAATGATCGCCGATCGCTATGTGATCATTAACGCCTCTATCGCCCTGTCTGAAGACTATGTGGCCACGCCGGAAAAAGAGAGCGCTATCCAATCCGCCAACGAAAAGCTGGCGAAAGGCGATCAGAAAGGGGCTATCGATACCCTGCGCCTGGCCGGTATTGGCGTGATTGAGAACCAGTATCTGATGCCGCTTAACCAGACCCGTAAGGCGGTAGCGCAGGCGCAAGAACTGCTGAAAGCCGGTAAATATTACGAAGCGAATCTGGTGCTGAAGGGCGCTGAAGAGGGCATTGTGGTGGATAGCGAGATGCTGGTGGCAGGCAACTGATACTTGTTCCACCCTGAGAGAGCGCAGAGGAAAAAACTGACAAGGATGTCCCCTTAACGCTCGGGCAGGCGGACTGCCCGAGCGGAACGGCTAGCGGCCGATCAGGGCGTCGATTTCGCCATCGATCTCGCGCATGACGCCGGTGATGCGCTGTACCACCTCCAGACAGCTTGCCGGCGTCAGCGAATCAGGCCGCTTTGCCTCAAAAGGGGCGCACAGTTGTTGTAGCGCAGTAATCCCCAGAATTTGTGCTGAACCGTGCAGGCGGTGCAGCGCCCGCAGAAAGGTCTGCGGCTCATGCCGGGCGATTGCCTGTCCGGCAGCCTGTAAATCCGCGGCCGACGCATCGCGGAACGTCTCCAGCATCTCATTCATCAGCGCCTGGTCTCCCCCCGTATTCTCGCTCAGCACGCTGAGCTTCAGGTGCCGGGTAGCGTGAGGTGATGCGCGGCCCACCGCTAAACGGCTGAGCTCATGACTCAGCGTCTGGACCGACACCGGCTTAAACAGACACATATTCATGCCGCTGGCCAGACACGCCTCCCGCGACTGCGGCAGCGCGCTGGCAGTCACGCCCCAAATTACCAAGCCCGGATAGCGACGGCGTAGCGAGGCCGCCAGCGCCAGGCCATCTTTCTTCGGCATATTGAGGTCCGTTATCAGCAGATCGTAATGTTTGCTGGCGAGCTTATTCTCTGCCTCTTCACCGTCGCAGGCTTCATCGACGCTATAGCCGATAGTGCTGAGCTGGCGCTTGAGCAGTAGCCGGTTGGTGGGGTGATCGTCCGCTATCAGTATCGCCAGCCCGGGTAGAGCCTGCGGTCTGGCGGGCGACGCCTGCGGCGCGTGGATCGCGCAGCGGCTCGCCTTGACCGGCAGCGTGATGGTGAAAGTGGTCCCCACGCCCGGACGGCTGACCATCTCCAGGCGACCCTGCATCAGCGCAACCAGCTCTTTGCAAATGACCAGCCCCAGTCCGGAGCCGGTCTGCTGGCGTCCCTGGCGCGCCTGGGCATAGCGGTGGAAGAGGGTGGCCTGCTCTGCTTCACTGATCCCGCAGCCGCTGTCGCTAACCATGAGGGCCAACTCTCCCTGTGTCTCATTCGCCGGCGTCAGCCGGCAGGAGACCTGAATTGCGCCTTCGACGGTAAACTTCAGCGCATTGCCAATGAGATTATTGAGGATTTGCCGTAGCGCCTGCGGGTCGACCCACAGCATGGTCCCTTCCTGCAGCGCGTTATGGTAGTGCAGATCGATGCCCTTTTGCTGCGCCAGCGCGTCGAAGGTATGACACTGCTGCGACACTAACTGTGCGACATCGCTCCACTGCGGGGTAACCTGGTATTTTCCCGATTCAATCTTGTCGATATCAAGAATATTGCCGATAAGTCCCAGCAGGGTTTGCGCCGTCGACCCCGCCAGCTCGATCGCCTCTTTACGCTGGCCGACGTTCAGCTCAGGTTTCGCCAGCAGCTCCAGAAAGCCGACGATGGCGCTCACCGGCGTGCGCAGCTCGTGGCTCATGCTGGCCAGAAAGCGGCTCTTGGCTTTTGTCGCCTGAATCGCTTTGTCTTTTTCGCGCTCCAGCGCACAGGAGAGGGCTTCCTTCTGCGCCAGCTCCTCCTCGAGCCGCTGCTGGGAGTCTTTGCGTTTGCGCACTTCCCGACACAGGGAGAGCCCCCAGCCGAGGCTGATGGCGATCAGCACCAGCGCAAAGGCGATCAGCTGGTAAAACTGGCGGCTGTACTGGCTCCAGTTCTCTATTTGCTGACTGGAGATTTTCGACCACTTCTCGGTCATCTGCAGAATATCCCGTGGCGGAATAACCTGCAGCGCTTTGTTAAGAATGGCGGCCAGCACCGGTTCATCGCGCGGGATGGCCAGCCGAATGGCCGCGACGGGGAGTCCATCAATGCGGGTGTAGTGCAGACCCTGTGGATAGTAGTGGTCGATCATATAGCGGGCGGAAAGCTCCGAGGCTACGGCGGCATCCACTTCGCCTTCCTCTACCATCTTCATGGCGACGCCAACGTTATCCGTTTCCACCCAGTTAATCAGCGGAAAACGCGCTTTCAGATCATGGGCGGCGATAGGCCCGACCGGCAGGGCGATCCGTGCCGAGCGCGTCAGCAGATGCTGGTCGGGGGCGCTGCCGCGGGCGACCAGCACAAAGGCCACGTTAATGAGCGGATCGCTGAGGGTGACGTAGGCCTGCGGCTGTGGGGTCAGGGTGGCGGCGGGCATGATCGCCCAGTCCTCTTTTTCCATGCGCTTTGCCAGAGCCTGACGGTTGCGCACCAGAATGGGGTCAAACTGCAGGCCGGTCTGGAGTGAGACAATATTCAGCATATCGGCCATGATGCCGCGCAGTTCATCCTCGTTATCCACCAGGGTAAATGGCGGAAAATAGGGGTTCACCAGCAGGCGGACGCGACGATGCTTCTGCAGCCAGCGCTGCTCTTCGGGGCTAAAGGTAAGCGGGGTATTGAGAAACGACAGATCGCCACGGTTGAGCCAGTTTTGCATGATCCGCATCGCGGTGTCGCTGTCGACGGCATGGATAAAACGGTCGAAGAGTTGATGCAGCTCTGGCCGATCGTCACGGGTGACAAAGCGGTTGTGTTGCTCCTGCTGACGAAAATAGTGCGCGATAACCAGCGATTGCGAGAAATATTTCGAGATGCAGTGGCCAGTGGTGATGTTGTTGCCGATAAAATACTGATTCTCGCCGCTGACCACCGAGGCGAGAGCCTGATAGTCGCTATCATAAAGGGTGATTTTGGCGTTGGGAAACGCCTGCTGAATAATATCGAAAAAAGCGCAATCGCGGGTGCAGGCCAGCGTGACGCGGCGGTCAGTGGTCAGCGGCGGCAGAGGGGATTTCAGCGAGGTGACCAGCGTCGGCCAGGTTTTAAGCAGCGGCGCGGATTGATCCAGGCCCGGGGCGAGCGCATCCCGGTGCGCCACCTGAGTGAGCAGGGTATCCACCTGGCGGTCGGCCAGGGCGGTGAGCGCCTGCTGCTCGGTGTCATACTGGCGGATAATCACCTTCAGTCCGAGGCTGTGCGCCATCAGCGCCAGATAGTCGGCGTTAATGCCCTGATAACTTTTCTCGTCGCCGTCATAGACGATGGGCGTCCTCTCGGGAAGCCAGGTCCCGACGGTCAGCGTAGGCTGCGCCGCCAGCCATGCTTTCTCCTTACTGCTAAGCGGGATATCGATCGCCGCGATATGAGAATGGCTCTTCAGCTCCAGCTGTTTCATGGCATACGCGGCAGGCGAGAGGCTCAGCGCCAGCCCGACAACGACGGATAAAATAAGACGAACCGCCATGCCATCACCCTATTTTATTGCGTTGCGCAAAGTCATATAGCTCAAGCAGGGTGCTGCAGCCTAATTTATCCATCAGACGGACCTTATAGGTACTTACCGTTTTATTGCTGATATTCATTTTGCTGCCGATGGTGGTGTAGTCGACGCCGCTGAGAATATAGCGGAACACCTTCATCTCCTGCGTTGACAGCGTATCCAGCCGGTCCTGATCGGTGATGCCGTGGGTGCAGAAGCGTTCCAGTGAAAAGGGGAAATAGCTGTAGCCATTATTGGCTGCGTCGATGGCGGCGAGGATATTATTCATTCCCTCTTTTTTACTCACAAAACCATTTGCTCCGCAGTCGGCGCTGCGTTTGCCGTAGAACAGTTCATTCTTAGCGGAAATGATGATGATTGTTCTCTGGTAGCGGCGTTTGCGCAGCTGCTCCAGCACCTCGATACCGCTGAGCTCCGGAATATCGACGTCGACGATGAGCAGGTCAGGCTGCATGCTTTCCGCGGTCTGCACGGCATGAGCGCCGCTGTCGAGCTCTGCCGCGACGGTAATACCGTTGCTGTCGAGAAGGTTGCGAATGGCGATACGTGCCAATGGATGATCGTCAATGATTATCGCATTCATGGAGGCGTAAATCCTGATATGAAAAAAGAAGGGCGATGCCTGGTGCAGGTGCGGCGGAGGTTATTTTTATCGATGCCGTTATAAGGCGTAATTGTAACACAAATCGTTTTGGGCCAGGGAAATATTGTGGAGCTGAGCCAGACGAATATATTTGCATAGCTGGATGACAGCTGTAGGAACGGGCGTTCACTTGCTTCAGCGCGGTCTGCTGTTAAAAAAAATAGCAAACGATTAATCTGCTCTTATTAAGGTGAGTTCTCGGGAATATCGTCCGGCGACAACTGGCAGGTAAAATAATAACAATGGCGAAAGAAAAACGCGCCTTCTGGCGAAAATGGGTTTGGAAACATCTGCTGGCAGGAATAACAGTACTGGCAATGAGTAGCGCCGCGGTGGGAAAGGATGTCGTCCCCGATGAGGCGCGGACCCGAGATATGATGCGCTGTCAGGATTATCTGCAACTGGATCCGCGCGCCTGGACGCCGATGGTGATTTGGCTGATGAACGATCCTTTTTCACTGGAGCCGCCGGAGTGGACCGACTTCCATGAAGCCGAGCTGGTGCTGACGCCGATCCTCACCGAAATCTGCCGTCAGGAGCCGGATGTCTGGCTCACCTCGCTGCGGGAACGGCTCAATTCTTATCAGCAGGTGCGGTCGCTGAACTAAGCGACCGCGGTAAAACGGCAGAAAAAGTGACTAAATGGGCAGTTAGCGGCCTTCTTCTGCGCAAAGGCTCAGCAGCGGCCCGCTTTTTGCGACAGGGCGTCGCAGGTTTTGCTCGCTAGCGTCGGGTTGGCGCCGGCGCAGATGGCATCCGAAACGGTGCTACCGCCGCCCAGTGGGATCAGCCCGTAAAGTTTCGGCTCGGCGGCTTTCGTCACATAGCAGCGATGGCTGGTTTTGCCGATGGTGACCATAAAGTTGGTTTTCACATCCTGCTGCCTCGCATCGGAAATTGTCACCTGCGAAGCATCGACATTAAAAGCAAACGCGGCGGCCTCTTTCATTTTCCGTCGTCATGGGTGGTTTAGCTACGCAACCCATTAATAACAGTGCCAGACAGGTACTGATTGATATATCCCGTATTTTCATCATTTCATCCTTTTTGTAAGTCAGCGGGTTATATATAAGAGCGGGGGGAGGAACGCGTTGATTTCGATCAGCTGGCGCAGGCTATGGTTATTTTTCGGAAATTGACCTGTGTTGTTACATTTATCGTGAGTAGTATGAATTCCAGCATTGCAGGAATGAAAGATATTTCAAGACTACGTTGCGTAGTTAGACAGAAGTCAACAGGAGTGCGGCGGTTATGGGCTGCCCGAGATGCTCTGAGCAATATTTTGCTAAGGCAGAATGCTATCTGTTTTAGCGTAAGCGCAAATTTTCCCTGCGTTATAACGGACTTTTTATCCTCTTAATGGGATAGCGACAACACGCTAAGCCATGCGCGCTGCTCAGCGGTTTGTGGTGCCATTTTAAAATTCAGGAACAAAAAAGCCACTCTTTCGAGTGGCTTAATTATATGATTTTAAATCTAAAATTTGGTGGCCCCTGTTGGGTTTGAACCAACGACCAAGCGATTATGAGTCATAAAATCGGCATGTTTCTAATCGTTCGCTATTGACGCTTATTGTATTTTTAATTGTCTATAATCAATCAGTTATGATGTTGTTTTTGTTTCTGATTGGTTGCCTCGTCTCCCCATTGTACTATCGTTACCTGACCCATTACCTGACCCAAAATGGGCATCAGGTCAGGTAACGCTTATCCTTAGAAAGGTAACCTCATGGCCGCTAATCTTACCGAGACTGCTATACGCGGATTGAAGACAAAAAGCACGTCGTACTACGTGTGGAGCAACAGTGCTCAGCGTGGTACCGGCAGGCTTGGCGTTAAGGTTCAGCCTTCAGGCAGCAAAGTTTTTATTTCCGTTACTACGTTGAAAAAGGGAAGAAAGAGAAGTTCATCCAGTTGGGCATCTGGCCTGAGATGAAACTGGTGACGGCCAATGAGCTGGCGAAAAAGTATGGTGCCTGGCTTGTTGAAGGAAAAGAACCCCAGCAAGAGCTTGAGCAACAGCGCCTGGCCGAGCAGCACATTATGCAGATCCATCGCTCTCAAGGATCGTTTGAAGAGCTGGTGCATGGTTACGTTAACAAGATGAAGCTCGATAACAAGCGGACTTGGGCTGATGTACTGAAGCGCCTTGAAAAAGAGTGCTATTCAGTCATTCCTCGCGAGACCAAAGCGAAAGATGTCACGTCCTTACAGATCAAAACGATCTTGTCTGGCATCATCCAGCGTGATGCGGTGGTCCATGCAAACCGCATTCGTTCCTATCTGATGGCGGCATTTAACTACGGTCTGAAAGCTGATAACGATCCGATGAATACCAGCGTGGGTATTACGTTCGGTCTTGAAGTTAATCCGGTATCGGCCATACCGAAGCAGTCCTCGGCGGAGAAAGTGGGTGATACATGGTTAACGCTGGAAGAGCTACGTTTTGTCATGGAGCAGTTCGCTCAGGCCACCAACGTTGGGCCGCTGATGCAGCACCTAATCCGCTTCTGTGTTTATGCAGGCGGGCAGCGTCCGTTTGAAATGATTGCCAGCCAGTGGAGCGCGATTGACTGGCAGCAAAAGACGTTACTGATCATAGCTGATGTATCGAAAAACAAGCGTGAGCACCTGATCCCGCTGACTGAATCGGCACTACAGGAATTAGCCTCAGTGAAAGAGCTGACGAAGGAAAGTAGCAGTCCCTATATCTTCCCACTCTCGACCAACGCCGAGCGTCCAGTACGTACCGACAGCCTGGCTCGTTCCATCATGTATTTCCGTGCTTTTAATCCTGAGTTTAAAGTTTTCACGGCGCGAGATTTACGCCGCACCTGTAAAACGCTAATGGGGGAGGCGGGGATCAGTAAAGAGATCCGCGACCGTATCCAGAATCACGCTTTGAACGACGTCAGCTCGAAACACTATGACCGCTATGATTACCTGACTGAAAAGCGCAAGGCGCTTGAGATCTGGGAAGAGCGGGTTAACAACTATCAGCGGCAGCACGAAAACAACGTTGTGAACTTGTTTGGACGGAGGTAATTGTTTTGGTTTAATTCAGCATCGATATGGCTTCTTGTACCAGTGCCATCGACATGAAAGATAGCTAAATCAAGATGTGCGGACGAACACGTAGATAACTTCACTATTTGCTCGTTAGTTAACTAATACAAAGTAGCAAATAGTGCATTAAGGCGAAGTTCGGGCACATCATCATTAAGTCCATCAGCTTAGATGTGCGATCCTCCTGATGACGAAGTTTACGTATCACCTGTAGCTATACTGTTTATATACCCTCACCCTTTGGATTATATTGAGCTGGAAAATGAGTGGATCAGTAAAGTTGAGCTAGCTTTTTATCCTAGACGGGCGATACGTGATCTGGCCTCGTCAAGATGATGGCGTAATGTCTCAAGGCATGGGACGAAATTGGCGGAGAAACGCTCGCAACTGCTAGCTATAACAAAGAAGTCCTCAGCCAAGCCTAGCGCTTCCTGCCAGATATCCCGGCTAATTACTTCGGGTAGTGATGCAGGTCGAAGCTCGTTCACGATTGCGCCTCCCGTTCTGGGAGCGAACCCCATAGGCAGAATGTCGTAGGCCGGTGCAAGGTGATACGGGCGACCGTGGCTGCTGATGAACGACAAGTTCCCGTGATGCATGTCGGTATTGCCAATTAGCATCCCAAATGCCCAAAGCCGGGCGGTACCTGTTGCAGCATCCGGATGGACATGCCCTTCCGTAACAAGGCTGTTAACCAGAACAGGCCAGGGAGCTCTGGCATTTCCGACAAACTCTGCATCAAGTGCCCTCAGCGAGAAGACGCCAATACGACCCAGTTGGCCAACGCGATCGAATCGGGGAATTTCGAGGAAGCGCTGACTACCAAAATCATATACCTCAGTTTCCACACCAAGCACCCTTAACGCCAAGTGCTCGGCCAACAGAAGGTCGCGCCAACGTTCGCTAACCGGATTATCGTCTGGGGCCGAGAATTTTACTAAGACGTGACCGCGCTCTGTATAGGTGCAAAATTTCGGCTGTTCACCTCCTGCAGATGATCCCGGTGCTTCGCCGGCCCCAGCCGCCAATGCCAACGCGGGGTAGGCTGTGGCGCGCTCAACTGGGGTGGGTTCAGGCATCTCAAGGAAACGCTCTCGTGCTTGTTCTCCTATCAGCAGGTTGCCGATAGCATCATGGCCATGTGCAAGCAATGCCCTGACGACATCCGAGTCAGCCCATTGCTCTGGATTCGCTGGCAAGCCGAGATCGGCCGCATAAGTTGATGCGTAGGCTCGCCCGAGATACCCTTGTGGTCGCATGTCAAACAGCCACCACGGTAGTCCGTCGCTATGGAGGCTTACGTTATTGGTTTGCACCATGACAAATCCCTCAGGATGAACTGGGATGAGCTCGCCAAGGGGTCTAACGCGTCCTTCATCAGTGATGCGGTAAATGGGGGCAGACCTGAATCCGCGATAAACATCACGTAGAGCGTATTGAATAGATGGACCAGCTCCGATTCGAACAATGTCATCGCCAATATCTCTCAATGCGCGGGACAGCGTTGGTTGGCTAATGCCAATTATCTCAATGAGTTGACGAGCTTGCATCGGGCCTTGGCTGAGCAACCGACGTATCCTGTCAGAGCGAGTAGGCATAATGTTGAATCTCTTTTTGAATAGGTTTGTGAATAGATAGTGAGTGCATACCCTATCACTTAATTTACAACTAGTCACCCCATATGGAATAGCCCTAACACCTTGGTCGGAGTTTGTCGTGATGTTATTAGTGCAAACCGGATAGTTAAATTCAGCTATATCAATTACAGCAGCAGAGTCGTATCAGCCGGGCTCTGGAGACTTGGTGCTGGCTAATAAGCTGGGTGATCTTACCCAGCAATAGTGGACACGCGACTAAGTGAGTAAACTCTCAAGTAAGAGGTGACTCACATGACAAAACCAGCATCAACCACCAAAAAGCCACGCAAGCAGCACACGCCTGAATTTCGTCAGGAAGCCCTGAAACTCGCTGAACGCATTGGGGTGGCCGCTGCCGCCCGCGAACTTAACCTGTATGAATCACAGCTCTACAACTGGCGAAGCAAACAGCAAAATCAGCGTTCTTCTTCTGAACGCGAGCAGGAGATGTCCGCTGAGATCGCCCGTCTGAAACATCAACTGGCAGAACGGGATGAGGAACTGGCCATTCTCCAAAAGGCTGCGACATACTTCGCGAAGCGCCTGAAATGAAGTATGTCTTCATCGAAAAACATCAGGCTGAGTTCAGTATCAAAGCCATGTGCCGTGTACTTCAGGTTGCCCGTAGCGGCTGGTACGTCTGGCATCAGCGTCGTCATCAGATAAACCGGCGTCAGCAGTTCCGCCTTGTTTGTGATAACGTCGTCCGGGAAGCATTCAGTGACGCAAAACAACGCTATGGTGCGCCACGCCTGACGGATGAGCTTCGTGCTCAGGGACGGGTGTATAACATAAAAACCGTGGCGGCCAGCCTGCGTCGGCAGGGACTGCGGGCGAAAGCCTCGCGCCGGTTCCGTCCGGTCAGTTACCGCGAACATGGTCTGCCAGTCTCAGAGAATCTGCTGAAGCAGGACTTTTACGCCAGCGGCCCGAATCAGAAGTGGGTGGGTGACATCACGTATCTTCACACTGGTGAAGGCTGGCTTTATCTGGCCGTGGTTATCGATCTGTGGTCGCGGTCAGTCATTGGCTGGTCGATGTCCTCGCGGATGACAGCACAGCTTGCCTGCGATGCGTTACAGATGGCGCTGTGGCGGCGTAAACGTCCGGAAAATGTCATCGTGCATACAGACAGAGGCGGTCAGTACAGTTCAACGGATTACCAGAGCTTACTGAAACGCCATAATCTGCGGGGGAGTATGAGCGCCAGAGGTTGTTGTTACGACAATGCCTGTGCGGAAAGCTTCTTCCATACGCTGAAGGTGGAATGTATCCACGGAGAGGACTTTGTCAGCCGGGAAATAATGCGGATAGCAGTGTTTAATTATATCGAGTGTGATTACAATCGGTGGCGTCGTCACAGTGCCTGTGGCGGTCTCAGTCCGGAACAATTTGAAAACCAGAACCTCGCTTAGGGTTGTGTCCATATTACGCGGGTAGGATCAGGTAAGGCATCCTAGCTGCTTCATTGCCCGCTTGATTCAGCCCCTGTCGCTTATGCCACAGGGGCTTTTTGTTTTAAGGGTGCTGTAAGCTTGATCCCGCTGAACTACCTAATGGATTCCCTTACCTATAAACAGAATTAAGCAGTAGCAATGTTAGACGCCACTGCATTACCATTGAAGGAGATCAAGTCGCATGCTCTATGTTGGTCATTAATAGTTGAGAGAAACTGCTGCTAATTGAGAGGGGAATTTTAAAAATTGTATTGATGTAAAGGTAAACCATTAAAGTACCTGTCACGATGATAGTTGCAGAACATCAACTAGCAGATAATGAAAATAAGCTAATTAATCTAGAGAGGCTGTGAAAAATATGGCTCTTCATCTTTTAACGTATTCTAATGTTCATGACTCGTGCCGACGGCGGACCGAAAGCTGCGAACTCTGGCTTCGGGCTCTTATCCACGACACCCTAAATAAAGAATTCGGTGAAAATTATGTGAATGATGCGAAAATTAACGGCAACGATATTTTCAGTCAAAAGCTCAAAACGCGTATTCATAGCTATCGCTCTCGAGATCCTCATCGATATAAACGCCCGGTTGACACACTGACTTTTGAAGATCTGAGTACTATCATAGGGAAAGAGGATGCATACAGGGAGCATTTCCGAACTGTCTTCCATGAAGAATTTCCGGGTGGAATTAAGCATCTCAAGCACACTATCAGCATTATTGCGAACCACAGAAATGCGTTGTATCACGCCAATGCGTCAACACTATCATTGCATGATGCCGAGCGTATCCTGTGCTACTGCAATGACCTTATAACTGCGATAAAGGTGCATTATAAAACAATGAATCAGAATGATAAATTCCCGGCTCCGGTTTTCACAAAATACTCAGACTCTGCAGGCAATGTTCATTATGTTAATGAACCCCGAACTCATCTTGATTTTTCAGACACAATACTCTTCATGGGCGATAAACTACGCTTCGAGGTGGAGGTTGACTCCAGTTATTCGCCTGATGAATACGACATTATCTGGCGTATCAAAGGGAAAGAAGTTGAACGTGGACCTGAGTTCATCCTCAATCTTACAGCAGAGCATGTTGGGATGAAATTCGGCATCCAGGTAGATCTGTGCTCTAAAAAAGAGTGGCATCGCATTGATAGCAATCTTGATGCACTATTGACTACACAATACCAGGTGCTACCAGGTGCCCACCATGCATAGCACCCCCAGGTAAAATTAACATGATATAAGCTCTATTTTCGATAGATCGGGTGAAACACCTGCACTCATGCCTTTGATATTAAATAGTCAGATGCTGAGTAAAAAATTCCAGATTTTTTAGATATCTCATAAAAGCCATGCGTCCCTCAGGACGCATGGCTTTTTAGTTTTTAATCCCATAGTAAAAGGAATGCAACATGAAATTAGCCAGCCGTTTTGGCTGTATTAACCAGATACGCCGTGACCGGCCTCTGACCCACGAAGAGCTGATGAGTCATGTGCCCAGCGTGTTCGGGAGTGACAAACATGAATCGCGCTCGGACCGTTATACCTACATCCCGACCATCAACATCCTCGAAAGTCTGCAGCGGGAAGGCTTTGAGCCGTTCTTTGCCTGCCAGACGAAGGTTCGGGACCTGAGTAAGCGGGAGCACACTAAACACATGCTTCGCCTGCGTCGTGCCGGTCAACTGACCGGCCATCAGGTGCCAGAAATCATTCTTCTCAACAGCCATGACGGCTCATCAAGCTACCAGATGCTGCCGGGGCTATTTCGAGGTGTATGTACCAACGGCCTAGTCTGCGGTCAGTCATTCGGAGAAGTGCGGGTACCGCATAAAGGTAATGTCGTCGAGAAGGTGATTGAAGGGGCTTACGAAGTGCTCGGAGTATTTGACCGGGTAGATGAAAAGCGCGATTCAATGCAGTCGCTGGCGCTGCCTGCACCAGCCCGACACGCACTGGCGAATGCTGCACTGAAGTATCGATTTGGTGAGGACCACCAGCCAGTCACGGTATCGCAGTTGCTGATTCCGCGTCGTAGAGAGGACTACAACGATGACCTGTGGACCGTCTATCAGCGCGTGCAGGAGAACCTAATAAAAGGCGGTCTGTCAGGGCGAACCGTACAGGGAAAAAGCAGCCGCACCCGTGCTGTTACCGGTATTGATGGCGATGTGAAACTCAATCGCGCCCTGTGGGTTATGGCAGAAAACATGCTCGCGTTTTTCGGGCGTTAAACAACGGTACCAGCATAAGGAGATAGTTTAATGGATACACAAAACCTTGAATTCGCTCAGCAGGGAGTAATCTCGGCCTCAGTGGTCCCTGACGAGCTACGCATCGGGTTCTGGCCGCAGCACTTTGGCTCCATCCCGCAATGGATAACCCTTGAACCTCGCATTTTCGCCTGGATGGACCGGCTGTGTGTCGATTATCACGGCGGTATCTGGCGCTTTTCGACGCTCAGTAACGGCGGCGCGTTTATGCCCCTGAGGCAGAGAGCGACGAGAAGTGGGCATTGTTCAACAGCATGAACGGCAACGGTACGGAACTTACTGGCGAAGCTGCGGGGATAGTCGCTTGTCTGATGGCATACAGCCACCATGCCTGTCGTACCGAATGTGACTCAATGACCGAGCACTATTATCGCTTACGTGACTTCGCGCTGAACCATCCGGAATGCAGCGCCATTATGCATCTCATCGACTGAGGAATACCTGACATGAATACTGCATTATCCCCGGTGTCAGCACAGCCCGAACTCTTTCCTCTGAAGGTTATGGCCCAGCATGGTTGCCTGCTCCCCGCGACGGCCGGATTGACACCTTATGCCCAACGCACCATCCGCCGCGCTATCAACTTGCTGGATAAATATCTTCGTCAGTCCGGCATATCCTTTAACTCCAGTACTGCAGCCCGGGACTGGCTTCGGCTACAGCTGGCCGGACAGGAGCGGGAAGTATTTATGGTGCTCTATCTTGATAACCAACACCGTTTACTGGAGAGCGAAACACTATTTGCCGGTTCGGTTAACCATGTCCAGGTCCATCCCCGTGAGGTAGTGAAGTCAGCGCTTTGCTTCAATGCTGCAGCTGTCGTGCTGGCGCATAACCATCCATCCGGTGATCCGGAGCCCAGCCAATGCGATCGCAACATTACGGGCAGGCTTAAAGAAGCGCTGGCACTGGTTGATGTGAACATACTTGATCATCTGGTTGTCGGTTCAGATGGCATTGTGTCGTTTGCAGAGCGAGGCTGGATATGAGGTTACTTCAATGAAATCTACTGAGTCAGAGAACGATTTATTTCTCAAGTGGGGTCTGAATCGTAATGTGACACCTTGCTTTGGCGCTCGTCTGGTACAGGAGGGAAACCGACTTCACTATCTGGCTGACCGGGCCAGCATTACCGGTGCATTCAGTAACGCAGAATCTTTGAAGTTGGATGAAGTATTCCCACGTTTTATCAGCCAGATGGAATCGATGTTGACCATTGGTGAAATGAATCCTCACCATGCCCACTGCGTCACCCTATACCACAACGGTTTCACCTGCGAAGCCGATACTCTTGGCAGTTGCGGCTACGTATACATCGCCGTTTACCCCACTCAACGTTAACTAACTCCGCAAGAGCAAACATGAAAACTCTACCTGCTACAATTTCGCGTGCGGCGAAGCCCTGTCTGTCGCCCGTTGCAGCCTGGCAAATGTTACTGACACGCCTACTGGAACAGCACTATGGCCTGACACTGAACGACACGCCGTTCAGTGATGAAACAGTTATTAAGGAACATATTGATGCCGAGATTACCCTGGCTGATGCAGTCAACTTCTTGGTGGATAAGTACGGACTGGTTCGTATCGATCGCAGGGGGTTTAACTGGCAGGAACAATCGCCTTATCTTCGGGCTGTAGATATTCTGCGAGCACGACAGGCAACTGGCTTGCTGCGACGGAGCCGTAATAATGCTGTATCGTGAATATTACGGACGGTATTACTGGCTTTTATCACTATCGGGGAATGCATGCAGCGAGATGAAGAGGGCAGGGAGATAATTCCTTACCTGACCCATTACCTGACCCAAATTGCATCCAAAGAAAAAGGAGCCAGACGATTTCTCATCTAACTCCTTGTTTTATTTGGTGGCCCCTGCTGGACTTGAACCAGCGACCAAGCGATTATGAGTTCCTACTTGAACAACCGAAAATCAATAGTTTGCGTTATTTATCATTGACATAGGTTGCCATCATTTGCCAATGATTACCCATTCTTAGCCATTTCCACCGCCACTTTATCGCCATTACCATCAATGAACGCTGTGATGCTTGCAACTTACAAAAGTGTAAGTAAAGTGTATCATCAAAGACATGCATTAGGGGAGGTAATATATGGATTTAAATGAATTATTTAATTCAATAGAAGCTACAATGTTGGCTCGATTCAAAGAATCCGGCTTTATACATCATAGTGGCGATAAAGGTGAGAATCGAGAGGAGTTTTTAATGGATTTTCTCAAAACTCATTTGCCAAAAAGATATGGTGTGACCAAAGGAGAGGTAATTACAAAAGAAGGTTTACGCTCCCATGCTATTGATATCATAATTTATGATGCCGTTAATTGCCCAGTGCTTTATGCGGGGAAAACATCAATCCTTCCTGTTGAAGGGGTATATGGTATTATCGAAGTTAAATCAACTCTATCAAAAAGTGAGTTTGATGATGCAGCCAATAAAATAACCTCATTCAAAAAACTAGCGCCGAGAGATTTAGGGGTAATTGCTACTAGAGAATACGCAACAGTTCATAGGGCATCTAGGCCATTTGGTATTGTTTTTGGATTTAATATTTCTGGTAATTCTCTGGATTCTCTAAAAGAAAATTGGATGGCGCACAGCAAGGCTGTACATGATGTAAATTATTTTTGTAATCTAATATGTGTTCTTGGTAAAGGTGTGCTTCGTTATGAAAAAGTTAATCTAACAATAGGGGAAAAAGATTTGCTCCTAGATACAGATGAGTTTGTTAATTTGGTTTTGACGGCGCATAAGCGGCGGGTAAATAGTGAGGAAAATGATCAAATTGTTTTACGTATAGTTAAAGAGGGTATGGAAGACCAATCTTTTGGCCGTTTTTTTACTTACCTACTAATTATGCTTACTCGAATGAAATTGAATGTTCCTGATATCGGGCGATATATCGATCCAAATTTGCCATTGTCCATCGTGAGAGAGTAAATATGGCTAAGATTGATCCAAATGAACTTTGTCCATGTGAGTCTGGCTTACTTTTCAAAGAGTGCCATGAACCAAAAATTAAGAGACCTAAAATTCCAGAGATTAAGGAGGCGATAACTCTAGAGGTTATTCCTGAGCCGGACCCGGATACAAGGACTGTTTTTATTTATCAAGGAGAGGGCACCGTTGCTATAACAGGTTATGAGGTCGGATTAGCGTTGCTATGTGGGGGGTGCAAATCTCAACTTGTTATTGGGGTACCAAAAGCTAATATTCATAACATTGTCATTCGTTGTAATGGATGTGGTGCATACAATGAGGTTTGATATTTTATAGCCTAGACATTGTCACTTTTGTAACCTTATTAAATGTTCAAGGTCATAAGCGCACTATATCAGTGCGCATATAATTTTTAATTACCGCTACTCCATTACCGCAGAGGTCTTGTTCAATGGATTAAGTCTTACTGCATCTTCAAGATGGTCAGGAGCAAAATGCGCATATCGCATCGTCATTTTGATGTCGGTATGGCCGAGTACGCGTTGCAAGACCAAAATATTGCCACCATTCATCATAAAGTGGCTGGCGAAGGTATGGCGCAAAACGTGGGTAAGTTGTCCTGCGGGAAGTTCAATGCCTGTTCTTTCCAGAGCAGAACGAAACGCTCCATAACAATCGCCAAACAACCGACCTTTTTTATCATCAGGCAGAGACTCGTAGAGCTCTTTGCTGATTGGAACGGTGCGGTTTTTTCTGCCTTTCGTGTTGGTGTATGTGATTTTGTATTTCACTAGCTGGCTTTTTCTCAGACTCTCGGCCTCAGACCACCGTGCGCCAGTGGCGAGACAGATTCTTACAACGGTTTCTAAATCAGGGTGGTCATGCCGTTTACACTCTCCGAGCAGTTGCGAAATTTGGTCGTGAGTTAGCCAGGCCATTTCCATTTCTTCTGTGCGGAATGGGCGCATGTTTTTCAGTGGGTTTTCACCCTTCCATTCTCCGAGGCGGTTTAGCTCATTGAACACAGCTCGGAAGTACGCCAGCTCAAGATTAAGCGTGCGAGGCGATACCTCTCTCACTCTGTTTGAACGAGCAAACTCACCTTTTAACCGTTTTTCTCGGTAGCGGGAAAACATCTGCGCATCGAAATCGCGTGCGAGTGGTTCGCCCATACACTCAAAAGCATGGTGCATAGCTAACTGACGTTTTAAGCCGTCTTTCAGGGTAATGCCATGAGCGCTATACCATGAATCAACCAGCTCTTTTAACGTGCGCCTGTCTTCCTTTTCTTCCTGCCACGGGTTTTGAATGGTGTACTGTTCAAACGCCAGTGCCTCGCCTTTAGTAGCGAATTTCTTTCTGATACGTTTGCCTTTTGCACCGTTTGGGTAGAGCTCACAAATCCAACCGCCAGCAGGATTTTTACGCACGGTCATAAGTTAACCTCATTCCTCACATAGCTGGACAATCCAGTCATAAACATTGATTAATTCGCCAGTATTGCGAACTACAATTTCACTATTTTCAATTCTGTCTATACAGAAAGACCTTAGCTGCCTGCGTGAGTGACAGAAACCAGTAATGTAGTCTGCGTCAACATTTTTAACGTCAACCTCTCTATAAGTAGAGTTGTTGCTTGAATCGGTATATCCAAACGATATATTTTTAAGCTCATTTTTTTCAGAGCTTGTGAGTTTCTTTTTTTGATGAAATTACCTTTGTTTCTTCATGGTTAAACGCGTTGTCATTATTGTCGATTTTCGTTTTTATTACTGATAGGGGGGAGTTAGCGGCTTTATTAAGCTGAAATCGACGATAAGAAAGACAGAAAACAACCGCAACCATAATAAATGCAGCTATTTGGTCTTCATTTTTATAAACATCAATAGCTCTAAAGATGATGCTAAATGCAAAGATACCTTTGATAAATTTTATTACCGAATTTCCCTGCGACCTGAAGTAAACAACTGCAGAGAAAATAGCCAGACATAGAAATAAAATAGTAATTATAATGTCCATTAATCAACCTCGTTCCTTAGGTTATTTCAATAAGTTAATTTATTTCACTATATACACCCACTACACGGCCAATCGTTTTTATCTCATCTATCCCGCACTCAAACGGTACTTTTCCGCCCGCAACGTGTAACTTTTTGCCGGGTAGGAGCGTTAATTCTCTGATGCTGGTAGCCCCCTCAATATCAACCAACCAAAGGCCATCAGAAAGTGAGGCATCTTGTTCTATGAAGTGCAGCTTTCCATCGGCGCGAACAGCAATACCTTTTGACATTTGCTTGCTAAAAAAACCGGCATCAATACTCAATGGTGAATTTTCTTCGAGTCTTCCATCACTCAGAGTGAAGGACTCTATCGTTTTCGGATCCGTTGGGGACGGTTTGCCATCATATTGAGAGCCTTGCCCCGTAAGGAGCCATAGCAGGCTTGCTCCAGTTTCTAGTGCGCACTGCACGGCGAAATCATAAGAAACAGTGCCTCTCGTGTAACGGTTTTGTAGGGAACTGGCGGCAATATTAAAGTGCCGGGCTAGCTGGATTTTTTGAGTAAAACCATAGACTTGACAAATTCTGTCCAGTAACTCGTCGTTATTCACCTGAGTATTAAGAATCAAAATTTATTCCTTTGGGTATTTACTAATATTCAAACGAGTATTAGTATCGTTGCTAATTCGGGCAACCAGTGGCAGAAGTTGGCAAACAGAGGCCATTGATTGCAAACATTGTCAAAATGGGAATCATGCAACATGGCTTCTGAAATCGCAATCATCAAAATCCCGTCTCCTGTAGTTACTCTTCAACAATTCGCGGAACTTGAGGGTGTTTCCGAACGTACTGCCTACCGTTGGACGACAGGCGACACACCCCGTGTACCAATCGAAAAACGTGTCATCCGAAAAGGTTGCAAGAAAGCCGGCGGCCCTATCCGAATTTATTACGCTCGCTGGAAAGAAGAACAACTGCGTAAGGCTTTAGGGCACGCTCGTTTTCAGCTCATTATTGAGAATCCATATTCACTTTAAGTGAATTGTAAGGATGCAACATGTTTGATTTTCAGATTTCCAAACATCCCCACTATGACGAAGCATGCCGGGCTTTTGCGCAGCGTCACAACATGGCGAAGTTGGCCAAGCGTGCGGGTATGAACGTTCAAACGTTACGTAACAAGCTCAACCCGGAACAGCCTCACCTGTTCACGCCGCCTGAATTGTGGCTGCTGACTGACCTGACAGAAGACTCAACCCTCGTTGATGGTTTTCTGGCGCAAATTCATTGCCTGCCATGCGTGCCGGTTAATGAACTGGCTAAAGACAAATTGGAGTCTTATGTCATGCGTGCAATGAGTGAACTCGGCGAGCTGGCAAGCGGTGCGGCCTCTGATGAGCGCCTGACCTCTGCCCGTAAGCACAACATGATTGAAAGCGTTAACTCAGGTATTCGAATGTTGTCTTTGTCGGCATTGGCGCTGCATGCGCGCTTACAGACTAATCCAGCTATGTCGAGCGTGGTCGATACCATGAGCGGTATTGGCGCATCATTCGGGTTGATTTGAGGTGCGTATGCTGAAAAGTGAACCGTCATTCGCGTCTCTGCTTGTTAAGCAAAGCCCCGGTATGCACTACGGCCACGGTTGGATCGCAGGTAAGGGCGGTAAGCGCTGGCACCCGAGCCGCTCACAGGCTGATTTACTGGCTGGCCTCTCTACTCAAAAGCTGGGGGAATCATGGCTATCGAAGCTGTTTCCGCGACTGTTCCGCTAAAAGCGGGTGAACGTCTGGCCGGTCTCAATCATGTGGCTGAATTGCGCGCGAGATATTGGGGCGATAGCTGGAAAGAGGTTGAGCGTTTTGTCGATGATATGCGCGATAAACGTGACCCACAATTTGAAGAAAATAATCGGGCGCTGGCCGCTATTTTCTTTCTGGCAAAAATACCGGCGGCTCGTCATGAGCTCGAATTAAGTGAGCTGACTACTGACGAGAAAAAAGCGCTTATTACAGCGATGAATCATTTTCGTGCAGTGGTGAGTTTATTTCCCAAACGGCTAACCATGCCGAATTAATCCAAACAGAAATTTAATGGCGTAAACCCGCCGGGCTTCTTATTGCCCGAAATCAGGAGAGTTAAGTATGTGTAATACCGCATCTCGTATCACTAAAACCACAGTAGATAAGTCTGGCCTTAACCAGTTGCTGACGGACGCGCGGATGCAAGAACGCCGTGCACGTGCGGAAGTTATGGCAAGTCGCATGGTTAACCTGGCTAATCACATTAAAACCAACCAACTCGACATTAACGAGGCGCTGGAACTGTTGTTGCAGGAAAGCGAAATTTACCGCCATCAGGCTATGGAGATCCACTAATGGCCGACGCAATGGATTTAGTACAACTTCGCGAGCAGGAAGACCGCGAACGCCTCATCAACAACGCGCGCAGCCGTATCGCTGCGCCATCCCGTTTTCTCTGTGAGGAATGTGACGCACCAATCCCGGAAGCTCGCCGTATTGCGATTCCGGGCGTGGCTTTTTGCGTGACCTGCCAGCAAATCGCCGAGCTTAAATTAAAACACTATCGGGGGGTATAAATTGGCTGTTCAATTCGCTTTTCCGTGGAGTGCTCCACGGTCGGCAATAGCCAGCCCATATCTTACCTATGACCAACAGCATCGCCGCGACCGTATGTTCGCGGCTTTGCTGCATGCGAGAAAAGTGCTTTCTCTCCAGCCCGAGGGCGTGCGCTTTGATGTTTATCGCACCGCTGCGGTGCTGGAGCAAAATCAGGGTAGTCAACGAGCCAATGCCTTTTTAATCAGCTTCTTCAAAAAGGCATTGCCACGTCTTGAACTGGTACGTAAAAAAATATGAGTGCGCGGGTATCAAAAGCAACGTATCAGCCGCTGTTTTTGGTTGTCATTTTGATACCCAGCTTATGCAATATCTGGCGTCACGCATGGTCAATATGGTCGCCAGATATAACCGTCTCCCTGATATGTCGCGCGCCGATATTGACCTGCTGGCTGCTGATATCGCTAATTTCATTCGTGCTGAACTGGCCGACATTGATGACACCGGATTTAGCGAGCTTAAAACGCTGTACACCTGGTATATGCGCGCAGGTATTATTTCCCTGCAATTCAATGTTACCCCGCCACATTGGGAGCGGGTGACAAAGAAATATGTTGGCGAGGATGAAATTGCCCCGGCTATCACCCGCATGTTTAACGAGGTGTGGTGGCGTGGTCGTCTGCGTCGCATTGCGGCTGCATGGCGCGAACATCTGCAAATTGCTGTCGGCAATGTCAGCAAGAAAAAGCACGCCTACGCGAGTAAAAATTGCGTCACCGACTGGCGCGAGCAGAAGCGCCGCACGCGAGAGTTTCTCAAAGGTCTGGATCTCGAAGACGAAGACGGCAACCGCATCAGTCTGATTGAAAAATACGACGGCTCGGTCGCTAACCCTGCGATACGCCGCTGCGAGCTGATGACCCGCATCCGTGGGTTTGAAAATATCTGCAATGAGCTCGGTTATGTCGGGGAGTTTTATACCCTGACCGCGCCGTCTAAATATCACGCCACAACTAAAGCAGGTTACCGTAACAGCAAATGGAACGGAGCCAGCCCGTCGGACACGCAGAGTTATCTCACCGCCCTTTGGGCGCGCATTCGTGCCAAGCTACATCGGGAAGAAATCCGCATTTTCGGCATCCGTGTTGCCGAGCCTCATCACGACGGGACGCCTCACTGGCACATGCTTATGTTTATGCTACCGGAAGACGTCGAGCGCGTGCGCCTCATCATTCGCGATTATGCGTGGGAGGAAGACCGTCACGAACTGAGAAGCGATAAGGCCAAAAAGGCGCGCTTTCATGCCGAGGCCATTGACCCGGAAAAGGGCAGCGCTACCGGCTATGTTGCTAAATACATTTCCAAAAACATCGACGGCTATGCTCTGGATGGTGAAACCGATGACGAAAGCGGTGAGCTGCTGAAAGAGACAGCCCCCGCCGTTTCAGCATGGGCGGCACGTTGGCACATCCGTCAGTTTCAGTTTATCGGCGGCGCGCCGGTGACGGTCTACCGTGAGTTGCGTCGTCTCGCTGACACCGAGACCGCACATGGTCTAAGCGTTGAGTTTGCAGCCGTCCATGATGCCGCTGACGCAGGTGACTGGGCTGGTTATGTTAATGCGCAGGGGGGGCCGTTTGTGCGTCGCGATGATTTGCAGGTGCGCACATTGTATGAACCACGCGCTGAGTTTAATCAGTATGGCGAGGAAACCGTCTGCATCCGTGGCGTTTACGACTCTGTTGTCGGCGCTGGCACCCCGATTTTAACCCGGTTAACGCAGTGGAATATTGTGCCGAAGGGTGCCGTTGATTTGGCCGTTGACGTTAAGGGCGCTCCTGCGCCCTCTCGGAGTTCTGTCAATAACTGTACGGGAAGCGAAAGCGATCCACCGGAGCTGGATTTATCCAAACCGTTGAGTCGAAGTGAAAGGCGGAAGCTAACGGCCAGACTCAGGGACAAAAGTAGGGTCACCAGGCAGGAGTTTATCCACGGAACGGATAAACAAAGCGCAACCATTGACAGAACAATAGACGAGATTCAGATAGCGACCGGCGAAACCATTAGCCGGGGTGAGGCGCTGCACCTGATGTCCGGTGGCAAAAGCTGCATAAATGGCAAGTGGTGCCGTGGTTCAGCAACCGGTGAAATTTTTCCAGCAGCACCATCACACGGGGCGCAGGCCAGACAAATCCTAAATCGAGTCGCGGGGTTAGCGTCAGTTACTAAGTTGAGACTGTAACTAATTCATATCCATATCATGCACATACGTTATCTTTGTGTGTAACTTTTTTCTTTCATCTTTTTATCGACACATGATACTGTGTATTTATACAGTATCCCGTATTGGAGGTTGTGTGGATAGAGATTTAAACGAGCAAGTCATGATTGAACGGGTCGAGATGATTGCGCGTCTGACAACAGAGGGTGTGTGTCAGGAAAGGGATCGTGAAATTGCTTTAAATTTAATCGCGGAGATAGCAAGAGGTAACTTGATGAAAAACAATTATTTTTCTGTTGTTTTTACTCCCGCCCCTGTAGAAAAACGATTAAAAAAAGGGGGAGAAGTGAGGGTTAACATCACGTTGGATAAAGACGCAAAAATTGGGCAGCAAGTTGTCGATGCTTTTCAGTGCGAGTTAACTCGACGCGTACAGTCAATTTTCCCATCAACGAGAGTGACCGTAACAAAAGGGGCAATGACAGGCGTAGAGCTGGTTGGGTTCGATCAGGAATCAGACCGTGAAGCGTTGGACGGTATCCTTCAGGAAGTATGGGAAGATGAGAGCTGGCGTTAGTTCCTGAAAAATGTACAACCATCGGCCCCGTGTTTGATAGCATGGGGTTGTTTTGTATGGGGATTACACATAAAGAAAATCATGGATACCGTAATAGTATTTATATCTTTGGCACTCTTTATTTCTTTCATCTTGGGTTTAATCAAGCCGTCGCTGATTCGGATGCCGAACCGTAAGCGATCCATTGCGGTTTATCTTGGAGGATGTCTGGCGTTGGGCATTATCGGTTCAATCTTATGGCCGACTGAAAAAGTCATCTAGTAGCAAAAAATGACGTACCGGCGGTTAAAGTGGAACCGGCTACACCAACGTTTGAGTATGCAGATAAAACCCTCAAAGAATGATGATTATTCCTCTTATGAACATATTTCAACGGTCTACTATCTGTTTTTGAATAAAGACCCGCATGCTGTTGTAAAAACAACGTTTCGAGGCAATAATGCTTATGATGGGGTGGTTAAACGGACTGTAGTGGCGCGCGTCAATGTGGGAACAAGCGAGGTCGTTTCGCAATTAACCAATACAATGACAAACGCTGCCGGTACTGAAAATTGATTTCAGTGCTGGCAGGGTTGGACAACTTGCAAAGTGAGTTGTAAGGACCCCCTCTGTTTTAGCATCCATTCTGATTTAATAATAACTGGAGCAAATGAAATTCCATGAATAAAAGTAAGGCAATCTCAAGAATAGAAAGAATATTGAGGAAGTTAAAGGATGGAACCTTTACTGACAGTGATATAGATGTGCTTTTTGTGACGGCTCGTGAGTTACCGACTGCGACCAAAAATATTTTTGAAATTGGAAGTTTTGTTGCTCATAACCATCAGAGGGATCAAGGTTTAATAAATGATATGATGCTGAGAAATCACTTGTTATTAAGCTTGGGGTTTGGTCGGGATAAACATGATGTAAAACCTGAGTTGAATGAATATCCGAAGTTCTTACCATTATTAATTAAGCTGCAATTGAGAATGTTTAATGATGATCATTTCAAAAAAAATTAGGATTGAAAGGCGGGCAGATTAATACTGCGCGAAAGAGGCTTAACAATAAAAAATCTTACGAAATAAAAGGCGATATCTGTAAGCTAACGCAAGATATTGGCGCAAATGAAAGGCGGATGATTCAAGAAGCCTTGTCACTATTAAATTGTGCTGACTCAATTGAATATGATGTTTTGTTTGATGAGTTAAAGGATTTGCTAAAAAGAGAAATACCCAATGTGGACTTAACTCCACTTGATATCAACAGAATGAAGATGGCGGGCATTTTAATTTGTTTGTTGAACAATATTGACTTTTCTTTAATGGATGGGGTTGAAGCAAAAACAACACTTAGCATTAATTCCGATGAAACTGTATATGTTTACGGTCGGTATTATATTATTCATGATAAGGAGCCATTTAATAAAGTATCTATCATGAGCCCAGTTTTTCATGCGGGATATAAAACGGAGGAGCTTTTTGATGCTCATGTGACGAATGAAAACATAGATGCTGGGGATGTTGAGTTTAATGTTGATTTGGGGAAAGTGGTGGTATTGCAGCAATAGTTTTTTATAAAAATTAGCTACCCTATAAGACTTTCAGCCATGCATACATCTGGTGCATGGTTTTGCATGCGCCGAGATAGCCCGTTCTGACCGTGCGCCGCCAGAGTTGGCGCGGATCCCGAATGGTCAGGCAACTGCAATAAAACCGCCCCACGAAGCGGGCAGGCGAGGCGGGGAAAGCACTGCGCGCCAGACTACATTTACGTATTTATTTTCGCAGCCTGAGCGCGTCGCTGTGCCGCGCCGGTTCGCGAGGGTGTTGATAGGCGATGCCGCGGCGTTTGAGGGCGTGGCGGGCTTCTGAGACGGTCAGGCGTAGGGGTAAGAAAAAGCCGCCCGGAGGCGGCAGAAATCAGTCACTTTCGGTATCGAGGTTGTAGCTTTTGAAGCGGATCACCTCCTGACCGGCCCATGCGTTGACCTCGCGCATCCGGTCCTGCAGCGGTATAAGTTCGTTACGGACAAACACCTTTGCCACCTTCTCGATGTCGCCGAGCGAGCCGACGTTTTCCGGCTTGCCGCCCATCAGCTGGAACGGGATGCGGTGTGCGTCGAGCAGGTCGGCGGCGCTGACTTTCTTGATATTGAAAAAGTCGTCTTTCGTGGCCACCTCGCTGAGCGGCACAATTTTAATGCCGTCCGGTTTTCCGTGCGGTGCGTAGAAAAACAGGTTTTTGAAGTTGCCGAGTCCCTTTGAGCTGCGCATCGCATCGCGCAGCGCCTCAACATCGGTACCGCTTTGCGCGGCGTCCGTCACATACATGATGTAACCCGCATGCGCCCCGTTCTGGTAATACTTGCGACGGAACAGCGTCGCCGCTTCATTCAGCCAGGCGGAGTTTAGCGCGCTGAGATATTCCGGCATGCCGTACAGCTCCTGATTAATGTCAGGCTCCAGCAGGTGGAACACGGAGCCCGGCGCGAACGGGTGCGGCTGGTCGAATGACGGCACCCACCAGTAGACATCCTCCTCAATACCACGCCGGGTGTATTTCGCCGGTGACGCCTCCAGTTTAAGCGGGCGCCCGGTGACACTCTTTCGGAGCTCTAAAAACGCGTTGCCAAACACCAGGAAATCAAGCGCGAAGCGGCTGAAATCCTGTTGTGATAAAAGCGGGTGTGGAATAAACGTTGAGGCCAGAATATTGCGCTTAACGTAAATCGGCGAGCTGTGATGAACGGCGGCGCGCAGGCTTTTTGCCAGCCCGTTAAAGCTGACCGGTGGCTCGAACCAGCGGCCATTATTGACGCATTCCACGTAATCCAGAATATCGCGGCGGTCGAGCACAGCGCTTGGTTCACCAAAGGTAAACGCCTCCATTTTTTGGGGCGCGCTGTCTTTCATATTGCGCGGGCGCTTTTGTGGCTGTGGCTTGCGGCCTTTGTATTTACTCATCAGTTGAACTCCAGAATGGACGATGTTGCCTGGCCGCTGCCAGCGGTAAGCGGTTCGTTTAACAGCGCGTGCATGGTCGCCCAGGCGACGTCCGCGTGACTGGCCTCCTCGGTGCGGCTGGCCTCATAGGTGGCACTGCGCCCGCTGCTGGTCATGGTCTTGCGGATTGCCATAAACGAGGTGGTGATGTCGGTGGCGCTGACGTCATATTCGAGACAGCCACGGCGGATAACGTCTTTTGCTTTCAGCACCATTGCGGTTTTCATTTCCGGCGTGTAGCGGATATCGCGGGCGGCGGGATAAAACGAGCGAACCAGCTGGAAGACGCCAATACCGAGGCCGGTCGCATCGATACCGATGTACTCGACGTTGTATTTTTCGGTGAGCTGGCGGATGGATTCGGCCTGAGTAGCGAAGTCCATGCCTTTCCACTGATGGCGCTCCAGAATGCGAAACTTGCCCCCGGCGACAACCGGCGGTGCGAGCACCACACACCCGGCGCTGTCGCCGCTGTGCGAAGGGTCGTATCCCACCCAGACCGGGCGGGAGCCGAACGGGTTGTCGGCGAACGGCGCAAAGTCTTCCCATTCTTCCAGACTGTCGACCATGCAGCGTTGCAAATCCTCGAACGGGAACACCGACGCCTTGTCGTCAACGAACTCGCACATAAACAGATTGCGGAAGTCGTCGACGCTGTTTTCGCGCTTGAGTTGTTCCAGATTGAACAGCGTACAGCCCCCGGCGAGCGCATCCTCAATGGTGACAATCTGCCGCCACTGACCGTCAGGACACGCCACGCCAGCGGCGAGCGCGTCATGACTGATATCGATATCAACCCGCTCGCTGGCGCTGGCGCGGCCCCGGTTGAATAATTCCCCCGACCAGAACGGGTAAGCGCCGTGTGCCAGGGTGGAAGGTGTCGAAAAGTAGGTGCTGCGCAAGTGGCTTTGTGAGGCCATGCCCGACGACACTTTGCGTAGTTTCTGGAAGTTGGGGATCCAGAAAATTTCGTCGACATACAGGTCGCCGTTATGGCTCTGCGCGGTGTTTGAGTTGGTGCCGAGAAAAATCAGCTTTGCGCCGTTGTTGCCTATGACAATCGGGTCGCCGGTCAGGTCGACATCGACCCGGCGGGCAAACTGAATGATGTACTCGCGGAATACATACGCCTGCGTCTTACTCGCTGACAGGAAAATCTGGTTATGGCCGGTTTTCAGCGCATGCAGCAGCGCCTCGCGGGAAAAGTAGAACGTCGCCCCAATCTGGCGCGATTTCAGAATGTCGCGAATGCGGTGCTCAAGCCCGGCGCGGTGCCAGCGGAGCTGATACTCGAAAGACTCCGCGAAAAAAATCTCTTCCAGTTTCTCGATAGCCTCGTCGCTGAAAAAGTTCTTTGTCGGCTTTTTGCGGTCGCCTTTGTTGCGGTTGGCCACATTGGGATTAAGGTCAACCTCATTTCCGGTCTGGCCATAGCGATTAATGCGCGCAAAGCGCTCCATCTGTCGGGCCAGAAAATCCGCCACCTTGAAATCGTGGGGTGTCAGGTTGGGCTTTGCGTAAAGCTGAATCAGCCGGGCCTCTAAGGTGCTTTCGACACGGTTCAGCGGTGCGGTTTCCTCCCACTGGTCGCGCTGTTTCCAGCTCTGCACTGTCGGGCGTTTGGTCTGCAACATTTCGGCAATCTGCGGCACGGAAAACCCCTGCCAGTACAACAAAGCCGCCTGGCGTCGCGGGTCGTTTAATAAAGTGGTGTCGGTGGTGATGGTCATGGATGCCTCGCCGTGATTGATACAGGGCAAGGCTAAAGAAACGGGTGATGCGAATCGCTAACGTGCTGTTGTGTGAGGGATAAGCCATCCGGGATTGATAGCGGGTGGGCGGCGAGGTCGGGAAACTAACCCCGACCCGTTAACCCGATATCAGGACTCCTGACAATGGCAAAAAAAGTTTCAAAATGGTTTCGCATCGGCGTCGAAGGCGATACCTGTGACGGCCGCGTTATCAGCGCGACGGATATTCAGGAAATGGCAGAGACCTTTGACCCCCGCGTCTATGGTTGCCGCATTAACCTCGAACACCTGAAAGGCATCCTGCCAGATGGCCCGTTCAGCCGTTACGGCGATGTGGTTGAGCTGAAGTCTGAAAAGATTGACGACGATTCGGTACTGAAAGGCAAGCTGGCGCTGTTCGCCAAAATCACCCCGACCGATGACCTGATCGCAATGAATAAAAAATTGCAGAAGGTCTACACCTCAATGGAAATTCAGCCGAATTTCGCCAATAGCGGTAAATGCTACCTGGTCGGCCTCGCCGTGACCGATGACCCGGCCAGCCTCGGCACCGAATACCTCGAATTTTGCCGGGGTGCCAAATTTAACCCCCTCAACCGCTTCAAAGCCGAGCCGGGCAACCTGATTTCCGTCGCCACTCTCGCCGAGCTGGAGTTTGAAGACCAGGCGGAAAATGTCTTTACCGCCCTGAGCGACAAAGTGAAAGCGATCTTCAGCCGCAAACAGGCCAGCGATGACGCCCGTTTTCAGGATGTGCATGAAGCCGTGACGACCGTCAGTGAACATGTGCAGGAAAACCTCACTGCCACTGAACAGCGTCTTGCCACGCTGGAAAATGCCTTTGCGACCCTGAAAAAGGACGTCACCACGAAGGCTGACCAGACCAGCCAGGCATTCAGCAAGTTAAAAACGTCGCTGGATAACACCGAAAGCACCACGCAGCCACGCCGCAAGCTCTCCACCGGTGGCGGTGGCGATGAGCTGCTGACCGACTGCTAAACGGTCGTGAATTTATCGCCGGGCGACAGGCTTGCCCGGTCAGACAACCCGATTTAACCCAACAGGAAAGACTATGCGTCAGGAAACCCGTTTTAAATTCAATGCCTACTTGTCCCGCGTTGCCGAGCTGAACGGCATCGACCCGGACGACGTGAGTAAAAAATTCTCCGTCGAGCCGTCCGTCACGCAAACCATGATGAACACCGTGCAGATGTCATCGGCCTTTTTGCAGAAAATTAATATCGTGCCGGTGGATGAGCTGAAGGGGGAAAAAATTGGCGTCGGCGTCAATGGCACCATCGCCAGCACCACGGACACCAACAGCGGCAAGGAGCGTAAAACCGCCGACTTTACCGCGCTGGAGTCCAAAAAATACGAGTGCGATCAGGTCAACTTTGACTTCCACTTCAAATATAAAAAGCTGGATTTGTGGGCGCGCTTCCAGGACTTCCAGCGCCGTATTCGCGATGCCATTATCCAGCGGCAGGCGCTCGATTTCATCATGGCCGGGTTCAACGGCGTTGAGCGCGCCGAAACCTCTGACCGCGCCACTCATCCGATGTTGCAGGACGTCGCCGTCGGCTGGCTGCAGAAATACCGTAATGAAGCGCCGACCCGCGTGATGAGCAAAATTGTCGACGAAGAAGGGAATGTTGTTTCCGCTGTGATCCGTGTGGGTAAAAACGGCGATTACGTTAACCTCGATGCGCTGGTCATGGATGCAACCGACAACCTGATTGACGAGATTTATCAGGAAGATGCCGAACTTGTAGCGATTGTGGGTCGTAAGCTGCTGGCCGACAAATATTTCCCGATCGTTAACAAAGACCAGCCCAACAGCGAAGCGCTCGCGGCTGACATTATCATCAGCCAGAAACGCATCGGCAACCTGCCCGCCGTCCGTGTGCCGTACTTCCCGGCGAACGCGATTATGGTGACGCGTCTCGATAACCTGTCCATCTATTTTATGGATGAAAGTCATCGCCGCTCCATTATCGAAAACCCGAAACTCGACCAGGTGGAAAACTACGAATCGATGAACATCGATTCTGAGACACGCAACAGGGGATAGGCAAGGCACAC
>NZ_JH414806.1:216484-224106 GCF_000238715.1 Klebsiella sp. 4_1_44FAA
GCTTCATTGAAAATATCAAGCTGGGCGATTTCTCTGCCGCGCAACCGGAGGGCTAACCGATGACGAGCCCCGCACAGCGTCACATGATGCGGGTCTCGGCCATTGAAACCGCGCAGCGGGAAAACAACCCGCTGCGGCATGCCACTGCCTACGAGCAGATGCTGGTTAAGCTGGCCGCAGACCAACGCACGTTAAAAGCCATCTTTGGTAAAGAGCTGAAAGCCACGAAAAAACGCGAGCTGCTGCCGTTCTATCTGCCGTGGGTTAGTGGCGTGCTGGAACAGGGCAAAGGCGCGCAGGATGACATCGTGATGACCGTCATGCTGTGGCGTCTTGATGCCGGCGACATCAGCGGCGCGATGGATATTGCCCGCTACGCGTTTAAGTACGGTCTGACCATGCCTGGTAAACACCGCCGCCCGCCGCAGTACATGTTTACCGAAGAGGTGGCACTCGCCGCCATGCGCGCCCATGCCGCCGGTGAACCGGTCGTCGTCAGCCAGCTACTCGACACGCTGGCGCTGACCGCCGCCGCCGATATGCCTGATGAGGTGCGCGCAAAACTGCACAAAATAACCGGCCAGGTGTTACGGGACAACAAACAGCCCGCTGATGCGCTGGCCCACCTCAAGCGAGCGATGCAGCTCGATTGTCAGGCAGGCGTCAAAAAAGACATTGAACGGCTTGAGCGAGAGCTGAAGCCCAAACCGGCAACAGTCGTTAAAGCCCCGGTAAGCGCGCCGCGCGCCGTGAAAACCACGGCACCGGCTAAACGTGGCCGACCGAAAAAGACCGTCGGTTAACAGAATGCGCCCCGCGCCAGGGCGGCACGCCGGTCGATGAGGGTGTTTTACCTGACCTGAGACCGGCGTCCACCGCCCACCTATTCAGAGGTAGTCATGACGACGCTGATTATTAAAAAGAACGATGAGCCGCAGCCGGGTGGCGTGGTGGTCATCCCGCCACCTGCCAGCGATGAGCCGGTGATAAAAAATACGTTTTTCTTTCCTGACATCGACCCGAAACGCGTGCGTGAAGGGATGCGCCTTGAGCAAACCGTCGCCCCGGCCCGGCTGCGTGAGGCCATCAAAACCGGCATCGCCGAAACCAATGCCGAGCTGTTTTTGTGGCGGGAACAGCAGATTGCCGGGGGTTTTAGCAAGCTGGCCGACGTGCCGGCTGACGATCTCGACGGCGAAAGCGTGCGCGTTTTCTATTACCTGCGCGCCGTCACCTCAATGGCGACCGCCACGCTCTATGAGCGTTATCGCGGTGTGGATGCCAGCGCCAAAGGTGACAAGAAAGCTGACAGCATCGATACCACTGTCGACGAGCTGTGGCGGGACATGCGCTGGGCCGTATCACGCGTCCAGGACAAACCCCGCTGCATCGTGAGCCAAATCTGATGCAGGCCATCGCACAACAGGGCGACACGCTCGACATGATTTGCGCCCGCTATTACGGGCGCACTGAGGGGGTATTCGAGTCGGTGCTCGCCGCAAATCCGGGGCTGGCCGAGCTCGGCGCAGTGCTGCCACATGGCACGGTGATCGAACTGCCCGACGTCCAGTCATCCCCCGTAACTGAAACAATTAATCTGTGGGAGTAAACACATGACGGAAGGTGAAAAAAGCGTCCTGTCACTGTTTTTGATCGGCGTGCTGATTGTCGTCGGTAAAGTGCTGGCCGGTGGCGAGCCCATTACCGCACGGCTTTTTATTGGTCGAATGCTGCTGGGCGGCTTTGTCTCGATGGTGGCCGGGGTTGCCCTGGTGCAGTTTCCCGACCTGCCGCCCGCTGCCGTGTGCGGATTTGGCTCGATGCTGGGTATCGCCGGTTATCAGGCGGTGGAAATTGCGATTCAGCGCAGGATTAAAAAGGGGGAAAGCGATGGCGGTCATTAAAACACCCCCCAACGTCGCGGCATTTCTCGACATGCTGGCGTTTTCTGAAGGTACGGCAACGCATCCGCTGACCCGAAACAACGGTTACGACGTTATCGTCACGGGTATCGATGGCAAGCCGGAGATTTTTACCGATTATCGCGATCACCCGTTCGCCGGTGGACGCCCGGCGAAGGTCTTCAATCGTCGCGGGGAAAAATCCACGGCATCCGGGCGTTACCAGCAGCTTTACCTGTTCTGGCCGCATTACAAAAAGCAGCTCGCTTTGCCGGATTTCAGCCCGGTATCACAGGACAGGCTCGCCATTCAGCTTATTCGGGAGCGTGATGCGCTGGAAGATTTGCAGCAGGGGCGCATCGAGCGCGCGATTTCCCGCTGTCGCAATATCTGGGCTTCATTGCCGGGTGCCGGATACGGTCAGCGTGAGCACAGCCTCGACAAGCTGGTCGCAGTGTGGCGCAAGGCCGGAGGGGGAACTGCATGAAGATAGTGATTCTCCTGCTGGCGCTGGCCTGTGCGGGTCTGCTGTGGATGAGACACGATAACAGCAATTTACGCGCCTCATTTGAACGTGCGAACCGGGTCGCCGGTACGCAGAAAACCACGATCACCATGCTGAAAAATCAGCTCAACGTTGCCGCAGAGCAGTCGCAGCGCAAAGAGCTGGCGCAGGTTGCCATGAGGGATAAGCTCACGGCGGCTAACCTGCTGGCCTTTCGGCGTGAACAAACTATCACGAGGTTACTCAATGAAAATGACGCGTTTCGCCGCTGGTATCGCGCTGATTTACCTGATGCTGTGCGCCGGTTGCACCAGCGCGCCGCCTGTATCAACGCCGCTGCCGGTGATTGTTTACAACGCCTGCCCGAAGGTCAGTCCCTGCCCGATGCCGGGCAGTGACCCGCTGACTAATGGCGACCTGAGTGCGGATATACGCCAGCTCGAAAACGCCCTGAAAAGCTGCGCAATCCAGGTCGATACGGTTAAACAATGCCAGGATGAAATCGATGTTAAAACCCAACAGTCTGCGAAAAGCCTTAACTGATGCGGTACCGGTATTGCGTACCAACCCCGATATGCTTCACCTTCGCCTGGACGATGGCAACAATACGGCGACGCTGGCGCGCTCCCTGTCGTTTGAAAAGCGGTACACGCTTAACATCGTGGTGACGGATTTCACCGACGATATTGACCTGCTGTTTGTGCCGATTATGGCCTGGTTGCGCGTCAATCAGCCGGACATCATGACAACAGACGAGGGGCGAAAAAAAGGATTTGCCTGGTACGCTGACATTAATAACGACAGCAGCCTCGATGTCAGCATTAGCCTGTTGCTGACCGAGCGCACGCTGGTCAACGAGGTCGACGGCGCAATGTACGTTGAGAACATCCCGGAGCCGCCACCGCCGGAGCCGGTGACGAGCCCTGTCGAGATGTGGAGTAATGGCGAGCTGGTGAGTCAATGGGATGAATGACTTCAAACCCTTTGAGGACAGGCTCGCCGGGTTGATAGCGGCCCTTTCTCCTGCCGGGCGGCGTCGGATGACCGTCGACATTGCGAAGAAACTGCGCCAGCGGCAACAGCAGCGCATCAAATCGCAGAAAGCGCCGGACGGTTCGCCCTTTGCCCCGCGTAAGCGTCCGCCCGTCAGGGCAAAGCAAGGCCGGATTAAGCGCGAGATGTTCGCGAAACTTCGAACCAACCGCTATATGAAAGCGAGCGGTAACGACAGCGCGGCGGTGGTGGAATTTACCGGGAAAGTGCAGCGCATCGCCCGCGTGCATCAGCTCGGGCTCAAGGATAAACCATCCCCAAAAAGCGCCGCCGTCGAGTACCCACAGCGCCAGCTCCTGGGCTTTACCGAAGATGACCGGCAGCTTGTGGAAAGCGTCATTATCGACTACCTTGCCGATTAACGTTGTGCCAGCCAGGGCAAAACGCCCGCAGATTGCCGCCGGCCCCCCCGGCGGCATCCTTTCCCCTATGAATACTCTCGCATCTATCCAGGAACTCGCCCGCGCGATACGCAACATGATCCGCACCGGCATCGTCGTCGAAACTGACCTCGACGCCGGGCGCTGTCGCGTACAGACCGGCGGCATTTATACCGACTGGCTCCAGTGGCTGACGCACCGGGCCGGGCGCTCGCGCACCTGGTGGGCTCCCTCTGTTGGTGAGCAGGTGATGATTCTGGCCGTGGGCGGCGAACTCGATACCGCCTTTGTGCTGCCGGGTATTTATTCCGACGACAACCCCGCGCCGTCGGCCTCGGCGGATGCCTGGCTCGTTGAGTTTCCCGACGGTGCCGTTATGAGTTATGAGCCGGAAACCGGCGCGCTGACCGTCACCGGCATTAAAACCGCCGATGTGACCGCATCCGATTTGGTTGTCGTCAGCGTGCCGGTGGTGCTGGTAAAAGCCTCGACCCGCGTCACCCTCGATACGCCGGAGGTGGTCTGTACCAACAAGCTGACGACCGGCACGCTGGAGGTGAAGCAAGGCGGCAAGATGTCCGGTGATATCGAGCACAGCGGCGGCGCTTTCACCTCCAACGGTGTGCAGGTGGATAAACACGGCCACGGCGGCATCAGGCGCGGCGATGAATGGACGGAGGGCACCCAATGACGACGCGTTATCTCGGCATGAACCGCACGACGGGTGAAAGCATTTCAGACGTTGACCATATCAGCCAGAGCATCGGGGATATTCTGCGCACGCCCGTCGGCTCTCGCGTCATGCGTCGTGAATACGGTTCGCTGTTGTCGCAGATGATTGACCAGCCTCAGACCCCGGCGCTTGAGCTGCAAATTATGGCGGCGTGCTACATGGCAATCCTGAAGTGGGAGCCGCGCGTCAGGCTGACCAGCATCACCACAGCGCGGCAGTTTAACGGGCAGATGGTCGTCGACGTGACCGGCCAAATCACCGATACCGGCGAGAGCCTTTCTTTAACCATCCCTGTGAGTTGAACCTATGGCAGTTATCGACCTGAGCCAGCTCCCCGCGCCTGATGTGGTGGAAACACTGGATTTTGAAACCATCCTCGCCGAGCGCAAAGCGACGCTGATTTCACTGTACCCGGAAGGTGAGCAGGAAGCGTTCGCCAGGACATTAACGCTGGAGTCTGAGCCACTGGTGAAATATCTCGAAGAGAATGCCTATCGCGAGGTGATTTTACGCCAGCGCATTAACGAGGCGGCGAAAGCCGGGATGGTGGCCTATGCCATCAAAAACGACCTCGACCAGCTCGCGGCAAATAATAACGTTGAACGCCTGGTCATCACCCCCGGAGACGATACCCAAATCCCGCCGGTGGCGGCGGTCATGGAATCTGACAGCGATTTACGTCAGCGCGTACCGGCGGCATTTGAGGGTATGAGTGTTGCCGGGCCAACCGGTGCCTATGAATTTCACGCCCTGAGTGCCGACGGACGTGTCGCGGATGCCTCCGCGAACAGTCCGGCCCCGGCAGAGGTCACTATTGCGGTGTTGTCGCGGGAGGGTGACGGCACGGCGTCGGATGATTTGTTGCAGAAGGTAAGCGCTGCCCTGAATGATGAGAACGTGCGCCCGGTGGGTGACCGTCTGACTGTCGTCTCGGCTGAGATTGTTAATTATGCAGTCGATGCGGTGTTGTACGTGTACCCCGGCCCGGCAACTGAGCCGATTCTTGCCGCCGCCAGAGCGAAGTTAACCGCGTATATCACCGAGCAGCGCCGCCTCGGTCGGGATATTCGCTTATCCGCAATTTACGCCGCGCTGCATGTGCAGGGTGTTCAGCGTGTCGAACTGCGTGAGCCACTGGCCGACGTGGTGCTCGATAAAACGCAGGCTGCATATTGCAAGAAAGCTAGTGTCATTATCGGGGGCTCAGATGAATAACTTGTTGATGGCGACAGGGTCGTCGGTGCTGGAACAGCGAGCCGCCGAAGCGTGCGCCGTCATCAGTGATTTATCTGTCCCGTTGCGTGACCTGTGGAATCCGTGGAAATGCCCGGCTGGTTTTCTGCCGTATCTGGCGTGGGCATTTTCCGTTGACAGCTGGGATGAAAGCTGGAGTGAACAGGAAAAGCGAACGTTTATCAGCGAGTCATTCCGGCTCCATCAGCAAAAAGGCACGATAGCGGCAATCCGACGGGTGGTTGAAAAGATGGGTTATTCCTTCTCAATCGCGGAGTGGTGGGAAGTGGCCGACCCGGCGGGGACATTTCGGCTTGAGGTCGATGTTAACGATATTGGGATAACCTCCCGAATTCTGGATGAGTTGACCCGGTTGATTAACGACGCAAAGCCGGTAAGTCGTCACATGGCGCAATTTAATATTTCCACAAAGGTGCAAGGAAATATTCATGTCGGTTCAACGTTGTGTAGCGGCGACATTATCAGCATCTATCCCGACGACTACGCGGCGGAAGAAAACATTACTTATAACGGCGTGATTTTTCACGACAGCAATTTTAATTACGGGTAAGACTATGGCCAGAATTCCAGAATCCTCATCGTGGGAAGAAGAGATTGAGCTTATTTCCAGAAGCGAGCGCGTTTCAGGAGGCCTGGACGGCGTTGCAAACCGGCCCCTGAAAAGTCTGGCGAACCGTACACGCTACCTGAAAAAGAAAGCCGATGAGTCAGATGAGCTTGCCGCTGAAAAAGTCAGTGCCGTAAAAAACTTCGCTGAAGGGGCAATACTGGATTCACCAAGAGATGAGATACTGCATGGTGCTTTTCGACTCGTCTGGACGGGAGAATTCCCAAAAATTGTTCCGGCTGATTCGTCACCTAAAACAACCGGTGGCGTGGGTGTCGGCGCATGGGCTTATACATCCGATGCGGTTATTCGCCAGGAACTGAGTTCACCCGACAGCGCTAAACTCGTTGGTGGTATAGGATTTGTGTCGCCGGAAATGTTCGGCTACCTGCACGGTGTTTCTCCTGATGCCGTGCCTTACTATCAAAAGGCTGTCGATGAAGGACACGCCAGAGGGCTTCCCGTGCAACTGACGGGGAAATATTACGCCACAACCTATCCTCATAAAGTCACTTTACCAGGCGATGACGGGACCGCTTACCCGGGATGGGTGACTGCGGGGAATGATGCAAATATTGCCGCGGAACCTGAAAATCATATTTATGCGGCTATTCGACTTTATCCCGACTCCGTTATTATCGGCGACAGTATGCAGAACTGCGCGTTAATCGGAGACTGGGATTCGGATACGCCTGTGATTAACAATAACCAGCACATTGGTTATTTTATTTCCGGTGACTCATCAGACGGTTATATTCGCCCGCAGCTGGTAAATCACGGTGTGCGCAACTTCTTTATCGGTCGCTACGGGAATGGCGTGGCTTTGTTGAATAAATCGAACTTTTGCTGAGTTGAAGGATCAGATCACGTATCTTCCCGACAACGCAGACCGTTCCGTGGCAAAGCAAAAGTTCAAAATCACCAACTGGCCCACCTACAATAAAGCCCTCATCAACCGTGGCTCCATAACTTTCTGGCTGGATGATGAAGCTATTCAGGCCTGGTATGAGTCAGCAACACCTTCTTCACGAGGCAGACCTCAGCGCTATTCTGACCTTGCCATCACGACTGTGCTGGTCATTAAACGCGTATTCAGGCTGACCCTGCGCGCTGCGCAGGGCTTTATTGATTCCTATTTTTTCTCTTGATGAACGTTCCGCTACGCTGCCCGGATTACAGCTGTGTCAGC
>NZ_JH414807.1:0-4244 GCF_000238715.1 Klebsiella sp. 4_1_44FAA
GGGAACTGCCAGGCATCAAATAAAGCAGAAAGCCCGGTCGAAAGACCGGGCTTTTTGTTTTATCTGTTGTTTGTCGGTGAGCGCTCTCCAGAGTAGGACAAATCCGCCGGGAGCGGATTTGAACGTTGCGCAGCAACGGCCCGGAGGGTGGCGGGCAGGACGCCCGCCATAAACTGCCAGGCATCAAACAAGTGAAGAGCCCATCCTGCCGGATGGGCTTTTTGCGTTTCTGTCGTCCGGCCAGCGTGCCGGCATGTCCCCCCGGTGGCGCTGCGCTTACCGGGGCTACGGATCCGACACGGGGCTACGTCCCTGTGGCCGGACAAGGTGCGCAGCACCGCCTCCGGGAAAATCCCTCCTATATCACCGTCGATAAATGACTATTGCCTCTCTAACCAACTCACAATAAATGTCGCGATCTGTGGTACATCATTTAAATCCAGCAGCGGAAGTGAGGTCGCGATCGATACATCGCTGGCCACGGCGATGGTATGCTCATCAATTACCAGCTCTTCTACACGATGGCCGCTGTTTTGCCGAAAAAGCAGGATCTTCGGCACGGGTTCATGTTTGAACCCCTCCACTAAAACCAGGTCCAGTTTGCTGGCATCCATTCGACTGACCAGCCACGTGAGATCTAATTCCGGCTTCTCTGGCGTCTCGGTCATCAATGCCCACCGCTGTTCGCTGGCGACAATAGTTTGCGCAGCGCCCGCCTTACGCAGTTCATAGCTATCTTTGCCCGGCTTATCCACGTCCATATCATGATGGGTGTGCTTTATCAGTCCCGGGCGTAATCCTAGAGCGCAAAGCTCAGGGATAAGACGCTTTAATAATGTTGTTTTTCCGGTACCGCTCCATGCGGCGATCGCCAGTAATGGGATCATGATGGCTCCTGCATCTGCTGCAAATCTTCGAGCGTATTTACATTAATGAAAGCAGTTTTCACATCGCTGAAATTCACCGGGCGCCCACCCATTTGTCGCATAAAAACCATCACCCTGCGCTCTCCATGTGCCAGATAAGCCTCCAGTTCCGGAATGATTTGACGATGAACTAATGCAACGGCAGGATGATCCCGTTCGCCGTCATGGGCCCAAACGACCGGTGCGTCCCCTCTCTGCTGGATAAAGCGCTCCACCAAAAAGGACGGAATGAACGGCGTGTCGCAGGGGCAAAAAACAAACCATGGGCTCGCGACCTGCTGCATCACAGCAAGCATTCCGGCCAGCGGCCCCTGATAACCCTCCTGTATGTCTCGAAAGACCGGATATCCGCTGGCACGCCACTGTTCAAGATGACGATTGGCGCTAATGACTAACTCATCTACCTGCGGGGCTAATGCTTCCGCGACGTGTCGCCAGAGAGGGCGACCATTTAGCGCCTGTAATCCTTTATCAATGCCGCCCATCCGCGTGGCCCTGCCGCCCGCCAGCACGACGCCGGTTATCGCCTCGCTTTGCATATGAATATCGCCTCTTTCATTGTGGGATTGACCCTGTTAACTTGTCCCTATCAAGAGTAAGGAGCATGACCATGAAATGTAAACGTCTGAATGAAGTAATTGAACTCCTCCAGCCAGCCTGGCAAAAAGAGCCTGAACTGAACCTGATGCAATTTTTGCAGAAGCTGGCGAAAGAGGCCGGCTATGATGGCGAACTGAGCGATCTTTCCGACGATATTCTGATCTATCACCTGAAGATGCGCGACTCTTCCAAAGATGCTGTCATCCCGGGTATTCAGAAGGATTATGAAGAGGACTTTAAAACCGCGCTGCTGCGCGCCCGCGGGGTAATAAAAGAGTAAAAGGTTGTAAGCGCTACCGCGTAAAGTGCAATGAGATGATATCCTGAACTATTCGTACGATTATCGGATGTCAGGATGCACGATAAGGCTTTTACTTTTCAGACGCTTCGCCCGGATACCATTATCGATGGGTTATTCGATCTGGGTATGCGGGTGGACTCCGGTCTCACCCCGCTAAACAGCTATGAGAACCGCGTTTATCAGTTCCAGGACGAAGAGCGCCATCGCTATGTGGTAAAGTTCTATCGTCCTGAGCGCTGGTCCGCAGAACAGATCCTTGAAGAACACCAGTTTGCGCTTCAGCTTGTAGAAGATGAAGTGCCCGTTGCTGCGCCGCTCTTATTTAATGACAGCACGCTTCATCAGCATCAGGGATTCTACTTTGCCGTTTTCCCAAGCCTTGGCGGTCGTCAGTTCGAAGCGGATAACCTTGATCAGATGGAATGGGTTGGCCGCTATCTGGGGCGCCTGCACCAGACGGGCTGCAAACAGCGCTTTACTGCCCGCCCGGAAATTGGCGTGCAGGAGTACCTGCTGGAACCGCGTCAGGTGTTTGAGCAGGCGACGCTGATCCCCTCTGGCCTGAAGGCCGATTTCCTGAAGGCGACCGATAAACTCATTGCTGCCGTCATGGAGCAATGGCACGGCCGCGGGAACACGTTGCGCCTGCACGGTGACTGCCATGCCGGTAATATCCTCTGGCGCGACGGACCACTGTTTGTCGACTTAGACGATGCGCGTACCGGCCCGGCGATTCAGGATCTGTGGATGCTGCTCAACGGCGATAAGGCTGAACAGCGTATGCAGCTGGAGACTATTGTCGAGGCCTATGAGGAATTCAGCCCCTTTAACAGCGATGAAATCGCGCTGATTGAACCTTTACGCGCTATGCGACTGGTTTATTATCTGGCGTGGTTGCTCAGACGCTGGGACGATCCCGCTTTCCCGGTCAATTTCCCCTGGTTAACCGGGGAGGATTACTGGCGGGGGCAGACGTCGACTTTTCTTGAGCAGGTGAAGGTTCTACAGGAACCCCCGCTTCAGTTAACGCCAATGTATTAATGTGATATATCCAGGAGAGAGTAAATCATGAAAAAAGTTTGGCTGGCGCTGGCTGGTATGATTCTGGCTTTTAGTGCATCCGCTGCCCAGATCACCGACGGCAAGCAGTACATCACCCTTGATAAGCCGATTGCTGGCGAGCCGCAGGTGCTCGAGTTCTTTTCGTTCTACTGCCCGCACTGCTACCAGTTTGAAGAAGTGCTGCATGTCTCTGACAATGTGCGCCAGAAACTGCCGGAAGGCACTAAAATGACCAAATACCACGTTGAGTTCCTGGGTCCGCTGGGCAAGGATCTGACGCAGGCATGGGCGGTGGCCATCGCGCTGGGCGTTGAAGACAAAATTACTGCGCCGATGTTCGAAGCCGTGCAGAAAAACCAGACTGTGCAGAGTGTGGCTGACATTCGTAAAGTGTTTGTCGACGCTGGCGTGAAAGGGGAAGACTACGATGCCGCATGGAATAGCTTCGTGGTGAAATCTCTGGTCGCTCAGCAAGAGAAAGCGGCAGCCGATCTGCAGCTGCAGGGCGTACCGGCTATGTATGTTAATGGTAAATACCAGCTGAATCCGCAGGGGATGGACACCAGCAATATGGATGTCTTCGTCGCTCAGTATGCGGATACCGTGAAGCAACTGGTAGAGAAGAATAAAAAAAACGCCGGTCACTGACCGGCGTTACTTTATCTGTTTTGTAATAGCTACCGTTCTTTGTCCCTCATGATGTCAGTCAACTGACGGTCTTTCTCTTCCCATAGGCCATTCAGCCAGCGCTGGAAGCTGCGCTTAAAGTTCTTATCGTTAACGTAATCGCCGTGCAGCTCTTCGCCAATAGGGACCAGATTGATACGGACCACAATGCGCGTCAGGCGGCCGCTTAACATATCGTAAAATGGTCTTGTATGATTATCCGGGTAGCACAGCGTGACGTTCAGCAGTTTATCGAACTGCGAACCGAGTACGTTGAGCGCCATGGCGATACCAGCGGCTTTCGGCGGTAACAGGTTGTGGTAAGGAGAGCGCGTTTCGCGCTTTTTTTCGGTAATGACTCCAACTTACTGATAGTGTTTTATGTTCAGATAATGCCCGATGACCTTGTCATGCAGCTCCACCGATTTTGAGAACGACAGTGACTTCCGTCCCAGCCTTGCCAGATGTTGTCTCAGATTCAGGTTATGTCGCTCAATGCGCTGAGTGTAACGCTTGCTGATAACGTGCAGCTTTCCCTTCAGGCGGGATTCATACAGCGGCCAGCCATCCGTCATCCATACCACGACCTCAAAGGCCGACAGCAGGCTCAGAAGTCGCTCCAGTGTGGCCAGGAGTGCGTTCACCGAAGACGTGCGCCACAATCGTCCTCCGTATCCTGTCATACGCGT
>NZ_JH414807.1:5114-101084 GCF_000238715.1 Klebsiella sp. 4_1_44FAA
AAGTGAACTGCAGTTGCCATGTTTTACGGCAGTGAGAGCAGAGATAGCGCTGATGTCCGGCAGTGCTTTTGCCGTTACGCACCACCCCGTCAGTAGCTGAACAGGAGGGACAGCTGATAGAAACAGAAGCCACTGGAGCACCTCAAAAACACCATCATACACTAAATCAGTAAGTTGGCAGCATCACCTTTTTTTCTTCGGTAAAACGCGAGCCTTCCACAAAATTGACGATAGTCGTCGGATGCGCGCGAAATTTTTCACACGAACGGCGGGTGGTTTCGACATCTTTACCGCGGCGCTCCGGGTGACGAATAAGATAGCTGCGCGAGTAGCGGCGCATAAAAGGCATATCCAGCGCCCAGCAGGCGAGGCCAATGAAGGGTACCCACGCCAGCTGTTGTTTAAGGAAGTACTTATTCATCGGAATATGCTTGCGGAACAGCACGCACAGCACCACGATGTCTGCCCAGCTGTGGTGGTTGCTGATCAGCAGATACCAGTTCTTTTTGTTCAGGCCTTCCAGACCCTGGACGTCCCATTTTAGCCAGGGATTGAGATGCAACAGCAGCGCCAGCCCTTCGCACCAGCAGTACATCATAAAATTGCAAAAAACGGATATAGAGCGCCATACCGCTGGAATGGGGACCAGCAGTTTAATCAGCCCGGCGACGATGATCGGTACAGAGCAGATAATGGTGACTAAGATGGTTAAGGCGATACTCAGCGGAAGTGTTATCGCAGCGAGTAATCTCGACATAGTTAGTTTATTCAGAAAGTTAGGCTGACAAAGAGCGCCTTTAAGCTGCGCAAGAGGCTGATTTTACCAGAAAACGCGGCAAATGACGGGTCTTACCAGCACAGAAAAAAACAAGGATCTTCTATCCACATGGAAGATTAGGTCATCAAATTCATGCCAGGATCGTTGATCTGTTTTTAAGTGGTTGATAAATAGTAAATAATACTATTTATTCATTTATTTTCAGGGGCGGATAAGCTGACGTTGTAAAACTATGCACAAAGTTATCCACAAGCTAAGTTGTCGCGCGATCGCGACGATCGTTGAATCTTTTCCGCGAATTGCGGGAAAAATTCAGGATTTCATGCCCGTCTGTGGCATCCTTTATCCATAATCTGATAAACAGGCACGGAAATTATGGTTCAGATCCCAGAAAACCCTCTCATCCTCGTTGACGGCTCCTCCTATCTTTATCGGGCGTATCATGCGTTTCCGCCGCTGACTAACAGCGCAGGGGAGCCCACCGGGGCTATGTACGGCGTACTGAATATGCTGCGCAGTTTGATACTGCAGTATCAACCGACTCATGCCGTCGTGGTCTTTGATGCGAAAGGGAAAACCTTCCGTGATGAATTGTTCGAGCATTACAAATCTCACCGCCCGCCGATGCCGGACGATCTGCGCGCGCAGATTGAGCCGTTGCATAAGATGGTGAAAGCGATGGGGCTGCCGCTGATGGCAGTCCCGGGCGTCGAAGCTGACGATGTGATTGGCACCCTGGCGCGGGAAGCGGAAAGGGCAGGTCGCCCAGTCCTGATCAGCACCGGCGATAAAGACATGGCCCAGCTGGTGACGCCGGGCATCACCCTGATCAATACCATGACCAACACTATCCTCGGGCCGGATGAGGTGGTTACTAAGTACGGCGTCCCGCCGGAGCTGATTATTGATTTCCTGGCGCTGATGGGCGACTCCTCGGATAACATTCCCGGCGTGCCGGGCGTGGGCGAAAAGACCGCCCAGGCGCTGCTGCAAGGCCTCGGCGGCCTTGATACGCTGTATGCGGAACCGGAGAAGATCGCTGAACTGAGCTTCCGCGGCGCGAAAACGATGGCGGCGAAGCTCGAGCAGAACAAGGACGTGGCTTATCTCTCTTATCAGCTGGCGACCATCAAAACCGACGTCGAGCTGGAGCTCACCTGCGAAGAGCTGGAGGTGCAGCCGCCGGCGGCAGACGATCTGCTGGCGCTGTTCAGACAGTATGAATTTAAGCGCTGGACCACCGACGTTGAGGCCGGAAAATGGCTGCAGGCTAAGGGGGGCAAACCGGCTGCGAAACCTGCAGCGCCTGCAGCAGCGGCAGAAGCGGAAGAAGAGGTTGAAGCCGCTACTGCACTTTCAGCAGAGCATTATGTCACTATCCTTGATGAGGCTACGCTGCTCACCTGGATCGATAAGCTGAAGCAGGCGCCGCTCTTTGCCTTTGATACGGAAACCGACAGCCTGGATAACATCTCCGCCAACATGGTTGGTCTTTCATTCGCTGTTGAGCCAGGCGTGGCCGCCTATGTCCCGGTAGCGCATGATTATCTTGATGCGCCGGATCAGATCCCGCGCGAGCGCGTGCTGGCGCTGCTTAAACCGCTGCTGGAGGATGAGAAGGTGCTCAAGGTCGGGCAAAATCTCAAATACGATCGCGGCATTTTGGCTAATTACGACATTGAGCTGCGCGGGATTGCGTTCGATACCATGCTCGAGTCTTACATTCTCGACAGCGTGGCGGGCCGCCACGATATGGACAGTCTTTCCGACCGCTGGCTGAAACATAAAACCATTACCTTCGAAGAGATTGCTGGCAAGGGTAAGAATCAGCTCACCTTTAACCAGATTGCGCTGGAAGAGGCTGGTCGCTATGCGGCGGAAGATGCCGACGTTACGCTCCAGCTGCATCTGAAGATGTGGCCGAAGCTACAGCAGCATGAAGGCCCGCTGAATATCTTCCAGCACATTGAAATGCCGCTGGTGCCGGTGCTGTCTCGCGTTGAGCGCAACGGCGTTAAAATCGACCCCGCCGTGCTGCATGCGCACTCGCAGGAAATTGCCCAGCGCCTGGTTGAGCTGGAGCAGCGGGCACATGAGATCGCCGGGGAAGCGTTTAATCTCTCCTCCACCAAACAGCTGCAAACGATCCTGTTTGAAAAACAGGGTATCAAGCCGCTGAAGAAGACGCCGGGCGGTGCGCCGTCCACCTCTGAAGAGGTGCTGGAAGAGCTGGCGCTCGATTATCCGTTGCCGAAAGTGATTCTGGAGTATCGTGGGCTGGCGAAGCTGAAGTCTACCTATACCGATAAGCTGCCGCTGATGATTAACCCCAAAACGGGCCGCGTGCATACCTCCTATCATCAGGCGGTCACCGCCACCGGCCGTTTGTCGTCTACCGATCCAAACCTGCAAAACATTCCGGTGCGTAACGAAGAAGGGCGCCGTATTCGCCAGGCGTTTATCGCGCCGGAAGATTACGTCATTGTCTCGGCGGACTACTCGCAAATCGAGCTGCGCATTATGGCGCACCTGTCGCGGGATAAAGGCCTGCTGACCGCCTTCGCGGAAGGGAAGGATATTCACCGGGCGACGGCGGCTGAAGTATTTGGCTTACCGCTGGACAGCGTCAGCAGCGAACAGCGGCGCAGTGCGAAAGCCATCAACTTCGGTCTGATCTACGGCATGAGCGCCTTTGGCCTGGCCCGCCAGCTGAACATCCCGCGTAAAGAAGCGCAGAAGTACATGGATCTTTATTTCGAACGTTATCCGGGCGTCCTGGAGTATATGGAGCGCACCCGCGCACAGGCGAAGGAGCAAGGGTATGTTGAAACGCTGGATGGCCGTCGACTCTATTTGCCGGATATCAAGTCCAGCAATGGCGCTCGTCGTGCCGGCGCGGAGCGTGCGGCGATTAACGCCCCGATGCAGGGGACGGCTGCGGATATTATCAAGCGGGCGATGATTGCCGTTGATGAATGGCTGCGGAGCGAGAAACCTCGCGTGCGGATGATCATGCAGGTTCACGATGAACTGGTCTTTGAAGTGCATAAGGATGAGCTCGATGCCGTATCGAAAAAGATCCACGAACTGATGGAGAACAGCACTACGCTGGCGGTACCGTTGCTGGTGGAAGTGGGCAGCGGCGAAAACTGGGATCAAGCGCACTAAGTATACAAAGCGCAACGCGATTTTCTGTAAGTAAGCAACATAACTTATAGAGTTTTGTGAGGATCATTTGAATTTGCTATGTAAATAGTGAAAAAAAACTACAAAAAATGCTTTATCCGTGAGCGAAAGAAGAGTAAAGTTATTCGCGTAGGGTACAGAGGTAAGATGTTCTATCTTTCAGACCTTTTACTTCACGTAATCGGATTTGGCTGAATATTTTAGCCGCCCCGGTCATTTATGACCGGGGCGTTTTTTATTGCGCGAAAGAAAAGTTTTAGGCTGTGAAAACAACGTAGTATGAACGTCCGGATAGGGCGCTACGCGCCGTTATCCGGAAAAAGCGGGGGTTACTCGGCGTCTTCGACGGCTTCTTGCGGCGGGATTTCGTTAAACCAGCTATCCAGCTTCTGTCGCAGCTTATCGACGCCAGATTTTTTCAGCGAAGAGAAGGGTTCAACCTGGACATCGCCATTGAAGGCCAGTACCGCTTCACGCACCATATTCACTTGCGCTTTACGCGCGCCGCTGGCGAGCTTATCGGCTTTGGTGAGCAGTACCAGCACCTGAATATCGCTCTCTACCGCCCATTCGATCATCTGCTGATCGAGATCTTTAAGCGGATGACGTATGTCCATCAGCACCACGAGACCCTTCAGGCACAGACGTTTTTCCAGGTATTCCCCCAGCGCGCGCTGCCACTTGATCTTCATCTCTTCGGGTACTTGCGCATAACCATAGCCGGGCAGGTCGACAAGGCGCTTGCCCTCAGCGACTTCGAACAGGTTAATCAGCTGCGTACGCCCCGGGGTTTTGGAGGTACGCGCCAGGTTCTTCTGATTAGTCAGCGTATTCAGCGCGCTGGATTTTCCCGCGTTGGAGCGGCCGGCGAACGCCACTTCAATACCGGTATCGGCAGGAAGATGGCGGATATCTGGCGCGCTAGTGACAAAGTGCGTCAGTTGATAATTCCAGTTGGTCAAGACGGTCGTCTCCGTTAAAACAGGCTATGGCAGGGATTATACCTGAACAGCAGAAAAAGGCTGTTTTTACCGCACGCCGTTCCTGTAAGTAAAAACCATATGGTTTGTGAGACATTGACTATTCTTTGTATAGGACATACCTGAGGAAAATAAGACAAAACATATTTAAAGTATTGAAAATTAATCAATTATAGAAATAGAGAATTCTGAAAATAGATTTTTAACTGCCAGACTGGTTGTCGATTTTTGTCAACAAGGTAAAGTAATACACAACGGCGGGGATGCTGAAAGGATTAGGACTCAGGACGAGGAGTCAGGAAGCGCCAGGAGGCGAAGACCACAGGATAGTCAGGATGACGCGCGTCTTGGAGACGTTTTACAGGGAAAAGGAAGAAACAGGGACCGTTGGACGCTAAGGGAAAGACAGGGTGAGTCGTTAGCGAACAGGGAAAGAAGAGCCCGTTAAGGGTGGTCAGTGAGGAAAAAGGCGACAGAGTAATCTGTCGCCTTTTTTCTTTGCTTGCTTTCTGCTAGATTCCGCCTCAATTCTATACTGAATACTACTGTCTGAAGATTACACATCATGAAAAAACCGACATCCGCCACCCGTGGCAAATCCGGCCGCAAGTCGCGTGAAGAGTTAAATCAGGAAGCTCGCGATCGCAAACGGCAGAAGAAACATCGTGGCCACGCGGCAGGCAGTCGCGCGAACGGCGGCGATGCGGCTTCAGCGGGTAAAAAACAGCGTCAGGCGCAAGATCCGCGCGTGGGTAGCAAAAAACCGATCCCGCTGGGCGTGAGCGAAAGCAGCGTTCCAGCTCCCAAGCAGCATAAACCAAAGAGCGAGAAACCTATGCTTTCACCGCAGGCTGAGCTGGAGTTGCTGGAGAATGATGAGCGCCTGGACGCGCTGCTGGAACGTCTGGAAGAGGGCGGCACCCTGAATGCTGAAGAGCAGAGCTGGGTGGACGCCAAACTGGATCGCATTGATGAGCTGATGCAGCAGCTCGGCCTCTCTTACGATGATGAAGATGAAGAAGAGGAAGAGCGTCAGGAAGATATGATGCGTCTGCTGAAGGGTGGAAACTAACATTTGCATCCCATCGGATTCCCGGTACTCCTTATAACTCTTCTGGTTATATGTTATCTGCTGTGGTTATTCGTTAAACTACGACGGTTGTCGCGGCGTCAGAAATGGCTGCGCAACCGGCTCATGACCCGCGGTGCGGTGGGGCCGGGACGGCGTACCCGTCGGCGGCACCATCGGAAGGAGTGAGCATGTCTGAGCAGATAATCGACTGGGATCTGGCCCTGATCCAGAAATATAACTATTCCGGGCCGCGCTATACCTCGTATCCCACCGCGCTGGAGTTTTCACCGCAATTTGGCGCGGCGGAATTCGATGCCGCTGTGGCCCGTTACCCACAGCGTCCCCTGTCGCTGTACGTGCATATCCCGTTTTGCCATAAGCTGTGTTATTTCTGCGGCTGCAATAAGATAGTCACCCGCCAGCAGCATAAGGCCGATCAATATCTCGATGTCCTTGAACAGGAGATCATCCACCGCGCGCCGCTGTTTGCCACTCGCCAGGTGAAGCAACTGCACTGGGGGGGCGGCACGCCAACTTATCTCAATAAGGCGCAAATCAGTCGCCTGATGGATCTGTTGCGCAGCTATTTCCATTTCAGCGCGGAAGCCGAGATCTCCATTGAGGTCGATCCGCGTGAAATCGAGCTGGATGTCCTCGATCATTTACGCGCTGAGGGTTTCAACCGCCTGAGTATGGGCGTACAGGACTTCAATAAAGAGGTTCAGCGTCTGGTTAACCGTGAGCAGGACGAAGCGTTCATCTTTGATTTGCTCAACCATGCGCGGGAGATTGGTTTTACCTCGACCAATATCGACCTCATTTATGGCCTGCCGAAGCAAACGCCGGAGAGCTTCGCCTTTACCCTGCAAAAGGTCGCCGAGCTCAATCCTGACCGCCTGAGCGTGTTTAACTATGCGCATCTGCCCACGCTCTTTGCCGCTCAGCGGAAGATTAAAGATGCCGATCTGCCCTCCGCTGAGCAGAAGCTGGAGATCCTGCAGGAAACCATCGGCTCGCTGACGACGGCAGGCTATCAGTTTATCGGCATGGACCATTTCGCCCGTCCCGATGATGAATTAGCGGTCGCGCAACGTCACGGCGTACTGCATCGTAATTTCCAGGGCTACACCACTCAGGGCGATACCGATCTGCTGGGGATGGGCGTTTCGGCGATCAGCATGATTGGCGACAGCTACGCCCAGAACCAAAAAGAGCTCAAGCAGTACTACCAGCAGGTAGCAGAGCAAGGGAACGCCCTGTGGCGCGGGATCGCGTTAACTCGCGATGACTGTCTGCGTCGCGACGTGATTAAAGCGTTGATCTGTAACTTCCAGCTGGATATCGCGGCGGTCGAGGCGCAGTGGGACGTGGATTTTGCGTCTTATTTCGCCGAGGATCTGAAGCTGCTGGCGCCGCTGGCGCATGACGGGCTGGTGGCTGTGGATGATAAGGTCATTCAGGTGACGGCGAAAGGCCGCCTGCTGATCCGCAACATCTGTATGTGCTTTGATGCCTACCTACGGCAAAAGGCCCGGATGCAGCAGTTCTCACGGGTTATTTAATATTTTCCCCCTCTCCCGCAGGAGAGGGGGAACAATTAGCTGAACAGCCCGACCAGCGCAGCGCACAGCACGGCAGCGACTGCCGTTTGTGGCGTGTGACTCGCAGCGGCGCCGCTCGATATCATACTCACCAGTGATTCAAACATGATGCTCTCCCCTAATGCCGGGCACGATCATACTCAACTCATCGGAACAGTAAAGTACAAAATAGCAGCACTTTGCGCCGATCGGCTATTTTTCATCATGCTGTTGAACCCTACTCCATACCCAATTCTTTTAGCTTACGCGTCAGGGTATTACGTCCCCATCCCAGCAGGCGCGCAGCCTCCTGTTTGTGCCCCTGAGTATGGCGCAGGGCGGTCGTTAGCAGCGTGCGCTCCATTTCGGGTTGCGCTTCTGAGAGCAGGTTTTGATGACCGGATCGCAACGCCCGATCGGCCCACTGACCCAGCAGCGTCGCCCAGCTGTCAGGCTGCATCTGCGTTGGGCTATCAGGAATCGTGGTCTCAAACAGTTCGCTCGGCAGATCCTGCGTCAGCACCTCCTGGCCGGCGGCCATGACGGTGAGCCAGCGACAGGTGTTTTCCAGCTGACGGACGTTGCCTGGCCACGCCAGGCGGGTCAGCGCTGTCTCCGTTTCCGGATGCAGCTGTTTGGCTTCAACGCCGAGCTCGCGGGCGGCTATCTGCAGAAAATGGCGGGCCAGGCGTGGAATATCTTCCCGGCGCTCACGCAGCGGCGGTAAATGCACCCGGATGACGTTCAGGCGGTGGAACAAATCTTCACGAAATTTCCCCTCCTGCACGCGCTGTTCCAGGTTCTGGTGGGTGGCGGCGATGATCCGCACATCGACCTTCACCGGCGCGTAACCGCCCACGCGATAAAACTGGCCATCCGCCAGCACGCGCAGCAGACGAGTCTGGACATCAAGCGGCATATCGCCAATTTCATCCAGGAACAGCGTACCGCCGTCAGCCTGTTCAAAGCGACCCTGACGGACGGTATTGGCGCCGGTAAAGGCTCCTTTTTCATGGCCGAACAGCTCGGACTCAATCAGGTCCTTGGGGATCGCCGCCATATTCAGCGCGATAAACGGCGCTTTTGAGCGTGGACTATGGCGATGCAGGGCATGTGCGACAAGCTCTTTACCGGTACCGGATTCACCATTGATCAGCACGCTGATGGATGAGCGCGACAGGCGGCCAATAATGCGAAAGACATCCTGCATGGCTGGCGCTTCGCCGATGATGTCGGCGGTTGGGCTACTTATCGGCGCATTTCGCGGCTGCTGCTGCTCTTGATAGTGGCTTATCGCCCGGTCGACGAGGGCGACGGCTTCATCGATATCAAAAGGTTTGGGCAAATAATCAAACGCGCCCTGCTGATAAGCGCTGACCGCGGCGTCCAGATCGGAATGCGCGGTCATTATGATGACCGGAAGCATTGGATGGCGCTGCTTAATCTGTTTGAGCAGCGCCAGACCATCCATTCCCGGCATACGGATATCTGACAGCAGTACATCCGGGGTTTTGGTGGTGAGGGCATCTAGCACCTCATTGCCGCTTTCGAACGTTGTGCAGCTCAAGCCGGCTCCGGTGAGCGCGCGTTCAAGCACCCAGCGGATGGAGCTATCGTCATCAACGATCCAGGCTATCCCTCGTTGCATAAACACCTCTACTTCCGAATAGGCAGGTATACCGAAAATTCGGTATGACCCGGCCAGCTGGTGAATTCAATTTTGCCGGAGTGCTGATCGATAAGGCTACGGGCGATAGATAAGCCCAGGCCGGTACCGCCTTCGCGGCCGCTGACCATCGGATAGAACAGCGTATCCTGGAGATGGGGCGGAATACCCGGGCCATTATCTTCAACGTCGATGCGGGCGGCGAGGCGATAACGCACCCCGTGCAGCGTCAGCTGGAAAGCGGTGCGGGTGCGAAGAATAATTTCGCCCCCTTCCGGCCCCAGAGCCTGCAGCGCATTACGGACGATGTTCAGCAACACCTGTTCAATTTGATCCGGGTCGTGGGGTAGCTCTGGTAGGCTGGGGTCGTAATCGCGGATCAACTTCACGTTGTCCGGCAACTCCATGGAAACCAGTTTAACTACCCGTTCGGCGACTTTGTGGATGCTTTCGGTAACGTGCATGCCCGGATGCTGTGGTCCGAGCAGGCGGTCGACCAGATTTCTTAGCCGGTCGGCCTGCTCAATGATCACTTTGGTATATTCCGTTAGCGCCGGGTCGGGCAGCGCTTTGCTGAGCAGCTGGGCCGCGCCGCGCAGGCCGCCTAACGGGTTTTTTATCTCATGCGCCAGGCCGCGGACGAGGTCGCGAGCGGCGACCTGCTGCGCATGCTGTAGCTGCTCCTGGCTCAGGCGGCGCTGATTATCCATCGGCGCCATTTCCAGCAGAATAAAGCCTTCCGGCAGCCGCTGGGCGGTCAACGACAGGATGTGCGAACGGCCATCGATAACCAGCGTCACTTCGTTATCGGTAAATCCCTGGCCCGCCTGCAGGCTCTCCTGCATCAGCCCGATATTCAACGAAAAATAGCTCAACAGCTCAGGTAATGGGGTGCCAAACAGTTTGCGCGAGCTCTGCGCCAGCAGCTGCTGCGCCGCAGGGTTGGCAAAGTGCACCGCCAGGTCATCATCGACCAGTAAAATACTGTTGATAAGGGAGTTAAGGATCTGCCCAGCATCGGGCAGTGTGCCTGTTGCCATTCGACAGTCTCCTGAAAATGAGTGCACCAATTTAGTGCAGTATAGCTTTTTATCGGTAAAAAGCTCGCGAGATCAGCGTGTTGGTGGAGAAAAAAGCCCATCCTGAGATGGGCTGAAAGTTTCCACGGCAACAAAATATCCCGGGCATCTCGCGCCACAACACGACATACCCTGGATTTACAGCAAAATTAGACGCTGTAGTACAGTTCGAACTCAACCGGATGCGGAGTCATGCGTACGCGGTCGTTCTCTTCCATACGCAGGGCGATGTAGGCATCGATAGCGTCATTGGTGAACACGCCGCCAGCGGTCAGGAACTCGCGGTCAGCATCCAGGGCCTGCAGGGCTTCTTCCAGAGAGCCGGCAACCTGCGGGATCTCTTTCGCTTCTTCCGGCGGCAGGTCATACAGGTTTTTATCCATTGCTTCGCCCGGATGGATTTTGTTCTTGATACCATCAAGGCCAGCCATCAGCAGCGCCGCAAAGCACAGGTACGGGTTGGCAGCCGGGTCCGGGAAGCGCACTTCGATACGACGCGCTTTCGGAGAGGTCACCACCGGAATACGGATAGAGGCAGAGCGGTTACGGGCAGAGTAAGCCAGCATAACCGGCGCTTCGTAACCCGGGACCAGACGCTTGTAGGAGTTGGTGGTCGGGTTCGCCAGGGCGTTGATGGCTTTAGCGTGTTTGATTACGCCGCCGATGTAGAACAGCGCCTGCTCAGACAGACCGGCGTATTTGTCGCCGGAGAACAGGTTGGTACCGTTTTTCGCCAGAGACATATGGCAGTGCATGCCGGAGCCGTTGTCGCCGAACATCGGTTTCGGCATAAAGGTCGCGGTTTTACCAAAGCGGTGAGCGACGTTGTGAACAACGTATTTGTAAATCTGAATTTCATCCGCTTTTTTGGTCATGGTATTGAAGCGGGTTGCCACTTCGTTCTGACCTGCGGTTGCTACTTCATGGTGATGGGCTTCAACAACCAGACCCATCTCTTCCATGATCATACACATGGTGGAACGGATGTCCTGAGAAGAGTCTACTGGCGGAACCGGGAAGTAACCCCCTTTCACGCCCGGACGGTGACCTTTGTTACCGCCTTCGTATTTGGTAGAGGAGTTCCACGCACCTTCAATGTCATCGATCGCGACATGGGAGCCGGAGATAGAGGCGCCAAAGCGGATGTCGTCGAACAGGAAGAATTCTGGTTCTGGCCCGAACAGGACGGTATCAGCGATGCCGGTGGCGCGCAGGTACTCTTCAGCGCGTTTCGCGATGGAGCGCGGGTCACGGTCATAGCCCTGCAGGGTGCCTGGCTCGAGGATATCGCAGCGGATGATCAGGGTCGGTTCTTCGTAGAACGGGTCAATGACCGCGGTGGACGCGTCCGGCATCAGGACCATGTCAGATTCGTTGATACCTTTCCAGCCACCAATCGAGGAGCCATCAAACATTTTGCCTTCTTCGAAGAATTCGGCATTTACCTGATGAGACGGAATCGTGACGTGCTGTTCTTTACCTTTGGTATCGGTGAAGCGCAGATCGACAAACTTCACTTCGTGCTCGTTCAGCATCGTCAAAACGTGTTCAGCGGACATACTTAAACTCTCCCGGATTGGTCATTGTCGTCGTGGTAACGAAAACTTCATACTGCTTAAAAGTGGCGTTGTTGCCTTAAAAAATATAAAGCGAAATCTGTGCCAACTTTTAAATGCCCCATAAAACGCTGTATCATGCGCACCATAGTGCAAAAGGACTGCACCATGATGGAGATAATGCACCAAAATAGTGCTTCAGTGTGAACATTGAGCACCATTTTGGTGCAATTTTTGTTACGGTGCCCTTTTATCGCTCCGTGAAAGCGGTCACAAAGAAACTCTGCAATACTTGTTTGCGGAGGATGTTTGTGATCCTGTTCAGTCCTTCGCTTAATACGTGTACAATAACGCGCTATTTCTAATGCCTGAGGCAAAGTTGTGATCGAAAATCTGCGTAATATCGCCATCATCGCGCACGTTGACCATGGTAAAACTACCCTGGTTGACAAGCTGCTACAGCAATCCGGTACGTTCGACGCACGTACTGAAGCACAAGAACGTGTGATGGACTCCAACGATTTGGAGAAAGAGCGTGGGATTACCATCCTCGCGAAAAACACCGCAATCAAATGGAATGATTACCGTATCAACATCGTTGATACCCCAGGGCACGCCGACTTCGGAGGTGAAGTTGAGCGTGTTATGTCCATGGTTGACTCTGTGCTGCTGGTGGTAGATGCCTTTGATGGCCCGATGCCGCAAACGCGCTTCGTGACCAAAAAAGCTTTTGCCCACGGTCTGAAACCGATCGTGGTCATCAACAAAGTTGACCGCCCGGGCGCGCGTCCGGACTGGGTTGTCGATCAGGTGTTCGACCTGTTCGTTAACCTCGATGCGACCGACGAACAGCTGGACTTCCCGATCGTTTACGCGTCCGCGCTGAACGGTATCGCGGGTCTGGATCACGAAGACATGGCTGACGACATGACCCCGCTGTACCAGGCGATTGTCGATCGCGTGCCGGCGCCGGACGTTGATCTTGACGGTCCGCTGCAGATGCAGATCTCCCAGCTGGACTACAACAACTACGTTGGTGTTATCGGCATCGGCCGCATCAAGCGCGGTAAAGTGAAGCCGAACCAGCAGGTCACTATCATCGATAGCGAAGGCAAAACCCGTAACGGTAAAGTCGGTAAGGTACTGACTCACCTGGGTCTGGAGCGAATTGAGAGCGACGTAGCTGAAGCTGGCGACATCATCGCGATCACCGGTCTGGGCGAGCTGAACATCTCCGACACCATCTGCGACCCGCAGAATGTCGAAGCGCTGCCGGCCCTGTCCGTTGATGAGCCGACCGTTTCCATGTTCTTCAACGTCAACACCTCTCCGTTCTGCGGTAAAGAAGGTAAGTTCGTTACCTCTCGCCAGATCCTGGACCGTCTGAATAAAGAGCTGGTGCACAACGTGGCGCTGCGCGTTGAAGAAACCGAAGACGCTGATGCGTTCCGCGTTTCCGGCCGTGGTGAACTGCACCTGTCCGTTCTGATTGAAAACATGCGTCGTGAAGGTTTCGAGATGGCGGTTTCCCGTCCGAAAGTTATCTTCCGCGAAATCGACGGCCGTAAACAAGAGCCGTTCGAGAACGTGACGCTGGACGTCGAAGAGCAGCACCAGGGTTCTGTCATGCAGGCGCTGGGCGAGCGTAAAGGCGACCTGAAAAACATGAATCCGGACGGTAAAGGCCGCGTACGTCTCGACTACGTGATCCCAAGCCGCGGTCTGATCGGCTTCCGTTCAGAGTTCATGACCATGACCTCCGGTACCGGTCTGCTGTACTCCACCTTCAGCCACTACGACGACGTTCGTCCGGGCGAAGTGGGCCAGCGTAACAACGGCGTACTGATCTCCAACGGTCAGGGTAAAGCGGTAGCGTTCGCGCTGTTCGGTCTGCAGGATCGCGGTAAGCTGTTCCTCGGCCACGGCGCTGAAGTTTACGAAGGCCAGATCATCGGTATTCACAGCCGTTCCAACGACCTGACGGTAAACTGCCTGACCGGTAAGAAACTGACCAACATGCGTGCGTCTGGTACTGACGAAGCCACGGTTCTGGTTCCGCCGGTTAAGATGACCCTGGAGCAGGCTCTGGAGTTCATCGATGACGACGAACTGGTAGAAGTTACTCCGACCTCTATCCGTATCCGTAAACGTCACCTGACCGAGAACGACCGTAAACGCGCGATGCGCGGTGCAAAAGAAGAGTAATTTTTTCTTCTTGTTGTTCGCTAAACCCCGCCTCTCCGGCGGGGTTTCTTTTTTTCATTCCTGCATCACACGCCAATAGTCAAATCCAGCCTTTCCCGCTAAAGTTAATTTTCCACGGCGCGGAAGGAGACAAAAATGCTCTATATCTTTGATTTAGGTAATGTGATTGTCGACATTGACTTCAACCGGGTATTGGGAGCCTGGAGCGATTTAACCCGCATCCCGCTGGCGACGCTGAAGCAGCATTTCACCATGGGTGAGGCTTTCCATCAGCATGAGCGCGGCGAGCTCAGCGATGAAGACTTTGCCGCCGCCATGTGCCATGAAATGAATATGCCCCTCAGCTATGAACAGTTTGCTCACGGCTGGCAGGCGGTGTTTGTCGCGCTGCGCCCGGAGGTGATTACCATCATGCATAAACTTCGTGCCCAGGGGCATCGGGTGGTGGTGCTCTCCAATACCAATCGTCTGCACACCACGTTCTGGCCCGATGAATACCCGGAAGTGCGCGCGGCCGCCGATCGCATTTATCTGTCGCAGGAGATGGGATTGCGTAAGCCTGAAGCGCAAATTTATCTGCGAGTACTGGAAGAAGAGGGGTTTTCCGCCGCAGATACGGTCTTTTTTGATGATAACGTCGATAATATAGCAGGGGCCAACCGGTTGGGGATCACCAGTATCCTGGTGACTGGTAAGGAGACCATCCCTGACTATTTCGCGAAACAGCTATGCTAAAAACCGTTCATCAAAAATTACTCCACCATACCCGGCCGCTGCTGGCGTGGCTAAAGCTGCTGTGGCGGCGCATTGATGAAGACCATATGACCACTCTGGCGGGGAACCTCGCCTATGTGTCATTACTGTCCCTGGTGCCGCTGATTGCCGTCGTGTTCGCGCTGTTTGCGGCCTTTCCTATGTTCTCCGAAGTCAGCGTGCAGATCCGTCATTTTATCTTCGCCAATTTTATTCCGGCGACCGGGGATGTAATCCAGGGATATATCGAGCAGTTCGTGGCCAACTCCAGCCGCATGACCGCCGTAGGCGCCTTTGGCCTGATCGTCACCTCGCTGCTGCTGATGTACTCGATCGACAGCGCGCTAAACACCATCTGGCGCAGCACGCGCAGCCGCCCCAAAGTTTATTCCTTTGCCGTTTACTGGATGATCCTGACCCTCGGCCCGCTGCTGGCGGGCGCCAGCCTGGCGATCAGTTCCTATCTGCTGTCGCTGCGCTGGGCAAGCGACCTGGACGGCGTAATTGATAATCTGCTCCGCCTATTTCCGCTGATCCTCTCCTGGGCAGCGTTCTGGCTGCTCTATAGTATTGTACCGACTACCCAGGTACGTAACCGCGACGCGGTGATCGGGGCGCTGGTGGCGGCGCTGCTGTTTGAGGCAGGTAAAAAGGCGTTTGCCCTCTATATCACCACCTTTCCGTCCTATCAGCTAATTTATGGCGTGATTTCGGTGGTGCCGATTTTGTTCGTCTGGGTGTACTGGACCTGGTGTATCGTCTTGCTTGGCGCTGAAATTACTGTCACTCTCGGTGAATACCGCAAACTTAAAACAGAAGAAACAGAACAACCATGATTGCATTAATTCAACGCGTATCCCGTGCAAGCGTTACCGTGGCGGACGAGGTGACGGGCGAAATTGGCCCGGGGCTTCTGGTGCTGCTGGGCGTCGAGAAAGACGATGATGAACAAAAGGCGAATCGCCTTTGTGAACGCGTGCTGGGCTACCGCATCTTCAGTGATGCGGAAGGGAAAATGAACCTGAATGTCCAGCAGGCGGGCGGCAGCGTGCTGGTGGTTTCGCAATTTACGCTGGCGGCCGATACCGAGCGGGGGATGCGACCGAGCTTCTCGAAAGGCGCTGCCCCTGACCGCGCTGAGGCGCTGTATGAGTATTTCGTCGCCCGCTGTCGCCAGCAGGAAATGCACACCCAGACCGGAAGATTCGCTGCGGATATGCAGGTTTCTTTGGTCAATGATGGTCCCGTGACCTTTTGGTTGCAGGTATGACCCAGCTTCCGGGCAGGCTGCGGGTAACAAAAGAGAGTACGACTATGTATCACCTTCGTGTACCGCAAACAGCAGAAGAGTTAGAGAGCTACTACCAGTTCCGCTGGGAGATGCTGCGTAAGCCGCTGCATCAGCCTAAGGGATCGGAACGTGACGCCTGGGATGCGATGGCGCATCATCAGATGGTAGTGGATGAAGAGGGCAACCTGGTTGCCGTCGGCCGGCTATATATCAATGCGGAGAATGAAGCCTCCATCCGCTTTATGGCTGTGCATCCCTCGGTGCAGGATAAAGGGCTGGGTACGCTGATGGCGATGACCCTGGAGTCCGTCGCGCGTCAGGAAGGGGTTAAGCGGGTTACCTGCAGCGCGCGCGAAGATGCGGTGGAATTTTTCGCCAAGCTCGGATTTGTCAATCAGGGGGAGATCACCACCCCGACCACCACGCCGATCCGTCATTTTCTGATGATCAAACCGGTCGCGTCGCTGGACGATATTTTGCACCGCGGCGACTGGTGCGCACAGCTCCAGCAGGCGTGGTATCAGCATATTCCGCTGAGTGAAAAAATGGGCGTACGTATTCAGCAGTACACCGGGCAGAAATTTATTACCACCATGCCGGAGGCGGGGAACCAGAATCCGCACCATACGCTGTTCGCCGGCAGCCTATTTTCGCTCGCTACCTTAACCGGATGGGGGCTTATCTGGCTGATGCTGCGCGAGCGGCACCTGGGAGGCACCATTATTCTGGCGGATGCGCATATCCGCTACAGCCAGCCTATTAGCGGCCGCCCCAGCGCCATCGCCGACCTCGGTTCTCTGAGCGGCGATCTCGACCGACTGGCGCGCGGGCGTAAAGCCCGCGTGCAAATGCAGGTGGAGCTTTTTGGCGACGATAAACAGGGCGCCGTTTTCGAGGGGATCTACATCGTGTTGCCGGCGAAGCCCTTTGGCTCGTACGAAGAGGGCGGCAACGAGGAAGAGTAAGCGCCTGCGGCAGTTATCGTCCTGGCGATGCCACACGCCAGGCGATATCCCGCATGGCATCACGCGCGGCGTTGCTGACGCCTCCCAGCTGAAAGAAGCCGTGGATCACCCCCAGATAGCGCTGACAGGAACTCTCCACCCCTTGCTCCGTCAGCCTTCGGTACAGCACTTCGCCCTCATCACGTAAAGGATCGAACTCCGCCGTCAGAATGTGTACCGGTGGCAGCCCGTTAAAATCTTCGCGCCAGAGCGGGCAGGCATCCGGATGGGTAGCGGGTGTGGCCGCTAAATACATTTCGTAGCCGCTAAGCAGCGTGTCCCGGGTAATGATGTAATCCTCGCCGTTGCTGGCGTAGCTTGCCATGCTGGCGGTAGCGTCGAGCATCGGGTAAATCAGGATAAGCTGTGCAGGTTGCCATGCTCCCGCCGCTTTCAGGCGCAGGGCCGTGACCAGAGCGAGGTGCCCGCCGGCGCTGTCGCCAGCCAGGGTGATACGTGATGCGTCAACGCCAAGCTGCTCCGCGTGCCGGTGGATAATCATGACACCTTGTTCTGCGTCATCGTGCGCCGCCGGAAAGGTATGCTCCGGCGCCAGGCGGTACTGTACAGCGATCACCCGGCAACCGCTGAACATGGCTAACTGACGGAGTTGGTTATCGTGGGTGGTAAAGCCGCCGCTGACAAAACAGCCGCCGTGGTAGTAGATAAGCGTGGGTAGCAGGCCGTCGGCTGTGGGCGGTGAAACGACGCGGAAGTGCATACCCTCCAGGGTGATATCCTCCACCCGCACTCGCGTTTCCGTCTCCCCGGCGAGTACCGCACTGGCGATATAGCCGGCCCTCCGATCATCAATATGCTGATCGCGTGATGACGGACGACCTGCCGCAATAAATGCCTCAACCAGCGAAGCAATCCCTTTTTCCAGCGCCATATGAAGTTCCTTGTACTGTTTTAATATCCAGTGTTATAGCCTGGATTATGGCGAAAAGACAGGCCTGTTGAGGTCGCCTGTGCATTATGGAAAGCGGCTCGCAAAAAAGAGTTTACCTGACAAAATCCTGTTTGTTTCCGATTCCAAAAGCTCTAGATTGCTCATAACTTCATCACTGATGATATACTTGAGGTATATATGAGCATGATGGCTGAAAGGGATATGGGCAGAATTCTTCTCGATTTATCAGACGATGTCATTCAACGTCTCGATGACCTCAAAGTGCAGCGTAACATTCCGCGAGCGGAACTGTTACGTGAAGCGGTTGAACAATATCTGGAGAAACAAGATCGAGCTAAAGATACCATCTCCAGTGCGCTGGGTCTGTGGCAAGACTGCGAAGAAGACGGCATGGAATATCAACGTCAGCTACGCAAGGAGTGGTAATGACCTCCGGATCTGCGCTTTTTGATACCAATATTCTTATTGATTTATTTAGCGGGCGTCGCGAAGCCAAACAGGCGCTGGAGGCCTGGCCACCGCAGAATGCGATCAGTCTGATAACCTGGATGGAGGTGATGGTTGGCGCTAAAAAATATCACCAGGAGCAGCGCACGCGAATGGCGCTGAGCACCTTTAATATCATTAACATCTCACAGGATATTGCAGAGCGAAGCGTTGCGCTGCGGCAGGAGTATAAGCTTAAGCTGCCGGATGCCATCATTCTGGCGACGGCGCAACTCCATCGTCTGGAACTAATTACGCGGAATACGAAGGATTTTGCCGGTATTCCTGGCGTAGTCACGCCGTACGAAATCCACCCTGAATAATTCGAGTGGCAGGAGGACGACAAGTGAGCGACAGACTCGTCTGAAACGAATATCTCCAGCCAAAGGTTGGCCTCTGATAACGGTCAGTGACGCGTGTGAATAATCCCTGCGCACGTTCGTGTCACAAGAAGGAAAACGGGCGACAAGAGCCGCCCGAAATCATACTGCAGAACTTACTCCCCTTCGCCGGGGAACATGAACGGGTTAATTGAGCTCCTGGCGAAGCCCTCCTGTTCCATGCGGGCGTCGAGCACCAGGGAGGCCAAATCGTCGGCGACGGCTTCGACTTTCGGATCCTTCTCCTGATACATAATCTTCAGGTAGGTTCCGCAGTCGCCGCAGCTTTCGGCTTTCACCGCCGCCTGCTCGTTGTCCAGCGACCAGTAGTGCAGGTCGCGGCTCTGCTCGCAGTTGCTGCACTTGACGCGTACTACGTGCCACTCAGTTTCGCACAGGTTGCAGTGCAGATAGCGCAGCCCCTGAGTGGTGCCGATTTGCACGATGCTGGAGACCGGCATCGAGCCGCACACCGGGCAGAACTGGCGCTGTTCGCCGTATTCGGCGCGCGCTTTTCCTGGGATCAGACTGGCCATCTGCGCCCAGTAGAGCGACAGCGCAGCCCAGATAAACGGCGCTTTGTCGCTACTGACGGAGGCGAAATCGGAAACAAACAGCGCGCTGGCCATCTGCTCCAGCTCCTGCTCAGAGGCTTTTTCCAGATTCTCAATGACCGCCAGCGCCGGGCCGCTCATTTCCGGCTTCAGCTCGGCAATCAGCGAGTGCAACAGCTTGTGCCAGTGCTTGTCGCGCGGCAGGACGTGGATATCCAGCGGCGGCTTGCCCTGTTCGCTGGCCGCTTTAATGCGGGCGGTGAGATCCATCTGCAGCGGATGGTCGTACAGCACTACTTCCTGGGCATGGGCAATCAGCGCGGCAAAGCGCAGGTAATCGCCTAGCGGGTTATTAGCGGCCAGCTCGCGCAAGCGTTCAGCGCGGCGGTTATACAGATTTTTCAGCCTGGGGAACAGTAACGGCGGAATTGCTTCCGCCGTGCGTTTCTCGCTCGAACCCAGCTCGTCTTGCGGGATTATGCGAATACTCATTCAGATGACTTTTCCTGTTTCTGGCGGACCTCTCGGTACCAGCGCGGGTGATGTTTCTTCGCCCACGTTTTGGTAACCCAGCCTTCCACCATCGCGGTAATGGTGCCTTTCACCCAGAGGGCGGCGTAGATATGCACCATGATAACCACAATTAACGCCACTGCGGCAAATGAATGCAGCATCAGCGCAAATCGGATCACCGGGATTGAGAAAGCCGGCGCAAAATACGGACGCCAGATGATCACACCGCTCACCAGCAGCAGTACCAGGAAGATAATCGCCGCCCAGAATACGCATTTCTGGCCGAAGTTATAGCGCCCGGTATCGCCCACCTCCTCGTTGACGACGATCTTACGAATATTCTTCGCCCAAAAGATATCATCCCGATTGATTAGGTTGTGATGCCAGTAACGGAAAAACATGATGATAAACGACGCGAACATCACCACCCCGACGAACGGGTGGAGAATTCGCGCCAGCTGCGGCGTGCCGAGGATATGCATCAGCCAGTTAAAGGACGGGAAGAAAAAGCCTAACCCGCTCACCGCCGCCAGGACGAAGCAGAAGGCGGTGACCCAGTGGTTGATGCGTTCCGGCGCCGTGTAGCGCACGATGGTGTCACGTCTTTTCATTTGCGCACCTCGTCTTTCTCTTCATGCAGATTGTCCTCTTCCTCTTCCGCGCGGTTCGGACCGACGCCGACGTAGTGGAAGATACTGGCTGCGAAGGTCGCGGCGAAGCCGACGGCCGCCAGCGGTTTCCAGATGCCTTTCCAGAACTTGACGGTCTGGCTGATCTCCGGGTTTTCCGGCAGGCCGTGGTACAGATTCGGCTTGTCGGCATGGTGCAGCACGTACATGACGTGGGTGCCACCGACGCCGGCCGGATCGTACAGGCCCGCATTGTCATAACCGCGGGTTTTCAGCTCAGCCACGCGTTCGCCGGCCAGCGTTTTCATATCCTCTTTGGAGCCAAAGTGGATTGCGCCGGTCGGACAGGTTTTCACGCAGGCAGGCTCCTGGCCGACGGTCACGCGGTCTACGCACAGGGTACATTTGTAGACGCGGTTGTCTTCCGGGTTCAGACGCGGTACATCGAACGGACAGCCGGCGATACAGTAGCCGCAGCCGATGCACTGCTCGGACTGGAAGTCGACAATGCCGTTGGCGTACTGAATGATCGCGCCTTCTGACGGGCAGGCCTTCAGGCAGCCCGGGTCCGCGCAGTGCATGCAGCCATCCTTGCGGATGAGCCATTCCAGCTTGTCGTTTTGTTCCACCTCCGAGAAGCGCATGACCGTCCATGACTTGGCGGTCAGGTCCGCCGGGTTGTCATACACCCCGACATTGTGACCGACTTCATCACGAATATCGTTCCATTCGGAGCAGGCCACCTGACAGGCTTTACAGCCGATACAGGTGGTGACGTCGATAAGCTTCGCCACCTCCTGCTGGTGGTCCCGCGCCTGAGGCGCGGGGGTGAAACCGTTAGTCGCGGAACGACGAATAATATCTTGCGATTGGTAAGCCATAAGTCGTCTCCGTTACACCTTTTCCACGTTCACAAGGAAAGCTTTGAACTCCGGCGTCTGCGTATTCGCATCACCGACGAACGGCGTCAGGGTATTGGCAATAAAGCCTTTTTTCGCCACGCCCTCATAGCCCCAGTGAATAGGAATGCCGATGGTATCGATATCCTTACCGTCAACTTTCAGCGTGCGAATACGTTTGGTCACCACCGCCTTGGCTTTGATATAGCCGCGGTTGGAGGAAACTTTCACGGTATCGCCGTGGCCGATGCCGAGCTTATTCGCCAGTTTTTCCCCGATCTCCACGAACTGTTCCGGCTGGGCGATGGCGTTAAGTAGCGCATGCTTGGTCCAGTAGTGGAAGTGCTCGGTCAGACGGTAAGTGGTGCCGACGTACGGGAACTTCTCGGCCTTACCCATCTGCTCGAGATCGCCTTTGAAGACGCGAGCGGCCGGGTTAGAGACCACGTTCGGGTGCAGCGGGTTGGTTCCGAGCGGCGTTTCAAACGGCTCGTAGTGTTCCGGGAACGGTCCTTCCGCCATCTTGTCGATAGCGAACAGACGGCCCATCCCTTCCGGCTGCATGATAAACGGACCGACGTCGCTGCCAGGCGCGGCGGCGCTGTAGTCCGGAATATCCACGCCGCCCCATTTGGCGCCGTCCCATTTCAGCAACTGACGCTTCGGATCCCACGGTTTACCCTGCGGGTCCGCGGAGGCGCGGTTATACAGGATGCGGCGGTTGAGCGGCCAGGCCCAGGCCCAGCCCAGGGTATTGCCGAGACCGGATGGATCGGCGTTATCGCGGCGCGCCATCTGGTTACCTTCCGGCGTCCAGCTCCCGGCGAAGATCCAGCAGCCGCTGGAGGTGGTGCCATCATCTCGCAGCTGCGCAAAGGAGCTCAGCTGTTGGCCTTTCTTGACGATCACCGCGCCGGTTGCCGGGTCGGTGATATCCGCCAGCGCTTTACCGTTGCTTTCCATCGCCACTTCTTCCGATGCCGGCTCGTGTGGCGTGGAGTAGTTCCACGTCATGTTGAGCACCGGCTCCGGCGCCGGGCCACCCTCTTCGGCATACATCTTACGCAGGCGAGTGAAGATACCGGCGAGAATTTCACCATCGGTGACGGCGATCCCCGGGGCGTCCGCGCCTTTCCAGTGCCACTGCAGCCAGCGGCCGGAGTTGACGATAGACCCATTCTCTTCGGCGAAGCAGGTGGAGGGCAGACGGAACACTTCGGTCTGGATTTTCGCCGGATCGACATCGTTCGACTCACCATGGTTTTGCCAGAAGGTGGACGTTTCGGTATTGAGCGGGTCGATAGTCACGAGGAACTTCAGCTTCGACAGGGAAGCGACGACCTTGTTTTTGTTCGGGAACGAGGCGACCGGGTTAAAGCCCTGGCAAATATAGCCATTCACTTTGCCCTGATTCATCATCTCGAAGTACTGCAGAACGTCGTAGCTCTTATCCCACTTCGGCAGCCAGTCATAGCCCCAGCTGTTTTCCGCGGTGGCTTTGTCGCCGAAGAAGGCTTTCATCATGGAGACGAAGAACTTCGGATAGTTGCCCCAGTAGTTGACCTGGTCTTTCAGCAGCGGCTTCGGCGTGTTAGCCGTCAGGTAGGTCTGCAGGTCGGCCTGTTTTTCGTTCGGCAGCGACATGTAGCCTGGCAGGCTGGTGGAGAGCAGGCCGAGGTCGGTCAGACCCTGGATATTGGAGTGGCCGCGCAGGGCGTTGACGCCGCCGCCCGCCATCCCCATGTTGCCGAGCAGCAGCTGGATCATCGCCATGGTGCGGATATTCTGCGCACCGATGGAGTGCTGGGTCCAGCCGAGAGCGTACAGGAACGATGCGGTCTTATCCGGCGCGCTGGTTTCAGCAATGTATTCACAGACTTTGAGGAAGTCAGCCTTCGGCGTACCGCAGATGTTTTCGACCACATCCGGGGTATAACGGGAAACATGCTGCTTCAGCAGGTTCCAGACGCAGCGCGGATGTTGCAGCGTAGTATCGCGTTTGGCGAAGCCGTTTTCGTCCAGCTCATAGTTCCAGCTGGTTTTGTCGTACTGGCGTTTTTCTGCGTTATAGCCGCTGAACAGCCCGTCCTCGAAGCTATAGTCCTCACGCACGATCAGGCTGGCGTTGGTGTAGGCTTCGGTGTATTCGCGGTTGAATTTTTCGTTATTCAGCAGATACAAGATCACGCCCGACAGGAAGGTAATGTCGGTACCGGAACGAATCGGGGTATAGAAATCAGCCACCGACGCCGTACGCGTAAAGCGCGGATCGATAACGATGAGCTTGGCGCCGTTATGAATTTTGGCTTCCATCGCCCAGCGGAACCCCACCGGATGCGCTTCTGCGGCGTTACCGCCCATCACTACGACCAGGTTGGCGTTTTTAATATCAACCCAGTGGTTGGTCATCGCACCGCGACCAAATGTTGGAGCAAGACTTGCTACCGTTGGTCCGTGTCAGACACGCGCCTGGTTATCCACCGCCAGCATCCCGAGGGCGCGGGTGAATTTTTGCGTTAAATAGCCGGTTTCGTTACTGGAGGCGGAGGCGCACAGCATCCCGGTCGTCAACCAGCGGTTGACGGTGGTGCCGGCGTCGTTTTGCGCGATAAAGTTGGCGTCGCGGTCCTCTTTCATCAGCTTGGCGATGCGATCGAACGCTTCGTCCCAACTGATTTGCTGCCATTTATCGGAGCCTGGCGCGCGATATTCCGGGAATTTCAGGCGGCTTTCAGAATGGATAAAGTCCACCAGACCAGCCCCTTTCGGACAGAGCGCACCACGGTTGACCGGATGATCCGGATCGCCTTCGATATGGAAAATGGATGCTTTGGCGTTTTTCGCGCCGTCGCCGAGGCTATACATCAACAGCCCACAGCCGACAGAACAGTATGTGCAGGTGTTACGGGTTTCGCGCGTGCGCAGCAATTTGTACTGCCGTGTCTCCGCGAGCGCAGTTGCCGGGGCAAAGCCCAGCGCTGCTGCCGTGGTTCCCGCCATACCGCCAGCGCAGATCTTAAAGAACTGCCTTCTGCTGACCTGCATGGTTCGCTCCTTGTTTCGACATTGTCACATGTAGTTATTTGCTTTGCGGTGAAGGCCGCAAAGGTTCAGAATTAGGGCAAATTTCCCTCATTCCTGAAGGGATAAAAACAGAATACCACATTGTGTGTATGCCTGTTCCAATACGGTTAAAGCAAAGTGAACAAGAAGCCTCTCGAACAAATCAAAAATGTGACGAATGTCACAGGATATCGCCAGGTCTCCCTCTGGAAACGCGAGGATCTGCAACACCCTCAGCCAGATGAGTTAGCGGAAGAGGTGCCCGTCGCGCTGGTCTACAACGGTATCTCCCACGTGGTGATGATGGCCTCCCCGAAAGATCTGGAGCAATTCGCCGTCGGCTTCTCCTTATCCGAAGGGATTATCGAGCACCGGCGGGAGATTTTCGGCATGGACGTGGTAGCGGTGTGCAACGGCCTTGAGGTGCAGATTGAGCTCTCCAGCCGGCGTTTTATGGGCCTCAAAGCCCGGCGTCGCGCGCTGGCCGGGCGCACCGGCTGCGGCGTATGCGGCGTCGAGCAGCTCAATGATATTGGTAAGCCGGTCCAGCCGCTGCCGTTCACTCAGTCGTTCGATTTAGCCAATCTCGATCAGGCCCTGGCGCATCTTAACGACTTTCAACCGGTTGGCCGGCTCACCGGCTGTACTCACGCGGCCGCGTGGGTCCGGTTGACGGGCGAACTGGCGGGGGGGTTTGAAGACGTTGGCCGGCATGTCGCCCTGGATAAATTGCTGGGCCGGCGGGCGGAAGTCGGCGAGGGGTGGCAGCATGGCGCCGCGCTGGTCTCCAGCCGCGCCAGTTATGAAATGGTGCAGAAGGCGGCGATGTGCGGCGTCGAGATCCTGTTCGCGGTCTCGGCGGCCACCACCTTAGCAGTGGAAGTTGCCGAGCGCTGCAATCTGACGCTGGTGGGCTTTTGCAAGCCGGGCAGGGCGACAGTTTACACCCATCCGCAGCGTTTAATTGCGGGTTAAATATTGGTCAATAAATTTGAACAATGACAGCAAATCCTTCCGCTTTTTGTTTAGCGATGTGCGGGCTACTATTTAACACATCAAGGCACAGCGCCTTATCTAAACAACTAAATGAAAGGGTTTATATCATGAAAAGCATCAAAACTTTTGTCGCAGTAATCGCTATGGCCGCCTCTTTCGCTTCCTTCGCTGCTGAAACCGTGACCGCAACCGCCTCCACAATGGACGGCGCGGAAGCGAAAATCGCCGCACAGGCGCAGGCTGCCGGCGCTTCGTCTTACAAAATCACCGAAGCGTTTACCGGCAACCGCGTGCATATGACTGCCGAACTGAACAAATAAGCGTATAGCAACTGTCGAAAGAGCGCCTCAGGGCGCTTTTTTTGTTTTTGTTTTCCGCTTCCCGTCTCTGCGAAATTTGCCAATATTTTCCTCTGCTACGAAAAAAATGTGGCACTAATCACGTTTCCGTTCTTTTCTTAAATCCTCCTTTTTATGGCAAAGGAAAGGTCAGCACGCCTGAATATCTCGATTTTTTAACGCCATGAAATTTAAAGAAATAAAAAACAGAAAGCGATGGAGATCACTCTCTTTAAATGGGATGCGTATCACAAAAATAGGTGTTTCGCCGTACCTGTCAACTATTCACTGCGGTAATTTAATACGCATTATGTGATCTTCATTGCAAATAGAAGGCTTGTACTCAGGGAAAAATGTTGTCAGGCAAATGAGCGAGGATGCGTCATGAAAATTGGTATCGTTATTAGCGGCGGGGATGTTTCTGGAATGAATAATTTTATATTCCAGATAGCCAGGCAGGCTAATGCTGATATCACGCTGTTTAATGGCGGTATTCCAGGGCTACTGGAGAAAAGTCATCAGGATATGGCGTGGCGCGATCTGGTTGATTATTCAATTACCGCGGTGCCGATCATTACCTCGGGGCGAACCAGTCGCAAACTGCAGCGCAGTGAATATGAAAGCATTGCTAAAAAACTTAAATCTCTGCGTATTGATGTGCTCATTATGGCCGGGGGGGATGGCAGCCTGCAGTTTCTGAATACCCTTAGTGAATTTGAGATTAATTGCTTTGGTGTGGGAATGACTATCGATAATGATGTGTATGGCAGTGATTATACGATTGGTTTTTCCACGGCCTGTGAGCAAATTATTAAAGAAGTCTCTCGTTTAAGAAATACCGGAAGAGCGCTGCCCGGTCGGGTTTTTATGGTTGAGATATTAGGAGGCTATTGTGGAGAACTAACGTTGCAGTCCGCCATTAAATGTAATGCGGATATTGCCCTGATCCCGGAGGCACAGATGCCGTTGGCCGTGCTCGCGGAACGGATTACCCGGAAGCTGAGTACGCAGAATAGCGTCGTTATCCTCTGCTCAGAAGGCTATACCAAAGAGTACTCTCCCGGCTTTCAGGGGGCGATTGATACCATGATTAAACAGCTGGAACCACAAATAGGTGTCCGTATCCGTAAAACGATCGTCGGCTATGGTTTACGCAGCGGTGATCCAACCTGCGAAGAGATTTATCAGGGCACTATTATGGCCAGTGAAGTGGTTCGCTGTATTCAGTCAGGTATGAAAAATAAAGCCATAATAATTAATTCCAGTAACAAACCTATTCCGATTGATTTAGTCAGTATGAAAAAACGTCTGGTCGATACTGAAGGACATCATTATAAACTTGCCAAGCAACTCAATATTATTTGAGGAGACCCTCCATGCTGAAAATTTTATGCGTATGTGGCTGCGGCCTCGGTTCAAGCTTTGCCATTGAAATGACGGCGAAGGCAGTTTTAAAGAAGCTGGAAATTCCCGCTCATATTGAACACACCACCGTTTCCGAAGCTGGGGCTTTTAAATCGGATATGATTCTGACGCAAAAAACCTTTGCCGACATCTTAACCGCCGATGCCAGTGAAGAAGAAATTAAACGTGTCGTGGTATTGAATAAACTTACTGATAAAGAGGAGATTGAAACTAAGATCGTCGCATTCTTAAAAGAACGTCATCTGAAGGTGGCTGATTATGAATAGCTTCGTTGCGTTTATCGTTAAGGATTTACTCGGCCAGGCATCCATTCTTATTGCTTTTATTGCCATGCTTGGCCTGATCCTGCAAAAGAAATCGCCAGGCAAAACCGCGGAAGGGACATTTAAAACGCTGCTCGGTTTCTTAATTATGATGGCCGGGATAAACATCATTGTCGCCACGCTGACCTTCCTGAATGATATCTTCACCCAGGGATTTGGCATGAAAGGCTATATTACCGATGTGGCCGCCATCGCCGGGTTAGCGAATCGGGAATTAGGTTCGGAGGTGGCGCTGACGCTGCTGGTGATCTTTGCCGTCAATATTATTATCGCCCGGCTGACGCCGCTGAAATATATTTTTCTGACCGGCCAGGCGCTGCTGTGGATGGCGACGATCGGCGCCGTGATTGGCTATAAGTCCGGGCTCACCGGCGTACCGCTGATTTTAACCGGGGGCATCTTCGGCGGCGTGATGGCGGTGTTAATGCCGGCCCTGGCGCAGCCGGTGGTCAGGCGCATTACCGGGTCTGATGATGTGGCCCTGGGGCACTTCTGTACTATCGGCTATCTGGTGCAGGCTGCGGTCGCTAAAGTTGTCGGCAAAGGCTCTCGCTCCACGGAAGATCTCGAACTGCCTGATAAATTTAAGTTTCTGCAGGATACCTATCTGGCCATGGCGGTGGTGATGGTGCCGATGTATCTCATCCCGGCTATCGCGGCGGGGCCGCAGTACATCGCGCAGTTCTCCGGCGGCATTAATTACCTGATGTATGCCTTCATGCAGTCCATTCAGTTTGTCGCCGGGGTCTTTGTCCTCTATAGCGGCGTGCGTTTATTACTCAATGAGCTGGTGCCGGCTTTTCGCGGTATCGCGATGCGTATTGTCCCGGATGCAAAGCCCGCTCTCGATTGCCCGGTGCTATTTCCCTATGCGCCGAATGCGGTGATTGTTGGATTTCTGGCAACGACTGTCGGCTCGATTATCGGCATGCTGGTTTTCCCGATGTTCGGCCTGGCGATGATTCTCCCCGGGCTGTTAACCAACTTTTTCGCCGGCGGTACGGCAGGGGTATTTGGCAATGCGCTGGGCGGACGTCGCGGGGCGATGATCGGCGGGGTGATTCACGGCCTGTTTATCACATTTCTGCCGGCCATTCTGGTACCCATGCTGGAGAGCTACGGCTTTACGGGCGTCACCTTCAGCGATTCAGACGTCATCAGCTCCGGTCTGGTATTAGGCCACGCCTTCCAGAATAACTGGCTCTTTGTCGCCTTGTTTATTGTGTTTGTCGCCGCACTGGCATGGTTTGTAAACGGTAAATCCGCTAAGCCGAAAGGGGAAAGTGTTCATGAGTCTGTATAATTTTAATGAGATTTTAAAAATCGCTCAGGAAAGAGATTTTAAAGCGATTGGCTCGTTTAACTTGCACTGTATTGAGATGTTACCGGCTTTTTTCAAAGCCGCGCAAAACAGCCGCAGCCCATTAATGATTCAAATATCAACCGGTACCGCAGAGTATCTGGGGTATCGGTTACTGGTCGATGCCGTGCGTTCATTAGCAGACAGTGAAAATATCCCGACCTGCCTGCATCTCGATCACTGCTCCGATATTAAAGCCATCGAGACGGCAATGAATGCGGGCTTTTCTTCGGTGATGTACGACGGGTCTCACTTAAGCCTCGAGGAAAATATCGGTAACACGCGGATTGTGGTGGAAATGGCCCGGCCGCGGAATATTACGGTAGAAGGTGAGCTGGGGGCGATCGGCGGGTCAGAGGATGGAAAAGCGGTGGCTGCCGAAGATATCTGTTTTACTACCGTCGAAGACGCGACGCGTTTTGTGAAGGAGACACAGGTCGATATGCTGGCCGTCTCCGTGGGCACTGTGCATGGCCTGTACACCGGTAAAGCGCAGATACAGCATGCGCGGCTGAAGGCGATAAGCGAAGCGACGGGCGTGCCGCTGGTGCTGCATGGCGGCACAGGTGTCAGCGATGAGGATATGCGGCTGGCCGTCACCGAAGGGATTAATAAAGTGAACGTCGGAACGGAAATGAACGTGCAGTGGGTCGATCGCTGTAAATCAACGTTTGAGAAAGGAAAAGTAAATGACAGCGTACGGAAATTTTTAATTCCCGCCAACCAGGCAGTGACTGCCGTATTAATGGAAAAAATGGCGCTATTTAAATAGCGTTTTTACCGACACATATCTTTTGTTGCCCTGTCTTCCGCCAGGGAGGGAGCTTGCTATGTTTGAATCATTGAAAACGCTGTGGAAAAAAGAGCAAAACCCGCTGCAGGATTATGATCAACAGTCCCGTCAGCTGGCGGAAGAGATCGCCAGACTGGAAGGCGAATTACAGCGCCAGCCCGATAATAGCGACGTGCAAAAAACATTGATGTTGACTTACAACCGGGCATTATCGGTATATGCCAAAAGTAAGAGCCACCGGCAGGATATCGATGCGCTGTTTCTGCAGATTGATAATTTACGCAATATTATTCGCCGCAATATCTAGGAACAGAGAATGACCATAAAAGAACTGCTTATTGAGGCCGATGCCATTCAGGTTGGCGTTGTGGAGTCCGACTGGCAGCGGGTAATAAAGCTGGCTGCCCGCCCGCTGGAGGCAAAAGGCTTTATTTCGACGGAATATAGCCAGGCGGTGATCGACAATACTTTAAATCATGGCGCTTATTACGTTTTTGATGAAGGGATTGCCATCCCCCATGCCCGCCCCGAATGCGGCGTCAGACGCAACTGCTTTAGCCTGGTGGTGCTGGAAAAGCCTATTCCCTTTGCGGACAGTGAAAAAGCGGACATTGTTATTATGTTTGGCGCCCGGGACAGCAATGCGCATATCGAGGAGGGCATCCGTTCCATCGTCGCGCTGCTGGATAATAATGACACCATGGCCAAACTGCGGACGGCCCGCAGCCGGGAGGAGGTTGTCGCATTACTATGAACAGACATCTGACCCCAGGCTGCAAAACGGCCATTTTAATCAACGGCATTCCGGCGTCGGGGAAGAGCACCATTACCCGTTTGCTGGCGGAGACCTTTAGCCTGCCGGTATTGACGATCGACGGCATCAAAGAGCCGTTTATGGCGCGCCTGGCCCCTGTCGACCGGCCGATGAATCGCCAGCTGGGCTGCGCGGCGTATGAGGTGATCTGGTCGATTGTCGGCGCATCGCCTGCCAGCATGGTCTGGTTGATCGACGCCTGGTTCGGCTTTCAGCCGCGGGAGACCTTGCAGAGACTGCTACAGCAGGCGGGCGTGGAGCAGGTGATTGAGGTCTGGAACCATATCTCTCCGGAGCTGGCCGTCGCGCGCTATGCCTCGCGGCTGGCGACGCGGCCGCCGGGCCACCCCGGAGAAGAGTATTTGCCGGAGCTGGCCCAGCTGGCCGGGCGGGCGCAGCCCATGTCGTTAGGACCTGTACTGACGATAGACCAGCGGCACCCGCTGCAAATCGAACCGGTTATTCAGTGGCTTGAAGGCACGATCGCCGGACAGCACAGCGGTTTTACAGATTACGCTTACTCGTCCTAGGGCATACCCGTCAGGCGCAGCAGCGCGGTCACCACGGCGGCGGCGATAATCACGCCGATCAGCGGGACCTTGCGCCAGGCGAGGAACACAGCGAAAGCAACGCCCAGAACGCGCGCCATACCGGCGAAATGTGCGCCCTCATAGAAAGTGGTGGCCAGGGCGACGGAAAAAAGCAGCACCGTCGCCGCATCGGAAAGCAGCGCCTGCGAGCGCTCGGAAAATGCCAGCCGATTGCCGAGCTTCGCGCCGCCGAGGCGCATCAGATAGGTTCCCAGCGACAGGATGGCGATACCGGCGATAAACAGCGTCATATTGCCCATTATTTTTTCCTCGACAGTAAACCGAACAGCGAAAGCAGCACTGGCAGCCCGGTGGGCACAAACGGTACGGCGGCAAGCGCCAGCGCGGCGCCGCTGGCGGCGCGGATCAGCGTAGTGCGGTTTTTAAAGGCCGGGATCACCAGCGCCAGCAGGATCGCCGGGAAGACCGCATCAAGCCCGATGGTTTCCGGCGCTGGCAGCAGTTTGCCGACGGCCGCGCCGGTTAGCGTACCGAGGGGCCAGATCAGCGCGACGCCAGCGCCGCACAGCCAGTAGGCCGCTTTGCGCTGCGCGGGGGTGGGCTGCGACAAGCCAAAGACCACGCTCTCGTCGTTCATAATGTGGCATCCGATAAAGCTTAAGGCGCGCCGACCAACCAGTTCGCGTACGGTCACCCCGAACGGGATATGGCGCGCATTGACTAACAGGCCGGCGGCGGCGGCGGCCAGCGGACTACCGCCGCTGGCGACAATGCCGATAAACATGAATTCAGAAGCGCCTGCCAGCACGGACACCGAAAGCAAGAGCGGCACCCATAAAGGGAAGCCGTAAGCCACCGCCAGCGACCCATAGGACATGCCCACCACCCCGACGGCAAGGCAGACCAAAACAATCGCTTTTATCGTGTCTCCGCTGAGACTGGAGAGAGTTTGTTTCATATCACTTAGCCATATCGAACGAATTTCCATTATAATGAACACATAATGATCGTTTTTCAAGGCGAACGAATTGTTCGATATAAAAAACAAGGGGCGGGTATGACACAGCCAATCAGCGTTATCGCCAAAAGTCTGGTGCGGGAGCGGGCGCGGACCGGGCTTTCGCTGGCGGAAGTCGCGCGTCGGGCGGGTATCGCAAAATCCACGCTATCGCAACTGGAGTCCGGCAACGGCAACCCGAGTCTGGAAACGCTGTGGTCGCTCTGCGTAGCGCTGGATATTCCATTTGCCAGGCTGCTTGAGCCGCAGGTGAACAAAACGCAGGTGATCCGCCGCGGCGAGGGGACCAAAGTGGTGGCAGAGCAGGCGAACTATCAGGCCATTTTGCTGGCCGCCTGTCCGCCCGGCGCGCGTCGGGACATCTATTTGCTGCTCACCCAGCCCGGCGCCGACCGCATTTCGCATCCGCATCCGCCAGGCTCGGTGGAACATATTATCGTCACCCAGGGGCGGGCGCGGGTAGGGCTGACGTCGGCGCCGGAAGAGCTCGGCGAGGGCGACTATATCTGCTACCCGGCGGATCAGGAGCATGTTTTTCAGGCGCTGGAGCCGGATACGCAGGCCCTGCTGATCGCTGAGCAAAACTGACATCGCGTCGGCGGGGGACGCGCGCTCGCTGGACGTCATAGCCATATTGCGGGAAACTAGCTTTCCTATGCGAAAACAGGGATTTTTATGTCGCTGAAAGCCATTGCCAAACAACTTGGGATCTCCGTCACGACCGTCAGCCGGGCGTTGAACGGCTACGACGATGTGTCGCAGGAGACCCGCGCCCGGGTTGAGGCTGAAGCGCAGCGCCGGGGCTATCGCCCCAACACTTTCGCCCGCCGCCTGAAAATGGGCACCATCGATGCCGTTGGTCTCGTCTTTCCTGTCCGCCCCGCGCCGCTCAACAATAACGTTTTTCTCGAGATGGTCGGGGAGATCAGCCATGAGCTGGCGCGCCATGACATTGATTTGTTGCTGATCGCCGATGATGAGCAGGCGGATAAACATGGCTATATGCGCATGGTGCAGGGCCGTCGCGTCGATGCATTAATCGTGGCCCATACTCTGGATGACGATCCGCGGCTGGCGCAGCTGCAGGCCTCCGGCTTTCCGTTTCTGGCGCTCGGCCGTAGCCGCCTGGCGCAGCCCTACGCCTGGTTTGATTTCGATAACTATGCCGGCACCTGCCGCGCCACCCGCCATCTGATTCAACAGGGCCACCAGCGTATCGCTCTGCTGGGCGAGAACAACAATCAGGCGTTTATTTTGCAACGGCGTAACGGCTACCTCGATGCCCTGCGCGAGGCGGGGTTATCCGATGCATGGCTGCGTAGCGTGCCGGCGACGCGCCGCGGCGGCTATCAGGCCACGCTGGAGCTGCTGCGTCTGCCTGAGCCGCCTACCGCGATTATCACCGACTGCAACACCCATGGCGATGGCGCCGCGATGGCGCTCGCCCACCTGGGGCGTTTAACCGGCGACAACCGCGTCGCCCTGGTGGTGTACGACGGGCTGCCGCAGGACAGCATCATTGAGACCGATGTCGCCGCGGTGATCCAGTCCACGCGCCAGGGCGTGGGAAGGCAGATTGCTGATATGGTGCGTCGCTTAATCGCCGGGGAGGATCTCGCCACGCTGCAGGTGCTATGGCAGCCGGAATTTTTCCCGGGTGAAACCGCCTGATCTTACCCCTTTTTAACCCGTAATTCTGAAGCCGATCACGGATCCGAAACGTTTTGGTTGGCATCCGAAACGTTTCGGATCAACAGTAAGACATTCCTTGTAATGGAGATGTCTGATGTCTGATTCGCTGATTCACCTGCAAAGCGCCGGTGCCGATGTTGTGATTAAAACCCGCCCTTTCGCCGAAATTGTCTACTGGGGACCGCATTTAAGCCACTTTTCGCCGCAGGATGCCGACAGCCTGACGCGCCCGGTCGCCAACGGTAGACTGGATGTCGATTCGCCAGTGACCTTAATGGCGGAGCTGGGCCATGGTCTGTTTGGCGCGCCGGGCATTGAAGGCCATCGTCAGGGGCTGGATGCCTCTCCGCTGTTCACCACCAGCGAAGTGCGGCACGAGGGCCAGACGCTGACCCTGGTCAGCGAAGATCCGCAGGCCGGCCTGCGCCTGCAGAGCGAGATCGCGTTGGATGCCAGCGGCGTGCTGAGCGTGCGCCATGGCGTGACCAATCTGCGCGCCAGCCCATGGCAGGTGGATCGCCTGGCGGTCACGCTGCCGGTCGCCGAACGCGCTCGCGAGGTGATGGCTTTCCATGGCCGCTGGATCCGCGAGTTTCAGCCTCATCGCCTGACGCTGGAGCACGACAGCTTTGTGCTGGAGAACCGCCGCGGGCGCACCTCTCACGAACATTTCCCGGCTCTGATCACCGGCAGCCGCGCCTTTAGCGAGATGCAGGGTGAAGTCTGGGGCGTGCATCTGGCCTGGAGCGGTAACCATCGCCTGCGGGCGGAGGTGAAAACTGATGGCCGTCGCTATCTGCAGGCCGAGGCGCTCTATCTGCCGGGCGAAATGGCGCTGGCGGAAGGGGAAACCTTGTGGACGCCGTACCTGTATGCCAGCTACTCGGCGAATGGGCTGAACGGCATGAGCCAGCAGTTCCATCGTTATCTGCGCGAACGGATTATTCGTTTCCCGGGCAACAAACCGCGCCCGGTGCATCTCAACACCTGGGAGGGGATCTATTTCGACCACGACCCGGACTACATCATGCGTATGGCCGACGAAGCGGCGGCCCTGGGCGTCGAGCGCTTTATTATCGATGACGGCTGGTTTAAAGGGCGCAACGACGACTGGGCGGCGCTTGGCGACTGGTATCTCGATGAGAAAAAATACCCCTACGGCCTGACGCCGGTTATCGATCACGTGAAGTCTCTGGGTATGGAATTCGGTATCTGGGTGGAGCCGGAAATGATTAACCCGGATTCCGATCTGTACCGGGCGCACCCGGACTGGGTGCTGGCGCTGCCGGGCTATACCCCGCTGACCGGCCGCCATCAGTTTGTCCTGAACCTCAACATTCCCGAAGCGTTTGATTATCTGCTGGAGCGGATGAGCTGGCTGCTGGGCGAGCATGCGGTGGACTACGTGAAGTGGGATATGAACCGCGAGCTGGTGCAGCCTGGGCATCAGGGACGCGCCGCTGCGGACGCGCAAACGCGCCAGTTTTACCGCCTGCTGGATACGCTGGTGGCCCGTTTCCCGCACATTGAATTTGAATCCTGCTCCTCCGGCGGCGGACGGATCGATTATGAAGTCCTCAAACGCAGCCATCGCTTCTGGGCTTCTGACAACAATGACGCCCTTGAGCGCAACACCATCCAGCGCGGCATGAGCTACTTCTTTCCACCCGAGGTAATGGGCGCGCATATTGGCAATCGCCACTGTCATGCCACCTTCCGCCAGCATAGTATCGCCTTTCGCGGCCTGACGGCGCTGTTCGGTCATATGGGCCTTGAGCTGGATCCGGTGAGCGCCGATGAAGAAGAGCGCGCCGGATACCGAAAATATGCAGCCCTGCATAAACAGTGGCGCGACGTGATCCATCACGGCGTGCAGTGGCGAATAGATATGCCGGACGCCACCACCCTTGCCCATGGCGTCGTCAGCCCGGATAAAGCGCAGGCGATCTTCCTCGTTAGCCAGCTGGCGATGCCGGACTACACCCTGATGGCGCCCCTGCGCCTGGCGGGCCTGGAGGCGAGCGCCCGCTATCAGGTGACGCTCCTTGATCATCCGAACATTCAGATCACCGGTGAGGGCGGCCACACCATGCGGAAGCTGCCGGCATGGATGACGACGCCGCAGACGGTGAGCGGTGAGTGGCTGCAGCAGGCGGGGCTGGCGCTACCCATCCTCGACCCGGAAAGCGCCATTCTGATTGGTCTGCAACGCGTGTGATGGTATCGGGCCGCGCTGCGGCCCTTCTTGAGGAAAATATAATGAACCCGACCGTCTGTACCCACAAAAACAACCCCAACTTCTGGATTTTCGGGCTGTTCTTCTTTCTCTACTTCTTCATCATGGCCACCTGCTTTCCGTTTCTGCCGATCTGGCTGTCGGACGTCATCGGCCTGAATAAAACCGAAACCGGCCTCGTTTTCTCCAGCCTGTCGCTGTTCGCCATCTGTTTCCAGCCGATCCTCGGAGTGATCTCTGACAAGCTGGGGCTGAAAAAACACCTGATGTGGATCGTGACCGTTCTGCTGGTGCTGATTGCTCCCTTCTTCCTTTATGTTTTCGCTCCGCTGCTGAAAACCAATATCTGGCTCGGGGCGCTGAGCGGCGGCGCCTATATCGGCTTTGCATTCTCCGCAGGCGCCGGCGCGATGGAGGCCTATATCGAACGGGTAAGCCGCAACAGCGGGTTTGAATACGGCAAGGCGCGCACCTTTGGCTGCCTGGGATGGGCGCTGTGCGCGACTACCGCCGGAATGCTGTTCAGCATTAATCCCGAATGGGTGTTCTGGATGGGGTCGGCCGCCGCGCTGCTGCTGGTGGTGCTGGTGGCCATCGCCAAACCGCAGGCCAGTCAGTCCGCGCAGGTAATGGACTCGCTCGGCGCCAATCGCCCGGCGATCGATTTAAAAACGGCGGTGCGCATGTTCCGCCAGCGTAAGATGTGGATGTTTATTCTGTATGTTATCGGCGTGGCCTGCGTGTATGACGTTTTCGATCAGCAGTTCGCCACTTTCTTCAAATCGTTCTTCGCGACCCCGGAAGCGGGCACCCGCGCCTTTGGTTTCGCCACCACCGCGGGAGAAATATGTAACGCCATCATTATGTTCAGCTCGCCGTGGATTATTAACCGTATCGGAGCGAAGAATACCCTGCTGATCGCCGGGATGGTGATGGCGGCAAGAATGATTGGCTCTTCCTTCGCCACCACCGCCGCGGAAGTCGTAGCGTTGAAAATGCTCCATGCGCTGGAGGTGCCGTTCCTGCTGGTGGGCGCCTTTAAATACATCACCGGCGTGTTTGACGTCCGGCTGTCGGCGACGATTTATCTGGTGGGCTTCCAGTTCGCCAAGCAGGTGGCGGCGATCTTTCTCTCCGCCTTCGCCGGCAATATGTATGATCGGATCGGTTTCCAGGAGACCTATATGATCCTCGGCGGTATTGCTCTGACCGTCACCTTAATCTCCGCGTTTACGTTAGCGGGTAAGGCGAAAACCGAGCCGCTGCGCGATAATGCAATGACCGTTTAATCGACCGGCCTCCCGTCTGGAGGGAGGCCAGTTATTTTTACGCCAGATAAAACACTTCTTTGAGCTCCGCGCTCAGCGGGCTGTTGTCCGGGTTGCTGGGCATCACCTCGCGCATGTATTTCCACCAACGCTGGCATACTTCCGTACTGGCGACCGCTTCCCAGCGGGCTTCCGATTCAATCTCCACCGTCGCGAACAGGAGATGGCGTTCTTTATCGAGATAGATGGCGTAGTGGTGCGCGCCGTGATCCTTCAACACTGCCTCCAGCTCCGGCCAGATGGGGTTATGGCGGCGCTGGTACTCCTCGTGCGCGTCGGGGTTCACCTGCATGACGAAGGCTTTACGGATCATAAGGCCTCCAGATAGAGCTCGCGAACCTCATCGCGGCTGGCGGGGCGCGGGTTACACGGCGCGCATGGGTCGGCCAGCGCTTTATCCAGCCAGCCTTCGATATCGGCTTTGCTGACGCCAAGCTGGCTAAAACCCTCTGGGATCCCTACGCGTTTGCTCAGCGTGCGGATGGCATTGATGGCCTCCATGCTGGCAGCTTCATCGCTCATGCCGCGAGTATCGACGCCCATCGCCTGCGCCACGCGGGCAAAGCGCGCCACCGCGTTCGGGCGGTTAAAGTTTTCGATGATCGGCAGCAGGATGGCGTTGCATACCCCGTGCGGCAGGTTGTGGGTGGCGCCAGGCTGATGGGCCAGGGCATGTACCAGCCCGAGGCCGGCGCTGTTGAACGCCATGCCCGCCAGATACTGGCCAAAGGCCATCTGCTCGCGGGCCTGCAGATCGTGTCCATCGTCTACCGCTTTCGGCAGCCACAGGTTGATCAGGCGGATGGCTTCGAGGGCGTTGGCGTCGGTCAGGGGATGGGCGCCAACGGAGACAAAGGCCTCGATGGCGTGGGTCAGGGCATCCATGCCGGTGGCGGCGGTAACGGCTGGCGGAATGTCGAGCATCACGCTGGCGTCGTCGACGGCGATATCCGGGATCAGGTTCGGGTCGATAATCACCTCTTTCACCTGCCGCTCGCTATCGATAATTACCGCGTTGCTGGTCATCTCCGCCGCCGTGCCGGCGGTGGTGTTGATGGCCACCAGCGGCACGCCAGCGTTTTTCACTTTGCCGACGCCGGAGTAGGCGGTGGAGGGGCCTGGGTTGGCGGTGAGGATTTTTATCGCTTTGGCGGTATCAATCGGGCTACCGCCGCCGAAGGCGATCAGGTAATCGCAGCGGGCCGCCTGGTAAGCCGCATAGCCTTGCTGCACCAGCGCTTCGGTGGGGTTGGGGAATACCTCGTCAAATAGCTGATAAGCCATCTGCTGTTCATCCAGCGCGGCGAACAGGCTGTCCAGCAGGCCCAGCTTCACCAGCTGACCGTCGGTGACGATCAGCGCCTTGCCCCACTGTTTGCCCGCTACCAGCTTGACCATATCACCGATCGCGCCTGCGCCGTGGAGGCTGATTTTAGGTAGTGCCAACATAAAACTCATGATAATTCTCCTTAATGTTGATTTTGGGAAATCCGTTTCCCCTCACCCCGACCTTCTCCCGCAGGGAGGGGGCCAGGGTGAGGGGGAAATTAACATCGTCTTCGCTGCATCATCCGCCGGGTAATAATCGGCAGGGAGATCACCACGATCAGCATGGCGCCGATAATCACCGACATCACGATGCCGGGGACGTTCAGCAGGCTAAGGCCGAAGGTCACCAGCCCCATCAGAAAGGCGGCGATGATCACCCCGGGCATGCTGCCGGAGCCGCCGAGAATATTGACGCCGCCGAGCACCGCCATGGTGACAACCGCCAGCTCCCAGCCCATCGCCAGGGTGGGGCGGGTACTGCCGAGCCGTGAGGTCAGCAGGACCGCCGCCAGCCCGGCCATCAGCCCAACCAGCGCGAACAGCACCAGGTTATGACGCTTAACGTTGATCCCGGAGAACCAGGCGCCGGTCGGGTTATTGCCGATGGCGTAGGTCCGGCGACCAAAGTTGGTTTTATGCAGCAGGAAGGTGAAGGCGGCCGCGAGGAGGATAAACAGCGCAAACTCAAAAGAGAGCGCCCCCCACACGTACCCCTGGCCGAACCAGGCAAAGCTCTCCGGATAGTGATTGAGTGCCTGATCGCCCAGCAGGATATAGGTGATGCCGCGATACAGGCTCATGGTGCCGATGGTGATCACAATGGACGACAGGTTAAAGCGGGTCACCAGCAAGCCGTTGAACAGGCCGCACAGCAGACCTACGCCCAGGCCGATGACCACCAGCAGCGGAGTGTCCATCCCCGCTGCCGCGCAGAAGCCCATCACCGTTGAGCTGAGCGCCATCGTCGAGGCTACCGACAGATCGATTTCCCGGGCGATAATCAGCATCGCCATCGGCAGGACGACGATCGCCTTCTCGGTAAAGGTAAAGGTGGCGTCCGACAGGTTCCAGATATTGAGGAAGTACGGGGAAGCCACGGCGTTGCCGATAAATACCGCCAGGGTGACCGCCAGTAAAAACCCTTCCCAGCACAGCAGGCGGCGCAGTGGCGACGGCGCGGCCGGGGCGTTTTTCATCTCTTCAGATACCATCATTTTGCTCATGATTTCACCGCCTGTTTCTGTCGGGCTAACGCCGCGTTGCGCAGGATTAACCGCCCGTGACCGCGATTGCCGCGCTCGTTGAGCAGCACCGCCATGACGATCACCGCCCCGGAAATCGCCATTTGCCAGAAGGGCGAGATGCCGATCACCGGCAAGGCGTTATTGATGACCCCGAGGAACAGCGCGCCGCACAGGCAGCCCAGCACCCGTCCGCTTCCGCCCATGGTGCTGATACCGCCGATCACGCAGGCGGCGACCACCTGGAGTTCAAAACCGTTGGCGACGTCGACATAGGCGACGGCGAAGCGCGAGATCCACAGATAGCCGCAGAAGCCGGCCAGCGCGCCGGAGAGACAGAAGCTGACGAACTGCATTTTTCCGGCGTTAATGCCGGTGTAGTATGCCGCCGTCGCGTTGCCGCCCGCGGTGTATAAGGCCCGGCCGGTGCGGCTGTAGCGCAGGAAATAACCCACCAGCAGCAGCGCGGCGATGGCGCACCAGCTCAGTAGTGGCAGCCCAAGGAGGGGGCTGCGCGGCAGACTGAGAAAATCAGCACTCATCTGATGTGAGTTAACCCAGCCGCCGTCAGTCAGCAGGAAGATAATGCCGCGATAAATGCTCATGGTGCCCAGGGTCACCACAATGGCGGGAATGCCGAGGCGCCAGACCAGCAGGCCGTTAATTACTCCCATCAGCAGGCCCAGCAGAGTCGCCAGCGCCAGCAGCGCCACCACCGGAATACCCGGATAGTGGGCGTTAAGCAGGGCGACGATCATCCCGGTCAGCGCCAGGTTGGCGGCCATCGACAGATCAATGCCTTTGGTGAGCAACACCATCATCTGGCCGAGGGCGAGGATGATAAGGATGGCGGTATCGTTAAACATCTCCACCAGATTGCCCGGTGAAACGAACGACGGCACCCGGCTGCCGATGGCGCCGATCATCAAAATGATGACCACCGCCAGCAGCGCTTCGCGATGTTTCAGCCATGCGTGTCCCATCATGCCGCCTCCTGGCCGATGCCGCTGGCGGCGCTAACGATGGTTTCCGCCGTCGCTTCCCCGGCCCGGTACTCGGCGACCATCAGCCCTTCGTGCATTACGATAATCCGGTCAGCCATGCCCATCACTTCCGGCAGCTCTGACGACACCATAATCACCGCCAGCCCCTGGCTGACCAGCTCGGACATAAACTGATGCACGGCGGCCTTTGAGCCGATATCGATGCCTTTGGTCGGCTCATCGAGAATGATCACCTCGGGCTGGGTCGCCAGCCATTTGCCAATCACCACTTTCTGCTGGTTGCCGCCGGAGAGGGTCTCCACCGGCTGCCGCCAGCTGAAGGCTTTTACCTGCAGGCGCGAGGCGTACTCGTCGGCCAGCCGCCATTCCCGGGCGTCGTTCAGGACGCCGTTAGGGTTGAGCTTGCTGAGCTGCGGTAAACTGATGTTCTGGGCGATAGGCAGGGCGATGATCGCTCCCTGTTTCTGCCGCTCTTCCGGCACGCAGACGATGCCCGCGCGGATGGCGTCGGCGGGCTGGTGAAAGCGCATGGTTCTGCCGTTCAGGCGGATCTCGCCGGAGGAGGGGCGCGAGACACCGGAGAGCGCCTGCATCAGCTCGGTGCGTCCGGCGCCCACCAGGCCGTAAAAGCCGAGAATTTCTCCCTTGCGCAGGCGGAAGCTGATATGGGCAAACTCGGTAGGATGACAGAGATCGGTCACCTCCAGCACCGTTTCTCCGGGGGTGCAGTCGACTTTCGGGTAGGTTTGGCTGATCGCCCGGCCCACCATCATCGACACCATCCGCTCTTCGGTGATGTCGCTTATCGCCCCGGAGCTGACGTACACCCCATCGCGCAGGATGGTGTAATAATCGGCCAGCTCGAAGATTTCATCGAACTTATGCGAGATAAACAGGATCGCTTTGCCGTCCTGCTTCAGACGCTCAACGATATGATAAAACTCGAGGATTTCATGCTGGGAAAGCGCGGCGGTCGGCTCATCGAGGATCACCACCTGGGCGTCGAAAGCCAGCGCCCGGGCAATCGCCACCATGTGACGCTGGGCGATGCTGAGGGTTTTCAGCGTGGCTCGCGGGTCGATCTGGACTTCCAGCCGGGTGAGGATCTCGTTGGCTCTGCGGTGCATCGCCGGCCAGTCGAGCGTTTTCAGCAGTCCCTTATACAGATACTGGCCGACGAAAATGTTTTCGCTGACCGAGAGTTCGTCAAACAGCACGGTTTCCTGGTGAATGGCGGTGATCCCTACCTTATGCGCCGACTCCGGCGTTGGCAGATGAATGGGGATCGCTTTATAGAGGATCTCGCCCTCTTCGGGCTGATAAATACCGGTCATCACTTTGACCAGCGTGGATTTCCCCGCGCCGTTTTCGCCGATTAAGGCGGTCACTTTGCCGGGCCAGAGATCAAGCTGCACGTTCTCAAGGGCGCGCACACCGGGAAAAATCTTGGTGATCCCCTTCAGCGACAGCAGTGGCGTTGATGCTGACATGATAGTTCTCCACAAAAATCACCCCTCACCCTAACCCTCCTCCACAGGGGCGAGGGAACGGTCCGGCGTCCGCTGGCCGCATCGCGCAGAGGGCCAGCCGTTCCCCCTCTCCCTCCGGGAGAGGGCCGGGGTGAGGGAACAAGGATTAGAAAATTTTCGAGAACTTATCGATGTTGCTCGCATCGTAGACAAACGGCTTGGCCATCGCGCCATTCCCCTCGGCGTCCAGCTTCACTTTGCCCAGCTTGCCCATACTGGCTTCGGTTTTGGTCGCCGTGCCTTTGACTAAATCGTCGGCCAGATAGGTGGCGGCGTAGCCCAGGTCAATCGGGTTCCAGATGGCGAAGCTTTTGCTGGCGCCGGACTTGATCGCGCCGGCCATTTCCGACGGCAGCCCCAGCCCGGTGACATACACTTTGCCGATTTTGCCCTGGTCCTTCACCGCCTGCGCGGCGGCAACAATCCCCACCGACGACGGCGAGACAATGACTTTCAGGTCCGGATATGATTTCAGCAGACCCACCGCTTCGCGGTAGCTTTTATCCGACAGATCGTCACCGTAGGCGACGGTGACCAGCTGCACCGACGGATACTGCGGTAGCACCTTTTTCATCTCCTCAATCCAGATGTTCTGGTTCGTGGAGGTTGGGGTGGCGCTTAACACGGCCACCTCGCCTTTCTCAACGTTCAGCGCCTGCAGCGCATCGGCGGCAAGCTTGACGTTGGTTTCGCCAATTAAGGCGTTATTTGAGGGGTTAAGATGGATCTGACGGCCTGCCGGCGCCACGCCGGAGTCCCATGAGACCACCTTGATGCCGCGCTGCATCGCTTTTTTCAGCACCGGCACCACCGCGTCCGGATCGTTGGCGGAAATGGCGATCGCATCCACCCCCTGGGCGATCAACCCGTTCAGCACGTCGATCTGCGCCTCGGCGGTGGTAGTGGTCGGGCCGGTGTAGATCACTTTGACATCACCTAACTCCTTGGCTGCCTGTTGGGCGCCAACGTTGGCGGCTTCGAAGAAGCCATTTCCCAGCGATTTCGCCACAAGGGCGATTTTAACTTCGGCTATGGCGGAACCGGACAACGCCAGGGCGGCAACGGTGAGGATCAAGCTTGTCTTTGTTTTCATTGCTTTTACTCCACATGAGTTAGTTTTGTAGGGTTTGCAGGTGATATTTCGCCCCGTCTCGGTGAGCGGGGCGCGATGTTGTTATGGATAAAGATCTAAAGCGGACTGCAGCGGCTGCACGTTGAAGCGTTTGCCAAGGGCGATAAGCTCGTCGCGGGTGATGGTCTGCTTCATCCCGCCCATCGACAAGACTTTCACCAGCACCTCGGCGGACTTCTCGGCGGTATCGATCAGGCCGAAGGTCTCATCCAGCGTGGGGCCGCTGCCGAAGACGCCGTGGAACGGCCACAGCACCAGCGAGTGTTTTTGCATGGTTTCGGCGGTCGCCTGGCCGATTTCATCGGTGCCCGGCACCATCCACGGCAGAATGCCGACGCCATCCGGGAAGACCACCAGACATTCGGTGCTACCTTCCCACAGCTTACGGGTGAAAAGATCGCTGTGGTTCTCCAGAACATAGGTCAGGGCGATCAGGTTGGTGGCATGGCAGTGCATGATCACCCGGTCTTTGCCGCCGGTCAGTTTGATGCGCTCGCTGTGCGACAGGAAGTGTGCCGGCAGCTCGGAGGTCGGGACGGCATCCTCCGTCAGGCCCCACAGGATATGGTATCCCGCGCCGTCGCTGTCGACCTTCACCACGCCGAGGTTAGCGGCCGGGTCGAGCTGGACGTTACGGAAGAATTTGCCGGAGCCGGTGACGATAAACGGCTGGTTGGCCAGGGTTGGCATCGGCTGGCTGAGGGCGATATAGCGCGGTTGGGCGTGGAAATCCGCCGCGTAAGGTTCGATATCCGCTTCATCCAGACGCAGCGTCAGGTTGCCGCCGTTGCGTTCGTCCCAGCCTTTCAGCCAGGCGTCGGAGGTGGCTTTGATCATGCCCTGGACGAACCAGGCGTCGATAATGGTCTGCATAGTCTTGTCTTTCCTGTTGATTCGGTGCGGGGTTGACCCCCTCACCCTAAATATGTGCGTGCCCCCGGATTGCGCCGTAAACGGCTTATCCGGGCTACCGGTTCGTAGCCCGGGTAAGGCGTCAGCCGCGACCCGGGGAAGCTCGTGCATTACCCGCGCTGGCTCAGAACCGCATTCTCATAAGCCCGTACGCTGTCCAGCCACTGGCTGCCCGCCGGCGTGTCGTGACGCTGACAGTACATCTCCCAGATGGCCTGCCACGGCAGCGATTTTTGCTCTTCGAGCAGCGCCAGGCGGGCGGTGTAATCGCCGTCGTTCTCCAGCTGGCGCAGCTGGGCGGTCGGTTCCAGCAGGGCGCGCAGCAGCGCTTTTTTCATATTGCGGGTGCCAATCACCCAGGCCGCGATGCGGTTGATGGAGGCATCGAAGAAGTCGAGGCCGATGTGCACGCGGTCAAACAGGTTATGGCGAATGATTTCGCTGGCGATGGCCTGGGTTTCATCATCCAGCAGCACCACGTGGTCGCTGTCCCAGCGCACCGGGCGGCTGACGTGCAGCAGCAGGCGCGGGATGTAGAGCATGGCGGCGGAGATCTTGTCGGAGATCACTTCCGTCGGATGGAAGTGGCCGGCATCGAGGCACAGCGCCGTCTGACGGCTGGTGGCGTAACCCATATAGAACTCGTTGGAGCCGACGGTGTAGCTTTCGGCGCCGATGCCGAACAGCTTGCTCTCCACGGCGTCGATATGGTGCGCCGGGTCGAGCTTCTCGCTGATCACCTCATCAAGGGCGTTCAGCAGCCGCTGGCGCGGGGCGAAGCGGTCAACGGTTATATCCTTCATGCCGTCCGGCACCCAGATATTCATCACCGACGGCGTGCCCAGCTGTTCGCCAAAATAAGCGGATACGCGGCGGCTGGCTTTGCAGTGGTCGATCCAGAACTGGCGGATCTCATCGTTGGCGTGCGACAGGGTAAAGCCGTCGGCGCTCAGCGGATGCGAGAAGCAGGAGGGGTTGAAATCCAGCCCCAGTTTGTTGGCTTTCGCCCACGTAACCCAGTTTTTAAAGTGCTCCGGCTTAATCTCATTGCGGGCTACCGGCGCGTCGGATTCCAGGTAAATAGCGTGCAGATTGAGACGCTTTGGCCCCGGGATCAGGCTCAGCGCCTGCTCAAGGTCGGCGCGGAGTTCTTCTGCATTGCGCGCTTTGCCCGGGTAGTTGCCGGTCGCCTGGATACCGCCGGTCAGGCTTCCCGCCGGGTTTTCGAAACCGGCGACGTCGTCACCCTGCCAGCAGTGCATGGAGACGGGCAGACGGTCCAGCTGGCGCAGGGCCTCCTCGACATCCACGCCGACGGCGGCGTAGCGCTGCTTAGCAATTTCCCAGGCTTGTTCAAGTTGAGTGGTCATGCGCAAAGCTCCTTGGTCTGTTGTGGCTGAAACTGCGCCACGAAACGGGCAATTTCACTATCAGGATTGGGGGTAAAAGTGGTGAGCGCCGCGTTGCCGCGCACTACCTGACGAAACTCATCGACATTGGCCAGCTCGTCGAGGGTCATTAACTGGATGCCGATATTGCCGAGGGTGGAGGCCTCTATCGGGCCGGCCACGACGGCGATCCCGCAGGCGTCAGCGCACAGCTGGTTGAGCAGCGTGTTCTGACAGCCGCCGCCGACGATATGCAGCTGGCTGAAGGGGTGGCCGCGCAGCGCCGCCAGCTCGTTAAGCACCCGGGCGTAGAGCAGCGCCAGGCTGTCGAAAATGCAGCGCGCCAGTTCGGCATCGCTTTCAGGAACTGGCTGCCCGGCGTCGCGACAGGCGGCCTGGATCTCGGCGCTCATACTGGCCGGGTTGATAAAGCGGTCATCGTTGCAGTCAATTATGAAGCGGCACGCCGGTAGCGCGGCGGTGCGGGCGATCAGCCCCTGCAGGTCGCTGACGTTTTGCTCTTTTAGCACCCGCTGCAGCAGCCACAGGCCCATGATATTTTTCAGCACCCGATAGCGGCCTTCGGCTCCGCCTTCGTTGGTGATATTGGCCTGCAGCGCCGCGTCGCAGGTGTACGGCGTCAGGCTTTCAAACCCCATCAGCGACCAGGTGCCGGAGGAGAGATAGGCGGCATGGCGGTCGGCCAGCGGGGAGGCGATCACCGCGCTGGCGGTGTCGTGGCTGGCGACAGCGACTACCGGAATTCGGTTACCCTGCGGGCAGATCCAGTGGCCTATCACATTGCCGGGGTGGGTCGGCTTTCCGAACCACGCCAACGGCGCGCCGGTCCAGTTCAGCAGCGTCTCATCCCAGCTATCGCTGTTAATATTGACCAGCTGGGTGGTGGTGGCGTTGGTATATTCCCAGTTCAGATTGCCGGTCAGGCGGAAGCTGAAATAGTCGGGGATCAGCAGGGCATGGGCAGCCTGACTGACCAGCTCCGGCTGCTGCTCCACCAGCGCGCGCAGCTGATAAAGCGTGTTAAACGGCAAAAACTGAATGCCGCTGCGGCGATAGATTTCCGCCCTGCCCAGCTGCGCTTCAGCGTGACGCAGCAGGCCCTGGGTGCGGTCGTCACGATAGGAAATCGGCAGCCCGACGCGCTGGCCCTGCTTATCCAGCAGGACATAATCTACCCCCCAGGTATCGATGCCGATACTGTCTATCAGAATGCCCTGCTCACACACTTTCTCCAGCCCGCGGCGGATCTCGCCTTCCAGGCTATCTACATCCCAGCAGTCGAAGCCGTCTACTTTCTGCAGACTATTGGTGAAGCGATGAATTTCGCGCAGCGTCAGGGCGCGCGGCCCGGGCTGATAGCTGGCGAGCATCACCCGCCCGCTGGAGGCGCCTAAATCGACAGCGACACAATGACGAATACTCATGAAACGATCCTTCTTAAAATCATTGTCCGCAGTCTAAAAAAGGCCGTTTACTGACACCTTCTCGCTACGGACAGCCAAAACTGGCCGCTGGCAAGAAAGCAAAGGTGACCGTGAGGGACATCACAGTTTGCGGTTTTAGGGGATGGCGAGGGGGATGTGATGGCCTCCGCAGTTCCGCATCTTTCCGGCTGATTCTTGAAAAAGCGGCAGGATTTACGAATTTCGCGGTCAAAAATTGAAGGCCGGATAGCCAACCCTTCATTACTATCAGCCGGTGACTGATAATTTTTCTCATTACGAGGGTGGCATCATGACCATATTGCACAGTACGGATTTCTTTAAGGCCGGGATCTCGACGGTGGCTATTGAACCCCGCCTCCCTCAGTCGGCCTTTCCGGAACATCACCATGATTTCCATGAAATAGTTATCGTGGAGCAGGGATCGGGTATTCACGTCTTCAATGGCCAGCCCTACACCATTGGCGGCGGTTCGGTCTGTTTTATCCGCGATCACGACCGCCATCTTTACGAGCACACGGATAATCTGTGTCTGACCAATGTGCTCTATCGCGCGCCGGATGCGTTTCGCTTTCTCGCCGGGGTCAGTCAACTACTGCCCCAGGAACAGGAAGGAAACTACCCCTCGCACTGGCGGGTGAATCAAACCGTCCTGCAACAGGTGCGGCATATCGTGGCGCAGATCGAGGCCGTGGGGAGCGAAACGGATACTCATGCCGTCGCCAGCCGTGAGATCCTGTTTATGCAGCTGCTGGTGCTGTTACGTAAAAGCAGCCTTGCGGAAGAGGCCACCAACAACGATGCGCGGCTGAATCAGCTGTTGGCCTGGCTCGAAGACCATTTTGCGCAGGAGATCTGCTGGGAGGAGGTGGCGGCGCAGTTTTCGCTGTCGCTGCGTACGCTGCACCGCCAGCTGAAGCAGCAAACCGGTCTGACGCCACAGCGCTATCTTAATCGGGTGCGCCTGATGAAAGCCCGCCACCTGCTGCGCCACAGCGATGAAAGCGTGACTGATATCGCTTATCGCTGCGGCTTCGGCGACAGTAACCACTTTTCGACGCTTTTTCGCCGGGAGTTCGACTGGTCGCCGCGCGATATCCGCCAGGGGCGCGACGCCATTCTTCAGTAACGCGAGAAGAGTCAACGTATTGCAGACTAAAAACGCGAATAATGCGCCGTTATCCGCGTTTGGAGTGTGAGCCGTGGCCGGTCTGATTTTACGTAAAGAGGAGTTTTTCCCTTCCGCCACACAGGCAGTGGCGGTGGCAGACCGCTACCCGCAAAATGTCTTTGCCGAACATACCCATGAGTTCTGCGAGCTGGTTCTGGTGTGGCGAGGCAACGGGCTGCACGTCCTTAACGATCGCCCCTGGCGCATTACCCGCGGCGATCTGTTCTACATTCGCGCCGAAGATAAACACTCCTATGCTTCCGTTAACGATCTGGTTCTGCAGAACATCATCTATTGCCCGGAGCGGCTGCAGCTCAATTTTGACTGGGCCGGGGCGATCCCTGGCCTCTTCGGCACGCCGTGGAAGCCCCACTGGCGCATGGGCAGCACAGGTATGGCGCAGGCGCGCCAGGTGATTAGCCAGCTTGAGCATGAGTGCGCCCGGCGCGACGCGCAGGGAAATGCGATGGCCGAACTGCTTTTTGCCCAGCTGGCGCTGACGTTGCAGCGCCATCGCTACGCGACGGATGATCCCGCGGCGACGCAGCGCGAAGAGCTGCTGGACAAACTGCTGGCCGCGCTGGCGGCCAGCCTTAGCCGCCCCTTTGTTCTGGAGCGTTTCTGCGAGCAGGAGGGCGGCAGCGAGCGGGCGCTTCGCCAGTAGTTTCGCCAGCAAACCGGGATGACCATCAATCACTATTTACGCCAGCTGCGGATCTGCCATGCGCAGTATCTGCTGCAGCATACCGAGCGCTTAATCGGCGATATCGCCATGCAGTGCGGCTTTGAGGACAGTAACTACTTTTCGGTGGTTTTTAGCCGGGAAATCGGCATGTCGCCGGGGCAGTGACGGCAGCGCAGTCGCGCCGCCGCCTGAAGAGCGTCGTTGTCAGGCAGATGATCCGGTGATTAACTGGCCATTCCCAGACCGACGATATTGGCGGCGATGATGATCACCACGCAGCCGAGGCTCAGGACGCTCACCGGACGACGGCCGGCGTTGTTCCACTCCTTCAGCACCAGACCCACCACACCGCCGCACAGCACGTAGAAACTCATGTGCAGCATCCAGCTCATATAATCATACTGCGCCGGAATGCTGGCGTGGCCCCAGGCATAGAAGAAGAACTGGAGATACCACATCAGACCGCCGAGGGCGGAGAGCAGAAGGTTGCTGATGATAAGCGGTTTGGCCAGCGAGAAATCGGCTTTGACTGACAGGTTCTTCACTTTCGCCAGACGAATAAAGCAGAAGCCAAGGTTAACCAGCGCCCCGCCGCCCATAATCACCACGTAGCTTGGCAGCGCTGCGTACAGCGGGTCGACGCCGAGCGCCGCGGCGGCATCATGCATCGGTTTGGCGGCGTTCATCGCGAACGACATCCCTGCGGAGAAGATACCGCACATTACCGCCAGCAGAAGCCCTTTCTTCAGATTGAACTCTTCGGCTTTGATGCCCATTTTGCGCTCTTTCAGCTGGCCTGCGCGAGTGACGATGCCGACGCCAATCACCGCCACCAGCACGCCGAGCAGCGTCATTTGACCGCCCTGGGTGTGCATCAGCACTGCAAACTGACCGTTAATAATCGGCGTCATCAGCGTGCCGACAATCAGCGTGATGCCAATGGCGATGCCAATCCCCATCGACATGCCAAGATAGCGCATGGTCAGGCCATAGTTGATATTACCAATGCCCCACATGGCGCCGAACAGAAAGACCGGCAGCAGCGTGGAGGCGCTAAAAGAGCGGTAGTAGGCCCAGAAGTCGGGTAACAGCGTGGCGCTGATGGCCCAGGGCAGAATCAGCCAGGAGACGATCCCCCCGACCGACCACATGGTTTCCCACGACCAGTGTTTTACTTTCTTGAACGGGGCATAGAAACAGGCGGCACTGGCGGCCCCTATCAAATGCCAAAAAATACCCATCGTAATCGCGTGGTTCATTGATTTTATCCTCATCTTTTTTTATCGGAGACGGCGGCTTCCGATGGGATGAGTGTAAAAATTGGCCGCTTTGGCCGCCTTCAGGACGTTGCCACAGGATGGCGAACCCTGGCAACCATGGGCTTAATTAGTTGTTCTACATCACAAAACGACGGGTATTTCTTCTGGTTATATCCATATGAAAAATACGGCATTGATAAGCATTTTCAATACCATTTAATTAACTATAATGGACAAACTGCTTACGCGGCGTTAACACTTGAGCCGCTCGACAATAATGGAGATGATTATGAGCTATACCCTGCCATCCCTGCCTTACGCTTACGATGCTCTGGAACCGCACTTCGACAAGCAGACGATGGAGATCCATCACACTAAACACCACCAGACCTACGTGAACAATGCCAACGCCGCGCTGGAAAGCCTGCCGGAGTTCGCTAACCTGTCCGCTGAAGAGCTGATTACCAAGCTGGATCAGCTGCCGGCTGACAAAAAAACCGTACTGCGTAACAACGCCGGCGGCCACGCGAACCACAGCCTGTTCTGGAAAGGCCTGAAAACCGGTACCACCCTGCAGGGCGACCTGAAAGCGGCTATCGAGCGCGATTTCGGTTCCGTGGAGAACTTCAAAGCGGAATTCGAAAAAGCCGCTGCTACCCGTTTCGGCTCCGGCTGGGCGTGGCTGGTCCTGAAAGGTGACAAACTGGCCGTTGTCTCCACCGCCAACCAGGATTCCCCGCTGATGGGCGAAGCCATTTCCGGCGCTTCCGGCTTCCCGATTATCGGCCTGGACGTCTGGGAACACGCTTACTACCTGAAATTCCAGAACCGCCGCCCGGACTACATCAAAGCCTTCTGGGACGTAGTGAACTGGGACGAAGCTGCAGCGCGTTTTGCCGCCAAAAAATAAGGTTGCATTGCGCTAAAAGAGAAGCGAGTCTGATGACTCGCTTTTTTTATATCTGTAGCAAGGAGAGCAGCCATGCATTATCCGGTGAATGTCTTTGTCGGCAAAATCAGGGACTACGTGGGCAGTCGCCCCAGCGCGATCGACAAAATCCAGGTCGACGGAGAATTGCAGCTCGGCGATCTCGGTCTCGATGGGGACCAGCAGGCGGAGAAGAAAATCCACGGCGGGCCGGACCGCGCGCTGTGTCATTATCCGCGTGAACACTATGCCGACTGGATCCGTGACTTCCCCCAGCAGGCCGAGCGGTTCTGCGCGCCGGCGTTCGGCGAAAACCTCTCCACCACCGGGCTTACCGAGCAAAACGTTTATATCGGCGATATCTTTCGCTGGGGCGAGGCGCTGATCCAGGTCACCCAGCCGCGATCGCCGTGCTTCAAGCTCAACTTTCATTTTGCGATCAATGATATGGCGCAGCTGATGCAAAACAGCGGAAAAACCGGCTGGCTGTACCGGGTGATTGCCGGAGGGCAAGTTTCCAGCGATGCGCCGCTCGAGCTGGTTTCCCGGCTGAGTGATGTCAGCGTTCATGAGGCCGGGGCGATTGCCTGGCAGATGCCGTTTGATGATGATCAGTACCACCGCTTATTGTCGGCAGCGGGCCTGTCTGTTAGCTGGAGCCGAACGATGCAGAAACGGCGTTTAAGCGGCAAGATAGAGGATAGTTCGCGGAGATTATGGGGGAAATAATCCCCCATATTAAGTATTCCCAGGGATGCTCCCGGCGCAGCGCCGCACAGCGCAGGCCGGGTCGGCGTCAGGTTCGTTTATACAGCGGCAGCCAGATTGTTAAACGCAGACCACCCAGCGGGCTGTCGTCGGCCTTCACCCAGCCGCGGTGCTGCTGAATAGCGGTTTCGACAATCGCCAGCCCCAGGCCGGTGCCGCCGGACTCGCGGTCGCGCGCCTCGTCGGTCCGGTAGAATGGCCGGAAAATCTGTTCGCGATCCTCCGGGCTGACTCCCGGGCCGTCGTCATCGACGTTAACCGTAATCCCGTCTTTATCCACCGAGAAGCTGACGGAAATTTTCGTATGCGAGTAGCGCAGGGCGTTGCGCACGATATTCTCCAGCGCGCTTTCCAGCGCATTAGGGTTACCGTACAGCGGCCATGGGCCCGGCGGATACTCAACGGTGAAAGATTTCCCCATCTGCTCAGCTTCAAAGGCCGCATTGTCCAACACTTCGTTCCATAGCTGATTGGCTTTCACCGTCTCGCTGACCAGGGCGTTTTTCGCCTGATTGCGCGACATCACCAGCAGGTCGTTGATCATGCTGTCCAGCCGGTGCGCTTCAGTTTCGATACGCTCCAGCTCCTTACTCTCTCCGCTGCGGCGACGCAGCAGGGCGGTACCTAATTGCAGGCGCGTAAGCGGCGTGCGCAGCTCGTGCGAGATATCGGACAGCAGCCGCTGCTGGCTGGTCATCATCCGCTCCAGGGCCGTCACCATCTGGTTAAAACTGGCGCCAGCGGCTAAAAACTCCTGCGGTCCGGCTTCCAGCTCCGGATGCTGGCGCAGGTTGCCCTGGGCGACTTCATCGGCGGCATTTTTCAGCTTACGCGCCGGTTTCGCCAGGCTCCACGCCAGCCACAGCAGCAGCGGGGCGCTGACCAGCATCGTGACGATCAGCAGCAGCAGCGGCCGGTCAAACAGCAGGTTAATAAAGTCGGATTGTGAGGTGCTGGCGGGACGAATCAGATAGAGCTGATAGTTATCCTCCCCGTCCCGGACGGAAAACGGGCCCACCATTTCCAGGCGGCCATAGCGTTTTTTCTGCGGATGATCGGCGTTATCGGCCTGGCCGATAAAGTTACGAATGATCTGCATTTCGTTGCGTTCTGCGCCGATCACGCGGCCTTCGCTGGTCACCAGCAGCAGGCGTTGTCCCGGAGGCGCCCATTTATCGATGGCGCGAAACAAACGACGCCACCACATCAGGTCGTTTGGCGGATCGTTGGCCAGCTCGGCCTCGACGTGCTGCTCGATCATGATGCCCTGACGCTGCTCGCTTTCCAGCAGCTCGGTCATCTGCCGGGAATCCAGTTTGGGCAACATCAGCACCAGCATCAACACCAGCGCCAGCGTGAGCCAGAAGATGGCGAAGATGCGTGCAGTCAAACGTCCAATCATGAAGCGGAAACCATCAGATACCCGCGGCCACGCAGCGTTTTAAACCACGGATGGCCATCTTTGCGCTCCGGTAGCTTACGCCGCAGGTTGGAAATATGCATATCGATGGCGCGGTCGAACGGCGTCAGGCGCTTGCCTAACACTTCCTGGCTTAAATGCTCACGGGAGACTACCTGACCGAGATGCTGCGCTAACAGATAGAGCAGGGTGAACTCGGTGCCGGTGAGCTCCAGCGTCTGGCCATCGAAATTGGCTTCCTGGCGGCCCGGATTGAGGCTTAAGGCATCCACTTCCAGGGTTGGTGAGCCGGCTTCGGTCGTCTGCTGCTGCTCGCTCCAGTGGGAACGGCGCAGAATCGCGCGTATACGGGCCACCAGCTCGCGATCGTTGAATGGCTTAGGCAAATAGTCATCCGCGCCCAGCTCGAGGCCGAGAACGCGATCCAGCTCGCTTCCGCGCGCTGTTAGCATGATAACCGGAGTCTGGTGTGTCTGACGCAGCTCTTTCAGCGTATCGATACCGTTTTTCTTCGGCATCATCACGTCGAGCAGCAATAAATCAACGCTGTCGTCCAGAAGGGCCAGCGCCTGTTCCCCATCATGGGCCACCAGCACGTTAAAACCTTCCATATCGAGCAGCTCTTTTAACAGGGAGGTGAGCTCCCGGTCATCATCAACTAACAGGATTTTATTCATTGTTTAAATACCTCCGAGGCAGAAATTACGTCATCAAGGCCCGCTAATCCATGACTTTACGTTGTTTTACACCCCCTGACGCATGTTTGCAGCCTGAATCGTAGACTGTCTCTCGTTGAATCGCGACACAAACGTTTTGGGAGTATGTGATGCGCAATGTTATCGCTGCCGTCATGGCCTCAACGCTGGCGCTAAGTGCATATAGCCAGGCCGCTGAAGTCGTTACCAGCGTTAACTGGCTCCCCGGAGACGAAGGGGGACAGCGCGGTAGCCAAAGCCATATGTTTGACGGCATAAGTTTAACCGAGCAGCAACGTCAGCAGTTACGGGATCTTATGCAACGGGCACGCCACGACAGGCTCCCCGTTAATGTTAGCGAAATGGAGACAATGCATCGCCTTGTCACCGCAGAAAATTTTGATGAAAACGCTGTGCGCGCTCAGGCAGAAAAGATGGCGCAGGAACAGGTTGCCCGCCAGGTCGAGATGGCTAAGGTTCGCAACCAGATGTACCACCTGCTTACGCCAGAGCAGCAAGCGGTTTTAAATGCTAAGCACCAGCAGCGTATGGATCAGTTGCGTGAGGTTGCAAGGATGCAGAAAGGCTCAGCGATGATGCTTTCGAGTAGTAGCAACACCCTGCAACCCCAGTAACAAACCCTGTTTTCCTTGCCATAGACACCATCCCTGTCTTCCCCCACATGATGTGGGGGTTTTTTTGCCCTTTTTACGGTAAATCAACTCCTTCGCCTATCCCGTGAGCGTCACAAGTTCGGGTTATACTAAGCGCATTGCAGGAGAAGGAGCCTATATGAATCAATCTTATGGCCGGTTGGTGAGCCGCGCCGCTATTGCAGCGACGGCTATGGCCTCTGCGTTACTTTTGATCAAAATTTTTGCGTGGTGGTATACCGGTTCTGTCAGTATTCTGGCTGCGCTGGTGGATTCGCTGGTGGACATTGCCGCCTCGCTGACCAACCTGCTGGTGGTTCGCTATTCGCTACAGCCTGCTGATGAAGAACATACCTTTGGTCATGGCAAAGCGGAGTCGCTGGCGGCGCTGGCGCAAAGCATGTTTATCTCCGGCTCGGCGCTGTTCCTGTTTCTCACCGGCATTCAGCACCTGGTGCGTCCGGAGCCGCTGCAGGCCGCCGGCGTCGGGGTCGTCGTCACATTGATCGCCCTCGTTAGTACGCTGGCGCTGGTGACTTTCCAGCGCTGGGTGGTGCGAAAAACCCAGAGCCAGGCGGTGCGGGCGGATATGCTTCATTATCAGTCTGATGTTATGATGAACGGCGCCATTCTGGTGGCGCTGGGCCTCTCCTGGTACGGCTGGCATCGCGCCGACGCGTTGTTTGCCCTGGGGATTGGCATCTATATTTTATATAGCGCGCTGCGGATGGGCTATGAGGCGGTTCAGTCACTACTCGACCGCGCTTTGCCTGACGAGGAGCGTCAGGACATTATCACCATCGTGACCGCATGGCCCGGCATCCGCGGGGCGCACGATCTACGAACGCGGCAGTCAGGGCCGACCCGCTTTATTCAGATTCATTTGGAAATGGAAGATAACCTCCCGCTGGTGCAAGCCCACGTGATTGCAGACCAGGTGGAGCAGGCGATTCTGCGCCGTTTCCCGGGGTCCGATGTCATTATCCATCAGGATCCCAGCTCTGTTGTGCCAGCGGCGCAGCAGGGCTTTTTTGAGCGTTAGGTTATAGTCTGTAAACTCGATGTAAAAATGTGGGGCAGATCGGCATTTTTTGTATAAATTACCGCCGTTTGGTCTGACCTGAATCAATTCAGCTTGAGGCGTTTGATATACTATTGTCATTAGCGTCGTGCACTCCTGGTGAGGGAGCGCTTCAGGCAACAGAATTATTTTTTGCTTCCTAAGTTCAGAGGTAGTCATGATTAAGAAAATCGGTGTGTTGACAAGTGGCGGTGATGCGCCGGGCATGAACGCAGCAATTCGTGGCGTTGTGCGCGCGGCATTAACGGAAGGTCTGGAAGTTTTTGGAATCTATGACGGTTACCTCGGATTGTATGAAGACCGTATGGTTCAGCTCGACCGTTACAGCGTTTCCGACATGATCAACCGCGGCGGCACCTTCCTGGGCTCCGCTCGCTTCCCGGAATTCCGCGAAGAACACATCCGCGCTGTGGCTATCGAAAACATGAAGAAGCGCGGCCTGGACGCGCTGGTGGTTATCGGCGGTGACGGTTCCTATATGGGGGCGATGCGCCTGACCGAGATGGGCTTCCCATGCATCGGCCTGCCGGGCACCATCGACAACGATATCAAAGGCACTGACTACACCATCGGCTTCTTTACTGCCCTGAGCACCGTGGTGGAAGCGATTGACCGTTTGCGCGACACCTCCTCTTCGCACCAGCGTATCTCCGTGGTGGAAGTGATGGGCCGTTACTGTGGCGACCTGACCCTGGCGGCGGCGATTGCCGGCGGCTGTGAGTTCATCATGGTGCCTGAAGTGGAATATACCCGTGACGATCTGGTGGCAGAAATCAAAGCCGGTATCGCGAAAGGGAAAAAACACGCTATCGTGGCCATCACCGAGCACATGTGCGACGTTGACGAGCTGGCAAGCTACATCGAGAAAGAGACTGGCCGTGAAACTCGCGCCACCGTCCTCGGCCACATTCAGCGCGGCGGTTCCCCGGTTCCTTACGACCGCATCCTGGCTTCCCGCATGGGCGCCTATGCGATTGAGCTGCTGCTGCAGGGCCATGGCGGCCGTTGCGTCGGCATCCAGAACGAGAAGCTGGTGCACCACGACATCATCGATGCCATCGAGAACATGAAGCGTCCGTTCAAGAACGACTGGCTGGATTGCGCGAAGAAACTGTACTAAGTTACGCGCCGGATAAACAAAAGGCCTTCTCATGGAGAAGGCCTTTTTTATGGCGGAAGGTTTATTCGATATCCAGCGGGTCTTCCGACAGGATCATCCCGGTGTTATCGGCATACAGATGGTCGCCGGAGAAGAAAGTCACCCCGCCGAAATTGACGCGCACGTCGCTTTCGCCGATGCCTTCGCCAGCCGCGCCGACCGGAATAGCCGCCAGCGCCTGAATACCAATGTCCAGTTCCTCAAGGTCGTCAACCTGGCGCACCGCGCCATAGACCACCAACCCTTCCCATTCATTCTGGACGGCCAGACGCGCCAGGTCTGCGTCAATTAACGCGCGTCGTACTGAGCCGCCGCCGTCGATCAGGAGAATATGACCACGGCCATTCTGCTCGAGCAGATCGTAGAGCAACCCGTTATCCTCGAAACATTTAACCGTAATGATCTGTCCACCAAACGACGACCGTCCTCCAAAGTTAGAGAACAGCGGTTCCACGACGTTGACATCTTCCTGGTAGATGTCACAAAGCTCGGAAGTATCGTATTTCATAGGCTTAACGTTCAGTTGCTGCGAGAGTTTTTAGTATATCCCGCGAATCGCATTGTTGGCAAAATCATCAATTGTTAATTGATATTTGTCAGTTAAGCCATCAGCTTACTGGCAATAATTCCGATAACAAACAGCAGGTTGGTCAGTAAGGCCCCTTTGACCGTCTTTTCGAGCATTGGCCGCATCGCCAGCGGATCGGATTCGCGCAGGACGTAGCGCGCCTGTTTCACCAGCAGCGGCGTGGCGAGAATAAACAGCCAGCCCCAGGCTGAATGCAGCGTCAGCAGGTTAAATAGCGCCAGACACAGCAGGGCGCCGAGCAGCAGGCAGGCATGATAGCGGCGGGCATTGACCGGGCCCAGGCGCACGGCGAGAGTGTTCTTCCCGTTCTGCCGGTCGCTGTCGATATCGCGCAGATTATTGATGTTTAGCACGGCGGTCGCCAGCAGACCGCAGGCTGTCGCCGGCAGAAAAATGGCCGCTTCCACATTATGGGCTTGCAGATACCAGCTGCCGAGGACGCTCAGCCAGCCGAAGAAAACGAGTACTGAGATATCACCCAGACCAATATATCCATACGGACGGGTGCCCACCGTGTAGGTGATGGCGGCCACGATAGACAGGCCTCCCAGGGCGAGGAAGCCGATGAAATCGCCGACGCTCTGCCAGGCGGCGCACAGCAGCGCCAGACCAAACAGGCAGATGAGTACGACGGTGACGATCAGGGCGCGCTTCATCTGCTGGGGGGTAATCACCCCTTTCTGCATCCCGCGCAGCGGCCCGATGCGATCCGGTTTATCGCTCCCCTTAACCGCGTCGCCGTAGTCATTGGCGAGGTTGGAAAGAATTTGCAGCAAGCCGGCGGTGATCAGCGCCAGCAGGGCAACCCAGGGATCAAAATGGCCCTGCTCCCAGGCAAGGACGGTGCCAACAATAATCGCGGCAAATGCCAGCGGTAACGTTTTAGGACGCAGGCTTTCCAGCCACGCCTGTGAACGGCTGATATCAGTCATAGTTATTCTAGCCAATAAAAATGGGGGCGATAGCCCCCATCAACAGTGATGAAAATGCATTGCACCGGATTATAGGATAAAACGGCTCAGATCTTCATCTGCCACCAGAACATCCAGGTGTTTACTCACATATTCGGCATCGATAGTGACGGTCTGGCCGTTCATCTCGCTGGCATCATAGGAAATATCTTCCACCAGGCGCTCCAGCACGGTGTGCAGGCGACGCGCACCGATGTTCTCGGTGGTTTCGTTTACCTGCCATGCGGCCTGGGCGATGCGCTTGATGCCGTCTTCGGTGAATTCGATGTTCACCCCTTCGGTCGCCATCAGCGCCTTGTACTGCACGGTGATGGAGGCATTCGGCTCGGTCAGGATGCGCTCGAAGTCGTGGGTGGTCAGCGCCTTCAGCTCAACGCGGATCGGCAGACGCCCCTGCAGTTCCGGGATCAGATCGGATGGGCTGGCCACCTGGAATGCGCCGGAGGCGATAAACAGGATGTGGTCGGTCTTGACCATCCCATGTTTGGTGGAGACGGTGCAGCCTTCCACCAGCGGCAGCAGGTCGCGCTGTACGCCTTCGCGGGAGACGTCCGGGCCGGAGGTGTTGCCGCCGCGCTTACAGATTTTGTCGATTTCGTCGATAAAGACGATACCGTGCTGCTCTACAGCGTCGATGGCTTCCTGCTTCAGCTCTTCCGGATTGACCAGTTTGGCCGCTTCTTCTTCAATCAGCAGCTTCATCGCGTCTTTGATTTTCAGCTTACGCGGTTTCTGCTTCTGGCCGCCGAGGTTCTGGAACATAGACTGCAGCTGGCTGGTCATCTCTTCCATGCCCGGAGGGGACATGATTTCAACGCCCATCGGCGCCGCAGCGAGATCGATTTCAATCTCTTTATCGTCCAGCTGGCCTTCACGCAGTTTTTTACGGAACGCCTGGCGCGCTGCAGACGGTTCCTGCGACGGCTCAGTCTGGCCCCAGTTGTTCTTCGCCGGTGGGATCAGCACGTCGAGCACGCGCTCTTCCGCCAGCTCTTCCGCGCGGTAACGGTTCTTATCGATGGACTGCATGCGAACCATTTTGATCGCCGCATCGGTCAAATCGCGGATGATGGAGTCCACTTCTTTACCGACATAGCCCACTTCGGTGAACTTCGTCGCTTCAACTTTGATAAACGGCGCGTTGGCCAGTTTTGCCAGACGACGGGCGATTTCGGTTTTACCGACGCCGGTTGGGCCGATCATCAGAATGTTTTTCGGCGTGACTTCATGACGCAGCTCTTCGTTAAGCTGCATCCGACGCCAGCGGTTACGCAGGGCGATAGCAACAGAACGCTTGGCGGCGTCCTGACCGATAATGTGTTTGTCCAGTTCGCTGACAATTTCGCGTGGGGTCATTTCAGACATGGGAGATCCTTACGCTTTAGAAGGTAATTCTTCGATGGTGTGGAAATGGTTGGTGTAGATGCAGATATCACCTGCAATATCCAACGCTTTCTCGGCGATGTCGCGCGCGCCCATATCGGTATTTTCCAACAGCGCGCGGGCCGCGGCCTGGGCGTAAGGACCGCCGGAGCCGATAGCAATCAAATCGTTTTCCGGCTGTACCACGTCACCGTTACCGGTGATGATAAGCGACGCGTTTTCGTCCGCGACGGCCAGCAGCGCTTCCAGTTTGCGCAACATCCGGTCAGTTCGCCAGTCTTTGGCCAGCTCAACGGCGGCCTTCACCAGGTGGCCCTGGTGCATTTCCAGTTTACGTTCAAACAGTTCGAACAGCGTGAAGGCGTCGGCGGTGCCGCCAGCGAAACCGGCAATCACTTTGTCGTTGTACAGACGACGCACTTTCTTCACATTGCCCTTCATCACGGTATTGCCCAGCGTGGCCTGGCCATCACCGGCAATAACAACATGGCCGTTACGGCGAACACTTACAATTGTAGTCACGAGCAGACCCCTTGGTTGCAAAAGCGGAACAGGGGCCCCGCGCTGTCCGCGGGGCCGAATGCAATTATAGATGGGGGGGATTTTGAGGGTTTCAACCCCTGGCGGCGAGACGAATGCAGTTCGCGTGTCCAGCCATCTTCAGGCGGGTGATCATCTCGTTGGCGCTTTCTTTGCCTTTCAACGGGCCAATAACCACGCGGTTCCAGCCGTTGTTAGTGGTAATGTGCGAAGCAAACCCTTCGAAAGCCAGCTGAGCGCGGACGGTTTCGGCCTGCTCGGCGCCTTTAAAAGAGCCGCACTGGATCATCCAGCTACGATCGTCTTTCTTCTCGGCGGTGGTTTTCGGCGCTTCTTCCACCCGAGTTACCGGCGCCGCGGCCTGGGTGCGCGGCTGCGTGGTATTGGTATGCGCTGGCGTCTGCAGCAGATCCTGGTACGGCTGCTGGTTTGACACGGTCTGCTTCGGCTGTTGCTGCTGAACCGGCTTCGGCTGCTGAACGCGCGGCGGCTGCTGTTGGACGGTCTGCGCCTGAGTCTGCGCCCATTGTTGCTGCTGCGCCTGCTGCTGTTGCTGCGCTAAACGCTGACGCTGAAGCGTCTGCTGGCGCTGCGCCGGCGTTTGTTCGTTCCACGGCACTTCGGTCAGCTGGGTCGGCTGCTGGCGCATATCGGCCTGCATCTGGGCGAGCAGCTGGCGCTGCTCGTCGGTCAGCTGTTCCGGTTTCATGACTTCGCCACCGGCGGTCGGTTCGGTCGGCGCGCGGACGCCAGGCTGGCGGCTTTCCAGCTCTTTAATATAGCGCCAGCGCTCTTCCGGTTTGGGCGGCAAGCCGTTGCCGGCGGCCTGGCGATTTTGCATCGCTTCCGCTTCTTCTTTCTTATGATGCGTAATGAAATAGAGGCCACCGATAAAGGCCACCAGCACAGCCGCCGCGATCGCCACCATCGCCGGTGAAATCGCCGGAAGGCTGCTTTGCTTATTCCTTGAGCTTCGGGTCGTGCTCTTTTTGCGCCGCGAAGAAGCCGGTTGGCTTCGGCGTACATAATCTCGTTGTGCCACTATCGTTTCGCTGTCTTATATTCGTTCGTCAGCCCGCCATGTTACTTAAGCGGCGGGCCTTTGACCAGAAGAGCAGGCCCGAAAGCCTGATGGTTATCGTCTGATTTTTTGCGTACTGCCGCGAACAATCAGTTCGCAATCGAGCAGACGCGAGCCGCTGTTCACGTTATGCCCCTGCATTTGCTCCAGTAATAGCAGCATTCCTTCACGGCCGATATCAAACCGTGGCTGTGAAACCGTGGTCAACGGCGGATCGCAAAATTCAGACAACGCGATGTTATCGAAGCCGACAATTGACAGGTCGTCCGGCACTTTCAGACCGCGACGTTTTGCCAGCGATAAGGCGCCCAGCGCCATCACATCGCTATGGCAAAAGACCGCCGTGGGCGGCACCGGCTGCGCCAGGAGCTGCTCCAGCGCATTGGCGCCGGCTTCGAAGGTAAAGTTGCCGCGAGCAATATAGTGCGGATCGACGGTGATACCGCTGCGGCGCAGCGCCTGCACATAACCCTGCAGGCGATAATGGCACAACGGCATATCTTCCGGGCCGGCGATACAGCCGATACGCTGATGTCCCAGCTCGTGGAGATAATTTACCGCGTTAAAGGCCGCCGTCAGGTTATCGATATGGACGGTGGGCAGCTCCAGCTCCGGCGCAAACTCATTCGACATGACCATTGGCGGCAAATTGCGCTGCTCTTCCACGCTGGCGTCAAACGGCAGGCGCGAACTGAGCAGCACCATGCCGTCGATCTGCTTGGTGATGATAAGGTCGATAAAGGTTTTTTCTTTCTGATTCTGGTGGGCGCAATCGCCGATTAACACCAGATAGCCGTGCTCGGCGGCAGTGACTTCAATACCGCGGATCACTTCACTAAAGAAGGGATCGCAGATATCCGGGACGATCACGAGGATCGTTCGCGATTCGTTGCGCTTCATATTGCGTCCGAGCGACTGCGGTAAATAGCCGACTTCCAGCGCCGCCTGCTCGACCCGGTTACGGGTGGCTTGCGACACCTTATCAGGGTTCATCAACGCTCGGGACACGGTTGCCGTGGAAACGTTTGCCTTGAGGGCGACGTCTTTCATGGTGGCGGCAACCACTTGTTTTTTGGGCTTCACCTGGTTTCTCCTCGCTGAATGGCGCTGGCATTTCCCTTGGGCGCTAACTGCTGCATCATTTTTATCAGATAGTCGCGGCAGTGAGTTACAGAATTTTCATGAAAAACGTGATGCTTGTTAAATTTTTCGATCCGGCTCGCAAGAGAAGGCTTATCCTTCAATCGGATCGACATCCAGCACCCACTTCACTTTTCTCGCCTCCGGAAGCGTATTGATCAGCGCCAGCGTACCGCTAACGATATGTTGCAGACGCACCCGCGAAGGATGCTGCAGCAATATTTGCCAGCGCCAGCGGCCGCCGCGCTTTGGCGCCAGCGCCGGAACCGGACCGAGCACCCATAGCTTTTCGTCGGCCAGCGGGCTGGCCTGCAGCAGATTGCGCAGCTGTTGTAAAAACAGCGGCGCCTGCTGGTTGTTATGGTCTTCCGCACGAATCAGCACATGGCTGGTCCACGGCGGCAGCTGCATCGTCTGCCGCTCTGCCAGCGCCTGTTCGGCAAAGGCGTCGTAGCCTTTATACAGCAGGGTCTGCAAAAGAGGGTGTTCCGGATGGTGGGTTTGAAGAATGACCTCGCCCTGTTTTCCTGCCCGGCCCGCTCGTCCGGAGACCTGGGTATAAAGCTGAGCGAAACGCTCTGCGGAGCGGAAATCAGCGGAAAACAGCGCCCCGTCGACATCCAGTAGGGAGACGAGGGTGACGTCCGGGAAGTGGTGCCCTTTGGCCAGCATTTGGGTGCCAATCAGAATACGCGCCCCGCCGCGATGGACGGCGGCGAGATGCTCCTCCAGCGCTCCTTTGCGGCTGGTGGTATCGCGGTCGATACGCGAGATAGGCACCTCAGGGAACAGCGGCGCCAGGGCCTGCTCCAGCTGCTCGGTGCCGATCCCTACCGGCACCAGATGCGTGGAGCCGCAGGAAGGACACTGGCGCGGGATTGGGCGCTGGCTGTCGCAATGGTGGCAGCGCAGATGGTGCTGCGCCTGGTGCAACGTATAGTAACTGTCGCAGCGCGGGCATTCCGCTATCCAGCCGCAATCGTGGCACAGCAGCGCTGGCGCAAAGCCGCGGCGGTTAAGAAACAGGATCACCTGGTTATCCGCTTGCAGGTGCTGGCGCATACGGCTAATCAGCGCGGGAGACAGGCCCGCCTGCAGCGGTAGCCCTTTGAGATCGAGCACGTGCTGCTGGGCCGGGCGCGCATTGCCCGCGCGTTTGCTTAAGGTTAACTGGCGGTATTTACCCTGGCGGACGTTATGCAGAGTCTCCAGCGCCGGCGTCGCCGAGCCGAGAATTATCGGGATCTGCTCGCTATGGGCGCGCCATACCGCCAGGTCGCGGGCATGGTAGCGCCAGCCTTCCTGCTGCTTGTAGGAGCTGTCATGCTCTTCGTCGATGACGATGACGCCGAGATCTTTAAATGGGGTAAACAGCGAGGAGCGGGTGCCGATCACAATGGCCGCTTCGCCATTTTTCGCCTTCAGCCAGGCCGAGAGACGTTCGCTGTCATTGAGCCCGGAGTGCAGCACTTCCACCGGCGCGTTAAAGCGCTGGCGAAATCGGGCGATGGTTTGCGGCGTCAGGCCGATCTCCGGCACCATCACCAGCGCCTGGCGCCCCTGCGCCAGCACATTCTCCAGCACGCTCAAATAGACTTCCGTTTTCCCGGAGCCGGTAATACCCGCCAGCAGCCAGGCGGAGAAACGATCGGCGGCGCTGTGGATCGCCCCGACGGCGGTGGCCTGCTCGGTATTCAGGCGCAGGCGTTCGCCGGCAACCGAATACGCGCTGCGCCAGTCGGTGAGGGCGGGCGCTTCGCAGGCCAGCTCCGCCAGCCCTTTACCGCGCAGCGCCTGCAGCGCCGCTTCATTGAATTCCAGTTCGCCAACCTGATGACGCCAGATTTTGCCCTGGCGCAGCGCCGCCAGCGCCTGCTGCTGCTTCCGGGAGCGTTTCAGACCGTTAAGGTCGACAACCTGCCCCTGCTCGGTGGCGAACCAGTACCACAGCGGCGTGGCGCTGGCGGGTTTGCCCTGGCGCAGCATAACGGGTAATGCATGGAACAGCACATCGCCGATCGGGTGATGGTAATACTCAGCCGCCCACATCAGCAGTCGCCAGACAGTCGTGGAGAAGACCGGCTCGTCGTCCAGCGCTTCGGCGACCGGTTTTAGCTCATCCAGCGGCAGTTCGCTGCGCTCGCTCACCGCCGCGACAATGCCGATCCGCTCCTGTTTGCCGAACGGCACCCGCACCCGACAGCCCGCTTTGACCGCCATGCCTTCAGGCAGCAGGTAGTCAAAAGTGCGCGGTAGCGGAACGGGTAGGGCAACGTGGGCGACGGACATGTCATCTTCCTGACTTGAAATCTGGCGGGATAGTATACACATTACGATAAGGCGGCGCGGATCAGTTTGCATATGCTGGTCAAATTCTGTATGATTCGCCGCCTTTGATGCGCTTTATATCGCATTGAAGATTGACCATTACCGCGTGCTTCACGCTGTCAGCAGCGTAGAAGGCGACGGGAAATTACTAATATCGCGTGGTGTCTGGCGTTAGGGCTGGAAGAGCGACGCGGCCTTAACTGAGGTTCTCCCATGAAAAAAGGTATTCACCCAAATTACGACGAAATTACTGCTACCTGTTCTTGCGGTAATGTCATGAAAATCCGCTCCACCGTTGGTCACGACCTGAACCTCGACGTGTGCGGCAAATGCCACCCGTTCTTCACCGGCAAACAGCGTGATGTTGCTACCGGTGGCCGTGTTGACCGCTTCAACAAGCGCTTCAGCATCCCGGGCAGCAAGTAAGTTGCCAGAAGAAGCCGCCTCAGGGCGGCTTTTTTGTCTCTTCCGCCTGCCTGGGCGGGAAAGAAAAAAGGGCGGAAGATTATTCCGCCCTTTTTATCGTCTCAGTATTCCCACGTATCCGGGTCGATTCCCAGTTCACGCATAATCGCTTTCGCCGCTTCCGGGATCTCATCGCTGCGCTCTTTACGCAGGTCTTCATCGTTAGGCAACGGTTGTCCGGTAAAGGCATGCAGAAACGCTTCGCACAGCAGCTCGCTGTTGGTCGCGTGACGCAGGTTATTCACCTGACGACGCGTGCGTTCATCGGTGAGGATTTTTAACACCTTCAGAGGAATGGAAACCGTAATTTTCTTTACTTGTTCACTCTTCTTACCGTGCTCAGCGTATGGGCTGATATATTCGCCGCTCCATTCAGCCATGAGATACCTTAATCCTCTGTTTATTAGTGAAGGGCCAGAATATTCCGCCCGGGCTATAATTGCGCGTAGTTTACCGTATGCGCGGGCTTTCTGACATGAGATAAGCCGCCGACGACGTGCGCTAATGCATATAATTTTAACGGCTATTTGCACTTTGCTCAATCTATACGCAAAGAAGTTTAGATGTCCAGATGTATTGACGTCTATTGTGACAATGATTACTCTGGAGCCTGACTTTTCACCGATTCAGCCCAGGAACTTCCCAACATGACGCGTAAACAGGCCACCATCGCAGTGCGTAGCGGTTTAAATGACGACGAGCAGTACGGTTGCGTTGTCCCGCCGATTCACCTCTCCAGTACCTATAACTTCACCGGCTTTAATGAACCGCGCGCCCACGACTACTCCCGTCGTGGCAATCCGACGCGCGATGTGGTGCAGCGCGCCTTAGCGGAGCTGGAGGGCGGCGCCGGCGCGGTGCTGACCAATACCGGAATGTCGGCGATCCTGCTGGTGACGACAGTGTTCCTTAAACCGGGCGATCTGCTGGTGGCGCCGCACGACTGCTACGGCGGCAGCTACCGTCTGTTCGACAGCCTGGCGAAGCGCGGCTGCTATCGCGTCCAGTTTGTCGATCAAAGCGATGAGCAGGCGCTGCGGGCGGCGCTGGCGGAAAAACCGAAGCTGGTGTTGGTGGAAAGCCCAAGTAATCCATTGCTGCGGGTGGTGGATATTGCGAAAATCTGTGGTCTGGCGCGTGAGGCCGGGGCAATTAGCGTGGTGGACAACACCTTCCTGAGCCCGGCGTTGCAAAACCCGCTGGCGCTGGGCGCCGATCTGGTGCTGCATTCCTGTACCAAATACCTCAATGGTCACTCCGATGTGGTGGCCGGGGTGGTGATTGCCAAAGATCCGGCAACTGTCACCGAACTGGCATGGTGGGCGAATAATATTGGCGTCACCGGCAGCGCCTTCGACAGCTATCTGCTGTTGCGCGGGCTGCGGACGCTGTCTCCACGGATGGAAGTGGCGCAGCGAAATGCCCTGGCGATCGTTGAGTATCTGAAAACCCAGCCGCTGGTGAAAAAGCTGTATCATCCATCGCTGCCGGAAAACCAGGGGCATGAAATTGCGGCGCGTCAGCAAAAAGGTTTTGGCGCAATGTTAAGCTTCGAGCTTGACGGTGACGAGCAGACGCTGCGCCGTTTTCTGAGCGGGCTGTCGCTGTTTACACTGGCGGAATCGCTGGGGGGCGTTGAAAGCCTGATTTCCCATGCGGCAACGATGACGCATGCCGGCATGGCGCCTGAAGCGCGTGCCGCCGCCGGAATTTCAGAAACGCTCCTGCGTATATCGACCGGTATTGAAGATGGTGAAGATTTAATTGCCGACCTGGAAAATGGCTTCCGGGCAGCAAACGAGGAATAAAGATGAGTGTGATTGCGCAGGCAGGGGCGAAGGGTCGTCAGCTGCACAAATTTGGTGGGAGTAGTTTAGCGGATGCGAAATGTTACCTGCGCGTCGCGGGGATCATGAAGGAGTATTCGCAGGCGGGGGATATGATGGTCGTCTCCGCCGCTGGCAGCACCACCAACCAGCTGATCAGCTGGCTTAAGCTTAGCCAGAGCGATCGCCTTGCTGCGCATCAGGTTCAGCAGTCGCTTCGCCGCTATCACACCGAGCTGATTGGCGGTCTGCTGGAGCCTGCGGCGGCGGATACGTTGATAGCCGCCTTTATCCACGACCTTGAGCGTCTGGCTGGTCTGCTGGACGGCGGGGTTTCCGAAGCGGTCTATGCGGAAGTGGTCGGCCATGGGGAAGTGTGGTCCGCGCGCCTGATGGCGGCGGTTCTCAACCAGCTGGGTATGGAAGCCGCCTGGCTGGACGCGCGCGCGTTCCTGCGCGCGGAACGCGCTGCGCAGCCGCAGGTGGATGAAGGATTATCCTATCCGCTGCTGCAGCAGCTGATGGCGCAGCATCCTAACAAACGTCTGGTGGTGACCGGCTTTATCTCCCGCAACCAGGCCGGCGAAACCGTCCTGCTGGGCCGTAACGGGTCTGACTACTCTGCCACCCAGATCGGCGCGCTGGCGGGCGCCTCCCGGGTCACTATCTGGAGCGACGTTGCCGGGGTGTACAGCGCGGATCCGCGCAAGGTGAAAGACGCCTGCCTGCTGCCGCTGCTGCGTCTGGACGAAGCCAGCGAGCTGGCGCGCTTGGCCGCGCCGGTGCTCCATGCCCGCACGCTACAGCCGGTTTCCGCCAGTGATATCGATCTGCAGTTACGCTGCAGCTACACGCCGGAACAGGGTTCCACGCGCATTGAGCGCGTGCTGGCCTCCGGTACCGGCGCACGGATTGTCACCAGCCATGACGACGTCTGCCTGGTGGAGTTCCAGGTGCCGGCCGGTCACGATTTCAAACTGGCGCATAAAGAGCTGGACGCTCTGCTCAAACGCGCCCAGCTGCGCCCGTTAGCCGTTGGCGTCCATGCCGACCGTAAGCTGCTGCAGTTCTGCTACACCTCCGAGGTGGCCGACAGCGCGCTGAAATTGCTCGATGAAGCCGGTCTGCCGGGCGAGCTGCGTCTGCGTCAGAAGCTGGCGCTGGTGGCGATGGTGGGCGCGGGAGTCACCCGTAACCCGCTGCACTGCCACCGTTTCTGGCAGCAGCTCAAAGGGCAGCCGGTGGAGTTCACCTGGCAGTCTGAAGAGGGGATCAGCCTGGTGGCGGTGCTACGCGCCGGGCCGACGGAAAGCCTGATCCAGGGGCTGCATCAGTCCTTGTTTCGCGCCGAAAAGCGTATTGGCCTGATGCTGTTCGGCAAAGGGAACATTGGTTCCCGCTGGCTGGAGCTTTTCGCCCGTGAACAAACTACGCTCTCGGCGCGTACCGGTTTCGAGTTTATTCTCGCCGGCGTAGTCGACAGTAAACGCAGCCTGCTGAATTACGACGGGCTGGATGCCAGCCGGGCGCTGGCTTTCTTCAACGATGAAGCGGTGGAGCAGGATGAAGAGTCGCTGTTCCTGTGGATGCGCGCGCACCCGTATGATGATTTAGTGGTGCTGGACGTCACCGCCAGCGAACAGCTGGCCGACCAGTATCTTGATTTCGCCAGCCATGGCTTCCACGTCATTAGCGCCAACAAGCTGGCGGGCGCCAGCAGCAGTGATAAATATCGTCAGATCCACGACGCGTTTGAGAAGACGGGGCGCCACTGGCTATATAACGCCACCGTGGGCGCCGGCTTGCCGGTGAACCATACGGTGCGCGACCTGATCGACAGCGGCGATACTATTCTCGGCCTGAGCGGTATCTTCTCGGGAACGCTCTCCTGGCTGTTCCTGCAGTTCGATGGCACCGTGCCGTTCACCGACCTGGTGGATCAGGCGTGGCAGCAGGGGCTGACCGAGCCGGATCCGCGCGTCGATCTGTCCGGTAAGGATGTGATGCGTAAGCTGGTGATCCTCGCGCGGGAAGCGGGCTATGACATCGAACCGGATCAGGTGCGTGTGGAATCACTGGTGCCGGCGCACTGTGAAGAGGGGTCGGTCGATCACTTCTTTGAGAATGGCGAAGAGCTGAACGAGCAGATGCTGCAGCGCCTGGAAGCGGCCCGCGAGATGGGGCTGGTGCTCCGCTACGTGGCGCGCTTTGATGCCAACGGCAAAGCACGCGTTGGTGTGGAAGCGGTACGCGAAGAGCACCCGCTGGCGGCGCTGCTGCCGTGCGATAACGTGTTTGCCATCGAAAGCCGCTGGTATCGCGATAACCCGCTGGTGATCCGCGGGCCCGGCGCCGGGCGCGATGTGACCGCCGGGGCGATCCAGTCGGATATTAACCGCCTGGCGCAGCTGCTGTAAGCGTCGCGTTATACTCTTGAACCAGTGAGGCCACTATTTGCGTTACGCGCCCTGCGGAATACAGGGCGCTCTGCGCAAACGCGGGTCTGTTTTTCAGCCATATTGTAAACCGTCGGCTGGACGCAAGGTCTGGTAGAAAGGCGTTCTCTTCTGCAGTGCCGGCAAGCCGGCAGACCATTTTCTGATTCTCTTCCTGCGTCCAACGCTGCCATGAATTTTGCCACCAGCCATGATGGGTTTTCCCCTGTAGCTGCCACGGAGCCGGGCTGGCTGGGTTCCTTATCTCTTCTTCCACATACCATAGATCGCCTTGCCGCTGACGAAAAAGCGGCGCCCAGGCAACGATCGCCGCGCCGCGTAAAAAGCATTCATGCGCAATAACGTGCGTTTTCACCTCTGGAAACTGCTGGCTAAGCAGTTTGAAATGACCGTGCGCGGCGATAACCGGGCGCAATATATTGCCGCGGGCATGGCGCTTTTGCATTGCGCTGCCGTACTGGATTTCATCGAACTGACTGCGTTGTAAAAAGCGCATTTCAGTGAGAGAAATACGTTGAATAATATCGTCAGTCTCCTCCCTGTCGGCTTGTCCGCCGCGCCAGCGATAGCGTAATGATTCGCCTACCGCGAAAGCAGTGAAATTAGAGGTAAGATGAATAACATTACCGCGCACGGCATCAAAGCTTAATAAAAAGTAGAGCTTTTGCCCGGCGGCATTACCCTGGAATGGCGCTATCAACGGTACGCTGCAAATACGTCGTGGGGCTTCAATTGGGGCGATGTGTGGGAATTTTGGCGTCCAGACCTTTTTACAGTGGCGGCACTGAAGGCGTTGCGTACCCTGCGGATTGCGGCCGTAGCGAATAATATCCCGCTGATAGCATACCGGGCAAAAATAGCCGTAGCGGCGGGCATGATCCGTCAGATAAGCCGCCAGCCAGGGGCGGAATTCCCGTTCGTTAAACAGGGGGGGATAGCTGCCGCAGGCTGCGCAGTAGAGCGCCGGGTAGCCCAGCCGAAAATTCGGGAAATGATACTCAGCCGCAGACGGTAAACCTAAATTGCGGCAGCCAAAAGTTTTACAGGCGTTAATGGTAAAGAGAGTATCCACTGGCAGGTCAATACCAACGATTTTTACAGGTCGTTAATTTTGTCCTGCTCAGGTTGCATACAACTGTGAATGCTCTCACATAAAAAAGTCTTTCAGAACGTAACTTAGCGGTTCTTTATCACTCTGAAAGGAACTCCGATGAAACTAAAAACAATGAGCGCAGCACTTCTGTTGACTTTGCCTTTCTGGGCCTGCGCCAAAGATGTCACCATCATTTATACCAACGATCTTCATGCCCATGTCGAACCTTATAAAGTGCCATGGATAGCGGATAGTAAACGAGATATTGGCGGTTGGGCGAATATCACGACGATGGTGAAACAGGAAAAAGCGAAAAATAACGCGACCTGGTTTTTTGATGCCGGAGATTATTTTACCGGGCCTTACATCAGTAGCCTGACGAAGGGTAAAGCGATAATCGATATTATGAATACGATGTCCTACGATGCGGTGACTATCGGTAATCATGAGTTCGATCACGGCTGGGATAATACGTTGCTTCAGCTTAGCCAGGCGACATTCCCGATTGTTCAGGGCAATATTTTTTATCAGAACAGCGATAAATCGTTCTGGGATAAGCCCTATACCATTATCGAAAAAGATGGCGTGAAAATTGGCGTGATTGGCCTGCACGGCGTGTTTGCTTTTAATGACACCGTTTCTGCCGCGACGCGAGTGGGTATCGAAGCGCGTGATGAGGTGAAATGGCTACAGCATTATATCGATGAACTTAACGGTAAAGTGGATCTGACCGTGGCCCTGATCCATGAAGGCGTCCCGGCGCGTCAGTCGAGCCAGGGGGGAACCGATGTGCGTCGTGCGCTGGATAAAGATATTCAGACTGCGGGTCAGGTGAAAGGCCTGGACGTTTTAATTACCGGCCATGCTCACGTTGGCACACCGGAGCCCATTAAAGTGGGTAATACGTTGATCCTTTCTACCGATAGCGGCGGCATCGATGTGGGTAAACTGGTGCTGGATTATCAGGAGAAACCGCACCAATTCACGGTGAAGCACTTTGAGCTGAAGACGCTTTATGCCGATGAGTGGAAGCCTGATCCGCAGACAAAACAGGTCATCGACGGCTGGAATAAGCAACTTGATCAACTGGTGCAGCAGGTCATTACACAATCGCCCGTTGAACTGACCCGTGCGTATGGCATCTCTTCGCCGTTGGGCAATCTTGCCGCTGACGCCTTGCTGTTGGCAGCAGGTAGGAGTACGCAGATGGCGTTAACCAACTCGGGCGGGATCCGGAATGAGATCCCCGCCGGGGCGGTGAGCATGGGCGCCGTTATCAGCACCTTCCCGTTTCCCAACGAGCTGGTCACCATGGATCTAACCGGGAAGCAGTTGCGTAGCCTGATGGAGCATGGCGCCGGGTTGAGCAACGGCGTGCTGCAGGTCTCCCGGGGACTGGAAATGAAGTATGACAGCAGCAAACCTGTGGGCCAGCGCGTTGTGTTATTCAGGCTAAACGGTAAACCGATTGACGATACGACGGTTTACCATATTGCCACCAACAGCTTCCTTGCAGATGGCGGCGATGGTTTTGTCGCGTTTACCGAGGGGCAGGCGCGTAATACCTCCGGCGGCTATTACGTTTCAAATGCGGTCGTAGACTATTTCAAAGCCGGGCAAAAGATAACGGATGAGCAGCTTAACGGGCAGCGCGTTGTCGATGTGAAGAAATAAGTTTTTAAGGCCGGGCAGTCAGCCCGGCCTTAAGCGATCAGTGGGCCGCAAATACCGCCCTGGCGGCAAACAGGCCGTTGAGGGCCGCCGGGAATCCGGCATAGACTGCCATCTGCATGATCGCTTCCGTAATCTCCTCTTGCGTCAGGCCGACGTTTAATCCCGCGGCAATGTGTACTTTCAGCTGTGGCTCGGCGTTACCCAACGCCGTGAGCGCGGCGATGGTGGCGATTTCCCGGCTGCGTAAATCGAGCCCTGGCCTGGCGTAAATATCGCCGAAGGGGAACTCAATCAGATAGCGGGCAAAATCGGGGGCGATATCCCGCAGGCTGTCGACGACGGCTTCCCCGCCCTTACCATCCACCCGCTGAAGCATTTCCTGACCGATGATATAACGTTCGCTGGACATCGTTTTTTCCTCTCTGTGATGGTGCGTTAAGAGGAAGGGTAGGGAAGTGTGCCGGACTTGAGTAATACCCTTTTCGTGATACCTTTTCAGTATGACAACTTCAAGATTACATTCTCTGGATATTCGCCTGCTGCGCGCCTTTGCCGTGGTAGCGGAGGAAAATAACATCAGCCGGGCGGCGCAGCGGTTATTTATCTCGCAGCCGCCGCTGACCCGCCATATCCGCCATCTGGAAGCGCAGCTGGGGGTGACGCTGTTTCAGCGCCATAGCAAAGGCCTGATCCTGACCGACGCGGGTAAAGAGGTGCTGGAGATGATTCAACCTCTGCTGGCGCTCCAGGAACGCACGCTGGCGGCATTGAGTGAGCTCGCCGTTCACTCGCCGCAGGCTCTACGTCTGGGCGTGACGACGGCCTTCGAACAGGGCATTTTCGCCGCCGTTGAGGCTGCGCTGAGCGAACATACCCGCGCGTTGCATATCACCCGCCACGCCTCACCGGCGCTGGCTCAGCAGGTACGCAAAGGCAAACTCGATGCGGCGCTGGTCGCGCTGCCGCTCAATACTGAAGGGCTGCACCTGCACCCATTGCCGTATCATGAGCCGCTCATTGCGGCATTACCGGCCTCCTGGCCGGAAGCCGCCAGGCCAGGGCTGACGTTAAGCGCGCTCAATCATCGGCCGCTGTTCTGGTTTAAACGCGAGCGTAATCCTGGTTTCTTTGACTACACGCGCCGCATTTTCGACCGGGCTGGCTATGCCCCGACGTATGTGGAAGAGCCGGCCGAGCATGATGTGCTGCTGGCGCGTATTGCGCGCGGCGAAGGCATGATCCTGCTGCCGGCGTCCTTTTCCGCGATTCAGCGTCAGGGGGTGGCGTTCTGCCCGGTGGCTGAGGGCGACGCGATGCCGTTAAGCCTTGGGGTGATTTATCCGCCTCACCAGGCAGAGTCCGTGCAGCAATGGCTTTCTCTGCTGGATGGCATTCTGGCGACTGGCTAGTCTCAGGCTGACTCGCGAGCCACCTTATATTGCCCACCGAGCCGCTTCCTGTGCGTGGCCAGGTGATCGGAAGATGAACTTTTTTCATGTAGGTGACCTATTCCTCACTCTTTACGCAGATTTTTCTATTGACGCCCGCGCGCTTTTCCGTCATTTTTACATCTGGACGTCTAAACGTATAGAAGTTCGCAATATAACAGCCATTACATGCGATTGATGAGGTAAGGTATGAGCTTTTTTCACGCCAATCAGCGGGAAGCCCTGAATCAGAGCCTGGCGGAAGTCCAGGGCCAGATTAATGTGTCTTTTGAATTCTTTCCGCCGCGCACCAGTGAAATGGAGCAAACCCTGTGGAAATCCATCGATCGCCTGAGCAGTCTGAAACCGAAGTTTGTTTCGGTAACCTATGGCGCGAACTCTGGCGAGCGCGATCGCACCCACAGCATCATCAAAGGCATTAAAGAGCGAACCGGTCTGGAAGCAGCGCCGCACCTGACCTGTATCGATGCCAGCCGCGATGAGTTGCGCACTATCGCTCAGGATTACTGGAACAACGGTATCCGCCATATCGTCGCCCTGCGCGGCGACCTGCCGCCGGGCAGCGGTAAACCGGATATGTACGCCGCCGATCTGGTGACGTTGCTGAAAGAGGTAGGCGATTTTGATATCTCTGTCGCCGCGTATCCGGAAGTGCATCCGGAGGCGAAAAGCGCGCAGGCGGATTTACTGAACCTGAAGCGCAAAGTAGAAGCAGGGGCCAACCGCGCGATCACCCAGTTCTTCTTCGATGTGGAAAGCTACCTGCGTTTTCGCGATCGCTGCGTCTCGGCAGGCATCGACGTGGAAATCATTCCCGGTATCCTGCCGGTCTCCAACTTTAAACAGGCGAAAAAGTTTGCGGATATGACCAACGTCCGTATCCCGGTGTGGATGTCAAAAATGTTCGAAGGGCTGGATAACGACGCCGAAACCCGTCAACTGGTGGGGGCGAATATCGCCATGGACATGGTGAAGATCTTAAGCCGGGAAGGGGTCAAGGATTTCCACTTCTACACCCTGAACCGCGCCGAAATGAGCTACGCCATCTGCCATACGCTGGGCGTACGCCCGGCCTGAGTTTTCATTAACGTTTAGTGCGATGGCGAAGCCGGTATTCGCCATCGCTTTTTTTTGCCCAAAACGCTGATACAGGTCAGGGGAGAGCAGAAGATAAAGCGCGTATAGTGCCAGCCTGATAATTGACAGGGATGGGTTATGCAATGGCAAGGAAGAGCGATCCACTGGCGTTTGGTGGGTTGGCGTTATTAACGCTGATCTGGAGCTTTAGCTGGATCGCGATGAAGCAAGTGACGAGCTATATCGGCGCTTTTGACTTCACGGCGCTGCGCTGTATTTTTGGCGCCGTGGTGCTATGGATAGTGATGTTGATCCGCGGTAAAGCGCTCAAGCCGACGCCTTTCGGCTACACCCTGGCGATCGCGTTATTGCAAACCTGCGGCATGGTCGGTCTGGCACAGTGGGCGCTAATGAGCGGTGGCGCCGGTAAAGTGGCGATCCTGAGTTATACCATGCCATTCTGGGTAGTGGTGATGGCCGCGTTATTCTTAGGTGAGCGCATGCGGCGATGGCAGTATATCGCCATCGGGGTGGCATGCGTGGGCCTGATACTCGTACTTCAGCCTTGGCAACTCGACTTTACCTCCCTGAAAAGCGCCTTGCTGGCGATCCTCTCCGGCGTGAGCTGGGGGGCAGGTGCGATCGTCGCGAAGCGTATGTATACCCGGTATCCGCAGGTTGATTTGCTGGCGCTAACGACATGGCAGATGCTATATGCCGCCGTAGTAATGAGCGTAGTGGCCTGGCTCGTCCCGCAACGGGCGGTAGACTGGCAGCCCGACGTTTTCTGGGCCCTGGCTTACAGCGCAATCCTTGCAACGGCGCTGGCCTGGAGTCTGTGGCTTTTTGTACTGCGTAATTTACCGGCAAGTATAGCCGGTCTGAGTACGCTGGCCGTACCGGTCTGTGGCGTGCTATTTTCCTGGTGGCTACTACATGAAAATCCAGGAAAGGTGGAAGGTTGTGGCATTGCGTTGATAGTACTGGCGTTGGCGATGATCAGTATCAAGAGACGAGGGGCATAGCCTGCTCCGGCCTGCAGAGATGCATAAAAAACACCCGGCTGACGCCGGGTGTTTTGCTCTGGTTTATTCCCATTCCTGCAGGAAGCGCTGACCATACTGGTCGGCCACCAGCAGCGCGGCGTAGACCTGGTCGGAATCAACGCCGCCCGGCATATTGTGAATGGTTTCGCCTTCAGCGCAGGCGGCTTCCGCCACCAGACGCATTTTGGTCGGGATATCACCTTTGATATCCAGCTGCGCCAGGGTGATCGGCAGCCCAACGCTGTGGCACAGCGCGGCGACGGTCTCTATTTCGTCCACCGGCGCATTTTCCAGCACCAGCTGCGTCAGGGTTCCGAACGCCACTTTTTCCCCGTGATAATAGTGATGGGCGTCAGGGATGGCCGTCATGCCGTTATGAATCGCGTGCGCCGCCGCGAGACCACCGCTTTCGAAACCCACGCCGCTCAGATAGGTGTTGGCTTCCACCACCCGCTCCAGCGCCGGGGTGACCACGTGCTGTTCGGCGGCCAGCATCGCTTTTTCACCCTCTTCGAGTAAGGTGTTGTAGCATAGCTCGGCCAGCGCCAGCGCCGCCTGGGTGCACTTCCCGCCCGCCATGGTGGTGGCGCCGCTACGGGAGCAGGCGCGGGCTTCGAACCAGGTAGCCAGCGCATCGCCAATCCCGGCGGCCAGCAGGCGGGCCGGCGCGCCGGCAACGATCTGCGTATCGACAATGACCATGTTGGGGTTGCGCGGCAGCATCAGGTAGCTGTCGAATTCCCCTTCGTCGGTGTATATCACCGACAGCGCGCTGCACGGCGCATCGGTGGAGGCGATGGTGGGGGCGATCGCCACCGGCACATTCATAAAGTGGGCCAGCGCTTTCGCGGTATCCAGGGTTTTGCCACCGCCGATCCCCAGCACGGCGGTGCACTTCGCGTTGCCGGCGATATCGCGTAGACGGTTGATTTCATTATGCGAACACTCACCGCCAAACGGCGCGATTTCGGCCGCCAGGCCAGCGTCGGCCAGGCTTTTACGCAGCATCTCTTCCGCAAACCCCAGGACGAACTTATCACCGACCACCAGCCAGCGCTCGGCCAGCGGTTTCAGATAGTCGCCGAGGCGCTTGATGGCGCCTGCGCCCTGGATATATTTGCCTGGTGATTGAATAATGCGATCCATTTCGATTCCTCCTCGATGACCGTGACGCCGCCCGCAGGCGGCTCGCGGATCCGGTTACAGATTCAGCGTGCCAAAGGCGTTATTCCAGTCTTGTTCAAACTTCTCTATGGCTGACTCTACCGCAGGGGTGCCGAGCATTTGTTGCGCTACATCTAGTGGAAGGGTGATTGCTTCGCAGCCAGCCAGCAGACAATCCAGCGCCTGGCGTGGCGTTTTGAAGCTTGCCGCCAGAACTTTGCTCTCGGGCGCATGCATTTCCAGCAGGGATTGCAGCTCCTGCACCATGCGGATGCCGTCCCCGCCCTGAGCGTCGACGCGGTTAACGTAAGGCGCGACGTACTTTGCGCCGGCCAGCGCGGCCAGCAGGCCTTGCGAAGCGCTGTAGACGGCGGTGCCAAGGGTCGGGATGCCTTCTTTCTTCAGCAGTTTGATAGCGGCGAGCCCTTCGGCGGTGACCGGGATTTTGACCACAATGCCCGGCACGGCATTGCTCAGACGTTTGGCCTCTTCCACCATGCCCTGCGCGTCGCGGCTCATGGTCTGCGCGAAGAGGGTGCCCTCCGGACCGACGGCTTTTTGCAGGCGCGGCAGCACATCCCAGACCGGGACTTTACCGGCGGCGATAATGCTCGGGTTGGTGGTTACCCCGGCCAGCGGGTAGATGCGGGCCAGGCGTTCCACTTCGGCGACGTTGGCGGTATCCAGATAGAGTTCCATTGTGTTTTCCTCAATGCTTAATTCGGTGCTGTCGTTGAGGTAAGCATACGGCTTTCGTTCGAAGGATCGCCAGATGACAAATTTGCCAAAAACTGGATAAATGTACGCATCGTGATTAAGGATGATTTAGATCACATTTATCGGTGCTGGCTGGGATGGGAGGTAACTATAGCGCGCACAAAAGTCAGGTTTAACACACAAAAATCTAGTTTTTTACCGGGGATGCTTTTTCCGTCAGCTGGCTATGGTACTGGCGGCGGTATTCAGACGGCGAGCGTTCCGTAGTTTTGCGGAACAGGCGGCAGAAGTAGTTGCTGTCGGCGAAGCCGCAGGCGTGGGCGATGTCTTTCACTTTCATATCGTGGCCCTTCAGCAGCATACGGGCCTGTTCGAGACGAATATGGTTTAGATATTCATTAAAGCCCATTGGCCCACATTTCTGGAACAGATGGGAAAGATAGTTGGGAGAGAGGTAGAACGCCTGGGCCACCGATTCCCGGCTCAGCGGTTCCGCATAATGGATGTCCATATATTGGCGGATCGCTTCAAACAACGCCTGGCTGCGCGAGGAGGTTTGCGCCTGGCTGCCGAGAAGATCATGGCAGTGGCTGAGCAGGCTGACGACGATGCTGCGGGCGGTTTGCTGCTCCTGCGGTTGCATCCGGAGTTCATTGAGCGCCTGCAGCAGAAATGATCCGACGCGCGGCCCGCGGCGCAGCGCCTGCCGCTTGTCGACAACAGTTATCGCCTTGCCATTCCAGTGCTGCAGCGAGCACTCCAGCTGCTGCTTAGCGAACAGGATGCTTAACAGCAGGCAGGGCGCTTGCCACTGCGGGCAGTTCCAGCTATCGCCAGGAATATAGAGCACGTCGTTGGCTTCGAGGGGAGGGGCGTTATCGCCGAGGGCCTGGTCGGGCAACTGCCCATCGAGGAGGATATTCAGACGGGGAAAATCCACCTGCACCACCGGCTCAGCAGGCGAGCGCGTCTCGCCGGCGAAATAAACCCGGCCGAGGCTGGTCTGCTTTTTTAGCAATGCATCAATAAGTTGATTGATATCGTTGTCCATCATTGTTCCGTTCAGCGCATCACCCTTTTCATCATACCGGACATTATTCCAGCGGTAAAAGCGCTTGCCTGTCGCTCTTGCCTCCCAGGTAAGATATGTTATATCGTAACAATTTGTCGCCATTGATAGCAAACTCAGGAGAGAGTAATGACCAGAAAGATCCCCCTGCTGGCCTTAGGATTCGGCATGGCTTTAGCCAGCGCCCAGGCGTTCGCCCACGGCAACCATAGCCATGGCCCGGCGTTAACCGAAGTGGAGCGTCAGGCCAGCGAAGGCATTTTTGCGGATAAAGATGTGCAGGACCGCGCGCTGAGCGACTGGGAAGGCGTCTGGCAGTCGGTGAACCCGTATCTGCTCAACGGCGATCTCGATCCGGTGCTGGAGCAGAAGGCGAAAAAGCCCGGCGGCAAGAGCGTGGAGGAGTATCGCGCCTATTATAAGAAGGGCTACGCCACCGATGTGGAGCAGATTGGCATTGAAGATGACGTGATTGAGTTCCACGTTGGCCAGACCGTCAATAGCTGTAAATACCGCTATTCAGGCTATAAAATTCTGCATTACGCCTCCGGTAAGAAGGGCGTGCGTTATCTGTTCGAGTGCCAGCAGGGCGATGCCAAGGCGCCGAAATTTGTGCAATTCAGCGACCATATCATTGGCCCGCGTAAATCACAGCATTTCCATATTTTCATGGGCAATGAATCACAGGAGGCGTTGCTGAAAGAGATGGATAACTGGCCGACCTATTATCCGTATGCGCTGCATAAAGAACAGATCGTTGATGAGATGCTGCACCACTAGAACGGGCGGAAAACCCCCGGCCGGGCGGCCGGGGAGAGATAGATTAACCGGTGTTACGCATACCGGCGGCGACGCCGGCGATGGTGACCATCAGCGCTTGTTCAACGCGCGGATCCGGGTCCTTGCCCTCTTCTTCAGCCTGGCGTGAACGGTGCAGCAGTTCCGCCTGCAGGACGTTCAGCGGGTCGGTATAGATATTACGCAGCTGGATAGACTCGGCGATCCACGGCAGGTCGGCCATCAGATGGGAGTCGTTGGCGATGGCCAGCACGACGTTGATATCGGCAGCCAGCAGCTTGCGCAGCTCGGAACCCAGCGCCCACAGCTCCGGCTTCACCAGGCGCTGATCGTAGTACTCCGCCAGCCACAGGTCGGCCTTCGAGTAAACCATCTCCAGCATGCCGAGGCGGGTAGAGAAGAACGGCCAGTCGCGACACATGGCTTCCAGTTCACTCTGTTTTCCACCTTCGACCACCTTCTGCAGCGCAGCGCCAGCGCCCAGCCAGGCCGGCAGCATCAGGCGGTTCTGGGTCCAGGCGAAGATCCACGGAATGGCGCGCAGCGACTCGACGCCGCCGGTTGGACGACGTTTTGCCGGACGCGAACCCAGCGGCAGTTTGCCCAGCTCCTGCTCCGGGGTCGCAGAGCGGAAGTAAGGGACGAAATCTTTGTTTTCACGCACGTAGCCGCGATACATCTTGCACGACACGTCGGACAGCTCGGCCATGATGTCGCGCCATTCTGCTTTCGGCTCCGGCGGCGGCAGCAGGTTGGCTTCCAGAATGGCGCTGGTATACAGCGACAGGCTGCTGATGGTGACTTCCGGCAGGCCGTACTTAAAGCGGATCATCTCGCCCTGCTCGGTAACGCGCAGGCCGCCTTTCAGGCTTCCCGGCGGCTGCGAGAGCAGCGCGGCGTGGGCCGGCGCGCCGCCGCGGCCGATAGAGCCGCCGCGACCGTGGAACAGCGTCAGTTCAATACCGGCTTTTTCGCAGGTTTTGATCAGCGCGTCCTGCGCCTGGTACTGCGCCCAAGAGGCGGCCATCACGCCGGCATCTTTAGCGGAGTCAGAGTAGCCGATCATGACCATCTGCTTGCCCTGGATAAAGCCGCGGTACCAGTCGATATTCAGCAGCTGGGTCATGACGTCGTTGGCGTTGTTGAGGTCATCCAGCGTTTCGAACAGCGGGGCCACCGGCAGAGCAAAGCCAATCCCGGCTTCTTTCAGCAGGAGATGAACCGCCAGCACATCGGACGGCGTTTTCGCCATCGAGATCACGTAGGCGGCGATCGATCCGCGCGGCGCCTCGGCGATCACCTTGCAGGTGTCGAGAACTTCACGCGTCTCTTCGCTTGGCTCCCACTGGCGCGGCAGCAGCGGACGTTTGGAATTCAGTTCGCGGATCAGGAAAGCCTGTTTGTCGGCTTCCGACCAGCTTTCGTAGTCGCCGATCCCGAGGTAACGGGTCATTTCACCCAGCGCTTCGGTATGGCGGGTGCTTTCCTGACGAATATCAATACGCACCAGCGGTACGCCGAAAGACTTCACGCGGCGCAGGGTGTCGAGCAGTTCGCCGTTGGCGATAATGCCCATGCCGCAGGCCTGCAGCGATTTATAGCAGGCGTACAGCGGCTCCCACAGCTGCTCGTTCTGAGTGATTAGTCCCGCCGGTTTCGGCAGCTTCTGACCTTTCAGACGCGCTTCCAGCCAGGCCTGGGTCTCCATCAGCTGAGAGCGCAGTTTTTTCATCAGATAACGGTAAGGTTCCTGAGCGCCCTCGGCGCCAGCCAGGGCGCGCAGCTCGTCGGTACACTCCACCATCGACAGCTCGGAGATCAGCACCTGCACGTCTTTGAGGAACAGGTCGGTCGCTTTCCAGCGGCTGAGCAGCAGCACGTGGCGGGTGATGTCGGCAGTCACGTTCGGGTTGCCGTCGCGGTCGCCGCCCATCCACGAGGTGAAACGCACCGGGACGAAGTCCACCGGCAGCTGATAGCCAAGGTTGGCTTCCAGCTGTTCGTTCAGCTCGCGCAGATAGTTAGGCACCCCTTCCCACAGGCTGTTTTCCACCACCGCGAAGCCCCATTTGGCTTCATCGACCGGGGAAGGGCGGTGCTTACGAATTTCATCGGTATGCCACGACTGGGCGATCAGCTGGCGCAGACGGCGCATTAGCTGATGGTGCTCGTAGTCAGCGATATCTTTGTTGTCCAACTGCTTAAGGCAGTTGTTCACTTCCACCATTTTATGGATCAGCGTCCGGCGGGTGATCTCGGTCGGGTGGGCGGTTAACACCAGCTCCAGAGACAGCGATTCCACCGCTTGTTTGATGGTCTCTTCGTTGAGATTGGGTTGGTCTTTGAGCTTTCTCAGGGTACGCGCAATGACTTCCGGATTGCTGGCCGCTTCGCCATTGGCCGAAATGCTGTGGTACTGCTCAGCGGTGTTGGCCAGATTCAGAAACTGGCTGAAGGCACGGGCCACCGGCAGCAGTTCGTCGTTTGACAAATTCTGCAGCGTGGTCAGCAGCTCCTGGCGGTTAGCTTCGTTGCCGGCGCGTGAAGATTTGGACAACTTACGGATAGTTTCGACACGATCAAGAATATTTTCTCCCAATGCATCCTTGATGGTATCGCCCAGCACCTTGCCGAGCATACTGACATTACTACGCAATGCGGAATATTGTTCGTTCATGTTACCCCAGACACCCCATCTCATTTTATTTTGTTATATCCGCTGCGCTGGAACGTGAGCAACGGATAAGCAACCCGTCTTTTATAAAGCCACGTAAATACCCCCACGTCAATTACTGCGAAATCGCTTCAGCAAACGAGTAAATCGCCGTAATTTGCGAAATTTAATTCTGGGAGCGCTGGATAAGTATCGCTTATGGAAATGTGACGATCGTCACCGTTCCGCCCCGGGAGAACGGGGCGGAAAAAGAGGGCGATTTTAGTGCCAGCAGAAGTGATGAACCACCTGGCTAATCAGCTCCCGGGTCGGCTTGATAAAGCGCGTCTCCAGATACTCGTCAGGCTGATGGGCCTGATTGATGGAGCCCGGGCCGAGAACCAGCGTCGGACACAGCGTCTGGATAAACGGCGCTTCGGTGCAGTAATTCACCACGTCGGTCTGCGCGCCAAGCAGTTTCTCGACCACCTGCACCAGCTTATGGTCCGGCGGGCACTCGTAGCCGGGGATCGGCGGATGCAGCTCAGAGACCGTCAGGCGGCCCGGCCAGCGTTCGCTGACCGGGGCCAGCGCCTCGCCCAACAGACCATTAAGATCGTTTAGGGTCATCCCCGGCAGCGGGCGGATATCCATATGCAGTTCACAGCAGGCGCAGATACGGTTTGAGGCATCGCCGCCATGGATAGCGCCCAGGTTGAGGGTTGGGTAAGGGACCGTAAACGCTTCGAAGTGATAGCGCTCTTTAAGCAGATCGCGCAACTGCATAATCCGGCCGATGGCGTCGTGCATCAGCTCAATCGCGTTGACCCCGCGCGCCGGATCGCTGGAGTGGCCGGACTGGCCCTGAATACGGATCGCGTTGGACATATGGCCTTTATGGGCGCGGATCGGCTGCAGGGAGGTGGGCTCGCCGATGATGGCGCAGTCCGGGCGCAGCCGGGTGGTTTCGGCAAAATAGCGCGCGCCGGCCATGCTGGTCTCTTCGTCGGCAGTGGCCAGAATATACAGCGGCTTTTTCAGCGTGGTGACGTCGACATCGCGCAGGGCGTCGAGAATAAAGGCGAAGAAGCCTTTCATATCGGCCGTGCCGAGGCCGTAGAGCTTGTTATCGTGTTCGGTGAGGGTGAACGGGTCGCGCGTCCAGCGGCCATCATCGAACGGCACGGTATCGGTATGCCCGGCGAGCAGCAGGCCGCCGGCGCCGTGTCCGGTGCTGGCCAGCAGGTTGAATTTATGGCGCGTATCCGGCACCGGCTGTATCTCAACATTGAAGCCGAGATCGCGGAACCAGCCTGCCAGCAAATTGATTAAAGACTCATTGCTTTGATCGAGAGCCTCTTCGGTCGCGCTGATGGACGGTGTGGCGATCAACGCGCGGTAAATCTCGATAAAGGGCGGTAAATTGTTTTTCATTGTTGACACACCTTGGGTCGTGATAGTATCAATATTCATGCATTTATTGTGAATAAAAATACAATATCGTTGAGCGTAAGAAAACCCATCGAATGTAAGGAGATGCGCTTCCAATGTTAAATACGCTGATTGTGGGTGCCAGTGGTTATGCCGGCGCAGAGCTGGTGACCTATATCAATCGTCATCCGCATATGAACATAACCGCTTTGACGGTCTCCGCGCAAAGCAATGATGCGGGAAAATTAATTTCCGACCTGCATCCGCAGCTCAAAGGCATTGTCGATATGCCGCTGCAGCCGATGTCCGATATCAGCGAATTCAGCGCTGGCGTGGACGTGGTGTTTCTCGCCACCGCGCACGAAGTGAGTCACGATCTGGCGCCGCAGTTTCTTGCCGCTGGCTGCGTGGTGTTCGATCTCTCCGGTGCCTTCCGCGTTAACGATGGGGCGTTCTACGAAAAATATTACGGTTTCACTCATCGGCATCCCGACCTGCTCAAACAGGCGGTGTATGGTCTGGCGGAGTGGAGCGCGGATGCGCTTAAAGACGCGCAGTTAATCGCAGTGCCAGGCTGCTATCCGACGGCGGCGCAGCTGTCGCTGAAGCCGCTGATTGAGGCCAATCTGCTGGATCTCAACCAGTGGCCGGTAATCAACGCTACCAGCGGGGTGAGCGGCGCGGGTCGTAAGGCCGCGATCGGCAACAGCTTCTGTGAAGTTAGCCTGCAGCCGTACGGCATATTTAACCATCGCCATCAGCCGGAGATTGCCAGCCACCTCGGGGCAAAGGTAATTTTTACCCCGCACCTGGGTAATTTTAAGCGCGGCATCCTGGAAACCATTACCTGCCGCCTGAAGCCGGGCGTCGGCCATGCGCAGATCGCGGCGGTTTACCAGCAGGCTTACGCCGATAAACCACTGGTACGTTTATATGATAAAGGCGTGCCCGCTTTGAAAAGCGTCGAAGGCCTGCCATTCTGTGATATCGGTTTTGCCGTGCAGGACGATCATCTCATCGTCGTCGCGGCAGAGGATAACCTGCTGAAAGGCGCCGCAGCGCAGGCGGTGCAGTGCGCGAATATTCGTTTCGGCTTCGCTGAGACGCAGTCTCTTATTTAAGGTGTGATGATGAACCCATTAATTATCAAACTTGGCGGCGTATTACTCGATAGCGAAGAAGCGCTGGAGCGCCTGTTTACCGCGCTGGTTAACTACCGTGAAGCGCACCAGCGTCCGCTGATTATCGTCCACGGCGGCGGCTGCGTGGTGGATGAGCTGATGAAGCAGCTCAACCTGCCGGTGCAAAAGAAAAATGGCCTGCGCGTTACGCCGGCTGAGCAAATCGACATCATCACCGGCGCGCTGGCGGGTACCGCCAACAAGACGCTGCTGGCGTGGGCGAAAAAACATGGTATTTCCTCGGTAGGCCTGTTCCTCGGCGATGGCGATAGCGTGAAGGTGACGCAGCTGGATGCTGAGCTGGGCCATGTCGGGCTGGCGCAGCCGGGCTCCCCGACGCTGATCAACACCCTGTTGGCCGGCGGTTACCTGCCGGTGGTGAGCTCTATCGGGGTGACCGATGAAGGCCAGCTGATGAACGTCAACGCTGACCAGGCGGCGACAGCGCTGGCGGCCACCCTGGGGGCGGATCTGATCCTGTTGTCTGACGTTAGCGGTATCCTCGACGGTAAAGGGCAGCGCATTGCCGAGATGACCGCCGAGAAAGCGGAACAGCTGATCGAGCAGGGGATTATCACCGACGGCATGATTGTTAAAGTGAATGCGGCCCTTGACGCCGCACGTGCTCTGGGTCGTCCGGTGGATATCGCCTCCTGGCGTCACGCCGAGCAGCTGCCGGCGTTATTTAACGGCACGCCGATCGGCACACGTATTCTGGCTTAAGATTTCATGCCCGGCGGCGCGTCGTCTGCCGGGCTTACAAGACCGTAGGCCGAGCGGCACAATGCCGCCGGCGGAACTAACGAATAAAGGAAGCATGTTATGGCACTTTGGGGCGGGCGTTTTACACAGGCAGCAGATCAACGGTTCAAACAGTTCAACGACTCGTTGCGCTTCGACTATCGTCTGGCGGAGCAGGATATCGTTGGCTCTGTCGCCTGGTCGAAAGCGCTGGTAACGGTCGGCGTTCTGAGTGCCGCTGAACAGCAGCAGCTGGAAGAAGCGCTGAACGTGCTGCTGGAAGAGGTGCGCGCCAATCCGCAGCAAATCCTCGCCAGCGATGCCGAAGATATTCACAGCTGGGTGGAAGGCAAGCTGATCGATAAAGTGGGCCAGCTGGGCAAGAAACTGCACACCGGGCGCAGCCGTAACGACCAGGTCGCCACCGATCTTAAACTGTGGTGCAAAGATACCGTTGTCGAACTGCTCTCGGCGAACCGCCAGCTGCAGAGCGCGCTGGTGGAGACCGCCCAGCAGAATCAGGACGCGGTAATGCCGGGGTACACCCACCTGCAGCGCGCCCAGCCGGTGACGTTCGCGCACTGGTGTCTGGCCTACGTTGAAATGCTGGCGCGTGACGAAAGCCGTCTGCAGGACGCGCTGAAGCGCCTCGACGTCAGCCCGCTGGGCTGCGGCGCGCTGGCGGGGACGGCGTATGAAATCGACCGCGAGCAGCTGGCCGGCTGGCTGGGCTTTGCCTCCGCCACTCGCAACAGCCTCGACAGCGTGTCCGATCGCGATCATGTGCTGGAGCTGCTTTCCGATGCGGCTATCGGCATGGTGCATCTGTCGCGCTTTGCGGAAGATCTGATTTTCTTTAACTCCGGCGAGGCGAACTTCGTCGAGCTTTCCGACCGCGTGACCTCCGGCTCCTCGCTGATGCCGCAGAAGAAAAACCCGGACGCCCTGGAGCTTATCCGTGGCAAATGCGGCCGCGTGCAGGGTGCGCTGACCGGCATGATGATGACGCTGAAAGGACTGCCGCTGGCCTACAACAAAGACATGCAGGAAGATAAAGAGGGGCTTTTCGACGCCCTGGATACCTGGCTCGACTGCCTGCATATGGCGGCCCTGGTGCTGGACGGCATTCAGGTAAAACGCCCGCGCTGTGCGGAAGCGGCGCAGCAGGGCTATGCCAACGCCACTGAGCTGGCGGATTATCTGGTGGCGAAAGGCGTACCGTTCCGCGAGGCGCACCATATTGTCGGTGAAGCGGTAGTGGAAGCCATTGCGCAAGGGAAACCGCTGGAAGCGCTGACCCTGGCCGATCTGCAGAAATTCAGCCCAGTGATTGCGGACGATGTGTATCCGATCCTGTCGCTGCAGTCCTGTCTTGAGAAACGCGCAGCGAAAGGCGGCGTCTCGCCGCAGCAGGTAGCCCAGGCTATCAACGAGGCGAAGGCTCGTTTGAGCTAATCCTTAGATATTTGCCCTCCGTGACCCGGCCAAGCCCAGCAACGCCGGGTTTTTTATGCAAAAAAAAGCGGACGCAAGGTCCGCAAAAGTTCACGTTGGCTTTAGTTGTTCGGGTAGAGAAACAGTGTGACGGGTCAGTGATTTTCACAGGTAGTCCGTCTTTATGGGCGTATTATTGAACAGAAAACTTGATAGGGATAATCGTTCGTTGCTATGCTATCTATCGCCATGGACTATCGTGGCGATGGAGGATGAATAATGAATATTCGCGATCTTGAATACCTGGTAGCGCTCGCCGAACACCGCCACTTCCGGCGGGCGGCTGACTCATGCCATGTGAGCCAACCGACGCTCAGCGGACAGATCCGCAAGCTGGAGGATGAGCTTGGCGTCATGCTGCTGGAGCGCACCAGCCGTAAGGTTCTGTTTACCCAGGCGGGGCTGTTGCTGGTGGATCAGGCGCGTACCGTGTTACGCGAAGTAAAAGTGCTCAAGGAAATGGCAAGCCAACAAGGGGAAACCATGTCCGGGCCGCTGCATATCGGCCTGATCCCGACAATTGGCCCGTACCTGCTGCCGCACATCATTCCGATGCTGCATCAGACCTTCCCGAAGCTGGAAATGTATCTGCACGAAGCGCAGACCCATCAGCTGCTGGCTCAGCTCGACAGCGGTAAGCTCGACTGCGCCATCCTGGCGCTGGTCAAAGAGAGCGAGGCCTTTATCGAGGTGCCGCTGTTCGATGAGCCGATGATGCTGGCTATCTATGAGGATCATCCGTGGGCGAACCGCGATCGGGTGCCGATGTCGGATCTGGCCGGTGAAAAGCTGCTGATGCTGGAGGATGGCCACTGTCTGCGCGATCAGGCGATGGGCTTCTGCTTTGAAGCGGGGGCGGATGAGGATACCCACTTCCGCGCGACCAGCCTGGAAACGCTGCGCAATATGGTGGCGGCAGGCAGCGGCATTACCCTGCTGCCGGCGCTGGCGGTGCCGCAGGAGAGAAAACGCGATGGCGTAGTCTACCTGCCGTGCATTAAGCCAGAGCCAAGACGCACCATCGGTCTGGTTTATCGTCCGGGCTCCCCGCTGCGCAGCCGCTATGAACATCTGGCGGAGGCCATCCGCGGCACGATGGATGGCCATTTCGACAAGGCGTTAAAACAGGCGGTTTAAGCCGTTCAGCGCGGCAACCCGGTACGCTTCCGCCATGGTCGGGTAGTTAAAGGTGGTGTTGACGAAGTACTCAATGGTGTTGCCACCGCCTTTCTGCTCCATGATCGCCTGGCCGATATGAATAATTTCGGCCGCGCGCTCGCCAAAGCAGTGAATGCCAAGGATCTCCTTGGTTTCACGATGGAACAGGATCTTCAGCGTACCAACGCTCATACCGACGATTTGCGCCCGCGCCAGGTGTTTAAACTGGGCGCGGCCCACCTCATACGGCACTTTCATCGCCGTCAGCTGCTGCTCGGTTTTCCCGACGGAGCTGATTTCCGGAATGGTATAGATCCCGGTCGGGATATCTTCAATCAGATGCGCTGAGGCTTCGCCTTTCACCAGCGCCTGGGCGGCAATGCGTCCCTGATCGTAAGCGGCAGAAGCCAGGCTTGGATAGCCGATGACATCGCCAACCGCATAGATGTGCGGGAGGGCGGTCTGATACATGCTGTTGACCTTCAGCTGACCGCGGCTGTCGGTCTGCAGACCGATATTTTCCAGCGCCAGGGTGTCGGTGTTGCCGGTGCGGCCGTTAGCGTACAGCAGGCAATCGGCCTTCAGCTTTTTGCCGGACTTCAGGTGCATGATCACCCCGTCATCCACCCCTTCAATTTTCTCATACTCCTCGTTGTGGCGAATAACCACGCCGCTGTTCCAGAAGTGATAAGAGAGCGAGTCTGACATCTCCTGATCGAGGAAGGCCAGCAGACGATCGCGGGTGTTGATCAGATCGACCTTCACCTCCATGCCGCGGAAGATCGACGCATATTCACAACCGATCACCCCGGCGCCGTAAATGATCACATGGCGCGGCTCATGCTGCAGGCTGAGAATCGAATCGCTGTCATAGATGCGCGGGTGGTGGAAATCGACATCCGCCGGATGGTAGGGGCGCGATCCGCAGGCGATAACGAATTTCTCCGCGGTCACAGTCTCGACCGTGCCGTCATGGCACTCCAGCGCCAGAGTATGCTCATCCACGAAGTGGGCATTGCCCTGCAGAATTTCACAGTGGTTGCGCTCATAGAATCCCTGGCGCATATGAGTCTGCTGGTTGATGACGCTGTCGGCATGGTTAAGGATGTCGGCGAAAGAAGAGCGAAGAAGGCGGGAGTGGTCGCTGTAGAGGGGGTTTTGGTTAAACTCGATAATACGGCTGACGGCATGGCGGAGGGCTTTCGACGGGATGGTGCCCCAGTGGGTGCAACCGCCGCCGACATTATGGTAGCGCTCGATGACGGCAACGCGTGCTCCCTGTTTCACCAGTCCCATGGCGGCGCCTTCCCCGCCAGGACCGGAACCAATCACTATTGCATCATAATCCCAAGAGTGTGACATGGCATTACTCACCTGTTTTATACATAAAATAAACACGATGATAACATTCGCTGCGCTTTAACCCAATTATCGTTGTGCTTTTTTGCAGCATAAAAGCAGAAACGGCTCGTAAACAATCATTCACAATCCAGGGCAAACCGATTAGTTTTAATCTCTGGTATAGTGCCAGCAGGGCTATTGGAAGGATTCATACATCGTGATGGGCGTAAGAGCACAACAAAAGAAAAAACCCGCCGTTCGCTGGTGGAAGCGGCATTCAGCCAACTTAGCGCTGAGCGGAGTTTCGCCAGCCTGAGCTTGCGTGAAGTGGCACGGGAAGCAGGGATCGCGCCGACGTCCTTTTATCGTCATTTTCGCGACGTCGATGAGTTGGGCCTGACGATGGTCGATGAGAGCGGACTGATGCTGCGCCAGCTGATGCGCCAGGCGCGCCAGCGGATAGCCAAAGGCGGCAGCGTGATCCGCACCTCGGTCTCCACCTTTATGGAATTTATCGGTAACAACCCGAACGCCTTCCGCCTGCTGCTGCGCGAGCGCTCGGGAACTTCTGCGGCGTTTCGCGCCGCCGTCGCACGCGAGATCCAGCACTTTATTGCGGAACTCGCCGACTATTTAGAACTCGAAAACCATATGCCGCGCGCCTTTACCGAAGCGCAGGCTGAAGCTATGGTCACCATCGTTTTTAGCGCTGGCGCGGAAGCGCTGGATGTCGGCCCTGAGCAGCGCCGGCAGCTGGAGGAACGGTTGGTACTGCAGCTTCGAATGATCTCGAAAGGCGCGTATTACTGGTATCGCCGTGAACAAGAAAAAATGTCACATCATTCCGAATAACGTGAAGGACGAGCAATGAAACACTCAGTTCAAGATAAAGGTACGCTGCTGCTGGCGCTGATTGCCGGGTTATCCATTAATGGCGCCTTTGCGGCGCTGTTCAGTTCGATAGTTCCGTTTTCCGTCTTCCCCATTTTATCCCTGCTGCTGACGGTCTACTGTCTGCATCAGCGCTATCAGAATCGCAGTATGCCCGTTGGGCTACCGGGCCTGGCCGCCGCCTTTTTTATTCTCGGGGTGCTGTTGTACAGCACCGTCGTGCGTGCGGAGTACCCGGATATCGGTTCTAACTTCTTCCCGGCCGTTCTGTCCGTCGCGATGGTCTTCTGGATCGGCTACAAGATGCGTAACCGCAAAGATACCGCAGCCGAGTAAGCCGCCAGCGGTAAAAAAACCGGCAATATGACATTGCCGGTTTTTTTGGGCCTATTTGCGGATCAGCAGGACGCCGCACTCCATGTGATGGGTATACGGGAACTGGTCGAACAGCGCCAGCCGGGTAACGTTGTGCGTCTGGCTTAGCGTTTCCAGATTGCGACACAGCGTTTCCGGGTTGCACGAAATGTACAAAATACGCGGATAGGCCTGCACCATTTTTTCCGTCTCGCTGTCCAGCCCGCTGCGCGGTGGATCGACGAAGATGGTTTCGCACTGATAGCTATGCAGATCGATACCCTGCAGCCGGTTGAACTGCCGCACCCCGTTCATCGCCTGAGTAAACTCTTCCGCCGCCATGCGGATAATCTGCACGTTGTCGATATGGTTAGCGGCGATGTTGTACTGCGCCGCCGCCACCGACGGTTTGGCGATTTCGGTGGCCAATACGCGATCGAAATTACGCGCCAGCGCCAGCGAGAAGTTACCGTTGCCGCAGTACAATTCCAGCAGGTCGCCAGTCGCCCCTTTGGTGACATCCAGTGCCCACTCCAGCATCTGAATGTTCATGGCCGCGTTCGGTTGAGTAAAGCTGTTTTCCACCTGACGGTAGATCATCTCCCGCCCGCCAACCGGCAGGCGTTCATCTATATAGTCTTGATCGAGCTCGATTTTGGTTTTGGTCGCCCGCCCAATCAGATGCACATTGAGCCCCTGGGCTCGCAGGGCGTCACGCAGCGCCTCCGCTTGCTCACGCCAGGCATCGTCCAGCTTTTTATGATACAGCAGCGACACGACCGCCTGGTTGCTGAGGGTGGTCAGATAGTCAATCTGGAACAGCTTCTGGCGTAGCACGGGATTGTTGCGTACGCCCTCCAGCATGGCGGTCATCAGCTGATTGATCAGCGCGCTGGCGGCCGGGAAGCTGTCAACGCGAATCCGCGACCGGGTCTGCTGATCGAAAATAATATGGTACAGATCGTCGCCATCGTGCCACAGACGGAACTCGGCGCGCATACGGTAGTGGCTGACCGGCGAACGAAACACTTCCGGAACCGGCGCGGCAAAAGGCGCCATCATGGTTTGCAAACGGACGACTTTTTCTGCCAGCTGCGCTTCGTATTGTTCGGTAGGAAGGTGTTCGGGGGTCATGATGTATCCTGAATAAAATAAGTACGCGGGGATTGTAGGGAAAGCGCCGGGGATGTCCAGCCTCGAATGCCGCGGGAAATATAATTAGCAGTCTGGACATCTATATGGTTCTGATTGTAGCATTCGCCTACCGGTCCTGTGAGTTAAAAGGGAACCCAGTGGAAATCTGGGGCTGACGCGCAGCGGTAAGGAAGGTGAGAAATGAGCGCACTCGGTGCAGACACTGCGGCTAGCCGTGGGAAGTCATTATTTCTTGAAACAGCCTCCAAGCCCGAAGACCTGCCGGAATACGTCGCACTGGGTTTTATCGTCGCGAGCAACTGATAAAACCTGCGGCATCCTTTTTCTGTTTCGGATGCTTTTACAATGATTAAAAAAGCTTCGCTGATGACGGCCTTATCCGTCACGGCATTTTCCGGCTGGGCGCAGGATAGCAATTCAGATACGTTGGTGGTGACAGCAAACCGTTTTCAACAGCCGGTCAATACCGTGCTGGCGCCGACCGACATTGTGACGCGCGATGACATTGACCGCTGGCAGTCCAAAGATTTAAACGATGTCATGCGTCGTCTTCCCGGGGTCGATATTGCCCGCAACGGCGGCATGGGGCAGAGCGCTTCGCTGTATGTTCGGGGGACGGAGGCTCGTCACGTGCTGGTGCTGATCGACGGTGTGCCGATGGCGCGTCCGGGGATCTCCAACGGCGTAGATATCAGTCAGATCCCTATCTCACTGGTCCAGCGGGTGGAATACATCCGCGGCCCGCGCTCCGCGGTGTACGGCTCCGGAGCGATCGGCGGGGTGGTGAACATCATCACCATGACCGACGCTGAGCGTTCGCAGATCAACGCCGGCGCGGGTACGAACGGCTATCAGTCCTATGACGGCGCCTTTAACAAGCGGTTTGGCGATACGTTGGTTACCGCTGCTGGCGCCTATCAGACCACCAAAGGGTTTAACGTCCAGCCGAATTCCTCTTACAGCGGCGACAGCGATCGCGACGGCTACCGCAATAAAATGCTGTGGGGCGGGGTACAGCATCAGTTCGATGACAACTTCTCGGGGTTCTTCCGCGGCTATGGTTATTCCGCCAACGCTGACTATGACCAGGGTAACTGGGGCTACGCAGGTGGAAACGATGAAGATCAATCCTATACCCAATCCTGGGATACCGGTCTGCACTACCACTCCGGAATTTACTCCTCCCAGCTGATTGCTAACTATCAGCGCATCAAAGATTACAACTACAGCAGCGACGCTGGCCGCTATGCCGCGGGCACCACCCTGGATGATATGGAACAGCGCTATATCCAGTGGGGAAATAATGTTGTGGTAGGCCATGGGGCAGTGAGCGGCGGCGTTGACTGGAAACAAGAGAAGCTGAAATCCAGCGGAACGACCAGTACCGACGTGTATAAGCGTGACACCACCGGTCTTTATCTGACGGGACAGCAGCAGATTGACAGCGTGACGCTGGAAGCTTCCGGCCGTGAGGATCATGACGAGCAGTTTGGCTGGCACGGTACCTGGCAGACGGCCGCAGGCTGGGAATTTATCGACGGTTATCGGACAACGCTCTCGTACGGCACAGGATTCCTCGCCCCCTCCCTCGGGCAGCAGTACGGGGCAGAACGCTTTGGCATCGCCTCTAACCCGAATCTGAAGCCAGAGGAGTCGAAGCAATGGGAAGCGGGCCTTGAAGGGTTAACGGGGCCGGTCGACTGGCGCCTCTCCGCGTATCGCTATGAGATTCAAAACCTCATCGATTACGACAACAACGCCTATTACAACGTCAAGTCGGCGACGATTAAGGGGCTGGAGTGGACGGGGAATATAATCACCGGGCCGGTGGAGCACCATCTGACGCTGCAGTATGTTGACCCTCGCGATGATGAAACCAATAAGATCCTCTATCGCCGGGCGAAGCAGCAGGTGAAATACGAGCTGAACGGCCAGGTCTACGATCTGGGGTGGGATGTGACGTATCACTACATCGGCAAGCGTTACGATTATGACTACGACAACTCGCGTACCGTCAATATGGGTGGGTTGAGCCTCTGGGATGTCGGTTTATCGTATCCCGTCACCTCACACCTGACAGTTCGTGGTAAAATAGCCAACCTGTTCGATAAAGATTACGAGACAGTTTATGGCTACCAATCTGCAGGACGGGAATACACCTTGTCTGGCAGCTACACCTTCTGATCCACGTCCCACCGTGCTGGTGTTTGATTCCGGCGTCGGTGGGTTGTCGGTTTATAATGAGATTCGGCAGCTGCTGCCGAATCTGCATTACATCTATGCTTTCGATAACGTTGCCTTCCCCTATGGCGAGAAGAGCGAGGAGTTTATCGTTGAGCGCGTTGTGGAAATCGTCACTGCTGTCCAGCAGCGTTATCCCCTGGCGCTGGCGGTGATCGCCTGCAATACCGCCAGTACCGTCTCCCTGCCTGCCCTGCGTGAAAAGTTCGCTTTCCCCGTCGTTGGCGTGGTGCCGGCGATCAAGCCCGCCGCCCGTTTAACGGCGAACGGCATTGTTGGCCTGCTGGCGACGCGCGGTACCGTAAAGCGTCCTTATACCCGTGAGCTGATCGACCGCTTTGCCAATGAATGTCGGATTGAAATGCTGGGGTCGGCGGAGCTGGTGGAGCTGGCGGAAGCGAAGCTGCACGGCGAGCCTGTGCCGTTAGAAGAGCTGCGCCGTATCCTGCGCCCGTGGCTGCGGATGCAGGAGCCGCCGGATACGGTGGTGCTGGGCTGCACCCACTTTCCTCTTTTACAGGAGGAGCTGCAGCGCGTTCTGCCGGAAGGCACACGGCTGATCGATTCCGGCGCGGCGATTGCCCGTCGCACCGCCTGGCTGTTAGAGCATGAAGCGCCGGATGCGAAGTCCAGCGACGAGAATAAGGCATTCTGCATGGCGCTGACGGCAGAAACAGAACAGCTTTTACCCGTTCTGCGTCGCTATGGCTTCTCGACGCTGGAAAAATTACCGCTCTAAGGGCGTTTTGCACAAAAAAGAGACGGTTGAATAATTTTTTGAAAACAGGGCTTGTCAACGTCTCAGAACTCCCTATAATGCGCCTCCACTGACACGGAACAACGGCAAGCAAGCCGCCGGGTCAGCAGGGTTTTGGCGGTGAAGTTCAGCGCTAAAAACTGACAGAGAAAAGCAAAATAAGGGCTTGACTCTGAATGAGGAAAACGTATTATACGGGACCTCGCAACGGTGAGCTGAAAGCCGCGTTGCAACTGCTCTTTAACAATTTATCAGACAATCTGTGTGGGCACTCAAAGTGACATGGATTCTTAACGTCCTCGGACGAAAAATGAATACCAAGTCTCAAGAGTGAACACGTAATTCATTACGAAGTTTAATTCTTTGAGCATCAAACTTAAATTGAAGTAGTTTGATCATGGCTCAGATTGAACGCTGGCGGCAGGCCTAA
>NZ_JH414808.1:0-76291 GCF_000238715.1 Klebsiella sp. 4_1_44FAA
GCAAGGCGACAAGCGACGGAAAGGAAGGAGCATACTGAAGTATGTGACTGACTTTACGAGCGCAGGCAACGCAGCTGATGCGATAAAGAATTGCGTACTGAGCACAAAGAATTTGCCTGGCGGCACTAGCGCGGTGGTCCCACCTGACCCCATGCCGAACTCAGAAGTGAAACGCCGTAGCGCCGATGGTAGTGTGGGGTCTCCCCATGTGAGAGTAGGGAACTGCCAGGCATCAAATTGCAGTAAGCCGGGGTGACAACCGGTGGTAATAAAGCGAAGAAATTCGGTGGAGCGGTAGTTCAGTCGGTTAGAATACCTGCCTGTCACGCAGGGGGTCGCGGGTTCGAGTCCCGTCCGTTCCGCCACTTATTTAACATTAAGCCTGCTCAAATAGCAGGCTTAGTGGTAAGAAAATTTTAGGGGCGTAGTTCAATTGGTAGAGCACCGGTCTCCAAAACCGGGTGTTGGGAGTTCGAGTCTCTCCGCCCCTGCCATTTATAAGAATCCTTTGCTCAGGCAAAGGATTTTTTTTTATCTCTAATCTCCATTGGCAATATCCCCGACGAAAATACCTTGCTGATCTCCGTCCATGGAGAGTAGCGTTTATTCCAGAATAGGGTTTTTCAGGATCTCATGGATCTGCGCCTGCTTATCGCTATTTTGTAACCAGATCGCATAAAGTGGACGGGATAACGTAGCGCTGTCCATGACCGTATGTAACCCATGCTTCTCTTTCGCCCAGCGAACAGGTAGCCAACAGCAGCCGTTCAGGCGCGATAATTGCTGATAGATCAGTTCAGCTGAAGAGGTCGTGAGCAGCGGAACATCATCGCTTCCTATCAGTCCCACTTCGTTTTGCTGAAAATCAGGCCCCCATTCAAGGCGCAAGTAATTCAATTCATTTCTGTTTTTTGCAGGCGATGCGCAATACAGGGCAAGAGTAAAATTACCCAACAGCTGGCTGCTTAATTCATCCATCTTCGGCGATTCGGTGGTGATCAGCAGATCCAACTGGCGTTCGTGAAGCTGTTTAACCAACGACTGCCGCTGCGCGATACGGGCTTCAAACTGGAGATTGTAAGGTGCGCTGTAGAGGGTACCGAGCCAGCTGTTAAGCATACATTCCCACAGGGAGGCGCTGGCCCCAATGGAGAATTCATTATGTCGCGAAGAGTGTGCCACCTCCTTGCGCGCAGCCTGCCAGGTATTCATGAGCGTTTCGGCATAGGGGAGGAGCTTTTCGCCGGCGGTCGTCAGGCGGATGTTATTACGATGACGGGTGAACAGATTCACACCAAGTTGATTTTCCAGCTGACGAATACGAAAGCTGACTGCTGACTGTGTCAGGTAAAGCGCCTCTGCTGCTCGCCCAAAGTGACGAGTTCTACTCACTTCCAGGAAAGTCTTGAGCAATTCCGTATCCACACCGTTCTCCACAAAATTATTTGTCGTGATGATTTAAATGTTTTGTTTGACGCTCTGTCAAGCGTAACTAATACTCCGCGCCATAAATAGCTCGGCCAAAGAATCAGGAGCGTGTAGGATGGCGGAAAGCTTTACGACGACTAATCGTTTTTTCGACAATAAAAATTATCCACGCGGGTTCTCCCGTCACGGTGATTTCACCATCAAAGAGGCGCAACTGCTGGAACGTCATGGTTATGCCTTTAACGAACTGGAACTGGGTAAGCGCGAACCTGTTACCGAAGATGAAAAACAATTTGTCTCGGTGTGCCGTGGTGAACGTGAGCCGGTGACGGAAGCAGAACGCGTATGGATTAAGTATATGGCGCGTATCAAGCGGCCGAAGCGTTTCCATACTCTGTCCGGCGGCAAACCGCAGATGGAAGGCGCTGACGATTACACCGAAAGCGATGACTAAGAAAAAAGGGCGTAAGCCCTTTTTTTTACGCCATCATTTTCTGCAGATGGTTGAGCATCCGATCAATTGCCCGATAGCTGAGCGCCTCCTGCAAATGACAGCGTTCAATCTCTTCAACCTCTGCCAGATCGGCAATGGTTCTCGCAACCTTTAACAGACGCTGCCAGGCGCGAATAGAAAGCCCCAGCTGCGTTAGCGTCTGTTCCAGCCAGACAGCATCCTCCCGCCTTAAGCGGCAGCAGTTCTTCATTTCACGATTCTCAAGATGGGCATTGAGTTTATTTTGCCTGAGTATTTGTCGTTCACGCGCCGCCAGCACCCGCTGCCGGACCGTTGCGCTCGATTCTTCGCCCTGCGAGCCCTGACTCAGTATTCCTGGCGGCGGCAATGGGATCTCTAAGGAAAGATCGAAGCGGTCGAGGAAGGGGCCTGACAGGCGTCCAAGGTAGCGCAATGTCTGCTCCGGCGATGCACGATTATGTTTACCCTGATAATGTCCTGTCGGGCTTGGATTCATCGCTGCAATAAGCTGAAAGCGCGCCGGATAGTCAACTTTGGCGCGCGAGCGTGATATGTGGATCTTGCCTGACTCAATGGGTTCGCGTAGCGCATCCAGTACCCGCCGCTCAAACTCCGGCAGTTCATCAAGAAACAGCACGCCATTATGGGCCAGGGAAATCTCACCGGGGACCGGTATCGAGCCGCCGCCCACCATCGCTGCCAGCGAGGCGCTATGGTGGGGGGCGCGGAACGGCCTCTGACGCCACCGCGTCTTTGCGGTGTGGAGGTTGACCAGACTCTGTATGGCCGCGCTCTCCAGCGCTTCCTGATTGCTTAATGGCGGCAGGAGACCGGGGAGTCGGCTGGCTAGCATGGTTTTCCCGGTCCCGGGCGGGCCTATCAGGAGCAGGTTGTGACCACCGGCGGCCACAATCTCCAGCGCTCGTTTGCCCTGCTGCTGGCCGATAACATCGAGCAGATCTTCGTAGCGTTCATCCCGAGCAGGCGCCTCGGCGAGAGGCGGCGAAAGCGATGTCTGCCCCGCAAGAAATGCGCAAACCTCCTGCAGATGGTCGGCGACCAGACAATCGCTGCCGCCGATCAGGCCGACCTCCGCCGCATTGTCAGAGGAGACGACAATGCGCCGGCCGGCTTTGATGGCCTCCATTGCGCTGGGGATCGCCCCTGGAACGCCTCGTAACCCACCTGTAAGGGCGAGTTCGCCCACAAACTCATATTGATTCAGTCGCGTCGTGTTGAGCTGCTCTGAGGCAACGAGAAGCGCGAGAGCGATGGGCAGATCGTATCGTCCGCCTTCTTTGGGCAGATCCGCTGGCGCCAGGTTAATGGTTATCTTCTTCGCAGGAAAAGCGTAGCCGCTGTTGATCAGGGCGCTGCGGACCCGGTCGCGGGCCTCTTTCACGGTGGTTTCCGGCAGCCCGACCATAGTTAGACCAGGAAGACCGTTGCTGAGATGAACCTCAACGGTAATCAATGGCGCTTCGATACCGAGCGCCGCGCGAGTATAGACGATAGCGAGCGACATAAAACCTCCTGGACAGAGAAGAATTATGGTTGGCATGACGTAAAGCGAGAATGGAAAAAGTGCGAATTTAGAACTGCGTATCCATACTTTTCGCGGCATATCGTTACATTTAGCCGAAAATGGACGTTTGATCGCAAAACAGAGCTATGTTGGCAAAGAGGGCGCCGAAGAGCGCGGCAGGCGTGAGAAAACTGAATTTTTTTCATTTTTGTTTTTTTTCATATAAAACAATTATTTTTATTGAAACCGTTTGGCTGATCAGCAACGAAAATATAAAAAAATCTTGTGCTTTATGTGATGTCTGTGGTAACTCTTTAGGTATTCCTTCGAACAAGAAGCCAGAAAGTATAGAAAATGACAGCCCTTCTACGAGTGATTAGCCTGGTCGTGATTAGCGTGGTGGTGATTATTATCCCACCGTGCGGGGCTGCACTTGGACGAGGAAAGGCTTAGAAATCAAGCCTTAACGAACTAAGACCCCCGCACCGAAAGGTCCGGGGGTTTTTTTATAACTGAAATAACCTAAGCGAGGAGCAGATGATGACTTTTAGCATAAAATTCTGTTTCTCCCGATTTATGACGGGGAACTAACTATGAATGGCGCGCAGTGGGTGGTACATGCTTTGCGGACACAGGGAGTCGACACAGTTTTTGGCTATCCGGGTGGCGCAATTATGCCGGTTTACGATGCACTGTATGACGGCGGCGTGGAGCACCTGCTGTGCCGGCATGAGCAAGGGGCAGCCATGGCGGCCATTGGTTATGCGCGAGCAACCGGTAAAACCGGGGTGTGTATCGCGACATCCGGCCCGGGCGCGACCAATCTGATCACCGGCCTGGCGGACGCCCTGCTTGACTCTATTCCCATCGTAGCCATCACCGGCCAGGTGGCCGCACCCTTCATCGGCACGGATGCGTTCCAGGAAGTAGACGTTCTCGGTTTGTCACTGGCCTGTACTAAGCACAGTTTCCTTGTGCAGTCTCTGGACGAACTGCCGCGGGTTATTGCTGAGGCTTTCCAGGTGGCAAACTCAGGCCGTCCAGGTCCGGTGCTGGTTGATATCCCTAAGGATATTCAGATGGCGCAGGGCGACCTCGATCCCCATTTCTCTACCGTCGCCGATGAGATGGCATTTCCGCAGGCGGAAGTGGCGCAGGCTCTGCAGATGCTGGCCCAATCGCAGCAACCGATGCTGTATGTTGGCGGCGGGGTCGGCATGGCGCAGGCGGTACCGGCTTTGCGCGAATTCCTGGCGGTGACCAGGATGCCGGCAACCTGCACCCTGAAAGGGCTGGGCGTGGTGGATGCTGATTATCCCTATTATCTCGGCATGCTGGGAATGCACGGCACTAAGGCGGCCAACCTGGCGGTACAGGAGTGCGATCTGCTGATCGCCGTCGGCGCGCGCTTTGACGATCGCGTGACCGGTAAGCTCAATACCTTCGCACCGCATGCCAAAGTGATCCACATGGACATCGATCCGGCGGAGCTGAACAAGCTGCGTCAGGCGCATATCGGTCTGACAGGCGATCTGAACTGCCTGCTGCCGGCGCTGCAGCAGCCGTTAGCTATCGATGGCTGGCGCGAGCGGAGTGCCGCACTGCGTGCCGAGCATGCCTGGCGTTACGATCATCCCGGTGAGGCAATCTACGCGCCGCTGCTGCTGAAGCAGCTTTCCGACCGCAAGCCGGCGGACAGCGTGGTGACCACCGACGTTGGCCAGCACCAGATGTGGTCGGCTCAGCATATGACCTATACCCGCCCGGAAAACTTTATCACCTCCAGTGGCTTAGGCACCATGGGCTTTGGCCTGCCGGCCGCCGTTGGCGCCCAGGTGGCGCGCCCTAACGATACGGTGATCTGTATCTCCGGTGACGGCTCCTTCATGATGAATGTACAGGAGCTGGGCACCGTTAAACGCAAGCAGTTACCGCTGAAGATCGTGTTACTCGACAACCAGCGGTTAGGGATGGTTCGACAATGGCAGCAGCTGTTTTTCCAGGAACGTTATAGCGAAACCACTCTGACTGATAACCCTGATTTCCTCACGCTGGCCAGCGCCTTCGGTATTCCTGGCCAACACATCACCCGTAAAGACCAGGTTGAAGCGGCACTCGACACCATGCTTTCGAGCCAGGGGCCATACCTGCTTCATGTCTCAATCGACGAACTTGAGAATGTCTGGCCGTTGGTGCCGCCCGGCGCCAGTAACTCTGAAATGCTGGAGAAATTATCATGATGCAACATCAGGTCGCTTTACAGGCACGTTTCAATCCGGAAACCTTAGAGCGCGTGCTGCGCGTTGTCCGCCACCGGGGTTTCCACATCTGCGCAATGAACATGGAAACCGCGCCGGACGCACAGAACATAAATATCGAATTGACCGTTGCCAGCCCGCGGCCCGTCGAATTACTGTTTAGTCAATTAAGCAAACTGGTCGACGTTGCCTGCGTCGAGATCCAGCAACCCACATCACAACAAATCCGCGCCTGAGCGCAAAGGAAGAAAAATGACGACGAAAAAAGCTGATTACATTTGGTTCAATGGCGAGATGGTTCCGTGGGGCGAAGCGAAAGTTCATGTGATGTCCCATGCGCTGCACTACGGTACCTCGGTATTCGAGGGGATCCGTTGCTACGACTCGCACAAAGGCCCGGTGGTGTTCCGTCATCGCGAACATATGCAGCGTCTGCATGATTCAGCCAAAATTTATCGTTTCCCGGTCTCCCAGAGCGTCGACGAACTGATGGAAGCCTGCCGCGAAGTCATTCGAACCAATAATCTGACCAGCGCTTATATCCGTCCGCTGGTGTTTGTTGGCGATGTCGGCATGGGGGTAAACCCGCCTCCGGGTTACAACACTGACGTGATCATCGCGGCGTTCCCATGGGGAGCCTACCTCGGCGCAGAAGCGCTTGAGCAGGGGATCGATGCAATGGTCTCTTCCTGGAACCGCGCGGCGCCGAACACCATCCCAACCGCGGCGAAAGCGGGCGGCAACTACCTCTCCTCTCTGCTGGTTGGCAGCGAAGCGCGTCGTCACGGTTATCAGGAAGGTATCGCCCTCGATGTTAACGGTTATATCTCCGAAGGTGCAGGCGAAAACCTGTTTGAGGTAAAAGATGGCGTGCTGTTTACTCCGCCGTTCACCTCTTCCGCGCTGCCGGGCATTACCCGCGACGCGATCATCAAACTGGCGAAAGATCTTGGTATCGAAGTCCGCGAGCAGGTGTTGTCCCGTGAATCCCTGTATCTGGCGGATGAAGTCTTCATGTCCGGCACCGCGGCGGAAATCACCCCGGTACGCAGCGTGGACGGCATCCAGGTCGGCGCAGGCCGTCGCGGTCCGGTAACCAAACGCATTCAGGAAGCCTTCTTTGGCCTCTTCACCGGTGAAACAGAAGATAAATGGGGCTGGTTGGATCCGGTAAGTAAGTAATTAAAAATGGGACGGCACGCACCGTCCCATTTAATAAACACAGATGGGAGTAAAAAGAGCATGCCTAAGTACCGTTCCGCCACCACCACACATGGCCGCAATATGGCGGGCGCCCGCGCGTTGTGGCGCGCAACCGGAATGACCGATGCCGATTTCGGCAAACCGATTATCGCCGTTGTTAACTCCTTTACCCAGTTTGTCCCCGGGCACGTGCACCTGCGCGATCTCGGCAAACTGGTTGCCGAGCAGATTGAAGCCGCCGGTGGCGTGGCCAAAGAATTCAACACCATCGCAGTGGATGATGGGATCGCTATGGGCCACGGGGGTATGCTCTATTCACTGCCATCCCGCGAGCTGATCGCCGACTCGGTGGAGTATATGGTTAACGCCCACTGCGCTGATGCCATGGTTTGTATCTCCAACTGCGACAAAATCACCCCGGGGATGCTGATGGCCTCCCTGCGCCTGAATATTCCGGTGATCTTTGTTTCCGGCGGCCCGATGGAAGCCGGGAAGACCAAGCTGTCAGATAAAATCATCAAGCTTGACCTGGTGGATGCGATGATTCAGGGGGCGGATCCGAAAGTGTCCGACGAGCAGAGTAATCAGGTGGAACGCTCCGCCTGCCCGACCTGCGGCTCCTGTTCCGGGATGTTCACGGCGAACTCCATGAACTGCCTGACCGAAGCGCTGGGCCTGTCACAGCCGGGCAACGGCTCTCTGCTGGCGACCCACGCCGATCGTAAGGAGCTGTTCCTAAACGCCGGGAAACGTATCGTGGAGCTGACCAAACGCTATTACGAGCAGGATGACGCTTCCGCGCTGCCGCGCAATATCGCCAGCAAGGCGGCCTTTGAGAACGCTATGACGCTGGATATCGCCATGGGCGGCTCCACCAATACCGTTCTGCACCTGCTGGCGGCGGCGCAGGAAGCTGAAATCGACTTCACCATGAGCGATATCGATAAGCTCTCCCGCAAAGTGCCGCAGCTGTGTAAGGTGGCGCCGAGCACGCAGAAATACCATATGGAAGATGTGCATCGCGCCGGCGGCGTGCTGGGCATTCTGGGCGAGCTGGACCGCGCCGGGCTGCTGAATCGCGAGGTCAAAAACGTCCTTGGCCTGACGCTGCCGCAGACCCTGGAACAGTACGATGTGATGGTGACCCAGGACGACGCGGTGAAAAAAATGTTCCGCGCCGGCCCGGCGGGCATCCGTACCACCCAGGCGTTCTCGCAAGACTGCCGCTGGGATACCCTGGATGACGATCGCGCCGAAGGCTGTATCCGTTCTCTGGAACACGCTTACAGCAAGGACGGCGGCCTGGCGGTGCTGTACGGCAATTTCGCAGAAAACGGTTGTATCGTGAAAACCGCCGGCGTGGACGACAGCATCCTGAAATTTACCGGTCCGGCGAAAGTATATGAGAGCCAGGACGATGCGGTTGAGGCCATCCTCGGCGGTAAAGTCGTGGAAGGCGACGTCGTGGTGATCCGCTACGAAGGGCCGAAAGGCGGGCCGGGGATGCAGGAAATGCTTTACCCCACCAGCTTCCTGAAGTCGATGGGGCTGGGCAAAGCGTGCGCGCTGATCACCGATGGCCGTTTCTCCGGCGGCACCTCAGGGCTCTCTATCGGTCACGTCTCTCCGGAAGCGGCGAGCGGCGGCAACATTGCGCTCATTGAAGATGGCGACATGATCGCGATTGATATTCCGAACCGCAGCATCCAGCTGCAGCTGAGCGATGCGGAAATTGCGGCGCGTCGTGAAGCCCAGGAGGCGCGTGGCGACCAGGCGTGGACGCCGAAGAATCGCCAGCGTCAGGTCTCCTTTGCCCTTCGCGCCTACGCCAGCCTGGCGACCAGCGCCGACAAAGGCGCGGTACGCGATAAATCCAAGCTGGGTGGCTAATCATGGCGGATTCACAACCCTTGTCCGGCGCCCCTGAGGGCGCCGAGTACCTGCGAGCAGTGCTGCGCGCGCCGGTTTATGAAGCGGTGCAGAAAACGCCGCTGCAAAAAATGGATAAGCTCTCGTCGCGGCTGGATAACGTTATTCTGGTGAAGCGTGAAGATCGCCAGCCGGTACACAGCTTTAAGCTGCGCGGCGCTTACGCGATGATGTCCAGCCTGACTGCCGAACAGAAATCCCACGGGGTGATCACCGCTTCGGCGGGCAACCATGCCCAGGGCGTGGCGTTTTCCGCATCGCGGCTGGGCGTTAAGGCGCTGATCGTGATGCCGGTAGCGACCGCCGATATCAAAGTCGATGCCGTTCGCGGCTTTGGCGGCGAAGTTCTGCTGCACGGCGCCAACTTTGACGAAGCGAAGGCGAGAGCGATTGAGCTGGCGCAACAGCAGGGTTTTACCTGGGTGCCGCCGTTCGATCACCCGATGGTCATCGCCGGACAGGGAACCCTGGCGCTGGAGCTGCTGCAGCAGGATGCCCATATTGACCGCGTATTCGTCCCGGTGGGCGGCGGCGGTCTGGCAGCGGGCGTGGCGGTGCTGATCAAGCAGCTGATGCCGCAGATCAAAGTGATCGCGGTGGAGGCGGAAGATTCTGCTTGCCTGAAGGCGGCGCTGGACGCAGGCCATCCGGTGGATCTGCCGCGCGTCGGCTTGTTTGCCGAAGGCGTGGCGGTCAAACGCATCGGCGATGAAACGTTCCGTTTATGCCAGGAGTATCTGGACGATATCATCACCGTCGATAGCGATGCTATCTGTGCGGCGATGAAAGATCTGTTCGAAGATGTGCGGGCGGTGGCGGAGCCTTCCGGCGCGCTGGCGCTGGCGGGGATGAAAAAGTATATCGCCCAGCATAACATCCGCGGCGAGCGACTGGCTCATATTCTGTCCGGGGCCAACGTCAACTTCCATGGCCTGCGCTACGTGTCCGAGCGCTGCGAGCTCGGGGAACAGCGGGAAGCGCTGCTGGCGGTGACGATCCCGGAAGAGAAAGGTAGCTTTTTGAAGTTTTGCCAGCTACTGGGGGGCCGCTCAGTGACGGAGTTCAACTACCGCTTTGCCGATGCCAAAGACGCCTGTATTTTTGTCGGGGTACGCCTGAGTCGTGGCCTGGAAGAGCGCAAAGAGATCCTCCAGTTACTGAACGACGGCGGCTACAGCGTGGTGGATCTCTCTGATGATGAGATGGCTAAGCTGCATGTGCGCTATATGGTCGGCGGCCGGCCGTCAAAAGCGCTGCAGGAGCGGCTGTTCAGCTTCGAGTTTCCGGAATCGCCGGGGGCGCTGCTGAAATTCCTGCATACCCTTGGCACCCACTGGAATATTTCACTGTTCCACTACCGCAGCCACGGCACTGACTATGGTCGGGTACTGGCGGCCTTCGAGTTGGGCGAGCACGAGCCGGACTTTGAAACTCGTCTCAATGAGCTGGGCTATGAGTGCCACGACGAAACGCATAACCCGGCATTCCGCTTTTTCCTCGCGGGTTAGTGGTTGGGAAGAATTTTCCAGAAAGCATCAATAAGCGGCTCATGCAGCCGCTTTTTTTGTGCGCAAACACCCAGCTCAAACGGCGTTTGCTCATCGCTGCGCTCCAGGATCATCACCCTGTTGCGTACCGGCTCCGGACTGTTCTCCAGCACCACTTCCGGCAGCAGCGCCACGCCGCATCCCAGGGCGACCATCGACACCATCGCTTCGTGCCCGCCGACGGTGGCGTAGATCGACGGATTGCTGATTTTATGCCGCCGAAACCACAGCTCGATGCGCCGACGTACCGGCCCCTGGTCGGCCATGATAAAGGGCACTGTCGACCAGTCGGGGCGCTCGACGGTCACCTGGTTGCGCACCGGGCAGGGAAGGGCCGGGGCAATTAACACCACGGCGAGGTTCTCCAGCATCGAAAACGCCACCGACCCTGGCAGAGTCTCCGGCTTACCGGCAATCGCCAGGTCGGCTTCGCCGGTGACGACCTTCTCCATAGCGTCGGCGGCGTCGCCGGTCGAGAGCTTGATCTCCACCGAGGGGTGCGCGGCGCGAAAGCGGTCGAGGATCGGCGGCAGATGGCTATAGGCGGCGGTGACAGAGCAGAAGATGTGCAGCTCGCCGGAGAGCGAAGGGCCCTGCTGATCGATGACGTGACGAAGCTGCTGGTACTGCAATAAAGTTTGCTGGGCAAAGGTACGTAACTCTTCCCCGGCTTCGGTAAGGGTCACCGTGCGATTATCTCGCACGAACAGCGGCTGGCCGAGGTCCTCTTCCAGGCGTTGGATCTGGCGCGAAAGCGTCGACGGGCTGACGTGCATGGCCCGCGCGCTGCGGCCAAAATGGCGGCTTTCCGCCAGATGCAGAAAGGTTTTCAGATCGCGTAAATCCACGGCGCGTACTCCCCGGTTTTGTATTTCATAAAATGCAACGTGACGTTGTGAATATATCAATTTCCGCAATAAAATTCCTGTCATATAGTAAGTTCATTCTCGCAAAAGCGAACCGAACAATAAGCACGACACAACATCACGGAGTTACAGACATGGCTAACTACTTTAATACACTGAACCTGCGCCAGCAGCTGGCACAGCTGGGCAAATGCCGCTTTATGGCGCGCGACGAATTCGCCGATGGCGCAAGCTACCTTCAGGGTAAAAAAGTGGTCATCGTCGGCTGCGGCGCACAGGGCCTGAACCAGGGTCTGAACATGCGTGACTCCGGCCTGGATATCTCCTATGCGCTGCGTAAAGAAGCGATCGCTGAGAAGCGCGCCTCCTGGCGTAAAGCGACTGAAAACGGCTTCAAAGTCGGCACTTATGAAGAGCTGATCCCGCAGGCCGACCTGGTGGTTAACCTGACGCCGGACAAACAGCACTCAGACGTTGTGCGCTCCGTACAGCCGCTGATGAAAGACGGCGCAGCGCTGGGTTACTCCCACGGCTTCAACATCGTGGAAGTGGGCGAGCAGATCCGTAAAGACATCACCGTGGTGATGGTGGCGCCGAAGTGCCCGGGCACCGAAGTGCGTGAAGAGTACAAACGCGGTTTCGGCGTACCGACGCTTATCGCGGTACACCCGGAAAACGACCCGAAAGGCGAAGGCATGGCCATTGCCAAAGCGTGGGCGGCGGCGACAGGCGGCCACCGCGCGGGCGTGCTGGAATCTTCCTTCGTGGCGGAAGTGAAATCTGACCTGATGGGCGAGCAAACTATCCTTTGCGGCATGCTGCAGGCGGGTTCTCTGCTGTGCTTCGACAAGCTGGTGGCGGAAGGTACCGATCCGGCGTATGCAGAAAAACTGATTCAGTTCGGCTGGGAAACCATCACCGAAGCGCTGAAGCAGGGCGGCATCACCCTGATGATGGATCGCCTCTCCAACCCGGCGAAACTGCGCGCTTATGCGCTGTCCGAGCAGCTGAAAGAGATCATGGCGCCGCTGTTCCAGAAACACATGGACGACATCATCTCCGGCGAATTCTCCTCCGGTATGATGGCGGACTGGGCGAATGATGATAAGAAACTGCTGACCTGGCGTGAAGAGACCGGCAAAACCGCCTTCGAAACCGCGCCGCAATATGAAGGCAAAATCGGCGAGCAGGAGTACTTCGATAAAGGCGTTCTGATGATCGCGATGGTGAAAGCGGGCGTTGAGCTGGCCTTCGAAACCATGGTGGCCTCCGGCATCATCGAAGAGTCTGCTTACTACGAATCACTGCATGAGCTGCCGCTTATCGCCAACACCATCGCCCGTAAGCGTCTGTATGAGATGAACGTGGTTATTTCCGATACCGCTGAATATGGTAACTACCTGTTCTCTTACGCTTGCGTACCGCTGCTGAAAGAGTTCATGACCACCCTGCAGACCGGCGACCTGGGCACAGCGATTGCCGAAGGCGCGGTAGATAACGCGCAGCTGCGCGATGTGAACGAAGCGATTCGCAGCCACGCTATCGAGCAGGTTGGTAAGAAACTGCGCGGTTATATGACCGATATGAAGCGTATCGCGGTAGCCGGCTAATTCCTCGTCGTCTTTCGACTTGCCGATGCGTTGGCTACGGTACGTACACCCCAGTCACATAGTAATCTTTGTTGCTGGGGATGTACTTCCTTGCCGCCTTCCGGCAAGCCGAAATCCATAGAGGCATGGATTTGTTTAGTAGGCCTGATAAGCGAAGCGCCATCAGGCAAAAACCCGGAGATTAAGATCCCCGGGTTTTTTTATTATTTCCGGTACAGCACTTTGATGATGTGGTAGCCGAACTGGGTATGCAGCGGGCCGGTTGGCTCCAGTTCAGGGCAGGAGAAGACCACTTTATCGAAGGCCGGTACCATCTGGCCCTGGCGGAACTCACCCAGATCGCCGCCGCGTTTGCCTGACGGACAAATGGAGTGTTTCTTTGCCAGCTTGCCGAAATCGGCGCCGTTTTTGAGCTGCTCGAGCAGATCGAGCGCCAGTTTCTCTTCTTTTACCAGGATATGCAGTGCTGCCGCGGTTTTAGCCATGATTGCGCCTTGAGTGAGTTGGGATAAATCAGGGCGCCATAGTATCACGCGCTAGCGGCGATACAGCACCTTGATGATGTGGTAGCCGAATTTGGTTTTCACCGGGCCATAGGGTTTGAGCAGCGGACAGCTGAAGACGGCTTGATCAAACGGACCGACCATCGCGCCTTGCTGAAACTCGCCTAAGTCGCCGCCGTTGCGGCCAGACGGACATTTAGAATAGCGTTTCGCCAGATGATCGAAGCTGACGCCCCGCTCCAGTTTGGCGAGGATCTCCAGCGCCAGTTTCTCTTCTTTGACCAGGATATGCAGGGCCGCTGCGCTTTTTGCCATGACATCATTCTCAGGATGGTTTGTGTGGCTGACACTTTACCATCAGTCAGTAAATCTCGGCTCCGCTTTCTGCTACAATCCCCACCCCGTTCGAAGATTGAGCAAGACTCCCATGCGTTTAAACCCTGGCCAACAACAAGCCGTCGAATTCGTCACCGGACCGTGCCTGGTGCTGGCGGGCGCCGGTTCCGGTAAGACCCGCGTTATTACGAATAAAATCGCCCACCTGATCCGCGGCTGCGGCTATCAGGCGCGCCATATCGCGGCCGTGACCTTTACCAACAAAGCCGCGCGCGAGATGAAAGAGCGCGTTGGGCAAACGCTGGGGCGCAAAGAGGCGCGTGGCCTGATGATTTCCACCTTCCACACTTTGGGGCTGGATATCATTAAGCGCGAATACGCTGCGCTGGGTATGAAGTCTAACTTTTCCTTATTCGACGATACCGATCAGGTGGCGCTGCTTAAGGAACTGACCGAAGGGTTGATCGAAGATGACAAAGTGGTGCTTCAGCAGCTGATCTCGACGATCTCCAACTGGAAAAACGATCTAAAAACCCCGGCGCAGGCCGCCGCTGGCGCGAAAGGCGAACGGGATCGTATTTTCGCCCACTGCTATGGGCTATACGACGCGCACATGAAGGCCTGCAATGTCCTCGATTTTGACGATCTGATCCTGCTGCCAACGCTGCTGCTGCAGCGCAACAAGGAGGTGCGCGAGCGCTGGCAAAATAAGATCCGCTACCTGCTGGTAGATGAGTATCAGGATACCAATACCAGCCAGTATGAGCTGGTGAAACTGCTGGTGGGTCAGCGGGCGCGCTTTACCGTGGTGGGCGATGACGACCAGTCGATCTACTCCTGGCGCGGCGCGCGGCCGCAGAACCTGGTGCTGCTCAGCCAGGACTTCCCGGCGCTGCAGGTGATCAAGCTTGAGCAGAACTACCGCTCATCCGGGCGTATTCTGAAAGCCGCCAACATTTTGATCGCCAATAACCCTCACGTCTTTGAAAAGCGGCTGTTCTCCGAACTGGGATATGGCGCGGAGCTGAAAGTGCTCTCCGCCAACAATGAAGATCATGAAGCGGAGCGCGTGGCCGGGGAGCTGATCGCCCACCACTTCATTAATAAAACCAATTACAAAGACTACGCGATCCTTTATCGCGGCAATCACCAGTCGCGGGTCTTTGAAAAGATGCTGATGCAGAACCGCATCCCGTACAAAATCTCCGGCGGCACGTCGTTCTTTTCGCGTCCGGAAATTAAAGATCTGCTGGCCTATCTGCGCGTGCTGACCAACCCGGACGACGACAGCGCCTTCCTGCGTATCGTCAACACGCCGAAGCGCGAGATCGGCCCGGCGACGCTGCAAAAGCTCGGTGAGTGGGCGATGGGCCGCAACAAAGGATTGTTCACCGCCAGCTTTGATATGGGTCTCAGCCAGACGCTGACCGGGCGCGGCTATGAATCCCTCACCCGCTTCACCCACTGGCTACGCGAGATCCAGCAGCTGGCCGAACGCGAGCCGGTCAACGCCGTGCGCGATTTGATTCGCGGGATCGACTACGAATCCTGGCTGTATGAAACCTCGCCCAGCCCGAAAGCCGCGGAAATGCGCATGAAAAACGTCAACCAGCTGTTTACCTGGATGACCGAGATGCTGGAAGGCAGCGAAATCGATGAGCCGATGACCCTGACCCAGGTGGTCACCCGCTTTACCCTGCGCGACATGATGGAGCGCGGCGAATCGGATGAAGAGCTGGATCAGGTGCAGCTGATGACTCTCCATGCGTCAAAGGGGCTGGAGTTCCCCTACGTCTATCTGGTGGGAATGGAAGAGGGATTGCTGCCGCACCAAAGCAGCATTGATGAAGATAACGTCGATGAAGAGCGCCGCCTGGCCTACGTTGGCATCACCCGTGCGCAGAAAGAGCTGACCTTTACGCTCTGTAAGGAGCGCCGGCAATATGGCGAGCTGGTGCGTCCTGAACCGAGTCGTTTTCTGCTGGAGCTCCCTCAGGACGACCTTATCTGGGAGCAGGCACGCAAAACCATTACGCCTGAAGAGCGGATGCAAAAAGGCCAGGCCAACGTCGCTAATATTCGGGCGATGCTGGCAAAGGCGAAAAAAGCTTAGCGTCTCAGGCGATAAACTGCTGCCAGGCGGCGGAGAAGGGCATCACCAGTATTAGCGAGGGCAGCATATTGGCGGTAGGGAAGGCACGGATCCCGCACAGACGGAAACCGGTCGCCAGCATAATGATGCCGCCGCAGGCGGTGAAGTCGGCGATCATCGACGGATTGATTAACGCCATGATAAAGGTTGCCGCGAAAAACAGGATAACGAAAACAATTAGCTGGGGAATAAAGATCACGGTGATGATATACCCCAGCGTGGAGGCGAAAATCGCGGCAGTAAAAAAGTCGAGGATCGACTTGGTCAGCAGAATGGTCGGGTCGCCGGTCATCCCTTCGGTTAAGGCGCCGAAGATGCCGGTACCGCTGGCGCAGAACAGGATCAGCACGGCGATAAACTGATTCATAAAATCTTCCGCACCGACGCTGGCGCTGGACTGCGCCGGAAAGATACGTTCAATGGGGCTGCGCAGCGTTGTTCCGGCTCGTTCAATCCATTTTTCAATATTCAACAAGCCGCCGATAATCGTGCCGACAATAATAGCCAGGGCAATCGGCGGCAGGTTATGTAATTTATTGACAAAGAATATGCCCATACTGATTGAGATCAGTCCGGCGATCAACGGTAAGGTTTTTTTGAAATGTTCCGGAATAAAACGATTCAGTGAAGCGCCCGCCAGCGCACCAACGAGAAGCGAGCCGCTACAGACAAATATACCTATAGCCATAATTTATTTTCCCTAATAAAAATCAGGGCCTGAATATACAGGCCCTGAAATATTTAAATTAATTATTTAATGTTAAATACGCGGCTGGCATTACCCCAGGCGATTTTCTCTTTCAGGCCTGCTTCAAGTTCTAAAGGATCAAACCAGTCGCAGGCCTGATGAATATCTTCATACGGATAATCGACAGAGAACATCACGCGATCGGCGCCCATGACTTCAATAGCATTATTCAGTGAATGGGTATTGAAATGGCCGCTGGTGGTAACGATGAAGTTATTCTGCAGGTAGTGCATTAACGGTTTTTCCGCTTTACCCAGACCGCAGCCGAAACGCTGACGATAGAGACGATGTTGAGTGCGCGGCAGCATATGTACCAGCCCTTCGCCGAGGTGACCCAGCACCAGATTGAGGTTAGGATAACGATCGAACAGACCGCTCATCATCAGACGAATAGCATGCACTGCCGTTTCCTGAGCGAAGCCCCAGGCAGAGCCGATCAGGCTTTCGTAACCGGTATAGATGCCGCGCGCCGGGCCTTCCAGCGGTTCACGAGGATGCAGATAAACAGGCACGTTCAGCTCGTTGACCTTATCCCAGAATACCAGCATGGATTCGTCATCAAGATACAGGCCATGCTCGCTATCTTTAACGTTGGTGTAGCCGTTGATCAGCGCACCTTTCATGCCTAACTTTTTCACGGCGCGCTCCAGCTCTTCCGCCGCGGCTTCCGGGTTCTGCAATGCCAGGGTGGCGAAGGCGCTGAATTTGTCCGGATTTGGCTTAACATAATTCTCAACGATAAAATCGTTGGTATCGCGGGCAAAAGAGACGGCTTTGGCTTTATCTAAAATAGACTGGGCGCCAGGTGAAGTCAGAGAAAGAATTACATGATCAATATGACGCTGCGCCATTTCTTCCAGCTGAATGCTGCGATCCAGCAGGCGGCGTTCAACATCTTTCATATATTCTGTGCCGTTACGACCTGCTTCACCAGATGAATCCCACAGACGGTTATTTTCAGGAGTGGATACGTGTTCTTCTAAAGCAATTTTTCCGCGCATGATATTTTCCTTGCGATATGAGTCAGTGTGGCTTGATGCGAGGAGAATAAAAGCTTTCACGTATTACCAGCAATAAACCAAACGTAATAGGGGTTATTAATAAAACCAATACACGGGCGTATTTTGTTACTTAGATTTTAATAGAAGTACTCTGCTGTGCGGGATCGGCAAGCGTAGCGATCAGCGAGCGTAGCCAGATATGTCCGGGATCGCGGTGCAGCCGCTGATGCCAGACCTGACGGATGGCGATTTTGGCGAGGGGAAAAGGCAGCGGCCAGCTGCGGCAGGGATAGCGCCGGGTGATATGCCGCGCCACCTGTTCCGGGACGACGGCAATCATATCGCTTTCGGCCACCAGCTCACCGGTACCTAAAAAGCTTGGTAACGTTAGCGCAATGCGCCGGGGCATGTGGTGCTCATCAAGCAGCTTATCCATATCGCCATGGGCAGTTCCCTCCACGCGGATCGCCAGATGCTTTTCCTGGCGCCAGTCTTCGGCGCGGAGCTGTGCGCGAATGCGAGGATGGTTTTCCGCAGCCAGGCAGACATATGATTGATCGAAGAGATGTTGCTGGTAGACGCTTTCCGGAAGCTGCGTCAGATAGCCGATCGCGAGATCGCATTTCCCGGATTCGAGGGCGTTGAGGGTCTGCTCATCCAGATTCTGCACCGTAAAGGTGATCCCGTCCGCCGCCTGCTGCTGGAGCGCAATTTGCAATAAAGGCAGCAGCGTCATTTGGCTGATATCGGTCATACCGATCGTAAAATTACGCTGGCTCTGCTGGGGAAGAAATTCAGGTTTGACCGCTAAATCGTTATCGGCAAGCTGGAGAAGAGTCGAGATGGTGGGGGCGATCGCGTCCGCTCGCGGCGTCGGGATCATCCGCTGCCCGACCCGGACAAACAGCGGGTCAGCAAAATGATCTCGTAGTTTTTTCAGCAAAAGGCTGCCGGTGGGCTGGCTGATATCGAGCGCGTCCGCTGCTGGGGAAACATTGCCCAAGCGGTAGAGCGCAGAGAAAAAGCGTAGCGATTTGAAATCCAGTTCTTCCCGCATCCGCCCTCCTGGCTGGATATTATTTCAGCGTATCGCCGCTGGCGACCCGAAGTATCCAGTGGACGTAGCTTTGCCACTGACACTCCTGATCGACCATCTCCCGACCCAGCGGATGTTCATCCAGCCAGTTTCCCGGCAATATCAGCGTCAGTTGTTCGTCTTGAGCGGTCAGCTGAATGGCGGGCAACAGATCGTCGCGCCGCCGGCTGGCAAACAGGATTGCCAGTCGCAGCAGACGACACAGATGCTCAGCCACCCGCGGCGGGACGGCATTCTGTTGATGAAGCGAAGAGAGGTCGATAGCGTTAGTCTGGTTAAGGAGCAGCGTGGCAATCAGCTTCTTCTGCGCCGGGGTAAACCCCGGCAGGTCGAGGTTATTGACCAGATAGGCGGCGTGCTGCGGCGCGCGCTTAAAATCCACGCTCAGCCCAATCTCATGCAGCGCACAGGCGCTAAGGAGTAAATCACGGCTTAGCGGATCCAGCTCCCAGCTGCCATCCAACTGACTGAGCAGATGACTGGCAAGGCCGCCGACGCGCTGGGCCTGTTCGGTGTCGATCATAAAACGACGCTGAATATTACGCAGCGTGCGGCTGCGGATGTCCTGCTCAACGGAGAGATGCAGCATGCCGTACACCAGGCCTTCGCGTAACGCGCCGCCCGCGAGGGTCATACACTGAATATTCAGTTCGCTGAAGATAGCGATCAGGATCGCCAGCCCGCTAGGAAACACCAGCGCCCGCTCAAGGGTTAAGCCTTCGATCTCCAGCTCTTCCAGACGTCCGCACTGGATAGCGCGCTGTTTAAGCTGCTGGAGTTTGGCGAGGGTGATTCGTTCATCCATCCCCTGCGCCATCATAATTTCCTGCAGAGCCTGAACGGTGCCGGAGGCGCCAACGCACACTTTCCATCCGTGATAGCGCAGCACATCGGCGACGGGCAGTAGCACCTCGCGCGCAGCCGCTTCGGCGAGATCGAAATTCTCTTTCGTCAGACTACGGTCGGCAAAATAGCGTTCAAGCCAGGTCACACAGCCCATCGACAGGCTAAACAGCGAGGTTGTTTGTGCGCCGGTCCCGGTCACCAGCTCGGTGCTGGCGCCGCCGATATCGACCACCAGGCGCTGATCGGCGCCGCCGGTGGTGTGGGCGACACCCTGGTAAATCAGGCGCGCTTCTTCTTCGCCGCTGATCACTTGCACTGGAGTGCCGAGGATCTCCTGAGCTTTCGCCAGAAACTCCCCCGCATTGACGGCAAGACGCAGCGTGGCGGTGGCCACGACGCGGATTTGCGTCGGCGGAATATCCTGCAGGCGCTCGGCAAACAGGCGTAAGCACTGCCAGCCCCGTTCCATCGCTTCTGCGGAGAGGGTGTTGTCGCTATTCAGGCCGGCGGCCAGTCGAACCTTACGCTTAATGCGGCTCAGCGTCTGGATGCTGCCCGCCACCTCGCGCACCACCAACATATGGAAACTATTGGAGCCCAAATCAATGGCGGCATATAGCGAGGTGGAGCTCATACTCTTCATCGTTCAGAAGGCTCCCTGGTCGGCGGGGCGCTTAGGCCCGATCCACATCACTGAGCGGGTCGCCAGAGGAAGGTCGCCCTGGCAGATTCTGAATGACTGAGCGTATGGCATAGATCTCTTAACCTGAACGACGACGATTGCGCGGTGGACCGTTACGGCGCGGGCCGTTGCCTGGGCGCGCACGGGTCAGACGCAGCGGCTTAGGCAGGTCGGTCATCAGCGCGTCCGGGTTGTACTTACTGACCGGAATTGAGTGACCAATATAGGTTTCGATCGCCGGCAGATTCAGCGCATACTCTTCGCAGGCGAGGCTAATGGAGTGACCGCTGGCGCCAGCGCGACCGGTACGGCCGATGCGGTGAACGTAATCTTCGCAGTCGTCCGGCAGATCGTAGTTAAAGACGTGAGTCACGGCCGGAATATGTAAGCCACGGGCGGCAACATCGGTCGCGACCAGAATATCGAGGTCGCCACGGGTAAATTCTTCGAGAATGCGCAGACGTTTTTTCTGCGCCACGTCGCCGGTCAGCAGACCTACGCGATGGCCGTCGGCGGCGAGATGGCCCCAGATATCTTCGCAACGGTGCTTGGTATTGGCGAAAACGATGGCGCGATCGGGCCACTCTTCTTCCAGCAGCGTCTGCAGCAGGCGCATTTTTTCTTCATTGGAAGGGTAGAAGAGCTCTTCTTTAATACGGTGGCCTGTCTTCTGTTCCGGCTCGACTTCAACGTACTCGGCGTTATTCATTTGTTCGAACGCCAGTTCGCGGACGCGATAAGAAAGGGTCGCGGAGAACAGCATGTTCAGGCGCTGAGTGGCCGGCGGCATGCGGCGGAACAGCCAGCGGATATCTTTAATAAAGCCGAGATCGTACATGCGATCGGCTTCGTCCAGCACGACAACCTGAATGGCGCCGAGGTTAATGTGGTTCTGCTTCGCGTAATCGATCAGACGACCAGTGGTACCGATCAGAATATCGACGCCGCTTTCCAGCACTTTCAACTGCTTATCGTAGCCGTCGCCGCCGTAAGCCAGACCCAGCTTCAGACCGGTGGCCTGCGCCAGTGGCTCAGCGTCGGCGTGGATCTGTACCGCCAGTTCACGCGTCGGCGCCATAATCAGCGCGCGCGGTTGGTTAACCTGGCGATCGGCGATAGCCGGGTGAGAGAGAAGATAATGAAACGTTGACGTCAGGAACGCCATCGTTTTACCGGTACCGGTTTGCGCCTGCCCGGCGACATCGCGGCCTTCCAGCGTCAGCGGAAGGGCGAGGGCCTGAATGGGTGTGCAATTATGAAACCCTTTCTTTTCAAGGGCTTCAATGACTGCCGGGTGCAGGGCGAAGTCGGAAAACTTCTGTTCTGTTAAATGTGTTTTGCTCATAGTGTGGTAGAATATCAGCTAACTATTGCATTAAGAAAGCGTATCCGGTGAAATAACGTCAACCTTTCGTTGGCGGTGTACGAAATTATTCAAGGTACGTCTACGGTAACTGAACGAATCCAGAATAGCTTAGACTACTAAGCGAGTCGGGAGCGATAAATCTGCAGCATGCAGTTCGCGTTCGGGCACCCTGGCGTCAACAGGCGAGTCCATGATGGATTGCGCCAGTTGGCAGGCCAGAGAATTGAGGTATCCTGAAGAATAGCGTGCATAACGTAGCCGCAGCGCGTCGTTGATGGCTACGACACCAACACACCAGGCTTATTCCTGTGGAGTTAAATATGAGCGATAAAATTATTCACCTGACTGACGACAGTTTTGACACGGACGTACTCAAGGCTGACGGGCTGACCCTCGTCGATTTCTGGGCAGAGTGGTGTGGTCCGTGCAAAATGATCGCCCCGATTCTGGATGAGATCGCTGAAGAGTATCAGGGCAAACTGACCGTAGCTAAGCTGAACATTGACCAGAACCCGGGCACTGCGCCGAAATACGGCATTCGCGGTATCCCAACCCTGCTGCTGTTTAAAAACGGCGAAGTGGCGGCCACTAAAGTTGGCGCACTGTCCAAGGGTCAGCTGAAAGAGTTCCTCGACGCTAACCTGGCGTAAGCGAATTGCTGTTCCGGCGTCCAGATTCCTATTTTTTGCGGAACTCTGGACGCCCGGCTGGAGTCGTGCTAAGTTAATCCACAGACTTCGTTTTAAACATACCTTGTTTGAATCTTGTTTTACCCGAAGCATCCCGCATAAATGCGCGTGAAGCTAATAATTCCGGGCTTTTCACTCATTCCGTCTAGTCGTTTCAGTTCTGCGTTCTTTCCTGTGACCAGGCAACGTACAGACACGAGATGAAGGCCGTTAACAGGCATGGAAGTTCCTGCCATACCATTCACAACATTAAGTTCGAGATTTACCCCGAGTTTAAGAACCCACACCACTATGAATCTTACCGAATTAAAGAATACGCCGGTTTCTGAGCTGATTACTCTCGGCGAAAATATGGGGCTGGAAAACCTGGCTCGTATGCGTAAGCAGGATATTATTTTTGCCATCCTCAAGCAGCATTCGAAGAGTGGCGAAGATATCTTTGGCGACGGCGTACTGGAGATACTGCAGGATGGATTTGGATTCCTCCGCTCCGCAGACAGCTCCTACCTCGCCGGCCCTGACGACATCTACGTATCCCCCAGCCAAATCCGCCGTTTCAACCTCCGCACTGGTGACACCATTTCCGGTAAGATTCGTCCTCCGAAAGAGGGTGAACGTTACTTTGCGCTGCTGAAAGTTAACGAAGTTAACTACGACAAGCCGGAAAACGCGCGTAACAAGATCCTGTTCGAGAACTTAACGCCGCTGCACGCGAACTCTCGCCTGCGTATGGAGCGTGGTAACGGTTCTACCGAAGACTTAACCGCTCGCGTACTGGATCTGGCCTCCCCGATTGGCCGCGGCCAGCGTGGCCTCATCGTCGCGCCGCCGAAAGCCGGTAAAACCATGCTGCTGCAGAACATCGCGCAGAGCATCGCATACAACCACCCGGACTGTGTCCTGATGGTACTGCTGATCGACGAACGTCCGGAAGAAGTGACCGAGATGCAGCGTCTGGTGAAAGGTGAAGTGGTTGCTTCCACCTTTGACGAGCCGGCATCCCGTCACGTGCAGGTTGCCGAGATGGTTATTGAGAAAGCGAAACGTCTGGTTGAACACAAGAAAGACGTTATCATCCTGCTCGACTCTATTACCCGTCTGGCGCGTGCCTACAACACCGTGGTTCCGGCTTCCGGTAAAGTGTTGACCGGTGGTGTGGACGCCAACGCCCTGCACCGTCCGAAGCGTTTCTTTGGTGCGGCACGTAACGTCGAGGAGGGCGGTAGCCTGACCATCATCGCCACGGCGCTGATCGACACCGGTTCCAAAATGGACGAAGTTATCTACGAAGAGTTTAAAGGCACCGGTAACATGGAACTGCACCTCTCTCGTAAGATTGCTGAAAAACGCGTCTTCCCGGCTATCGACTACAACCGTTCCGGTACCCGTAAAGAAGAGCTGCTTACCACTCAGGAAGAGCTGCAGAAAATGTGGATCCTGCGCAAAATTATCCATCCGATGGGTGAGATTGATGCGATGGAATTCCTCATCAATAAGCTGGCAATGACCAAGACGAATGATGACTTCTTCGATATGATGAAGCGCTCGTAAGGTAAAAAAAGCCAAAAACGCCACGCCTTTGCGTGGCGTTTTCATTTTTGGGTTTGTATGATCCAGAGACAGAGAAAGCGGGACGAAAGTTGTCGTATAATGGCGCCGGATAGCAGGCGGAGACAGCTTTAACAGACTAAAATCTATACAATAAATTTGTAATGTTCTGCTTTTCCCCTTCTGGAGTTGGGGCATCATCGCTATACTTCCCGGATTAACTATGCTGAGAGCACATGCGTTGTGAATTTACTCACTGCTATTACTGAATTAATCAGTATTTTCTTATTCACGACCCTCTTTATTTTTGTCGCGCGGAAAGTGGCAAAAAAGATCGGGTTAGTGGATAAACCCAACTATCGCAAACGGCATCAGGGGTTGATTCCGTTGGTCGGTGGTATCTCAGTTTATGCAGGTATCTGTTTCACTTTCGCCATCGCCGATTATTATATTCCTCACGCCTCGCTGTATCTGGCCTGCGCGGGGGTATTGGTGCTGGTTGGCGCGCTTGACGATCGCTTCGACATCAGCGTGAAAATTCGCGCGGTCATTCAGGCCGCGATCGCCGTGATTATGATGATGGCAGGGAATCTGCATCTGAGTAGTTTGGGCTTTATTTTTGGCTCGTGGGAACTGGTGCTGGGGCCCTTCGGCTTCTTCCTGACGCTGTTTGCCGTCTGGGCCGCTATCAATGCGTTCAACATGGTCGATGGTATCGACGGCCTGCTCGGCGGACTGTCATCGGTCTCTTTTGCGGCGACCGGGATTATCCTTTGGTTTGATGGTCAGTACAGCCTGGCGATGTGGTGTTTCGCGATGATCGCCGCCATTCTACCCTATATTCTTCTCAATCTTGGCGCCCTCGGCCGCCGCTATAAAGTCTTTATGGGTGACGCCGGCAGCACGATGATTGGCTTCACCATCATCTGGATCCTGCTGGAAACCACGCAAGGTAAAACGCATCCCATTAGCCCGGTGACCGCGCTGTGGATTATCGCTATCCCGTTGATGGACATGGTGGCGATTATGTATCGCCGCCTGCGCAAAGGCATGAGTCCTTTCTCACCGGACCGTCAGCATATTCATCATTTGATCATGCGCGCCGGGTTTACTTCCCGCCAGGCGTTTGTCCTGATTACCCTGGCCGCCGCCCTGCTGGCGCTGGTTGGCGTCGTGGCGGAATACACCCGCATTGTGCCGGAATGGGTGATGTTAATTCTCTTTTTGGTAGCCTTCTTTCTTTATGGCTACTGTATTAAGCGCGCCTGGAAAGTGGCGCGCCTGGTTAAGCGCATCAGACGCAGAATTCGGCGACACAGCGGCAATAATCCGAAACTAACCAAGTAGAGCTGGGGATGTGATGACTCAACCATTACCGGGAGCACAAGCAGTGAACGTTGAGAACGAGCTGGATATTCGCGGGCTGTTTCGCGCTTTATGGGCAGGAAAAGGCTGGATAGTCGGCGGCGCCGTACTCTTCGCCGCCATCGTGCTGGTGTACACCTTCTTTGCTCGCCAGGAGTGGAGCGCCACGGCGATCACCGATCGGCCTACTGTCAATATGTTGGGGGGATACTATTCCCAACAGCAGTTCTTACGCAATCTGGACATTAAAGCCGACCTCGCCTCGGTCGACCAGCCTTCCGCCATGGATGAAGCGTATAAAGAGTTCATCATGCAGCTGGCCTCCTGGGATACCCGGCGCGATTTCTGGCTGCAAACGGACTACTACAAGCAGCGTCAGTCGGGTAATGCCCGCGCTGATGCGGCGATGCTGGATGACCTGATTAACAATATCCAGTTTATGCCAGGCGATGCGGCCAAGAGCATTAACGACAGCGTCAAACTGACCGCCGAGACCGGGCAGGATGCCAATAATCTGTTGCGTCAGTATGTGGCCTTCGCCAGCCAGCGGGCGGCAGGCCATCTTAACGACGAACTTAAAGGCGCCTGGGCGGCGCGGACGGTGCAGATGAAGGCGCAGGTGAAGCGCCAGGAAGAGGTGGCCGAGGCCATCTTCAACCGCCGGACGCACAGCGTGGAGCAGGCGCTGAAGGTGGCTCAGCAGCACAATATTTCACGTAGCGAAACGGATGTTCCTGCCGATCAGTTGCCGGATTCAGAGCTATTTTTATTGGGCAGGCCGATGCTGCAGGCCAGGCTGGAAAACCTGCAGGCCGTCGGGCCGGAATATGACCTCGATTACGACCAGAACCGCGCCATGCTGAGCACGTTGAACGTCGGTCCAACGTTAGATCCGCGTTTTCAGACTTACCGGTATTTGCGGACGCCAGAAGAACCTGTAAAACGCGATAGCCCGCGCCGTGTATTTCTGATGGTGATGTGGGGGATTGTGGGTGCGCTCATCGGCGCAGGCGTGGCGTTATCGCGTCGTCGTGTCCTGTGATTGCGGCCTGTGGTGAAGGGCAGATGACCTTCATCGCCTAATCGAAGAGAATCGATGTGAAAGTACTAACTGTATTTGGCACGAGGCCGGAAGCCATCAAGATGGCGCCTCTGGTCCATGCGCTGGCAAAGGATCCTCATTTTGAGGCGAAAGTATGCGTGACCGCGCAGCATCGGGAGATGCTCGATCAGGTGTTGAAACTTTTCTCTATTGTCCCGGACTACGATCTCAACATCATGAAGCCGGGGCAGGGGCTGACCGAGATCACCTGTCGCATCCTTGAAGGGCTGAAGCCGGTGCTGGAGTCGTTTAAACCCGACGTGGTGCTGGTGCATGGCGATACCACCACCACCATGGCGGCGAGCCTGGCGGCGTTTTACCAGCGGATACCGGTGGGTCACGTAGAGGCCGGCCTGCGCACCGGCGATTTAAGTTCGCCGTGGCCGGAAGAAGGCAACCGTACGTTGACCGGCCATCTGGCGACATACCATTTCGCCCCCACGGAAACCTCGCGGCAGAACCTGCTACGGGAAAATATTGCCGACAGTCGGATCACGGTCACCGGGAATACGGTCATTGACGCCCTGTTCTGGGTGCGGGATCGGGTGCTGGGTGATGAAGCGCTACGGGAGACCCTGCTGCAGCGCTATCCTTTCATCAGCCACGGTAAAAAGATGATTCTGGTTACCGGCCACCGGCGGGAAAGCTTTGGGCTCGGTTTTGAACAGATCTGCCAGGCGCTGGCCGAGATAGCCCATACCCACCCTGAGGTGCAGATTGTCTATCCGGTTCACCTGAATCCTAATGTCAGCGAGCCGGTGAATCGTATTCTTGGTCATATTGACAATGTGATGTTGATTGAACCGCAGGATTACCTGCCGTTCGTCTGGCTGATGGATCGCGCCTGGCTGATCCTGACCGATTCCGGCGGCATTCAGGAAGAGGCCCCCTCGCTGGGTAAGCCGGTGCTGGTCATGCGCGATATGACCGAACGTCCGGAAGCGGTGGCCGCCGGCACCGTGTGTCTGGTGGGCACCGACAGCCAGCGCATCGTCGCGGAAGTGACGCGACTGCTGGAGGATGATGCTGCATACCAGGCGATGAGCCGCGCGCATAATCCCTATGGCGATGGCGAAGCATGTCGTCGCATTTTGTCTGCACTTAAAAATAATCAGGTAACGCTATGAGTTTTTCTACCATTTCAGTGATTGGCCTTGGCTATATCGGGCTGCCAACCGCTGCCGCGTTCGCCTCCCGGCAGAAGCGGGTGGTCGGCGTTGATGTTAATCAACATGCCGTGGAGACCATTAACCGTGGAGAGATTCATATCGTGGAGCCAGATCTGGCGAGCGTGGTGAAGACCGCGGTCGAGCAGGGGTATTTAAGCGCCACCACCACCCCGGTGGAGGCGGATGCTTACCTGATTGCCGTGCCGACGCCGTTTAAAGATCGCCACGAGCCGGATATGGTGTTTGTCGAGTCGGCCGCCAAATCCATTGCGCCGACGTTAAAGAAAGGCTCGCTGGTGATCCTCGAGTCCACCTCACCGGTCGGGTCGACCGAACAGATGGCCGAGTGGCTGGCGGAGATGCGCCCGGATCTTAGCTTCCCCCAGCAGGTGGGTGAAGCGGCGGACGTGAATATCGCCTACTGCCCGGAGCGGGTATTGCCCGGTCAGGTGATGGTCGAGCTGATTAAAAACGACCGCGTTATCGGCGGCATGTCGCCGGTCTGCTCCGCTCGCGCCAGCGAGCTGTATAAAATCTTCCTTGAAGGCGAATGCGTGGTGACCAACTCGCGCACCGCCGAGATGTGCAAGCTGACGGAAAACAGCTTCCGCGACGTCAACATCGCTTTTGCCAACGAGCTGTCGCTGATTTGCGCCGACCAGGGGATTAACGTCTGGGAGCTGATCCGCCTGGCGAACCGCCATCCGCGCGTCAATATCCTGCAGCCGGGCCCGGGTGTTGGCGGCCACTGTATCGCCGTCGACCCATGGTTTATCGTGGCGCAAAACCCGCAGCAGGCGCGTCTGATCCGCACCGCTCGCGAGGTCAACGACCACAAGCCGGAATGGGTTATCGAACAGGTGAAAGCGCAGGTGGCGGACTGCCTGAATGCCACCAACAAGCGGGCCAGCGAACTGACGATCGCCTGTTTTGGCCTCGCTTTTAAACCGAATATTGACGACCTGCGCGAAAGTCCGGCGATGGAAATTGCCGCGCAGATTGCCCGCTGGCACAGCGGCACGACCCAGGTGGTTGAGCCCAACATTCACGCGCTGCCGAAGAAACTCGATGGACTGTGTACGCTGGCGCCCCTTGAGGCGGCGCTGGCCAGCGCCGATGTGCTGGTGATGTTGGTCGATCATAACCAATTTAAAGCCGTTAGCGGCGATAGCGTCACCCAGGCGTTTATCGTCGACACCAAAGGAGTGTGGCGGTGAGAACCATTCTGGTCACCGGCGGCGCGGGCTTCATTGGTTCGGCGGTAGTGCGGGAGATTATCCAGCACACCGCCGATCGCGTGGTGGTGGTGGATAAACTGACCTACGCCGGCAATTTAATGTCGCTGGCGCCGGTGGCGCAGGATGCGCGTTTCGCCTTTGAACAGGTGGATATCTGCGACCGCGCCGAGCTGGATCGCATTTTTCGTCAGCATCAACCGGATACGGTGATGCACCTGGCGGCGGAAAGCCATGTCGATCGTTCGATTGACGGCCCGGCGGCGTTTATCGAGACTAATATCGTGGGCACCTATACGCTGCTGGAGGCGGCCCGTAGCTGGTGGAATACCCTGGCTACGGCGCAAAAATCGGCGTTTCGCTTCCATCACATCTCCACCGATGAAGTGTATGGCGATCTGCACGGCAGCGATGATTTCTTTACCGAGACCACGCCCTATGCGCCAAGCAGCCCCTATTCGGCTTCGAAAGCCAGCAGCGACCACCTGGTGCGCGCCTGGCTGCGAACCTATGGCCTGCCGACGCTTATCACCAACTGCTCAAATAACTACGGCCCGTATCACTTTCCCGAGAAGCTGATCCCGCTGACGATCCTTAACGCGCTGGCGGGCAAGCCGCTGCCGGTGTATGGCAATGGACAACAGATCCGCGACTGGCTGTACGTGGAAGATCACGCCAGAGCGCTGTATCTGGTGGCGACCCGCGGCGAACCGGGCGAAACTTACAATATCGGCGGTCATAACGAACGGAAAAATATCGAGGTGGTGGAAACCATTTGTCAGCTGCTGGAAGAGCTGGCGCCGGATAAGCCGCAGGGCGTGGCGCACTATCGCGATCTGATCGCCTTCGTTACCGATCGTCCGGGCCACGATCTGCGCTATGCCATTGATGCCTCGAAGATTGCCCGCGAGCTGGGCTGGACGCCGGCAGAGACTTTCACCTCCGGTATGCGTAAGACCGTGGCGTGGTATCTGGCGAACGAGGCCTGGTGGCGTCAGGTTCAGGACGGAAGCTATCAGGGCGAGCGTCTTGGGCTGCAAAGCTAATCATCTCTGGGGGGAATGATGAAAGGTATTATTCTGGCGGGCGGTTCCGGAACGCGGCTACATCCCATCACCCGCGGCGTATCGAAGCAGCTGTTGCCGATCTACGATAAGCCGATGATCTACTACCCGCTGTCGGTATTAATGCTGGCCGGGATCCGTGAGATCCTGATTATCACCACGCCGGACGACCTACGTGATTTCCAGCGCCTGCTCGGCGATGGCTCAGAGTTTGGCATTGCGCTGCACTATGCCGTACAGCCGACGCCGGATGGTTTAGCCCAGGCGTTTATCATCGGCGAAGCCTTTCTTAACGGCGAACCGGCGTGTCTGGTGTTAGGCGACAATATCTTCTTCGGCCAAAGCTTTAGCCCGAAGCTGCGCAGCGTCGCTGCCCGCACGGAAGGGGCGACGATTTTTGGCTATCAGGTGATGGATCCTGAGCGCTTTGGCGTGGTGGAGTTTGATGATAACTTCCGTGCGCTATCGCTGGAAGAGAAGCCGAAGCAGCCGAAGTCGAACTGGGCGGTCACCGGTCTCTATTTCTACGATGGCAAGGTGACGGAGTATGCCAAACGGGTCAAGCCATCCGAGCGCGGCGAGCTGGAAATCACCTCCATCAACCAGATGTATCTGGAGGATGGCGCATTGACCGTCGAACTGCTTGGACGCGGCTTTGCCTGGCTGGACACCGGCACCCACGATAGCCTGATCGAGGCCAGCATGTTCGTGCAGACCGTCGAGAAGCGCCAGGGCTTTAAAATCGCCTGTCTGGAAGAGATCGGCTGGCGTAACGGCTGGCTGGACGACGACGGCGTCAAACGTGCGGCGAAGCGGCTGGAAAAAACCGGCTACGGCCAATATCTGCTGGATCTGCTCCGTGCCCGTCCGCGCCAGTATTGACCCCCTGGAGTGGGAGAACCGCTTCTTTGCCGTGAACAGCGCGATCGTGCGCTTTGACGAGCACGCGCCGCGGCTGACGCCTGAGGCGCTGGCGGGGTGGTCGCGAGTGCAGGCGAAGATCGCCGCCAGCGACACCGTCCGGCTGGACGCGCTGCAGCGGCTGGGTTTTCAGCTGGTGGAAGGTGAGGTCGATCTGGCGCTGCCGGTGGGCAGCCCTGCAGATGCCGGCGCAGACGTCGCCGTGGAAGCGGATATTGCGCCACTGCGCGAGCAGGCGGCGCAGGCATTTGCCATGAGCCGCTTTCGCGCTCCCTGGTACGCTGCCGACGCCAGCGGCCGCTTCTATGCCCAGTGGATTGAAAATGCGGTGCGCGGCACCTTCGATCATCAGTGCCTGATTTACCGCCATCCTGAGGGCGATATTCGCGCCTTTGTCTCCCTGCGGCAGATCACTGCGACCGAAGCGCGTATCGGCCTGCTGGCCGGACGCGGCGCCGGGGCGCAGTTGATGCAGGCGGCGCGGTACTGGGCCGCCTCGCGCGGACTTTCTACACTGCGGGTGGCGACCCAGATGGGCAACACCGCCGCGCTTAAACGTTATATTCTTAGCGGTGCTAACGTGGAAAGCACCGCCTACTGGCTATACAGGTGACCCCCATGATCCCATTTAACGCGCCGCCGGTGGTTGGAACCGAGCTTGATTACATGCAGTCTGCGATGAACAGCGGCAAGCTGTGCGGCGACGGCGGCTTTACGCGCCGCTGCCAGCAGTGGATGGAGCAGCGATTTGGCACGGCAAAAGCGCTACTGACCCCTTCCTGCACGGCTTCGCTGGAGATGGCCGCGCTGCTGCTGGATATCCAGCCGGGCGACGAAGTGATTATGCCCAGCTATACCTTTGTCTCCACCGCCAACGCCTTTGTGCTGCGCGGGGCGAAAATCGTCTTCGTTGATATCCGTCGCGATACGATGAATATCGACGAAACGCTCATCGAAGCCGCCATCACCGATAAAACCCGGGCGATTGTCCCGGTGCATTATGCCGGCGTAGCCTGCGAGATGGACACCATCATGGCCATCGCCGACAAATACAACCTGTTTGTGGTGGAAGACGCCGCACAGGGGGTGATGTCCACCTACAAGGGGCGCGCGCTGGGCACCATCGGCCATATCGGCTGCTTCAGCTTCCATGAAACCAAAAACTATACCGCCGGCGGTGAGGGCGGGGCGACGCTGATCAACGATCGCACGCTGGTGGAACGCGCGGAGATTATTCGCGAAAAAGGCACCAACCGCAGCCAGTTCTTTCGCGGCCTGGTGGATAAATATACCTGGCGGGACATTGGCTCCAGCTATCTGATGTCCGACCTGCAGGCCGCCTATCTGTGGGCGCAGCTGGAAGCGGCGGAGCGCATCAACCAGCAGCGCCTGGCCCTGTGGCAGAACTACTATGATGCGCTGCTGCCGCTGGCGCGCGCCGGGCGTATCGAACTGCCGACGGTTCCGGCCGACTGCGGGCAAAACGCGCACATGTTCTACATTAAGCTGCGTGATATCGAGGATCGCAGCAGACTGATCGCCTGGCTGAAAGAGGCGGAGATCCTCGCGGTATTCCATTACATTCCCCTGCACAGCTGCCCGGCAGGCGAACAGTTCGGCGAATTCCGCGGTGAAGACCGCTACACCACTCAGGAGAGCGAGCGTCTGGTACGCCTGCCGCTGTTTTACAATCTGTCTGTGGTGAACCAGCGGACGGTGATTAACTCGCTGCTGAGCTACTTCTCCTGATATGTCGTTAGCAAAAGCCTCACTGTGGACGGCGGCATCGACGCTGGTCAAAATCGGCGCCGGTCTGCTGGTCGTCAAGCTGCTGGCCGTCTCGTTTGGGCCGGCGGGCGTTGGCCAGGCTGGTAACTTCCGGCAACTGGTCACCGTACTCGGCGTGCTGGCCGGGGCCGGGATATTTAATGGCGTCACGAAGCTGGTGGCGCAGCATCACGACGATCCCCCGCGCCTGAAGCAGGTGGTGGGCACCTCGTCGGCGATGGTGCTTGGCTTTTCCACCCTGCTGGCGCTGGTATTTTTACTGGCGGCGGCGCCGATAAGCCAGGGGCTGTTCGGCCATACGCACTATCAGGGGCTGGTACGCCTGGTGGCGCTGGTGCAGATTGGGATCGCCTGGGCGAATTTCCTGCTGGCGCTGATGAAAGGCTTTCGCGATGCGGCGGGTAACGCCTTCTCGCTGATTGCCGGGAGCCTGATCGGCGTGGCGGCTTACTATGCTTGCTACGTGTTGGGAGGCTATCAGGGCGCGCTGCTGGGGCTGGCGTTAGTTCCAGCGCTGGTGGTGGTCCCGGCGGGTATTATGCTCTGGCGGCGGGGTAATATCCCGCTGAGCGCCCTGCGTCCGCGCTGGGATAACGGTCTGGCGGGACAGCTATCGAAATTTACCCTGATGGCGCTGATAACCTCGGTGACCCTGCCGGTAGCCTATGTGATGATGCGTAATCTGCTGGCGGCGCATTACGGCTGGGAGGCGGTCGGGATCTGGCAGGGGGTGAGCAGCATCTCCGATGCCTACCTGCAGTTTATTACCGCCTCGTTTAGCGTCTATCTGCTGCCGACGCTGTCGCGGCTGAGCGCCAAAACGGATACCACCCGCGAGATAGTCAAGTCGCTGAAATTCGTCCTGCCGGCAGTAGCGGCGGCGAGCCTGACGGTCTGGCTGCTGCGCGATTTTGCCATCTGGCTGCTGTTTTCCGATCGCTTTACCGCGATGCGTGACCTGTTTGCCTGGCAGCTGGTGGGCGACGTTTTAAAAGTAGGCGCTTACGTCTATGGCTATCTGGTGATCGCCAAAGCGTCGCTGCGTTTTTATATTCTGACGGAAATCAGCCAGTTCGCACTGCTGACCGCATTCTCACACTGGCTTATACCGGCGCACGGCGCGGTTGGCGCGGCGCAGGCGTATATGGCCACTTATATTGTTTATTTCGCCCTTTGTAGTGGCGTGTTTTTACTCTGGCGTAAACGGGCATGACAGCACTGATACATGTACTGGGATCGGATATCCCGCATCATAACCAGACCGTACTGCGGTTCTTTAACGACGAACTGGCCGCCGACCCGCAGGCCAGGAGATTTATGATCGTCGGTGATGAGGCCAGCGTGCGTGATGGGTATCCGGCGCTGGATGTCACCTGTTATCCGGGGAAAAAGGCGCTGGCGCAGGCAGTGATTGCTACCGCGAAAGCCAACCGCCAGCAGCGCTTTTTCTTCCACGGCCAGTTCAATACCGGGCTGTGGCTGGCGTTGTTGAGCGGTGGCATCCGCCCGTCGCAGTTTAACTGGCATATCTGGGGGGCGGATCTGTATGAAAATTCTGCCAGCCTGAAGTTTCGCCTGTTCTATCCGCTGCGCCGTATGGCGCAGGGGCGGGTAGGGCGCGTTTTCGCCACCCGCGGCGATCTCAGCTGGTTCGCTAACCGCCATCCGCGCGTCCCGGGCGAGCTGCTCTACTTCCCGACCCGTATGGATCCGGCGCTGAATACCCTGGCCGATAACGCTCCGCGCGGTGATACCCTGACTATTCTGGTGGGCAACTCCGGGGATCGCAGCAATGAACATATTGCCGCGCTGAAGGCAATCCATCAGCAGTTTGGCGATACGGTAAACGTCATCGTGCCGATGGGCTATCCAGCGAAAAACGACGCCTATATCAATGAGGTTCGCGAGGCGGGGGCGGCGCTGTTTAGCGGTGAGCATCTGCAGATCCTCAGCGAGAAGCTGGAGTTTCATGATTATCTGGCGCTGCTGCGCCGCTGCGATCTGGGCTATTTTCTGTTTGCCCGCCAGCAGGGGATCGGCACCCTGTGTCTGCTGATTCAGGCGGGCATCCCCTGCGTGCTCAATCGGGAAAACCCGTTCTGGCAGGATATGGCCGAGCAGCATGTGCCGGTGCTGTTCACCAGCGACGCGCTGGACGTCAGCGTGGTGCGCGAAGCGCAGCGTCAGCTGGCGAGCGTGGATAAATCCGCTATCGCCTTCTTCCGGCCGAACTATCTGACGGGCTGGCGGCGGGCGCTACGGTTAGCGGCGGAGGGGCAGGCATGACGTTAATGCAATTTAGCGGGCTGCTGGTGGTCTGGCTGCTGTCGACGCTGTTCATCGCCACCGCCACCTGGTTTGAGTTCCGTCGGGTACGCTTTAACTTCAACGTTTTTTTCTCGTTGCTGTTTCTGCTGACCTTTTTCTTCGGCTTCCCGCTGACCAGTATTCTGGTGTTCCGCTTTGACGTCAGCGTGGCGCCGCCGGAGATTTTGCTGCAGACGCTGCTGATCGCGGTGTGCTTCTACGCAGTCTACTACGTGACCTATAAAACGCGGCTGCGTTCGGCATCGCGTGAGGTTGCGCATCGCCCGCTGTTTACCATGAACCGGGTGGAAACCCATCTGGCGTGGGTCATTTTGATGGGGCTGGCGCTGCTGTGCGTCGGCATCTTCTTCGCCCACAACGGTTTCCTGCTGTTTAAGCTCAACTCCTACAGCCAGATTTTCTCTGCTGAAGTGTCCGGCGTGGCGTTGAAGCGCTTCTTTTACTTCTTTATTCCGGCGATGCTGGTGGTCTATTTTCTGCGCCAGGATTATAAGGCGTGGATCTTCTTCCTCGTCAGCACGGTGGCCTTTGGTTTGCTGACCTACGCCATCGTCGGCGGGACCCGCGCCAATATCATCATCGCCTTCGCCATCTTTCTGTTCATCGGTATTATTCGCGGCTGGATCAGCCTGTGGATGCTGGCGGCGGCGGGTGTGCTGGGTATTGTCGGCATGTTCTGGCTGGCGCTGAAGCGCTACGGGATGAACGTCAGCGGCGACGAAGCGTTTTATACCTTTCTGTATCTCACGCGCGACACCTTCTCACCGTGGGAGAACCTGGCGCTGCTGCTGCAGAACTACGACAAGATCGATTTCCAGGGTCTGGCGCCGATGATCCGCGACTTCTACGTCTTTATCCCCAGCTGGATGTGGCACGGTCGCCCGACGATGGTGCTCAATACCGCCAACTACTTTACCTGGGAAGTATTAAAAAACCATTCGGGGCTGGCGATCTCGCCGACGCTGATTGGCTCGCTGGTGGTGATGGGCGGCGTCTGGTTCGTACCGCTGGGCGCCGTGGCGGTAGGGTTGATTATTAAATGGTTCGACTGGCTGTATGAGCTGGGCAACCGGGAGAGCAATCGCTATAAAGCGGCTATCCTGCACAGTTTCTGTTTCGGCGCTATCTTCAACATGATAGTGCTGGCGCGCGAGGGGCTGGATTCGTTCGGCTCCCGCGTGGTGTTTTTCCTCGTGATCTTTGGTATCTGCTTGCTGGCGGCGAAACTGCTGTACTGGTTCCTGGATAGCGTGGGACTGATTCATAAGCGCGTAAAACCGCTTTCGCAACCGCAAGTCTGAGAAGGATGGACATGACTGGGACCATTTCCGCGCCGTTGTACCTGTTAAGAGGGCTGCAGCTCATAGGCTGGCGCGATATGCAGCACGCTCTGGATTATTTGTTTGCCGACGGCGCGCTCCGGGAGGGGACGCTGGTAGCCATTAATGCTGAGAAAATGCTGGCCGTAGAGGATAACCCGGAGGTACGGGCGCTGATTGAGGCGGCGGAGTTTAAATATGCCGATGGCATCAGCGTGGTGCGTTCGCTGCGCAAAAAATACCCGCAGGCCCAGGTATCCCGCGTCGCCGGGGCCGATCTCTGGGAAGCGTTAATGCAGCGCGCCGGCGCTGAAGGGACACCGGTGTTTTTGGTTGGTGGTAAACCTGAGGTCCTGGCGCAGACAGAATCCAGGCTGCGTCAGCGCTGGCAGGTGAACATCGTCGGCAGCCAGGACGGTTATTTCACCCCTGAGCAACGCCAGGCATTGTTCGAACGCATTCGCGACAGCGGGGCGAAAATCGTCACCGTCGCGATGGGGTCGCCGCGCCAGGAGATCTTCATGCGCGACTGCCGGCGCCTGTATCCGCACGCGCTGTATATGGGCGTCGGCGGCACTTACGATGTTTTTACCGGGCACGTCCATCGGGCGCCGAAGTTCTGGCAGGATCTGGGGCTGGAGTGGTTCTATCGCCTGCTTTTGCAGCCGAGCCGTATCAAAAGACAGTTCCGTCTGCTGCGCTATTTACGTTGGCATTATTCCGGTAAGCTCTGATATTCCACTGCAACCAGGCGAGTTTGCATACATATTCTGTGTAATCTCTTCACTCGCCTGATACTTTATTTGCCATTTCCGCAAAATTAATTAACCATTCGCAGGCTTCATACGCGCCGGGGAGACCTGCGCGTCGGCAAGGCTATGGTTTCAGTTAATAACAATAACCGGGAGTACCCGGAATACGGCAAACACAAGAGGATATATGACTGAGAAAAAAGCGGAGCTTCAGCGTGGACTGGAGGCCCGGCATATTGAACTGATCGCCCTTGGCGGGACGATTGGCGTGGGGTTGTTTATGGGGGCGGCCAGTACCTTGAAATGGGCTGGGCCTTCCGTGCTGCTGGCGTACATTATCGCTGGCCTGTTCGTCTTTTTCATTATGCGCTCAATGGGCGAAATGCTGTTCCTTGAGCCTGTCACTGGCTCCTTCGCGGTGTATGCGCATCGCTATATGAGCCCCTTCTTCGGCTATCTGACCGCGTGGTCCTACTGGTTTATGTGGATGGCGGTGGGGATCTCGGAGATTACCGCCATCGGGGTCTATGTGCAGTTCTGGTTCCCGGAGATGGCGCAGTGGATCCCGGCGTTGATTGCCGTGGGGCTGGTGGCGCTGGCGAACCTCGCGGCGGTCCGGCTGTACGGTGAAATCGAGTTCTGGTTCGCCATGATAAAAGTGACCACCATTATCGTGATGATCGTCGTGGGTCTGGGCGTCATTTTCTTCGGCTTTGGCAACGGCGGCCACTCCATCGGTTTTGGTAATCTCACCGAACATGGTGGTTTCTTTGCTGGCGGCTGGAAGGGCTTCCTGACGGCGCTGTGTATCGTGGTCGCGTCCTATCAGGGGGTGGAGCTCATCGGCATTACCGCAGGTGAAGCGAAAAACCCCCAGGTGACGCTGCGCAGCGCGGTGGGCAAAGTGCTGTGGCGGATCCTGATTTTCTACGTCGGCGCGATTTTCGTTATCGTCACTATCTTCCCGTGGGATCAAATCGGCTCCAATGGCAGCCCGTTCGTACTGACGTTTGCCAAAATCGGTATTACCGCGGCGGCGGGAATTATCAACTTCGTGGTGCTGACGGCAGCGCTTTCCGGCTGCAACAGCGGAATGTACAGCTGCGGACGTATGCTGTACGCCCTGGCGAAGAACCGTCAGCTGCCGGCGGCGATCGGTAAGGTATCGCGCAACGGCGTTCCGTCCGTCGGTGTGGCGCTGTCGATTCTGATCCTGCTGGTGGGCTCCTGCCTGAATTACATTATTCCTAATCCGCAGCGGGTGTTCGTCTATGTCTATAGCGCCAGCGTCCTGCCGGGGATGGTGCCCTGGTTTGTGATCCTGATTAGTCAGCTGCGTTTCCGTCGCGTGCATCAGGCGGCGATTGCCAGCCATCCGTTCCGTTCGCTGCTGTTTCCGTGGGCCAACTATTTCACGATGGCCTTCCTGATCTGCGTGCTGGTCGGGATGGGACTGAATGATGAAACCCGCATGTCGCTCTTCGTCGGCATTATTTTTCTGGCCGCCGTCACCCTGATTTATAAGGTGTTTGGCCTCGGAAGACAGGGGCAAGTCAATAATACGGCTGAATAACCGTCAAAACGAACAAAGCATGAGCAAACGATAATTTTCTTTAAAAAGGCACTAGACAGCGGGGTAGGAAGTCCGTATTATCCGACCCCGCAACGGCGCTAAGCGCCCGTAGCTCAGCTGGATAGAGCGCTGCCCTCCGGAGGCAGAGGTCTCAGGTTCGAATCCTGTCGGGCGCACCATTAACCCGGTGCTGGAGCTGCGGTGGTTTTAATACCGCGTAAAAGGTTTGCAGTGGTGGCTATAGCTCAGTTGGTAGAGCCCTGGATTGTGATTCCAGTTGTCGTGGGTTCGAATCCCATTAGCCACCCCATTATTTGATAGAGTTGTGAATTTGCGAAGGTGGCGGAATTGGTAGACGCGCTAGCTTCAGGTGTTAGTGTTCTTACGGACGTGGGGGTTCAAGTCCCCCCCCTCGCACCACGACTTTAACGAATTGAACTAAAAATTCAAAAAGCAGTATTTCGGCGAGTAGCGCAGCTTGGTAGCGCAACTGGTTTGGGACCAGTGGGTCGGAGGTTCGAATCCTCTCTCGCCGACCAATTTTGAACCCCGCTTCGGCGGGGTTTTTTGTTTTCTGCTGCCGTCCGCCATCTCTTATTTCTCTGATCTTGCTGATAAAAAATCTTCTCTTTGCTTAAGAATACGCGTCAGGAAAACTCTCAATTCATCACTGTGGTAGATGCAATTTCCCCGGATCCTGTGCGATAATAACCGGGTAGATGCTCATTCCATCTCTTATGTTCGCCTTCGTGCCTCATAAACTCCGGAATGATGCAGAGCCGTTCTTACGGTGCTTATCGTCCACTGACAGATGTCGCATTTATGCCTCATCAAACACCATGGACATTACGTTGAGTGAAGCACCCAATTTGTTGTCAAACAGACCTGTTTTAACGCCTGCCCTGATTTCAGCGCAGGCGTTTTTTTCTTTCGGGGATCCGTCAATGTGAAGGCGGGGGAGAAGGGCTATCGCCCCGCAGGAGGCGATAGCCATGCCAGGTTATGGCTGAGGATTATTCTGCAGCGTCAGCAGCAGTCCATCTCGGCGCATAGCGGCGGCTTCTTCCGGCTGATGCAGGCGGTCCAGGACATCCGCCAGCCAGGCGTAATCAAAGGCATCCGGACGCTGCTTAAGCGCGGCGCGGAAGGCGATGCTGGCCTCCTGCCATTCGCCGTGCCGCATCAGCGACTGGCCCAGGGTGCTCCACAGCAGCGGACGGTCGCCAACGGCTTTGATCTGCTGGCGCAGCACTTTCTCAAGCTGTTCCGGGTTATTGGTCTTCAGACGCGGGATCGGCATCACCAGACGGTCATCATACTGTTTCTTCAGACCATCAATGATAATTTGCTGCGCGGTATCGTGATCGTCGCTCTCGATGAGGCGCTCGGCCATCGCCACCTGCAGCGGCACCAGCGCCCGCGTTTTACGGCTCTGGTTGCGCCACCATTCGCGTAGTCCTTCGCTGCCGCCATCGGCCAGCGCTTTATCCATCAGGCCAACCCAGGCCAGCTGTTCCAGCGCCGCGCGGTGCGCTTCATCGCCGACGTTAGCTTTCGCCATCGACGGAATGATGTCCAGCAGCGACTGCCAGGCGCCGGTGCGGGTGTATGCCTGTTCGGCGAGGCGCAGCACTTCCGGATGACGCGGGGTAATTTCCAGCAGCTTATCGATGCCATGGCGCGCAGCGTGATTTTCATTACGCGCCAGCTGCAGGCGAACGCGAGTGATTTCCACCGGGATCAGGTCATCGCCCGCCAGCTCGGTGGCGCGCTCCAGATGCTGGTTGGCCCGCGCTTCATCGCCGCGCTGCTGGGCCGCTTCCGCCGCCAGCAGATAGTTCACCACCGGCTGTTCGGCGTGATCGGCATTTTTCGCCATCAGCTTCTCAACCTGCTGGTAATCACCTTCCGCCAGCTTAAGCAGCGCCTGCTCGGTTTGCTTACGCGCGCGACGGCGTTTACGGCCGACAAACCAGCCGCGCGTATGCGCCCCGGTGCGGAAAATGCGGCGCAGCAGCCATTCAATGGCGAACAGCACCACCATGGCGAGGATCAGGATGATCACCAGCCCGGTCACGCTGGTCTCGATATTGTAATTATCGGTCTGGATCAGGACGTAGCCCTGATGCCCGGCGATCATCGGGCCAAGCACGATCCCGGCGATCAACAGTGCGAAGAGTAAAAGAATTTTCAGCATGCGTTACTCTCCTTGCGGCGCAGCGGGGGCGGCCGGCGCAGCAGGTGCGGGCGAAGGCGCGCCGCCCGCGGTAACGGCAGGCTGCGCCATCAGGTTGCGCACTCGGGTCTGCATCAGTTTTTCCAGCAACGCCTGGCTCTGCAGCGTTTCCGGCACCGTCATGGTAATGCTTTGCTGACTGAGCTTATCCACCTCGTCGAGGAAGGCTTTGGTGGTGGCGTCATCGGTATCATAATAGGCGCGTACCCAGGTCGAGACGTTATCCAGCGACTGTTTCCAGGTCTCTTCCTGATGGCGCGGAACTGCCTGCGCGGCGACCAGCAGGCGAGAGCGAATATTTTCCCGCAGATAGATATCCTGATTCGGCGCCAGCAGCGGGACCGCCGTTTCATCGCGGCGGCGCACGGTGATAAAGCTGTCCATAAAGTTCTGCCAGCTTTTCTGCAGGTTGACGCGCCATTCGCTGATAGAGCTGGAAAGCTCATCGCTATCAGCGTCCATCGGCGAATCGTCATCGTTATTATCGGCCAGCCGCAGGTTATCGATTTGGTTCGCCAGCTGATTAACCTTGAGGATCATGCCGTCGTAGTCCACCTGGCTTACCGCGGAGAGGGTGGCGATGTCGTCGGTGATCGCCCGGCGGGCGCCGATGAGGCTTGGGTCGTTCATGTCGGCGAGGCTGGCGTCAGCGCTTTTCAGCAGCGCGGCGGCGGTGGTGACATCCTGATCGCTCCACAGCTTACGTCCCGCCAGCTTGACGAGGAAGTCGGCCTGGGCCAGCAGCCAGGTTTTGGCATCGCTACCGGAAATCACCGCCACTTTTTGCTGCAGCTCATCCAACTGTTTGGCCAGCGTCTCCTGCTGATGTTTGGCTTCGTTTAGCTGGTCGGCCTGCTGTTTGATAACACCTTCCAGTTCACTTTTTTGATTTTCCTGCGCTTTTTGCAGCGCCGCGACCTGGCTTGCTAATTCAGAGGTAGTTGCGTTTTGCCGCGTGGCCTGTTGTTTGTTCAGGCCATACAGGCCGATGCCGGCGGCTATCGCAATGGCGATAGCGATCGCGCTGAGCGCCAGGCTGGTTTTATTGCCTGCCTTCTTCTTCTCAGTGTTCTCTGGCTGTGGTGTGGTCTCCACGGCCTCCCTGGTCTCTTCAACCACGGCGGATTGATTTTGTTGTTCCGTCATTATGGCTTCCAATGTTGAGAGTTATTGTAATGCGCGTAGCAGCGCATCGTTGTCGGCGCTATCGGCAACCTGAATCTCCTGCCAGCCCAGTTCCCGGGCCTGAAGGGCCAGACGTTCGCTGACAACGACAACGCGGCAGTGCAGGAGCCACTGTTCGCGATACCATTGCGGTATTAACGACCATAGCTGCTGCAGCATCTCGCCGCTGGTGACCACCAGCGTGGTGACTCCGCGAGATTGCCAGCGCATCGCTTCTTCTGCGCCATCGTAATGTTTTGCACTACGTTGATAACATTCACAAAATGTGACCCTGGCGCCGCGCTCGGTCAGCGTCGCGCCTAAGAGTTCCCGCCCGCCATTGCCGCGTAGGATCAGCGCATTTTTCCCGGCAATGTTTTGTAATTCAGGTAATTGTAGCAAGACTTCGCTAATTTCCCGATCTAACGGGTAATAGATATGCTGCCCACTGACCGTATGCAGGGCCAGCGCCGTCGTGCGGCCAATGGCAAAATAGCGCGGAGAAGTGGGCCAGAGCAGGCCCTGCTGCTGCAGACGGGCATGGGCGAATTCCACCGCATGCTGGGATAGCGCAAATAGCAGATCGTCGGGTCCCAGTCGGGCAAGCGCATCGCCCAGCGCGGGAAGCTCCCTGCCGGGCGTAAATTCTATCAGCGGAAAGCTCCAGGCCACGCGTCCCATGGCCCGCAGACGGCTGACCAGCGCTTCTCCTTGCGGTAGTGGACGAGTGACCAGGATGCTCATCGCGGGGCTTCTCCATCATAAACCGCCGCGAGAATCTCGCGGGCGCCATTATCCAGAAGCTCTTCCGCCAGCGAGATGCCGAGGGCTTCCGCTTGTTCCGCTGGCCCGCGTCGTTCGCCGCGCACCAGCTGTGAACCATCCGGAGCGCCAACCAGCGCCCGCAGCCACAGTTCCCCGTCCTTCAGTTCCGCATAGCTGCCGATCGGCACCTGGCAGCCGCCTTCGAGGCGGGTGTTCATCGCCCGCTCGGCGCGCACGCGCACCGCCGTTTCCGTATGGTTGAGAGGCGCTAACAGCCCCCGGGTCCATGCATCATCAAGACGGCATTCGATACCGACCGCGCCCTGGCCGACCGCCGGCAGAGATTGCTCAGGCGACAGCGGCTGGCGAATACGCGCTTCCAGCTGCAGACGCTTCAGGCCGGCGGCGGCGAGGATGATGGCGTCGTACTCGCCGTTATCCAGCTTACTCAGCCGGGTACCGACGTTACCGCGCAGAGAGCGGATCGCCAGATCCGGACGGGTGGCGGCCAGCTGGCACTGACGGCGTAAACTTGACGTGCCAACGACGCTGCCGGCCGGCAGTTCGTCAATCGAGGCATAGCGATTGGAGACAAACGCGTCGCGCGGATCGTCGCGCTCGCAGATAGTCACCAGCCCCAGGCCCTCCGGGAATTCCACCGGCACATCTTTCATCGAATGGACGGCGATATCGGCGCGCCCTTCGAGCATGGCGAGCTCTAACTCTTTCACAAATAAGCCTTTGCCCCCCACCTTTGCCAGCGGAGTATCAAGGATGACATCCCCGCGCGTGACCATCGGCACCAGCTCGACCTTCAGTCCGGGATGCGCTTGTTCCAGGCGCGCTTTAACATACTGCGCCTGCCATAGCGCAAGCGGGCTTTGCCGTGTGGCAATTTTCAAAACTTTGTCTAACATGCTTGTTACCGTCATTATCGACCACTATCCATCCTAACATTGTTGTCTTACGGATGTTAGTTTTCACGGTTTATGTGGGAGGTGGCTCCGGCCCACTCTTTTTTAACCTTTCATGCGCGTGGCGGTTGCCGGAGGCGTAGTGAGGAATTTACAGGTAATAAACGGTGCTACACTTGTATGTAGCGCATCTTTCTTTACGGTCAATGAGCAAGGTGTTAAATTGATCACGTTTTAAACCATTTGTCAGTCCGCTGCTCATCACAACCACACCGACGACGAATGGTGACGGTTTTTGTTGAAATACTGAAATCCTCCGTACTATTGTACCTCGGGTTTTTGAACATCAGGCGATATGTCTTGTACCTCTATATTGAGACACTGAAACAGAGACTGGATGCCATCAACCAATTGCGCGTGGATCGCGCGCTTGCTGCCATGGGACCCGCTTTCCAGCAGGTTTACAGTCTACTGCCAACGTTATTACATTATCATCACCCGCTGATGCCGGGTTACCTTGACGGTAACGTTCCCCGTGGCATTTGCCTCTACACGCCTGATGAAACCCAACGCCACTATCTTGAAGAACTGGAACTGCATCGCGGTATGCAGACTCAGGAGCCGCCGAAAGGCGAGCTGCCGATCACCGGCGTCTACTCGATGGGCAGTACTTCCTCCGTCGGCCAGAGCTGCTCTTCCGATCTTGATATCTGGGTATGTCACCAGGCCTGGCTGGATAGCGAAGAGCGTCAGCTGCTGCAGCGAAAATGCAGCCTGCTTGAGAGCTGGGCTGCCTCGCTCGGCGTGGAAGTCAGCTTCTTCCTGATCGACGAAAACCGTTTCCGTCATAACGAAAGCGGTAGCCTCGGCGGCGAAGACTGCGGTTCGACCCAGCATATCCTGTTGCTTGATGAGTTCTACCGCACCGCGGTGCGCCTCGCCGGCAAGCGTATTCTGTGGAATATGGTGCCGTGCGATGAAGAAGAGCATTACGATGATTACGTGATGGGGCTGTATGCCCAGGGCGTGCTGACGCCTAACGAATGGCTCGATCTCGGCGGCCTCAGTTCGCTGTCGGCGGAAGAGTACTTCGGCGCCAGCCTGTGGCAGCTGTATAAAAGTATCGACTCCCCCTATAAAGCGGTGCTGAAAACGCTGCTGCTGGAAGCCTACTCCTGGGAATACCCCAATAACCGCCTGTTAGCGAAAGATATCAAACAGCGTCTGCACGACGGGGAGATTGTCTCCTTCGGCCTCGACCCGTACTGCATGATGCTGGAGCGCGTGACCACCTATCTGCAGGCCATCGAAGATGAAACCCGCCTCGATCTGGTGCGCCGCTGCTTCTACCTGAAAGTTTGTGAAAAACTCAGCCGCGAACGCGCCTGCGTCGGCTGGCGTCGCGAAGTTGTCAGCCAGTTGGTGAATGCCTGGGGCTGGGACGAAAAGCGTCTGATGATGCTCGACAACCGCGCCAACTGGAAAATCGATGAAGTGCGCAAGGCGCACAACGAACTGCTCGACGCCATGATGCAGAGCTATCGTAATCTGATCCGCTTCGCGCGGCGCAATAACCTTAGCGTCTCCGCCAGCCCGCAGGATATTGGCGTGCTGACCCGTAAGCTGTATGCGGCCTTTGAAGCGCTGCCGGGGAAAGTGACGCTGGTAAACCCGCAAATTTCGCCGGATCTGTCGGAACCGAACCTGACCTTTATCCACGTGCCGCCGGGCCGCGCCAACCGTACCGGTTGGTATCTGTACAACCGCGCGCCGGACATGGAATCGATCATCAGCCATCAGCCGCTGGAATATAACCGTTATCTTAATAAGCTGGTGGCCTGGGCCTGGTTTAACGGCCTGCTGACCTCACGCACCCGCCTGTTTATTAAGGGCAACGGCATCGTCGATCTGGCGAAGCTGCAGGAGATGGTGGCCGACGTGTCGCACCACTTCCCGCTGCGCCTGCCGGCGCCGACGCCAAAGGCGCTGTACAGCCCGTGCGAAATCCGCCACCTGGCGATTATCGTCAACCTCGAATATGACCCAACCGCGGCCTTCCGCAACCAGGTGGTGCACTTCGATTTCCGTAAGCTGGATGTTTTCAGCTTCGGCGAAGAGCAAAAATGCCTGATCGGCAGCGTCGACCTGCTGTATCGCAACTCGTGGAACGAAGTGCGTACGCTGCACTTTAACGGCGAACAGGCGATGATCGAGGCGCTGAAAACGATCCTCGGCAAAATGCACCAGGACGCCGCGCCGCCGGACAGCGTGGAGGTGTTCTGCTATAGTCAGCACCTGCGCGGCCTGATCCGCACCCGCGTGCAGCAGATGATCTCCGAATGTATCGAACTGCGTCTCTCCAGTACCCGCCAGGATACCGGGCGCTTCAAAGCGCTGCGCGTCTCCGGCCAGACGTGGGGGCTGTTCTTCGAGCGGCTTAACGTTTCGGTGCAGAAGCTGGAAAACGCCATTGAGTTCTACGGCGCTATCTCGCACAACAAGCTGCACGGGCTGTCGGTGCAGGTGGAAACCAATCACGTTAAGCTGCCGGCGGTGGTGGATGGCTTCGCCAGCGAAGGGATTATTCAGTTCTTCTTTGAAGACGCGGATAACAACGACAGCGGCTTTAACATCTATATTCTTGATGAGAGCAACCGCGCCGAGGTCTATCATCACTGCGAGGGCAGTAAAGAGGAGCTGGTGCGCGACGTCAGCCGCTTCTATTCGTCATCGCACGATCGTTTCACCTACGGCTCCAGCTTTATCAACTTCAACCTGCCGCAGTTCTATCAGATTGTCGAGGTAGACGGGCGCACCCAGGTGATCCCTTTCCGCACTCAGGCGATTGCCGCCGCGATACCCACCAGCCAGGACGTTACCGCCTCGCCGGTGCTGCAGCAGCGCTACTCGTAGATTTGGCCCGGATAAGGCGCGATGCGCCGCTATCCGGGAAACACGTCATTAACGGAATTTCACCGTCTCACCGGCCTGCTGGCTCGCCGCCTGCTCCAGCAGATCCCAGAAGGTTTCGCCGCTGCGATCGCAGATCCACTCGTCGCCTTTGAGATCGAAGTGATAGCCGCCCTGTTTGGTGGCCAGCCACACCTGGTGCAGCGGCTCCTGACGGTTAATAATGATTTTGCTGCCGTTTTCAAAGCTGATGGTCAGCACGCCGCCGTTGATTTCGCAGTCGATGTCGCTATCGCCGTCCCAGTCGTCCAGACGTTCTTCGATGGTCATCCACAGGCTATCGGCCAGGCGATGGAATTCACTGTCGTTCATAATTTGATTCTGCTTTTTTGATTTTTGAAGATGGGTCGCAGTATAGCGCGAAACAAAAGCGCGCGCAGTCGGATGCTAAAGGCTTGCTTTTACGTCTTCTCCTGCGATGATAGAAAGCAGAAAGAATAAATCACGGGCAACTATCAATGAAAAACGTTTTTCCTACGCTTGCCGTTTTGTTTGCGATCTTCAGCCTGACCGGCTGCGGTCTGAAAGGGCCTCTCTATTTCCCACCGGCGGACAAAACCGCGCCGCCGCCGACCAAACCGGTTAACCCTGGCATTCAGAGCGCAACGCCGGATCGTAACGATCGTGGCGATACCGGTGGTCCGAGCCAGGTCAATTACTAACGATAACGTTCTGTTCCGCGCAACTGGAGTAGATGATGCAGTTCTCTAAAATGCATGGCCTTGGCAACGATTTTATGGTCGTTGACGCGGTAACGCAGAATGTTTTTTTCTCGCCGGAGCTGATTCGCCGCCTGGCGGATCGCCACCTTGGCGTCGGGTTCGATCAGCTATTGGTCGTCGAACCGCCCTACGATCCGGATCTGGATTTCCACTACCGGATCTTTAACGCCGACGGCAGCGAAGTGTCGCAGTGCGGCAACGGCGCACGCTGTTTTGCCCGCTTCGTCCGGCTGAAAGGCCTGACCAATAAACGTGATATCCGCGTGAGTACGGCTAACGGGCGTATGGTATTAAGCGTAACGGAAGACGATCTGGTGCGGGTGAACATGGGCGAGCCCAACTTCGAGCCGTCCCAGGTGCCGTTCCGCGCCAACAAAGCGGAAAAGACCTATATCATGCGTGCCGCCGAGCAGACAGTATTGTGCGGCGTGGTGTCCATGGGAAATCCGCACTGCGTCATCCAGGTTGATGATGTGGATACGGCGGCGGTGGAAACTCTCGGCCCGGTGATGGAAAGCCATGAGCGTTTTCCGGAGCGCGCCAATATCGGCTTTATGCAGGTGGTCGGTCGGTCTCATATCCGTCTGCGCGTCTACGAACGCGGCGCGGGGGAAACCCAGGCCTGCGGCAGCGGCGCTTGCGCCGCGGTGGCGGTGGGGATCCAGCAGGGGCTGCTGGCGGAAACGGTACGCGTGGAATTACCCGGCGGTCGTCTTGATATCGCCTGGAAAGGCCCGGGCCAGCCGCTGTTTATGACCGGCCCGGCGGCCCATGTCTATGATGGATTTATTCATTTATGAAACCAATCGGGGAAGAACAGCAGGAGGTTGCCAGCGCGTTGAACGATCGCGCAGTGGTGGACTATCTGTTGCAACATCCTGAATTTTTTATTCGTAATGCCGCCCAGGTCGAACATCTCCGCGTCCCGCATCCGGTACGCGGTACGATTTCGCTGGTGGAGTGGCACATGATGCGGGCGCGTAACCATATTCATGTGCTGGAAGAGAATATGTCGCTGCTGATGGAGCAGGCGGTCGCTAATGAAAGCCTGTTCCAGCGTCTGCTGCAGCTGCAAACGCGGCTGGCGGCGGCGGAGAGCCTCGACGATATGCTCAACCGCCTTCACCGCTGGGCACGCGAGCTGGGGCTGGCGGGCGCCACGGTGCGCCTGTTTCCTGACTGCTGGCGCCTCGGCGCGCCCTCGAAGTTTACCCATCTGGCATTAAACCGGCAGGCGTTTGAGCCGATCCGTATTCAACGTCTGGGCCAGGCGCGCCACTATCTTGGACCGCTGAACGGCCCGGAGCTGCTGGTGGTGCTGCCGGAGGCGAAGGCCATTGGGTCTGTGGCGATATCGCTGCTGGGGGGCGATAATGCCCCGGGGGTGATGCTCTTCAGCAGCCGCGATGCGCAGCATTATCAGCCAGGGCAGGGGACGCAGCTGTTGCAGGAGATTGCCCAGATGCTGCCCGGCCTGCTGGAGCGCTGGATTGAACGCGCATGACCGATTCTCCTCTCTTCTCCGCCGTCGCCCGCTTTCTTCGCCATCTTGGCGTTGAACGCCAGCTCAGCCCGATCACGTTACTGAATTACCAGCGACAGCTGGACGCGCTGATCGCCCTGGCGGATGAGGCGGGCCTGAAAAGCTGGTCGCAGTGCGATGCCGCTCAGGTGCGAAGCTTTGCGGTGCGTAGTCGCCGCGCGGGGTTAGGCCCGGCAAGCCTGGCGCTTCGCCTGTCGGCGCTGCGCAGTTTCTTCGACTGGCTGGTCGGCCAGGGCGAGCTCAGCGCCAATCCGGCGAAGGGGATTGCCGCGCCGAAAATTCCCCGCCACCTGCCAAAAAATATTGACGTCGATGACGTCAATCGACTGCTGGATATCGATCTCAACGATCCGCTGGCGGTGCGCGATCGGGCGATGCTGGAGGTGATGTACGGCGCGGGATTGCGTTTGTCCGAACTGGTCAACCTGGATATCAAACACCTCGATCTCGAAAGCGGTGAGGTCTGGGTGATGGGCAAAGGCAGTAAGGAGCGTCGTTTGCCGATCGGTCGCAACGCGGTGGCATGGATTGAGCACTGGCTGGATTTGCGCGGCCTGTTCGGTACCGACGACGACGCGCTGTTTTTGTCGAAGCTGGGCAAACGTATTTCGGCGCGCAACGTACAGAAGCGATTCGCCGAGTGGGGCATTAAGCAGGGGCTGAACAGCCATGTGCACCCGCACAAGCTGCGCCACTCCTTTGCCACCCATATGCTGGAGTCGAGCGGCGATCTGCGCGGCGTGCAGGAGCTGCTGGGGCATGCTAACCTCTCCACCACCCAAATCTATACCCATCTTGATTTTCAACACCTTGCCTCGGTGTACGATGCCGCGCATCCGCGCGCTAAACGGGGGAAATAATGCGTTTTTACCGACCTCTGGGCCAGATTTCCGCGCTGACGTTTGACCTGGACGATACCCTTTACGATAACCGCCCGGTGATTGACCGGACGATGCACGAGTCGCTGGCCTTTGTGCGCAGCTACCATCCTTCGCTCAGCCAGTTCGACGCCCATGAGCTTAATCAGCTGCGTCAGACGCTGCTGGCTGCTGAACCTGAGATTTATCATGACGTGACCGTCTGGCGCCACCGTGCGCTGGAGTTAGGTATGCGTAATGCCGGGCTCTCCGCCGAAGCGGCGAAAGCGGGGGCCGATGCGGCGATGGAACACTTCGCCCACTGGCGCAGCCGCGTCGATGTCCCGCAGGAGACCCACGATACGCTGGCGAAGCTGGCGGAGAAGTGGCCGCTGGTGGCGATTACCAATGGCAACGCCCGCCCGGAACTGTTCGGTCTGAGCGACTATTTCCGCTTCGTGCTGCGCGCCGGGCCGGATGGCCGCTCCAAGCCGTTTGCCGACATGTACCACCTTGCGGCGGAGCGTCTGAATGTGCCGCTCGGGCAGATTCTGCACGTCGGCGATGATCTGACTACCGACGTGGCCGGCGCTATTCGCTGTGGGATGCAGGCCTGCTGGATCAAACCGCAAGGCGCGGACCTGATGCACACCGCGGACAGCCGCCTGCTGCCGCATATTGAAATTTCACGGTTGGCATCTCTGACCTCGCTGATATAATCACCAGTCACTCTGTATATATTAACAGGGGTTCGTGGAACCCCTTCTCTTCCGGCGGTGCCAATGGACGTTTCTTACCTGCTCGACAGCCTTAATGACAAACAGCGTGAAGCCGTAGCGGCCTCGCGCACCAATATGCTGGTTCTGGCAGGGGCGGGCAGTGGTAAGACGCGCGTTCTGGTGCACCGTATCGCCTGGCTGCTGAGCGTGGAGAACTGTTCCCCGTATTCCATTATGGCGGTGACCTTTACCAACAAAGCGGCGGCGGAGATGCGTCACCGTATCGGCCAGCTGATGGGCACCACCCAGGGCGGCATGTGGGTGGGCACCTTCCACGGCCTGGCGCACCGTTTGCTGCGCGCGCACCATCTGGATGCCAACCTGCCGCAGGACTTCCAAATCCTCGACAGCGAAGACCAGCTGCGTCTGCTGAAGCGTCTGATTAAGGCGATGAACCTCGATGAGAAACAGTGGCCGCCGCGCCAGGCAATGTGGTACATCAACAGCCAGAAAGATGAAGGACTGCGCCCGCATCATATTCAGAGCTACGGCAATCCGGTCGAGCAGACCTGGCAGAAGGTCTATCAGGCCTATCAGGAAGCCTGCGACCGCGCCGGGCTGGTGGACTTCGCCGAGCTGCTGCTGCGCGCCCACGAGCTGTGGCTGAACAAACCGCATATCCTGCAGCACTACCGCGAGCGCTTCACCAATATTCTCGTCGATGAATTCCAGGATACCAACAACATTCAGTACGCCTGGATCCGCCTGCTGGCGGGCGATACCGGCAAGGTGATGATCGTCGGCGATGACGATCAGTCTATCTATGGCTGGCGCGGCGCGCAGGTCGAGAACATTCAGCGCTTCCTTAACGACTTCCCCGGCGCGGAAACCATCCGCCTGGAGCAGAACTATCGCTCGACCAGCAATATTCTCAGCGCTGCCAACGCCCTGATTGAAAACAACAACGGTCGGCTGGGCAAAAAGCTGTGGACCGACGGCGCCGACGGCGAGCCGATTTCGCTGTACTGCGCCTTCAACGATCTCGACGAAGCGCGCTTTGTGGTGAACCGAATTAAAACCTGGCAGGAGAACGGCGGTGCGCTGGAGCAATGCGCCATTCTCTATCGCAGTAACGCCCAGTCGCGCGTGCTGGAAGAGGCCCTCCTGCAGGCCAGCATGCCGTACCGTATCTACGGCGGCATGCGCTTCTTCGAGCGTCAGGAAATCAAAGACGCGCTCTCTTACCTGCGCCTTATCGCCAACCGCAACGACGACGCGGCGTTCGAGCGAGTGGTTAATACGCCGACCCGCGGCATTGGCGACCGCACGCTGGACGTGGTGCGCCAGACGTCGCGCGATCGCCAGCTGACGCTGTGGCAGGCCAGTCGCGAGCTATTGAAAGAAAAAGCGCTGGCCGGTCGCGCCGCCAGCGCCCTGCAGCGCTTTATGGAGCTGATTGACGCGCTGGCGCAGGAGACCACCGATATGCCGCTGCACGTTCAGACCGATCGGGTGATTAAAGACTCCGGCCTGCGCGCGATGTACGAGCAGGAGAAAGGCGAGAAGGGCCAGACCCGTATTGAAAACTTAGAGGAGCTGGTGACGGCGACGCGCCAGTTCAGCTACAACGAAGAAGATGAAGATCTGATGCCGCTGCAGGCGTTCCTCTCCCACGCCGCGCTGGAAGCGGGCGAGGGGCAGGCGGACACCTGGCAGGACGCGGTTCAGCTGATGACCCTGCACTCGGCGAAAGGGCTGGAGTTCCCGCAGGTGTTCATCGTCGGCGTCGAAGAAGGGATGTTCCCGAGCCAGATGGCCCTAGATGAAGGCGGCCGCCTGGAGGAGGAGCGTCGCCTGGCCTACGTCGGCGTAACGCGCGCCATGCAGAAGCTGACGCTGACCTATGCGGAAACCCGCCGTCTGTACGGGAAAGAGGTTTATCACCGCCCGTCGCGCTTTATCGGCGAGCTGCCGCAGGAGTGCGTAGAAGAAGTGCGTCTGCGAGCCACGGTGAGCCGCCCGGTAAACCATCAGCGACTGGGCGCGCCGATTGCCGAGAGCGATACCGGCTACAAGTTAGGCCAGCGCGTACGGCATCCGAAGTTTGGCGAAGGCACTATTGTCAACCTCGAAGGCAGCGGCGAGCACAGCCGACTGCAGGTGGCTTTTCAGGGCCAGGGAATCAAATGGCTGGTGGCGGCTTACGCCCGGCTGGAGGCAGTGTAACTTTAAGAAAAATATCATTATTTTGTAATATTCTGCTACCTTTATACGTTAAGGCGCCTGATTTGCGCTTTCGCGTTCCGTTGCGTGTTGACGCCGATTTTGCGCTGGCGTAACATGCGCGCACGATTACGCTAAGAGGACATTCGCCTTGGACACACCCAGTAGATGCTGGCTCAACTTCCTGTCATTCAGGAACAACTCCTAAGGCTATCCTCTTATGCTGATAGCCTTAGCGGTTGTCAGCGACCTGCCCCATTCCCGTCGCGCTGAGTCAGGCTTAATGGTCTGAAACCCAATTTGTTTCTGTGTGCCCACCGAACTGTCCGATAATTTTTTTGCATTGGGAGTCCCGGTCATGCTGAGCGCATTTCAACTGGAAAACAATCGTTTAACGCGCCTGGAAGCCGATGAGATCAAACACCTCGCCAGCTCGGTGTGGGTCGATCTGGTCGAGCCTGACGACGATGAGCGAAGCCGCGTGCAGACGGAACTGGGTCAAAACCTGGCGACGCGCCCGGAACTGGAAGATATCGAAGCCTCCGCGCGTTTCTTTGAAGATGAAGACGGGTTACACATCCACTCGTTCTTCTTTTTTGAAGATGCCGACGATCACGCCGGCAACTCTACCGTGGCGTTTACCATCCGCGAAGGCCGCCTGTTCACACTGCGCGAGCGCGAACTACCCGCTTTCCGCCTCTACCGTATGCGCGTGCGTAACCAGACGCTGGTCGACGGCAACGCCTACGAACTGCTGCTCGACCTGTTCGAGACCAAAATCGAGCAGCTGGCGGATGAAATTGAAAACATCTACAGCGACCTGGAAAAGCTGAGCCGCGTCATTATGGAAGGCCATCAGGGCGACGAGTACGACGAAGCGCTGTCGACGCTGGCGGAACTGGAAGATATCGGCTGGAAGGTGCGCCTCTGTCTGATGGATACCCAGCGCGCGCTGAACTTCCTCGTGCGCAAGGCGCGCCTGCCGGCGGGCCAGCTGGAGCAGGCGCGGGAGATCCTGCGCGATATCGAATCTCTGCTGCCGCACAACGAATCGCTGTTCCAGAAGGTGAACTTCCTGATGCAGGCGGCGATGGGTTTTATCAATATCGAGCAGAACCGCATTATCAAGATCTTCTCGGTGGTCTCGGTGGTATTCCTGCCGCCAACTCTGGTGGCCTCCAGCTACGGGATGAACTTTGAATTTATGCCGGAGCTGCATTGGAGCTTTGGTTATCCGGGAGCCATCGTGTTTATGATGTTGGCCGGCCTGGCGCCATATCTCTACTTCAAGCGTAAAAACTGGCTGTAAAAAAAGGGAGCGTCGGCTCCCTTCTTTACTGGCTGATGCAGGCTTAGCCTCTGCGCAACCGGCGTTGGGTATACAGCGCATCGACGATAAACACCGCCAGCGCGACCCAGATAAAGCCAAAGGTCACCATTTTATCCTTGCCCGGCACTTCGCCGTAGAATGTCACCGCCAGCAGGAACATCAGCGTTGGACCGATGTACTGGAAAAAGCCCAGCGTGGAGAGCCGCAGACGCGTTGCCGCCCCGGTAAAGCACAGCAAAGGGATGGTGGTCACCACGCCCGCGGCCATCAGCAGCAGATTGAGCGACCAGGGGTTCTCGCCCATATGGCTGGTCGGGCTGTCGGTGATGCCGAACAACCAGATTGCCGCCACCGGCAGCAGCCACAGCGTTTCCACCAGCATGCCGGTTTGCGCATCGACAGCAATTTTCTTTCGCACCAGGCCGTAAAAGGCAAAGCTGAAAGCCAGCCCAAGGCCGATTATCGGCAGCGAACCAAAGGTCCACAGCTGGACCAGCACGCCGCAAAAGGCGAGGAGCACCGCCAGCCACTGCAGACGACGGAAGCGTTCGCCGAGGAAAATCATCCCCAACAAAATATTCACCAGCGGGTTGATAAAGTAGCCGAGGCTGGCTTCCAGCATATGGTGGTTATTCACCGCCCAGATGAACAACAGCCAGTTACCGCCGACCAGCACTGCCGAGAGCGCCAGCAGGAAGATCTTGCGCGGCGTTTTCAACAGCTTTTTCACCTGTGGCCACTGGCGGCTGACGCTGATGAGCGCCACCATGAAGAAGAAAGACCAGATCACGCGATGGGTCAAAATTTCATCGGCGGGAACATAGTAGATAAGTTTGAAGTACGCTGGCGCGATACCCCAGATAAAGTAGGCGGCGAGGGCCAGAATGATCCCCAACCGCGTCTGTTTCGCATCCATCGGTAAAATCCATTGCCAAAGAGAGTGATGTTACTCGATTTTGGCCAATCAACCCACCATATAGGTGGCCGTTGCGCTGGCAATATAGACCTGAGCTTCGTTATGCAGTTCCACGCGGGCAACCGCCACTTTATTGCCGGCGCGCAGCAGGGTGCTGGTGGCGGTAAAACGTTCGCCGCGGCCCGGACGCAGGTAGTCCACGCGCAGGTCGATGGTTCCCATACGGGAAAGCCGCTGGCGCAATTCTTCTTCGTTGATGGTGTCATGGCGGGTAAGGGTACTGCCGACGCAGACCAGGCCAGCGGCAACGTCCAGCGCGGAGGCGATCACCCCGCCATGCAGAATGCTTTGCGCCCAGTTGCCGACCATCATCGGCTGATTATTAAAGCTAAGCTGGGCAAACGCTTTTTCGTAGCGTTCCAGTTCTAGACCGAGGGCGCGGTTAAACGGCATGTGATAGACGAAAATCTCCCCTACCAGTTTCAGGGCTGCTTCGGCAGTAAGTTCAGACATAACACCGGTTCCATTCGTTAATAAAATGTTGATTTTATGCTTCTAAAATATTGATTTCCACTTTCGGAGCGGATTAGGGGGCAGGTGATTAATAAACAGGTAGAATGGCTTCAGGTTAAACAAAAATAAAAACTATTTTTCAGGAGACCAGCATGCGTATCTCTTTGGCCTGCCTGGTGGCGCTGTGCGCGCTACCGGCCGGTGTTATGGCGCAGGACGCGTCGGTACACGACAAACCGGCAGTGCGCGGCAGCATTATCGCCAACCTGCTCCAGGACCATGATAATCCTTTCCTGCTCTACCCTTATGAGAGCAACTATCTGCTCTATACGTGGACCAGCGACCTCAATAAAGAGGCGATCCGCAGCTATGACTGGGCCGAAAATGCCCGTAAAGATGAAGTGAAGTTTCAGCTAAGCCTGGCGTTCCCGCTGTGGCGCGGTATCCTGGGCGATAATTCGCTGCTGGGCGCGTCCTATACCCAGAAATCCTGGTGGCAGCTCTCTAACAGCAAAGAGTCGGCGCCGTTTCGCGAAACCAATTATGAACCCCAGCTGTTTTTGGGCTTTGCGACCGACTACCAGTTTGCCGGCTGGACGCTGCGCGATATCGAGATGGGGTATAACCACGACTCGAATGGGCGTTCCGACCCCACCTCGCGCAGCTGGAATCGGCTTTATGCCCGCCTGATGGCGCAAAACGGTAACTGGCTGGTGGAAGTGAAGCCCTGGTATGTGGTGGGCAACACCGATGATAACCCGGATATCACCAAATATATGGGCTATTACCGGCTGAAGGTGGGCTACCAGCTGGGAGAGGCGATCCTCAGCGCGCAGGGGCAATACAACTGGAACACCGGCTACGGCGGGGCGGAACTTGGCGTGAGCTATCCCATTACCAAACATGTTCGCGCCTATACGCAGATCTACAGCGGCTATGGCGAGTCGCTTATCGACTATAACTTTAACCAAACGCGCGTCGGCGTCGGGCTAATGCTCAACGATCTGTTTTAATCGTTGCACTCTGGCTCGCAGGCGCTGAAAATAGCGCCTGTTTTCTTTTCAGGCAAATGGGGTCAACGTGGCACAGGCGGAAGTATTAAATCAGGAATCGCTGGCTAAGCAGGTTTTACAAGAGACCTTCGGCTACCAGCAGTTCCGTCCTGGCCAGGAAACGATTATCGAGACGGCGCTCGAAGGCCGGGACTGCCTGGTGGTCATGCCGACCGGTGGCGGCAAGTCGCTGTGCTATCAGGTGCCGGCGCTGGTCATGGGCGGTCTGACGGTCGTGGTCTCACCGCTGATCTCGCTGATGAAGGACCAGGTCGATCAGCTGCTGGCCAACGGCGTGGCGGCGGCTTGTCTGAACTCGACGCAAAGCCGTGAGCAGCAGCAGGAGGTGATGGCCGGCTGCCGCAGCGGGCAGGTTCGTCTGCTGTATATCGCGCCGGAACGGCTGATGCTGGATAACTTTCTTGAGCATCTGGCGAACTGGAACCTGGCGATGCTGGCGGTAGACGAGGCGCACTGTATCTCGCAGTGGGGCCATGACTTCCGTCCGGAATATGCCGCGCTGGGCCAGCTGCGTCAGCGGATGCCGCAGATCCCGTTTATGGCGTTGACCGCCACCGCCGATGATACCACCCGCCGCGATATCGTCCGCCTGCTGGGGCTTAACGATCCGCTGATTCAGGTCAGCAGCTTCGACCGGCCAAACATCCGCTATATGCTGATGGAGAAATTCAAGCCGCTCGATCAGCTGATGCGCTACGTTCAGGATCAACGCGGCAAATCGGGCATTATCTACTGCAACAGCCGTTCGAAAGTGGAAGACACCGCCGCCAGGCTGCAAAGCCGCGGTATTAGCGCGGCGGCTTACCATGCCGGTCTGGAAAACGACGTGCGCGCCGAGGTGCAGGAGAAATTCCAGCGCGACGATCTGCAGATCGTGGTGGCGACGGTGGCCTTCGGGATGGGCATTAACAAGCCGAACGTCCGCTTTGTGGTGCATTTTGATATTCCGCGCAATATTGAATCCTACTATCAGGAGACCGGCCGCGCCGGGCGTGATGGCCTGCCGGCGGAAGCGATGCTGTTTTACGATCCGGCGGATATGGCGTGGCTGCGCCGCTGTCTGGAAGAAAAACCCGCCGGGCCGCTACAGGATATCGAACGGCATAAGCTGAATGCGATGGGGGCGTTTGCCGAAGCGCAGACCTGTCGCCGTCTGGTGCTGCTGAACTATTTTGGCGAAGGGCGTCAGGAGCCGTGCGGCAACTGCGATATCTGTCTTGACCCACCAAAGCAGTACGATGGCTTAATGGATGCGCGCAAGGCGCTTTCAACGATTTACCGGGTCAATCAACGTTTCGGGATGGGTTACGTGGTGGAGGTCCTGCGCGGGGCCAACAACCAGCGCATCCGAGAGATGGGCCACGATAAGTTGCCGGTTTACGGTATCGGCCGGGAGCAAAGTCACGAGCACTGGGTGAGCGTGATCCGCCAGCTGATTCACCTTGGGCTGGTGACGCAGAATATCGCCCAGCACTCCGCGCTGCAGCTGACCGAAGCCGCGCGACCGGTGCTGCGTGGCGAAGTGCCGCTGCAGCTCGCCGTGCCGCGTATCGTGGCGCTGAAGCCAAAGGCGATGCAGAAATCCTTTGGCGGCAATTACGACCGTAAACTGTTCGCCAAGCTGCGCAAATTACGTAAAGCGATCGCCGACGAAGAGAACATCCCGCCATATGTGGTCTTCAACGACGCGACGCTTATCGAGATGGCCGAACAATCGCCGCTGACCGCCGGCGAAATGCTCAGCGTCAACGGCGTGGGGACACGCAAGCTCGAGCGTTTCGGGAAGCCGTTTATGGCGCTGATTCGGGCGCATGTTGATGGCGACGATGAGTAGTCAGCTGGCTGAAAAAGTGCCAGAATAGTTTCTCTCTTCATTATTTTCCTGCGAGTTAACTATGCTGATGCTTTTCCTCACCGTGGCGCTGGTGCATATCATTGCGCTGATGAGCCCGGGGCCGGACTTTTTCTTTGTCTCACAAACGGCCATCAGCCGCTCGCGCAGAGAGGCGATGATGGGTGTGCTGGGGATCACCTGCGGCGTCATGGTCTGGGCGGGAGTGGCGCTGCTCGGCCTGAACCTGATCCTCGCCCGGATGGCGTGGCTGCATAACATTATAATGGTCGGCGGGGGCCTGTATCTATGCTGGATGGGCTACCAGATGCTGCGTGGCGCGCTGAAAAAAGAGAAGGTGGCCTCGGCGGAGCCGCAGGTGGAGCTGGCCCGCAGCGGACGCAGCTTCGTGAAGGGATTGCTGACCAATCTGGCGAATCCGAAAGCGATTATCTACTTCGGCTCGGTGTTTTCGCTGTTCGTGGGTGACAGCGTCGGCGCCGGCGCGCGCTGGGGCATTTTCCTGCTGATTATCGTTGAGACGCTGGCCTGGTTTATGGTGGTTGCCAGCCTGTTCGCCCTGCCGGGGATGCGCCGCGGCTATCAGCGGATGGCGAAGTGGATCGACGGTATCGCCGGTACGCTGTTTGCGGGCTTCGGCATCCACCTGATTATCTCGCGTTAACCGGCATGCTGTTTCCCCACCCGGTTGTTTCCGGGTGGGAAAGTATCAGTGGCGAAGCCGCTGCAGCTCGTCTTCAGACAGACCGGTCATTTCCATAATCGCCTGGTCATCAATACCGCGATTGCGCATCGCTTCGGCAACCTGCACCAGAGCCTGGTGTTTCCCTTCTTTTATGCCTTGCTGTACGCCTTCCCTGATGCCTTTCTCCATACCTTCTGCAAGCCATGTTTCCGCCAGCGTCATCAGTAATCCTCCATGCTGCGGCACGCGCTGTGCCAGCCCGTACAAGAGTGTCCGAGTATCTTCGGCATCCCCTGCCTGAGCCATATAGTTTACCAATACGGTGATTTGTTGTCCGCTCATCTGCTCCAGCATTAAGAGGTGGGTCAACTTATCCAGCAATTGCGCCATATCGCGCTGGCGGATGTGCTTTTGCACCAGCGTCAGGGCTGCCATGCTGCGGTGCTGCATGATGTCGTCGTCGGGGATCACCGTGATATCGACCAGCGGAAACGCCCCGCTATAGAGCTGGCTGGCGGTCTCAGGATCGGCAAAATTATCCAGCCAGCGCATCGACCAGGGATAGGGGCTGCGTCGTCCCTGATAGAAGAGAATAGGGATAACCAGAGGCAGCGTTTTATGGCCGCTCTCCAGGTGCCGCTGCATGGCGGCGATGGCATAGCGCATTAAGCGAAAGGCCATCAGCTTATCGGGTGCGCTCTGGTGCTCGATCAGAACATGGACATAGCCCGCACCGCGGGTGGTTTCCAGCGAATATAGGATATCGCTGTAGTAAGGCCTGAGATCGTCTTCGAGAAAGCTGCCGGATTCCAGACGCAGGGTGTCCAGTTTGCAGATCTGTGTTAACGACGGAGGCAGGTGGAGCTCGATAAAATCGCGCGCCGTCTCTACCCGTGAGAGAAAAGTTTTAAATACCGCATCATGAGGGGTCGCCGTTTCCGCCATTGCCGTTCATCCATGAATCACGTATCTGGCGGCATCCTGGCACGGCGGGTTCAGCGCCAACAGCGGGCAAAAAAATTAATTACCCACTTTGCGCGCCGGCTCGCGCAGAGAGAAAGCGTCGTTGACCTCGCGAACCTCTCTTTGCGAGCGAGATTCCATGATTCAGGCATGGCGGGCGGAGGCGAGCAGCGCCCCGACCAGCATAAACAGTGAACCAAAGACTTTGTTCAACGCCTTCATCTGCTTTGGCCCTTTGATCCATGCGGAAATGCGCTGCGCCAGGGTCGCATAGCCAATCATCACAATGATATCGACGACGATGGTGGTGACGCCCAGAACGAGATATTGCATCACCTGCGGCTGGTGCGGCAGGATAAACTGCGGAAAAAGGGCGGCCAGAAAAACAATGCTTTTGGGATTGGTGAGATTTACGAACACCGCGCGCTGGAACAGTTTGCCGCGCGTCTGCGCCTTCGCCAGCGTATTCAGGTCGATCGCCCCTGCCGCCCGCCATTGCTGGATACCCAGCCAGATCAGGTAGGCGGCGCCGGCCCATTTTAGCACCTCAAAGGCCAGCACCGAGCGGGAGAAGAGAGTGCCGAGACCAACGCCAACCAGCACGATATGAATGGCCAGCCCGGTCTGCAAACCGGCAATCGACGCCGCCGCGCCGCGGTATCCGTGGTTAATGGAAGTGGTCATGGTATTAATCGCTCCGGAACCCGGCGACAGGCTGAGAATAATTGATGTCAGCAGGTAGGCGAACCACCACTCAATGGTCATGAGAAACTCCCTGATTGTCTGTTTTTATGCCACAATACGCTATTGTGTCAGCATTGTGTGATACACGGTAAAAAAACGATTTTCAGCGGTTAACAGGGGTGTAAACCCGATGTTTGGGCAGAAAAAGGACTGGGAAACACGAGAAAACGCGTTTGCGGCCTTTAGCATGGGGCCGCTGACGGATTTCTGGCGACAGCGCGAAGAAGCTGAATTTAAAGGCGTCGACGATGTACCGGTACGCTTTGTCCGCTTTTGCGCGCAACATAACGATCGTCTGGTGTTGATTTGCCCCGGGCGCATTGAAAGCTACGTGAAGTATGCTGAAGTGGCCTACGATCTCTTTCACTGCGGCTTTGACGTGATGATCATTGACCATCGCGGGCAGGGACGCTCGGGCCGCCTGCTCTCAGATACCCACCGCGGACACGTGGTTAACTTCAGCGACTATGTTGATGACCTGGCCGCGCTCTGGCAGCAGCAGGTGGTTCCTGGACACTGGCGAAAACGGTTTATCCTTGCTCATTCTATGGGCGGAGCGATTGCCACGCTTTTTCTGCAACGTTACCGGGCGCATTGCGATGCAATAGCGCTCTGCGCGCCGATGTTCGGGATTATCATTCGGCTGCCGGACTGGATGGTGCGCCATATTCTCGACTGGGCTGAGGGCCATCAGCGCATTCGCGAAGAGTATGCCATCGGCACCGGGCGCTGGCGGGCGCTGCCTTTTGCCGTTAACGTGCTGACGCACAGTCGGCAACGCTATCGTCGCAACCTGCGCTTCTATGCCGATGAGCCGCGGCTGCAGGTCGGCGGTCCGACCTGGCACTGGGTGCGTGAGGGCATGCTGGCCGGCGACGAAGTGCTGGCGAATGTGGAAAAAGATACCGCCCCGACGCTGCTTTTACAGGCGGAGGAGGAGCGGGTGGTCGATAATCTGATGCACGACCGCTATTGCGAATTACGGGCCGCTGCCGGTCATCCTTGTGAGGGCGGTAAACCGCTCGTCATTGAAGGGGCATATCATGAGATCCTTTTTGAAAAGGACGCTATGCGCTCAGTCGCGCTCAATGCCATCGTCGAGTTTTTCAATCGACATACTTAATCCGACGATAACGCTCGTCGCCCTGCTTAGAGGTTAACTTTTTTATGTACCAGGTTGTTGCGTCTGATTTAGACGGCACGCTGCTTTCCCCCGATCATTTCCTGACCCCCTATGCCAAAGAGACGCTGAAGCTGCTTACCGCCCGTGGGATCAATTTCGTCTTCGCCACCGGCCGTCACTACATCGACGTCGGGCAAATCCGCGATAATCTCGGCATCCGGTCGTACATGATCACCTCTAACGGCGCCCGCGTTCACGATAGCGATGGTCAGCAAATCTTTGCCCATAACCTCGATCGCGATATTGCCGCCGACCTGTTTGAGATCGTGCGTAACGACCCGAAAATCGTCACTAACGTTTATCGGGAAGACGAGTGGTATATGAACCGCCATCGTCCGGAAGAGATGCGCTTCTTCAAGGAGGCGGTGTTTGACTACAAGCTGTATGAGCCGGGCGAACTGGATCCGCAGGGGATCAGCAAAGTATTCTTTACCTGCGAGGATCATGAGCATCTGCTGCCGCTGGAGCAGGCGATGAACGCCCGCTGGGGCGATCGGGTGAACGTCAGCTTCTCCACCTTAACCTGCCTGGAAGTCATGGCGGGTGGGGTATCGAAGGGGCATGCGCTGGAGGCGGTGGCGAAGATGCTCGGCTACACTCTTTCCGATTGCATCGCCTTCGGCGACGGTATGAACGACGCTGAGATGCTGTCGATGGCTGGCAAAGGCTGCATCATGGCCAACGCCCACCAGCGGCTGAAGGATCTGCATCCGGAACTGGAAGTGATCGGCAGTAACGCCGACGATGCTGTCCCGCACTACCTGCGTAAGCTATACCTCGACTGAAAAAGATTGACGACTGGCGAATAAGTGTCCAGTCGTCAACCTGACTCTTCGCTACAATGCCTGTTCTTTATCCAACGAGACGACCATTGTGGCGCTGTTAATTATCACCACTATCCTGTGGGCCTTTTCTTTTAGCCTGATTGGCGAATACCTGGCCGGTAGCGTCGACAGCTATTTTTCGGTGCTGATGCGCGTGGGCCTGGCGGCGCTAGTGTTCCTGCCTTTCCTGCGCACGCGCGGCCAGTCTCCGCGCACGATCGTGCTCTATATGCTGGTGGGCGCGATGCAGCTAGGCATCATGTACCTGCTGGCTTTCCGCGCCTATCTCTATCTGACGGTCTCGGAATTTCTGCTGTTTACCGTGTTTACTCCCCTGTATATCACGCTGATCTACGACCTGCTCAGCGGACGTAAGCTGCGCTGGGGCTATCTGCTGAGTGCCGCGCTGGCGGTGCTGGGGGCGGCGATTATCCGCTATGACAAAGTCAGCGATCATTTCTGGACCGGGCTGTTACTGGTACAGCTGTCAAACCTCTGCTTCGCCATCGGTATGGTGGGGTATAAGCGTCTGATGGAGGTGCGTCCGATGCCGCAGCACAATGCCTTTGCCTGGTTCTATGTCGGGGCCTTTATCGTGGCAGTGGCGGCGTGGTTTATGCTCGGCAACGCCCAGAAGCTGCCGACCACCACGCTGCAGTGGAGCGTGCTGGTGTGGCTCGGCGTGGTGGCTTCCGGGCTGGGTTACTTTATGTGGAACTATGGCGCCACCCAGGTGGATGCCGGCACGCTGGGGATCATGAATAACGTCCATGTCCCCGCCGGGCTGCTGGTTAACCTTGCCATCTGGCAGGAGCAGCCGCACTGGCCGAGCTTTATTAGCGGAGCGTTGGTGATCCTGGCCTCGCTGTGGGTCCATCGCCGCTGGGTCGCTCCGCACTCCGGACAAACGGCAGATGATCGCAGGCGTGGTTCCGCGCAGAGCGAATAAACGCTTCGGTGACCGGTTGACGCTGTTCGCCATCGCGAACGGCCGCGTACAACCGGCTCCATAACCCCTCACCCAGGGTTTTGGTGACCACCAGGCCCTGGCGTTCAAAGCTTTCCACCACCCAGTGCGGCAGCGCGGCGATGCCCATCCGGGCAGCCACCATCTGGATCAACAACAGCGTGTTATCGACGCTTTTCAGCTGCGGGCTGATGCCGGCCGGCTGCAGGAAGTGGCGCCAGATATCGAGGCGCCCGCGCTGCACGGGATAAATCAACAGCGTTTCCGCGGCCAGATCCTCCGGGGTAACCAGCGTCTTCATAGCTAACGGATGCTCGGGCGCCAGCACCAGACGCACCTCAAAATCAAACATCGGCGAGTAGTGCAGGCCGCTGCGCGGCAGAATATCGGAGGTCATCACCAGATCCAGTTCACCCTGCTGCAGCGCAGGCTGTGGGTCGAAGGTAACGCCGGAATGGAAGTCGACCTCCACATGTGGCCAGCGGGCGCGGAAATTCTCCAGCGCCGGCGTCAGCCACTGAATACAGCTGTGACATTCGATAGCCAGCCTCAGCCGGGTCTGCTGTGGTTCGTTACAGTCCTGCAGGGCGCGAGCGATCTGCGGCAGCACCTGGTTGGCCAGCTGTAAGAGGATTTCCCCCTGAGGAGTAAAACGCAGCGGCTGGCTCTTACGCACAAAGAGACGAAAGCCAAGGCGCTGTTCCAGATCGCTGAACTGGTGAGACAAGGCGGACTGGGTCTGGTGCAGGGCCGCTGCCGCACCCGCCAGTGAACCGCTGTTCCGCAACGCTTGCAGCGTTTTCAGATGTTTAATTTCGATCATGAAAGTCCTTCACTTCGCCATGAGCAATTTGCGCTTGAGGAATATACAGTAACTGTCAATTATGGATGTGTAAACATCTGGACGTCTAAAACTCGTCATATTTCGACTTGCAGATGCGTTGGCTGCCTTGCATACACCAGTCACTTCCTCCAGTAAGCATCCTGGGGATGCGCATCGTTGCCGCCTTCCTGCAAGCCGAACTATTGAGAGTTTTTCTTCAGATTCAATGAAATAAGAGAGGAACAAAAATGACAATTATTAACCACACCCTCGGTTTTCCTCGCGTTGGCCTGCGCCGCGAGCTGAAAAAAGCGCAAGAGAGCTACTGGGCGGGCAACGCCACTCGCGAGGAACTGCTGGCGGTAGGCCGTGAGCTGCGCGCCCGTCACTGGGAGCAGCAGAAACAGGCGGGCGTTGATCTGCTGCCGGTGGGGGATTTCGCCTGGTACGACCATGTTCTGACTACCAGCCTGCTGCTTGGCAACGTGCCGGCTCGTCATCAGAACAAAGACGGATCCATCGACATCGATACCCTGTTCCGCATTGGCCGCGGCCGCGCGCCGACTGGCGAACCGGCCGCCGCTGCGGAAATGACCAAATGGTTTAACACCAACTATCACTATATGGTGCCGGAGTTCGTGAAGGGCCAGCAGTTCAAACTGAGCTGGACCCAACTGCTGGATGAAGTCGACGAAGCGCTGGCGCTGGGCCACAAGATCAAGCCCGTGCTGCTGGGGCCGGTAACTTATCTGTGGCTGGGTAAAGTGAAAGGTGAACCGTTTGACCGCCTGACCCTGCTGAATGCCATCCTGCCGGTTTACCAGCAGGTGCTGGCCGAACTGGCGAAGCGCGGCATCGATTGGGTGCAGATTGATGAACCGGCGCTGGTGCTGGAGCTGCCGCCAGCGTGGCTGGAGGCCTTTCAACCGGCTTATGACGCCCTGCAGGGCCAGGTGAAGCTGCTGCTGACTACCTATTTTGAAGGCGTTAGCGACAATCTCGCGACCATTGCTGCGCTACCGGTCCAGGGGCTGCACGTCGATCTGGTGCACGGCAAAGATGATGTTGCCGAACTGCACAACCGCCTGCCGGCCGACTGGCTGCTGTCCGCGGGCTTGATCAATGGGCGTAACGTCTGGCGCGCCGATCTCACCGAAAAGTATGCGCAAATTAAAGACCTCGTCGGTAAGCGCGAGCTATGGGTCGCGTCATCCTGCTCTCTGCTGCATAGCCCGATCGATCTAAGCGTGGAGACGCGCCTTGATGCGGAAGTGAAGAGCTGGTTTGCCTTCGCGCTGCAGAAATGCGGTGAGCTGGCGCTGCTGCGCGATGCGCTGAACAGCGGCGATACAGCGGCGATTACCGAGTGGAGCGCGCCAATCCAGGCCCGTCGCCATTCGACCCGCGTGCACAACGCGGAGGTGGAAAAACGGCTGGCGGCGATCACTGCTCAGGACAGCCAGCGCGCCAGCCCCTATGAGGTTCGCGCGCAGGCACAGCGCCAGCGCTTTAACCTGCCGAAATGGCCGACCACCACCATCGGGTCATTCCCGCAAACGACCGAGATCCGCGGCCTGCGCCTGGACTTCAAAAAGGGTAACCTTGACGCCAGTCATTATCGGACGGGGATTGCGGAACATATTAAGCAGGCGATCGTCGAGCAGGAGCGGTTAGGTTTAGACGTACTGGTGCACGGGGAGGCCGAGCGGAACGACATGGTGGAATACTTCGGCGAACATCTGGACGGTTTTATCTTCACGCAAAACGGCTGGGTGCAGAGCTATGGTTCCCGCTGCGTGAAGCCGCCGGTGGTGATCGGCGACGTCAGCCGTCCGCAGGCGATCACCGTCGACTGGGCGAAGTACGCGCAGTCGCTGACCGACAAGCCGGTGAAAGGGATGCTCACTGGACCGGTGACCATTCTGTGCTGGTCCTTCCCGCGGGAGGATGTCAGCCGTGAAACCATCGCGAAACAGATTGCGCTGGCCCTGCGTGATGAAGTGGCGGATCTGGAGGCGGCGGGGATCGGCATCATCCAGATTGATGAGCCGGCGCTGCGCGAAGGGTTACCGCTGAAGCGCAGCGACTGGGATGCCTATCTGCAGTGGGGTGTGGAAGCCTTCCGCCTTAATGCTGCGGTCGCCAAAGACGACACGCAGATCCATACCCATATGTGCTATTGCGAGTTCAATGACATCATGGACTCCATTGCCGCGCTGGACGCTGACGTGATCACCATTGAAACCTCGCGGTCCGATATGGAGCTGCTGGAGTCGTTCGAAGCGTTCGAGTACCCCAATGAGATCGGGCCGGGAGTATATGATATTCACTCGCCAAACGTGCCGAGCGTGGAGTGGATCGAAGCGCTGCTGAAGAAAGCCGCGCAGCGTATCCCGGTGGAGCGACTGTGGGTTAACCCGGACTGCGGCCTGAAAACTCGCGGCTGGCCGGAAACCCGCGCCGCGCTGGCGAATATGGTGCAAGCGGCGCGAAATCTGCGCCAGTCCGCCTAATCGTTACGCGAAAAATCAAAAAGGAGGCATTTGCCTCCTTTTTTCATGCTTAGGGCGATTACCCTTTTTTACCGCCATACTGAGCAAACCAGGCGAGCATCCGCTGCCAGCCGTCTTTGGCTGACTCTTCATGATAGCTGGCGCGATAGTCGGCGTTAAAGGCATGATCGGCTTCGGGATAGACCACGATTTCCGCCGTGGCGTTGGCTGCCCGCAGCGCCTGACGCATAGTCTCGACGGTGTCCTGCGGAATGCTGGCGTCTTTAGCGCCGTACAGACCAAGCACCGGGGCGTTGAGATCGACGGCGATATCTACCGGGTGCTTCGGCGAATTCAGTGATTTTTCTCCCACCAGCTTACCGTACCAGGCCACTGCCGCTTTAAGCTGCGGGTTATGCGCGGCATACAGCCAGGTAATGCGTCCGCCCCAGCAGAAGCCGGTGATCAGCAGACGATGGGCATCGCCGCCGTGGCGCGCCGCCCAGCTGGCGACGTGGTCGAGATCCGCCAGCACCTGCGCGTCCGGCACCTTGCTGACCAGCTCTTTGAACAGGGTCGGGATATCGTGGTACTCATTCGGATCGCCCTGACGGAAGTACAATTCAGGCGCGATAGCCAGATAGCCTTCCTGTGCCAGGCGGCGACAAAGATCGCGAATATGTTCATGCACGCCGAAAATTTCCTGTACCACGATAACGATCGGCAGCGGACCGTCGGCATTTTTCGGGCGGGCGTGGTAGGCCGGCATGTTTTCACCCTGAGAGGGAATCGACGTCTCTCCGGCGATAATATGCTCTTCCGGCGTATGAACGGCGGTTGCGGCGTGTGGTGAAGCTGCAGGTGCGAATCCAGGTTGCTTGGTGGTGGTCATGGTATTCTCCGTACCCTTATTTATTAGCGCATCAGTAACTATAGACCCTTTACCTTTAGTTCGTGCGGTAATAAAGCACAGTGCCTGAAAGCGGCTATCTTTTGTTCTGTGATGATGAATATAACTTGTTAATGTGATGTGTATCACTATTTACTGAAAAACAACTGCAATCATTATTGGTCTTGGTGACTATCATCACAAAATGTTGCCAGGGGCTTCTGTACAGTACCGTTTTGCTTCTGCTGATAATTCGACCCACAGAGGAGTTTTTTATGTCCAAGTCTGATGTTTTTCATCTCGGCCTCACCAAGAACGATTTACAAGGGGCTACGCTGGCTATCGTCCCTGGCGATCCGGAGCGTGTGGAAAAGATCGCCGCGCTGATGGATAAGCCGGTTAAACTGGCATCTCACCGCGAATTTACCTCCTGGCGCGCGGAGCTGGACGGCAAACCAGTGATCGTCTGCTCTACCGGCATCGGCGGCCCGTCGACTTCCATCGCCGTGGAAGAGCTGGCGCAGCTGGGGGTGCGTACCTTCCTGCGTATCGGCACCACAGGCGCGATTCAACCGCACATCAACGTTGGCGATGTGTTGGTGACTACCGCCTCCGTTCGTCTGGACGGCGCCAGCCTGCACTTCGCGCCGATGGAATTCCCGGCCGTCGCAGACTTCGCCTGCACCACCGCGCTGGTGGAAGCGGCGAAATCAATCGGCGCCACCACCCATATCGGCGTAACCGCTTCCTCGGATACCTTCTACCCGGGCCAGGAGCGTTACGACACCTTCTCCGGCCGCGTCGTGAGCCGCTTCAAGGGCTCAATGGAAGAGTGGCAGGCAATGGGCGTGATGAACTATGAAATGGAATCCGCCACGCTGCTGACCATGTGCGCCAGCCAGGGCCTGCGCGCCGGGATGGTGGCTGGGGTTATCGTGAACCGTACCCAGCAAGAGATCCCTAACGCCGAAACCATGAAGCAAACCGAAAGCCACGCGGTGAAAATCGTCGTGGAAGCGGCGCGTCGTCTGCTGTAACTCAACACTTTCCCTGTCAGGCCGGATCCTCCGGCCTTTCTTTTTTGCGTCGCCTCTCGCAGGAAATTCCTTTTAAACTGGACGTTTGTACAGCACAATTCTATTTTGTGTCATCAGGTTATCGCAGGGGGCGTCGTGGATCTCTCCATTATTATCAGCGCGGTTATCGCACTGGCAGCCGGGTTAATGGTCGGCTGGCTGGCGACCAAAGCGCGCGCCGATCAAATTCGGGCCGATCTCATCGAGGAACGGCGAGAGTTGGATATTGAGCTGAGCGCCGCCCGCCAGCAACTGGCGCAGGAGGCCCACTGGCGTGAGGAGTGTGAGCTGCTGAACAACGAGCTGCGCAGCCTACGGGATATCAATACCTCGCTCGAGGCCGATCTCCGTGAGGTCACCACCCGGCTCGAATCCACCCAGCTGCATGCGGAAGATAAGATCCGCCAGATGATGAACAGCGAGCAGCGCCTTAGCGAGCAGTTTGAAAACCTCGCCAACCGTATTTTCGAACACAGCAACCGGCGGGTCGATGAGCAAAACCGCCAGAGCCTGCATGGCCTGCTGACGCCGCTACGCGAACAGCTGGACGGGTTCCGCCGCCAGGTGCAGGAGAGCTTTGGCCAGGAGGCGCGTGAAAGACATACCCTGGCGCATGAGATCCGCAATCTGCAGCAGTTGAACGCGCAGATGGCACAGGAGGCGCTGAACCTGACCAAAGCGCTGAAGGGGGATAACAAAACTCAGGGCAACTGGGGGGAAGTGGTCTTAACCCGCGTGCTGGAGGCCTCCGGCCTGCGCGAAGGCTATGAGTACCAGACTCAGGTCAGTATTGAGACCGACAACCGCTCGCGGATGCAGCCGGACGTTATCGTGCGCCTGCCGCAGGGTAAGGACGTGGTGATCGACGCCAAAATGACCCTGGTCGCCTATGAGCGCTATTTCAACGCCGAAGACGACTACACCCGCGAAGTCGCGCTGCAGGAACACCTTGCCTCGGTGCGAAACCATATTCGCCTGCTGGGACGCAAGGATTATCAACAGCTGCCTGGCCTGCGCTCGCTCGACTATGTGCTGATGTTTATTCCCGTTGAGCCGGCGTTCCTGCTGGCCATCGATCGCCAGCCTGAGCTCATCAGCGAGGCGCTGCAAAATAATATTATGCTGGTTAGCCCGACGACGCTGCTGGTAGCCCTGCGCACTATCGCCAATCTGTGGCGCTATGAGCACCAGAGTCGTAACGCGCAAAAGATTGCCGAGCGGGCGGGGCGCCTTTACGACAAAATGCGCCTGTTTGTGGATGATATGTCCGCCATCGGCCAGAGTCTGGATAAGGCGCAAGAGAGCTATCGCCAGGCGATGAAAAAGCTCGCTTCCGGGCGTGGTAATCTGCTGGCCCAGGCGGAGGCCTTTCGCGGCCTGGGCGTGGAGGTCAAGCGCGGGATTAATCCTGATTTAGTCGAACAAGCTACGGCTCAGGACGAGCAATATCGTCTCGAAGATGAGGATAACCTGCCGGAAAATGACGCATTTTCACCCGACTCTGCCGAGACGGTGCGTAGCCGGGAGGCGGCTCCGCCACGCTGAAACGTATGGGAAATGCGCTGAGTCTGATACACTCAGTGAACATTTTCTTGAAAAGCAAGCAGGCATAGAGATGGTTGAGGATTCACAAGAAACGACGCACTTTGGCTTTCAGACGGTCGCTAAAGAGCAGAAAGCAGATATGGTGGCGCATGTATTCCATTCTGTCGCCGCAAAATATGATGTGATGAACGACCTGATGTCGTTTGGGATCCATCGTTTGTGGAAGCGTTTCACCATCGACTGCAGCGGCGTACGCCGCGGGCAGACCGTGCTGGATCTGGCTGGTGGTACCGGTGATTTGACGGCCAAGTTCTCCCGCCTGGTAGGGGAAACCGGCCGCGTCATGCTTGCTGATATCAATGATTCTATGCTCAAAATGGGCCGCGAAAAGCTGCGCAATATCGGCATCGTAGGCAACGTTGAGTATGTTCAGGCCAACGCGGAAGCCCTGCCTTTTGCTGATAATACCTTTGACTGCATCACCATCTCTTTCGGTCTGCGTAACGTGACCGACAAAGAGAAAGCGCTGCGTTCGATGTATCGCGTGCTGAAGCCGGGCGGACGTCTGCTGGTGCTGGAGTTTTCTAAACCCATTATCGAACCGCTGAGCAAAGCCTACGACGCTTACTCCTTCCATATCCTGCCGAAGGTGGGCGAGCTGGTGGCAAAAGATGGCGACAGCTATCGCTACCTGGCGGAATCTATTCGTATGCATCCGGACCAGGAAACCCTGAAAGGGATGATGCAGGATGCGGGCTTCGAAAACGTGGATTACTACAACCTGACGGCGGGTATCGTTGCTTTGCATCGCGGTTACAAGTTCTGACAGGAGGGACGCTATGCCTTTCACACCCCTGGTTACCGCTGGCATTGAAACGGCGCTGAATACTTTCCTCTGGCGCGACAAAGCGCTTAAACCCGCTCGTCAGCGCCTGCTGGGCAAGGTATTGCGGGTCCAGCTGCAGGATTTCGCCACGCCCGTGGTGCTGGTATTCAGCGAACGCCAGGTTGACGTCCTGAGCGCCTGGGAAGGAGAGGCCGATTGCACCGTGATTACCCGGCTCAGCGTGCTGCCAAAACTGCGCAATCGTCAGCAGCTCACGGCGCTTATTCGCAGCGGTGATCTGGAAGTGCAGGGCGATCTGCAGGTGGTGCAGAATATGGTCTCCCTGTGCGACCTGGCAGAGTTTGATCCCGCTGAACTGCTGGCGCCCTATACCGGCGATATTGTGGCCGAAGGCGTCGGTAAAGTCCTGCGCGGCGGCGCTCAGTTTCTGCTGAAGGGCGCAGAGCGCCAGCAGCGCTATGTCGCGGAAGCGATCACTGAAGAGTGGCGCCTGGCGCCGGGGCCGCTGGAGCTGGCCTGGTTTGCTGAAGAGACAACGGCTATTGAGCGCGCGCTGGCCGCACTGGAAAAACGGCTGGAAACGCTGGAGGGCAAATGACGCCAGGAGAATTACGGCGCCTGTATTTCATCATCCACACCTTTTTGAGCTACGGGCTCGATGAGCTCATCCCCAAAATGCGGATCACGCTGCCGCTGCGTATCTGGCGGCGGATGCTGTTCTGGATGCCAAACCGCCATCAGGATCAGCCTCTTGGCGCCCGCCTTCGGCTGGCGCTCCAGGAGCTGGGGCCGGTGTGGATAAAATTCGGCCAGATGCTTTCCACCCGCCGGGATCTCTTTCCGCCGCATATTGCCGATCAGCTGGCGCTGTTGCAGGACCGCGTGGCGCCCTTTGAAGGGAAGCTCGCGCAGCAGCAGATAGAGAAAGCGATGGGGGGGCTGCCGGTCGAGACCTGGTTTGATGATTTCTCCGTTGAGCCGTTAGCCTCGGCGTCCATCGCCCAGGTGCATACCGCGCGTCTGAAAGAGAATGGCAAAGAGGTGGTGATCAAGGTTATCCGCCCGGATATTTTGCCGATCATTAAAGCGGACATGAAGCTCATCTACCGCCTGGCACGCTGGGTACCGCGTCTGCTGCCTGACGGTCGCCGTCTGCGCCCGCAGGAGGTAGTTCGTGAATATGAAAAAACGCTGCTGGATGAGCTGAACCTGCTGCGGGAATCCGCCAACGCTATTCAGCTGCGGCGTAATTTCGAAGACAGCCCGATGCTGTACGTGCCGGAGGTGTACCCCGACTACTGCAGCGAAAGCATGATGGTAATGGAGCGCATTTACGGTATCCCGGTGTCCGATGTGGAGGCGCTGGAGGCCCAGGGCACCAATATGCAGCTGCTGGCGGAGCGGGGCGTCCAGGTCTTCTTCACCCAGGTGTTCCGCGACAGCTTCTTCCATGCCGATATGCATCCTGGCAACATATTCGTCAGCTACGAGCATCCGGAAGATCCGCAGTATATCGGCATCGACTGCGGTATTGTCGGCTCACTGAACAAAGAAGATAAGCGCTATCTGGCGGAAAACTTTATCGCCTTTTTCAACCGCGATTATCGTAAAGTTGCCGAGCTGCACGTCGATTCCGGTTGGGTTCCGCCCGATACCAACGTTGAAGAGTTTGAGTTCGCGATCCGCACGGTCTGCGAGCCGATCTTTGAGAAGCCGCTGGCGGAGATCTCCTTCGGCCACGTGCTGCTTAATCTGTTCAATACCGCGCGGCGTTTCAATATGGAAGTCCAGCCGCAGCTCGTTTTACTACAGAAGACATTACTTTACGTAGAAGGGGTAGGCCGGCAGCTCTATCCTCAGTTAGACTTGTGGAAAACGGCGAAGCCTTTCCTCGAGTCGTGGATCAAAGATCAGGTCGGCATTCCGGCGCTGGTGCGCGCGTTTAAAGACAAAGCGCCGTTCTGGATCGAAAGAATGCCGGAAATACCTGAGCTGGTGTATCAGAGCCTGCAGCAGAGCAAACAGCTGCAGACCAGCGTCGATACTATTGTGCGGGATATGCATGTGCGTCATGTGCGCCAGGGCCAATCCCGTTACCTGTTTGGTATAGGCGCGGTTTTATTGCTCAGTGGTACGCTGCTCTTTATCCATCGCCCTGAGTGGGGAATGATGCCCGGTTGGCTGATGGCCGGCGGTGTGGTGACCTGGCTTATTGGCTGGCGGAAAACCCACTGATCGGTTCGCCTCTTCATGACGCAGGCTTATTTGCGCAAAATCATGTCGGCGGCCTGACGAAGAGGCGGCTCGCAGGATGGCGTGTATAATGCGTCCACACAATTCATCATCTGTCATAGGGGAACGTGTATGGGTGGTATCAGTATTTGGCAGTTATTAATTGTTGTCGTCATCGTAGTTCTGCTTTTTGGGACGAAGAAGCTGAGCTCGCTGGGGTCTGACTTAGGGGCATCTATCAAAGGCTTTAAAAAAGCCATGAGTGATGATGATAAACCCGAAAAGTCGGCGCCAGACGCAGATTTCACGGCGAAAACCATCGCCGATAAACAGGATGATGCAAAAAAAGACGAGACAAAACGCCACGACAAAGAGCAGGTGTAACTCGTGTTCGATATTGGTTTTAGTGAACTACTGCTGGTGTTTGTGATTGGCCTCATTGTTCTGGGGCCACAGCGGCTTCCCGTAGCGGTTAAAACGGTAGTTGGCTGGATCCGTACGTTACGCTCGCTGGCGACCACGGTACAAAATGAGCTGGCCCAGGAGCTAAAACTGCAGGAGTTCCAGGAGAGCCTGAAGAAGGTGGAAAAGGCTAGCCTGAATAACCTGACGCCGGAGCTGAAAGCCTCGATGGATGAACTGCGCGAGGCCGCGGAGTCGATGAAGCGCTCCTATAGCGCCCACGATCCCGAAAAAGCCAGCGACGAAGCCAATACCATCCTTAATCCGGTGGTCAAAGGCAGCGAAGCGCAGCGCCAGGACGTCACGCCGGCGACGGCAGAACATCAGGCCAGCGCTCCGGCTCATGCGCCAGATCCCGTTGCCGACGAGCAATCTGCTTCACCGGCTGACCTTCAGGCAGAGAAAACGTCCGCTACGGCGGCAGTTCCCCATTCTTCCCCCGCATCGAGTGATAAACCGTAAACATGGGCGTAGACGATACACAACCGCTAATTTCGCATCTGATTGAGCTGCGCAAGCGTCTGCTCAACAGCATCATTGCTATTCTGGTGATCTTCCTGGCGCTGGTCTATTTCGCCAATGATATCTACCAGCTGGTCTCGGCCCCGCTTATCAGTAAGATGCCTGTGGGCGCGACGATGATCGCCACCGATGTCGCTTCACCTTTCTTTACGCCGATAAAGTTGACCTTCATGGTGTCGGTGATCCTGTCGGTGCCGATTATTCTTTACCAGGTATGGGCCTTCGTCGCGCCGGCGTTGTATAAGCACGAACGCCGGCTGGTGGTGCCTTTACTGGTATCCAGTACCCTGCTGTTCTATATCGGCATGGCTTTCGCCTATTTTGTCGTGTTTCCGCTGGCGTTCGGCTTCCTGACCCATGCGGCGCCGGAAGGGGTGCTGGTCTCGACCGATATTCGCAGCTATCTCGACTTCGTGATGGCGCTGTTTATGGCATTCGGGGTCTCCTTTGAGGTGCCGGTCGCCATTGTGTTGCTCTGCTGGATGGGCGTTACCACGCCGGAAGACTTGCGTAAAAAAAGGCCGTATGTGCTGGTGGGTGCCTTCGTGGTGGGCATGCTGCTGACGCCGCCGGACGTATTCTCGCAGACACTGCTGGCCATTCCGATGTACTGTCTGTTTGAAGTCGGGGTGTTCTTCGCCCGCTTCTACACCGGGAAGCGCCTGACGCGCGATGACGACGCCGCGGCCGAAGCTGAAGCCGCAGAGCACAGAGAAGAGTAATACCGCCAACCGCCCGTCAGGGCGGTTGGCATATGGGAGCGATCATGTTTGATATCGGCGTTAATCTGACCAGTTCGCAGTTTTCCCGCGATCATGATGAGGTAGTAGCGCGCGCCCTGGCGGCGGGGGTTAACGGCATGCTGCTGACCGGCACAAATTTGGCGGAGAGCCAGCAGGCGCAGAAACTGGCGAGCCGCTATTCCGGCTGCTGGTCCACGGCGGGGGTTCATCCCCATGACGGTAGCAGCTGGACGCCAGCGGTCGCCGAGGCGATTTATACCCTCGCCGGCGAGCCGCAGGTGGTGGCGATAGGCGAGTGCGGTCTGGATTTTAACCGGAATTTTTCCACGCCGCACGAGCAGGAGGTAGCGTTCAGCGCCCAGTTGGCGCTGGCCGCTGAGCTGTCGATGCCGGTGTTTTTGCACTGCCGCGACGCCCACGATCGGTTTCTGACGCTGCTTAAACCCTGGCTTGAGAAGATCCCGGGCGCGGTGCTGCACTGCTTTACTGGCAGCCGCAGCGAGGTGCAGGAATGCCTGGATCTGGGCCTGTTTATCGGTATTACCGGTTGGGTTTGCGATGAGCGGCGGGGACTGGAGCTGCGCGAGCTGCTGCCGGCGATCCCGGCGGAACGTCTGCTGCTGGAGACCGATGCGCCTTATCTGCTGCCGCGCGACCTCAAGCCGAAACCGGCCTCGCGGCGTAACGAGCCCGCGTATTTGCCGCATATCCTGGGCTGCGTCGCGGCCTGGCGCGGCGAGGAGGCGCAATGGCTGGAGGCGCAAACGGACGCAAACGTCAGGGCGCTGTTTGGCGTTGACATTAACGGCGTTTAGATTTTCTGGAAGTCGGTATTTTTAACGCTCTGCAGGACTTGCTTATTCAGCAGGTTTAACAGCAACATAGAGCGCGCTTCGCCGTCGGGCTCGGTGAAGATCGCCTCCAGGCCTTCAAACGCGCCGTCGGTGATTAGCACGCTATCGCCCTCATGCGGCGTTTCCGGGTCGGTAATCCCTTCCGGTTTGTAGATAGAAAGCTGATGGATGACCGCCGAGGGGACGATAGCGGGTAGGGCGCCAAAGCGCACGAAGTTG
>NZ_JH414808.1:76473-87052 GCF_000238715.1 Klebsiella sp. 4_1_44FAA
ATCACCTCTGGATCGAACTCAATAAACAGGTAGTTCGGGAACAACGGTTCGCTGACCATGGTGCGTTTACCGCGAATGATTTTTTCCAGCGCAATCGTCGGCATCAGGCAGTTAACTGACTGACGTTCCAGATGTTCCTGGGCTCGTTGTAGCTGCCCACGTTTGCAATACAGTAAGTACCAGGCTTGCATAATGACTCATTCCACTTCTAATAACGGCAAGCATAACAAATGGCTGGTGTAATCGCGAAAGCCATTATAATTGAAATCCAAATTTCAGCGTTCTTTCACGCTAATTTAACAAAATTACAGCATCGCGCCGTCGAACACCGTATAATTAGCCGCCTGTAGAGAGGTCAATAACACTTCCATGAAATATCACGATCTTCGCGACTTTCTGACACTCCTGGAACAACAGGGCGAACTAAAACGTATCACTCTGCCGGTCGATCCTCACCTGGAAATCACCGAAATTGCCGACCGGACTCTGCGCGCCGGCGGCCCGGCGCTGCTGTTTGAGAATCCGAAAGGCTATACCATGCCGGTGCTGTGCAATCTGTTCGGCACGCCGCGTCGCGTGGCGTTGGGGATGGGGCAGGAGGATGTCAGTTCGCTGCGCGAGGTGGGTAAACTGTTGGCCTTTCTGAAAGAACCTGAGCCGCCAAAAGGCTTCCGCGACCTGTTTGATAAGCTGCCGCAGTTCAAGCAAGTGCTGAATATGCCGACCAAACGCCTGCGCGGCGCCCCCTGTCAGCAAAAAATCATCCAGGGCGATGATGTCGACCTGAATAAAATCCCGATTATGACCTGCTGGCCGGAAGATGCCGCGCCGCTGATCACCTGGGGGTTGACGGTAACCCGCGGGCCGCACAAAGAGCGGCAGAACCTGGGGATTTATCGCCAGCAGCTGATCGGCAAAAACAAACTGATTATGCGCTGGCTGTCTCATCGCGGCGGCGCGCTGGATTTCCAGGAGTGGTGCGCGGCGCGTCCGGGCGAACGCTTCCCGGTTTCCGTGGCGCTTGGCGCCGATCCGGCAACCATTCTTGGCGCGGTGACGCCGGTGCCCGATACCCTGTCGGAATATGCCTTCGCAGGCCTGCTGCGCGGCACCAAGACCGAAGTGGTTAAGTGCGTTTCCAATGACCTTGAAGTGCCGGCCAGCGCGGAAATTGTGCTAGAAGGCTACATTGAGGCCGGTGAAATGGCGCCGGAAGGCCCGTATGGCGACCACACCGGTTACTACAATGAAGTAGACCAGTTCCCGGTGTTTACGGTAACCCATATTACCCAGCGTGAAGACGCGATTTATCATTCTACCTATACCGGCCGACCGCCCGATGAGCCAGCGGTGCTGGGCGTGGCGCTGAATGAAGTCTTTGTGCCGATCCTGCAAAAGCAGTTCCCGGAAATCGTTGATTTCTATCTGCCGCCGGAAGGGTGCTCCTATCGCCTGGCAGTGGTGACCATGAAAAAACAGTACGCGGGACATGCCAAGCGCGTAATGATGGGCGTCTGGTCGTTCCTGCGCCAGTTTATGTACACCAAGTTCGTGATTGTCTGCGATGACGACGTCAACGCACGCGACTGGAACGATGTGATTTGGGCGATCACTACCCGTATGGACCCGGCTCGTGATACGGTACTGGTAGAGAATACGCCAATTGATTATCTGGATTTTGCCTCGCCGGTTTCCGGCCTGGGTTCAAAAATGGGGCTGGATGCCACCAATAAATGGCCTGGCGAAACCCAGCGTGAATGGGGTCGCCCAATCAAAAAAGATCCTGCCGTTACGGCGCGTATTGACGCCATCTGGGATGAACTGGCCATCTTTAAACAACAGTAAGCGGGGCTAACGCCGCTGTTTTGCTCTATTGACCCGACAGAGGGGACGCATGACAACCTTAAGCTGTAAAGTGACCTCGGTGGAGGCGATTACCGATACCGTATATCGTGTTCGATTAGTGCCGGAAGCGGCATTTTCCTTCCGTGCCGGCCAGTATCTGATGGTGGTAATGGATGAGCGCGACAAGCGCCCGTTCTCCATGGCTTCCACACCGGCGGAACAGGAATTTATCGAGCTGCATATCGGCGCCTCGGAGCTCAATCTGTACGCGATGGCGGTCATGGATCGCATTCTGAAAGAGCGTGAAATTGAGGTTGATATTCCGCATGGCGAAGCGTGGCTGCGCGATGACGAAGATCGCCCGCTGATTCTGATCGCCGGCGGTACCGGATTCTCTTATGTGCGTTCTATTCTGTTAAGCGCGCTGGCGCGTAACCCGGATCGCGATATCGCCATTTATTGGGGCGGCCGCGAGGCTAAGCATCTGTACGATCTGGCCGAGCTGGAAGCGTTAAGCATCAAGCATCCGAATCTGCGCATCGAGCCGGTGGTTGAACAGCCGGAAGAAGGGTGGCGTGGTCGCTCCGGTACGGTACTCACCGCCGTGCTGCAGGATTACGGTACGCTGGCCGAGCATGACATCTACATTGCCGGTCGTTTTGAGATGGCCAAGATCGCTCGCGACCTGTTCTGTAATGAGCGCGGCGCGCGTGAAGATCGCCTGTTTGGCGATGCGTTTGCGTTTATCTGAAAATAAAAAACCCGCCCCTGACAGGCGGGAAGAACGGCAACTAAACCTGCTCTCTTCGCCATAGCCGCCAGGTTCTGGTGGCAATGGCGTTGAGATACCCTTTCGCTTAAACCCGCTCAAACACGGTAGCGATCCCTTGTCCCAGGCCGATACACATGGTGGCGAGGCCGAACTGAGCGTCTTTGCGCTCCATCTGGTTGATCAGCGTGGTGCTAATACGCGCCCCGGAACAGCCCAGCGGATGACCGAGCGCGATCGCCCCGCCGTTGAGGTTGATCTTCTCATCGATCTGCTCCATTAAGCCCAGATCTTTAATACACGGTAGGATCTGCGCGGCAAATGCTTCATTCATTTCAAAAACGTCGATATCACTGGTGGATAAGCCCGCTTTTTTCAGCGCCAGCTTTGAGGCCGGAACCGGGCCATAACCCATAATGGACGGGTCGCAGCCGACCACCGCCATTGAACGGACGCGAGCGCGCGGCTTCAGCCCCAGCTCGCGAGCGCGGCTTTCGCTCATCAGCAGCATCGCCGCTGCGCCATCGGAAAGGGCGGAAGAGGTACCCGCCGTTACCGTACCGGTCACCGGGTCAAACGCCGGTTTAAGCGTGGACAGCGTCTCGACGGTGGTTTCCGGGCGGATCACCTCGTCATAGTTAAAGGACTTGAGTACGCCATCGGCATCGTGGCCGCCGGTGGGGATAATCTCCGCTTTGAATGCGCCGGACTGGGTTGCGGCCCAGGCACGAGCGTGAGAGCGCGCGGCGAACTGATCCTGCATCTCGCGGCTAATACCGTGCAGACGCGCCAGCATCTCCGCAGTCAGCCCCATCATCCCTGCCGCCTTTGCCACGTTGCGGCTGAGGCCCGGATGGAAATCGACGCCGTGGCTCATTGGCACATGGCCCATGTGCTCGACGCCGCCAATCAGGCAGACGCTGGCATCGCCGGTCATGATCATACGGGCCGCATCGTGCAGCGCCTGCATGGAAGAACCGCACAGACGGTTGACCGTATTTGCTGGTACCGAATGCGGGATCTCCGCCAGCAGCGCCGCGTTTCGGGCGATGTTAAAACCCTGCTCGAGGGTTTGCTGCACGCAACCCCAGTAGATATCGTCTATCGCGCTTGCCTCAAGCGACGGATTGCGCGACAGCAGGCTACGCATCAGGTGCGCGGAGAGGTCTTCCGCGCGCACGTGGCGAAATGCGCCGCCCTTCGAACGGCCCATCGGGGTGCGAATTGCATCGACAATGACAACCTGTTCCATTGTGACTCCTTAAGCCGTTTTCAGAGCGCCAACCGGACGGGCTGGCTCTACCTGGGGATAATACGCTTCGTTATGGCGCGCTTTGTCACGCAGACCGGCTGGCACTTCATACAGCGGGCCAAGGTGCTGGTATTGCTGCGCCATATCGAGATACTTCGCGCTGCCGATGGTGTCCAGCCAGCGGAATGCGCCGCCGTGGAACGGAGGGAAGCCCAGGCCGTATACCAGCGCCATATCCGCTTCCGCCGGGCTGGCGATAATGCCTTCTTCCAGGCAGCGGACGACTTCGTTAACCATGGGGATCATCATGCGGGCGATAATCTCTTCATCGCTGAAATCGCGCTTCGGCTGGCTGACGTCGGCCAGCAGGCTGTCGACGGCAGCATCTTCTTCTTTCTTCGGCTTACCTTTGCTGTCGTCTTTATAGCGCCAGAAGCCGAGGCCGTTCTTCTGGCCGAAACGGTTGGCGTCAAACAGGGCGTCGATGGCGTCGCGATAATCTTTCTGCATCCGCTGCGGGAAGCCCGCCGCCATGACCGCCTGAGCATGGTGCGCGGTATCGATGCCGACCACGTCCAGCAGATAAGCCGGGCCCATCGGCCAGCCAAACTGTTTCTCCATCACTTTGTCGACTTTGCGGAAGTCCGCCCCGTCGCGCAGCAGCTGGCTGAAGCCGGCGAAGTAGGGGAACAGTACCCGGTTGACGAAGAAGCCGGGACAATCATTCACCACAATCGGCGTTTTGCCCATTTTGCTGGCCCAGGCCACCACTTTGGCAATGGTATTATCCGAGGTTTTTTCGCCGCGGATCACTTCAACCAGCGGCATGCGATGCACCGGGTTAAAGAAGTGCATACCGCAGAAGTTTTCCGGGCGCTGCAGAACGCTGGCCAGCTCGCTGATGGGGATCGTTGAGGTGTTGGACGCCAGCACGGTATCCGGGCGCACTTTTGACTCGGTTTCCGCTAGTACGGCTTTCTTCACTTTCGGGTTTTCCACCACCGCTTCAACGACGACGTCCACGCGGTCAAAACCGCTGTATTCCAGCGTTGGCTGAATGGTGCTAATCACTCCGGCCAGCTTCAGACCGTCGATTTTGCCGCGTTCCAGCTGTTTATTCAGCAGTTTCGCCGCTTCGGTCATACCCAGGGTCAGCGATTTGTCGCTGATGTCTTTCATCACCACCGGCACGCCCTTCCAGGCCGACTGGTAAGCGATACCGCCGCCCATAATGCCAGCGCCCAGGACGGCAGCATGCTTCGGCGTCTCGACATCTTTGGTCAGCTTTTTCGCTTTCGCTTTGACGTACTGGTCGTTCAGGAAGATACCAACCAGCGCGCGGGCCTCATTGGTATGGGCCAGCGGGACAAAGCTTTTATTTTCCAGCACCAGGGCTTCTTCACGACCAAGACGCGCGGCGGCTTCAATGGTTTTGACCGCGGTGATCGGCGCCGGGTAATGCTTCCCGGCGGTTTGCGCGACCATGCCTTTGGCAATCGTGAAGCTCATGGCGGCTTCAATTTTGCTGAGCTTCAGCGGCTCCAGCTTCGGCTGACGTTTCGCTTTCCAGTCCAGGTCGCCATTCATGGCCTGACGTAGGATCGCCAGCGCGCCGTCGCGTAGTTTTTCCGCAGCGACCACGCCATCCACCAGGCCGATTTTCAGTGCTTGATCGGCGCCGACGTCTTTCCCGGCGGCAATAATTTCCAGCGCGCTATCGGCGCCGAGCAGGCGCGGCAGACGCACGGAACCGCCGAAGCCCGGCATAATGCCGAGCTTGGTTTCTGGCAGCCCAATGCGCAGATCCGGCGTGGCGAGGCGATAGTCGGTCGCCAGCACGCATTCGCAGCCGCCGCCCAGCGCATAGCCATTGACGGCAGAGATAGTGGGGACGGGGAGATCTTCCAGACGATTGAAGACGCTGTTAGCAAAATGCAGCCACTGGCTTAACTGCTCCTCAGGGACCAGGAACAGCGAGAGGAATTCGGTGATATCCGCGCCGACGATAAATGCCGCTTTTTCAGAGCGCAGCAGCAGACCTTTGAGATCGCTTTGTTTTTCCAGTACGTCCAGCGCATGACCGAGGCTGGCTACGGTTGCGGTATCAAGCTTGTTGACCGAACCTGGGGCATCGAACACCAGTTCGGCGATGCCATCTTCCAGCCAGTCGAGGTACAGGGTGTCGCCTTTGTAGAGCATGTCAGTCTCCTGAATCCAGCAATATGATCTGGTCATACCAGATGAAACGGAGTGTGGAATTTATGTTAAAGAATTGCAAATTACTCTTTAAATAATTGCTGGTCGGATCACATCCGGCGGAAATCACCCGCACGCAGGTCGATGTGCTAAGATGCGGTGTATCACGATCCCATAAAAGCAAAGGATAAAAGATGGAATCCCTGGCCGCGCTCTATAAAAATCATATTGTTACCCTACAAGAACGTACCCGCGACGTCCTGGCCCGTTTTCAAATGGATGCTCTGCTGATTCACTCCGGCGAGCTGGTTAACGTCTTCCTTGATGACCATCCGTACCCGTTCAAGGTCAATCCGCAGTTCAAAGCCTGGGTGCCTGTGACTCAGGTGCCTAACTGCTGGCTGCTGGTGGACGGTGTGAATAAACCGAAGCTGTGGTTCTATCTGCCGGTAGATTACTGGCATAACGTTGAGCCGTTGCCGACCTCTTTCTGGACCGAAGAGATAGACGTGATCGCGCTACCGAAGGCCGATGGCATCGGCAGCCAGCTGCCTGCCGCTCGCGGTAATATTGGCTATATCGGCCCGGTGCCTGAGCGCGCGCTGGGCCTGGGTATCGCCGCGGATAAGATCAACCCGAAAGGGGTTATCGACTACCTGCATTACTACCGGGCTTACAAAACCGATTACGAGCTGGCCTGCATGCGTGAAGCGCAGAAGTCGGCGGTGAATGGTCATCGTGCGGCCTACGAAGCTTTCCAGTCGGGGATGAGCGAATTCGATATCAACCAGGCCTATCTCACCGCCACCGGCCATCGTGATACCGACGTGCCTTACAGCAATATTGTCGCGCTGAATGAGCATGCCTCCGTCCTGCACTACACCAAACTGGACCATCGTGCCCCGGCGGAGATGCGCAGTTTCCTGCTCGACGCCGGTGCGGAATATAACGGCTATGCCGCAGATCTGACGCGCACCTGGGCGGCGCACGGCGATAACGACTTTGCCCATCTGATCAAAGACGTTAACGATGAGCAGCAGGCGCTGATTAGTACCATGAAGGCCGGTACCAGTTACATTGATTACCATATCCAGTTCCATCAGCGTATCGCGAAGCTGTTGCGTAAACACCAGTTAGTCACTGATATGAGCGAAGAGGCGATGGTGGAGAATGACCTGACCGGGCCGTTTATGCCGCACGGGATTGGCCATCCGCTGGGTCTGCAGGTGCATGATGTCGCTGGCTTTATGCAGGATGACACCGGTACGCATCTGGCGGCGCCGTCGAAATACCCGTATCTGCGCTGCACCCGTATTATCGAGCCGCGGATGGTGTTAACTATTGAACCCGGCATCTACTTCATCGAGTCGTTACTGGCGCCGTGGCGTGAAGGCCCGTTCAGCAAGCACTTTAACTGGCAAAAAATTGACGCCATGAAGCCGTTCGGTGGGATCCGTATCGAAGATAACGTGGTGATTCACGAAAACAGTATCGAAAATATGACGCGCGATCTGAAGCTGGCCTGATGGAGAGCTGGTTAATCCCGGCGGCGCCGGTTACCGTCGTTGAGGAGATTAAAAAAAGCCGTTTTATCACGCTGTTGGCGCATACCGACGGCGTGGCGGCGGCAAAAGCTTTTGTCGAGTCCGTCAGAGCGGATCACCCTGATGCCCGCCACCACTGCGTGGCGTGGGTCGCGGGGCCGCCTGATGATTCGCAACAGCTGGGGTTTTCAGACGATGGCGAACCGGCGGGAACGGCGGGTAAACCGATGCTGGCGCAGCTGATGGGAAGCGGCGTCGGCGAGATAACCGCTGTCGTCGTGCGTTACTACGGTGGTATCCTGCTGGGCACCGGCGGTCTGGTTAAGGCCTATGGCGGCGGGGTGCATCAGGCGCTGGCGCAGCTGACGACGCTGCGCAAGACGCCGTTAACGGCATATACTTTGCAGTGTGAGTATGGGCAACTGGCCGGCGTTGAAGCGCTGCTCGCCCAATTCTCCGGGAACGTCGTTGAAAGCGAATATCTGGCGTCAGTTCGGCTGCGCGTGGCGCTTCCCCAGGCCGAAGTGGCGGCTTTTTCAGCAAGACTGGCTGATTTTAGTCGTGGTTCATTGCAATTACTGAAGATTAACGAATAATCCCCTCTGTTTTTTGCCTATCAAAGGAAGCGCCAGAGATGCATTTTCGCGCCATAACCCGAATCGTTGGACTGCTGGTCATCTTGTTTTCGGGGACGATGATCGTCCCGGGATTAGTGGCCCTGATATATCGCGATGGCGCGGGACGGGCCTTCACTCAAACCTTCTTTGTCGCTCTGGCGATCGGCTCCATGCTGTGGTGGCCGAACCGTAAGCAAAAAGGCGAACTGAAATCTCGTGAAGGGTTTCTGATCGTGGTGCTGTTCTGGACCGTGCTGGGGAGCGTGGGGGCCTTGCCCTTTATCTTCTCCGAACAGCCGAACCTGACGGTGACGGATGCCTTCTTCGAGTCATTTTCCGGCCTGACGACGACCGGGGCGACCACTCTGGTGGGGCTGGACTCGCTTCCGCACGCTATCCTCTTTTATCGCCAGATGCTGCAGTGGTTCGGCGGCATGGGGATCATTGTGCTGGCGGTAGCGATTCTGCCTATCCTCGGCGTCGGGGGGATGCAGCTCTACCGCGCGGAAATGCCCGGCCCGCTGAAGGATAACAAGATGCGTCCGCGTATTGCCGAGACGGCGAAGACATTGTGGCTCATCTATGTGTTACTCACGATCGCCTGCGCATTGGCGCTCTGGTTTGCCGGTATGCCGGCGTTCGATGCGATCGGGCACAGTTTCGCCACCATCGCCATCGGCGGTTTCTCGACTCACGATGCCAGCGTCGGCTATTTCAACAGCCCGATGATCAACTCCATCATTGCCATCTTCCTGCTGATCTCGGGCTGTAACTACGGTCTGCATTTTTCGTTGTTGAGCGGACGCAGCCTGAAGGTGTACTGGCGCGACCCCGAATTTAGGATGTTCATTGGCGTCCAGTTGACGCTGGTCATCGTCTGTACGCTGGTGCTATGGCTTCATAACGTGTACGGCTCGGTGTCGACGACGCTGAACCAGGCGTTTTTCCAGGTGGTGTCGATGGCGACCACCGCGGGGTTCACCACCGATAGTATTGCACGCTGGCCGCTGTTCCTTCCGGTGCTGTTGCTGTGCTCCGCATTTATCGGCGGCTGCGCTGGCTCCACGGGCGGTGGATTAAAAGTGATCCGTATCCTGTTGCTGTTCAAGCAGGGCAACCGTGAGCTGAAGCGGCTGGTGCACCCGAATGCGGTGTATAGCATTAAATTAGGTAACCGCGCGCTGCCGGAACGTATTCTGGAAGCAGTATGGGGATTCTTCTCCGCCTATGCGCTGGTCTTTATCATTAGTATGCTGGCGATTATCGCCACCGGGGTGGATGACTTCTCTGCTTTCGCCTCCGTGGTGGCGACATTGAACAACCTCGGGCCTGGGCTCGGCGTCGTCGCGGATAACTTTGCCACCATGAACCCGGTCGCGAAATGGATCCTGATTGCTAATATGCTGTTTGGTCGTCTGGAAGTGTTCACCTTACTGGTGCTCTTTACCCCCACTTTCTGGCGCGAATAACAGGAGTGCTCGTGAAAACTTTAATTCTCTTCTCCACCCGCGACGGGCAGACCCGTGAAATCGCTTCGTTTCTCGCCTCTGAGCTTAAAGAGCTGGGCATCGATGCGGACACCCTGAACCTGAACCGTACCGATGTCGTCGAATGGCATCACTACGATCGGGTGGTCATTGGCGCGTCGATTCGCTACGGGCACTTTCATCCGGCGGTGGACCGCTTTGTGAAAAAGCATCTGGCAGCATTGCAGGCGCTGCCGGGGGCATTCTTTTCGGTTAACCTGGTGGCGCGTAAACCCGAGAAGCGCACGCCGCAGACCAACAGCTATACGCGTAAGTTTCTGCTGAACTCGCCGTGGCAGCCGCAGAGCTGCGCGGTATTTGCCGGCGCGCTGCGCTACCCGCGCTACAGCTGGTACGATCGGTTTATGATCCGCCTGATTATGAAAATGACCGGGGGTGAAACGGATACCCGCAAAGAAGTGGTCTATACCGACTGGCAACAGGTATCCCGGTTTGCTCGGGAAATCGCACAAATGGCGCGCAAATAGCGCGTAAAACTCGCGTTGTGATGGAAAATCGAGCGAACGAAAAGTTTTTTTGCATTTCCCCTTGTCACCTCAGAATTACTCCCTATAATGCGCCTCCACTGACACGGAACAACGGCAAACAAGCCGCCGGGTCAGCGGGGTTCCGGTGAGAACCTCGCAGAGAAAAGCAAAAATAAATGCTTGACTCTGCAGCGGGAAAGCGTAATATGCACGCCCCGCGCCGCAGCGAAAACGAAGCGGCACTGCTCTTTAACAATTTATCAGACAATCTGTGTGGGCACTCAAAGTGACATGGATTCTTAACGCCTACGGACGAAAAATGAATACCAAGTCTACAAGAGT
>NZ_JH414809.1:0-2426 GCF_000238715.1 Klebsiella sp. 4_1_44FAA
CCCGGTTAGGCGAGGCGTTCGCTTATGCACTGAACCAGTGGGATGCCCTGTGTTACTACTGCGATGATGGTCTGGCAGAGCCGGATAATAACGCTGCTGAGCGCGCGCTACGAGCGGTCTGTCTGGGCAAGAAAAACTACATCTTCTTCGGCAGTGATCATGGTGGTGAACGTGGTGCCCTGCTGTATGGTCTGATCGGAACGTGCAGGCTGAACGGTATCGATCCAGAGGGTTACCTTCGCCATATCCTGAGCGTATTGCCGGAGTGGCCCATCAACAAAGTGGCCGAACTGCTGCCATGGAACGTAGATCTCACCAATAAATAGCCGTCAATACGGCGCTCACTTAACGCTTACGCAGATTTTCACCTGCTCAGTCGATTATTTTTTGGAACCATGTTCTCTCCAGAACTCCCTCAATTTCTAATGATTATGATTGGCTGGGGATTTGGTTTCATAGTTATTTTCTTTATGTTGTTAGTGATTAGAGACCTGATGCAGTTGATTAGATTTTGTCTCACCAGAAAAAAGTATCCCCTATTTATCCCTGTTTATCTTCTGCCTGTATTCGCATCGTCACTGTCAGGTATCGGTGTTTATCAGTCCGTGAAAGTACCTGATATTCGGGAAGTCGAGGTGAGAATTCAGGGATTGCATGAAGAATTTGACGGCTACCGTATCACTCAACTGACGGACCTTCACGTCAGCCGTCTTTTAACCGGTGACTGGCTGCGACAGGTGGTAGAAAAAACCAATGCTCTCGACTCCAGTTTGATCCTAATAACCGGCGATATCATCGACGGAACGGTTGAGGACAGACGGCCAGATGTCAGCTCACTTGCCATGCTAAAGGCCCCTGATGGTGTATTTGCCGTCACGGGTAATCATGAATATTACGTTGATGGTGCCCAATGGACTGCTGAGCTATCCAGGCTGGGTCTGCATTTTCTAAATAATGAACATACTGTTATTACTCACAAAGATGCAAAGCTGGTGCTGGCTGGTATCATCGATGAAGCTGCGGCTGAGTTTGGTGGAGCTGTCCCCGATCTCTCTGCTGCACTGTCCGGAATTGATACTTCCGGAAAAATTATTCTGATGAGTCACCGGCCTGATAATGCCCCACAAAGTGCCACAGCCGGTGTGTCGCTCCAGCTGTCTGGTCATACCCATGGAGGGATGGTGTACGGGTTCGATAAGCTTATCGCTAAAGCCAATAATGGCTTCGTTTCAGGTTTATATGATATTGGTCATATGTCGCTATATGTCAGTAATGGTACCGGTATCTGGAATGGTTTTCCTATACGGCTTGGCAAGCCGTCAGAAATCACCGTACTGACACTACGGTCTATTGATTGAGTTTAATTCAATATAGCATATCATCATGTTGAATATTTCGAGGACTGTTATCGTTTATGATTTAATTTAACTCAATTTGATCCTGTTGGTTTCTGTTAAATTCAGGCTGCTCAGATCAGATTGTTGAGTTCAACTGACAGTGTCCTGGGGACTAAAATGAACGGTTCAATTATCGTAAAGGGTCGTACGGCAGTTATTACTGGTGCGGCGAAAGGTATTGGCGCCGCCGCCGCAAAACGTTTATCTGAAGCGGGCATGAATCTGTGCCTCTTCGATAAGGATGAGAAGACTCTTCAGTCCTTCGCTGGCACTCTTGATTCTGAAATTCGTCTTGTTACAGGTAATGTGACAAGTCCGGAGGATATTGCGCGCCTTCGTGATACGGCTATAAATGAATTTGGTGATATTGCCTTGCTTATTAATAATGCGGCTATTTCGCACCGCAGCGGTCCATGGGGTGATCCAGATGACTGGCGCAGTCAGCTTGAAGGGAATTTATTCTCAATACTGAACGTCCAACACTTGTTCGTACCAGCAATGCTTAAGATGGACGGCCGAAGCGCAATCGTAAACCTTGGCTCGAAGCAGGGAATCACTACCCCGCCCGGGAACAATGCCTATAACGTTTCCAAAGCGGGGGTGAAAATAGTTACTGAGCAATTGGCCCATGATTTGTTTAAAGCATGTGGAAATAAAATAACTGCCCATCTTTTGGTTCCTGGTTATACCTGGACTCCTATGAATTTCCCTGAAATGGACGAACAACACGATGAGCAGCCAAAAGGAACATGGAAAGCTGAACAAGTGAGGCTTTGTTGAATAAATCAGATTTCGGGTAAGTCTCCCCCGTAGCGGGTTGTGTTTTCAGGCAATACGCACGCTTTCAGGCATACCTGCTTTCGTCATTTTGTTCAGCGCTCGTACCAGGGCCATAGCCTCCGCAACCTGACCATCGTAGTCACGCAGCGTCAGTGAACCCCCGAACAGCTGTTTTACCCGGTACATCGCCGTTTCCGCTATCGAGCGACGGTTGTAATCTGTTGTCCATTTCCACCGCGCATTACTCCC
>NZ_JH414809.1:2928-7282 GCF_000238715.1 Klebsiella sp. 4_1_44FAA
GGGCAGCGTAGCGGAACGTTCATCAGAGAAAAAATGGAATCAATAAAGCCCTGCGCAGCGCGCAGGGTCAGCCTGAATACGCGTTTAATGACCAGCACAGTCGTGATGGCAAGGTCAGAATAGCGCTGAGGTCTGCCTCGTGAAGAAGGTGTTGCTGACTCATACCAGGCCTGAATAGCTTCATCATCCAGCCAGAAAGTTATGGAGCCACGGTTGATGAGGGCTTTATTGTAGGTGGGCCAGTTGGTGATTTTGAACTTTTGCTTTGCCACGGAACGGTCTGCGTTGTCGGGAAGATGCGTGATCTGATCCTTCAACTCAGCAAAAGTTCGATTTATTCAACAAAGCCAACAAGTGATTGAATACTTTATCGAGCATTTCTCCAGGGGCGACTTTTATATCATTTGCCCGGATGGAACGGTCACCTCAGAAATAGACGCAAAGCGTATAACCTGGGCCTATGAGGATATCATTCAAAATCGCCCAGCACTTTCCAGGTGGCACCCTGACTGGAAAGATAAATTTGAAGAGTTTATGAATTCGTAAATAAAGAATGCTTCACTGAGACCGGTGGCAGCAGGTAAACACAATGCAATCATTAAGTACGAATACAGTAAATTGGTATTCGGGTAATAAGATCTTCTCAGGGCTGTTGATTCATTCGGATGCAGGGACTCGTCCGGGGGGTACTTTTATGCCCCAATATGATGGGCCTTACCGAATCAAATATTGATCATGGAAAACGCATAGCCGCGATGGGGTATACCGTCCTTGTTGCCGATTTATATGGTAGAGGTTTTAGTCTGTCCTCTGATGAAGCTTTTACGATGATGACAGAATTGAAAGATACTCCTGAGGAGATTAATCGATTAAATATTGTTCTTGAGATTCTGGCTGGTGACCAACACGTGATACGGGAGAAAATGGGTGTTGTAGGCTTTTGTTATGGTGGACACTGTGCTTTGGAACTTGCGCGAATTGGCGCTGAAATTAAGACCAGTATCAGTGTACATGGAACGTTAACGACAACACGACCTATAGTTAAAGGCAGGACTTCCGCCAAAGTTGTCGTGCTAAATGGTGCTCGTGATCCTTTTGTTCCCCTTCTACATGTGATTGAATTTTTTAAAGAAATGGTAGCGGCTGAAGCAAATTTTGAGTTCGTCAATTATGCTGAGGCTGTCCACCCTTTTACTTTTCCTAAAGCTGACATTCCAGGCAAGATGTTTTACCACGAGGATATTTGCAATAGGGCATTTAAGCACATTGAAAGTACACTACATGAAGCATTAATTTAACGATTAAATACGAGATAACCAAGAACTATCCTGGTTATCTCGTATTTAACTATTTTATTTTACTGCTGAACCAGGTTCAGAATTTAGACGAGCACGCTGGGCTTTATGAGACTCACTCATTTGTCGATTGTAGACTTCTGCCGCTAATTCTGCATTATCACTCCCATACGCAACTTCATGTTCACTCATTAATGCATACCATGCACGTTCAGCGACTTGTTCCGCAGTCGTATTCTGGTGTGCACCTACCCGAGTGTTGGACTGACCAGCATTAATGAAGAAATTAGTGGCAGTGGCACCAGGCATCAACAAAGTCATTTTTAAGCCCTTGCCGGATAATTCATTGCGAATGGCCCAGAAGAAGGAATTCACAAATGCTTTTGTCGCACCATAGATGGATTCAAAAGGTATTGGCTGCGTGCCAGAAACTGATGATGTCATCAGAACATACCCTCCGCCACGTTTGATCATATCAGGCAAAAATATTTTTGACATATGAACATATGAGTCAACATTGAGTCGGATGAGCTCAAGTTCTTTTGATAAATCGGTACCACCAATAAATGCACCGCCGAGTCCTTGGCCAGCATTGATAACCAGTGCTCCTATATCGAATCCATCTTGTTCCGTTTTTCGCTTAAGTGTTTCTATCTGCTCATACTTACTGAGATCGATGGAATAGGGGATAATTTTTGTGCCGTATTGTTTTAGATCCTCAACTGCTTTAGATAATTTTTCTTCATTCCTTGCGACAGCAATAACATCCCACCCGTTTTGGGCAAATTTGCGAGCAATTTCAAGCCCTATCCCATTCGATGCGCCAGTTATAAGTGCTACTTTATTACCAAGCATAATAACTCCTTTTTGAAGTAATAATAAACCATAGTATCAATTTTTGCTTTTTTCAATGCTTTAATTATTAATCTAAGATTTATTTTAATCTTACAGGAAATATATTGAATATCATAGCTTTAGGTCGATGATTTATTTTCAATGCCACACTGAGTTTAAGTCAATAATGGTTTATTGGTTTCCTTTGTGTTATTCAATTGTTTCAGTCGAGGTTCTTATTGGAGGGAGCTGGTGTGGTGTATCCATTGGAGAGGTTCTATTTTTTCAATTATGTCCATTTAAAGAATAAGATATAAGGGGTTATTTTATTCAAAGTAAAAATTCTACTGCACGTGCTGTCATGGGTATCTTCCTGTTGATTAATACACGACAGACATTTTAACTTAGCCCAGATGGACATTGTATTTATATATATCTGATGGTTATGTCAGGGCTAATTTCAGATGTTCGAGCAGGTCAAAGTTGAATGTTCGCTAAGTGGACTGATCCCATACCTGTAGACAAATTCTGTCCTCACGACGAGGCCTGTTCGAAGACCTCCGGACTGACGCCGCCGAGATGACTGTGGCGCCGGGCCCGGTTGTAGAACACTTCAATGTAATCGAAGATATCCGCCCGGGCCAGATCCCGGTTTTTATATGTGTATTTTGATCCGTTCTTTTTTCAGCGAGCTGAAGAACGATTCGGCCACCGCACTCCCAGCAGTTGCCACGCCGGCTCATACTCGGTGCCAAGTTATTGGCCCGGCAGAAGCGTTGCCAGTCGTCGCTTCCGTACTGGCTGCTCTAGTCCGAGTATACGACGACCTCGCCATCAGATTTACGTCGCCAGACCGCCATTATCAGCGCGTCGAGTGCCAGTTCGCGTGAGAGAGTGAGCTTAATCGACCAGCCGACCACATTACGGGCGAAGAGAGCGATAACCACCGCCAGATACAGCCAGCCCTGCCAGGTGCGGATATCAGTAATATCGGTGACCCAGACCTGATTAGCCCGGACAGCGGTAAACTGCCGCTGCACACGATTAGGCACAACCACTGAAGGTCTGCCAGGGATACAACGCGGAGCTTTATAGCAGCGCACGGCTTTAATCCGGTTCAGTTGCATAATACGGCCCACCCGGTTTTACCGCAGGTTTCCTCTAGATACCTCAACATTATTCTTGGGTAGCAGGTAATGCAGCCAAATCACTACGCCACTGACCTTCTGGTAAAACCTTGTTGATGTGTTGCTGGAGACCTTCTCTGGCCTGTTGAAACTTGCTGGTATCGGCAGAGTTTGCCCGTTGGCAGTTGAACGATGAGGCTTTACTTAACTGCTCAAGGGCCCTCAAGCGCCAGCCACGCCACTCGGCATCACTACAACATCCAGCCAGGCTATCCCGGCAGACCCTAAGCCGGGTGATGTATAAACGGTATTCCGCCACCTTTACCGCGATCGTGTTCTCTGGTTGTTTCATTTTTAATTTTCCTTGTTTGACAGGTATGAGAAATACCCGGCAGGTGAGCTTGTAGTGGTCAAGTAATATTGGCCACGGTTTTACAGTAAAAATGGTATCTGTTCTCAGACTCTTCCGGAGTCAACCCACCGTTATAATGGTGAGGTCTGACGCTGTTGTAGTAGTTCAATATGTAACCATTAATTTGCTGTCGGGCTTCGTCCTTGCCTGCGTAACCATTCACCGGTACCCATTCTGTTTTCAGACTGCGGAAGAAGCGTTCCATGGGACTATTGTCCCAGCAGTTTCCCCGCCGACTGACGCTTTGTTTTATTCTGTAACGCCAGAGAAGTTGTTGATATTTCAGACCGGTATACTGGCTTCCCTGGACGCCCTTCTAAGAGTCAAGCTGTTATCGGGATACTGTTGATCCGCCTGTTTTGATTGCGCAGTAACGTGTAAACTTCGCGGGAGATATATCGCTTTAGACAGCGTATCGCGTCCATTTTTGTATGTCCTTCGGCTACACGCCTGGCGACATATTCCTTTGTTTTTGCGTCAGTTCGTAAGCGTCCGATGGCGATGATGTGAAGTGCACTATTTGCAGCACGATCTCCACCACGATTAAGTCGGTAACGGTTCGTTTTTCCAGAAGAAACGGGGACCGGCTGACACCACACAGTGCCGCAAATCCTGATTCTGATCTTAACCGTTGAGGATTGTCTCCGGCAGTGATCAGCAACTGTGAAGCGCTTTCGTATCCGATA
>NZ_JH414809.1:7859-61333 GCF_000238715.1 Klebsiella sp. 4_1_44FAA
GCCACCCACAACGGCAGCTTCGGTAACTTTATCAACCATGACAGAGCTCCTGTGAGGAAACAGAGTTGAATCTCCAGACAGATAACCCGGACAGGACAGTAACGAGACAAGCCGTCAGGCCCTTCTTGAGTCACGCGCATCGGTGAGGAGATGCCTCGCATGAAGGCGCTTCCGGCAACCGACGGGTCCAGGGCAGGACACAAAAGGTCGATCGCTGTGTGAGTCAGGATGCGGGAAGGTCTTCACTGCATCAGTAATCACACCAATCTGGTTAAACGGCAAACTAAGTGGTGGTAAAGACTGACATCGGCATTATTACTATCGCTATGGAACATGACATCATGCGGTTGACCACGCGTCTCATAAGCCATCCGCAGAGCGTTGCTTATCAGTGCGGTATTGGCATGCGCTGACAGACTCCAGCCGATAACCCTGCGGGCAAAAAGATCCATAACGATCGCCAGATAGCACCAGCGATTTCCTGCCCAGATATACGTAATATCTCCGCACCATACCCGATCTGGCTCGGGCACAGCGAACTGGCGCTCAAGCAGATTCGGCAGGCAGGTATGCTCCTGACGGGCATTTTTGTACTGATGTTTTCCAGGCTGGCAACTGCTCAGGTTCAGATATTTCATCAGACGCCCCGCACGGTAACGGCTCATCGGGACGCCGTTCTGGGTCAGCACGTCAGCCAGAGTGCGCGCCCCTGCTCTGATTCCACGCCCGGCGTATTTCGCTGCACAGCCTGACTCGCGCCGGATTAACCGTATCGCGTCGTTTTCGCCAGTATCGGTAACTGCTGCGGTGTATTCCAAGAGCAGAACACAGGCTGACGACCGTGTGGCTGTCACTCAGTCTGGCAACTATCGTGAACCGTTCAGTGAGTCGGACATCAAGAGCGCGGTAGCCTTTTTTAATATCGTATTCTGCTCCTCCAGGCGACGAACCTGCTTTTCCAGCTCGCGGATACGTTGCTGGTCTGGAGTAATAGGTGTGGCAGAGGGCGTAATCCCCTGGCGCTCTCGCCTGAGCTGGCGTACCCAGCTCTCAAGCGTGGTAGAACCGACATTCATCGCTTCACTGGCTTGTCGATAGGAGTAGCCCTTATCAACAATCAGCTGTGCACATTCCAGCCTGAACTCGGGGGTGAAAGTACGCTTAGTTTTCTTGTTCATTAAGTCACCTGTTTTGTGTTGAGGTGAGAATATCACCTTTAATCAGGTGGCCAAATTTACTGTGCCACTACATAGTTAATAAAGAAAGGGAGAGTTGAACAGGCAGCATAGTTTAAACTTTACTACCTGCATTATCCTCAGGAGGTTATCAAGATAGAGATATTATCACCGACACCGATAAACCGTGCCGCTTAATGTAACGTTTGTTTGCTGGCTTGAACCTGTACCATGATAGACGCTACCGGTCTGACCCGCTCTTTGGGTTAACAGTACCACGACGTTCCCCCCCATTTTCCACGCTTTATTTTTTAGATCATTTCGGGCCCCCGTCTCGAGGTTGCTATTTGACGTCCATCCTCCCGTGAAAAAATTACCCTGGCTACCAGTCACGTCCCCTAAATAGGTGCACGAAGCATCAGGTTCGTTATGTGTTATACGTACTCCCTCAGCGCCATGTTGTAAGGAGTTAGCGCTACAAGCTGTTAGCATAAAAGCGGCCAGAAAGACCATTTTTTTGTTCATGTTAATACCTTAATCAATTCTGCTAAAAATAATCCAATAGTTGCGAAACCAGTCGAATGTTGAGGCGCATTGTGCTGGCAATAAAATATACTTCCCAGGGAGCTCCAGGGAGATTTACGATTTAAACTACCATCAAGTATAACTATCTTAAGGGTCCATAATATCTCTTATCGTCGTCATGATATTTTATTTTTTTGAGATAATGTATTCCTTGCCATAAACAGAGGCGTTTTAGGTATTAGAAACGATAACCTACGCTCACACCAAATGTATTTGTATCAACGAAAAGTAATTTGGCCGTTTCCCATGAGAGGCCAAGGGAAAGATTCGTTAATGGATTAAAAATAACGCCTGCTCCATAGGCAAAAGCATTTTCTGAAGAGGAATGATTATCCCGGTTTTTTATCTTCATTTCTGCCATGCCGACATTACCATACAAACTAATATAGTCATTAAACCGATAGGTCGGTCCAATCATTAACGAACTATAGCTGGTAGTATTATCCCCATCTTTATGTAACTTCCCCGCGTCCCACTTGTAATTTTGTACTTCATGACGAGTGGCGGTAAGAGAGGTTAATACTCCCCAGTCAGAATTGAACTCATAACGATATTTTAGTGCGAGGCCACGAAGATCTTTACTGGCAGAGCTCTTTAACGCACTAAGGTGCGTTTGGGCATAGCCAACCGAGAGGGTATGATTTTCCATCGCTACCGCTAATGCGGGCGAAAATAATAGTGCCGCCATAATCCATGGTGAAAAAATACGCTGCATGTAAAGCTCCTTACTGGTAAATAACTCAATGCTTATCAACAAGCAATCACCGTAGAAGACCGATTGCGGCAGCAATATAACCATAAAAATCGAGAGAAAATTATGAAATTAGTCTTACATATATTTTACCGTCACTTTCAGAAAAAGTATGATTTAGTAAGATATTGATATTAATAGATAAAAAACCTATTAGCAACGCAAACCCAGGTTCACTGCAAGGTACAAACGTTATATATCTGACGATTTATTGAGTACAAATAGGTGCTATTACCGACTCTGGTGACTCTTATTTCATTAGCGGCACCGGGGTGCAGCAAGCGAAAATGTGCTAAAAAATCACCGGCAGTATCAGTAGAAAACACCTTTACCGAATCAACATCAAATGTATAAATTCCGGCCCCCGGCATCTTCAGGTTTTTTATATATACATCGCGATACAATACTTTTTTTATCTGCTGGGCGGTGAGGATGTCATATTGAAGCGTAATGCGTTTATTCTTAAAATCAAGGACGATATTGCCATCTGCCTGAAAATTCCCCGGCTGAACTGCGGTTACCGTCCTGGTAGTACATAAAAAAGCGTTCAAATCTGGCAAAGGGTAACGTTGTTGACGGACATGTATAATCAGCAACGCGAAGGATACCACCAGAATAAACAGCGTAATGCTGTTCAATACCGTTCTTTGATAGTGATGCATTTGGGCTCCGGAACATTCAGTTGATTCAGACACTGAACAAAAATATTGGTGTTAGGGACGCGAATATAATAAATAAAATTGCCATTTTGCTTATAGACTTGCGGGCTCAGCTCGGAAAAAGCCCCCACCGCATCCTCAAGAGTACGGTTATCCTCTGTAACACCGTAAAAGGTATATCCGTTATAGGTTCCCAGTTCAGAAAAATAATCTGGCTTACTGTTGTGGTATATATAAATCATTACCAGCAAGAATAACGTTGCGCCGATTAAAAAAAACCATTCTTTCCTGATGGTAAACTGAGAAATTTGCGTTGGTTCTGGCGACGCGTCTGCAACTCGCGCAACGGTATCGCTGGCGATATTTTGCATTGCGGGTGTTGAAGCATCAGGCAATGATTCGATGGATACCGAGAGCGTTACGCCGACCTTAGGACGCGTTAATACCGCTGAAGGGGGAAGGCCGACCTTTTCAAATGAACCGCGTAACTGGTTGATTAATTTATAATAGCTCGCACTGGAAACCACAACGCCTTTTCGTCCCCATACCCAGGCAATTAAGTCATCCTTCTTAAATAACCCTTCATGGAAAGCAATAAGCAAATTGCATTCGGATTCGGAAATTCTCAAGCTTTCGCGATCGCACGACAGCGTCATCTTTTCGCAATCAAGAATGACTTTCTTATCAATTAGGTATTTTTTCTTACTCATAAGACCTTCTGTTAAGAATGCGTCGTTCAGGTTAAACCATTATGTTACCTCAGTGGTTACTGATTTATTGAACATTTTTTGCATTTAATCCTGTCATTTTGCTCATTGGCACGCGTATCAAGCCAGCGCGTAAAATCAGATGAACACATAGGCTTTGCGTAAAGATAGCCCTGTATAAATCCTACGTTATGATCGAGAATATAGCTCAATTGATGTTCTGAACTCACGCCTTCCGCAACGATATTAAGACCGAGTTTATGGCTAAGCATGATAATGGTATCCAGAATGGGCACGTCGCTACCGCTGGTATCAATCGTATCGACAAAAGTACGATCGATTTTCAGATAATCAACGGGTAGCTGCTGGAGGTAAGAAAGCGAACAGTAGCCGGTACCAAAATCGTCTATCGCTATCAATATGCCTTTCTCACGTAGCCGTATCAGCTTATCTGACACAAGTGCTGGTTGTACAATGAGGCTGCGTTCGGTGAGCTCCAGCATCAGACGCAGATTGCCTAATCTTGCCTGTAACAACTCAACGTCTTCAATAAAGCTCTCATGCACCAAGTGTTCAGGCGAAACATTAACACTGATATAAAAGCCTTCGGCGACCTGCCACCTTTCGACATCCTCGGCGATGAGCTTAAAAAGATGCCGCGAAAGCGGAACGATCATACCTTCGTTTTCTGCGGCGGTGATGAAAATGTCGGGTGTAATAAAACGACCATCGGGAAGAGGCCAACGCATTAATGCCTCTACCCCACCACAATTACCGCGGTTGACGTTAAATACTGGTTGATAATGCACCGTGAACTGCGCATTTTTCATACCGCGGATAATTTCTCGCGCCATGGACATCCGCATTTTCGACCAATGCCGGTAAAGAACCAGGGTCAAAAATGAGAAGCAAAACGAGAGAGGGATAAAAATGAGCAGAGATTTCATCCAAACTGCCGTCAATGTGCCAAGAGGCGCAGCGACGGTAAGAGAAATCTTTCCGTCGTCAGTGACGTAATTCTGGGTCATCACTATTCGATCATACTGTGCTGGTTGACTGATAATGGCATCGCCTTTGCCAAATCTAAGGCTGAAAACGGCCTCTCTCTCCTCTGAGAGTACATCCATCAGCTCCTGGACATACCGAGAATCGACGATAACAAACGCCGCTTTATCCGCCGCGACTTGCTGTGTGTAAACCACCGCGGGCCTGCCAGGCCCACCGGCCATCCAGCTAAATGAGCGAACCCACCTGGCAGGTAGCGGCGTTGGGAGCGTTTTACCTGGTGGCAGAGGAAAAGGATGCGCCTGCTCTCTGCTAACAAAGGAACAGAGCAGATTGCCCTTTTCCAGCAAACCAATATCACGAATATAAGGAGTAAAGGCGCGGGTACGGTTAAGCTCCGACAAAATTTCAGCGCAGGGCCTGTCCGCTAATTTTACGGCTTGCCCGGTGACCCGCCACGAAGCAGTTGAGACATCTTCACTAAAACGTAATAAGGTTTTCGCACTCAGGGCGACATCCTGTTTAAACTGCAGGACACTGACCAGCAGCGCTAACGTAAGCATCATGACCAGCGGCACCAGCACTGCACAAATTATATACGATAGTTTTAGCTTCACTGGTTTCGCCTCTCATTCACGAATGGATGTGCGGTGGTATAGCTGACCGCAAGCCCCATTATGCCTTGGTGCTACCGCTGGTTGTGCAAAAATTATAGATCTGCCGGTTTAGTGAAAAAAGATAGGTTCGCTGACCGACTTTGTTTATCGTCAGCTCATTCACGGTTGCCGGTTGCAGGAGACGCAGCCAGGAAAACATCTCCCCCGTCGTATCCGAATCAAATTTGTGTACGGCTTCAATCCGGAAAGTGTAGGTTTTCGGGCCAATGCGGTTAGGCGCACTGATGGTGATGTCCTGAAAGAATAACCGCTGCTCCCGCTGTTGATCCTGCACGGCGTAATGAATAGCAATCCGATTGGATTTCAAGTCCAGCACCAATGTTCCGCTCAAAATTAATTTTCGCGACTTTATATAAACATTTGATTTAGCAGTGCAAATAAGGTTATTCACTTCTTCCGTATCGCGTCTGGCTCCCCGATACACCTGCGTTGCCAGCACCATACATGCGCAGAGCAGACCACACAGGATAATTAGTAACGCTCTTTGATGGTAATGCATTTTGGTACCGCCGTTTCAACAGGATTCAGGCACTGCAAAAAAAGATTCATGTTCGGCTCCCGGAGGTAATAAAGATAATGTCCGTTCTGGCGACATAGCGGTAGCGTCAGGGTGTTATAGGCCGAAACCACCTCCTTAAATGTCACTTTATCGCTCGCCATTTTGAAGAAGATATAGCCATCCTTATCACCAAGCATCCTGAAGGTGCTTTTGTGTTTATTTTGCACCGGTGCATGTTGAAATAGCATCGCTATAGCCGTTAACAGCATCAACAACATTGTCAGCACCAGAAGACGTATTTTGGCGGTAAATTTTTTACCCTCCGCGAGATGAGTCTGTCGACTGTCTTTACCCCGCGCTGTATCGCTGGCCTGTTCGCCTGCTTCCGAACGTTGTTTTTTGAACGGTTCTAATGGCAGTGACAACGAAACACCAATTCGTGGACGGGTAACAATATCGTCCGCTTTCAAACCAACGAGCGAAAAATTATTCCGCATTTGATTAATAAGCTTGTAATAACTCGATTCTGAAACACAACCCGCACGGTTCTTCCAGACGAAATCAATGATATCTTCTTTTTTATATATACCGCGATGGAAGGCAAGAAGTAGGTTTGTCTCCGACTCAGAGATTTTAATAATCTTATTACCATTAGCCAATGTCATTCTGGCACTATCAAATATCACCTTTTTAGCGATTAACAATAACTCTTCATCCATGGAAAATCCGTTCTTCAATACACTTACTCTGTCGCCTGTCATATTAACACAGGGTGAAATGATTTCACCCACCTTAACATTCGCAATCTTTTCACAAAACACAGTCACTAACATCAACTCTGCTACCCTTATTACTTACTCTTCACCAAATCAATAGATTAGCTTCCTTTATGAATTTTTCTTACCTTTTTTGAATATCAACACACCAGTCAAGTAAGATAAATTTAAGGAATATTCAGCACATCAGTAAGCTCTTTTCAGAAAATGGTTCGTAATCTTGCCTTTAAAACATGATGGCGCCGCCCGGCGATTGACCACGTCGCTATGCAACCTTATCACCGGAAACCGCACAATAAAATCACCTGGCGAGACGCTATTTTGTTTTGCATCAACTAAAGGACGTTGTCTTTATCTGCCCTAGCTGCAGAGCGAGCCTCATCATATATAAATGAATAGCAACAAAGGAATAAAAAAACCATGTTCAAGAAAACCACACTGGCTTTATTAACAGCCTCACTTTTTATTTCCACCAGCGCGCTAGCCATATCTAATAATACTATTACCTTTCGCGGTGAAGTTTCCGATGAAACCTGTTCTGTGGCGATTAACGGCAATCAGGCAAAACCGGTAGTTATTCTGCCGACGGTGAGTGCCAAGGAATTGGCGAAAGGCGGAGATGTCGCAGGTCAGGTGACATTTGATATTGGTCTCACCGGCTGCACGGGTAATACCGATAGAGCGACCAAAATCTCTACCGTCTTCGTTGGTAACCAGGTGACCAGCAACGGTAATCTTGGGAATACGGGAGACGCGACCAACGTTGAAGTACAACTCCTTGATACCGCAAATAAAGTTATCAATTTGACCAACGGCTTCAAAGGTGAAGGCGATCTACAACTGAAGCCTGGAGAGACGGAAGCCAGCGCCACCTACACTGCGCAGTATTACGCCACAGGAGCAGCATCGGCTGGTACGGTCGAAGCCACTCTCCAGTACGCCGTTTCCTACCTGTAAAACTCTCCGTGGTCCGGTGCTTGCCGTCGGACCTTTTTGATAGCAATGGAGTTGTTGCGATGAAAAAGGATGCCCCCCGTTCAGGGCTACGCTATCTGGTGCTGCTGATAGCCCTGTTCTTTCCCGTTACCGGGGCCTGGGCCAGCGTTACCATTGTAGGCAGTCGGATTATTTATCCATCGACCGTCGCCTCAGTCGATGTACAGCTAAAAAATAACGATGACTTTCCCTATATCGTACAAACCTGGTTTGACAATGGCGATCTGCATATTGGGCCGGAGAACGCGAGTGGCATTCCTTTTATCTCTACGCCGCCAGTATTTCGAATCCAACCGAAATCAGGGCAGATCGTCCGCGTTGTCTATAGCCAGCGTAAAGCGCTGCCGCACGATCGTGAATCGGTTTTCTGGTTCAACGCGTTGCAGGTACCGCCAGCCAATATAGGTGGCCGCCAGCAAAATAAAGTGCTGGTGATGCTAAGGACGCGGATCAAACTCTTCTATCGGCCGGAAGGCATTGGTTCACCAGGTAACCTGGCGAAAAAACTGCACATCACCGTGGTGCGTAATGCCCGAAAAGGCGCCGGTATTGTCATCAGCAATCCGCAACCCTGGTATGCCTCCCTCAGTAATCTGAGCGTGAAAGTAAATGGTACTTCACGCGAGCTTAATGTCGACATGGTCCCCCCTTTTTCCAGTCGCACTTTCTGGATACCGGGAAACGTCAGCGCCAATTCACTTAACGGTACCGTCACTGTGACGGTGGTTAACGACCAGGGTGCAAGGATAAGCGAGCGTTATCATGTCGCTGAAGGTTAAATTCTCACGCCAAAATATCTTCGTTATCTTAGCCGTAGCCTGCGTTGGCCAGGCTTTCGGTGAAGAATATTATTTCGACCCCTCTCTATTGCAGGGAACAGCTTACGGACAAGGTATGGCGAGCGTTAACGGACCCGACACCCCCGCCGGAGAGTATCTGGTTGACGTTATCGTCAATGGAACGCTGATAAAATCCGGCGTAAAAATCCGCTTTAATCCAGTCAATGGCGGACAGCGCACCGAGCCCTGCCTTCCGTTATCGCTGATGCAGGCCGCTCAGGTTAAATCGCTCCCGGACAACGCGCTGCAAAATAGCTGCCGTCCGCTAAGGGACTGGGTATCCCGCGGTGAATGGCAATTTGATAGCGCGACGCTACAGCTCCGGCTTACGCTGCCGATGAGCGAGCTGATGCACAGGCCGCGCGGCTATATCCCGCCTTCGCAGTGGGACAGCGGCGCGCTGGCGCTGTTTTTACGCCATAACACCAACTGGACCCACACAGACAACACCAGCCAGCACTTCCGCTACCACTATTTGTGGAGCGGCATCAACGTTGGCAGCAATATTGGCCTGTGGCAGCTCCGCCATCAGGGGAATCTGCGCTATGCCGACAGTAACCAAAGCGGTAGCGCCTGGCATTATAATCGCGTGCGCACCTGGGTACAGCGGCCACTCACCGCAATCGACAGCATCATGGCATTTGGCGATAACTATACCGACTCCAGTTTATTCGGCAGCTTGTCATTCAATGGTATTAAACTCGCCACGGATGAGCGCATGTGGCCGCAGGGCAAACGCGGCTATGCGCCGGAGGTGCATGGCGTGGCGTCAAGCAGCGCGCGGGTGGTCATCAAACAGCTAGGCAAAGTTATCTATGAAACCCATGTTCCACCTGGCCCGTTCTATATAGATGATCTTTACAACACCCGCTATCAGGGGGATTTGCAGGTTAAGGTGATTGAGGCTAACGGAAAGGTATCTCGTTTTACCGTTCCCTATTCCGCCGTTCCCGACTCGGTGCGCCCTGGTAACTGGCACTACGCTTTTGCTCTAGGCAAGGTCCGCCAATATTACCGCATCGACAACCGTTTTCTTGAGGGGACGCTGCAGCACGGGGTGAATAATCATCTCACGCTTAATCTTGGATCGCGGTTGGCGCATGATTATCAGGCCTGGCTGGCTGGCGGCGTTCTGGCAACCCGTCTGGGCGCGTTCGGGATGAATGCCACCTGGTCTGGCGCACAAGTGGAACATAACGATCGGCAGCAGGGCTGGCGCGCGGAGTTCAGCTATAGCAAGACCTTTTCCACAGGCACTAATCTGGTACTGGCGGCTTATCGCTACTCAACCGGCGGATTCCGCGATTTAGAAGATGTGTTTGGCGTCCGGCAACAGGAGCACAACAGCATTGTTTACTACTCCGATACCCTACACCAACGCCAACGTCTTTCTGCAACCGTCAGCCAGCCGTTAGGTCGGTTGGGGACGCTCAATCTTAGCGCCAGTACCGCTGATTATTACAATAACCGGTCGCGGATCACGCAACTGCAGCTGGGCTATAGCAACCAGTGGCGAAAAGTGAGTTATGGATTCAACCTTGCCAGGCAGCGCTCCACCTGGGACGATGGCCGCTTCTACCACAGCGTTAACGAACCGCAGGATCTGAACCAGCGGCAAAAATATACCGAGACGACGCTATCGTTCACTTTATCCATTCCCTTTAACTGGGGCGACAATCCGACCTCCGTGGCAATGAATTATAACCAGTCGCGCGCGAACCGATCCTCAACCTTGTCGATGAACGGAACCCGTGGCGAGCAGAACGAACTCTCCTGGTCGGTCTACGGCGGCTATGATCGCTATCGCTATGGGGATGAAGGGACAGCAACGACTTTTGGCGGCAACGTCCAGCAAAACACCCGTTTTGGGGCGCTGCGCGTGGGCTACGATCAGGGAAAAGACTATCGTCAGGTGGCGCTAGGCTCCTCCGGAACCGTGGTGTTGCATTCCGGTGGCGTGACGTTCGGCCCCTACGCCAGCGACACGTTTGCATTAATTCACGCCGATGGCGCACAGGGCGCCGTCGTACAGAACGGTCAGGGGGCGGTAATCGACCGTTTTGGGTATGCCATTTTGCCCTCGCTATCTCCCTATCGTCGCAACAACGTCTCACTCGATACCCGGCAGATGCGCAGCGATGCTGAGCTGACCGGGGGAAGTCAACAGGTGGTTCCCTATGCTGGCGCGATCGCACGGGTGAACTTCTCAACGATTACCGGCAAAGCGGTGCTCATCGCGGTGAAAATGGCAGATGGCGGCATACCGCCAATGGGCGCCGAGGTCATGAACAGCGAAGGCGCCGTCATTGGGATGGTCGGGCAAGGCGGGCAGGTGTATGCCCGGATCAGCACACCCTCTGGCTCATTACTGGTGCGTTGGGGAAAAGGAGCCAACCGACGTTGCCGTGTGCCTTACCAGTTCGATATGCATTCTCCTGAAAACGTGATTTATCTCACGACTACCTGCGAGAGGAAATAGTCTCATGTGTCATCTTCGCCGAACGCTGCTGTTTGCAGCTGGCCTGCTTTTCAGCACCGCGCCCTGGGCTAACTGCGTTAAGGTCACGGATAATAGTTTCCTTTCTGAGGCTGCGATTAAAGCGGGTTATACCGCGCGCTACTGGCGCGGCGCCTATGATGACAATATCGGTCATCTTGGTCTGCCGTCAGTCATTAGCGTTAGCGCCAATAACAAGTTCCAGCCTTCAGGTACTGTGCTTGCCAGCGCAGTGGCTAATTTCCTCACCGCCGGCGTTCAGACGCCCTACTCGGCAAAACAGGTGCTTTACCGCTGTGATTTGAAGGATGCCGGGCAACTGTACGAATTATATTCTACCAATGCCGATAACCCTTTTGTTGGAGGACGCCGGGCGAAAGAAGTTGAAGGGGCCTACTATGACGCGGAACGTAACGTCGCGGTACGGATGACTAACCTGAGTACTGGCGAATACTATAGCCGCTACTGGAAGCAGCGCCAGCTTACAGCGGATAGTTGGTTTCAGGACGATCGCGCAATCTATATTCCCGCAGGCGCGTTTAGTAATGTCCTGTATGAGATGATTAAAATCGCCGCCTCGGATCAGTATATTTATTCGGACAGAATCAACAAAGACCTCTATACCCAGCCGCGCGGTTATATCGCCTTTAAAGGGCCGGGCTTAATAACATCCGCTATTCAGCCAGGTATGGATCATGCTTCAAGCTATTATGGTTGGCCTGCTTATTGGCCCGGTGCATGGAGTAGCTATAATCAGGTTACCTATATTCGCGGCGCAGCTTGCACCATTGAAGATTATCCTGCGACAGTGCTGCTCCCCACCATATCAGCAGAAGCGCTTACCTCTGGCGAAAGCAGCGAGGCGCCTTTCAGTATAACGCTTGAGTGCGAAGCCGGCGCGATGTCTTCAACTCACCCCACAACCCAGGTAGCTAATGTCGCCATGGGCTTTTTGGTCAACCAGCCTGCGGCTGTTGCCGCCGCGCGCCGCCTGGGCCTGACGACCACCGGTGGCGGATTAACCTGGTTACTGGATACGCATTATGGCGAAAAGGGCGTGGCTTCCGGAGTAGGAATACGGATTTACGATGAGCGCGGTGCGCCGCTTAACCTGTTACCAGACAAAACGAGTACGGGAACGGGCAATGCCCGTGGCTGGTATGGGTATAAGGAGCTCACGGTACAAACCGGCAAAAAAGATCATGGTTCGGTGGAAATCTGGCACGGTGATTTTACGGCCTCCCTTGAGGCGCGTGGAGGACAAACGGTAACGGTAGGGAGCGTGAATGCGCAGTTACAGGCAGTGGTTAGTTTTCAGTAAGGCTTTGTTAGCGCTATTGTTGCTGGCAGGCATCACTCCGGCGCCGTTTGCTGCGGTTAACGTTGATCGAACCCGGATCGTCTTCGCTGCTAACGATGTTGTCCAGTCGCTGACGCTCACAAACGATAGCGTGACGCCGATGCTGTTACAGGTCTGGACCGATGCCGGAGAGACGGCCTCTTCACCAGACAGTAGCCGCACGCCGCTGGTGGTCTTGCCCCCTGTCTTTAAAATGCAGCCGGATGAGTTGAGAACGCTTCGTGTGATGCTGAGCTCGCGCCGTAGTTTACCCGGGGATCGGGAAAGCCTTTTCTGGCTTAATATTTACCAGATCCCCCCCGAGCAGAATGCAACAGACAGCGTCACTCGCAAATTAGTGTTACCCCTGCGATTACGGTTAAAGGTATTTATTCGTCCGCACGGCTTAAAGGCCCCCACCAGCAACGATGAGCGGAAATTACGCTTCAGTATCGCTTCGCAGGGCATCACGATAACCAATCCGACCCCGTGGTATATGAGCCTGGCTGTCATGCCGATAAAGGGAATAAGTATCGGTAACATCATGCTCGCGCCCTATGAGCAGCGCGATGTCGCGCTTTCGAATATGCCAGCGGTGGGGTCAACAGTAGACTATGCGGTGATTAACGATTCGGGAAACTGGCGGACCTATACCGCAACCATTATGGATAAAGAAATTTGAGCGCCATTTTTTATTACCGAAAGTGAATCAGAAGCCTCACTCTTCAGCCACTCTATTGCAGATAGCAGTTATGGCGGTTATCTGGCGCGGTCTGTGCAATTCACGCTCCGCTCAAAGCATATATTTTTACGCAGGAAAATGTCTGAAAGTAAATGGTTCGTTTTGCTGCGATATTTGCATCTTATCCTTATTATTGCCACTCGACCTCATCTCTGTTGCCCTTACTGACGTTGCACTCGTTGCACATGATTTGCAGATTGGCAATATCGAGGGCTAAATGCGGGTAAAGAGAACGCGGTTTAATATGATCAACGTGCATCACCATCCCGTCACTGGCGCCTCGCCCGCATACGCAACATTTATTGCCGTAGCGCTGGAACGCCTGGTAACGTAAACGCCGCCACTCCCTTGAGCGGTAGAACGTATCAGCCTCTTTAGCTGCTTGCTGCCGCAGCGCCTGCTCACGCCGGTACTGCTCGAATAAAACGACATGCCCTTCAGCTTTAGGGTAATTTCCCCAGGCATCCGTCGCTGGCGTTGTGTCGGGCTTCTCCTGTACCTTCACCGAGTCTGGAGGATAGAGTTTGCTCGTAACCTTTTGTACCAGTTTGAAAAGTACCCATACGACTACGGCCAGAATAACTAACGTTTCCACTCCCTCGCCTTATTCTCATTCAAAGATAATTGCTGCATTATTTTATACAAGCGCCATATTGATGGTCATTATACCTTTGTAGGGATGAAATTGCGTTATCGCAAGGCTAGCCAGCCCCCACAGCTCATCCACCCCCAGGCGACTCATCGCTATTGTGCCCCTACTCTCCTGGCCGTACGTTGTGATACCCCAGAACACGTCATGGTCAGCTACGACGAACTGAAGGTCTGAAGATGGTCGGTAGCGCCTCCTGACGCTACCGACATATCGGTTAACGCGCCATCAGGACAAACACGCCCCAGCCGAGATATTCCCGGGTCCAGGTGACGTGGTGTAGCGGCGCAGTGGTCAACTGCTGGCGAACCTCCGGAGCGAAGTCATCGTGCGGATTGGCCTCCAGCCAGCGGCGCATTGTCAGCCATTTCGCCGCTTCATAACGATCCCAGCCCTCCTTGTCGGCCAGCACCATCTCCACCACGTCATAGCCCAGTTCGCCAAAGTGGGCGACCAGCGCCGGTAGCGTCAGGAAGTCATCGGGTGACTGCGCGCCGCAGGCAATCGCCTCTTCTGCCGTGGCCGGACGTTTGCGCCACCATGGCTCGCCGATAAGCAACATGCCGCCTGGCGTAAGGCTCTGCTTCAGCAGCTCGATTGTGCCTGCCATCCCGCCGCCGATCCACGTGGCCCCCACGCAGGCGGCAACATCGCACGGCTGGCTGGCGACATATCCGCTGGCATCCTGGTGCACAAAGGTTACCCGGTCGCTTACCCCGAGCTCCTCTGCCCGGGCGGCCGCCTGCTGACTGAACAGCAGGCTCATGTCTACGCCGGTGCCGACGATCTGATGATCGCGCGCCCAGCTACAGAGCATCTCGCCGGAGCCGCTGCCGAGGTCGAGAATGGTGGTGCCCGGCGCCATTCGCAGCGCCCGTCCCAGCGTGGCGTACTTTTCCGGGGTAAAAGGGTTATGGATACGGTGCTCGCTTTCACTGATGGTAAAAATGCGAGGGATATCGATCATGAGGTTTTCTCCTTGAGAGCCATACGCCCGGGCAGCGACCCTGCCCGGGTCGCTATTTCAGCGGTTGTCCGCTTGCGCGCGAACGTTATTCAAACCGGTCGTGTTGATCCGGTACGGCTGGCCGTTCACCGACTTAATCAGCTTTTTAGTTTTGAGCTTTTTGAAGACCGCAAGGGTGCAGTCGCTCAGCAACAGCCCTTCGCGGGTGTAGCATTCAACGGCGGTAATGCGGCCGGAGGTATCGCGGACGTGCGCAATACGGCCACCTTTGGCGAGAACGTGTAAGGTCCGTTGTTCCTGACGGGATAAATTCATACTGAAACCTGTTCATTATCATGTGCGAAAACATGCCTACACCCGCAGGTGTGTGCGTAAGGTTTAAGCGCAGCGATAATCAGTCCGGCCTGGGCAGGTCGGGAAACTGATTATCTGATAATGACATTCTCCAGCATCGAAGCCTCAGTGAGCATTGAAAGGTATTTACCGGCTGAATATTAACACCTTCATCTGGTAAGGATATTGTGCAGATTAAAAACTGTGACCGGTATTACGATTTCCCTCGGCCTTATCCCCATTTTGCGCTATACGCCACCCGCTCTGTTCCGCCACTTTCACCACCACCTTATCCCCCCTCCCGCATTGTTAAATAATTGTTGTCAGATCACAAAATGGAAACAAAAAGGCCATTTCGTACGCATTTTATAAAAATGTAGATATTTTTAATTTATGGCTACGAAATGAACATCACCCTGACCTTACAGCGAGGAACGATCCTGATGAACGCCCTGACCGCAGTAAAACCGACACCCGCGCCGGTAGCCCAGCAATACCCTGGCTTTTCTTTCACCCCTTCCGCCCAGTCGCCGCGCCTGCTGGAGCTCACCTTTTCCGCCGAAACGACCACGCAGTTCCTGCAGCAGGTCGCGCAGTGGCCGGTGCAGGCGCTGGAGTACAAATCTTTCTTACGCTTCCAGGTCGGCAAGATCCTCGACGATCTGTGTGGCAATCAGCTGCAGCCGTTGCTGATCAAAACATTGCTCGATCGCGCGGAAGGCGCGCTGCTTATCAACGGCGAAGGGATCGATCACGTCAGCCAGGCCGAGGAGATGGTCAAGCTGGCCACCGCCGTCGCCCACCTGATTGGTCGTTCCAACTTCGACGCCATGAGCGGTCAGTATTACGCCCGCTTCGTGGTGAAAAATGTCGATAACTCAGACAGCTACCTGCGCCAGCCGCACCGGGTGATGGAGCTGCACAACGACGGCACCTACGTCGAAGAGCAAACCGACTACGTATTAATGATGAAGATCGACGAGCAGAACATGCAGGGCGGCAATTCCCTGCTGCTGCATCTCGACGACTGGGAGCATCTCGACGAATTTTTCCGCGACCCGCTGGCTCGCCGCCCAATGCGCTGGGCCGCGCCGCCGAGCAAAAACGTCAGCAAGGATGTTTTCCACCCGGTGTTCGACGTCGATTCGCTGGGCCGCCCGGTAATGCGCTATATCGACCAGTTCGTCCAGCCGAAAGATTTCGAAGAAGGCACCTGGCTGAGCCGCCTCTCCGACGCGCTGGAGACCAGCAAAAACATCCTTTCCATACCGGTGCCGGTGGGCAAATTTCTGCTCATTAACAACCTGTTCTGGCTGCACGGCCGCGACCGCTTTACGCCGCACCCGGACCTGCGCCGCGAGCTGATGCGCCAGCGCGGCTACTTTGCGTATTCCACGAATCATTACCAGACTCATCAATAAGGGTTTTCAGGCGAAGGAATTGAGCGGATGTATGATTTCGTGATTATCGGCGGCGGCATCATCGGCATGTCGACCGCCATGCAGTTAATTGAGATTTACCCGGACGCCCGCATTGCGCTGCTGGAAAAAGAGGCCGGCCCGGCCTGCCATCAGACTGGCCACAACAGCGGCGTGATCCACGCCGGGGTGTATTACACGCCCGGCAGCCTCAAGGCGCAGTTTTGCCTCGCCGGCAACCGCGCCACCAAGGCCTTTTGCGAGCAGAACGGCATCCGCTATGACGTCTGCGGCAAAATGCTGGTCGCCACCTCGCCGCTGGAGATGGAGCGGATGCGCGCCCTGTGGGATCGCACCGCCGCCAACGGCCTGCAGCGCGAGTGGCTAAGCGCCGGGGAGCTACGCGAGCGCGAACCGAACATTACCGGGCTCGGCGGGATCTTCGTCCCTTCCAGCGGCATCGTCAGCTACCGCGAAGTGGCGGCGGCAATGGCGAAGAACTTCGAAGCGAAAGGCGGAACGATCGTCTACAACGCCGAAGTCAGCGCCCTGAAAGAACATGCCAGCGGCGTGGTGATCCGCACCCGCCAGGGCGGAGAATATGAGGCCTCGACGCTGATCGCCTGTTCGGGCTTGATGGCCGATCGGCTGGTGAAAATGCTCGGCGTCGATCCCGGGTTTATCATTTGTCCGTTCCGCGGCGAGTATTTCCAGCTGGCGCCGCAGCACAACCAGATCGTCAACCATTTGATCTATCCGATCCCCGATCCGGCGATGCCGTTCCTCGGCGTCCACCTGACCCGCATGATCGACGGCAGCGTCACCGTCGGCCCCAACGCCGTACTGGCTCTGAAGCGCGAAGGCTACCGCAAGCGCGATATCTCGCTGGCCGATACCCTGGAGATCCTCACCTCGCCCGGCATCCGCCGGGTACTGCAAAACAACCTGCGCTCCGGACTGGGCGAAATGAAGAATTCGCTGTGCAGAAGCGGCTATCTGCGGCTGGTGCAAAAATACTGCCCGAGCCTGACGCTGAGCGATTTACGCCCGTGGCCGGCCGGCGTGCGGGCGCAGGCCGTGTCGCCGCAGGGCAAGCTGATCGACGATTTTCTCTTCGTTACCACCGCGCGTTCGATACATACCTGCAATGCGCCATCGCCAGCGGCCACCTCCGCTATCCCGATCGGCGCGCATATCGTCAGCAAGGTGCAGAGCCTGCTGGCCAGCCAGAGCAATCCCGGACGCACGCTGCGTGCGGCACGTAGCGTGGAGACACTACACGCCGCTTTTACCCGTTAACCCCCCCTGAAGACAGGAAGCAATTATGCAACTCAACGATATGACACTGTTTCGCCAGCAGGCGCTGATCGATGGCCAGTGGCGCGATGCGCCCAACGGCGACGTGATTGCGGTCACCAACCCGGCCAACGGCGAGCAGCTCGGCAGCGTGCCGAAAATGGGCGCCGATGAAACCCGCGAAGCGATTGAAGCCGCCAATCGCGCCCTACCCGCCTGGCGCGCCCTGACCGCCAAAGAGCGGGCGAACATTCTGCGCCGCTGGTTCGATCTTATGATGGAGAACCAGGACGATCTCGCTCGCCTGATGACCCTCGAGCAGGGAAAACCGCTGGCGGAAGCCAAAGGCGAAATCAGCTACGCCGCCTCCTTTATTGAGTGGTTCGCCGAAGAAGGTAAGCGCATCTACGGCGACACCATTCCGGGCCACCAGGCCGACAAGCGCCTGCTGGTGATTAAGCAGCCCATCGGCGTTACCGCCGCCATCACGCCGTGGAACTTCCCGGCGGCGATGATCACCCGCAAAGCGGGCCCGGCGTTGGCCGCCGGCTGCACCATGGTCCTGAAACCGGCCAGCCAGACGCCGTTTTCCGCGCTGGCGCTGGCCGAACTGGCGAATCGCGCCGGGATCCCCGCCGGAGTGTTCAACGTGGTCACCGGCTCCGCCGGCGCGGTCGGCGGCGAACTGACCAGCAACCCGCTGGTGCGCAAGCTCTCCTTTACCGGCTCTACCGAGATTGGCCGCCAGCTGATGGAGCAGTGCGCGAAAGACATCAAAAAAGTCTCCCTGGAGCTGGGCGGCAACGCGCCGTTTATCGTCTTTGACGATGCCGACCTCGATAAAGCCGTCGAGGGGGCGCTGGCGTCGAAGTTCCGCAACGCCGGGCAGACCTGCGTCTGCGCCAACCGCCTGTACGTCCAGGACGGGGTGTATGACCGTTTCGCCGAGAAGCTGCAGCAGGCGGTGGAAAAACTGCGCATTGGCGACGGCCTGCAGGACGGCGTCACCACCGGCCCGCTGATCGACGAGAAAGCCGTGGCCAAAGTTGAAGAACACATTGCCGATGCCATCGCCAAAGGCGCGAAGGTGGTCACCGGCGGCAAACCGCACGCCCTGGGCGGCAACTTCTTCCAGCCGACCATCCTGGTCAACGTTCCCGACAGCGCCAAAGTGGCGAAAGAGGAGACCTTCGGCCCGCTGGCCCCGCTGTTCCGCTTTAAAGATGAAGCCGACGTCATTGCCCAGGCCAACGATACCGAGTTCGGTCTCGCCGCCTATTTCTACGCCCGCGATCTGAGCCGCGTCTTCCGCGTCGGCGAAGCGCTGGAGTACGGCATAATCGGCATCAATACCGGCATTATCTCCACCGAAGTCGCTCCGTTCGGCGGCGTCAAGGCCTCCGGCCTCGGCCGCGAAGGGTCGAAGTACGGCATCGAAGATTACTTAGAAATCAAATATATGTGCATTGGCCTTTAACAGGAGCGACGGATGAACAGCAATAAAGCAATGATGGCGCGTCGCAGCGACGCGGTCCCGCGCGGCGTCGGCCAGATCCACCCTATCTTCGCCGAACGCGCGGAGAACTGTCGGGTGTGGGACGTGGAAGGCCGGGAATATCTCGATTTTGCCGGCGGTATCGCGGTGCTCAATACCGGCCACCTGCATCCGCAGGTTGTCGCCGCCGTCGAAGACCAGCTGAAAAAGCTGTCGCATACCTGCTTCCAGGTGCTGGCCTATGAGCCTTATCTGGCGCTGTGCGAAAAGATGAACCAGAAGGTGCCCGGTGATTTCGCCAAGAAAACCCTGCTGGTCACCACCGGGTCGGAAGCGGTGGAGAACGCGGTGAAGATCGCCCGCGCGGCAACCGTGCGCAGCGGCGCTATCGCCTTCACCGGCGCCTATCACGGCCGCACCCATTACACCCTGTCGCTGACCGGCAAAGTGAATCCTTACTCCGCCGGTATGGGCTTAATGCCGGGCCATGTCTATCGCGCCCTCTACCCGTGCGCGCTGCACGGCGTCAGTGATGACGAGGCGATCGCCAGCATCCATCGCATCTTCAAAAACGATGCCGCGCCGGAAGATATCGCCGCCATCATTATTGAGCCGGTGCAGGGTGAAGGCGGGTTCTATGCCGCCTCCCCGGCCTTTATGCAGCGCCTGCGCGCCCTGTGCGACGAGCACGGCATTATGCTCATCGCCGATGAGGTCCAGAGCGGCGCGGGCCGCACCGGTACCCTGTTCGCCATGGAGCAGATGGGCGTCGCGGCGGATATCACCACCTTCGCCAAATCCATCGCCGGCGGTTTCCCGCTGGCGGGCGTCACCGGCCGCGCAGAGGTGATGGACGCCATCGCCCCCGGCGGACTGGGCGGCACCTACGCCGGCAACCCCATCGCCTGCGCCGCCGCCCTGGCGGTATTACAGATTTTCGAGCAGGAGAATCTGCTGGAAAAAGCCAACCAGCTCGGCGACACCCTGCGCCAGGGCCTGCTGGCGATCGCTGAAGATCATCCGGAGATCGGCGACGTGCGCGGTCTGGGGGCGATGATCGCCATTGAGCTGTTTGAAGAGGGCGACCGCAGCAGGCCGAACGCCAGGCTGACGGCGGATATCGTCGCCCGCGCCCGCGACAAAGGCCTGATCCTGCTCTCCTGCGGGCCGTACTACAACGTGCTGCGCATCCTGGTGCCGCTGACCATCGAAGAGGCGCAGATCGAGCAGGGGCTCAACATCATTGCCGACTGCTTTAGCGAGGCGAAACAGGCATAGAGAAACAGGCATAGAACAGAACACATGCGGAAGCGAAGTACGTTCGTAAGGGAATGAAGACGAGACCTGCAAAACAACAATAATACGCGTGCCCCGGCGCGGGAACGTCGGGGCGCTCTCCCAGGTGACACACTTCGAGAGGGTAAATGATGGGGCAACTGTCGCAATCACAGGATTTAGGGGCGGGGCTGAAGTCGCGCCACGTCACGATGTTATCTATCGCCGGGGTGATCGGCGCGAGTTTATTTGTCGGATCCAGCGTCGCCATTGCCGAGGCAGGCCCGGCGGTGCTGCTGGCCTATCTGTTTGCCGGGCTGCTGGTGGTGATGATTATGCGTATGCTGGCCGAAATGGCGGTCGCCACGCCGGATACCGGCTCCTTTTCCACCTACGCCGATAAAGCCATCGGCCGCTGGGCGGGGTATACCATCGGCTGGCTGTACTGGTGGTTCTGGGTCCTGGTTATTCCGCTGGAAGCCAATATCGCGGCGATTATTCTGCATTCGTGGGTGCCGGGCGTCCCGGTGTGGTTGTTCTCCCTGGTCATCACTCTCGCCCTCACCGGCAGTAACCTGCTGAGCGTCAAGAACTACGGCGAATTCGAGTTCTGGCTGGCGCTGTGCAAAGTGATCGCTATTCTGGCGTTTATCGTACTGGGCGCGGTCGCCATTACCGGCTTTTACCCCTATGCCGAAGTGAGCGGCATTTCGCGGCTGTGGGATCACGGCGGCTTTATGCCTAACGGCTTCGGCGCGGTGCTGAGCGCGATGCTGATCACCATGTTCTCGTTTATGGGCGCGGAGATCGTCACCATCGCCGCCGCCGAATCGGATACCCCGGATAAACATATCGTGCGCGCCACCAACTCGGTGATCTGGCGTATCTCTATTTTTTATCTGTGCTCGATCTTTATCGTCGTCGCCCTCATCCCATGGAATATGCCGGGGCTGAAGAGCATCGGCTCCTACCGCTCGGTGCTCGAGCTGCTGCATATTCCCTATGCCAAGCTGATTATGGACGGCGTGATCCTTCTGTCGGTCACCAGCTGTCTGAACTCGGCGCTGTATACCGCCTCGCGGATGCTCTACTCCCTGAGCCGTCGCGGCGATGCGCCGGCCATTATGGGCCGAACCAACCGCAGCAAAACGCCATACGTGGCGGTGCTGCTCTCCACCGGCGCGGCGTTCCTCACCGTAGTGGTGAACTACTATGCCCCCGCCAAGGTGTTTAAATTTCTCATCGACAGCTCTGGCGCCATCGCCCTGCTGGTCTATCTGGTGATCGCCGTTTCACAACTGCGGATGCGCAAAATCCTTCAGGCGCAAGGCGGCGAGATCCGTCTCAGAATGTGGCTCTATCCGTACCTGACCTGGCTGGTGATCGCCTTTATCACCTTCGTGCTGGTGGTGATGCTGTTTCGTCCGGCGCAGCAGCTGGAGGTGATCTCTACCGGCCTGTTAGCACTGGGAATTATTTGTACGGTACCGATTATGTCACGCTGGAAAAAGCTGGTATTGTGGCAAAAACTACCGCTGCAAAATACGCGTTAACTCTGTTCCCGGCGCCCGCCGGGAAGAGTATTCAGGAGTAAGAACATGACCGCCATTCCCCAGGCGACGGCCATTGACGGGTACCGTTGGTTAAAAAACGACATCATCCGCGGGGTTTACCACCCCGATGAGAAGCTGCGGATGAGCCTGCTGACGTCACGCTATGGCCTGGGGGTCGGTCCGCTGCGCGAGGCGCTTTCGCAACTGGTGGCCGAGCGGCTGGTAACGGTGGTCAATCAGAAAGGCTATCGGGTGGCGCCCATGTCGGAACAGGAGCTTCTCGATATCTTCGACGCGCGCGCCAACATGGAGGCCATGCTGGTGCGTCTCGCCATTGAACGCGGCGGCGACGAGTGGGAAGCCGAGCTGCTGGCCCGCGCCCACCTGCTCAACAAACTGGAGTCGTGCGAGGCGAGTGAGCGCTTACTGGATGAATGGGATCAGCGCCATCAGGCGTTTCACACCGCCATCGTCGCCGGCTGCGGCTCCCAGTATCTGCTGCAGATGCGCGAACGGCTGTTCGATCTGGCGGCGCGCTACCGCTTCATCTGGCTGCGCACTACCGTGCTGTCGGTGGAGATGCTGGAAGATAAGCATGTCCAGCATCAGACCCTGGTGGACGCTATTCTGGCGCGCGACGCCGAACAGGCCAGCGCGCTGATGCGTGAGCACTTACTGACTCCGATCCCGATTATTCAGCAGGCGATGGCTGGCAAGCTGTCGCCGCAGGCAGGGTGAGTCAGATGGTGGGGTTGAAATTACGGGTATGGCGTCACGCTCCTCCACGCCGCACGGGCGTGGAGAAAGCGTATCCGTAGATCAATCAGGCCCGCAGGCGAACCGGCTCGCTGAAATCGTCGGCCGGTTCCAGCTTCAGATTAAAGGTGGTCAGCAGCGCTGCCGCGCGCTCGTGAAACTCGCGCAGCGTTTTTTCCAGCCTGTCGCTCACTTCCGGGTCGCCAATGTCGACCGCCTGCCATGATCCTTCCTTATTGAACAGGCCAAACTGGTAGCTATAGGTGAAACGTGACTCCTGTGCTTCCATTTCCATCCACCAGCCCCAGAATTCACGCTTCTCCGGTGCGGGCTTAACATTGACGCAAACTGCCAGGCAATCGAAAAAGAAACGGTTGTCATGGCACTGCTCTTCGCGAATGTAAGGCCCCAGCGCCGTGAATTTCTTGATCAACTTACTTTTCAGGTGTCCACTCGGTAACGTCATTGCGATCTCCTTTAGTGATGCAACTGTTTTACCAAACCAATAGAATTTAGCAATAAATTAACCAAATCTATGATTGATCCAGCGGGCGATCTGTCGCAATGCGTGATCAAAATTGCGATACACCGGGTTAAACGGGATCTCCAGCAGTTTGCCATCGGCAGATGACGAAGTGATTAACCGCGACTCCTCTTCGGGGCTGAACGGATCGTCCTTCCAGAAGCCGGAGAGCATCGGCGTCGGGCAACGGCGCCCCAGCAGTCCCTGGGTTTTTAACGAATAGCGGTTGAGCTCCACGCGTAGCGCTTCATCGGAGGCGTCATGCATGCCCAGCCGCGAAGCCAGCACGTCAAGATACATCTCCGGCACGCGCCCCTGATGCAGGGGATCCACCAGCAGACCATGAACGACCGGGCCCAGACAGGCTACAGCCTTCAGCCGCTGCGGCTCCAGATAGCCCAGACGCACCGCGATATTGGCGCCAAAGCGGAAGCCGAAAGCGGCGACCCGGGTATGGTCAATCCACGGCACATTTTCCAGATGGCGCAGCGCGTGCTGATGCAGCAGGCTGGTGTCCTGATTTAGCGTCCATTTTGACGAGAAGCCGATGGAGGGCATATCAATGGTCAGCATGGCAATGCCGAGCGGTGAGAAGTAGTTCTCATACAGGTTGTAATAATCGGTCTGCAGCGAGTCCAGCCCCCCGCACATCAGCACCGTCGGAAACGGCCCCTCGCCTTTCGGCATATGCAAAAACCCGGTTATCGGCGAGCCGCCAGGGATGGTGAACTCCAGCTCGCGCAGCGAGCCCGGCAGCCGCTGGGCGGCTTCTTCATACGCCCGGTTGGCTAAAGCCTGCGCCTGTTCCGCCAGCTCATCGCCTTTAATATGCGGATAAGCGGCAATGCTATACAGGTTCGAGGCATGCAGCCAGTGGCGGCCGCTCAGCAAAGGATCGGCTTCCTGCCCGGCCTTTTGCTGCCACTGCATGGCTTCTTTCGCCCACTCGAAGATCCAGTTGCCGCCGCGATAGCCGATGACGGTATCGAACAGCTCAGGATCGGTTCGTTCGGCCTCGCTCATCACAATGCGCGCTTGCACATCGAGAATCTCCTGCGGAGTTACGCCGCGCCAGATCCACATCAAACGGTTGATCAGACGGTACCAGTGATCGACGTGATTGCCGCTCAGCGCCGACTGCATCGCCTGGGGTTTTCCGGCAGAAAACCGACGCACCAGCGTAGAAGTTTCGGGATGTTTGAAGCGAGGTTTAAACAGCGTTTCGCTGAGGTTAGCCTGTGACATGTGCAGTCTCCGTCGTAGTGCCACTCCGGATATTGTAACCTGCTAAAGGATAAAAAAAACCACGCCCGGCAAGCCGGGCGTGGTAAATAGCACTGTCCTGAAGAATTAACGACCTGCGATAGGCGGTACAAACACCACGCCCATATCCCACGGCTGTTCAATCCAGGTATCCTGCGGAATATCCACAACGTAATCGTCCACCAGCGGGCGGCCTGCCGGCTTGGCGAAAATGGTGACAAAGTGCGCTTTGGGATACATTTCGCGGATCGCCACGGCGGTACCGCCGGTATCCACCAGATCGTCGATGACGATAAAGCCTTCGCCATCGCCTTCCGCACGTTTCAGCACTTTCAGCTCGCGCTGGTTATCATGGTCGTAGCTGGAGATGCATACGGTATCAACATGACGAATGCCCAGTTCACGCGCCAGTAAGGCTCCCGGTACCAGTCCGCCGCGGCTAACGGCAATAATGCCTTTCCATTGCTCAACCGGCAGCAGACGGCTGGCCAGTTTGCGGGCGTGAATCTGCAACATGTCCCAGGTGACGACGTATTTTTCGCTCATGTGAAGTGTCCCAGCCTGTGTAATACGGCTTAAATAATGTTCGAGGGGGAAAATGGTTGCGCGAGATTATAGAGATCTGACGCACTAAAAACCAGTGTTAAGCGGTTTGCGCAACGCTTTTTGCGTTGTTTACACTACCTGCGGCGGTGGAAAGTGGTATTCTCAACCCCATCGCGCAAGCCCGGGCTTGTTGTGTATTTTAACGCTAACCCTCGTCCTGCAACCGCTGTATGCAGGAGTCTGTAAGGAGACTTACCGTGTCTGAACTGTCTCAACTATCCCCGCAGCCGCTTTGGGATATTTTTGCCAAGATTTGCTCCATCCCGCACCCGTCCTATCACGAAGAACAGCTCGCCGAGCACATTATGGGTTGGGCAAAAGAAAAAGGCTTACATGCGGAACGCGACCAGGTTGGCAACATTCTGATTCGTAAAGGCGCGACTGCCGGTATGGAAAACCGTAAGCCGGTAGCGCTGCAGGCGCACCTCGATATGGTGCCGCAGAAAAATAACGACACCGTCCACGACTTCGTTAAAGATCCGATCCAGCCGTACATTGACGGCGAATGGGTGAAAGCGCGCGGCACCACGCTGGGCGCGGACAACGGTATCGGAATGGCGTCCGCACTGGCGGTACTGGCCGATGATAGCGTCGCTCACGGCCCGCTGGAAGTGCTGCTGACCATGACCGAAGAAGCCGGTATGGACGGCGCGTTCGGTCTGCAGGCCAACTGGCTACAGGCCGATATCCTGATCAACACCGACTCCGAAGAAGAAGGCGAAATCTATATGGGTTGCGCCGGCGGGATCGATTTCACCTCTAACCTGGCGCTGACCCGCGAAGCGATTCCCGCCGGGTTCCAGAGCTTTAAAGTCACCTTAAAAGGGCTGAAAGGCGGCCACTCCGGCGGTGATATTCACCTTGGTCTGGGTAACGCCAACAAGCTGCTGTCGCGCTTCCTCGCCGGCCACGCCGATGAGCTGGATCTGCGTCTGGTCGATTTCAACGGCGGCACGTTGCGCAACGCCATCCCGCGTGAAGCTTACGCTACTGTCGCCGTCGCCGCGGATAAAACCGATGCGCTGAAAGCGCTGGTGAATACTTACCAGGCGCTGCTGAAAAACGAACTGGAGGCCAAAGAGAAGAACCTGGTGGTGCTCGTGGAAGCGGTCGATAACGACAAAGCGGCGCTGGCTCAGGCTTCCCGCGACACTTTCATCCGTCTGCTGAACGCCACGCCGAACGGGGTTATCCGCAACTCTGACGTGGCGAAAGGCGTAGTGGAAACTTCGCTGAACGTCGGCGTCGTCACCATGACCGATGACAACGTACAGATCCACTGCCTGATCCGCTCGCTGATCGACAGCGGCAAAGACTACGTGGTCAGCATGCTGGATTCTCTGGGTAAGCTGGCGGGGGCGAAAACCGAAGCCAAAGGCGCTTACCCTGGCTGGCAACCGGACGCCAATTCGCCGGTGATGCACCTGGTGCGCGAGACTTACCAGCGTCTGTTCAACAAGACGCCGAACATCCAGATCATTCACGCCGGTCTGGAATGCGGTCTGTTCAAAAAACCGTATCCGGAGATGGACATGGTCTCCATCGGGCCAACCATTACCGGTCCGCACTCCCCGGATGAGCAGGTCCATATCGAGAGCGTCGGTCAGTACTGGACGCTGCTGACCGAGCTGCTGAAAGCCATTCCGGCTAAATAAGCCCCACAACCGGCGGCGGCCCGCCGCCGGTTTTACCCCGCATCACCTTAGCGCCACGCGTTTTTCCATCCGGTAATTAATAAACCACTCCCCGTGCGCCGCCACCCGCTGCTCAGCCACCACCTTAAAACCATGAGCCGTAAAACAGGGCTTTGCGGTAATGCTGGCGTCTACCGTCAGGATTTGCGCTGGATACTGAACGCAGAGCGCCTCGATAAGCGCGCCGCCGATACCCTGGCGGGCACGATCCGGCGAGACGAACAGCAAATCGATATGCGTCCCGATGGCGGTGATAAAGCCAACCGGCTGGCTGTTGACCATGGCCACCAGGCCGATTGAGTCGGCCAGCTTTTGTCGCCAGCGCGTCTCATCCACCTGCGCCCAGGCCGCGATCTGCCCCGGGGTATAGTCCCGACTGGCGGTTTCCCGCACCGCGCGCAGAAAGATCTGGCAGAGCAGTGGCAAATCGCTGTCGCGGTAAGCACGAATATGCATGGCTAAATCCCTAATAAAAGCTGCCTTTCCAGCTGCGGATCGAGCAACGTCACGTGGAGCCCAACCAGGCGCACGCCCCGTCCGCCGCGGCGCTCATCCCAGGCTTTGTGCGCGGTGGCGATCAGATCCTCTTTGTTCAGCCGCGGCCAGACGTGCTCCTGGGTGGTCAGCTGGAAATCATTGAATTTCAGTTTAATGCCCTGGCGGGCGATCAGCAGATCAGGTTTGACCTTCGCCAGTCGCCTCTCCAGCTCGGGATAGAGGTTTTCGATAATCGCTTCGCACTCCGGCCATTCATGGATATCTTCCGCTAAGGTGCGCTCCACGCCCACCGATTTACGCTGCCGATCGTTATGAATTTCCCGCTCATCAATCCCGTGGCTGCGCTCCCACAGAATACGCCCGAATTTACCGAAGCGCTTAAGCAGCATGGCCAGATCGCTGTTCTGCACATCGCCACAGGTTCGCAGGCCCATATTTTCCAGCTTCGCTGCCGATACCTTCCCGACGCCGGGTATTTTCGCCAGCGGCAGCGCCCGCACAAACTCTGCCACCTGATGGGGGGCGATAACGAACTGGCCGTTGGGTTTATTCATATCTGAAGCGATTTTAGCGAGAAACTTCACCGGCGCCACCCCCGCCGAGGCGGTGAGGCGCAGCTCCCGTTCGATGGTCTGGCGGATCTCCTGGGCTATCAGGGTGGCTGACCCGTGACAATGCTCGCTGTCGCTGACGTCAAGATAGGCTTCATCCAGCGACAGCGGCTCAATGCGCGAGGTATAGCGGGAGAAAATTTCGCGGATATGGTTCGAGGCTTCTTTGTAGGCATCAAAGCGGCCGGGAAGCAGCGTGAGATGCGGGCACAGCTTGAGCGCCGTCGCCGTCGGCATGGCGCTGCGCACGCCAAACTTACGCGCAGGATAGTTCGCGGTACTAATCACGCCACGCTGTACTCGACTGCCGCCTATCGCGAGGGGGATATCGCGCAACGCTGGGTTGTCGCGCATCTCCACCGCCGCAAAGAAACAGTCCATATCGACATGGATAATTTTACGCATCGTCAGACTCAACACTGTATACCCATACAGCATAGCAAAATCAGATGCGAATTTTATGCTTTTTTTATTTCATCGGCTAAAAAAGCGGTTAAAACATAAATCTGCAATAAATCATGTTTATTTTCATTGAGTTAAAAGATAAATCAGGAAGATATAATCATGAAGAAAATACTTACCGCGCTTTGCCTGCTGGCCACAGCCGGCGCCTGGGCCGCTCCACAGCTGATAGCCCACCGCGGCGGCACCGGCGATGCGCCGGAAAATACCCTGCCGGCCATTAAGCTGGCGCTGGAGAATAACGCCGAAGCCATCTGGGTCACGGTGCAGTTAAGCCGCGACGGCGTACCGGTGCTCTACCGGTCAAGCGATCTTTCCGCATTGACCAATAGCGAGGGCAAAGTTTCCAGTTTGGCCGCCGCCGAGCTGGCGAAAGTCGACGCCGGCTGGAAATGGGGGGATGACAGCCACCCGTGGCGCGGTAAGCAGGCCACCATTCCGACCTTGCAAAGCGTTTTACAGCAATGGCCGCACACTTTTTTCTATATCGATATCAAATCTCCGGATGCCGATCCGACCGTGATGGGCCAGCGCCTGCTTGAAGTGTTAAAAACCACCGATAGCCTCGATCGCGTGCGGGTCTATTCCACCGAAGACCGCTATATCGCCGCCCTGCCGCCAGCCATCCCTCGCTTTGTCACTCGCAGTGAAACCCGCACCAGGCTTGCCAATATTTCGCTCAGCCATCAGTGCCAGCCAGCGAGTCAACGCGATGGTGAGCAGTGGTATGGCCTGGAGCTGAAGCGCAAAGTCGAGGTGGTGGAGAAATTCACCCTTGGCGAAGGGATCTCCCCGGCGACGCTCACCTGGGATAAAGAGGCAATGGATTGCTTCCGCTCGCAGGATAAAGCGCACATTATCTTCTTCGGCATCAACAGTGCGGAAGATTACCGCACGGCGAAAGAACTGGGCGCCGACGGGGTGATGGTGGATTCTCCGGCGCAGGCGAAAAGCTGGCAGTAAGGGAGTCAACGGCTAAAAAGGCCGCGAAAGCGGCCTCACATTGCTGGGATGTTGTTGCCGGGTGGCGGCTGGCGCCTTACCCGGCCTACAAAACCGAAGCAGCAGACCCGGCCAGCGCAGCGCCGCCGGGCACGGAGCCGCTTTATGCCGGGTGGCGGCTGACGTCTTACCCGGCCTACAAAACTGAAGCAGCAGGTCCGGCATGCGCAGCGCCGCCGGGCATTACAAAATACGCTGCTGCTGACGCTGCGCCTCGCGGGCGAGGCGCTTTTTACGCGCGTCGCACGGTTCCGGACAATCGCAGACTTTCTCCAGCCCCAGCGCGGAGATCCCACCGCAGCTGCCCTGGATGCTCTTGCGCTTCACCAGGTAGCCCAGCGACATGCCGAGGATCACCAGCGCAAAAATCACAAAGGTCGCGATAAATACCGTCAGCATCGTCAGCCTCCAAAGTCGTCGAGGAGAATATTCTCGTCCTCGACGCCCAGATCTTTGAGCATCTTAATTACCGCGGCGTTCATTACCGGCGGCCCACACATGTAGAACTCGCAGTCTTCCGGCGCCGGGTGATCGCGTAGATAGTTCTCGTACAGAACGTTATGGATAAAGCCGGTATGCCCGGTCCAGTTATCTTCCGGCAGCGGATCGGAGAGCGCGACGTGGAAGGTAAAGTTTGGATTGTCGCGCGCCAGCTGTTCAAACTCCTCATCGTAAAACATTTCGCGCAGCGAACGGGCGCCGTACCAGAAGCTGATTTTGCGCGTGCTGTGCAGGCGCTTGAGCTGGTCGAAAATATGCGAACGCATCGGCGCCATCCCGGCGCCGCCGCCGATAAACACCATCTCGGCGTCGGTTTCTTTAGCAAAGAACTCGCCAAACGGCCCGGAAATCGTCACCTTATCGCCCGGCTTCAGCGACCAGATATAGGATGACATGATCCCCGGCGGCGCATCCGGGACCTTCGGCGGCGGCGTCGCGATGCGCACGTTGAGCATAATGATGCCCTTCTCTTCCGGATAGTTAGCCATTGAGTAGGCGCGCAGGGTCGGCTCTTTCACCTCAGAGACATAGCGAAACAGGTTGAACTTATCCCAGTCTGAACGGTATTCATCGGGAACATCAAAATCTGCATAGGCCACTTTATGCGGCGGGCATTCAATCTGAATATAGCCCCCGGCGCGAAACGGCACCACCTCCCCCTCCGGGATCCGCAGCTTGAGCTCTTTAATGAAAGTGGCTTTGTTATCGTTAGAGATAACTTCACACTCCCATTTTTTGACGCCGAAAATCTCTTCCGGCAGTTCAATCTTCATGTTCTGCTTCACCGCCACCTGACAGGCCAGACGGCAACCGGCTTTGGCATCCCGCTTGGTAATATGCGAAAGCTCGGTCGGCAGGATATCCCCGCCGCCCTCTTTAACAGTTACCCGACACTGGCCGCAGGAGCCGCCGCCGCCGCAGGCGGAGGAGACGAAGATCCCGTTGCTGGACAGCGTGTTCAGCAGTTTGTCACCCGCCGGGGTGCGGATCTGTTTATCCGCTTCGTTATTGATCTCAATAACCACGTCGCCCGCGTTCACCAGCTTTGAGCGCGCTGCCAGGATAAGCCCCGACAGCACCAGCACAATCAGCGTGAACATCACGACGCCAAGAATAATTTCCATACTTATTCGCCCTTATAGCTGCACGCCGGAGAAGGACATAAAGCCCAGCGCCATTAGTCCGGTGGTGATAAAGGTGATCCCTAACCCGCGCAAACCGGCAGGCACGTTGGCGTACTTCATTTTTCGCGGATCCCCGCCATCGCCACGATCGCCAGCATCCAGCCAATGCCGGAGCCGAAGCCGTAGACGATGGACTCCGGGAAGTTGTAATCGCGCTGCACCATGAACGACACGCCGCCGAAAATCGCACAGTTAACCGCAATCAGCGGCAGGAAGATGCCCAGCGCGTTGTACAGTGCCGGAAAATACTTATCGAGGATCATCTCGAGGATCTGCACCAGCGCGGCGATCACTCCGATAAAGGTGATGAAGTTAAGAAAGCTGAGATCCACCCCCTCAACCAGCGCACCGTCGCGCAGCACCAGGTTATAGACCAGGTTATTGATTGGCACGGCAAGCCCCAGCACTACCGTCACCGCGACGCCGAGGCCGAAGGCGGTGGAGACCTTTTTCGACACCGCAAGAAAGGTGCACATCCCGAGGAAGAAGGCCAGCGCCATGTTCTCAACGAACACCGCGCGGACAAACAGGCTGATGTAATGAGCCATCACCGATTACTCCTTTTCCTGCTGCTCAGGCTTCCAGCTACGCAGGGCCCAGATCAGCAAACCGATAATGAAGAACGCGCTCGGCGCCAGCAGGAACAGGCCGTTCGGCTGATACCAGCCGCCGTTCTGCACCGTCTCCAGCACCGTGATACCGAACAGCTTGCCGCTACCGATAAGCTCGCGCAGGAAGCCGACGATAATCAGGATCGCGCCATAGCCGAGACCGTTGCCAATACCATCCATAAAGCTCGCCAGCGGCGGCGACTTCATGGCGTAGGCTTCGGCGCGGCCCATCACGATGCAGTTGGTGATGATAAGCCCGACGAATACCGACAGCTGTTTGGAGGTCTCATAGGCGAAAGCCCGCAGCAGCTGATCCACCACGATCACCAGCGAGGCGATGATCGCCATCTGCACGATGATGCGCACGCTATTGGGAATATGGTGGCGGATCATCGAGATAAACATGCTGGAGAACGCCGTCACCAGGGTCACCGCAATGGTCATCACGAAGGCGGTTTCCAGTTTGGTGGTTACCGCCAGTGCGGAGCAGACGCCCAGCACCTGCAGGGCGATGGGGTTATTGGCGATGAGCGGCCCCACCAGCACGCGCTTCACCTCTTTCATATCGCTCTGTTCAGCCATTATTCAGCTCTCCCTCACGAACCTTTTTCAGGAACGGACCAAAGCCCAGTTCGCCCATCCAGAAATCAAAGCTATGCTGTACGCCATTGGACGTCAGCGTGGCGCCGGATAAACCGTCAACCGCGTGGAGATCGCCTGCGCGCGCGCCGCCTTTCACCACCTTCAGCGCCGGCATGCCGTTGTCATCCAGCACCTGCTTGCCGACAAACTGCTGGCGCCAGTTCGGGTTTTCCACCTCGCCGCCCAGCCCCGGCGTTTCGCCCTGATCGTAGTAAGTAATGCCTTTTACCGTGCGGCCATCGACGTCCAGCGCCACGAAGGCATACATCATCGACCACAGGCCGTTGCCATAAATGGGCAGCACCACCTGCTCAATCTTCTGCTGCGCGTCGCGCACCAGGTAAATTTCCGCCAGATTACTGCGTCGCTTTATACCAGCCGGATCCTGACTGGCATCCAGGGCCATACTCTGCTGCGGATCCTTCAGCGCCTGAGCCTGATTAAATTTACCCGGGTCTTTCTCCAGCAGTTCGCCGGTGGCCAGATTCACCAGTCGCGGGGTAATGCGCGCCGCGAAGGTGTCCGCTACCGCATCCGCATCCATATCGGGGTGCATCAGCCCTGACACTGCCAGGATATTGCGCTGCTTATCCAACGCCCTCTGCGCCTGCTGGCGGGATTTCAGCCCCACGGCCGAGCCCGCCACCACGATGGAGCAGACCAGACAAAGCACCAGCACCACCAGCAGCGTTTTGCCGATGCTATCGTTACTTTTCTTCTCAGCCACGCGACTTCCTCCGCTTAATATTGGCCTGCACCACCAGATAATCGAACAGCGGTGCGAAGAGGTTGGCGAAGAGGATCGCCAGCATCATCCCTTCCGGATAAGCCGGGTTCACCACGCGGATCAGCACGCACATCACGCCGATCAGCACGCCGTAACTCCATTTCCCTTTATCGGTAAACGAGGCGGATACCGGGTCCGTCGCCATAAACATCATCCCGAAGGCGAAACCGCCGAGCACCAGATGCCAGTACCATGGCATAGCGAACATCGGGTTGGTGTCGGAGCCGATAACGTTAAACAGGGTGGCGGTGGCGATCATACCGATCATTACCCCGGCGACGATGCGCCAGGACGCGACGCGGCCAAAGAGGATGATCGCCCCGCCGATGAAGATCATCAGCGTTGACACTTCGCCTATTGAGCCGGGAATATTGCCGAGGAAGGCGTCCATCCAGCTCACCGGCACGCCAGTCGCCACGTTCACCAGCGCTTCACCGCCGCAGCTGGCCCACTGGGAGAGCGGCGTGGCGCCGGAGAAACCGTCCGCCGCGGTCCATACGAGATCGCCGGAAATCTGCGCCGGATAGGCGAAGAACAGGAACGCGCGCCCCGCCAGCGCCGGGTTGAGGAAGTTGCGCCCGGTGCCGCCGAAAATCTCTTTGGCGATCACCACGCCGAAGGAGATCCCCAGCGCCGCCTGCCACAGCGGCAGCGTGGGCGGCACAATCAGCGCGAAGAGAATAGAGGTAACGAAAAAACCTTCGTTAATCTCATGCTTGCGCACAATCGCGAACAGCACTTCCCAGAAGCCACCGACGATAAAAACGGTAATATAGATCGGCAGGAAGAAGACCGCGCCCAGGGTCATCATGCTCAGCCAGCCGGCGTCAGCACTGAAGCTCACCCCTAACCACTGGGCGACGCTGTAGTGCCAGTTGTTGGCGATCGCCTGCTGCAGCTGTTCGGCGCCGTATAGCTTGTGCAGCGCCGGAATGGTTTGCAGCCCAACGTTGTACATGCCCCAGAACATCGCCGGGAATACGGCAAACCACACGAGGATCATCATCCGCTTCAGGTCGATGGCGTCGCGCACGTGCGCCGCGCCGCGGGTTACCTGGCCCGGCGTGTAGAAGATGGTCGCCGCCGCCTCATACAGCGGGTAATATTTTTCCAGCTTGCCGCCATGCGTGAAATGCGGCTCAAGTTTCTCAATCAGGTGCTTTAAGCCCATCTCTTATCCTTCCTGCTCAATCCGGGTTAACACGCTGCGCAGCGCCGGGCCATATTCATACTTTCCAGGGCAAACATAGGTGCACAGCGCCAGATCTTCTTCATCCAGCTCCAGACAGCCCAGCGCCTGAGCGCTGTCGGTGTCTCCGGCCAGCAGATCGCGCAGCAGTATGGTCGGCAGGATATCCAGAGGCATCACCCGCTCGTAGTTGCCGATCGGCACCATCGCCCGCTCGCCGCCGTTGGTATCGGTGGAAAAATGAAAGCGCTTGCGCTTGAAGAAATGGCCCAGCGTGGTGCGGGTAATCGAGAATTTCTCTTTGCCCGGCATCACCCAGCCGAAGAGCTCTTTTTCCCGCCCTTCTTTGACCACGCTCACCTGCAGATGGAAGCGCCCCAGGAAGGCGTGAGGGCCATGGGCGCGGGCGCCGCTAAGCACCGAGCCGGAAATGACCCTGTTTTCCCCCTCCTGCAGCTCACCTGCCAGCAGATCCTCCAGGCTGGCGCCGAGCGTCGTTTTGACCAGCCGCGGAGATGTTACCTGCGGGCCGCCGAGCGCAATTATCCGTTCGCAGTAGAGCTCCCCGTCGAGGAAAAGCTTACCAATGGCGATCGCGTCCTGATAATTGAGGTGCCAGACCTGCTTATTCAGGCTCACCGGCTCCAGAAAGTGAATATGCGTTCCCGGCAGCCCCGCCGGGTGCGGCCCGCTGAACTGATTAAAACAGACCTGGCCGAGAGGATGACCGCCCAGCTTGCCGCCGCTGGGCTGGCAGACGTGCACTTTCCCGTCGGTCAAGCGCGTGAGCACGGTAAGACCGGCGTCGAAGGCGGCACGTTCAGCCAGAATAATCGGCTGCGGCTCCGCCGCCAGCGGATTGGTGTCCATGGCGTTAACAAAGATAGCGGCGGGCATGCTCCCCGGGAGCGGCGTTTTGCTGAACGGTCGGGTACGCAGCGCCGTCCATTGGCCCGACGCCAGCAGCTGCTGCTGTACGGTGTCGCGCGGTAGTTCGGCCAGCGCGTCCGCGGCGTAACGGGTAAACGCCACCGCGTCATCGCCTTCGATATCAATCACCACCGACTGCAACACGCGCCGTTCGCCGCGGTGTATCGCGCTGACGATCCCGCTCGCCGGGGCGGTAAAGCAGACGCCAGGGATCTTTTTATCTTCGAACAGGATCTGACCTTTTTTGACCCGATCGCCTTCTTTAACCGCCATCGCGGGGCGCATACCAACGTACTCTTCGCCGAGTAGCGCGACGCGCTTCACCGCTGGCGCGGGAGAAATCTGCTGTAATGGCATGCCAGCTATGGGCAAATCCAGCCCTTTCGTGATTTTAATCATATCGTTAGCAGGTATCCGTAACCTCAACCCCGACGCAGGTCAGGGCCAGCTTATTGACAGAATGGCAGAGAAGAAAGGGCGAAACGGCGCCAGTAGCGCTCAGGACGGAAGAGAAGCATCCTTTCTTACTCTGATGATGAACCGGCGCAAGTGTAACATTTCGTGAGCGGCGGCTGTAGCGCAAGGGGCGATAAGTGCTTCTAAAATGCGAGCTATTGCGCAAAGTTCTCACTGTGTTTTCGTCGCTGGCAGGGTATAAAGTGAGGCTGATTTGTAAACGCCGCCACGTCGCCCTTGCGAAAAAATGCCGTGATGCTAATGTGAGCGCTCTAAATCCAGAAAACTCTGATTTCGGGTCTCTCTTGCCGTCCTGGCAATGTGGCTATTTTGTTTTATCAAGGAACAAGCAGTATGCGCAAAATCGCATTATTTATTGCGATGCTTCTGTTGCCGTGCGTGTCATTTGCCGGGCTGCTCAGCAGCAACAGCCCGACAACGCCGGTAAGCAAAGAATATAAGCAGCAATTAATGGGTTCACCGGTTTACATTGAGATCTTTAAAGAAGAGCGCATGCTCGACCTTTACGTCAAAATGGGTGAGACCTACCAGCTCCTCGACAGCTACCGGATCTGCAACTACTCCGGTGGCCTCGGTCCGAAACAGCGCCAGGGCGATTTCAAGAGTCCGGAAGGGTTCTATAACGTCACCCGCAGCCAGCTCAAACCCGACAGCCGCTTCTATAAAGCGATTAACATCGGCTTCCCGAACGCCTACGATCGCGCCCATGGTTATGAAGGGAAATACCTGATGATCCACGGCGACTGCGTCTCAGTCGGCTGCTACGCCATGACCGACAGCGGTATCGATGAGATCTTCCAGTTCGTGACCGGCGCTTTAGTCTTCGGCCAGCCAAGCGTGCAGGTGAGTATCTATCCGTTCCGCATGACCAACGCCAACATGGAACGCCACAAATACTCCTACTACGCGGATTTCTGGAAACAGCTCAAGCCTGGCTATGACTATTTCCAGCAGACCCACAAACCGCCGGTCGTATCAGTGACCGACGGCCGCTATGTGGTGAGCAAGCCGCTCAGCCACGAGGTTGTCCAGCCGCAGCTGGCCTCAAACTACACGCTCCCCGAGACAAAATAACGCCCACTCGCCTGGCATGATCTTATGCCAGGTTTCATTGGCCGTCAGCGGCTGCGTGGCGATAACCGTGACCACATCGTTGGGTGTGGTCTCGCGTTGAAAGTCGATCTCCACATCCTGGTCCAGCAGTTTTGCCACGCCGAACGGCGCTCGCCGGGTGATCCAGTGCAGATTGGTCGAGCAGAACGCCATTACGTAGCGCCCGTCCGACAGCAGCATGTTGAACACCCCTTTCTCACGTAGTTCACCCGCGAGGGTGGCGATATACTTGAAAACGCCCAGCATATTGCCCGGCGTGCGCGGATAGCGCTCGGTTAAACGGTGCAGCAGCCAGCAAAACGCTTTTTCACTGTCGGTTTCACCTACCGGATGAAAATTACCGGTTTTCAGCGACTTATAGCCTTTTAGCTGCCCATTGTGCGCATAGGTCCAGTTGCGCCCCCACAGTTCGCGGGTGAAGGGATGGGTGTTCTCCAGGGCCACCCTCCCGCGGTTGGCCTGACGAATATGGGCGACGACGGAACAGGACTTAATGGGGTAATCCTGAACCAGTTTCGCGATCGGCGACTGAAAGCTCGGCTGGGGATCCTTGAATGTGCGACAGCCTTTACCTTCATAGAAGGTGATGCCCCAGCCGTCTTTATGCGGCCCCGTCCCGCCGCCGCGCTGCACCAGCCCGGTAAAGCTAAAACAGATATCGGTTGGCACATTGGCGCTCATCCCGAGCAGTTCGCACATAGATCACCTCACCCTCACAAATCACGACGGCGCCGGAGCGAGGCCACCGTCAACAGTACACACTCACCTGCCTGTTAGCCTTTCGCCATCTCTTTTTCGATCAGCATAATCAGAATGTGGATCACTTTGATATGGATCTCCTGGATGCGGTCGGCGTAGCCAAAGTGCGGCACGCGAATTTCCACATCAGCACTACCGGCCATTTTACCGCCGTCTTTACCGGTCAGGGTGATCACTTTCATCCCCTGCGCCCGCGCGGCCTCAATGGCCTTAATCACGTTGCCGGAGTTGCCAGACGTGGAGATACCGAGCAGCACATCGCCTGCGCGGCCAACGGATTCAACGTAGCGGGAGAACACATACTCATAGCCAAAATCATTGCTCACGCAGGAGAGGTGGCTGACGTCGGAGATCGCGATGGCCGGGTAACCCGGGCGGTTTTCGCGATAACGTCCGGTCAGCTCTTCCGCAAAATGCATCGCATCGCAATGGGAACCGCCGTTACCGCAGGACAGCACTTTCCCACCCGCCTTAAAGCTATCCGCCAGCAGGACAGCGGCACGCTGGATAGCATGGATATTAGCTTCGTCCTGCAGAAAGTTAGCCAGCGTTTCCGCGGCTTCGTTCAGTTCGTTACGAATAAGATCCTGGTACATGAGGATAATCCTTCAGTATGAGTGGAATAACCCCGGCAGTGTACCGGATAGCCGTCGAAGCGAGAAGCAGCAGGCAGCGTTATCCCTCGCTCTTTTGATTTTATGTGCCGCTTTTGCATACAACAATGTGAGCAAGGTTGTAATTATTTTGTAAACACATTGCTAAATAAAAACGCATGCACTACAACCAATACATCACAAGTGGTCAGACCTCCTACAAGCTCAGGGAGCATTTCTCTATGATGATTTTGAGTATTGTTGCAACCGTCGTTTTACTTGGCGCGCTCTTCTATCACCGGGTCAGCCTGCTGCTCAGCAGCGTGATTTTGCTCGCCTGGACCGCGGCGCTCGGCGCGGCCGGAGTGTGGAATATCTGGCTGCTGCTGCCGCTGGCGATCATACTGTTGCCGTTTAACTTTGCGCCTATGCGTAAATCCATGATTTCCGCACCGGCGTTTCGCACATTCCGCAAGGTGATGCCGCCGATGTCGCGCACGGAAAAAGAAGCCATCGACGCCGGCACCACCTGGTGGGAAGGCGATCTGTTTCGCGGCAATCCTGACTGGCAAAAGTTACATAACTATCCGCAGCCGCGGCTGACCGCCGAAGAGCTAGCTTTCCTCGACGGCCCAGTTGAAGAAGCCTGCCGGATGGCTAACGACTTCGCCATTACCCACGAAATGGCCGATTTGCCGCCGGAGCTGTGGGCCTATCTGAAGGAGCACCGCTTCTTCGCGATGATCATTAAGAAAGAGTATGGCGGACTTGAGTTTTCCGCTTACGCTCAGGCACGAGTACTGCAGAAACTCTCTGGCGTCTCCGGCATCCTGGCGATCACCGTCGGCGTCCCGAACTCGCTGGGCCCGGGCGAACTGCTGCAGCATTACGGTACCGAAGAACAGAAGAATCATTATCTGCCGCGTCTGGCACGCGGCCTGGAAATCCCTTGCTTCGCTCTCACCAGCCCGGAAGCGGGCTCTGACGCCGGCGCCATCCCGGATACCGGCGTGGTGTGCATGGGCGACTGGCAGGGTCAACAGGTGCTGGGGATGCGCCTGACCTGGAACAAACGTTATATCACGCTGGCGCCTATCGCCACCGTGCTGGGGCTGGCTTTCAAACTCTCTGACCCGGATCGTTTGCTGGGCGGAGAAGAAGAGCTGGGTATCACCTGCGCGCTGATCCCCACCTCCACCCCGGGCGTGGAAATCGGCCGTCGCCACTTCCCGCTGAACGTGCCGTTCCAGAACGGTCCAACCCGCGGCAAAGATATCTTCGTGCCTATCGATTACATCATCGGCGGCCCAAGCATGGCCGGTCAGGGCTGGCGCATGCTGGTTGAATGTCTATCGGTCGGCCGCGGTATTACTCTGCCGTCCAACGCCACCGGTGGTCTGAAATCCGTTGCCATGGCGACTGGCGCTTACGCCCATATTCGCCGCCAGTTCAAAATCTCCATCGGCAAAATGGAAGGGATTGAAGAGGCGCTGGCGCGTATCGCCGGTAACGCCTATGTGATGGACGCTGCGGCGTCGCTGATCACCTACGGCATCATGCTCGGCGAGAAACCTGCAGTGCTGTCCGCTATCGTGAAATATCACTGCACCCACCGCGGCCAGCGCTCCATTATCGACGCGATGGATATTACCGGCGGGAAAGGCATTATGCTGGGCGAAGGCAACTTCCTCGCCCGGGCCTATCAGGGCGCGCCTATCGCCATCACCGTGGAAGGCGCAAACATTTTGACCCGCAGCATGATGATCTTCGGTCAGGGGGCGATTCGCTGCCATCCGTACGTACTGGAGGAGATGGCCGCCGCGCAGAATAATGACCTGAACGCCTATGACAAGCTGCTGTTCAAACACATCGGCCATGTCGGCAGTAATAAAGTGCGGAGTTTCTGGCTGGGCCTGACCGGCGGGCGCACCAGCAGCGCGCCGACTCGTGACGCCACCCGTCGCTACTATCAGCAAATGAATCGTCTGAGCGCCAACCTGGCACTGCTGTCAGACGTCTCAATGGCGGTGCTCGGCGGCAGCCTCAAGCGACGCGAACGTATCTCCGCCCGTCTGGGAGATGTGTTAAGCCAGCTGTACCTGGCCTCGGCGGTGCTGAAACGCTATGACGATGAAGGACGCAATGAAGCCGATCTGCCGCTGGTTCACTGGGGGGTACAGGACGCGCTGCACCAGGCCGAGCAAGCCATTGACGATCTGTTGGACAATTTCCCGAACCGTCTGGTGGCAGGCGTAATGCGCCTGGTCATCTTCCCGACCGGCCGTCATCATCATGCGCCGTCGGATAGGCTGGACCACCAGGTCGCCAAAATTCTGCAGGTGCCCAGCGCCACGCGCTCCCGCATCGGTCGCGGTCAGTACCTGACGCCGAGCGAGCATAACCCGGTAGGCCTGCTGGAAGAGGCCCTGCTGGAAGTGATGGCGGCCGATCCTATCCACCAGCGGATCTGCAAAGAGTTGGGTAAAAATCTGCCGTTCACCCGTCTGGATGAGCTGGCCCACAACGCGCTGGCCAAAGGATTAATCAGTCAGGATGAGGCCGCCATTCTTACCCGTGCAGAGCATAGCCGTCTGCGCAGCATTAACGTCGACGACTTTGCGCCAGAGGAGCTGGCGACAAAGCCGGTAAAGCTGCCGGAAAAAGTTCGTAAAGTTGAAGCTGCATAATAAAACCACTACCACATCACACGCCGGGCGGGGAACTTTCCCCGCCTTTTTTTCGCCCTCTCCTCCCCCTTTCGTTTCCATCAGTAGCATTTTTTTAACAAAATATTCCGCGGACCGCCGCGCGGCTGATATGGTGTTACAGTTAACCTAACCCCCTCATGAGAATGGAGTTGACCATTGTGCCTGGCCTGAAAATTTCGCTGTTGCAACAACCGCTGGTCTGGATGGACGGCCCTGCCAACCTGCGCCATTTTGATCGCCAACTGGAAGGAATCACCGGGCGCGATGTGATTGTTTTACCAGAGATGTTTACCACCGGCTTTGCCATGGAAGCGGCAAAACAGTCTTTACCCGAGGCCGACGTGGTGGAGTGGATGCATGCCCGGGCTGCGCAATCCCAGGCGCTGATTGCCGGCAGCGCTGCGCTGCAAACTGAACACGGCGCTGTTAACCGCTTCCTGCTGGTCGAGCCTGACGGTACGGTGCACCATTATGATAAACGGCACCTGTTCCGTATGGCCGATGAACATCATCACTATGAGGCCGGAAACCAGCGCGTGGTCTTTGAATGGCGTGGATGGCGGATCCTGCCGCTGGTCTGTTACGACCTGCGCTTTCCGGTATGGTCGCGTAATCAGAACGACTATGATTTGGCGCTGTATGTCGCCAACTGGCCGGCGCCGCGCTCGCTGCACTGGCAGTCGCTGCTGATCGCCCGCGCGATTGAAAACCAGGCCTATGTCGCCGGCTGTAACCGGGTTGGCACTGACGGCAACGGCCATCATTACCGCGGCGATAGTCGGATTATCAATCCCCAGGGGGAGATTATCGCCACCGCCGATCCGCATCAGGCCACTCGTCTTGATGCCGAGCTGTCGCTGAGCGCCCTTCAGGAATATCGTGAAAAATTCCCCGCCTGGCGCGATGCCGATCCTTTCACGATCGGCTAATCACCCTTCGGGAGCCGCTGCGCTCCCTTTTTATTCCACCACGATCCGCACAGCACAGTAGACCAATAACGCTGCCAGCATCCAGTTCAGTTGCCGCCCGTACAGCAAAAACAGGCGCTGAAACAGATGCCCCGCCAGCGCCCAGCACAGATTTCCCAGCGCGCCAATCGCCGCCAGCAGCAGACTCACGCTGATAAGCCAAACAGGCTCGCGAGTAACGGGCAGAACAAAGGTAGAAAGCGCGGTGATGCCATACAGAATAATTTTAACGTTGACGAACTGTAGCCCCAGACTCGCCCAAAAGCCTACCGGTTCTACACTCGGCGTCCCTGTCGCCGGTTTGCTTTTGGCAATCTGCCAGGCCAGCCACAGGATGTACGCCGCGCCAATCCATCCCAATACCAGGGTAAAGCGTGAGTCGAGTTCAACCAGCGAAAAGGTTAAAGCCGCGCAAATCAACATAGTGATAATAAACCCGACGCTCATCCCGGCCAGCACCCGCAGGCTGCGGCGTAGACCATGGGAGGTGACGCTGCTCAGCGCCAGGATATTGTTGGGCCCGGGTGTCAGGGCGGTGATCAAAGTGTAAGTTAAAAAGGCGCTAATCAGGGTAGGTGTCACGGGTTTTCTCCTCTTGTCTGGCAGACACTACCCGAAGCTGATAATTTAAAAAAATGAATATTTTTTCATTCTCGCTTCGATAATATCGATACAAAGAGGAAATATGGATCTGCGACGCTTCATCACCTTCAAAACTGTTGTCGAAGAAGGTTCCTTTCTGCGCGCGGCGCAGAAACTATGCTGCACTCAGTCCACCGTGACTTTTCATATCCAGCAGCTGGAGCAGGAGCTTGCCATTCCGCTGTTTGAGAAAATCGGCCGGCGGATGTGTCTCACCGCCGCCGGTAAGAAGGTCCTGCCGCATGTCTACGACCTGACTAAAGTGATGGCCTCGATTCGTCAGGCGGCACGCCAGGACGATGAGCCCGGCGGCGAACTTCGCGTCGCCACTGGCGAAACGCTGCTGGCGTATAAAATGCCGCGGGTGCTGCAGCGTTTTAAGCAACGCGCTCCGAAAGTGCGCCTGTCGCTGCAGTCGCTCAACTGCTACAGCATCCGCGATGCGTTGCTTGCCGACGAGGTCGATTTGGGGGTGTTTTACCGGGTGGGTAACGATGACGCGCTCACGATAATGGAGCTTGGCCAGCAGTCGCTGACGCTGGTCGCATCGGTCGAGCAGGCGCCGGTAGACTTCATGCGCCCGCGGCAGCATATCCCGCTGAGCTTTATCATCAACGAACCCCAGTGCGTGTTCCGGCAGATTTTTGAAAGCACCCTGCGCCAGCGCGAAATTACTCTGGAGAACACCATTGAGCTGTGGAGTATTGAGAGTATCAAGCAGTGCGTGGCGGGAAATCTGGGAGTGAGTTTTCTGCCACGCTTTGCGGTGGAGGACGAGCTCAAGCGCGGGACGCTGGTTGAGCTGCCATTCAGCGAGACGCCATTGACGATCCATGCGCTCTGCGCCCACCATGCCGGGAAGGCTATCAGTCCGGCGATGCGGGTATTTATGCAGTGCATGCAGGAGGAACAAGAGGCGCGCTGAAATTCGGCGACGAAAACGACGAAAGCCTGAATCATTGCTGATTCAGGCTTTCTGAATAGTGGCGGAACGGACGGGACTCGAACCCGCGACCCCCTGCGTGACAGGCAGGTATTCTAACCGACTGAACTACCGCTCCGCGTTGTTGTTCCGTTGGGAACGAGGCGAATATTACGGATTCCCCTCTACCCCGTCAACGCTTTTTCTACCATTTTGAATCGTTTGCTGCAAAAATCACCCAACCGCCTACTTTTAATTCATTTTAGTGGCTATCAGGCACGCCACAGGCAGCTTCCGCCTTTCTTTTGTACCAGGTCGAGGCGGGATTCATGGTTCGCCAGTTCTTCATCTGAGGCATAAACCACGCGTAACTGACTGCCGGCGCGGACGACGCGCTGAATTCCCATCTCTCCCGCCTGCTGCTGGCTTTCGCCTTCCATAGAGAACGCCATCGAAGTCTGGCCGCCGGTCATCATCAAATAGACATCGGCAAGGATCTGGGCATCGAGCAACGCCCCGTGCAGCGTACGCTTGCTGTTGTCTATTTCGTAACGCGAACATAGCGCATCGAGGCTGTTGCGCTTGCCAGGAAACATTTTCCGCGCCAGCGCCAAACTGTCGGTGATTTTACAAAAGGTCTCGGTTTTTCCGATGCCGCGGTTTAGCTTACTGAATTCATAATCCATAAAGCCGATATCGAACGAGGCGTTATGGATCACCAGCTCCGCGCCGCGGATGTAATCCATAAACTCATCAGCCACGTCGGCAAAGGTAGGTTTATCCAGCAGAAACTCATCGGCGATCCCGTGTACGCCGAATGCTTCAGGATCCACCAGCCGATCGGGCTTCAGATAGACGTGAAAATTGTTACCGGTCAGGCGGCGGTTGATCACCTCCACGGCGCCGATCTCAATGATCTTGTGTCCTTCGTAGTGTGCCCCGATCTGGTTCATACCGGTGGTTTCGGTATCGAGAACAATCTGGCGCGTAATTGCAGTGCTCATAGCGGTCATTTATGTCAGACTTATCGTTTACAAATCGATTTCAATTACAGGAAGTCTACCAGAGATGCTCAAACAGGTAGAAATTTTCACCGACGGCTCTTGCCTGGGTAATCCAGGACCTGGCGGCTACGGCGCCATCATGCGCTACCGCCAGCACGAAAAAACCTTCAGCGCTGGCTACCGTCTGACCACCAATAACCGCATGGAACTGATGGCGGCAATTGTTGCCCTGGAAGCGTTAAAAGAGCATTGCGAAGTGGTGCTCAGCACTGACAGCCAGTATGTTCGTCAGGGGATCACCCAGTGGATCCACAACTGGAAAAAGCGCGGCTGGAAAACGGCAGAGAAAAAGCCGGTGAAAAATGTCGACCTCTGGCAGCGGCTGGACGCCGCGCTTGGCCAGCATAAAATTAAATGGGAATGGGTAAAGGGCCACGCCGGCCATCCTGAAAATGAACGCTGCGACGAGCTGGCGCGCGCGGCGGCCTCCCACCCCACACTGGACGATGTCGGCTACCTGCCTGAGAGTTAATTCTGCCCTTTGCGCCACTGCCGGGTGGCGCCCACCGCCGGCCGCAGCTGAGTTTTCGCTTTGCCGGATTTCATCGGATTGAGCGTCAGCGGAATGGTCCGTTTGCGGGCGACAATCAATTGCAAACAGCCCAGCGCCGGCAGATGGGTGCTCAACAATTTGCCGCCATGGCGCGACCAGGGCAAAACCTGGTAACGTCCATAGTGCAGCACTTCAAAGTTGAGCAGCGCCAGCCAGTCCAGCTGGCGCATCAGCGTAAACATACGGCTATTATAAGGCGTTCCTTTGCGCAGGACCGGCACCAGCTTACGCAACCCCATCAGGCTGACCGGATTAAACCCGGTCAGGATCATCCAGCCATCATCGATCAGTACACGATCGGCTTCCCGCAGCAGACGATGCGGATCGCTACACCACGGCAGGGTGTGCGCCAGCAGGCAGGCGTCAACGGACTTTTCGGCAAAGGGTAAATGCAGCGGGTCAGCCCGGACCTGCATTGGATTTCCCGCCAGCGAGACATTCACCTGGTGCGAGATGGCGCAAGCTTCGGTATTGATTTCCGCGCTCAGATTGCCAATCTTAAGCAGATGAAAGCCATATAATTTAGCCAGCCACGGTTTCATCTGCTGCTCCAGCGTTTCGCGATAGTATTCGCCCCACGGCATACTGGACCAATGCTCAGGCGCTGTCACTGTGTGAGGTATCCTTGCCGGCTTCATTGCCACCTTCCGCTACGCTTTAGAGGTAATTTATGAATCTTATCAGTATTCCCGCGTTTCAGGACAACTACATCTGGGTTCTCAGTGAGAATAACGGCCGCTGCATCATCGTAGATCCAGGCGAAGCCGCGCCGGTTCTGGCGGCCATCGAGGAAAACCAGTGGCAGCTCGAGGCTATTTTATTGACCCATCATCATCAGGATCACGTCGGCGGCGTAAAACAATTACGTGAAAAATTCCCTTCTATAGTGGTTTACGGGCCGGCGGAAACCCAGGATAAAGGCGTCACTCAGGTGGTAGGCGATGGCGATCGGCTGTCAATTCTCGGGCACGATTTTTCCATTTTCTCTACGCCAGGTCACACATTAGGACATATCTGTTACTACAGCGAACCTTATCTGTTCTGTGGCGATACGATGTTTTCCGGCGGCTGCGGAAGGCTGTTCGAAGGTACAGCAGAGCAGATGTATCAATCATTTATGAAAATTAACGCCCTTCCTGAAGAAACCCTCATATGTTGCGCACATGAATATACGTTAGCGAATATGAAGTTTGCATTGAGTATCCTGCCAGATGATAGGGACATAAACGATTACTATCATAAAGTTAATGAGTTACGTGACAAAAAAACAAAAACACTACCCGTAACTCTGAAAAATGAGCGGCGTATAAATTTATTTTTACGCGTAAATGATATTGATTTAATTGACAAAATTAACAAAGAAACAAATTTGCAACACTCTGTGGCGCGATTTGCATGGTTAAGGTCAAAGAAAGATGACTTCTGATATTTAATTCTTGTCATCGGCCAACTTCGCCGTTATCCTTGGTCGTCTTTTAAGCAACTATTGACACACACATGAAGGCACGAGCGATATTACTCGCCTCTGTCCTGCTGGTGGGGTGCCAGGCGTCTAAGCACGATGGCACCGTCGAACAGCGAGCACAGAGCCTTTCTGCGGCTGGTCAAGGGGAAGCAGGCAAGTTCACAAGTCAAGCGCGCTGGTTAGATGATGGAACCTTCTACGCGCAAGACCAGGATCTGTGGACTTCCATAGGCGACGAGCTAAAGATGGGAATACCGGATAATCCCCGGATTCGCGAACAGAAACAGAAGTACTTAAGAAATAAGAGCTATCTCCACGATGTAACTTTACGGGCAGAGCCGTATATGTACTGGATAGCCGGGCAGGTTAAGAAACGTAACATGCCAATGGAACTGGTATTACTACCCATAGTGGAGAGCGCTTTTGACCCACACGCGACGTCTGGCGCCAATGCCGCAGGCATTTGGCAGATCATTCCGAGCACAGGGCGCAATTATGGTTTAAAACAGACCCGCAGTTACGATGCGCGTCGTGATGTCGTCGCGTCTACTACCGCGGCGCTGGACATGATGCAACGTCTGAACAAAATGTTCGACGGCGACTGGTTGTTAACGGTCGCAGCCTATAACAGCGGCGAAGGCCGGGTCATGAAGGCAGTAAAAGCGAACCGTTCGCGTGGCAAACCCACCGATTTCTGGTCGCTGTCTCTGCCGCATGAAACGAAAATCTACGTCCCGAAAATGCTGGCATTGAGCGACATTCTCAAAAACAGCAAACGTTACGGCGTAAAGCTGCCTACGGCTGATGAAAGCCGTGCGCTGGCGCGCGTTCGCCTCGACAGTCCGGTTGATATTTCTCAGCTCGCGGACATGGCCGGTATGCCGGTCAGCAAGCTGAAGACGTTCAATGCGGGCGTAAAAGGGTCAACGCTGGGCGCGAGCGGGCCAAAGTACGTCATGGTGCCGCAGAAGCACGCCGCACAGCTGCGTGAATCGCTGGCCTCTGGCGACATTGCCGCCGTGCAGCCGACGCAGCTCGCGGACAATACGCCGCTGACCAGCCGTAGCTATAAGGTGCGTTCCGGCGACACCATTTCCGGGATAGCTTCCCGTCTTGGTGTGACGACCCGCGATCTGCAGCAGTGGAATAACCTGCGCGGCTCTGGATTAAAGGTTGGGCAGAATCTGGTTATTGGCGCTGGCAGCAGCGCCCAGCGTCTGGCGAACAACAGCGATAGCATCACCTATCGCGTTCGTAAAGGCGATTCGCTGTCGAGCATCGCCAAACGTCACGGCGTTAATATTCGCGACGTGATGCGCTGGAACAGCGATACCGACAACCTGCGCCCAGGCGATCAGCTAACGTTGTTTGTGAAAAACAGCGATCGACCAGAGTCCTGATACCTCTGGTTCGACAAAAAGGCACCGACTTCCCCGGTGCCTTTTTTGTTGCCTAAATTAAACCGCTTTATGCGCTTCGAACAGAATGGTATCGCTGGTAAACGATCCGTCCTCCTGTAACTCGAAGTACGCTTTGACCTCCGCCGAAGCGCTCTGCTGATATAAGCGAATCGCCTCCACCAGCGGCTCAGGAGTACGCATCCGCGCCACCCATGAACTGAACTCCAGCGGCAGGCGATCGGTCAACAACTGGTTAACCACCAGCCCCGCTTCAGTCGCCAGCGTCAACCACTCGCCGCTGGAATAATTACGCACATGCGAGGTGTCGCGCAGGGCTTCCACCGTCTGCAGCCAGACATCACGTACCGGATGACCCGGCGACATCACGTCCATCACGATAATCACCCCGCCCGGCTTGAGAACACGTTTCACCTCACGCAGCGCCTGGCCAACGTCATGCCAGTGGTGCGCGGAGTAGCGGCTAATCACCACATCAAAGCTGGCATCAGCGAACGGCAGCGTTTCGGCGTACCCCTGCTGGGTCACGATATTGCTAAAACCTTTCTCCTTTGCCGCGGCGGCAACGACCTCCAGCATCTGGCTCGATAAATCATAGGCGGTCACCTCGGCAACCTGTCCCGCCGCGGTAAAGCTGGCGTGCCCTGCCCCGCAGCCCATATCCAGCACTTTCGCCTGAGGAAAATCAGCCAGCCGTTCCGCCAGCCGCTGCAGATCGCGACCAGAGGCGTGTACGGTGCTGGTCAGATAGGCGCTGGCCTGGGAGCCGAACTGCTTTTCGACGTTGTCATGGTGAGAGCGTGTTGTCATGTTGTCTTGTCCTTACGGTTTTTTTGAGTAATAAAAGGCAGCACCATGCATGCGCAGGCCTGCCCCATGGCAGGCCTGACCAACCTTAAATTAATCAGGCTTGCCGGGACTGAATTCGACTAGTAGCGGGTTGTGGTCGGAGGCGCGGGTCACCAGCACGGAAGCATCGTGCACGCTTAACCCACGGTAGAACACAAAATCGAGGGGACGACCAAACGCGCGGCGGCGCTGATCGTCTGAGAAACGAACTTCGCGTAACGACATCTCACGCGCAAAGCGGTACAGCGCATTCATCCGCGGCCGGCTCCAGGCATTGAAGTCGCCGGCCATGATCACCGGCCCGCTGTGATGGGCGATCTGATCGCCAATTGGCAGCAGCTGTTTGCTGTAGACGTCGACGCCAAGGCTAAAGTTGACGGCATGGATATTGACTACCATCAACAACCGCGCATCCGGCAGCGGATAAACGGTCACTAACGCCGATTTCGGCAATCGCAAAATAGGCTCGCGCTCGCGCAGCGGACAGCAATAGATGGGGTGCGCGGAGGCCAGCGTCATTACGCCGGAAGGATGCTGCGGCAATACCAGCGCCGGCACCTGATCGGCGGCCAGATAGTTTGAAGTCGCGAACCGGACCAGTTCTGGGGTGGTTTGCGCCTCCTGCAACAGGACCAAATGCGCATCTTTGCCGAAATTTTTGAGGACCGACTGCCACTCTGCGCGCTGCTGCTTGAAGATATTCCATACCAGCACGCGGATCTTCTCATCGCTGCTTAATGGCGTACCGGCGGGATAAACCGGACTTACGCCCGCAAACGCCCCCGGAGGCAATATTCTCTCCGCAGGTTGTCCGGCGACATAGCGCATGGCGTAGGTGTTCTTTCGCAATTTGGGCATTAATCCTCGATAACAGAAACCAGCCCGACGACGACTGGTTATTCTGTTATAGGGATTTTCCCATACACTTTCAATGCAAATTGCGAGAAACCCTTAGCCTTCGGGAGAAAGCGCTGCCGAACGGCGTGGCAATTTATCTAAACGTCCGCTCAGAACCACCAACAGCAAAGCGACCAGCACAATCATCGCGCCAATCCACGGCGTCTGCGCCAGACCGTACCGTTCGACCGTCTGTCCGCCGACGATCGACCCCAGCGCGATACCGATATTGAAGGCGGCAATATTCAGGCCGGAAGCGATGTCGACAGCCCCCGGGGTATACTGCTCTGCTTTTTGCACCACATAGACCTGCAGACCCGGCACGTTGCCGAAGGCGAAAACGCCCATCACCAGCACTGTCGCCAGCGCGGCATAGTGAACGCTGGCGGTCAGCTGGAAGACCAGCAGCAGCACAACCAGCGCAGCGAAGATAAACTTCAGCGCGGAGACGGCGCCATGCTTATCGGCCAGTTTGCCGCCCCACACGTTACCTATAGCCACCGAGACACCATAGCCCAGCAGGATCCAGCTCACCGCTGACGGGCTGAAGCCGGCCAGCTCCTGCATCATCGGCGCCAGGAAGGTAAAAGCGGTAAACACGCCGCCATAGCCCAGCGCGGTAATGGCGTAGATCATCAGCAGGCGCGGATGGGTTAATACTTTAAGCTGATCGCGCAGGCTGGCGCTGGCGCGGCCCGGAATATTATTCGGCACCAGAAGCAGACTGCTGATTAGCGCAATCACCCCGAGAATCGATACCGCGAGGAAGGTTTCCCGCCAGCCGAAATGCTGGCCAATAAAGGTGCCAAAGGGAACGCCGGTCACCAGCGCGACCGTCAGGCCACCGAACATAATGGCGATGGCCGAGGCTGCTTTCTCTTTTGCCACCAGGCTGGTGGCGATTGTCGAGCCGATAGAAAAGAACACGCCGTGCGCCAGACCAGTCAGCAGTCGCGCCAGGATCAGCGTTTCATAGCCAGGGGCCTGCCAGGCCAGTATGTTACCCGCCGTAAACAGCACCATCAGCGCCAGCAGCAGCTGTTTACGCGGCATACGCCCGGTCAACGCCGTCAGTACCGGGGCGCCGATCGCCACGCCCAGCGCGTAGATAGAGACCAGCAGTCCCGCCGAAGGCAGAGAGATAGAGAGTTGCTGAGCAATGGTCGGGACCAGGCCGACAATCACAAATTCAGTGGTGCCAATTGCGAAGGCACCGATGGTTAAGGCAAATAGCGCCAGTGGCATAATTTACTCCGTAGCATCAGGATTAAGATGACACGTAGTATGAAGGGTTGTATAAATAACAAAAACTATCAAAGTATCAATAGAATTTTGCTATAGGTGCAATAATGAGAGCCACATCAGAGGAGATCGCCATCTTTGTGGCGGTGGTGGAAAGCGGGAGTTTCAGCCGGGCGGCCGAGCAGCTCGGACAGGCCAACTCCGCCGTCAGCCGGGCGGTCAAAAAGCTGGAATCAAAGCTAGGCGTAAGCCTGCTCAATCGGACCACCCGCCAGCTCAGCCTGACAGAAGAAGGCGAGCGCTACTTTCGCCGGATGCAGGTGGTCTTGCAGGAAATGGCGGCGGCAGAGAACGATCTGCTGGAGACGCGCACGACGCCGCGGGGCCTGCTGCGGGTAGATGCCGCGACGCCGGTGATTCTGCATTTTCTCATGCCGCTGGTGAAGCCATTTCGCGAGCGCTACCCGGAAATGACGCTGTCGCTCGTCTCGTCTGAGACGTTTATCAATCTGATTGAACGGAAAGTGGATGTGGCCATTCGGGCCGGGACCTTAACGGATTCCAGCCTGCGCGCCCGACCGCTGTTTACCAGCTATCGTAAGATCGTCGCCTCGCCCGACTATGTCGCGCGCTACGGTATGCCGCAGCATCCGTCCGATCTGAAACAGCATCACTGCCTCGGCTTCACCGAGCCGGTATCGCTGAATACCTGGCCGGTCTCCTGTTGCGATGGCCAGCTGTTAGAGATCGAAGCGGCGGTGTCATCCAATAGCGGCGAAACGCTCAAGCAGCTGTGCCTGACCGGCAACGGTATTGCCTGCCTGTCGGATTACATGGTGGATAAAGAGATTGCCAGCGGAGAGTTTGTCGAGCTACTGGCCGATAAGCGCTTACCGGTGGAAATGCCTTTCAGTGCCGTCTATTACAGCGACCGGGCGGTCAGCACTCGCATCAGGGCATTTATTGATTTTCTGAGCGACCACGTAAAACAGCTCCCGAAGGAGCTGTCGTAATACCTTCTCGGGCGGCAGGGCGAACGGCATACCGGTAGCGAGTGATTAATCCCACTGTGGCGCCAGACCTTCCGGGCTCACCAGCCGATCGTTGCAATCCAGCGCAGCGATCGCCTGTCGATCTTCATCTTCCAACTGCAGATCCAGCGCCTTCAGGTTGCTGGCCAGGTTATCACGCTTCGTCGAGGACGGGATCACCGCGTACCCCTCGCCCATCGCCCATGCCAGGATAACCTGCGCCGGAGTCGCATTATGTTTCGCCGCGATACGGGCAATCACTTCATCTTTCAGCGCCTTACCATAAGCCAGCGTCATGTAAGAGGTGATGTGGATGCCGTGCTCACGTGCCCAGTCGACGACTTTACGGTTTTGCAGATACGGCGAGAGTTCAATCTGGTTGGTCGCAATGTTTTCAGCGCCAACGGCGGCAATCGCGCGCTCCATCAGTGGAATAGTGAAGTTGGAGATACCAATCTGACGGGTCAGACCCAGCTTCTTCGCTTCCATCAGGGCTGCCATAAACTCTTCAACGGCAACCGCATCGTTCGGTGACGGCCAGTGGATGAGCGTCAGGTCAACATAGTCCGTGCGCAGCTTCTGCAGACTTTCTTGCAGGCTGGCGATGAGTTTGTCTTTGCTCAGGTTCTCGATCCAGATTTTGGTAGTGATGAACAGCTCATCACGCGGCACGCCGCTTTCGGCGATAGCCTGACCCACCGCGGCTTCGTTGTCATAGATTTGCGCGGTGTCGATAGCACGATAGCCCAGCTCCAGCGCGGTTTTTACGGATGCGATAACAACATCATCTTTCAGACGGAAGGTGCCAAGACCAAATGCAGGGATTGCCATGATTTTCCTCGTTATTTCTTCATTTCGGTTAACGGATGAAATTATGGCTGATGGTGTGGAGGGGAAAAAGAGCGATTAATGCAGAGGATTTTTGCTGAATTAGCAATAATAGAGAACAGATCAAACAAAAAAGCCCTGAGCAAATGCTCAGGGCTCTTAATAAGTGGCGGAACGGACGGGACTCGAACCCGCGACCCCCTGCGTGACAGGCAGGTATTCTAACCGACTGAACTACCGCTCCACCGAATTTCTTCGCTTTATTACCACCGGTTGTCACCCCGGCTTACTGCAATTTGATGCCTGGCAGTTCCCTACTCTCACATGGGGAGACCCCACACTACCATCGGCGCTACGGCGTTTCACTTCTGAGTTCGGCATGGGGTCAGGTGGGACCACCGCGCTAGTGCCGCCAGGCAAATTCTTTGTGCTCAGTACGCAATTCTTTATATT
>NZ_JH414810.1:0-9341 GCF_000238715.1 Klebsiella sp. 4_1_44FAA
AGCCGCGGCAGACGGGGCTTACGATACCCGGCTCTGTCACGATGAACTGCGCCGACAAAAAAATCAGCGCGCTTATTCCTCCCCGAAAAGGAGCAGGTTACTGGCCCGGTGAGTACGCAGACCGCAACCGTGCCGTTGCTAATCAGCGGCTGAGCGGAAGCAATGCACGGTGGAAATGGACAACGGAATATAACCGTCGCTCGATAGCGGAAACGGCAATGTACAGAATGAAGCAGTTGTTGGGAGATTCACTGACGCTGCGTGACTACGATGGTCAGGTAGCGGAAGCTATGGCCATGGTGCGTGCGTTGAACAGGATGACAAAGGCCGGGATGCCAGAAAGCGTGCGTATTGCCTGAAAATCCAGCCAGCTACAGGGTCGTTCGCACGAAATCTTATTTATTCAACAAAGCCGATACCAGTGATATCATGCGTACCTGCCTAAATTTCTTACCCCAACAAACGACTGAACGTATTATTTCCCGTCTGCAACAGGCAATTCACTACGAGCCCGTAATTGGCATTATGGGCAAAAGCGGGGCGGGTAAGAGCTCGCTTTGCAACGCCCTGTTTCAACAACCGGTATGCCTGACCAGCGATTTGCTGGGCTGTACCCGTGAACCTCAGCGGATAGTGCTCACCGTGGGCGAGCGCAGCATGACACTGGTGGATTTGCCTGGAGTTGGCGAGACACCGGAATACGATGCGGAATATTCGGCGCTGTATCAAAAGTTGCTGACGGAGCTGGATTTGATTATCTGGGTCCTGCGTGCTGATGATCGTGCGCGGGCGGTGGATATTGTCACGCACCGGTCACTACTTGCTTATGGCGCGGATGCTTCCCGTTTCCTGTTTGTCATCAGCCAGGCAGATCGCATTCCTCCGTTGCCAGAACCTGCCGGTCAGGCTGTTCCTTCAACTGAGCAGTGCCTTTCACTTGCGGTTATCAGTTCGCAGATTGCTGGTCAGTTGCCGTCCTCTTTCCCGGTGATGGCTGTTTCAGCACATACCGGCTACAACCTGCATGCTCTGGTGGAACTGATGATACACGCGTTACCTGTACAGGCCAGTAGCGCTTTTTATTGCCAGTTAAAGCCAGAAAATCATACGGAGGAGAGTGATGTCGCTGTACGTCAGCGTTTTGGTGAAATAGCCGGTTCGGCTTTTGATACGGTGATCACTTCTGAGCCTCTGCCTTCTGGCTGGAGCTTGTTGCTGAGGAGGCTGCGGGAAAAACTGGTACAGCTTGCATCGGAATTATGGGAGAGGATTTTTGGCTGAACCGGACAGACTCAGCCACGGACAGATGTAAACCCGTTACTTTTTATACCTTACGGATAAGGTTCGTTTTACGTAGTTCTTACCGATTTCATAGTCCGGGTTCCATGTCGCCAGATTATGCACACCGATTGCGGCGGCGCTTACCGCTCCCAGAAGTGCTGTTGGTGACCACAGGGAGCCTGCCACCGCAGTGCTTCTGTATTCGGTGTATACACGGCAGGTTAATTTCTTCTGCTGATGTTTAATCGCGTACCCCTCTCTTTCTTTGAATCTATAAATGTCCCTGGGCATGCGCCTTAGGGTCAAACGTTGCACTTTTTCAGGGCAGTGTATGTCAGAAAAGAATATATCGATCTGTATAAACGATCAATAATAAGAAATTGATCGTTATTATCTATCAATAATAACTTTCGATATCCATGAATTGATCGTCTTAACCTATCAAAAAGTAAGGATATCCTAGCTCGTTTCGCGCCGTTTCCTGCTCCTTTGACAGATGTTGACTGATTAATAACTTATGCAGTGGTTCTTTCCCGACCGCTGCTGCCAATCCACAGGTGATTTATGAAAACCAGAACAATAATTGCTCTTTTTCTCTCCGCCGCCTCTGTCTCTGCGCAAGCAGGCAACTGGATGGTGAAAAACGGATGGTGCCAGACCATGACGGAAGACGGTCAGGCGCTGGTTATGCTGAAAAAAGACACTATTGGTATCTTCGGCCAGTTGCAGGGGTGCCCCAACGGTCAGCAGGAACTGATGGGAAGCCGTATCAGTATTAACGGGAATTTGATCCCCACCTCTCAGATGTGTAATCAACAGACAGGCTATAAAGCTGTTGAAATCGAAGGCGGACAGGCACCCGCCGCAGCCAGGAAAGCCATTGAATCAATTGCCGCTCAGGATAATTCCAGCGTGCAGGTCTTTGGCACACAAATGAAATTTACCCGTGGTGATATGCTCCAGGTTTGTCCGAAATATGTCAACGCTCTTACAGGCGCATCAGCAGATGCCACCGGGAACAAGCCGCTGAAAGTCAACAAAGGTTCGGTAATGAAAGCGGCCAGACAGGCGTACACGAAAGAATATGACCGTGAAACGGCAGACGCCGCTGATTTTGGCAGCTATGAAGTGAAGGGAAATACGGTGGTATATGAAGTCTACAATGCCGCTTACCGCACCTACGATAAAATCGTTGTTACTGTAGGATCTGATGGTAACGCCACCGATGCAAAGGTGGAGTACATGGGGCAATAACCCCCTGGTATTGTTTCTGACTCAGTCATAAAGGCCGTGCCTCCATCGGGAAGCATGGCCTTTTTGTTTTTATGCCGCCTCACTCATTGCATCACCTGTCACAAGAGTAGGCAGAAATGACTTCTCACCGCGTCTTAACCCCCTGATTTAACGACTCATCATCACGCCAGCCCTGACCGGCTGGCTTTTTTATTTTCGGAGTGATTAATCATGAATACTGCAATCACTGACGTCACCTTATCGTCAGACACTATTTTCGCCACGCCTGTCGCAGATGAACAGCGCCCCGGTTTCTGGTCGCAGCATTTTGCCGCTATTCCACAGTGGATATTACTGGAGCCACGCATCTTCGCCTGGATGGACCGTTTCTGCGCGAATTACAGCGAAGGTATCTGGAATTTTTACACGCTCAGCAACGGCGGGGCCTTTATGGTGCCGGACACTGACCGCGATGCGCAATGGCAACTCTTTAACAGCATGAATTGCAATGATGCGCAAATGAGTGCAGAGGCCGCCGGAATTACCGTCTGCCTTATCGAGTACAGTCATCACGCCTGCCGTACCGGGTGCGATGCCATGACAGCGCACTTTTATCGTCTGCGCGAGTATGCTCTGCGCCATCAGGAATGCTCCGCCATCATGCGCATTATCGACTGAGGATACAGGTATGACTTTCAACTTATCACTACCGCAGGAACTACCGCTGACAACCCGGCGTACTGTTCAGCGTGCCCTGTCGTTGCTTGAACACCATCTGCGCGAACCTGGCGTGTCATTCACGTCCACAACGGTTGTCCGGGACTGGCTGCGCCTGAAAATGACCGGGCTGGAGCGCGAAATGTTTCTGGTGCTGTACCTTAACCAGCAAAATCAGCTAATTACTCACGAAACCCTGTTTACCGGCACTATCAACAGCACGGAAGTGCATCCCCGAGAAGTGGTGAAATCAGCCCTTCGCCATAATGCAGCCACCGTGCTTTTTGCCCACAACCATCCCTCTGGTGAAGCTGAGCCCAGCCAGGCCGATAGGCGGATTACCGCCAGACTGGTAAAGGCGCTGTCTCTGGTAGAAATTCGGGTGCTGGATCACTGCATAGTCGGAGGCATGACAGTGGTTTCATTTGCCGAACGTGGCTGGTTATGAAGGAGGGCAAAAGATGCCACTGACTGATGCCATACAGTGGGGATTAAAGCGAAGTTTCACACCGAATTTTGGCGCAAGGCTGGTACAGGAAGGCAACCGACTGCACTACCTGGCTGACCGGGCCAATATCACCGGTAAGTTTGTTGATGTTGAATGTCAGAAGCTGGAAGAAGCATTCCCGCATTTTATCCGCCAGATGGAACTGATGCTGAGCACTGGCGAACTTAATCCCCGTCATGCGCACAGCGTCACTCTCTACCACAACGCTTTCACCTGTGAAGCCGATACTCTCGGTAGTTGTGGTTACGTCTACATCGTTATTTATCCCACTCAAAGTTAAACTTTTTTCACACGCGAGAAAAAATGAAAACCTTACCTGCAACAACTCAGCGGGCGGCTAAGCCGTGCCCGTCTCCCGTGACAGTCTGGCAGATGCTACTTACCCGTCTGCTGGAGCAACATTATGGCCTTTCTCTGAATGACACGCCGTTCAGCGATGAAACCGTTATTCAGGAACATATCAACGCCGGTATTACGCTGGCTGATGCTGTTAACTTTCTGGTGGAAAAGTACGAACTGGTACGTATCGATCGCAGAGGGTTTAACTGTCAGGAACAGTCACCTTATCTACGGGCGGTAGATATTTTACGGGCTCGGCAGGCAACCGGTCTGCTGCAATATCGTCGTAACACCTTGTCGCTCTAAATTCTGCGAGCGGCTTTCCCGTTTTCCATCCCCCGATCTTTTTTCCTTATTAACTCATTGCATAATGCGCCCGCCATTCCCGGCGGGCGTGTTTGCTTTTATACGGACAAAATACCATGCAAACAGAAGCTGAAATTTTAACCGATCATAATGAGCTGATTTGCTCCACCAGTATTGAACGCATCGTCACAGGACGTAATGCTGCGTTGAAACAGATTGAGGCGCTGATTTGTCAGCTAGATGACGTTTCCCGACTCACTTCAGAAATTGGCGGCGACATAGCGAGTCATTGGGCGATGCGGCAGGGCCATTCTTTCGACTGCTGGCTGGTGCAACCTGTAGATAAAGCGATGCCAGTCATCACCCGCAATATCGACCGTAGCATCTGGCGCGATCTGATGCTGAAGTCCGGGATGTTAACGTTGATGGATGCCGAAGCCCGTAGCCAGTGGGCGAAGAATCTGGAGGAGGGCGATCTTCCGGCCATTAGCGAAGCCAATATCCTGAGTACCTTTGAACAGTTGCACCATAACAAGCAGGATGTTTTTGAACGTGGAATTATCAACGTGTTCAAAGGGCTAAGCTGGGACTATAAAACCAATAATCCCCGCTACTTCGGTAAGAGGATTATCGTTAATAGCTTGGTGAAGTACGACAAATGGGGTTTCAGTCTGAACTGGGGCTGGCGGCGTGACCAGCTCGCCGATCTGGAGCGGATGCTGTACCTGTTGGATGGCAAAACCATTCCCGATAACCGGCATGATATCTCTATCCGGTTTATGAATTTTTCGCGCGACAATCCGCATCAGCAGGTTTTTGAGGACGATTTGTTCCTCATACGCTACTTTCAGAAGGGGAGTGGGCATATCACGTTTAAGCGTCTGGATCTGGTGGAGAAGATGAATGACATTGTGGCGAAGCACTATCCAGGGATGTTGCCTGCCAAATGATAGATAATGTGTATTAGTCGTGACTTGAACTGACGGTTTTCACTGATGGTACACAATCAAATCTGACAGTCTGCTTTGAGCGAAAATCGGACAGGAACATTCTGGTTAATAGATATCAATGCTAACAAAGAAGCTCCCGATGGAGCTTTTGAAACCGCGTCCACATAATGAAATAAAAGGATTTATTTCTGGTCATGCCCACACATTGACCACGTCGAAGTAAGTAGCTCCGCTTCGCGGAGCTACTTAAGATAATTTCTATGTAGTTCCATGCTATGATTTAATTTTCAAGTTACAAAATATAAATCTACAAATGTCCATTTGGGTGTAAAATTACACAATCCTATCTATACTAATACGAAATTCTTCAAAAACTCTTCCAAAGACTCGCCTGGATTATCGTTTTCTGATGAAATCATGCCTATTCTCCACTGTTCCAATATTTCCTCTTGAATTGGGTTTGGTCGTGGTAAGAAAATATAAGACTTTGGCTGTGCTTCTTCTAACTTTTGCTCTTTCCAAAGCTTGGACAATTTATAAAATAGTAGTCTGATATTAATATCTGACAGACTATACCCAATAAAAAGAACTGATTTCCCGAGAACATCAGATCTAAACTTTATATCCAATGGAGTCTCAAACTCTAACCGTTGAAAGTAACTTGTTTCATCTAATACAATTGAACTATCGTCATCAAAGTCCCCATGAAACTTGATTATTTGCGTCTTATTATTATCTATTTTTGCAATATCAGAAACTGATGATATTTTTGTATACTCTTTACCATAGTTTGATAAGGCAGTTTCAATCCATCGGTCGTAATTTGTAGTATATATAATAGGGAAATTAGCTTTAGCTATGTACTCGTGAACTTTAGACTTTTTGATATCTATATCGCTAGAGTGCCACATTCTATCCATCCAGCTTCTAAGAGGCCCTATCTTGCCTTTTTTCAACTTGTAATACTCAGCTAACTCTAGTGCACTACCGAATGTACGATATATATCTGGGTCATAACCTAACTCAGTTGCAATGTGATCAACCAATTGACTCCATGATGGCAAACCTAAGTTCATTGACACACCAGCACCAACAAAAAGGATAACATTTCCTTTTTTATAATCAGAAAGTAATTGCTCCATTATTTTCCTCCCTCTAATAGATATTCTTTAAATTTATCGAAAGCTTTTTTCCTCATAGATATTTCATTTTTCCTGTCCCCCATCTCAGCAAAAGTCTCACTTTCGCCATCAGGAATAAATATGCAATCCCATTGAAAATCTCGAGGGCCTTTTGGCACAGGAGATATCGTACCTTGAGTTTCACCTTCGAAAATATAGATTTTCATCGAATCACAATAGCCGATTATGGTTTTAGCAACTAAACGAGGGTTTTCACTTGTTCCTAATAATTGTGAAAATTTATCAGCTTGAAGCTTATCCCAAAATATTTGCGTTAAGCCACCCGGGAAACCATTGAGGCTTTCTATATATAGTCCAGTATGTTCGACAAAGACCGGTCTCCCAACTAATTTAAATGCTTTTAATAATTTATCTTTAATTAACGCATGGACATTTTCAGTTTGAATTTCATCTATAGAGTGTTCAGATGCTAATACAACTACTCCTGTACCTGATAGAATTTCATTTATTTCTTTAATTTTATGTCTATTTCTGGTTATGAATCGAATGTTCATTTCACACCTTTAAGAAAGCTATATCGCTTTTGAGTTTCATACATATTATCCATGACTATAAAATTCTTGGTCTCTTGCATAAATGCGACATAATCTTCGCTCAAGCTTGATCTGTGAATAGCTGGATTATCTGAGCAAATCACAAACGGAATATTATGGTTAATCATTTCGCCAACTGGATGAGGATCGATATCAGAGACTGCACCTGTCAAACGATTACTAATAGGACAAACCTCAATGCAAATGTCCCGTTCTCTAATCAAATCCATTATCTCCGGAGATCTTATAACAGCAGTACCATGTCCGATACGATCAGCTCCATAACTAATTATGGCATTCCTTATATTATCAGCATTTCCAGTCTCACCCGCATGAATTGTTATGCCTAGTCCATATTTGTCTTTAGCACTTCTAAATAAACTTGCAGTCTCAGGTGGTGGTGTTATATCTTCATTACCAGCCAAGTCCAAACCAATCACCCCTGCTGGACATCCTAGACTTTTGTAAGCACCAAGAAGAGAACGAAGATGTTCGGGAGCATATTCACCACGCGTAATAGTTAGAATAAGCCCGGCTTGAATGTTGAATTTTCTAGAAAAAAAGTCAATATCATCTAAAACCCACTTCAATGCTTCGGAAACAGAAATGTTATTAAGGAGTGCTATGTATATAATGCTATTTCTTAATTCAACAAACTTAATATTCTCAGCAATTAGATTTGAAAATGCACTCTCAATCATAATAGATAAATCAAAGCGACTTGCAGGAATGAGCCTTAAAAACTGCCATGGCTTTAAATAATCCACTAGTGATCTTGCTGGGTGTGTTACATTCAAGTCAGTATCTATATTAAAGTGTTCAGGCATTTTAATAATATTTTTTTCTAGGACCCCCCTAATTACTTGAGTGCTTACCAATCCATTCAAATGAACATGTAATTCTCCTTTATCCATCATTCGAGCTTCGTAAAGATCCATTTTAATTACCTTATATATCTAAACTCTTAGTTTTCTCTTTTTTACCATAGGAATAATCCAAAATAAAGACCTTGTTGACTAAACCCTCATGTACAAAATGCACACTTACTCAAAAGGATTTGGAGGCAATCTCGACCTCCATGATTTAGTTCCTAGGGATAAGCAGAAATCTAGCACTGGATTAAAATTTAAAAATAATAATCAATAGGTTATAATGGTTTTTTATTCGCATCCATGTGATCTGCTGCTGCCCGCATGATGTTGGATGCGACGGCGCTGGCACGACCTCACCCGGTGAAACGATGAAACGCGAAAGGGTTGTTCTTCGGGAGGGTGCAGTTGGACTTTCAATCGATGCCGTTGCAAAAGAGGCTGGCGTCAGTAAGGCAACGGTAATGTACGATCATAAGTCAAAGCAAGATTTGCTCAGCGATCTCATCAGTCGCCTTATGTCAGTAGAGGAGGAACGTGTTCAGCAAGCGATAGCGGAAAGTAATAATACCCCGCATCCCGCACTCTATGGGCGAATTATTTCAGCCAGTAATGCTCTCAGTCATACCGAGAGAGCAGTAGTGCTGGCGGTCAGCGCATCGTTAGCTAACGATACGAATATCAGGGACACCATGCGTTCCTGCACAAACAAAGATTTGGATGAGATAAAAAGAGGACCAAAACCAGACGCTGCCGTCCTGGTATATCTGGCGTTATCTGGTATCTACTGCCAAGAATTTTTTGATTTTTACAAATGGTCTCCTGGCGAGCGAGATAAAATTATCGAAGGCATTCGCTGTTTGTATGAATCATACCCTGACAAGTCTGAATAAATAATGTCTCCGGGAATGACATTTCATGTGCGACTAATTCGCGATATTCCTATACGTAAAGGTCCGCTTTTAGCACAGAGCTGCCTGTCAGATTAGATTTAGATCTGTGCCATAGCTTTTTCAGGTAAAATCTGAGCTAAGGAAGGTGCGAATAAGCGGGGAAATTCTTCTCGGCTGACTCAGTCATTTCATTTCTTCATGTTTGAGCCGATTTTTTCTCCCGTAAATGCCTTGAATCAGCCTATTTAGACCGTTTCTTCGCCATTTAAGGCGTTATCCCCAGTTTTTAGTGGGATCTCTCCCACTGACGTATCATTTGGTCCGCCCGAAACAGGTTGGCCAGCGTGAATAACATCGCCAGTTGGTTATCGTTTTTCAGCAACCCCTTGTACCTGGCTTTCACGAAGCCGAACTGTCGCTTGATGATGCGAAATGGGTGCTCCACCTTGGCCCGGATGCTGGCTTTCATGTATTCGATGTTGATGGCCGTTTTGTTCTTGCGTGGATGCT
>NZ_JH414810.1:10035-32424 GCF_000238715.1 Klebsiella sp. 4_1_44FAA
GCATCTTCCATCGCGCCATCGCTCAGGTTGTACCAATGCTGCATGCAGTGAATGCGTAGCATGGTTTCCAGCGGATAAGGTCGCCGGCCATTACCAGCCTTGGGGTAAAACGGCTCGATGACTTCCACCATGTTTTGCCATGGCAGAATCTGCTCCATGCGGGACAAGAAAATCTCTTTTCTGGTCTGACGGCGCTTACTGCTGAATTCACTGTCGGCGAAGGTAAGTTGATGACTCATGATGAACCCTGTTCCATGGCTCCAGATGACAAACATGATCTCATATCAGGGACTTGTTCGCACCTTCCCTAACTAACGGGCTGTTAGCTTCATCGATTTTCTTGAATGTGCGGTTGTTTTTTCGTTCAACTGCGACAAACCAAGCTTCTTTAATATTGTCTTGTGATTCAGCAAGCCCTGGTTTTATATTTATATTTTTTAAGCGATAGTGGATTTTTCCGTATAAATCGACAGGTGTAGGAATAAATAGAACTTCCGCATGATGCTCCTGCGGAATAAGCTCTGGAATTCCACCAACGTTTGAAGCGAGAAAATTAACGTTATTAATCAAGCATTCATAAACAGTATAGGGTGAGTTTTCTACAAGTGATGGAATGATGACTAATACATTTTTTCTTTTTATATATTCATTAGCGTTGGTACGATCATAGTCGCTGATGACATTAACTGCGAGTCCCAAATTTTTAGTCTGATTCATAATATAAGTAAATGAATCAGTTTTCCCCATAGTGACATTTTTTCCGAGGAAGGTTACTCCAGAAATGCTCTCTTTATCTTCATCAGATAGTTTTCTTAATGCACGCAGGAATATGTCAAGTCCTTTACGGGTTTCAAGGCGGCCGAAAAATACAAGCTCAACGCCAGAAGCTGGCTTTTCATTTATTTTAACTGTAACATCATCTCTCGTCACAAACCCTTGAAATGGCTCGCAATTTAAAATTACATGACGTTCTTCAGGAACATTCCAGTGCTTACTCAACATCCAATCAATTAAATACTGAGACGGACTAACAACTTCATCCGCCATTTCAACCACCATTTTCTCCATATAATAGAGTTCAAGATGGTTCTGATCATATGGAAGCTGGTAATTACCTTCATCAGCCCATAACGTTGAACTGTGAGTATTTACAATGAACTTTGTATTTTCAAAATCCGTTCCATTCTTTTTGCTTAATAAAGTGTAATAAAGATCTGCCTGCCACTCACAAGAAATAACAGTGTCATAGGTGTTATTTTCTTTCAACCAGAGATAAATTGAATAACTTTTCCTTCTAAAATACGGTGCATCAATATTAATCTCTTTTATCAGTCCGGTTCTTAGCAGATTGATACCAAAGGTACTATAAATACGTGACCAGTCGCTAAATTTCGATACAGATGATTCAGAATAGTCGCCACATGTATACAATACATCAACATCATACCCCTTTTTTGCCAAAGTAGTGGCAAGGGCAGTGAAAGCAGTACCAATACCGCCGTTACGGACAGGCCCCTCAATGTCCGGCGTCATTATAAGAATTTTCTTCATTGTAACCCTTCCTTTGTAACCTAGACTTTTCTATGATATTAGTGAATTGAAGTAGTGTAAGATAGCAGTCGGTAGCTTCTGTTAAACAGGATAAAAAATGACCAATATGAAGTTAAAATTTGATTTGCTTCTAAAATCTTATCATCTATCTCATCGATTTGTCTATAAGGCAAACCTTGGTAATGCTGGTGATGGTGTAATTGCATCTGCGACGTATGACTTTTTTTGAACGAAATGCTCTTACCTATATCCCTTACAGAGATGGCGAGCGCTACAGTTCTGAAACTGATATTTTAATTTTTGGAGGCGGAGGAAACCTGATAGAAGGATTGTATTCTGAAGGTCATGACTTTATCCAGAATAATATTGGGAAGTTTCATAAAGTAATAATAATGCCGTCGACAATCAGAGGGTATAGCGATTTATTCATCAACAATATTGATAAGTTTGTTGTTTTTTGTCGAGAAAATATCACCTTCGATTATATTAAATCTCTCAACTACGAACCAAACAAGAACGTATTCATTACTGATGATATGGCATTTTATCTCGATCTTAATAAATACCTGTCACTTAAACCCGTCTATAAAAAACAGGCCAACTGCTTCAGAACGGACTCCGAATCTCTAACTGGAGACTACAAAGAAAACAATCATGATATTTCGCTCACCTGGAATGGCGATTATTGGGATAATGAATTTCTGGCGCGTAATTCTACCCGTTGCATGATAAACTTTCTTGAAGAGTATAAAGTTGTCAATACCGACAGGCTGCATGTGGCAATTTTAGCATCTCTGCTTGGCAAAGAAGTCAACTTCTATCCTAACTCATATTACAAAAATGAAGCTGTTTACAATTATTCACTTTTTAATCGTTATCCAAAAACATGCTTTATTACGGCAAGTTGAAAAAGGCAGCGTATAATAATACGCTGCCTGAAAGCCATATAACTGTTACAGCATTGTTAATTATTGCCTGCCAGCCTTTAGGTGACTATTCATTCGCACGCCTATAGTCTGCAAAACTATCGATTATCGCAGTAAAAAACTTATCAATGAGTTTAGTCGTTGCACCGAGGTTTTAACTTTCCGCATCACTTTTCACGTACAGTATTTTACTGACTCCGTGTTTCTTAAATTCTATTGTATGCTGACAGATTTTCCCACTTGCGTCGTCACGACTTGAGCAACACTGGATACTGCTGATCCCATTTCGCTTCCAGCTCATCCAGCACCGTTTCTGCGGCTTCTTTCGACCCCGCGCGATATACCGGTTTCAGATCAGCCATAAAAGCTTTATGGTCATTTGAGGCCACGTATTTAATCGAGTTACTGATTTGGTGAATGACGCACAACTGAACCTCTGTCTGCGGATAAATGTTGTTTATCGCCTCCGGGAAGCCGGTCAGCCCGCCCACGCAGGCGATCAGGATGTCTTCAATGCCCCAGTTTTGCAGGTCGCTTAATATAGACAGCCAGAAGTTAGCGCCTTTACTTTCTGATAGATACCGGCCCAGAGTTTCTTTCTTGCCTGCCAGATTCAGCGCCATAACGGTATAAACCGTTTTGCTCTGATAGCGGCCATTCTCACGGACTTTATAGTGAATACGTTCAGCCAGACGAAGGGGTAAACCTTTTCCAGCGGGTGCTGTTGCCACTGTTTTAGTTCAGGGATAACTTTATCGTACTACACTGATGGTGGCGGTTGACATGCTGAAAGCATATAAATCTTCGAACTCTCGGCTAATGTCCTGGTAGTTAATCCCCTGCGCAAACAGCCGAATGATCTTGCGTTCAATAATAAATGCGATGATGCTCGCAAAATCCTTGCCGATCAACCCACCAGATGCGGCGGTTTACGTGGATCGCGATTTAACTATCACTGCTATTTATTTGTTCGAAAAGCCCATAGCTTTCTATTTATACTCAAGCTTCGCGCCATCAGATAGCTATGTCTTATGAAAAAACTACCGGACCATTTATCCAGGGAATGCATCATCGCCGCCATTCGCGCTTACGATGCAGGCGTTGCGCATCAGTTTAAAAGCGCGCGTCTGTATGAGATCGAGTTTGAGGGGCGTCGGTATCCTTCAAAAGCCATCGTCGGGTTAGCGGCCACGCTTGCGACAGGAACGGAATTTATCCTGGAAGAGATGACGGTCCGGCTTCGGCCCGTTGAATGGTTACTGACTGCTTGAGACATGTTCTTTGAACACAGTCAGAATAGTGCCTCGTTTTAGGTCCCAGTGGTGGTGAGTATGAAAAAAGGCCTGCAAAGCAGGCCAATGAGGATCCAAAGTAAGAAAAGCAGTGGCTATACCAACCATACTTCTGGTTGTAGGTGTATTGACTGTCACATTAAATCGATACATCTCAAACTAACTCGAAGTATTTATGGTACTCTGGCATTAACCACTTAGGAGAAATCTATTCCGCGTAGTTCTGCGCAATCATCGCAGTCTTATCGAGACGGCTATTAATCTGCGCGGCAAATTCATCTATCGGGCACAGCCAGCCGTCCGGACTGTTTTTACAGTGCAGATTAAGCTTTTGTTGCAGCGGTGGATTCTTCACATTTAGCGGCTCCAGCCGACGCATTTGATCCAGGCTTTGCGTCATAAAGGTAAGGCCTATATACGTCTGATGCGTTTTGCTATCCCGATAACGTTCAAACATCAGCGTGCTTCCGGGCGGCGTATCATCTTTCGGGTAGCCCTTCAGATGCCAGGAGACATTGAGCAGGGTTTGCAGTGGCGTCAGGTTGGAGTCATGGCCGAAATACATGACCATCCGTGCATCCGGCGCGCTGGCGGCAATCTCTGGGCTGGCGTTGGGGTCGTGGAAACCAGACCCCTTTTCCAGCGTATAGAGGATCTGGCTCAGTAGTTGTGAGCCAGCGCGGGCGGCGATATACGGGTCATGAAGTATTAGATCGAACTTAATCTGATGCAGTTTGTTGAGCCGTGTCAGGTCGTCAGTATTTTTGACGTGGCCAAACGCAACCTGTTCCAGTGGCAGTCCTTCGGCATATTGCAGGCGGAAGGTTTCACCCAACTCGTTACCCCAGAATAGAGGCCCTTCCAGCTCAATATTGCGATCCTTCAGGTTCTTAATCGACCATTCACCGCTGGAGTAGGTGCATTGATCACCTTTACAGTTGGGGTCAACGATTTTTTGCATCGCTGCTATGTCACCGGCATAACGCTGTTTTGCCGCCTCCAGGCTGCCACCCATCTTTTGTAAGACGCTGTTGCTGGCCCTGGCGACATCTAGCGGAGCGACGCCATTATCAATGGGTTTAAACAGTGTATCTTTTTTGCTGGCGGGTGAGCTGACTTTGACGCCACATCCGGGAAACAGTGTATCGATCAGGGCGTAAGCTGTCATACGGGTGCGCTGTTTGGCGCTGGTGCGGACAAAAATATCGTCGGCATTGAGGCAGCTATCTTTTTTAAGGAACTGGCGTTGCTGCAGGTAATCCCGCAAATAATCTCCCATGCGTGTGACGGCAGCGTAGCCGTGCATGGTCAGCTCGCCATCTTTGCCCTGAAAATGGGGGAAAGTTTCTGGCGACATTGCCTGGATTTTTGCCGTATCCATCTGTGGGCGGATACCATGGCGGTTCAGCGTTACGACTTTATCCAGCACCAGATCGGCTGTTGCGGCTTGCGCCAGTGAAGAGGTTAGCGCCAGTGCAATAAGACTTAGCGTGTAAGCTTTCATCATGATTCTCCTGTCAGAAATAATACCGTGCGCCAAGAGCAATTTTGTCGTCACTGTACCGATCGTCCGCATCATCGGAATCGACGGTCATGTTGCAGTACTCCAGCCACAGGATGAATTGTTTGTTGAAGGTATAATCGGTGCCAAAAATAGTGCGGGTTTCCTGATAATTGTCAGCCGCCGCATCGCCATCGCGCAGTCCATAGACTCCGTAGATACCCCATTTATCCCAGGTCCACTTAGCGCCAACTCCGAAAAGATCGACATTGATGGTGTCCTGATAAGCGGTATAACCTTTGCCGCTACCTTTATTACCGTTCTTGATTTGATAACCACCATAGTCCAGAGCCAGTGAGAGATTAATTTGTGGGATGTTGTACTTCATCCCTATACCCCATATATTTTCTTTGTCCGCTTTCACGTCTGTGTACCCGCTTTTGACGTTGGCATCGGTTGAACCATTGGTAGTCTGTTGGGCGATACCGGCATTTAATGTCAGATCCCAGGGTGAGTCGTAAAGTAGCGCCATCGCCCAAGCGTTATCGATATCATTGATATTTGTTCCAGTCTGCATGGTATAGGATGTTGCCACTTTTAGACCATGCCAGCGTTCAGACATAAAACGTATAGTATTGGATTCTCGCTTGATAAAATTATTATCTCCGCCACCAACACGAGCTATTTTCCCTCCGCCAAAATAAAGTGCCCCGCTGCTGCCATATTCATAGCTATAATCAGACTGATGAACATAATCGAAGGGGGATTTCACTCTACCAAAATCTAGTTCACCAATACCTTTGTAACTCAGCCCCCCATAAGATTGTCTGTTGTCAAAATGAAAATTATCTTCTGCTGCCTGAGTATCTCCGCCATATTCGAAATAGGCGATGGCGCTCAGATTCTTCATCCAGCTGTCGCTCTCGAACTGATCGCCCAGACCACGTTTAAACTTCAGCCCGATACGTGTACCCTGATCTTTTAATTTTGAATCGCTATCGCCATCTGTCCTGCCGCGTTTAGAACTATTTTCTAACATCATGCGTAACGAACCAGTAAGATCAAGCTTGGCTCCTTGTTCTTTATTTTCATAAAGGGTAACGGCTTGGCTATTCGCTGTAATTAAACCTGTGATTAATCCTGCAATAATACGCTTCTGCATAATCTATATCCTTGATTTGTTTTATCACATGGCGAAGCCTGGATATTCCTGACGGTAAAGCCGTAATACATCCCGATAGGTGGAGCGGTAATCGCCGCTACCGAGTTTTGGCGGTTTTTTTGCGTCGTCCTCTGTGGCGAAATTACTGTCTTTCCATGCCATTGATGTCAAATTTACCTGCCATGGAACATACAGTTTTAGCGCATTATTCATTAGTACCGTACCTCTGCGGATATGACCTGCTCGGGTCACGATCGTCGCCTCCCGTATATTGAAATTACGCATGATCATCGCTGTGTAATTAGCGTTCTGTACGGTGTCGTAAGAGAGCACCTCAGGTATGATGCGTGATGGAGCGATTCCATTTTCGGTAAAGTATTTCCACATCACTTCCGCTTCAACACGATTATTGCGGGGTACGCCGCCGGTAACGATAATTTTTGAGTCTGGATACTCTTTGGCCACTTTTAGCGCTTGCGCCATAATACCTTTTAGCGGTTCCTGTGGATTTCCTTCTTTATCAAGTTGATAACCCAGAACGACAATTGCATGATAGCGCCCCGGATGGGCCACCTTAGGCATATCGAAATGAATGATATTGGTGTCCTGAAGCACCTTGTCTGCTGCATCGAGGATAGCGTCATACTTTGCCGTTTGGTTAGGGAAATGTTGTTGTAATTGTTGGTGTAGTTTCCCGGTTGCCTGCTGACGTTCCTCTGGAGTTTTAGCTAAAGCGCGTAGATAAACCAGCGCATTATAACCTGAGTCAAAATCGCCAAATTTTTTGAAATTTTCCTGATAAAGAGCAATTCCTTCTTTAACGTGTTTGTTGCGTATTTGGGCGGCAGCATAACTGTTAGCAATTTTTTCTTCGTTCGGACTTGTCTGATACGCTTTGGCAAAACCATCTTCAATTGGGCCGGAACCATTAACACCATAAATGAATTTCCCCCAGTAAAAAAATGATGGCTCACAGCATAATCGACATAGCAATCTGTTTTCTTCTGCTTTATCGTCAAGGAGTCACAGTTTGATAAAGGGAAGTCTTTATTTTCATAATCTGCATGGGCGGCCTGCGCTGACTGCTGAAAAGCAAGAAAAAGGGCAGGTAGCAGAAAAAAGATTTTTTTTCTGTTCATAACAAAACCTTTAGCATATTGGATGTATAGGGGAATTCTATAGGTACAGACAAGTAAGCTTATAAATATTCGTGAGGAACATAAAAGAAAGTACATTGAATGCCATCCATTTTATAAACATCCCCATCGGATTAATAAGCTGGTTAACTCAGCAACTACTTTATGAAAACAAGCAGGGTTTTACATTATGAAATTGATTTCTCAATTTGAATAATTAACCAGTAGAGCCCGTTATGGTGTCTCTCGGTATGGGAATGCGGTATTTTCGGTTTTTTAATCTACAAGGAAAGGTCGTTCTTCTGACATGAAAAATAAATAGTAGCAGCCTCATGTGCTGCCGTTGATCTCATCTTTATATACAACCTTACTATAGATATGAGAGATAACATGGAGATTGATTATCCGGGGTGTTTCAATGTGGCGCTTTGTAAATATCGTAAATTCTGGATGCGAAATGGCTAGACATTTTAAGATCTGGGGTGGTTATTTGAAATGGCGATTTTTGTAGATTTAGATGCGCATTGTGATGACAGTGGCATCACTCTTTTACCTATTGATTAGTAGTGAATTGATTGGATTTGATGAGATGCTAGAGGTACTAAACCGATTTGCTTAGTTCATGTATCATGATAATCCTTCCATTTATGGAACTGCTAAAAGTGGTATTCAACGCGTTTCCCACTTCCGGATCAGGTTCCAGACGACGGTTAATGAGAGCGATCGTTCCCGAGTTAGCTGCATCATGACTTCCAGCGCTTGTATTGAATCAAGATTATCTACTTTCACCTCTTGCCAGCGTTTCCAGAGTGCGATTTCTTCTTCTTCATCTGGAGCCTGGCTGCGCCCCTGGCGAATGTTGATCCCCATAAGTCGACGGCGAGCGCTAATTTCGGCCGTCGGAATACCGAAGTAGTGGTTAATCAAGGCGATTGAGCCACCCAATTGCACTGCCTGGTTCACAATCTGCTGAAGTTTGTGCTCCTGTTGTACCTGAACAAGCATTTTGCGTAGAACGTCATGGTTGACTGTCACTTTTAGAAAATGTGAAGAGGTATTTGTCAGATATAGTAACTCATCATAGGAAAGGGAACATAGTTTGTTTAATTCATCATGATTAAAGCCCAAAGCTTCGCAATAACGTAAGTTACCAGCCTTAATGGCTTGCACCACCTGTGACAAAATAGCATGGTTAATCGTTGGTATCATTTTTTGCGTCCTGTTGTAATTCCATAAGCCGACGAACGATGCGAATTAACCGGAATGCTTTAATAAGGAACTGATCGCTGAACACGAATCTATTCTGTTCGCGTCGGATAAGTAGTATCGGATCTAGAGTAGCGGCCAGATCTGCTGTTAGGGGAACCCCATTGAGTGTCATCAATAGAGCTCTGCAGGCGCGGGCTTGAGTTTGGGAATATACATCTGGGGCTGTTGTAATCGCGCTAAGTTTATAGTCGGCATCGTCTACATTGTTATCAGGAAATATCTTACCGTCGATGCCACAACACTCCGCCAGTTCTCGTGCAACTTGGTTTCTTAGCGCTTGCAATGCCTGGGTTGAATCAATTAGGGGTGAAATACACCAGATATCCATGATGGGATCGTTGCTTTCACACATTAGTGTGGAACCCAGAGGCGAGTCTGGCGCAGAGAGAACCGTTTTTCTTTTGGAACTCGGTTTACGTCTGTATACAGTAGAACGTGCTGCGGAGGCCTCTTTCTGTATATAAAGCGGCGATTCCTGAGTGGGGCCGAGTAAGGCCAGGCGCTTCTGCTCGGAAGGATCCAGATCCAGCATCAGCAGATTGTAATCAACGTTCAGCGCCTGACTCAGTAGTCCTAATAGCTCATCCTGTACAAGTTCGAAGCAGAACTCTTCAGGCTGATCATTGAACAGCGATAGCGCCGAGGAAAAGATATTTTCAAATGAACCCAAATCATCGGTGGCATGTTGTTCCCAGATTCGTAGCGCCGCAGTCCGCATGGAAAGTAGTTTTTCTATCTGTGGACGCCCCAGCCCGGCATACAGTACTTGAGGAATATAGGGGTGCAGATATTCCAGAGTCTGTTCCATGCGGCTGATTTGTGACTGGTTGATCGGGTAGCCATCTTTCCTCAGGCGTTCCGCCAGTTCCCGCTGCGAGAGTTGATATTGCTCAACGTGCTGGTACAACTCTCGCGCTTTACTGATCCCCAGCGCCCGCTCAATAAAACTCAATTTACCGTGAAGATCGTTCTCTGCCAGATGACCGATCAGACATCGCAGTTCTCCATGCATAAGCTGTTTAGACGTCCCACCCCACGGTCGGTAAAGGCAATGAATACGCCAAAACCGCTCATCATGAGTTTCTTGCCATAGCTCATTGAGGATTGACAAGCGGGTATTACCGCCGTTGGCAATGATGTAATAGTCCTGATCGGGGCGACGGGTGATAGGTGGCGGCGTGTCCAGACCGCGCTGGCGGATCGACGCTTTGATATCGTCATAGTTGGGGTTGCGCATAACCCTGGGATTGAACTCGTAAGGACGGAGTTGGTCCAGCGTCACGATCATCGCGGTTTCCTTTGACGGGCGGGCACAACCCTCGGCAGATGAAGATTGCTGGTCAAAACAGCTTTGCATCAGGTGAGATTGAACGACCTGCGACGTTAGCTTCGAGTTCATATCAATCCTCCCGATTGGGCTAGTCTCATCGTTGATAAGATGTAGATGGGCCATGATGATTGGGGGGGGATGCGGCGCGATGGCGATAAACTCAGCAGTACCGCAGTCCAGCGTGTTATACCAGTAAAGTTAAGCTTGGTAGGGGAATGATATAGTGTCATAATTATAATTTAATTTTTAAATCAATTGCTTGTGATGATTTATGTCTGAGGTTATGAGTTCCTGAACAGAAACCTTCGTGCGATGTCTTTCCTGCGCTTACTCTTCAGAATCAATACTTAGGGTTTACTGCGTCATAACTTCATGGACGAAGACTCTCCTAAGCTGTCTGCTGTAGGCTTTACCGTAAAATTGTACTGCGGTGTCCGGACCGCTCAGTTTCTTCAGGGGAGTTGAACCAAACGCTTGATTCATTGCCTTCTGGGTTGATGGCAGGATCAGCCAGTTTAGGAACAGCCGTGATGCCGCCGGATGTGGGCTGTTGGCGGCAATCGCCGCGATGTTGCCGCCACCGGGCATCCCAAACTCCGGCACGTAAAATTTCAGCCTTGGGGTAATGGCTCCAGTTTTTTGCAGCCCAACTAGATGGTCTTCCCAGATGGGAATCAGCATCAACTCGCCATCGTTCAGGCGAGTCAGGCTGTCAGCGCCGGAGGCTGTCAGTGTTATGTTGTCGCGGTTAGCGGCAAACCACAGCCATCCTTTCTGCCAGCGTTTCACTACCGTTGGGTCAATGCTGTCCGTTTTGCTGTTAAAATCACCGCCCGTAATGGTGACGATTCTCTGGATAAAAGCTTCCCCCGCGCCACCGTTATTTGGGTCGTTATAGCCGAACCTCTTTGGATTTGCGTTAATAAAGCTTTGTAATTGATCCAGTGTCTGCGGCAGTGCCTGATTGCCAATCTGTTTCGGATCATAGGCAAAACCGGTCTGATTACCCCAGAACGCCACGGCATAACCCTGAGTATCGACGTTCTGAATCTGATGAACGGCGTCATCATAGCCAGGTAAATCGTCAATCTTTGCTAGCGCTTTCAATCCCATCATCACCGGCAACTGTGTTACAGACATGGCGATAACGTCGAGTCTGCCTTTCTTTTTGCCCGCTTCCGCCAGCAACTTATTAACATTGCCGTCGAGTCTGCCTTCCGGAATACGTACTTTAATGCCGTATTGTTTTTCAAATTCCTGCACGAAAATTCGCCACTGTGATTGCAGGTACCAGACATGAAAAGTCACGTTGCCTTCTTGTTTTGCTTGTTCCAGTACTTTATCCCAGTCGGCCTTCTCAGCCGCCATTGTCAGAGAACTGCACAGCAGGCCGCCCGCCATAATTATCACTGCTTTTTTCATCACATTATCTCCTGTAAAAGGTCAGGCTTTCCCCGTTGACTGCGACAGATAATTCCCTTTCAGCAACTTCTCGATGATAGCCATCAGGATGACGTTGGGGATCACCAGAATCATCGACACCACTGCCGCATCCGGGCGGACGAAGGAGTAGCCAAGGAAAGAGTAAAGAATGGTCGGGACGGTGATAAAATCCGGTGCGCCCAGTACGTATGAGATGCTGAATTCCTCAAGGCTTCGCACCAGACAAAAAATCAGCGCCGCCAGCAAGCTCGGTTTCAGCAGCGGCAGGTAGGCGTTGCTGAAAGTGCCCCACACACCAGAGCCTAAGTCACGACTGGCATCGATCAGATCCTGCGGTACAGCCTTAAACCCTGCCGACATAATGCGAATCGAATAGGGTAGCGTCAGTACCGTATGGCCGATAACAATGCTGATAAAAGCGTTGTCGATATTGAGATTGAGCAGCATGGCGCTGAAGAAAATCCCGATCAGCATTCCCGGCATCACCAGTGGGATCAGCGTCAGCATCTCCGCCACCGCCTTACCACGAAAGGTCATGCGCCCGAAGGCATACGCGGTGGGGAGCGACAGCAGAAGGCTGGCGACCGCTACCGTAGGTGCGATGGTGTAGCTGTTCAATAGCGCCTCTGCAAGCGAGGTTTTTTCCCATACCAGCAGCCAGCGGCTGAACGACAACACCGGCGGGAAGATATCCGGGTAGCTCCACGGATGGGCCGCGTCAACCAGCGACCAAAGGATCGCCATACCGAACGGCATTCCCAGCCAGATGAGGTTGGCAACCATGAAAAAGATCAGCGAAATCGTCACCACCCGACGACCATTGGCAGTGTGGCTCATTTGAGCTCTCCTTTGCGGGTTGCGAATGGGGTGATAAGCAGGGCGATCAGCAGCGTGCAGATGGCCGCCGTGACCATAATGATCACTGCAATTACCGCCGCGCTATTCCACTCGCCGTATTCCATGGCGGTGGCCTGCATCAGGCGTGACAGCGAGTAGGTGTTGCGCGGCCCGGCCACTGAGAAGAAGGCGAAATCTCCCAACGCGCCGATAAACACCAGAATCAGCGTCACCTGTACGGCGGGCAGCGTCAGCGGCACCACGACGCCGGTAAAGCTGCGCCAGCGGTTAGCACCGAGGTTGCTGGCGGCGTCCAGCACGTCGTTACGAATAGCGTTGACCGCGCCGCCGACCAGGATCAGGGCTAAGGGCAGGTTCTTCCAGATTTGCAGGATAACGACACCCCAGCCGAAATCATCGTTCTGCATCCGCAGCGGCTCACTGATAATGCCCAGCGCCAGCAGCAGCTCGTTGATGATGCCGTGATAAGCCACGATATTGACGAACAGAAACGCCGCCACCAGACCGGGGATAAACATCGGCGCACGCAGTACCGCGATAATCCCTGCTTTACCGACCATCGGTTTACGTAGCCACAGCGCTAGTGGATACGCGAAAATTACCGAACCGAATGCCCCCAGCAGTGATACTTTTACGGAGTAGAACAGGGCGCTTTGCAGTACCTCGTCCTGCAGCATGTTGCGCCAGTACTCTAGAGAGAAATGACTATCGCCTTCGAGGTTAAACCAGCCCAGACTCTGGGCGATCACCACATAAAAAGTGGATCCCATCAGCAGCAGAATGGTGCCCAGCCCGCTGAGCATCAACAGCCAGGCGAATAGCTCGTTGCGCCAGTTTTTCATGATACCGGCTCCAGAAAATGGATGGCGTTTTCCGTCAGACGGAAGCAAACGCGCTCGCCGGGGGCAATGGGCGGCTTTTTAATCAGCTGCAGGCGCACCGACAGTCCGGCGTTGTTGTGGCCCCAGGCTTCGGTGAGGTTGCCCATAAAGGCCATTTTATCGAGCGTCAGGGTGAAGTGGTTGTCTCCCGCCTGCGGCTGGCCGACATACTGCGCATCTTCTGGTCGCCAGCAGATATAGCAGTGCTCCGCGCGCGGCGGCCGGTCAGAGAAGACATAAAACTCACCGAGGGCGCAGCGTACCCGGTAATAGCCCGGCTGCTCTGCGGGCGTGACCTGTGCGGTATCGATATTGGCCGCGCCGATAAAGTCCGCCACAAAGCGGTTGGCTGGGCGGTAGTAGATCTCCTCCGGCTGGCCGATCTGCTCGACGTTACCGGCGTTCAACACCACGATTTTGTCCGACATCGCCAGCGCTTCCGCCTGGTCGTGGGTGACGTAAATCGAGGTGAGCTGATACAGCCGCTGGAGTTCCTTAATTTCAAAACGCACGCTCTCGCGCAGCTTGGCATCGAGGTTGGAGAGCGGTTCGTCGAACAGGATCACGTCTGGACGGGTGATCATCGCCCGCGCCAGCGCCACGCGCTGCTGTTGACCGCCAGAGAGCTGCCCGGGCATTTTCAGCCGCTGACTCTCCAGCCCTACCTGCTTCAGCGCCTCCGCCAGCCGGGCCTGCTGTTCGCCGATGGTGGCCTTTTTCTGTTTCAGGCCGAAACAGATATTGTGCGCCACGTTGAGGTGCGGAAACAGCGCGTAGGACTGAAAGCACATGGCGGTGTTGCGCTTTTCCGGCGGCAGCGCGTTCACCGTTTTATCGCCAATCAGAATGCGCCCACTATCCGGCTGATGAAAACCGCCGATCATCTTCAGCAGGGTGGTTTTACCGCAGCCGCTTGGCCCCAGCAGAGTCACGAATTCCCCCTCTTCGGCGCAGAACGAGATTTCCCTGGCGGCATAGAATTCGCCGAACGTTTTGGTTACCTGTTCCAGCACCAGTTTTGACATAAGCTCTCGTTTTCCGTTGCATCAAATGGGTGTTTAAATTTACATACTAAATATAAAATTTATGTGATGTTGATCGTTAAAACAAAAAAACCATGATAAACAATGATAAGTAAGATGTTTTAAGCATGATTTTTGTCTTTTGATAGAGTTTTCTTTTCTTATTAAATTTAAATAGTAAAGTTAACTATCATCTTTCATCATGAGGAGCTACAGATGGCATTTAACTTTCATCGGGCGGCAGAGGGAATAGTACTGGCCAACAGTCACCGTGGGTTTTCCACTTGCGCACCGGAAAATACCTTTCCAGCATTTGAGGCTGCACGCCTGGCGGGAACTCACTGTATTGAAATCGACGTTCACCTGACGGTGGATAACCAGTTGGTCGTCACGCATGATCACCGTATCGACCGGGTGTCCTCTGGTGATGGCTTTGTCGAGGAGATGACGTACCTTCAATTGCTGGCATGCGACTTTGGCATGAAATTCCATCCCTCATTTATCGGAACACACATTCCCCTACTGGCGGACGTATTGTGCTGGGCGGTGGAAAATGATATGGGGCTGATTGTTGAGGTGAAACAGCGTAACCGACACGATAAATTTGTTTCTGTACTGGTCGAGCTACTTCACGAGCAACCGGAAGCCATCAACCATATCCAGTTGTTAGGCTTCAATCATGTGTTAATAAATCAGGTGAAGGCACAAATTCCACAACTGGCATTACAGGTGGTAACGCTGGAGCGTTACAATAACCAATTGGCGGCGGTGCAACAATCAAACGCCTCATGTGTCTGTTTTGAATTTGAGTTCGCCCATATTGGCGACCTACGAGCTTACAAAAAAGCCGGGCTCGGAATACGGATGTTTCTGCATGAAGTGAGAAATGGCATGACTCCGCTGGAGCAGTACGACTATAAATTCGGCTGCGACAGTCGTTCGATGATTATCGGCTGGATGCAGGCGGGGCTGATTGATATGCTCAGCCACGACGATATTCCTTACCTGCAGGGGCTTATTGAAGAAGCTGGCCTGCGCTGGGGTTAGAAAAATAAGGACACCATGGATTCCCAATCTGAATGCCTTGAACTTCGTGGTTCACAGCGCCTGCTACTGGAACTGATCCGCAGGCACGCGCCGGTGACGCGTGCCGAACTGGCGCGATTGTCTGGATTGACGGCGGGAGCGATCACCCAGCAGTGTCGGGAACTGATGTTCTTAGGTCTGGTGGTTGAAGGAGAACGTAATACCGGCCAGCGCGGTCAGCCATCGCTGCCATTGCGTCTTAATCCTGGAGGAGGCTGTGCCATAGGATTGTCGTTTAGTCCCGGCTTCATCGATATGACAGTCGTCGATCTCAGCGGTCGCCAGTTGTTGTCACTTTCCGAAGCGCACCTTGAAAATCAGCCGTTGTCCGCCACACTCGTGCAGATCAAAACCTTGGTGGAGCAGACGCTGAAAAAGCGCCAGCTCCAGCACGCGCGTATTCTCGGCATTGGCTATGCGGTGCCGGGCTTTCTGAAAGCCGATGGACGCAAACGCCACTGCGTGCCCTCTTTGGAGAGCTGGCGCGATGCGGATTTACAGCAGACATTTGCTGACAATCTGCCGTGGCCGACGTGGGTGGAGAATAATGCCAACGCAGCTGCGGTAGGTGAGCTATACAGTGGTGAATGGAATGCGTACAGCGATCTGACCTTTATCGATCTTGGCTACGGTATTGGCGCAGGGATTATCTCCGGGCATAAAATGCTGCGCGGCGGGTTCTGCAATGCTGGTGAAGTTGGAATGGCGTTTCCATCAGGTACGCCGCGACCCTCATATAAGGATCTGCTTGCCACACTGGATCGCGAAGGGTTTACTGAAAACCAGCTGCCGGAGTTGATCGCCGAGCAGCATCCACTGCTGGAAAGCTGGTTTGAACGCTGTAGAGGTCAGGTGGAGCAGACTGTGTTTGGCTGTGTACAGTGGGTGGACCCGCAGATAATTGTGCTTGGTGGAGTGATGCCAAAACCGATTATCAGCCGACTGGTGGAGGAGCTGAACCAGCGGCTAGAAACTCGTTTCGATCCTAACCGTCCGCGAGTGAGGTTGGCTGCGTCTTCAATGGGAGTGCAGAGCGCATCAAGGGGGGCGGCGATGATCCCGTTGTATCAGGTGATAAATGAGGGGTGAGCAAGTTTTATTTGGTTTTTACGCAGCCTTCATTCATATCAGCCGCAAGCTTAATATACGTCCCGTCGTTAAAAACCCCTGCGGCGCAAGCCTGAAAAAATCGGAAGCGCATAACCGTTGCGTTCCCACAGTTCACAAACCCCACGCTACCTCACCGGTAGCGTGGGCCAGCTTTCTCTTACTTATCCCGCGTCTCGCCAGCCTCCCAGCTGTAGCTGCCATCGGCCGCTAACCTATCGCCCAGCTCCTGATACTCGAACTGATAAAACTCAGCCTGGGTGCCGTACCCGGCGTAGTCTACTGCCGCCAGGCCGACGAACGCCCCGGTAAAGAACCCGCCGTAGCTCTGCAACACATAGTCATCGGACAGTACCGCGGCATCCAGCAGGACCGGGATCTCGGTGAACGACACGCCATCGAAGCTGTATTCATAGCTGTAGGTCTGCTTGCGGACCTTGGTCCGGAACCAGACGTATTCCACGCCGTCCGGCACCTTGATGGCGTTATCTTTCAGGTACGACGTGTATTTTCCGCGGTTATTTTCGCCGACTTCGATGACCTTGCCGTTAATTTCATTCCAGGTCAGGAAGACGAAGCTCCAGTGGCGGTCGTTATAGTAGTTTGTTAATCCGGCCATCTGCTGGTAGCTGAAGGGTTCGAATTTCACCTTCACCGCGGCGTCAAAATAGAAGGCCTGCCAGCGGCGGGCAATCAGCGACAGGTCATGCGTATTGGCTAACGAACCCTGGCCGATTAAGGTTAATTTGCCGTCGCCGGTGGTGCCCATTTTGGCCGTAAACGGCACCCGCAGGGTATTCCAGTTCGGGTCGAGCGCTGGCGACGTAAAATCGTCCTGTTGGCTATTATCGCTGGCGCTTTCGGTGAAGATGGCGTCTTTCGGCCCTTCGACGAAGGTTTTCCCGCCGTGACCGCCTTCAATACGCGGCCAGCCCTCGTCGTCCCAGTACACTTTCTGGATCGCGGTTTCTCGGCCGAGGGTTGACCAGCCGCGCGGGTCGTAGATGGATTCCCCCGGGCGATTCCACGGCCGGGCGCAGAGCGAGGCGTAATACCATTCGCCTTCCGGGGTGGAGACCAGCGCGCCATGGCCCTGTTTCTGGATGTAGCTGTCTGGGGTATCGACGTTGGTTAAGAACACGTCGCCCGGCTCGGTTTCGAAGCTGTCGGCCTCGAGGGTTTTCGACCGCGCCACCACCTCCTGGTGGGTAAACACGGTGCCGCCCTGGGCGGCAAACAGATAGTAGTAGCCGTTCAGTTTATAGAGGTGCGGCCCCTCGACCAGCGCCACGGCGGTGCCGCGGTAGATGGTGCGCGCGGTTTCCGGCATTAACTTCAGCGTCTTGGTATCCAGCTCCGTTAAGGTAATGCCATCGAAGGGGTGATGGTACTCCCGGTGATCCCAGGTTTGCTGGACGATATATTTCCGGCCATCGTCGTCATGGAACAGCGAGGCGTCAAACCCGACGCCGTTCAGCTTGATCGGGTCGCTCCACGGGCCCCGAATATCCTTCGCCGTGGTCAGGTAGTTGGTCATGTCTTTAAAGGCGCCTTCGGTGACCTTCACATCGGTATACACCAACCAGAATTGTCCATCGGCCCAGGAGAGCGCCGGCGCCCAAATGCCGCCGGAGGAGGGGTTGCCCTTCATGTCCAGCAGGGTGGTAGTGGAGAGCGGCGAAGGCAGCAGGTTCCAGTTTTTCAGGTCTTTCGACTCATGTAAACGCACGCCCGGGAACCACTCAAACGTCGAGTTGGCAATATAGTACGTATCCTCGACGCGAATAATACTGGGGTCGGCATTAAAGCCGCGTAATATCGGGTTTTGAATAAGTGACATTTCATTACACCTTTTAAAATGGAAAGTTAAGGATCGGTCTGATTTATAATTTTTTTTAACTACACGCGGATCTCATCCAGCTGACGGTTGATGTCGGTAACATGTTTATCGGAGATCGGATAAACCTGCATGATCACCATCGAAATAGCGGCCAGCGCGATTGGGATCCACACCGCGGTCATAATGATCCCATCGATGGCGCTGGCGCTCTGCACGGCGCCGCTTTCATTAAATCCATACACCGCCAGCAGCCACAGCGGGATCGCGCCGCCGATGGTGAAGCCGATCTTGAAGAAGAGTCCCATAATGGCATTGATAATGGCGGCATTGCGTTTGCCAGATTTTAATTCGCCGTACGCGATAACTTCCGGTACCAGCGCCCACATAAAGCCGGTGGCGGAGGTTAAGCCCCACTGTTTAATAAAGGTGGCGATGTAGGCCAGCCACAGGGCGTCGTGCATCCCTTCGCGGGACCAGGCGTAGGTCAGCAGTTCGCCGACGATGAACATGGCGAGGAACAGATGGAAGAAGCCTTTTTTACCAAAGATTTTTTTCAGTTTCGGCCAGAACACCGGGAAGGCGATGCCGGGAATAGACGCGACGAGGCCCACGGCGCCCATCCATTCGGAGTGGCCGACGACGAACTGGTTGAAGAAGCCGTTAACGGTGTTCATGAAGAACATGAAGGTAAAGGCCAGCATAAAGAACATGCCGAGAATAACCAGCGGACGGTTATGTCTGAGCTCGTGGAAAAGGTCGGTAGTTTTGACGTTGGCGGTCTGCTCGGCGGTCGCGACAACGCGTTCTTTGGTGCATTTGTAGCAGATAAACAGGGCCACCGCGCCGATGATCATATAGATGGCGTACACGCCGAACCAGGCGTAGTTCGCCGACGGATCGGTATAGTTGCCCAGATTCAGCTCAAGGCCGAAAAAGCCGGTGTCTTTCAGGCTACGATCTTTCGGCGCCGCCATCTGCACAAACATCGGGAACAGGGTATAGACCAGCAGGTTGGCGCTGTTGGCCAGCATCATGCGGGTACTGGTCAGCTTATCGATCGATTCCGGGTCGCGGGTCAGCGAGGCATTCAGCGAGCCATAGGGAATATTGACTAAGGAATAAACCAGGTCCAGCGCCAGATAAATAATAAAGGCGAAAGCCACCGAACCTTTCACTCCGGGGATTGGCGCGAACAGTAATGCCGACAGGATCACCAGCGGCACGCCGGCTCGTAAAAGCCAGGGGCGATATTTTCCTGCCTTCGAGGTTCGTTTATCCACGTAGGTTCCGACCATCGGATCCCAAAACACATTAATGATGCGGACAAAAAGAAAAATAAAGCCTGCCGTTGCCGTGCTGATAGTATTTACCGTCAGCATATGCAAAGCCAGAAAACCCCCAATTGTGCCGAAAACCAGGTTTTGCGCAAAGTCGCCCATGCCATAACCAATTCGTTCACCACGGGTTAATTTATGATATTCATCATGCCGACTGTGCATTATGTTTTTACTCATTCTAAGCAGACTCCGGTTTGTTTTGTGTAGGTGAAACACTTTCTGACACAGTTGACCTGGAAGAATCTATTACGTTTTTAAATTACGTAATTATGTTTTTTTACTTCTGTGATCCTCGAAGCAAAGGCCTGTATCGCCTGCGTTGAACCGTTATCCGCCGCTAATTTTTTGGCAGGCGGGCATTGTGACAAAACCGGCATTTTAATTTGGTATGGATACCTGAATTCCCCAGGAAGTGTACGCTATACGCGCGCGAAGCGAGATATTTAAAATAGTTTTATTTGCGAGATGGCTCACATTTGAGCATTTTCTCAATCGCCGAGTGAAATAACGTAATTGAGCAACCGACGATGAGAATACACGATGTGTCACAGTTGTTAATTTTCCTGTTTCTCAATTTCGGAGTTCATCATGCAAACCTATTTCGACCAGGTTGATCGCGTTCGCTTTGCCGGACCCAAAACCGATAATCCGCTGGCGTTTCGCCACTATAATCCGGATGAAATCGTGCTGGGAAAACGCATGGCAGATCATCTGCGTTTTGCCGCCTGTTACTGGCATAATTTCTGCTGGAATGGCGCGGATATGTTTGGCGCCGGCTCGTTTGAGCGTCCCTGGCAGGCCGCGGGCGATGCGCTGGAAATGGCCAAACGCAAAGCGGACGTGGCGTTTGAATTTTTCTACAAGCTCAACGTGCCGTATTACTGCTTCCACGATGTCGACGTCTCGCCAGAAGGCGCGTCGCTGAAAGAGTATTTGCATAATTTCGCCATCATGACCGAGGTGCTGGCGGAGAAACAGCAGCAAACCGGCGTGAAACTGCTGTGGGGCACCGCCAACTGCTTTACCCACCCGCGCTACGGCGCCGGGGCGGCGACCAACCCCGATCCGGAGGTGTTTGCCTGGGCGGCCACGCAGGTGGTGACCGCCATGAACGCTACCCACCAGCTCGGCGGCGAAAACTATGTTCTGTGGGGCGGCCGCGAAGGTTACGAGTCCCTGCTGAATACCGACCTGCGCCAGGAGCGTGAGCAGATTGGCCGCTTCCTGCAGATGGTGGTGGAGCACAAGCATAAGATTGGCTTTGGCGGCACGCTGCTTATCGAGCCGAAACCGCAGGAGCCCACCAAGCATCAGTACGATTACGATGTCGCGACGGTGTATGGTTTCCTGAAGCAGTTTGGTCTGGAAAATGAGATCAAGGTGAACATTGAAGCCAACCACGCCACCCTGGCGGGGCACTCTTTCCACCATGAAATCGCCAGCGCCATCGCGCTGGGCATTTTCGGCTCCGTTGATGCCAACCGCGGCGATGCGCAGCTCGGCTGGGATACCGATCAGTTCCCGAACAGCGTGGAAGAAAATACCCTGGTGATGTATGAGATCCTCAAAGCCGGGGGATTCACCACCGGCGGCCTGAACTTTGACGCCAAAGTTCGCCGGCAGAGCACCGACAAATACGACATGTTCTATGGCCATATTGGCGCCATGGACGTGATGGCGCTGTCCCTCAAGCTGGCCGCGCGCATGATTGAGGATGGCAAGCTCGATCAGGGTCTGGCAAAACGCTATGCCGACTGGCAGGGCGAGCTGGGGCAGAAAATTATGAGCGGGCAGATGTCGCTGGATAATATTGCCCGATACGCTGAGCAGCATAATCTGAATCCGCAGCCTCAGAGCGGGCGTCAGGAATTACTCGAAAATCTCGTCAATACCTATATCTTTGGTTAATTTTTGCTGACATGCTCCCGCGGGGGCATGTATTCCGCCGTCTATCCGCTGCCGGGAAATAGCGTTTATTGGTTCGTGCTGTGTTTTTTTTGTCAGTGGCGAAAGACCACCTGTTTAATATCAGCGAAGGAGGAAGGGTAACGATAATTGTGTAATGCCTCTGTGCCCGTACAAAATAAAAAATAACTTGTTCTGATGATAGCGACATATTCTGTCAGCTCAGAATAGGCTGGTTATTGTCTGAATAAAATTAACCTATATTGAGAAACTCATGACAATGATAAAAAAACTTCCATTCACCATGGCGGTTATCGCCGCGTTTTTTCCGCTTACCTCTGTAATGGCGCAAGAATTTACTCAGGAACAGATCGACGCCATCGTCGCCAAAGCCGTTGATAAAGCGCTGGCCGAACGCCAGGCAAAAATCGACGCCGCGGCCGACAAAAAGGTCGACGTGATCACCAACCCGCAGACCACCGCCGCCTCGCCGGATATGGCCATTCCGTTCGGCCTCAAGTTCAGCGGCTACGCCCGCTATGGCGCCCACTTCCAGACCGGCGACCAGAAATATGTCGGCGTCGACGGCTCCTATAACGGCGCCTCGGCGATCGGCCGCCTGGGCAACGAAAGCAACGGCGGCGAATTCCAGATCAGCAAGGCCTTCAAAAGCGCGCAGGGGGCTATCTGGGATCTTAACGTGATGTTCGACCACTGGAGCGACGAAGTTAACCTGAAGAAGG
>NZ_JH414810.1:32761-54233 GCF_000238715.1 Klebsiella sp. 4_1_44FAA
TGTTCGACCACTGGAGCGACGAAGTTAACCTGAAGAAGGCCTACGTCGGCGTCACCAACGTGCTGGAATCCAACCCCAACGCCTATCTCTGGGCCGGCCGCGACTTCCACCAGCGTCCGCAACAGGGGATCAACGACTACTTCTGGATGAACCACGACGGCCAGGGCGCCGGGGTAAAGAACTTTGATATCGGCGGCGTGCAGTTCGACGTGGCGGCGGTGTCGCAGGTGAAATCCTGCAGCCCGGAAGTGATGGCCGACGAGACCAACCCGTCGCGCATCACCTGTACCGGCAGCTCCGACACCGGCGACAACGGCCACTACGCGCTGACCACCAAAACCCACAACATCAAGGCCGGGCCGATCGACGTCGAGGTGTACGCCAACTACGGCTTTGACTCGAAGGCGGTGGACAGCGACGCGCGTCTCGAAGCCTGGCAGGGCGGGCTGGTGCTGAGCCACACCAACGACAGCGGGGTGAACAAGGTGATCCTGCGCTACTCCGATAACTCGGATAACAGCGTCTATAACAAAACCGACGACCTGACCACGGTCTACGCCAGCTTCGAGGGCAGCCATAAGTTCACCCAGCAGGCGCAGGTGGAATATCTGCTGGCCTTCCACGACTACGACAACGGCAAGGACAACACCGACAACCGTAAAAACTACGGCGCCATCGTCCGGCCGATGTATTTCTGGAACGACGTGCACTCCACCTGGCTGGAAGCGGGCTACCAGCGCGTGGATTACGACCAGGGCGGGGATAACCACGGCTGGAAGCTGACGCTGTCGCAGAACATCGCCATCGGCATGGGGCCGGAGTTCCGCCCGATGCTGCGCTTCTACGTCACCGGCGGCCAGGTGGATAACGAGCACACCGCGAAGGTAAACGGCACCCAGGACCAGCAGCTGGATTCGCTGAACGTCGGCGGGATGTTTGAGGCGTGGTTCTGATGCGATAACGTTGTCGAAGGAGCGTTCCCGGCTGGCGCTACGCTTAGCCGGGCTACAACTGGTGCGCTCCATTTATGCCGGATGGCGGCATAAATGCCTTATCCGGCCTACGTTCCTTCCTGCGGGCTCCCCCCCCAGGACCGGCAAGCGCAGCGCCGCCGGGCGGTCAGGCTCCATACCTGCGATAGTGCCGGATGGCGGCATAAATGCCTTATCCGGCCTACGTTCCTTCCTGCGGGTTCCCCCCGTAGGCCCGCGCAAGCGCAGCGCCGCCGGGCAGCTGGTCCAGGCCAACTCCCTCAGTTCACCGTCAGGCGCAGGGCCAGATCCTGCGGGTAGGGGTCAAAATAGTTCTGCGCCTGCAGGTAGCGATCCGGATACTCGGCCAGATAGTGCTTAAGCAGCGTCAGCGGGGCGAGGATCGGCAGCAGCCCGGCGCGATAGTTGAGGATCACCTCCCGCAGCTCGCCGCGCTGGCGGCTGTTCAGCTGGTCGCGGAAATAACCCTGAATATGCATCAGCACGTTGGTGTGGTTTTTCCGCGAGGCGGGCTGCTTGAGGATCGCCATCAGCTTCTCGCGGTAAACCTCGAAGAAAGCCTCCAGATCCTCCCATTCATGCAGCGAGGCGACGAACGGGCCGATTTCCCGGTAGCCCGCCTGGTGGTGAGCCAGCAGCTGCAGCTTGTAGCGGCTGTGAAAGGCCAGCAGGCCGTGGCGGGTCAGGCCGCGGGCGCGCAGGGCGTTGAGTTCATGCAGAGCGAAAACGCGCTCGACAAAATTCTCCCGCAGCAGCGGATCGTGCAGCCGGCCATCCTCTTCCACCGGCAGCCACGGGTAGCGCGCCATCAGGGCGCCGGTAAACAGCCCCACGCCTTCCTTACGCCCGCGATTGCCTTTTTCATCGTACAACCGCACGCGCTCCATTCCGCAGCTCGGCGATTTGGCGCAGACGATAAAGCCCGACAGCTCGCCCAGGGTTGCCAGGTGGGCGCTGGCGAAATCAGCCATCTTCTCCGTCACATCCTCGTGCGGGGCGTGGCTGAAGCGCATGCGGATCTCCCCGACCGGGGTCTGCACCAGGCGGAGCGCCGGGCGGGGAACGGGCAGGCCGATCGCCATCTCCGGGCAGACGGGTTTAAACGCCACCCACTGCGCGAGCTCATCCATCACAAAGCCCATACGCTTATGCCCGCCGTCGAATCGCACGGCTGAGCCGGTTAAACATCCGCTGATCCCAATGACAGGTTGCGTGTTCATGGCGCTGTCCTCTCTTCTGCTGTGGTTCGGGTAAAGAAAAGGGTCACGGTGGCGACCGTAATGCCGAATTTCTTCATCTCGGTTTTGTTAAATAAATGGCTGCCGTCCTGCAGGAACATCCAGTCGTCAAAGTGCAGCAGCCACCGGCTGCCGCTGGCCTCGACGTTCATGCTGTAGCGCCAGTGAAAGGCATTGCCTGCCGCCTGGCCGCTGGCCACGCCTTCGATATCGCCGGCGGTGCCCTGATAACGGTTATCGCCGGTGCGGCGAATGCGCCATACCCGCTGCTGCTTCTCGCCGTCGTCATAGACAAAGCGCTCATGGAGCGTCAGGGTGTCGCCGACGACGTCGCCATCGATCTCAACATGGAAGCGGCGCAGCTGCTTGCCGCTGCGATCCTGCACCATCCCCCACGCCTCGGTTCGCCCTTGAAAATAGTGAAAGATGTCGAGGGCGGGCTGCTGCTGCCGGTACTCCGTAACCTCGGTGCTGCAGCCGGCGAGGATCAGCATCAGCAGCGCCAGGCCAAGGGTCAGAATGCGTTTCATGGTGTACCTCCGATCAACTGCTGACGCAGTTCGGGATAAGTGGTGCGCGGATCGAGCCAGATGGCGAGAAAGCGGGTGCTGAACGCCGCCGACTGGCGCGGGCCGAGCGGGGTAAAGGCGGTCTGCGCGGCGCTGGCGCGGTACCAGAACTGCCCCTCGCCGCCGCGGACCACGAACGCCAGCTGGCTGCCCGGCGCGACGTCCGGCCAGATCCCCTGCAGCATGCGTAGCCAGGCTTCGCTGCGCGGTTCCTGCTGCAGAATGCCCTGCGCCTGCCACTGGTCGCGGGTGGCCTCCACCAGCGCCTCGCGATCGATGTCGCGCCGGTAGGTGATGATCAGCGCCCGATCCTGCTGCGGGCCGTCATACCGGCCATTGGGCGTACGCAGCTGCGAGTGATAGACGGTGAACGGCCCCCAGGTGAGGGTCGCCTCGCCGACGCGGCGCCACGTCAGCCAGTCGGCGGCGTGGGCCGCCGGGGCGAGGGCGGTCAGCCATAGCAGTAACAGCGCGAATCTCATTTTCGCCTCCCCATCCCCAGATGGAATAACAGCATGAGCACCAGCCAGCCGCAGGCCATGGCGGCCACGGCAAGCGCCATCGGCACCAGCAGGGTCATGGCTCCGAGGCGAGCGCCGATCAGGTAGGCCACCGGGCCGCCGAGGGTCGCCGCCGTGGCCAGCACCCAGCCGGGAAGCGTCGCGGTGCGGGTCAGTCGGGTCCAGACGACGGCGAACATCAGCCACAGGGCCACCATCCACAGGGGCAGCAGGCTGTCGCCGCGAAAATCGATCAGCCCCGCCAGCGCCCAGCAGGCGTCCAGGCCGCAGCCCGCCGCGGCCAACAGCAGGGCGGGCGGACGACTGGCCGCCGGCAACCGCAGCCAGGCGAAAATGGCCAGCGTCAGCCAGATCAGCAGACCGCGCTCGCGCAACATCACCACCAGCGTCCAGTAAACATCGAACGCGAGGGCCATCAGCAGATGCTGCGCCGGGCGTGTCATACCCGCTCCGCGGTGAGCTGCACCACGCTGATGGTGCGGGCGTTAAATCCGGCTTCGCAGTAGCCGAAGTAGTAGAGCCACATCCGGCGGAAGCGCTCATCAAAGCCGAGCTTTTCAATATCCTGCCAGGCGTGGGTAAAGCGCTGTCGCCAGTGCGCCAGGGTGCGGGCATAGTCCGGGCCCATGTCGAACAGGTTGCGTACCACAAAATCGGTGTGGCGGGTCATCAGCTCGCTCATTGCCGTGATGCTGGGCAAAAAGCCGCCGGGGAAGATGTAGCGCTGGATAAAATCGACGCTTTTGCTGTAGTCGCGATAGCGCTGATCCTGGATGGTGATCGCCTGCAGGGCCATTCTGCCGCCCGGGCGCAGGCGCGCCTGACAGGTGCGGAAGAAGGCCGGGAGGTAGCGCTGGCCCACCGCCTCAATCATCTCCACCGACACCAGTTTGTCGTACTCGCCGCGCAGATCGCGGTAGTCGCAGAGCAGCACTTCGACGCGATCCTGCAGCCCGGCGCGGGCCATGCGCTCGGTAGCCCAGCGGTGCTGCTCCCGGGAAAGGGTGGTGGTGGTGACCCGGCAGCCGTAATGGCGGGCGGCGTACTCGGCCAGCGCCCCCCCAGCCGGTGCCAATCTCCAGCAGATGATCGCCGGGAGTGAGCGCCAGCTGGTCGCACAGGCGCGCCATCTTGGCCCGCTGGGCCTGGGTCAGATCCTGCTGGTCATCGGTAAACAACGCGCTGGAGTAGAGCAGGTCGTCATCCAGAAAGTAGGCATAAAATTCGTTGCCGAGGTCGTAATGGGCGGCGATGTTCTCCCGCGCCTGGGCGCGAGTGTTGCGGCGGGTCCAGTGGCGCAGCCGGGCGACGGGCTTGCCCAGCAGACGGAAGCCGCGCTCCAGACGCCCCAGCACCTCGCCGTTGCGCGCAAGGATCTGCAGCAGCGCCGTCAGCTGGTGGCTCTCCCAGTCGCCGTCCATCCAGGCCTCGGCCGCCGCCAGGCTGCCGCCGGTCAGCAGACGCCAGTACACCTCCGGTGTGCAGACCCGCGCCTCGGCGCGCAGCGCGGCGGCGGGGTCGCCAAAATGAAAAGTCTGCGCCCCTTCGCGCACGGTGAGCGAGCCTTCGCGGAGGCCACTCAACAGACGAAAAAGCAGCCAGCGCGCGAGCCGCACGTTGCGCGGCACATCGGGTTCAAGCGCAAAGACGGGATCGGTCATGAGCGTTCACTCCTGCTGACAGGATGGTTGTACAGCGGCACGCGCTTCAGCCACAGCCGCAGCGCCTGCCAGTAGATGGCGAGCACGGTTTTCAGGGGCATCATCGGCAGACGCAGCAGCAGCCCGCGCAGGTTGGCGCGGGTCAACGGCACGCGGCTCAGGGCCAGCGTGGCGTCGAACACCTTGCTGGCCTGATGGTTTTCAATATGCATGTGCAGCGTTTTGCCGGGCGCGTTGAAGCGCCAGTGATAGACCATGTCCATCGGGTTAAACGGCGAAACGTGAAAGGCTTTCTCCAGCGGGCGCGCCTGCTGGCCGTCCACCGCGTAGTAATGACGCTCATTCCACGGCGTGTTGCGCACTTCGGCCAGCACCCAGCGCAGGGTGTCGGCTTCGTCATAGCAGTAGTAAAAGTTGACCGGATTAAAATGGAAGCCGAAGTAGCGCAGCTGGGTCAGGAGCATCACGCGGCCCGCCGGGCGGCAGCCGGTCAGGCTCTCCAGCCGGTTCAGCACCTGGGCCTTCAGCGGCGCGCCCAGCGGATAATCGGCGTCGTACCAGGCAGCGGCGGCCAGGCGGTTGCGGCGGATGCCCGTCTCAGGCAGCTTGTCCAGTTCGTCGAGGTCGAGCCAGGCCATAAACAGGCGGTAGACGAAGTGGTGCGCCTTCGGCTGCAGGCGACGGTGGCGCAGGACGCCCTGATAGAGGCAGCTGTTCATTTCAGTGGCCCTCCGCCGCGGCGATGCCCTGCACCACGTCGAGCGCGCTGCGCACCCCATCCTCATGAAAGCCGTTGTACCAGTAGGCGCCGCAGTACCAGCTCCGCTGCTGGCCGTTAATCTCTTCGCGCCGCAGCTGGGCCGACCAGCTTTGCGGGTTAAACAGCGGATGCTCATAGACGAAGCGCTGCCAGACGTAGCGATCGTCCACCGGCGCGTCCGGGTTCAGAGTGACGCAGAACAGGGGGGCGCCCGCAGGCAGCCCCTGGAGAATATTCATGTTGTAGGTGACGCAGGCCCGGGCCCGATCCCCGTCGCTCAGGCGATAGTTCCAGCTGGCCCAGGCGCGCTGGCGCTCCGGCAGCCAGCGCGGATCGCTGTGCAGCACCACCTCGTTACGCTGCCAGCCGATGTCCCCAAGGACTTCTCGTTCGGAATCGGTGGGCGCCGCCAGCATCGCCAGGGCCTGCGCGGAGTGGCAGGCGAAGATCACCTGGTCAAAATGCGCCTCCCCGGACGCCAGCCGCAGGATAACTCCCGCCGGGTGGCGCTCCACCTGCTGCACCGGCGCGTTGAGGCGTAGATCCAGACGATCGCCGAGCCTGGCGAGCAGGGCGCGGACGTATTCCCGGGAACCGCCGGGCACCACGTACCATTGCGGACGATCGCGAATATCCAGCAGACCGTGGTTTTCAAAGAAGCGCAAAAACAGCGGCAGCGGGAAGCGGCGCATCTCCTGCAGCGACGACGACCAGATGGCCGCCCCCATCGGCAGAATATAGTGGCGGGCGAAGAAGGGGCTGAAGCGGTGGCGGATGAGGAAGCTCTCCAGCGTCGCGCCTGGATCCAGCGCCTCGGTCAGCGCCAGTTTCGCCAGGCGGTTGAAGCGGACGATCTCGCTCAGCAGTCCCCAGAAGGCCGGCTTCAGCAGATTGCGCCGCTGGGCGAAGAGCGAGGTCAGGCTGTGGCCGTTGTATTCCAGGCCGCTGGCCGGGTTGTGGACCGAGAAGCTCATCTGCGTTTTTTGCCCGCCTATCCCCAGCTCGCTGAGCAGGCCCATAAAGCGCGGATAGGTGCGATCGTTGTAGACGATAAATCCGGTATCGATGGCCCAGGTGCCCTGCGGCGTGGCGACATCCACGGTGGCGGTGTGGCCGCCCGGCGTGGCGCCCGCTTCGAACAGCGTTACCTGATGGTGTCCGGCCAGTCGCCAGGCGCAGGTCAGCCCGGCGATGCCGCTGCCGATGATGGCGATGTTCATGAGCGCACCATCCTGCGCAACAGCAGGCGCTGGATACCCGATGGCAGGCTGGCCAGCAGCCGCAGGGCCAGGCTGAAGCCGGTGGGGAAGGCGATGTGGTTTTTGCCCTTCGCCAGACCGTGGCGGATCGCCGCCACCGCCCGATCCACGCTCACCCGACCGGGCATGGCGAAGTCGTTTTTGCGCGTCAGCGGGGTGTCGACGAAGCCCGGAGAGACCACCGTGACGGCCACCCCTTTCGGCTCCCAGTCCAGACGCAGGCTGTTAGCAAACCAGCTCAGCGCCGCCTTGGAGGCGCCATAGGCTTCCGCGCGCGGGAAGGGCAGCCAGTGCGCCATGGAGCTGACCAGCACCACCCGATCGCCTGCCTCCAGCTGCGTCTGCAGCGCCGCCAGGCAGTTCACCGGCCCGAGGAAGTTGGTGGCCATCACCCGCTCCACGAGGGCGGCATCCACCTGTCCGTGGTCAAGGTATTCGCAGGTCCCGGCGCAGAGAATGATCAGGTCGGCAAAACAGCCCGTCAGCGCCTGGCGACAGGCGTCCCTGTCTGTCATATCGAACAGGCGTACGCTGATGTTGGGGCTGAACTGCTGGAGCGCTGCCAGGCGCGACGCATCGCGCCCGCAGGCGATGACCAGATGGCCATCCGCCGCGAAGGATTTCGCCAGGCCGGCGCCGATCCCGGAGCTGGCGCCGGTGATGAGCACCGTCATCATGAGCGCACCCTCCGCTTCACGCCGCGTACCGCCCAGCCCAGCAGGGGAAGATGCTCGTAGATCATCTCCCCGGCGTCGTAGTAGTCGCGCTGATGGAGAACCTGCTCACCGGCGATGTCCACCACCGAGCAGCCCGGCAGGGCCAGGGTTTCTCCACCGGCAATGCGCGGATGCGACCAGTGCATGGTCCAGGTCACGGCGAACCGCTGGCCGTCGCAAAGCGGCGTGTCGATGGTGAACCGGCACTGCTCCACGTTGGCCAGCAGATGGGTAAAGTAGCGCTGAATGGCGAACAGCCCCTGATGCTGACCAAAAGGATCGCTCAGCGTCGCGTCCGGATGGTACAGCGTGGCCAGCGCCGCGGGCGGCTGTGCATCCAGCCCGGCGTAGTACTCAACGAAACGACGAATCACGGACGGCGAGGTGCTCATGGATCACATCCTGGCTAGATACGGTAGCGTAATGGCATACTTAAAACTTACACAAATAAAATTATTTGTCCAAGTTTGTAGAAAAATATATTTTATTTGTGTTAAAAATCATGTTGTTATGATTGGTGTTTTAAGGAGTGAAAATCGCGGGTGGTGCAAAGGGCAAGCGTGAGCCCGCCGCGCCACCGGGCGCTGGCGTCTCAGAGAGGGGATGTAGGTTAAAACAGGGGGTTAGAGCGGGATCACCTCGAGGGAGACGACCTGCTGCTGCCAGAGTTCGACCTGCCTCTGGCGGGCGGCGGAAAGTTTGCCGCTGGTGACCAGCAGCCAGTTGCGCTGGGGGAAAATCTCCGGCGCCAGGGCGGCGGGAGGCACCGGCAGGACGTCGATGCGATGGCCCTGGCCGGTACGTTTGAGCGCCTCAAGCCAGATTTCGCAGGCGTCGGTCAGGTGCCAGCCGGTGATCAGAAAGTTGTCCCCGGGCGCCTTCTTGTCGCCTTCGAGGCAAAACGAGGTATAGGCGATGATGATGCCGTCGAGAATTTCGCGCAGCGTCATGATGGCCGGCACGTTGGCGGAGACCTGGCTGCGCAGCGGACGCAGCACCTCGGTTACCAGCTCCTGGCGCGGATATTCGCGCCCGGCGTCGTAGATCAGCTGGCGCAGAGACTCGATTTTTCCCTCTTTCAGTCGCTGCAGCATGGTCTCCTGCAGCGTCAGCCAGTTATTGGTGCGCCGCGCGCCGGGGCGCGACAGCAGGGGTTTCACCTGGCTGACCGGCACCCCTTTTTTCACCCAGTCGAGGATCTTCAGCGCCTGCTGGACGTCGTCATCGCTGTACAGACGGTGTCCACCATCGGTGCGCAGCGGCTTAAGCAGGCCGTAGCGGCGCTGCCAGGCGCGAAGCGTGGTCGCATTTATCCCGCATAGTCGGGCAAATTCGCCGATGGAGTAAGGCATGGAGGCCACCTGTTAACAAAGAATATTCTCAATATACTACGAATCACGACGGCTGGCGTGAAGTGTAGTGGCTTTGCACTACACTTTCCCCAACCGCGTAAATGAAAGGAGTTCTCATGAAGCTATGGCCTGTTGTCACCGGCGTCGCTATCGCGTTAACCCTGGTGGCCTGCAAATCGCCCACGCCGCCGAAGGGCGTTCAGCCGATTAGCGGGTTTGACGCCAGCCGTTATCTCGGGAAATGGTATGAGGTCGCCCGCCTGGAGAATCGCTTCGAGCGAGGCCTGGAGCAGGTGACCGCCACCTACGGCACCCGCAGCGACGGGGGGATCAGCGTCGTCAACCGCGGTTATGACCCGGTCAAAAAACGCTGGAATGAGAGCGACGGGAAAGCCTATTTCACCGGCGCCCCCACCACCGCGGCTCTGAAGGTGTCGTTCTTCGGGCCATTCTACGGCGGCTATAACGTGATCCGCCTGGACGACGACTACCAGTACGCGCTGGTCAGCGGCCCCAACCGTGACTATCTGTGGATCCTGTCGCGCACCCCCACCATTCCGGCGGCGGTGAAGCAGGATTACTTGAATACCGCGCGCGAGCTGGGCTTTGACGTCGATCGCCTGGTGTGGATCCGCCAGACGCCGCGCTAGCCTCGCCGCTTAGCGGCTGAGCAGATGGGTATAAACCACGTACAGCCCGGCCAGCGCCGCCACGTTGAGCGCTACGCTGATGAAAAACCGCGTCCGGAAAGGCTGCTTTTGCGTTTTATGGCGAAAGCACTGCTGGCCGAGGATGGCCCCCGGCCAGCCTCCCGCCAGGCCCAGCACCAGCAGCGTGGTTTCCGGCACCCGGCGCCAGGCTTTGCGCGCCGCCAGCTTGTCGGTGCCATAGATAAGCCATGTCAGAAGGCTGCTCAGTAAAAACCACATCGCCAGCGGGTAGGGCAGCAGGGCGCTGCCCACGGCGGTGAGCAGCAGCAGGGAATAACATACCAGGTTCAGATTCATAGGGACGTTCACGCCGGCCAGAAGAATGGCGCCACTATAGCCAATTTCCCGGACCGGCGTAAACGCGGCGGGCTATTGGCTACGCTTGCCCCGATGCCGATACAGCCACATCAGCTTATACGCCGCCGGAATGATAAACAGCGACAGCAGCGGGGCGGTGATCATCCCGCCAATCATCGGCGCGGCGATACGGCTCATGACTTCCGAACCGGCGCCGGTGCCCCATAAAATCGGCAGCAGGCCGGCGATAATCACTGCCACGGTCATCGCCTTCGGCCGAACGCGCAGCACCGCCCCCTGGTACAGCGCCTCGTCGAGCTTATCGACGCTGAAAGTCTGCGGATTCTCCAGCGATGGCTCCGCCTCGATGGCATGGCGCAGGTACATCAGCATCACCACGCCAAATTCTGCCGCCACCCCGGCCAGGGCGATAAAGCCGGTCCCGGTGGCCACCGACAGATGGAACCCCATCCAGTAGAGGAACCAGATCCCGCCCACAAGGGCGAACGGCACGCTGGTGATAATCAGCAGTGCTTCGCCGACGCGGCGGAACGCCAGATACAGCAGCACGAAGATAATCATCAGCGTCATCGGCACCATCAGCTTCAGCTTCTGATTGGCGCGCTCCAGCAGCTCAAACTGCCCGGAGTAGGACACACTGATGCCCGGCTTCAGCTTCACCTCCTTGCCGATGGCCTGCTGCAGATCGTGCACTATCGACACCATGTCGCGGTCGCGGGCGTCGATGTAGATCCAACTGGTCGGGCGGGCGTTCTCGGTCTTCAGCATGGATGGTCCAGTGACCACTTTCACCTCAGCCACGTCGCCGAGGACGATCTGTTGCTTCAGCGGCGTGAGGATCGGCAGCTGGCGCAGGGTCTCCGGGCTGTCGCGATAGCTCTGCGGGTAGCGGATGTTGATCGGATAGCGCTCGACGCCCTCTACCGTTTCGCCAACCATCGCCCCGCCGATGGCGGACGATACAAACAGCTGCACATCGCCGACGGTCATCCCGTAGCGGGCCGCCTTCTCGCGCTGAATATCAATGTCGAGGTAGCGCCCGCCGACCAGCCGCTCGGCTAATGCCGACGTGACTCCCGGCACGCTGCGCGCCACCCCTTCAATTTGCCCGGCGATGGCGTCGATATCGGCCAGGTTAATGCCGGAAACCTTAATGCCGATCGGGCTCTTGATACCGGTGGAGAGCATGTCGATGCGGTTGCGGATCGGCGGCACCCACAGGTTCGCCAGCCCTGGCAGACGCACGGTTTTATCCAGCTCCTCGACGATCTTCTCCATGGTCATCCCCGGCCGCCACTGATCCTGTGGCTTAAGCTGAATGGTGGTCTCCACCATCTCCAGCGGCGCCGAGTCGGTGGCGGTTTCGGCCTTGCCGGTTTTGCCGAACACCCTTGCCACTTCCGGCACCGTCATGATCAGCTTATCGGTTTTCTGCAGCATATCCGCCGCCTGCGCAGCGGAGATCCCCGGCAGCGTGGACGGCATAAACAGCAGATCGCCCTCGTTGATCTGCGGCAGAAACTCGCCGCCGACCCGGTTAAGCGGCCAGGCAACCGTCAGGATCGACAGGAGCGCAATCAGCAGGGTAGTCTTCGGCCAGTGCAGGACCTTCAGCAGCAGCGGGTGATAAATGCGGATCAAAAAGCGATTCAGCGGATTGCTGCTCTCCGCCGGGATCCTGCCGCGGATCCAGAAGCCCATCAGGATCGGGATCGCCACGATCGCCAGCAGCGCCGCCCCGGCCATCGACCAGGTTTTGGTGAAGGCCAGCGGACCGAACAGTTTGCCCTCCTGGCCTTCGAGGGTGAAAATCGGGATAAACGACAGGGTGATGATCAGCAGGCTGATAAACAGCGCCGGGCCGACCTCCACCGAGGCCTCGGTAATGATTTTCCAGCGTGTGTCGTTGCTGAGCTTCTCTCCCGGGTGCTGATGTTCCCACTCCTCCAGCCGCTTATGGGCGTTCTCAATCATCACGATGGCGGCATCGACCATCGCTCCCACCGCAATGGCGATCCCGCCCAGCGACATGATGTTGGCGTTGAGCCCCTGGAAATGCATCATGATAAAGGCGAAGCACAGGCCGAGCGGCAGCGAGATAATTGCCACCAGCGCCGAGCGCACGTGCCACAGGAACAGGGCGCAGACCAGGGCGACGACGATAAACTCTTCTAGCAGCTTGTGGCTGAGGTTGTCGATGGCGCGGTCGATAAGCTGGCTGCGGTCGTAGGTGGTGGCCACTTCAACCCCTTCCGGCAGGCTGCTTTGCAGCGACGCCAGCTTCGCTTTGACCGCGGAGATCACTTCGCGGGCGTTCTTGCCGGAGCGCAGGATCACCACGCCGCCGGCCACTTCGCCTTCGCCGTTAAGCTCGGCGATTCCGCGGCGCATCTCCGGGCCGATCTGTACCCGCGCGACGTCGCCGAGATAGACCGGCACGCCGTTATCCCCGGTTTTCAGCACGATATTTTTGAAGTCGCCGAGCGTCTGCAGGTAGCCGCTGGCGCGCACCATATATTCGGCTTCCGCCAGTTCGACGGAAGAGCCGCCCGCCTCCTGGTTAGAGGCGTCCAGCGCCGATTTCACCTCGCCGAGGCTGATGCCGTACTGGGTCAGCTTCATCGGGTCGACGACAATCTGGTACTCCTTGACCACACCGCCCACCGACGCCACTTCCGAGACGTTAGGGATGGTTTTCAGCTCATATTTTAAGAACCAGTCCTGCAACGAGCGCAGTTCGGCGAGGTCGTGCTTGCCGCTACGGTCGACCAGCGCGTATTCGAAGACCCAGCCGACGCCGGTGGCGTCCGGGCCCATTTCGGCGCTGACCCCGGCGGGAAGTTTGCCCTGCACCTGGTTGAGATACTCCAGCACCCGCGAGCGCGCCCAGTAAGGATCGGTGCCGTCTTCAAAAATCACGTACACGTAGGAGTCGCCGAATTGCGAGAAGCCGCGAACCGTTTTGGCGCCGGGGACCGACAGCATGGTGGTGGTCAGCGGCCAGGTGACCTGGTTTTCGACGATCTGCGGCGCCTGCCCCGGATAGCGGGTTTTGACGATCACCTGTACGTCAGAGAGATCCGGCAGGGCGTCTACCGGGGTGTGGATGATGGTCCAGGTTCCCCAGATGCTGAGAAACAGCGCCGCCATCATCACCAGGAAGCGGTTGGCCACCGAGCGGCGGATAATCCATTCAATCATGGTTCCGTTCCTTAGTGCGCGTGGGCGGCAGAGGCCGCGGCATCAGGGGCCTGCGCGCGCATGCGCTCCAGCGCGCCGGCGATATTGGCCTCCGAGTCGATCAGGAACAGGCCGCTGGCGACGACTTTCTCACCCTCCTGCAGCCCGCTGCGAATGGCCGTGACGCCGGCGGATTCATGGAATACCTGCACGATTTTCGGCACGAAGCGGCCCTCGTTATCGACGGTGATCACTCGCTGCTCGCTGCCGCTGTCGATCAGCGCTTTGGAGGGGATCAGCAGCATCGGGGCGCTTTCGCTGGTCAGCTGCAGATAGGCGTTCATCCCCGGCTTCAGCGCTTCATCCGGGTTGTTGACCTGCAGGCGCAACTGCAGGGTGCGGGTGGCGCTATCGACGCTGGGGAGAAGGGTCCATTTGCTGATGCGGAAGGTTTTGCCCGGCCAGGCGGGAACCTGAATGCTGAACTGCGAGGCGTCTTTAATCAGCCAGGCGATAGATTCCGGGACCGCCACGCTGACCCACACCGGATCCATGCCCTGAATTTTCGCCACCACGTTATCTTTGGCGATGTTCATTCCGGCGCGCAGATCGAAGGCGGTGATCACCCCGTCGATGGGCGCCTTGAGGGTGAAGCGGGTCTGGATCTTGCGCGTGGCTTTCAGGCGGCGGATATCGTCGTCCGGCATTCCGGCGAGACGTAGACGCTCGAGGATCCCCTCGACCTGCGTAGCGGTGCCCCCGGTCTCCTGCAATAGCAGATATTCGCTCTGCGCTTCCACCCAGTCCGGGATGGTCAGCTCGAGTAACGGCGCGCCTTGTTTCACTTTGTCGCCGACGGTCAACGGATAGACTTTATTGATAAAGCCCGCCGCCCGCGCCTGCATAATCACATACTGGTACTCGTTATAGCTGATGTTGGCCGGGAAGGTCTGGGCGTAGCGCAGCGGCCCGCGGGTAACGGCGGCGGTTTTCACCCCAAGATTCTGGGTCTGCGTCGGGTCGATACGCACCCCCGGCGCACCGGCGGCGGCATGCTCCTCATCGGCGTATTTCGGCACCAGATCCATATCCATAAACGGCGATTTACCCGGTTTATCGAAGCGGGTGTTCGGGTACATCGGGTCGTACCAGAACAGCACTTTACGCTGCTGCTCGGCCGCCGGAGCGGCAGAGTGGGTCGGTGCCCATCGGGCGTACAGCGCCGCGGTAAGCGCGCCGCCAATCAGCATGCTGCCGAGGATCAGCGCCGTATTTTTCAGTGTCAGGGATGCCATGTGTCGTCCATTCAGTTGTTGAGGGGCCTACCGTCGCCGGGCCGTTATTGGGCGCGGATATCCTGTAATAGCGACAGATTGCCCTGCTGAACGAAGGTGAAATCCACGCTGTCGCCATCCTTCACATTGTTGAGCTGCGTCTGCGGGGTGATGGTGAAGCGCATGGTCATCGGCGGCCAGTTCACCGCCGGGATGGCCTCGTGGGCGATAGTGATTTTTTTGTTATCCATATCAATAGCTTTAATGACGCCTTTGCCGCTGATGCTTTGCGCCTGCGCGGCGGCGTGCTGCTCGTGCATCGCCATACCTGCGTGCGGGGCGGCGGCCTGGGCGGCGAACACCGCGCCAGAGAGCAGGGTGAACAGGGCGATTTTAGATAGTGAATTCATGTTCGGGACTCCTTGGGTTATTCCATCCAGCCGCCGCCGAGAGCGGTGAACAGGGTGATTTCATTTGCCTTACGGGAATAGTTGAGTTCCAGCAGGGTTTGTCGGGTGGTGAAAATGTCGCGCTGGGCGCTCAGGACTTCGATGTAGCTGACCGCGCCGTGACGATAGAGCGCGGTGGCGCGCTGCAGGGTGATATTTAGTGAAGCGAGATAGCGCTGCTGGGCGGCAATCTGATCGGCCAGGCTCTGGCGCTGGGCCAGCGCGTCGGCCACCTCTTTAAAGGCGGACTGTATTTTTTGTTCATAGTTGACCACCTGCTGCTGCTGGCGGATTTCCGCCAGATCGAGGCTGGCCTGATTACGCCCGGCGTTGAAAATTGGCAGTTCAATTTTGGGGATAAAGTTCCACATCGCGCCGCCGGCGTTAAACAGGCTGGAGAGCTCGCTGCTGCTGCCGGAGAGCGAGCTGGTTAGGGTGATCGACGGGAAGAAGGCCGCCCGTGCGGCGCCGATGTTGGCGTTGGCCGCTTGCAGGCTGTGTTCGGCTTCCAGAATATCTGGCCGCTGCAGCAGGATCGCTGAGGAGAGCGATGGCGGCAGGGTTACGCCTTGCAGGTCTACCGCGCTGCTGGCGCTATCGTCCGGCAGATGTTGATAGCTGCCGAGCAGTAGCTGCAGGGCGTTATTGGCCTGCGCCAGCTGGCCCTGACGTTTGGCGATATCGGCGCGGGTGCTTTCGATCATGCCGCGCGCCTGTTCCAGCGCCAGCACGGTGGTGCTCCCGGTCAGCAGCTGTTTTTCAACGAAGGCGTAAGACTGCTGATAGTTCTGTAAGGTATCGTTGGCCACCTGCAGCTGCGCTGCCGCCAGTCGCTGGTTGAAGTAGCTTTGTGAAACGTTAGCAATCAACAGGATATGCACTGCGCGCCGCGCCTCTTCGCTGGCGAAGAAGTTCTGTCGGTCGGCCTCGCTAAGGTTTTTCAGCCGGCCAAAGAAGTCGAGGTCATAGCTGAGATTCAGGCCGGCGGCATAATCGCTGCTGGTGGTGGTGTCGCCTTTAAGCTTGCCGCCATAGGTGGTGCTGCCGTCACCGTTCAATTGCGGGTAGCGGTCGGCGTCGGTAACCCGGTACTGGGCGCGGGCTTCCTGCACTTTCAGCGTCGCCATCCGCAGATCGCGGTTGTTGGCCAGCGCGGTGCTAATCAGGCTTTTCACCTGCGGGTCGACGAAAAAGGTGCGCCAGCCGGTCTCCTGGTAGCCCGCTGTCGCAGTAACCAGCTTGTTCTGGCTGAGAGAGAACTGCTGCGGTACCGGCGCTGCGGGGCGCTGGTAGTCCGGAGCGAGCGACAGACAGCCGGTTAAGGCAAATATCACGCTGAGGGTAAGTAGCTGTATTGAACGCATGGCGGCAGACGGTTTCGACGATTTATCCATGGCGGCTACTTTACGTAGCGGGCTCTGTTCAGGGCGTGACGGGAAAATGACAAAGCTGTCATTTTCCTGATATTTCATTGCTATCCGGAGGCGCTCCTCTAAAATTGAATACCCGCACAAAGCGCACGTGAAGGAGCCTGCCGTGAAGATTTTGATTGTCGAAGATGAGAAGAAAACCGGAGAGTACCTGACCAAAGGGCTCACCGAGGCCGGCTTCGTCGTCAACCTGGCCGATAACGGCCTCAACGGCTATCACCTGGCGATGACCAGCGATTACGATCTGCTGATCCTCGACATCATGCTGCCGGATGTGAACGGTTGGGATATCGTGCGCATGCTGCGCGCCGCCGGGAAAGGCATGCCGATCCTGCTGCTTACCGCGTTGGGCACCATTGAGCATCGGGTGAAGGGGCTGGAGCTGGGCGCTGACGACTATCTGGTAAAACCGTTCGCCTTTGCGGAGCTGCTGGCGCGGGTGCGTACTCTGCTGCGCCGCGGGGCGGCGGTCATCGTCGAAAGCCAGTTTCAGGCGGCCGATCTCAGCGTCGATTTGGTCAGCCGCAAGGTGACGCGCGGCGCCACCCGCATCACCCTGACCAGTAAGGAATTCACGCTGCTGGAGTTCTTCCTGCGTCATCAGGGCGAGGTGCTGCCGCGGTCGTTAATTGCCTCGCAGGTCTGGGATATGAATTTTGACAGTGACACTAACGCCATCGACGTGGCGGTGAAGCGGCTGCGCGCTAAAATCGATAACGACTTCGAGCCGAAGCTGATCCAGACCGTGCGCGGCGTAGGCTATATGCTTGAGGTGCCGGATGGCCGCTAAGCGCCCCTTTTCCCTGGCCACCCGGCTGACCTTCTTTATTAGCCTCGCCACCATCATTGCCTTCTTCGCCTTCACCTGGATCATGATCCATTCGGTGAAGGCCCACTTTGAAGAGCGCGACGTTCACGATCTCAGACAGCTCAGCACCACCCTGGAGACGGTCCTCGACCACGCTGACTACCCACCGGCGCGGCGGCTGGAGATCGTGAAGAATATCATTGCGGGCTACGCCAACGTCTTCATCTGCCTGGACGATGGCCAGGGCAATATTCTGTTCCAGTCGCCCAACGGGCCGGATCTCAGCCATATGCTGAGTACGCCGGGGCTGGCGATGCAGCTCCGCGACGGGAATGTGATTTCATGGACCGATCCGCAGCCGCGGGCAATGGCGCACGATAATCATCCACTGGAGACCCGCGCCTGGCGGCTGATCATGCTGCCGCTGGGCAAGCTGGCGGACGGTAAACCGGCGTACCACCTGCTGATGGCCTTATCCATCGATTTTCACCTGCACTATATTAATGAGCTGAAAGCGAAGCTGATCTCCGCGGCGTCGATAATCAGTTTGCTGATCATCGCCATCGTGCTGTTTGTGGTCTACCAGGGGCATAAGCCGATCCGCCAGATCAGTCGCCAGATCCAGAATATTACCTCGCGGGATCTCGATGTGCGCCTTGACCCGCAGGCGGTGCCTGTCGAGCTGGAGCGGCTGGCGCTGTCGTTTAACCATATGCTGGAGCGCATAGAGGATGTCTTTACCCGCCAGTCCAACTTCTCCGCCGATATCGCCCATGAAATCCGCACGCCGATCACTAACCTGGTGACGCAAACTGAAATCGCCTTAAGCCAGAGCCGCAGCCAGCAGGAGCTGGAAGAGGTGTTGTATTCCAATCTCGAAGAGTTCTCGCGGATGTCGCGGATGGTTAGCGATATGCTGTTCCTTGCCCAGGCGGATAATAACCAGCTGATCCCCGAACAGCGGGCGCTGGATCTGGCCGATGAAGTGCATAAGGTGTTTGAGTTCTTTGAGGCGTGGGCGGAAGAGAAAGCGGTGGCGCTGCGTTTTGTCGGTAGCCATTGCCGGGTGATTGGCGACCCGCTGATGCTGCGGCGGGCAATCAGCAACCTGCTGTCGAACGCGATTCGCTATACGCCGGCCGGGCAGGCGGTGACCATCCAGTTGAGCGAAAGCGCGGAGACGGTACGCCTGGTGGTGGAGAACCCCGGTACGCCGATTGCCGCCGAGCATCTGCCGCGCCTGTTTGACCGATTCTATCGCGTCGACCCCTCGCGCCAGCGCAAAGGGGAGGGCAGCGGCATCGGCCTGGCGATTGTGAAATCGATTGTCGGAGCCCACCACGGCAGCGTGGCGGTGCAGTCCGATCTGCGCTCGACGCGGTTTATTGTAGTGTTGCCGAAATAGGCGCAATCCGCGAGTGATAGTTGAGTATGTGGCTTTCTGTCGCTATATTAAATGTACGGAAAATAACCGTACATGAAGTTTGCAACAGGCCGGAGATAACGTATGCCCGCACTTAAAAAGCAGCGTATAGATTTGAGATTAACCGATGATGATAAGAGCATCATCGAGGAAGCTGCGGCAATTTCGAATCAGACGATTACCCAGTTTGTGGTTGCCAGTGCCTCAGAACGTGCTGCGGAAGTGATTGAGCAGCACCGCAGAATGGTCCTCAATGAGCAATCATGGAGCCTGGTGATGGAGGCGATTACCCAACCGCCAGCCCCGAATGATCGACTGAAACGTGCAGCGAAGCGTCTACAAACCAGGTAAGGTAGAGCTAATGGAGCAGCAACTGACGATTGAGATGATTGCCGATGCGTTCAGCTACGATATCACTGGATTTGATTGCGGCGAGGAAGCGCTGAATACGTTTTTAAAAGAGCACCTCAAGCGGCAGCACGATGGACAAATCTTAAGGGGTTATGCGCTGGTCTCCGGGGATACCGTTCCCAGGTTGCTGGGTTATTACACCTTATCGGGGAGTTGTTTCGAGCGAGGCATGTTGCCGTCTAAAACTCAGCAAAAGAAAATCCCGTATCAAAATGCGCCAAGCGTAACCCTCGGGCGGCTGGCCATTGATAAATCTGTTCAGGGGCAGGGCTGGGGAGAGATGTTGGTTGCCCATGCGATGCGAGTGGTGTGGGGAGCGTCTAAAGCCGTTGGCATCTACGGATTGTTTGTTGAAGCCCTTAATGAGAAGGCTAAAGCATTCTATCTTCGTCTGGGGTTTATACAGCTCGTGGATGAAAATAGTAACTTACTGTTTTATCCGACCAAATCGATTGAACAGCTCTTTACTGACGATGAGTCATAAAAGAAACCGGGCAGCGCCAGGCGGCTGCCCGCAGTATCGCGACTCTCTTACTCTTCGAAGTACCAGTAGCCCTGATTAATCAGCCGCGTCAGTTCGCTCACGAACGCCGGATTCTGCAGGCCGCTGCCGAGCTCTTCCTGGCCTAATGAGGTATAGCGACACAGCGCATCCAGCGCTTCGGCATCGGTGGTGTCGAGTTGTTCGCTATGCACGAAGAAGCTGTCGCCGATATGCAGAACGCGCAGGCCGCTCAGGCGGGAAAGCTTTTCACCACCCAGCAGCGCATCGAGCACTTCCTCTTCTTCATACGGTGGTTCTGCCGGCGCAATATCCAGCTCGTGACGCGGGGTGGTGACGAAACTGCCGAACCACTGCTTGAAATCTTCCGGCTGGCGAATCATATCGATCATCATGGTGCGCAGACGTTCGAGTTCATACTCTTCAACCCGGCCCGGATGCTCGCGGCAGGTGAGGTCCGGATCGCTGTAGTGCTCGCCGCCGAGATCGTTCTCCAGCACATAGTCGGCGAAGCTGCTGATCAGGTCGCGGCCGTTTGGCCCGCGGAAGCCGACGGAGTAGTTCAGGGCGGTTTCGTGGGTTATGCCGTCGTGCGGGAATCCCGGTGGAATATAGAGGATGTCGCCCGGCTGCAGATCTTCATCAATGATCGGTGGGAACGGATCGACGTGCAGCAGTGCCGGATGCGGACAGAACTGACGCATCGGCAGCTTGTCACCCACGCGCCAGCGGCGGCTGCCCATGCCCTGAATAATAAAGACGTCATACTGATCGATATGCGGGCCGACACCGCCGCCGGGGACGGAGAAGGAGATCATCAGGTCGTCCAGGCGCCAGTCCGGCAGTACGCGGAACGGACGCACCAGCTCGGCGGCAGGCATATGCCAGTGGTTTACCGCCTGGGCCAGCAGGGACCAACCGGTTTCGCCCAGCCCGTCGAAATGTTCAAAAGGACCATTGCTGGCCTGCCATTTGCCGTTTTTCAGGCTGACCAGCCGGCTGTCGACTTCCGGCTCCATGGCTAATCCGGCCAGCTCGTCCGGAGTAATCGGGTCGACGAAGTCCGGAAACGCGTTTTTTAATACCACCGGCTGTTTCTGCCAGTATTTTTCTAAAAACTCGGGCCAGTTAATGTTGAGTTGATAAGCCATCGATTATTACCAGTAAGAAGAAACGGGCCTGATTATAGAAATGAGGGCCGGGCGGGCGCATTGTCGTGGGTCAAGAGTGGTGCTTAATTCACCATCGGCGCGATAATGGCGTTGGGTAAGAGAGAAAAATCACATTTTCGCCAAAAACCGATCTTAGCGTAAATTGCGCTGCAGGCCGCATGAACACTGGGATTGCGCCTTTAATGGTAAGAAGATGAATTAGCGAAAAGTTCAAATAATGAGCGGTCGATAAGATTTTTCTATTTTAACGCTTGCTACTTCCGGCGAACTCCCTATAATGCGCTCCCACTGACACGGCAGATGTGAATCACTTCACACAAACAGCCGGTTCGGTTGCAGAGAAAAATCCTGAAAAACGGGTTGACTCTGAAAGAGGAAAGCGTAATATACGCCACCTCGCGACAGAGCGCTAAAGCGCGTCGCAACTGCTCTTTAACAATTTATCAGACAATCTGTGTGGGCACTCAAAGTGACATGGGTTCTTAACGTCCTCGGACGAAAAATGAATACCAAGTCTCAAGAGTGAACACGTAATTCATTACGAAGTTTAATTCTTTGAGCATCAAACTTAAATTGAAGAGTTTGATCATGGCTCAGATTGAACGCTGGCGGCAGGCCTAACACATGCAAGTCGAGCGGTAGCACAGAGAGCTTGCTCTCGGGTGACGAGCGGCGGACGGGTGAGTAATGTCTGGGAAACTGCCTGAGTGGGAGGGGATAACGTACT
>NZ_JH414811.1:0-2842 GCF_000238715.1 Klebsiella sp. 4_1_44FAA
AATAAATTGTTCTCTAAGTGTCCGGTTAAATCGCTCACAGGTCGCATTCATTTTCGGTGTGTACGGATAGGTCCAGATGTGTTTAATCGAGGCTTCCTGTAGCGTTTTATCAAAGTTACCGAGGAACTCCTTACCGTTGTCAGTGACAACTTGTCTGATAGCGACAGGAAAGAGCTTTGTGGCCTTGCTGAAGAAATGGCTGGTAATATCGCTGTTGAGTGAAGGGACCGCCAGGGCCAGCGCATAGTCGCTGTGCTCGTCGATCATGGTAATGATATAGCGGCGTAGGTCCCCCATCCTGAGTTCAATCGCGTCCATCCCTATGAGTTCGCCTGTTTTTACCGGGCGGTACTGTTTAGGCCTTCTGGGCTTCACTGAGCGTTTTTTTATCAACCTGACTTTGCCTCTGGCACTGAGGCGAACGGGAACCATCCGCATTTTATCGTGCGCTCCGGCAATGATCCTTCCAATGGTTGATGTACTGGGACAGGTAAAATGTCGCAGTTCACACCATGCCTTCAGCCTGACAAAAATCTGCTCTTTGCCGAGATTGGGTAGCTCAGTTCTCAGGCGCCTGATTTCCTTGATCACATCAGGGTGCCAGTGCCTTGAACGGCGAACCAGGGGGGCTTTGCTTCTTGGAATAAGCGCCTGAGGACCACCGGTGCGAAGCAACTGGCGCCACCAGTAGAGCGTTCGTGTTGATACGCCAAAAGCATCAGCTGCGGCACGGATACCATGCTTATCCCAGAAGTTCAGGGCCTTCATTCTTAACTTCGCAATCTCGGGCATAAGGGAGTGTTTCATCGCATAAGCAGTTGCTCGGTAATACCCAAAATAGCCTACTCCGACATGTTGCATCAACATCAGGTAACCCCCTTATTAACCCTGAGGTATTTGCAATATCTGTGTGAACTTACACAGGAGGAGTAAACCATGAAACTACCGCGAAACGCCCTGGTCTGGTGCGTATTAATCGTGTGTTTAACGCTCTTGATATTCACATGCCTGACCCGGAACCGCTTATGCGAAGTCCGGCTAAAGGACGGGAACAGGGAGGTCGCGGCAAGCCTGGCTTACGAATCCAACGGTAAGTAGCAACCTGGAGGCGGGGAATACCCCGCCTTTTCAGGGCTGCGTTGGTCTGACATGCCTGAAGCGCCTTTATGAAGGGGTTACCGTTCGCCGGTAGCCCCTTTTTCCCCCTCTATTCTCATGTTAAAGCTAATGTACGCATCCATTAGCTATTACCGGGAAGGTTATTTTTCCCTGTTCCGTGCTTGATACCGGAAAGCAGGCGAAGAGGGCACAGATGAAAGAGCGAGACGTATTTAGTGAACTGCTGGAAGGCATGACTGAATGGCGAGAATTTAATGCAGGAAATGAAACGCTGCGATCGCACAGTAGCTGTCTTAAACCTTTCATCCTGCCTGCGAGACGGGCAAAAAGGCCGCGCGCCTGCGGCGCCGGAAAAACCGGGCCGCGCTGACGCGCCGCCCGCATTTCCTCTCCGCGTCTTCCCTGTTTACTGCCCGCTGTCTTCCTGCTTCTTCTTCTCCCTGCTGTGATGTCTCTTTTTAACCCTTAAAGGCTTTAAAAGCACACCCATACTGGACACCTTCGGCTCCCGGCCAGCTGTGCTGTCCGGTCGTCGAGCCACACTCCGCTAACCGCGAAAAGACGCGGTAAGCTCCGCCGAACCCGCAAGCGGTTTCGGGCCTGACGGCTAGTGTCTGATGTCTGAAGTCAAGGTCAACGGCAGCGCTTGCTGCGACCGTCCCGGTCGCGCCGCTTTCACCGTGCCGGCGATAAAGCTGCCGGCACTCTGATGGCGCCACGCCGTTCCGTCGTGTCGGGTGTGTTCATTCTCATCCCTTCCCCTGGTGAGTCATCTCTCGTCCGTTCCCCGGCGAAGGGCTGGTCGTAGCACCGCCGTGTCGTCATCCAAGGGGTAAATAAACTCCGCCAAAAACTTTTTGCCAGGGACCGCAAAAACTTTTTGTCTCCGCCCCTTGTTCTCCTCCTTACGACGTTGCTCCTTTGCCCTTTGCCGCCAGGGAACTCACCGAGAGATGGATTAACCACCAGACCAGAGGAAAAGCAGAATGAACACACAGAACGTCAACGTCAAAACCGCCACCAAAGAATCTACCGAAAGATGGGTTGAAAACCTTCTGGCCACCGCGATTAGCGAGCAAAAGAGCCTCCTGCTGTATCTGGTAGAGCTTAAAAGCAAGCGTATGAGAGAAAGCGAAAGAAGTGAACTGGTATGGGGAACGTTGATGCGTATGGCTGATAACGTCCTGGGGGCGGGAGTGGTTGACTGGCACGCGGACGTTCTGCAGGTGCATTTCGGCGTTGCTCAACCGTGGCTTCAGTCCCGGAAACTCGTTGAGCTTCTTTATGGTGATGCTGGTAAGGATGCGTGGAATGACGCACGCAAATACATTGCTGACTCAATGCGCGCTGAACCCTATATGCCATGAATCTGCTTTTTTGATCCTCTCCTCGTAATATGGACACGCGCCTAAGCGAGATTCTGATTTTCAAATTGTTCCGGGCTGAGGCCGCCACAGGCACTGTGACGACGCCAGCGATTGTAATCGCACTCAATGTAATTAAATACCATCGTACGCATATCATCGCGACTGATTAGACGCTCACCGTGGATGCACTCTACCTTCAGCGTGTGGAAAAAGCTTTCCGCGCAGGCATTGTCATAGCAGCAGCCTTTTGCACTCATGCTGCCCCGAAGGTCGTGCTGCTTCAACAGGGCCTGATAATCTGCTGAGCAGTACTGACCACCCCGGTCGCTGTGGGCTATAACCCCTTTTGGCCGCTT
>NZ_JH414811.1:3156-31459 GCF_000238715.1 Klebsiella sp. 4_1_44FAA
GTTTTTCGTATGAAGACATACTTCATTTCTAGGCGCTTTGTCGAAGTATGTCGCGGCCTTTTGGAGGATAGCCAGCTCCTCGTCACGCTCTGCCAGCTGGCGCTTCAGGCGGGCATTTTCAGCGGCCAGCTCATTTTCCCGTTCGGAAGACGTTTTCTGCTGCTGTAATTTGCTGCGCCAGGTATATAGCTGAGACTCGTAAAGGCTGAGTTCCCGGGCGGCAGCGGCAACGCCGATGCGCTCCGCAAGCTTCAGGGCTTCGCTGCGGAATTCAGGCGAATGCTGTTTACGTGGTTTCTTACTTACGGTTGCTGATTTAGTCATGTGAGATACCTCTGTCTGGGAGTTTACTCACTTAGTCGCGTGTCCACTATTCGCGGGTAGGATCATTTTTACCCAACATCTGGCGGTCCGGGGGCCGCCGGTGATCCACATAAGGAGAGACGTTTGAACTTACACCTGACTGAATCCTCTGCAGTCCTGGGAATGCAGACCACCGCAGAGGCAGAACGTGCGTACTGGTTGAGTCGTCGTAACGATGCGGTGAAAGCACCGGAAGAAATCGATGTTCATGCCTTTCACGAGGCGCTCGGACTGATGTACCCGCTGAACTGGTCAACGAGCGAAAACAATGAATGGGAGTCCTTCATGATGGCTGAAATGTACTGCTGTGACGTAACCGAAATTTACGCCCGCTACGGAGCCAGATATTTCCGGCTGCGGGATGTGTGCAACCTGAGCCATGCGCAGATCACAACGCGCATTAAGGAGGAATTTAACCTGTTCCGGAAATGAAAAAAGCAGGGAAAACCCTGCTTTATCCATGCCGTAAAAGTCGCGGTAACGATTTTTACGGCTGTTCAAATTAACTACGAGGTACATATGAACCTATCTATTCTTTCACCTTCCACTGAGGCTGTAAAGCCCCGCCGTCATCAGCGCAACCTGCGGGACGACATCGCCGCACAGGAGATTGATCCGGCGCTGAAGGCTTTCGGGCGGCATATTGCCCGGAGCGTTCGCAAGGGGCGTGGTGTCCATATCCCCGCGATGAATAACACCGCCTTCGGGCAGGTGCTCCGCACGCTTGAACTCAAACGCGCATGTAACTGACAAGGTGAGCCGCTCCTTCGGGAGCGGCAACAGCGGAGATAATGCTATGTCACAGCTGAGTTTTGCCGATGTGTTCAATCTGGCCAGAGAAACCGCGGATAACAGCCCTGTCATTCAGGCAGGGCAGCAGATCGCGGAACAGGTGCCTGCGGTTCAGCGTATGATGAGCGCGCAGTACAGCCGGGGCCGTTTTATCAACGTATTTAAGGATACGGGCCGCCATCTGGGGCGCTGGGAAGTGTTCAGTGATTTTCTGTCACTCGCCGCCAGTGAGCTGGATATGGCCCGGATACGAACGCCGGAGAGCATGGAGCACTGCCGGAAAATCTGCGCCCGGTACGAGGCCACCGACATCGCGAACATGCAGGAAATGTTCTGCCTGATGGTGTGTGCGCTGGAAGCGAAATTTCATGATTTCCTCGGCGCGATTTTTATGGAGCTGGAGCTGGGCGATAATTTTCGCGGGCAGTATTTTACGCCGTATTCGGTGCAGTGTCTGATGGCGCGAATGCTGATGCCAGGCGTCAGAGACACTATCCGCCGGGAAGGCATTGCCACGGTCAGCGATCCGGCGTGTGGGGCCGCAGGGATGCTGATCGCCTATGCAGAGTGCCTGCTTGAAGCGGATATTAACCCCTCCATGCACATGTTCGGCAGCTGCATTGACATCGATCCGGTGGCGGCAGATATGGCATTCATCCAGCTGTCGCTGCTGGGGATAGCGGCGGAAGTGGTGACGGGCAACACGCTCACGATGCAGTTCCGGCGGGTGAGGTATACCCCGGTTTACTACCTCAATGACTTTGAAAAACGACTGGCAGATCTGCGCCGGTTCAGGGCTATGCGGGACTTTATGCGCGGAATACAGGAGGCCGCGTAAATAACCGGAAGGGCAGGGGATAACCTGCCCGACTGCGCTGAAAGGCCGCAGCGCCTGTGGCGCTGAATAATACCGGCTGCGCTACGCGCCGCCCGTATTACTCCGGCGCGGCATTATCTCATCAATATTCTTTATTCATCCCTGTTACATCGCTTCCGATATTCTGCTGTGTATCTCTTCCGCGATTTATCTCTGATGAAAGATAAAATAAATACTGACCCGGGCGTCGTCCCTGTCGGGACACGGCTGTCGTGAACAGAGCCAGCAAGCTGTCTCTGCCCTGACGGGCTTCCATCCTGACGCAAATTCAAAATCTCGCTTGCTGCATCCTTATCAGGATGCGCCGCTCTCACCGTGGCGATAAATACCCGCCACTCCAGGGCCTGAACGTGAATCCGATAAATACCGGATTGACGTTCAGGGTTGTGCGCATTCTCACTCCTGCTCGATATCGCCCGACTTCATCATTCGCGGAGGGCTGCTTTTAGCATCAGCCGTGGAGGAAATAAAGGGGTATATGAACGCTTTGCGCCCCTTTATTTCCTCCCCGTCGGCTGCAAATTGCCCTTCGCCGCTCAGTGATGAAGTCGAACGTTTTAATAAACCGCGAAGGAGAAAATCAGTATGCGCACAATGAAAGTCAACACCGCCACTCGTGAATCAGACGAACAGTTTAAAACAGACAAATATCTGCGCTGTGCCGTAACCAATGGTAAAGCTCGCCTTGATTTTATCCCGGACCTCTTCTTTACGCCGTTAGCCGATAATATGGCCGCGAGCTGGTTACGCCAGCATTCTGAATACGACGGCGGTTCTTGGTCTTACTGGGTTATTCCACAGGGTGTCGGCGGGAATATTGCACCCAACAGCATCCAGTTCATTACCACGCAGACCGGATATATCGCACCTGAAGGTGAGCAGCGTTACAGGATGTGCATCCCGGGAAATTATTTCGAAGGTGAGGTCAGCGCCGATGCAGCAGGCATTATTGCCACGCTGATGATTATGAACAGGTTGTCCTGGCGCGTGGCTGAAATGGGGCCGCAATATGACCAGATCTGCAGGCGTCTGGTTTCACGGCAGGATGCACTGAAGGATTATATCAGCATTATTCAGCATCCCGAACGGCAATTAATATGGCGGGCAATTGATTAATCACTTCCATGTTCTGAAGACCTCATGAATGGGGTCTTCAGTTTTTTGTTAAATATGACTGGCCGGCATTTTTATTTTTCTTGATAGCCAGGTAGATGGCCTCAATCTTCCTGGCGTACTCCAGTCGTCGTATGGCTTGCCTGTCCGTTCTCCGGAACCCGGCATTGTAGGCGCCGACAGCCTCCCAGCTGACTCCCCATTTTTTAAAAGCCAGTGCCAGATAATAAGCACCGGTGTAAATATTCAGACAGGCATCAGTCAGAAGGTGTCCCGGTTTAATACCGTACTGCGACAGTTCATCCTGGTGTTGCGAGTCAATCTGCATCAGTCCGGCACCGTAGCCAGATCCCGGGTTTTTCCCGATGGCATTCACCTTCCATTTAGACTCCTGCCATGAAATAGCCCGCAGCAGATCGGGATCTATTCGATAGTCCCGTCCTGCCATATCAAAACAATCCGCAGCCCAGGCAGGCGTGGAAATTAAAAGCAGGGTAGCTAATACCAGTTGTTTTCTCAAAAGACTCCCTCCGGGTCGGTTCCTGCAAATACGTTAACCCAGGCCGGAACCAGACTCAACAGATATGCACTCCTCACCACAAAATCACCACACACTACGCAAAATTAAAATTTTGCAGATTGGTATTTGGAAACAGTGAGTTATGAGGGGTTAAGTTATTTAATTTAATATAAGCTAATACATATATGAATTGGTGGTGATTCACTAGTGATTCATAAACAAGTCAATTGTAAATTGAGTGCGATTCATGATATTAAAATCAGGTGGTTGAGATGAATTGACTTGTAATTCAATTCGTGATGTGATTTGCTTAATGAATTACAAAATTAAAGCTTGGTTTATGATTCGATTCATGAATTGAATTGTTAGGAGTTCGATTGTTCTGGAATCTGAAAAATAAGTAAATGTTTTAATTTTAATAAGGAGAGCGAGATGGGTAAAGTGCAGGCCTACCCCAGTGATGAGGTGTGTGAGAAAATTAATGCGATTGTAGAAAAACGCAGAATGGAGGGGGCTAAAGATAAGGATGTCAGCTTTTCAAGTATATCGACAATGCTACTTGAGTTAGGCTTACGTGTTTATGAGGCTCAGATGGAACGTAAAGAGTCTGGTTTCAACCAGATGGCATTCAACAGAGCATTACTTGAAAGTGTTGTGAAAACACAATTTTCAGTGAATAAAATTCTGGGTATTGAGTGTCTGAGTCCTCATGTTAAAGATGATCCACGGTGGCAATGGAAGAGTATGGTTCTGAATATCCAGGAGGATGTTCAGGAAGCCATGCGAAATTTTTTTCCTGATGAAGATGCTGAGGGAGAGTAATTTAAGATTTTACGTAATAATGAAGCTGATAGTGTTAGTTTGCAGGAAATCATTCATTGTATATGTGATTATTCTAAGGATGGTTTAAAATTCAGTGTAAAGATCTGCTCATATTAGATGATTTTGTTGAGTGTAGGTTTTATAATTGGGATGTAGTTTAAAATTTAAAAAACATTGGTGTAGAGAGATGAGAGCTCTCTACACCAACTATCCATAGAAACCTTCTAAGGAGGCACCTATGTGTGCGATGGATCGTAGTCAAATCATGGTGTACAGTCAATCGGAAATCATCAATCATCTTGAGGATTTGCTTTCAATCTCATCAAGTCAATCCTTCGTACGCGATGCTCAAGGGGAGTTAATTTATTTGAGTCCTCCTTTTGAAAGAACTGTCCTGAATGGCAATGAATTAAACATATGGTTTTCATCTATCCCAGTTAATGTTCGGTTAGACTTGTTTAACGCCGAGCTGAATTCTTTATCAGGAATGGGACCATTTGTTTTTAAGAACGTTAAATCAATAGGTTGTTTGCTAACAATATTAATTGAATGCATCTCAGTCAATAATGTTAAATTTGTGCGATGGGTGTTTTTTTTAGAATCCACGAATTTTTTATCTTTGGGTGACGAATATTTTCGGGCCTCTGTGGAAATTGATGATATCTTTTGTATGAGAAAGAAAGTGGATTTAGATTTCTGGAAGGTATTTAATTTGTATGCATATGGGTTTACGATATCAAAAATTTGTAGCTCTACAAAATTGACTGAAGACAAGGTGAAGAAACTAATAAGGAAAATTAAAACTGATTGTTTTGTAAGTGACAGGGATTACTTAGGATTGTTGGTATTGAATACATTTAATTATTGTCAGCTTGCTTTTAATGTAATTAAGATTCTATCTGGTAAATGTTAATGTTATGTTAATTGCGCGCACTTTTAGTGCGCGCAATTGTGAAAATAATTTACTCAATATTCCTCCATGATTTGTTTACTTTTTACTTTGCCAATGTAAAATTTTTTAAGAGTTGGTAATCTTATTTTGGAGGTCGATTGGAAAGAGCGATTAGGAGTAACGCACGACCTGCGCCTGGAAAAAATGTGCTTTTGAAACTGGATGAAGAGACGAATCGTCGACTCATCAAAGCAAAAGACAGAAGCAGAAGAAGTAAAACATCCGAGGCCTATTTGAGGCTGAAAGATCATCTTGAGCGGTTTCCGGACTTTTATAACTCAGAACTAACCGTACCAGGAGGTGAGCAGGAAGTGTGATTTAACATCATAGTCATAAATCTGTTTTATATATCAACCATTCTTTTTAAAGGAAATAAATATGAATGCTGTATTAAGTGTTCAGGGCTCTGCTGTCTCTGAAAAAACCAAACCGTCTTTTATGTCCCGCGTTTTCAATAAAAAGAAAGCCCTGAAAGTCGCTAAAGTTGCGCTGCCGGTTGCTGCTGTGGCGGCGTTCTTCCCGGATGCTGCGATGGCCACCACCACGGCAACCGACCTGATGAAGTCCGGGGATGCGACCGTTAAAGGCACGTTTGGTAAGCAGTCCAGCGTCGTCAAATGGGTGGTTCTGGCAGAAGTTGTCGCCGGCGGCATCATGTACATGATGACCAAAAACGTGAAGTTCCTGTTTGGCTTCGCGATTATTTCCACCTTTATCACCATCGGTATGTCGGTCGCCGGTTACTGACAGGAAGCACGTGATGACGGGAGACGAATTAAAGCGATACCGTTTCCCGGAAACACTGACTAACCAGTCCCGCTGGTTTGGCTTATATCTCGATGAACTTATCCCGGCCGTGATTTGTCTCGGCTGGGGTTTCTGGACCAGCAAGTTCATTTTTGGTATGGCTGCAGCGGCACTGGTTTTCTGGGGTATCAAGAAACTGAAAAAAGGGCGGGGCAGTTCCTGGCTACGCGACCTGATTTACTGGTATCTGCCAACCTCCCTTCTTAAAGGTTTCTTTCATGATGTTCCGGACTCCTGTTTCCGGCAGTGGATTAAATAAATCAACGGGGAAATAACATATGGAACATGGTGCCAGACAAAATACCACCCGCGTTATCGCTGTGGGATTTATCAGTCTGGGGACGCTCCTGACCCTCAGTCTTGCGACCAATATTATCCAGGGCATAAATAATTACCGTCTTCAGACAGAACAGAAAGTGGCAGTGACACCGATGTTATTCAGTGCCCCCTTTGCGGTGTCTCAGAACCAGGCTGACGCCTCTTATATTGAGCAGCTGGGCCTGTCCTTTGTTGCCCTGCGTCTGAATGTCACGCCGGAAACGGTTGATGCCCAGCATCAGCAGCTACTCCGGTATGTATTACCCGCCTCGCAGAACAGCCTCAAGGTCCAGCTGGCTGAAGATGCGAAACGCATTAAAGACAATAACGTTAATGCCACCTTTTATATGACGTCGATCCGTGCCTGGCCGGCAGAGAACCGCGTGGATATCCGGGGTGAGCTGAAAACGTGGATTGGGGATTCCAAACCCTACAGTGAAATTAAAAGCTATGTAATTCAGTTCAGTCGTGTCGATGGTGTCAGCTGGCTGGCGCGTTTTGGAGAAATAAATAATGAAAAAAATTAACCCGTTATTTATTTCAGGCTGTCTGCTGTTGGCCGCCCCCGCGATGTCCGCGACCCTCAGCGGTACGCTGGCGCCGACAGTGGTCCCCCTGACCAATGGTGGTCAGGCAAATATTGCCGTGAGTAACACCGACCCGAATCTGTTCACAGTACCTGGAGATCGCATCACGGCGATAAACAGCCTGGACGGTGGCCTGACAAACCAGGAGCAGACCGACAGCGGCGGTGCCATTCTGGCGACCGTCAGTAAAAAACCATTCACCTTCATTGTGGAAACCGAACGCGGGCTGAACTTCTCCATTCGTGCCGTGCCCCGTGCGGGCTCAGGCCGGACAATTCAGCTGGTCAGCGAGCTGGCGGGTACCCCCGGTCCGGCAAAAGCCTGGGAAGAGTCGAACCCCTATGAATCGTTACTGGTTTCGCTTAATCGCGCCGTGCGCCAGGGCAGCGTACCCGATGAGTATCAGTCTGTCCCCGTCACCTCTGAAGTGCTGCAGGTGCCGGCTGGTCTGCGCGCCACTGCCGACAGGGTCTGGGTCGGCCACCACCTGAAAGTCGTCCGTTACAGTCTGGATAACGTCTCCCGGTCGCCCCGTATGGTGCGTGAAAGCGATTTCTGGCAGCCCGGAACACGTGCCGTCATGTTCAGTACCCCGGCGGGCCTGCTGACTGCCGGTGGTCGCATGCAGATCTGGGTCACGACGTCAGATGAAGGAGTGAAGCGCTGATGGCCAACTTCAACACGCTGATCAAACGTAAGCAATATATCTGGCTGGGACTCATTCTGGCGGGCGGCGCGGCAGCAGTCGGAGGCGGGCTGTATCTGTCAGATCTGAACATGAGCTCTGATGAGGAAGCCCCGGCTCAGGGCGAACCCGCACCGGATATGACCGGGGTGGTCGACAGCAGCTTCAACAGTAAGGTGGAGCAGCACGCGACAACAGAAATGCAGGCGACTGCCGCTGATCTCAACAAGCGTTTTGACTCCCTGCAGGGGGAAGTGGACCTACTGAGTAAGGCGCGAACCGCCGACCAGATACGTATCGACAAGCTCAGCAGTGACAATGAAGCCATGCAGACTCAGCTGAAGGCGCTGGGCGTGAAACCGGCTGTCTCTGGTGGCGAGCCCGCGCCGACTCCTCCGTCACCGCCACCCGGTCCGGAAGGGGAGCCGCAGCCAGCCAGTTATCCGCCGCAAACCGGCGCCGCGGTACCGCCTCCGACGGCATTCTATCCGGGGAATGGTATGACACCGCCGCCGCAGGTCAGCTACCAGTCTGTACCGGTACCAAACCAGATACAGCGTAAAACGTTCAGTTACGACAAAGGAAAAAAACGAAGTCATTGCCGTACATTCCGTCGGGGAGCTTTGCAAAAAGTATGCTTATCGAGGGGGCAGATGCCAACGCGTCTGTTACCGGGAATGAATCAACTGTACCGATGCAGTTGCGTATCACTGGTCGCGTGGAAATGCCAAACAGCAAAACCTACGACCTGACAGGGTGTTTTGTGGGCCTTGAAGCCTGGGGCGATGTCTCCAGCGAACGCGCCATTGTCCGTACCCGCAATATCAGCTGTATCAAAGGTGATAAAACCATCGATCAGCCCATTAACGGCCACGTTTCCTTTATGGGGAAAAACGGGGTTAAGGGAGAGGTGGTGATGCGTAACGGAAAAATCCTCGGCTGGGCATGGGGGGCCGGTTTTGTTGACGGGATTGGTCAGGGCATGGAACGGGCTTCACAGCCGGCTGTTGGCCTGGGGGCAACCGCATCTGTTGGCGCCGGTGACGTTCTGAAAATGGGGGTCGGCGGTGGTGCATCTAAAGCTGCGCAGACGCTGAGCGAGTACTACATCAAAAGGGCCGAGCAGTATCACCCGGTCATTCCGATTGGTGCCGGCAACGAAGTGACCGTCGTGTTCCAGGATGGATTCCAGCTGAAAACGATTGAAGAGCTGGAAGCGGAAAAGAACGGGCTACAGCAGGCTCAGAATCAGGAGGCGGAGCCGGCACCGCAGGCTGATGCCCATCATCAGTCAGGCGGCGGTATGAACGGATTCAATACTGACGAGATGCTGAAGAAGCTGGGCAAACTTGATCCGCGGGAGTTCTCTCCGGGCGCAGCGCCGCAGGGGGAAAATAATGGCTAAGTCTCTTATTACGGCTGCCCTGTCAGCGCTGAGGGTAATTACACCGGGCAATTAAGGCAAATAACCCAATCAGGATGAACCTGAAAAATAACCGATAAATAGCGAGAAATATCATGAAGGAATTAATGCTGTTAATTCCTCTGGGCGGCGCTTTGCTCTTAACCGGGTGCGCGGGCACAGAGACTGAATTTCAATGTAATGCCACGACGTCGGATACCTGTATGACGATGGAGCAGGCAAATGAAAAAGCGAAGCTGAAAGAGGAACGCAGTGATGCAAAGCCGGCTGCGGCCGGGTTGCCACAACTGGCTGAGGGTAATTTCAGAACCACGTCAGTGAATTCGTACCCGTTGCCGCCACAGTCCAACCTGACCCAGGCCAGAGTGGCCGCGGAGAAAGATCGAGCACGTGCAGTGTACCTAAATAATCCAACGGCAAAGAATGAGGCAACATATTTCGAAACCGAGAAAAGGCTCCAGTCTTTGCCGGTAGTGAAAATGTCTTTACCAGTAGTGGCGTCAACGTTTACGTCACCGTCAACACCGCCAGGTAATTTTCCCCGGCCATTAAGAAAAGGGGAGGAGACAACGTCATTGTGGATAGCGCCGTATGTGGATGCAGATGATGTATATCACCAGCCAGCAACGGTTCTTTTTGTCGTGACACCATCGGCGTGGGGACAACCTCGCCTTAATTGATTCACAGCGCCATTACTGGCGCTGCAGTAAGTTTACATTTCTGAATTATAACGAGTGCCCTCTGCGTTGAAAGGGATGGGCGGTAGCGTGTGAACTTAAAACTGATTACGAAAAATGAAAGGATTTCGAAAGTGACTGAGTCAATTAAATATCTCTGGATGCTTTTGTGCGAGGAATCGTCATATATTTTTATGTTGATGCTGATTGTTGGCACTGCCGCAGTTATGTCTTTCTTTTTACAGCGGTTGTTTGTGTCCTGGTGGGGTAAGTCAATCATTCTGATAATGTGTATTGTCGTCGCGATAACAGAAGTGTTTGTCTTTATTGAGCCTGAGTCAACATACAAACAGATTCAAACCAATAAACAGAATGTCATCTATACCCTGAAAAACTGCAGAGTCTCCGCATTTGAAGCACAGCAGGCAGGGTTTCTGGCTAAAGCAAAAGATGCCTGGTCTTGCCCGGATGGCGTAACACGGTATATGGATGTGAAATACAGGGATAAGACAGAGGTTAATAAACTTCGCACGGAAGGTAAGTAACGTTATGGATGAATTATTCAAATGGAAGATGGCGCTGTTATTTTTATTGGCAGTATATAGCCTGCTTTTTTCTACTGACAAGTATATAAATAAAGGCAATAAATTATGCATGCATTTATTTTTCTGGTGCTGATGACGCCGAGTAGTGGCGGTGGGATTTGGGATATTACTCCCATGCCTAATACAGATGTCTGCATAAAAATGCTACGGGTACTCGAAGCACGTGGGGGCAGAGGTTACGGAAGTAATACAGGAGAGTGCATTGAAATTAAAACCCGCGAGCCTTTGAGCAGCGTGATAGAAACATTGAATGAGGGTGGGTAAATGGCTGAATACCAGTTAAGTCTTGATGGTTTTGTTCGACTTTTTTTTGCAATGGCAATCATTATCTGCGGTTACGGCTATGTAATTATTGGTGTTTTTATAAGAGATACGCTTGCCTGTATTTTAATGTTGTTTGGGCTTACAGGTCTCAGTGCTTTATTTTCTTTCATGGTGTTTAAGGATAAAAACATGTGGGCGGACTCTCCTGATTTGACGCTGTCAGTAATAACGGGGTTTTTTACAGCCACAGTAATCTTTTATATGTTTTATGTCTTGATTTATTACTTTGAACGGATGGGGGCAGGTGAATAGTAAGACCGATGGTCAGTATTAACAATCTCACGTTATTTGAAAGTATGCAGCATAAGGAATAAGAAAGTGAAAGCGTACTATATACTTGGACATAACGTTGCATGGCTTAACGGTATATGCCTGATTCTTTTTGTTATTGGTGTGGTCGGTGCGCTGGCTATGGTTGCCATCCCTGAAAAATTCAATCTTCGAGTTAACAGAGGCGATACATTCATATACTGTGCGCTTATAGCGGTGGTTGGGTTTTCCGGGATGTTCGTTATCTCCATTCACTCATTTTCGATGGATGAACTTGAAGCAGGTAGACACTGGAAAGATGACTGCCGGACACTTGAGGTAAACATGCCGACAGGCGCTTTTACCAGCCCTGTTAATAAACTGGACTGTGATGGCATCATCATTAATGTGCCTGGTGGGCAGTATTATTCCTATATCCATCAGTGGGAATTATATAAAGCTAACTCAAAATGAAATGCTGATTAACAAACTGGATTGACCGGTAGGGATGGAACAATGGAAAGACAGCAAGAAATTGGCCAGCAATTTGGTTTTTTGATAGTTCTTCTTTTAATTGTGTTAACTGGGTATTTTTTTTGTGCAGTATATTGAAGATTCTCGCGATATGCAGCCCGCCACTCCAGAACAACTGCAAAGTATTATTCATTAGACACCTTGTGCAGGTGAGGCGTTACGTTTAGCAATTCAAACTAACACAGGCACTTCGTCAGAGCCATTAACTTTCGGTGACGCAAAAAAGATGGCATCAGAATGCAAGTATAAAGAAGAGATTAAAGCAGTACGTGAAAAAAACTTAACGCACTGAACGCTATGAGCAAATAATCAGGGGATGGATATGATGCTGTTTCTTCGAAAGTACGGATTTTTGTTTATACCTCCAGTCTACTGGCTCATCTATCTGGGAGCCAGACTGACTTACAATGGACTGGCAGGAGAGTTTTCTCCTGATTTCTTTCAGGGTATTCGACATGAAGGCGTCTATATTATCTGTAGTTTGTGTGTATTTTATTTTTTCTGCTTAGAGGTGGAAGTTGGTGATGGGGAGTTCTCAGCGAACATTCTGTTCCTGATTGTTTTCTTTCATGTGGTTTTATTATTTATCACTCTGCTTGTTTGTCTGTGGCAAGGGGAGGTGTTGTTGGATTCGATCTTTATGGGTCAGATTATTGCTTCCATGTGTTTATTGTTTTTTATTCCAGTGCTTTCCATTATAAGAAGGAGTTTCTAGTGCGGATATGAATATTCTTCTTGCCATTTATTACCCTTGTTATTTTGAAATGCTCTTAAAGGAACGCCTGCATGAGTAATAACATCATCGATGCCGTCACCCAGACTGTGAATTCACTGGTATCAGCACTGAAGCTGCCCGACGAATCCGCGAAAGCCAATGACACGCTGGGCAGCATGAATTTCCCCCAGTTCAGCCGTATTTTGCCCTATAAGGATTATGATTCCGCGACCGGGCTGTTTATTAATAACAAAACCATCGGTTTTATGTTTGAGGCGCGTCCTTTACCCGGTGCGGATAAAAGTATCGTCGCCACACTGGAGCATTTACTGCGCAGCAAACTTCCCCGGGGCGTCCCGGTCAGTTTTCATCTGGTCTCCAGCAAACTGGTCGGCAATGATATCGACTACGGTCTGCGTGAATTCCGCTGGAGCGGTAAACAGGCTAAGAAGTTTAACGCCATCACCCAGGCCTACTATCTCCGGGCAGCGGAGACGAAGTTCCCCCTGCCTCCTGCACTGGATTTACCCCTGACGCTGCGTAACTACCGCGTGTACATCTCCTGCTGCGTGCCCCGGAAGAAAAACTCCACCACGCAAATTGTGGAGATGGAGAACCAGATTAAAATCCTGCGGGCGTCACTGGGCGGTGCCTATATTCCGACGCGTATCCTTGATGCTGCCGGGCTGGTCGAACTGATGCGCGAGCTGATAAACCCGGACCCGCACGAGATGTACCGCGTACCGTATAAGCTGGACCCCTATCAGGATCTGAACTATCAGTGTGTCGATGACAGCTTTGATATGCAGGTCACCGCCGGTCATCTGAAAATTGGCCGCCTGGGGCGCGACGGGAAAGAGTGCGTAACCCGGGTGACGAGCTACCATCTGGAGAGTGATCCGGAAATGGCCTTCCTCTGGACCTCCGCGGATAACTACGCCAACCTGCTTAACCCGGAGCTCTCCATCTCCTGCCCCTTTGTCATCACGCTGACGCTGATGGTGGAGGACCAGGTGAAGACCCAGAATGAAGCCAACATGAAATTCATGGACGTGGAGAAGAAAAGCAAAACCTCCTACGCGAAGTTTTTTCCGAACGTGATAAAAGAAATGCAGGAGTGGGGCGATATCCGCCAGCGACTGGCGACCAACCAGACCTCCCTGGTGTCCTACTTCTTTAATATCACCACGTACACCGCAGACAGCACAGAGGCCTCTCTCGCCGCTGAACAGCAGGTGCTCAACAGCTACCGTAAAGGCGGTTTCCAGCTGATCCCGGCCCGCTACCATCACCTGCGTAACTTTCTGGCCATGATGCCGTTCAAGTGTGGTGAGGGCCTGTTTAAAGAGCTGCAGGCGGCAGGCGTGGTGAAGCGGGCGGAGACGTTCCAGGTGGCTAACCTCCTGCCGATCGTCGCTGACAGCCCGCTGGCGCCGGCGGGACTCCTGGCGCCCACCTACCGAAATCAGCTGGCGTTCATCGACCTGTTCTACGAGGGAATGAACAATACCAATTTCAACATGGCAGTCTGCGGGACGTCCGGGGCGGGTAAAACCGGTCTGATTCAGCCCCTCATTCGCAGTGTGCTCGACTCCGGCGGGTTTGCCTGGGTGTTCGACATGGGCGATGGCTATAAGTCCCTGTGTGAAAACATGGGGGGCGTATACCTCGATGGCGATACCCTCAAGTTTAACCCGTTCGCCAACGTGCTGGATGATGCTCACTTCGACATGTCAGCAGAACGTATACGCGATCAGATGTCTGTCATGGCCAGTCCGAACGGCAACCTCGATGAAGTCCATGAAGGCCTGCTTCTGCAGGCAGTGCAGGCGGCCTGGTTAAGCAAGCGTAATCATGCACGCGTTGATGACGTAGTGCAGTTTTTACAGGACGCGAAGGACAGCGATGAATATGCTGATTCCCCAACAATCCGGGGCCGTCTGGACGAGATGATAATCCTGCTCGATCAGTACACGGTAAATGGGATCTACGGGGACTATTTCAACTCAGATACACCAACACTCCACGATGATGCCCGGATGGTGGTACTGGAGCTCGGTGGCCTGGAGTCGCGGCCATCTCTGCTTATCGCTGTGATGTTCTCATTGATTATTTACATCGAGAACAGGATGTATCAGTCACCGCGTGGCCTGAAAAAACTGAACGTCATCGATGAAGGCTGGAAGCTCCTTGATTTCAAGAATGAAAAAGTGGGTCAGTTCATCGAGAAAGGCTACCGTACCGCGCGTCGACATACCGGCGCATACATCACCATCACGCAAAATATCGTGGACTTCGATTCCCCGACCGCATCGAGCGCTGCACGCGCTGCCTGGGGGAACTCGTCATACAAGGCCATTCTGAAACAGTCAGCGAAGGAATTTGCCAAGTATAACCAGCTGTACCCGGATCAGTTCAGCAAGCTGGAGAAAGACATGATTAACGGCTTCGGTTCGGCCAAAGAGCAGTGGTTCAGCTCTTTTATGCTGCAGGTGGAAGCGAACTGCTCCTGGCACCGCCTGTTCGTCGACCCGCTCAGCCGGGCGATGTACTCCTCAAAAGGCCCGGATTTTGAGTACATGAAAGCTCGCCGGCAGGAGGGGGTCGATATCCACGATGCGGTGTACGGCCTCGCGTGTCGCAACTTTAAAGACGAAATGGCAGAGCTTGAATCCCGAATACCGGTGAATGACATGGAGGATAAACAGTGATGAAAAACAACACCGAACAGCCGGTCAGTACGAACTCTCATACCTTTCGCCGGATACCTGTCATCGTTGCTCTCGTGCTTTTCGCCCTGGCAACCAGCGCGTTTCTCTCACGCGTGGTTCTGGAGTACTCCACACCGCGGGTGGTGGCTTTTGATATGAAGAAGACGCTCGACAGCTTTATGGACAGTGTCAGTCAGAAGCAGCTGACAGAAGCGCAGTCAAAAGCGCTCTCTGACCGGTTTAACGACGCGCTGGAGAAGAGTCTGGCGGAGTATCAGCAGCAGCATCATGTGGTCATTCTGGTTTCACCTGCCGTGGTTCAGGGCGCGCCCGATGTGACCCGCAACATCCAGCACGACATTGCCCGCCGGATGAAAGGAGAACAGTAATGATACGACTGAAAGACTGTCTGCTCGCCGCCTGCCTGGTATCGCCGCTGACTCAGGCGGCTGATCTCGGTACCTGGGGGGATTTATGGCCCGTCCGGGAGCAGGACATGCTGCAGCTCATCACGCAGCGTCTGCAGTCACTGCAATCCTCTGGCCAGTGGGACCAGACGATGGATGCGTTTAAGCAGCGGGTTATCGAGAACAGTCAGCGCCCGGCACCGGTGGAGGGCATTAAGCGTGCGGAGAAATACGAGCAGCGCTGGTTTGATCCCAGCATCCGCCTGACCGAAGACCTGAAGGACAATGAGGGGCGGGTGTTTGCCCGCAAGGGCGATGTGGTGAACCCGCTTAAAACCGTACCGTTTGTCCAGACCCTGTACTTCATCAATGGAGACGATGCCGACCAGCTGGCCTGGATGAAGCGTCAGGTGCCGGAAACCCTGATGAGCAAAATTATCCTGGTGCGTGGCAGTATCCCGGACACCTCCGCAGCGCTGGACAGCCGGATCTATTTCGACCAGAACGGCGTACTGAGCAAGCGATTTGGCCTGACGGCGGTCCCGGCGCGGATCACGCCGGCGCCATCCGGTGAACGGCTGAATATTGAGGTGTTTCCCGTCCGTTGACCCGTACGATTCCGAATTACGATTATTTGTCAGGTGATTATATGACTATTACTGAGATTACTCTCGCAGCATTAATTGTTGTTCAGTGGCTTACGGTGGTTCGACAAAATAAAGAAATTAACCACCGACGTGAATGTGAAAGGCTTCTGAAAGAAAAAATTGACGATTATGAATTACAGAATAGTCGGTATTGTCGGTATGTTGAAGGCAAAGCAAGTCATCTCATCAGCGATATGGAAAAGGATTTGGATGAGCTTTTTCTTTTAAAACCACATGATGAGGACTCGTTCTGGCGGAAGGTTTACAGACTGGAGTTTATTTCCAACGTGCTGAAGGATTTCGCTAAGGGACAGGATTTAAAAAAGCAGAAAGAAATAATCGATGGTGTAAACAACATCTGGGAAAAATACAGGGGAAGGGATAATCAATGAGAAAAATATCATTTTTGTTTATCCTCCTGTTTTTTTCGTTAGTCCCTCAGGTACATGCAGATCCGTCGTGTGAAGGTCGATTCGTCAACCCGATCACCGATGTGTGCTGGCGCTGCATATTTCCTTTATCACTCGGCAGCGTGCAGGTTGGTAAAGGCGATCTACCTGATACCAGCAATCCGGGTAGTCCCCTGCAGCTGTGTCCGGCGCCGCCACCGATTTTTGTTCGCCCCGGCCTGGCCATCGGGTACTGGGAGCCGATGGCCATGACGGACGTCAGCCGTTCGCCTGGCTGTATGGTCAATCTGGGGGGCTTCAGTATCAATCTCGGCAAGACCGGTATGGGGACCGCGAGAAAGGACGATAAGCAGGTGAACGGCGCTTTTTATCACGTTCACTGGTACAAGTACCCGCTGACCTACTGGCTGAACATCATCACCTCCGCAGGCTGTCTGGAAGGCGGAGACATGGATATAGCCTATCTGTCCGAGATTGACCCGACCTGGGTGGACAGCAGCCTCACCACCATTCTGAATCCGGAAGCCATCCTGTTTGCCAACCCCATCGCACAGGGGGCGTGCGCGGCTGACGCTATGGCCAGCGCGTTTCATATGCCACTCGATATTCTGTTCTGGTGTGCCGGCTCTCAGGGTTCGATGTACCCGTTTAGCGGCTGGGTAAGCAACGAGTCCAGTCCGCTGCAGTCCTCGTTACTTGTCAGCGAGCGCATGGCGTACAAGCTTCACCGGCAGGGACAAATTATGGAGAGCATCGGGAAGGACAAGGCGGTCTGCTATGAGTATCCGTCTCCGATCATCCCCAAAGAGCGCTGGCGCTATCAGATGGTGAACATGTACCCGGACAGCGGCCAGTGCCATCCCGTGGGGCGCAGCGTGATGCGCTGGGAGGCCGGTAAAAATCCACCCAACACCCGTAAGAACTATGGCTATCTGATGTGGCGTAAACGCAATTGTGTCTTTCTCTGACAGGAGTCTCTCATGAAATTAATGAATCTGTTTATGGTCATGCTTTTACTGACCGGACGAGCAGTGTTGGCTGAAACCTCCTCTGTTACAGACAGAGAATGGCTGAAGCAGCAGGAGAACCTCAGCGAACAGCTGCGCCAGCATCCGGATAAACAGCTGCAGCAGGAGCTTGAGGCGCAAATCAACCGTAATCCTCTGCCCAAATCAGACCGCCAGTTTATCGATAATCTGGTCAGCCAGCAGAAAGCGGCGAATCAGGAAAAGCCGGCAGAAGGGGCGCTGTACTTTGTCTCCTTCTCGATACCTGAAGAGGGGCTGAAGCGGATGCTGCACGAAACCCGGCAGTACGGCATTCCGGCGACACTGCGTGGGCTCGTCAATAACGACATGAAGACCACCACTGACGCGGTGCTGCAGCTGGTGAAGGATGGCGTGACCGACGGCGTGCAGATCGACCCGACACTATATACGCAGTACAGCATCCGGAGTGTGCCGTCTCTGGTGGTACGGTGTCAGGCCGGATATGACGTGGTACGCGGTAACATTCACGTCAAACAGGCGCTGGAGAAAGTGGCACAAACCGGTGACTGCGCACAGGTGGCCCGGCAAATACTTGATGCGCCCTCGAATGCCGCCGGGAGCCAGCCATGAAAGACAGACCGTACTTCATAGCGTTACCGGAAATGGTGAGGGATGAGGGAGGGCAAAAATGAAGACGGTTATTTCCGTACTGACTGCGCATTTTTTTGTCCTGAGCGCCTTTATCTGGCTGGCATCCCCCGCCTGTGCTGACAGTGGAAGCGACTATAAAGCTGGTTCGGATTTTGCGAAACAGGTGCAGGGCAATGGTCTGAACTCACTGAAAAATTTCAGTGGTGAGCAAAACCTGCCGGGGTATACCGACAGCCCTGATCAGGCAAAATACTATGGCGGCGTCACTGCCAGCGGAGACAGCTCCCTGAAAAGCGATTCAGCCCTGGAGTTCAGCCAGGGAGATACCGGCAAAGCGATTACTGAGTCGTTCACGAACCGGCCACCGGATCAGATATCTCAGGATGCACCGTTTATTCAGGCCGCAAAGGATACAGAATCCCGTGCCGACAGCATTGTCGGCGATACCGGACAGTCCTGTACCGCCCAGGTTGTGAACCGCAGTGAGTTCACAAACCATACCTGCGAACGTGATCTGCAGGTGGAAAATTTTTGCACACGGGAAGCGACCCTGAAGGATAACGCCACCACACAGAAAGTTAACCGAACCTATCAGCAGGTGGTGACGCTGAATTATGCCCGGAATACCCGGCAATGGAGTGGCAACCTGACGATCCCGACCAACGGTCGTCTGCTGAATGCCTCGGTGGATGGTGAGCCTCTGGTGATCCCCTGGATTGAAGAATGCGATTCCGAAGGGAAGGTGCGGGATAGCTGCAAGAGTGCAGTGAGTGAAAGCCTGACCCTCTTTGAACGAACGTTCCCCATTGATGTGATCAGCTGGCCACGTTCAGAATCGATGTGTTCAGGCGGTCAGAACACGCATTGTACGAAATATACCTATGACGGGAAGGGGAAGATTCATCAGTCGTTTGGTGTGGACAAAGCGGTCACTGCTGGGCAGAACTTTTCAGTAAGCAAAACATCACGGACCGTATCATCGGCCAGCCAGAAACCCGTACAGGTCACGGTCACCCTGGTGATGGAAGAAACCGAAACCGTCTATGCACCTGAAGTCGTCTGGGTTGAAAACTGTCCGTTCAGTAAGGATGAAGGGAAAAAAACGGGCGAGGAATGTATCAGTCCGGGAGGAACGCGAACCATCACCCTCGGAGGCAGGGATTACTCGTTCACGGAGGCCTGCTGGAAATATAAGGATACCTGGCTCACGCAGCCGGCGGACAACGGCTCCTGTGAAAGCCTGATGAAAAATACGGCCTGTACTCTGTCATCCCGCCAGTGCGCCTTCTCCAGCGAGGAAGGCACGTGCCTGCATGAATATGCAACGTATTCCTGCGAAACCAGGACGAGTGGCAAGCAAATGATCTGCGGCGGTGATGTCTTCTGCCTTGATGGTGAATGTGATAAAGCCACGTCCGGGAAGAGCAACGACTTTGGGCAGGCGGTGTCTGAGCTGGCGGCACTGGCTGCTGCGGGGAAGGACGTCGCGGCACTGAACGGGGTGGATGTCCGGGCCTTCACCGGAAAAGCGAAGTTCTGTAAGAAATTTGCTGCAGGCTTCAGTAACTGCTGCAAAGACAGCGGCTGGGGCCAGGATGTGGGGCTGGCACGCTGCAGCAGTGAGGAAAAGGCGCTGGCCAAAGCGAAAAAAGACAAGCTGACGGTCAGTATCGGGGAATTCTGCTCTAAAAAGGTTCTGGGTATTTGCCTGGAGAAAAAAAGGAGCTATTGCCAGTTCGACTCAAAACTGGCGCAGATCGTTCAGCAGCAGGGAAGAAACGGTCAGCTGCATATCGGTTTTGGCGGCGCCAGCAGTCCTGACTGTCGGGGGATTACGGTTGAAGAGCTCCAGAGGATCGACTTTAACATGCTTGATTTCACCAACTTTATGGACGACCTGATGAAAAATCAAAAAATACCGGAAAACGATGTGCTCACCAATAAAACCAAAGAACGAATTAAGGAAATCATGAGTCAGCAATCCGCGCAATAAACCATGCTGCCTAATAAAGAGACCGATAATCATGAAAATTAATTTTCACAAACAGCCTGCCATTGATTTTGTCCTGAGATTAACACTGACAGTAATCATTATTTCTCCGGTGATTTATTTCTCCTGGGATGCAGTCAAAGGGACGTCGGGAAGTGATTATGTCGAAAGTGTGGTCTTTATTCTTATGGCTGGCTTTGCCATGTCTGTGTGTTATTTATTTTTCTCAGTCCTGGAGAAAGTTATAAATGCAAGGAAAAGCAAAGATGAATCGATATATCACGATTGAGAAATTTATAGACATTCTGAATGAAGAGAATTTACCCCAGGAGCATCATGTTATGGTGCTGGCTGTTCTTGCGGATATCTCTCTGCATACAGACAGGTTCCTGATTAACTCGTCCGAACTGGTTCAGATGGCCGCTCAGTACTCACCTGCTTTCCAGAAACTGCCAGCGGACCGGCAGGCTTTTATATCTTCAGTACTGAGCATGCCGCTATTCCTTATTATGTGACCAGGAGAGTCAATGGAAGAGAAAAAAGCATACGGGCTGGTCATGGTGTTTGTCGGGGTGTTTGTCTTTCTCCTGGTTAGCATTATGTCGTACAGCCTGTGGCGGGACAGGCAGGTTAACGCATTTATGACAACCAACCGGGCCTGGGGGATCCAGTGCGACACTGTTTCTCAGGCCGCGTGGGTGATCAGGGACGGGGAGCGGGTGGACCTTCAGATAAATCATCTGCCTCTGTACTGCAGCGGTTACCGCTTTGAAGCCCGTGATGATGCAGGAAAGATACAGCGCCAGCTCGATAAATACAGTGTCTATCAACATCTGTCACGCCAGTCGCAATAATTCATAAAAGGGTATTTGCCATGCGAACAATACATGCCGCCATGCTGGTGGGGTGCCTTTGCTGCACCCTGATGCCGGCTTTCGCCAAAGACGCGGGCTGGCAGTGGTACAACGAGAAACTGAAGCCCCGTGATGAGGAAAAGCCAGCCGCACCAGCGGCACCACCGCCGCAAATGGATATTCTGGAGAAACTCGCCACACTCCAGGCGGCCACCAAACGGTCGCTGTACGAGGCCATTCTGTATCCATCGTCTGAAAACTTCGTGAAGTATTTCCGGCTGCAGAACTACTGGACGCAGCAGGCAGGTTTGTTCTCGATGAGTGCGAAGAAAGCGATGCTGGAAAACCCCGAACTCGATTACAACCTGCAGCACAGCTACTACAACGGCACGGTAAAAAACCAGCTCGCTGCCGACTATGCCGAACAGCGACAGGCTATCTCCACCCTCGCACAGCACTACGGCGTGATGTTCTTCTACCGGGGCCGGGAAGCGATCGATGGCCAGCTGGTCCAGGTGATTAAAAATTTTCGCGAAACCTATGGCCTGAGCGTGATACCGGTGTCGGTTGACGGAGTGATTAACCCCATGCTGCCCGACAGCCGGACGGACCAGGGCCAGGCAGAGCAGCTTGGCGTGAAGTTCTTCCCCGCGATGATGCTGGTTAACCCGAAAAGTGGCCAGGTTAAGCCTCTCAGTTACGGCTTTATCAGTCAGGACGACCTGGCGAAACAGTTCCTCTATGTCTCCAGCGACTTTAAACCGAATTTCTAAGGAGTGTGTCATGCGAAATATTCGTTTTCCGGATTTAGATATCACCGGGATGTGGGTGCTGGCCGTGGGCGTGTTTTTCCACCTGATAGCCCGGCTTGTCAGAAAGCAGCCTGAGCTGGCCGTCCAGGCCGGGGAAATCTTCGGGCTGGGTATGGTGGTGTTTGGGGGATACCGCATTCTTAACGCCCTGATTGCTGAAGCCGAAAAAGAGGAGAAAGCCTGTGAAAAGCAGCCTGAAGAACATCGCTAAGACGCCGCTGGCGGCGCTGGCTCTTTCCCTTGCTCTGGCCGGGATGGCACAGGCGGGAACGCTCGATGAGGTGAAGTCGCTCTGGGATCCGCGGGGAATCTCCGGTAGTGAAACAGCTTTCCCGCAGAGCGACATTCCCCAGGCGGTGAGCGGGGCATCTCAGCCACGCTGGTTACGACTCAGCAACGGAAAGCAGGTGGACCTGCGCGACTGGAAAGTGGTGCTGTTCATGCAGGGACACTGTCCCTACTGTCATAAATTTGACCCGGTGCTGAAGCAGCTGGCCGGACAGTATGGCTTCTCCGTGTTCTCTTACACCATTGACGGACAGGGTGATGACGCGTTTCCGGAGTCTCTGCCGGCGCCTCCTGACGTGATGCAGACCTTTTTCCCCAATATCCCGGTGGCTACACCGACCACGTTTCTGGTGAACGTAAACACGCTGGCTGCGTACCCGATCCTGCAGGGCGCCACGGATGCGCAGGGCTTTATGGCCAGAGTGGATACGGTATTTCAGATGATGGAGAACCCGAATAATGGATAATCTCAACAAAATATATTCTTCGATACCCGTACTGGAAAGAAATAAACGCCTGAAGTTATCCCGGCAAAAGAGATTCGATGTTTATTATTGTCTCGCTTTTATGTTTGGTTTTGCCGGATTATTTCTGTGGTGGGGAAGCCATGCTTTTTTCAATGTGTTCACTGACCTGTTAACCCCGCCGGAAAAACTGGAGTCGGCAAATAACATCATCAATCAGTGGAATGTCCTGATGTATTTCGTTCCCTTTATTCTTTTCTCGCTTTCCATTGGTTGTCTGGCAACGGCTTTACTGGGGGTACTCATTGCCGAACTAGCTTTTTGGTTTGAATATGCCTTTGAAAAAAGCTTCCAGAGATATTTAAACCGCAACCTTCGACGGAAAAATAAAATGAAAGAAGGAGAGCCTGATGTTCATCCGTAAACCATTATCGGTGCTTTGTGGGATGTTGCTAGGGGTGTCATTGACGGCGGCTGCAGATGTTAACGGTGACATGAATAACTTCTTCAATAAGCTGGGGTTTGCGTCCAATACCAGCCAGCCGCAGGTCTGGCAGGGACAGGCTGCGGGCTACGCCTCCGGCGGTTCGCTGTATGCAAGAACGCAGGTGAAAACGATCCAGCTGGTCAGCATGACCCTGCCGGATATTAACGCCGGCTGCGGCGGCATCGATGCGTACCTGGGGTCGTTCTCCTTTATCAACAGCGAGCAGCTGCAGCGCTTTGCCAAACAAATTATGTCCAACGCCGCGGGCTACTTCTTTGACCTTGCCCTGCAGACTACGGTTCCGGAGATCAAAACCGCGAAGGATTTCCTTCAGAAGATGGCGAGCGACATTAACAGCATGAACCTCAGCTCCTGCCAGGCCGCACAGGGCATTGTGGGCGGTCTGTTTCCACGGACCCAGGTGGCGCAGCAAAAGGTCTGCCAGGACATTGCCGGCGAGAGCAACATTTTTTCGGACTGGGCGGCTTCCCGTCAGGGCTGTTCGGTGGGGGGGCAGATGGACAAAGTGCAGGATAAAGCCAGCGATAAGGACAAGGAGCGTGTGATGAAGAATATCAACATTATGTGGAATGCCCTGTCCAAAAACCGGCTCTTTGATGACAACAAGGAGCTGAAGGAATTCGTCATGACCCTGACCGGGACGCTGATTTTTGGTGAGAACAGTGAAATTACCCCGCTGCCGGCACGCACCACCGACCAGGATCTGATTAAAGCCATGATGGAGGGCGGCACGGCGAAAATCTACCACTGCAATGATTCGGATAAGTGCCTGAAGGTGGTGGCCGATGCCAGCGTGACGATTTCTGACAAGAAGGCGTTGAAAAATCAGATATCAGCTCTGCTGAGCAGTATCCAGAACAAGGCCGTAGAGGACGTCGCATTGACGGAGCAGGAGAAAGGGTTTATCTCCAGCACCACCATCCCGGTGTTCAAATACCTGGTCGATCCGCAGATGCTCGGGGTGTCTAACTCACTTATTTACCAGCTGACGGACTATATCGGCTACGACATCCTGCTGCAGTACATTCAGGAACTTATCCAGCAGGCCCGGGCGATGATCTCAACCGGTAATTATCCCCAGTCGACAATGGATATGATCATGGAAAACCTCAACCAGGCGAGTGTCCAGATTGCCGCTTTCCAGTCCCGCGTTCAGGTCCAGCAGGACGCCTTGCTTGTGGTTGACAGACAAATGAGTTACATGCGCCAGCAGGTCTCTGCCCGCATGATGACCCGCTACCAGAATAACTATCATTTTGGGGGGAATCAGTAATGCTTGAGATATATGCCATTGCAGGCGGTGACTGGTTACGGGGCAACCTGAACGCGATTGCGGCGTTTATGGGGACCGGCACATGGTCGACCATAGAAAAGATGTGTATCGCCATCTCGGTACTCATTGTGGCGGGGAGCTGGGTAAAAAAACACAACGTAATGGACCTGATTGGCTGGGTCTTTTCGCTCACCCTGGTCTCTATGCTGGTTGTCATTCGCACCCCTGTGCAGATCATCGATTACAGTAACGTTGCGCAGGTCTATGAAGTCGATAATGTTCCAATTGGTCTGGCCATTCCGGCGTCGCTGACAACACGGGTGGGAAACGCGCTTATCCAGAGTTATGAGATGGTCTTCTCTCTGCCGGACAGTGTCACGTACAGTAAAACGGGGATGCTATTTGGCAGTAATCTGGTCGCGAAAAGTACGGATTTTTTATCACAAAATCCTGAAATTACGACGCTGTTCTCCGATTACGTACAAAACTGTGTGATGGGCGACATTTTCCTCAATCATAAGTACTCTTTTGAGGATTTACTGAATTCACCTGACCCGTACACCCTGATTTTTGCAAACCCGAGTCCACTGCGCCAGGTTCCCAATAACAGCTATAATTTTTTGGATAAAAACTATCTTGGTACCACATTTATCAGTTGCCAGGAGGCGGCGACGGAGCTGAAACAACGCCTTGCACTGGATACCCAGACAGGCGGTAAAACCTGGAACTACTATGTTCGTCAGCTGTTTGGCGGCAAACCTAATCCCGATCTGCTTTTCAGCCAGATGATTGGCGACAGCTACAATTACTTCTACAGCTCAGGACAGAGCGCCGGGCAGATTATCCGCCAGAACGTCACGATGAACGCCCTGCGCAGCGGGATCCAGAGTTATGCAGCCCGCAGCGGCGATACCGCCAGTCTGGTCAATATCGCTAACACATCATCCCTTGAAAAGCAGCGGCTGGCACAGGCCACAATGGGGCACCAGGCGCTTCGCACACTTCCGCTGATGCAGACCGTTATCATGGGGATAATGATTGGGATGTTCCCGATCATGGTGATGGCCGCCATGTTTAATATGATGACGCTGCAGGTGCTAAAGGGGTATGTGTTTGCGCTTATCTGGCTGCAGACGTGGCCATTACTGTTCGCCATCCTGAACAGCGCAATGGCCTACTATGCGAAGCAAAATGGCGTACCGGTTGTTCTCTCTGAGTTGTCGCAGGTTCAGCTCAAAAACTCGGATATTGCGACCACCGCGGGCTATATTGCCGTGATGATACCGCCTTTGTCGTGGGGGATCGTGAAGAGCATGGGAGCAGCCTTCTCCAGTGCCTACAGCCATTTTTCTTCTTCCGGGCTTGGTGCAACATCGCAGGCGGCTTCCGGCGTGGTGGACGGCAATTACTCGTTTGCCAACATGCAGATGGAGAACGTCAGCGGCTACAGCTGGGGAACGAACAGCACAACCAGTTTCGGACAGATGTCGCGTCAGCTGGGGAATGGAGGGATGAGTACCCAGACCCGGGATGGTTCAACGGTCCTGGACAGTAGTGGCGCCATGTCAAAACTGCCGGTGGATATCAACGTCGGTCGTCAGATAGCCAGTGCGCAGCAGCAGATGGCCAGGGAGGCCGATGTCCAGGCCGAAAGCGCACTGCATGGTTATAACAGCAGCGTCACCAGTGCCTGGAATAGTCTGCAGCAATTTGGCACCAATAAAGGGAACAGTGCATCAACAACGACCGGGGCCGATACTACCGAGTCTTCGCAGGATTCGATGGCCAGAAGCAAAATGTGGAATGCGGTTGTTGCTAATGCGAAAGCCAACAACATTAGCAATGAGCAGTCTTTCCAGAATTTAATGGATGAGTCAAGAAAAAGAACAATATCGGGTGAGTTGTATGGCGGTGCTAAAATTGATTCTTCTGATGCAGCTCTTGGGAAAATAGGGAGCTGGGTTACCGGAGGCAGTATATTTGGTGGTGTTAAAGTGGCAGCCAGTGGTGCCGCCAGTACGGGGTCAACGGATACTGTTGGACGATCAGGTAGGCATTCTGAAGATAATCGCCATGATACCAGCACTCAGGCGGCGAAAGACTTTAAGGAAGCATCCGATTACTTTACCAGCCATAAAACAACCACATCAGGCAATAACACCGATAACAATGCCAGTTCGCGTGTTGACCAGTTTGCCGCGTCACTCTCCAGTGCCAAAAACAGCTATGACCAGTATACAAGCAGCCGGACACGCAGCCACGAGTACAGTGAGATGGCTTCGCGTACAGAGAGCATGACTGGCCAGATGAGCGAGAATCTCACTCAGCAGTTTGCGAACTTTGTTCAGCATCGTGCACCTCAGGACGCTGAAACTATTCTGACCAACACCAGTTCTCCTGAAGTTGCGGCGCAGCGTGAAGCCCTGGCGCGTGAATTCGTCAAAGAGCAGGTTGAACCCAGGGTTGATGGTGCGTATCAACAGGGTCGCGAAAGCATCGGTCAGAATATGTCTGGGGTGTCAGGCGGTGGCGACAATGGTTCGGTCATGGCGGACTACGGACATAATGCCGGCCGTATTGATGCCATGACCAAAGAGGCGGGTATTAAGGATGATGTGGGGCAAAAAGTGGATGGGATGATTGCAGAGAATAAACAACAGCATCAGGAAGCCCGAGAAAAAATACAACAGCAAGGTGTTGAGGTGAAAAAAGAGAATGCTGAACTGGAAAAAGACCACAAAACAAAAGAAAATGATTTCAAAAATTCTTATAATGATAAGAAAGAACATCAAACCAGACTGCCTGGCGCGGACTCAACCAAAGAGCTACTGGATAAGGCAACAAAATTAGAAAACGATAAATCAAAGAGATAGGGGGCTTTGTTGAATAAATCGAACTTTTGCTGAGTTGAAGGATCAGATCACGTATCTTCCCGACAACGCAGACCGTTCCGTGGCAAAGCAAAAGTTCAAAATCACCAACTGGCCCACCTACAATAAAGCCCTCATCAACCGTGGCTCCATAACTTTCTGGCTGGATGATGAAGCCATTCAGGCCTGGTATGAGTCGGCAACGCCTTCATCACGGGGAAGACCTCAGCGCTATTCTGATCTCGCCATCACCACCGTTCTGGTCATTAAACGCGTGTTCAGGCTGACCCTGCGGGCTGCACAGGGTTTTATTGATTCCATTTTTACACTGATAAATGTTCCGTTGCGCTGCCCGGATTACACCAGTGTCAGCAAGCGCGCAAAGTCGGTTAATGTCAGTTTCAAAACGTTCACCCGAGGTGAAATCGCGCATCTGGTGATTGATTCCACCGGGCTGAAGGTCTTTGGTGAAGGCGAATGGAAAGTCAAAAAACACGGCAAAGAACGCCGTCGTATCTGGCGGAAGTTGCATCTGGCCGTTGACAGCAACACACATGAAATCATCTGTGCAGACCTGTCGCTGAACAACGTAACGGATTCAGAAGCCTTCCCGGGTCTTATCCGGCAGACTCACAGAAAAATCAGGGCAGCATCGGCAGACGGCGCTTACGACACCCGGCTCTGTCACGATGAACTGCGGCGTAAGAAAATCAGCGCCCTTATCCCTCCCCGAAAAGGTGCGGGTTACTGGCCCGGTGAATATGCAGACCGTAACCGTGCAGTGGCTAATCAGCGAATGACCGGGAGTAATGCGCGGTGGAAATGGACAACAGATTACAACCGTCGCTCGATAGCGGAAACGGCGATGTACCGGGTAAAACAGCTGTTCGGAGGTTCACTGACACTGCGTGACTACGATGGTCAGGTTGCAGAGGCTATGGCCCTGGTACGAGCGCTGAACAAAATGACGAAAGCAGGTATGCCTGAAAGCGTGCGTATTGCCTGAAAACACAACCCGCTACGGGGGAGACTTACCCGAAATCTGATTTATTCAACAAAGCCGAGA
>NZ_JH414811.1:31525-47434 GCF_000238715.1 Klebsiella sp. 4_1_44FAA
GTCACGATGAACTGCGGCGTAGAAAATCAGCGCCCTATCCCTCCCCGAAAAGGTGCGGGTTACTGGCCCGGTGAATATGCAGACCGTAACCGTGCAGTGGCTAATCAGCGAATGACCGGGAGTAATGCGCGGTGGAAATGGACAACAGATTACAACCGTCGCTCGATAGCGGAAACGGCGATGTACCGGGTAAAACAGCTGTTCGGAGGTTCACTGACACTGCGTGACTACGATGGTCAGGTTGCAGAGGCTATGGCCCTGGTACGAGCGCTGAACAAAATGACGAAAGCAGGTATGCCTGAAAGCGTGCGTATTGCCTGAAAACACAACCCGCTACGGGGGAGACTTACCCGAAATCTGATTTATTCAACAAAGCCGAGATAGGGAGGAAGGGATGATAACCCATCAAATAATACAAAGTGAAGTTGAAGAGTTAAAACGGATTCTGACTGAGAAGGATTTGATGATCCCCTCGTTCTGGAGTTGTATCTGGCCTGGACTGACATGTATGTTATGGTTTCTTCTTTCATCCTATTTTTCGTACTGGCTAAGTGATTATGCTTCTGGTATTGATAAAATAACAGTTATGGTTTTTGCGGGTGCGATGGGTTTTTTTCCATCGTAGTGACAGCTAAAACGCGATCTTATTTTCTTTCGCTACCTGAATCATTCAGGAAAAATTCAAGGTTTGTTAATTTTCTTCTGGCTAAATGTAAGATGTATGGGGTCTGTATCTTATTTATATTTCCATGTTTAGCATTTTATTTTTCATTTACTCATCTAGATTCTATTATCTTCTGTGTAATAACATTCTTCTGCATAATAGTTACGGTTATGGTGATGAATATTGATCTCGGTCGTTATCAGTTAACTACTCTGACGTCTGTTATTGAATCGGTTAAAAATAAAGAAATAAAACTGCAATAACAACTGAGTTCCTGCTCTCTACTAACCGAATCTAATCGTTCGGTTAGTAAACCTTTTGTTCTTCATTTCTTAATTTTTACGGTTTTTTCCTAATATAAACGGTGAACAGTTGCGCAATTTATTTGTGCATCTGTGAGGCGTTGCCGCCTTTGGCGGTGTCTTTTCGTCTTTATTTGAGTAGAGGTTATTTATGACAATATCTGAACCTGTCAGGTCTCTTGATGCACATGAACTGATGCCTGGCGATATTTACCCACATCCTGCAGCGGGGGGAATTGATTCCCTGTCACATCGCGAGGTCTGTTCTCTCTTCAGTGACCACATCATGTATATCTGCAGCGCGTTAGTTATTCTTCTGCTTGTTTTCATCGCAGGTGTCTTTTTCCGAAAATTAATGACGTCTTCCACGGGACGTAAGCGAGACACGGCGTCAGTTATTCCCAATACAAAGCCAGAAGCACAGAGCAAAACGGAATACTTCCATCTTTCCATATGTGTGGAAGGCCCGGCCAGCACGGATGACTCCGCCTTGTCCTCTCTTGCCTCCCGTGTTGTCCGCGAAGCTGAAAATCTGTATATCCCCGGCGTCAATCGCCGCGACAGCGCTGACGACGTGTTTGCCTGGTCCGTGCAGACTCAGTTTCCTTCTGACAGGCTCTTCGGCACACGGATTTTCCCGTCGACCGGCTGGTTTGAACGTCCGGATATGATTAAACCTCCGGTGAAATGCTACTGCGTCTGCCTGCAGTACACGGCTGAAACATTGCCATCCACACTGCATGCCCTGGTCGATGAGGCCGGACGGCAGGTGGCGAAGTCATACATTAAAGGCGGACATTGCCCTGGCTCAGAGGGCTATAGCTTCTGCATAACCTCTGAATAGCAGCCAGTATCCGGCCTGGCCATCTATGGATCCGGGCATGACTGTAATCCTGTTTTCTGTGCCGGTGTGTTTCCGCTGATTAATTTGTCCTTCCGACCCTAATACTTTACTGACGGATTAGTGCCATGAGTTTCAATGCCAAAGATATGACGCAGGGCGGTCAGATCGCCAATATGCGCTTTCGCATGTTTGGTCAGATTGCCAATATTATTTTCTACGTGCTGTTTATTTTATTCTGGGTGCTGTGCGGACTGATGCTGATGTACCGGCTCAGCTGGCAGACCTTTGTGAACGGCTGCGTATACTGGTGGTGTACGACGCTGGGTCCGATGCGCGATATTATTCGCTCCCAGCCGGTATACACCATTCAATATTACGGCCAGTCGCTGGAATATACCTCAGAACAAATCCTGGCCGATAAATATACTATCTGGTGTGGAGAGCAGCTGTGGACTGGTTTCGCCTTTGCTGCCGTGGTTTCTCTTGTTATCTGTATCGTGACGTTCTTCATCGCCAGCTGGGTGCTGGGCCGCCAGGGGAAACAGCAGAGTGAGGATGAGAACACCGGCGGGCGCCAGCTTTCCGATAAACCCAAAGAAGTGGCCCGTCAGATGAAGCGTGATGGTGTGGCCTCCGATATTAAAATTGGCGACCTGCCTATCCTTAAAAACTCCGAAATCCAGAACTTCTGCCTCCACGGTACCGTGGGTTCCGGTAAATCAGAAGTGATCCGCCGGCTACTGAATTATGTCCGTGCCCGGGGCGATATGGCCATCATTTACGATCGCTCCTGTGAGTTCGTCAAAAGCTATTACGACCCGTCACTGGATAAAATCCTCAACCCGCTGGACTCGCGCTGCGCGGCCTGGGATTTGTGGAAAGAGTGCCTGACGCTGCCGGACTTCGACAACATCTCCAACACCCTTATCCCGATGGGCACCAAAGAAGACCCGTTCTGGCAGGGCTCCGGTCGCACTATCTTTGCCGAAGGCGCGTATCTGATGCGCGAAGACGACGATCGGAGCTACGAGAAGCTGGTCGATACCATGCTGTCCATTAAGATCGACAAGCTGCGCGCCTATCTGCAGAACACGCCGGCAGCGAACCTGGTTGAAGAGAAAATTGAGAAAACCGCCATCTCCATTCGAGCTGTGCTGACCAACTACGTCAAGGCTATTCGCTACCTGCAGGGCATTGAGAAGAACGGCGAGCCGTTCACTATCCGGGACTGGATGCGCGGCGTCCGTGAGGACCGACCCAATGGCTGGTTGTTTATTTCCTCAAACGCTGACACCCATGCCTCCCTGAAGCCGGTTATCTCGATGTGGCTGTCGATTGCCATCCGCGGCCTCCTGGCGATGGGCGAGAACCGTAACCGGCGTGTGTGGATCTTCGCTGACGAACTTCCCACGCTGCACAAGCTGCCGGACCTGGTCGAAATCCTCCCGGAGGCGCGTAAATTTGGTGGTTGTTATGTGTTCGGTATTCAGTCCTATGCCCAGCTTGAAGATATCTATGGCGTTAAGCCTGCCGCCACGCTCTTTGACGTGATGAACACCCGGGCCTTCTTCCGCTCCCCGAGTAAAGAGATTGCGGAGTTTGCTGCCGGTGAAATTGGTGAGAAGGAAATTCTCAAAGCCAGCGAACAGTACTCTTACGGTGCTGACCCGGTGCGTGATGGGGTGTCGACCGGGAAAGAAAAAGAGCGGGAAACGCTGGTCAGTTACTCCGATATTCAGACGCTACCGGACCTGTCCTGCTATGTCACGCTGCCCGGGCCGTATCCGGCCGTGAAGCTGGCCCTCAAATACAAGCCGCGTCCGAAAATTGCCGAAGGATTTATTCCTCGCACTCTCGATGCGCGGGTGGATGCGCGGCTCAGTGCGCTGCTTGAAGCGCGGGAAGCTGAAGGCAGTCTTGCCAGGGCGCTTTTCACGCCGGATGCCCCGGCATCCGGGCCAGATGATGCCGGCAGTCACGCCGGTGAACAGCCTGAGCCGGTCAGTCAGCCTGCGCCAGCAGTAATGACGGTAACTCCTGCACCGGTAAAATCGCCGCCGACAACAAAGCGTCCGGCAGCGGAACCCTCCGCCAGGACAGCTGAGCCTCCCGTCCTGCGGGTCACGACCGTACCGTTGATCAAACCAAAAGCAGCCGCAGCGGCCGGAACTGCCGCAACAGCATCCTCTGCCGGTACCCCTGCTGCAGCGGCAGGCGGGACAGAACAGGTACTGGCGCAGCAGTCCGCAGAACAGGGGCAGGCCATGCTGCCGGCCGGTATGAACGAGGACGGTGTGATTGAAGACATGCAGGCGTATGACGCCTGGGCTGATGAGCAGACGCAGCGGGATATGCAGCGGCGTGAAGAGGTCAATATCAACCACAGCCACCGCCACGATGAGCAGGATGATCTCGAAATTGGGGGGAATTTCTGATGCTCAGTTTCAGCCAGGTTAAATCGGCGGGTAGTGCCGGTAACTACTACACAGAGAAAGACAACTACTACGTTATCGGGAGCATGGAGGAGCGCTGGCAGGGTAAAGGCGCAGAAGCGCTGGGGCTTGAAGGAAAGGTAGACAAGCAGATCTTCACGGAGCTACTGCAGGGAAAGCTACCTGATGGCAGCGACCTGACCCGGATTCAGGATGGCGTGAATAAGCACAGGCCCGGCTACGATCTGACGTTCTCAGCACCGAAGAGTGTATCGATGCTGGCTATGCTGGGTGGTGATAAGCGTCTTATCGACGCTCATAATCGCGCGGTGACAGTGGCTCTTAATCAGGTGGAGTCCCTGGCCAGCACGCGGGTGCAGAAAGACGGCGTTTCTGAAACAGTCCTGACCGGGAATCTGATTATTGCCCGCTTTAACCACGATACATCGCGCGCTCAGGACCCACAGATACACACGCACAGCGTGGTTATCAATGCGACACAGAACGGCGATAAATGGCAGACGCTGGCCAGCGATACCGTCGGTAAAACCGGGTTTTCCGAAAACATACTGGCCAACCGCATCGCTTTCGGAAAGATATACCAGAACACTCTCAGGGCCGATGTTGAGTCTCTGGGTTACAGGACAGTGGATGCGGGTAAGAACGGTATGTGGGAGATGGAGGGCGTGCCGGTTGAGTCGTTTTCCACCCGCAGTCAGGAACTCAGGGAGGCCGCCGGACCCGATGCCTCCCTGAAGTCCCGGGATGTGGCCGCGCTCGATACCCGAAAGTCGAAAGAAGCCATCGATCCGGCAGAGAAGATGGTGGAGTGGATGAACACGCTGAAGGAGACCGGGTTTGACATCCGGGGGTACCGTGAGGCCGCCGATGCGCGAGCCGCAGAGCTGGCCCGTGCACCTGCCGCGCCGGTGAACACTGACGGTCCGGATATCACGGATGTGGTGACGAAAGCGATTGCCGGTCTCAGCGACCGCAAGGTGCAGTTCACGTATGCCGACCTGCTGGCTCGCACGGTCGGCCAGCTGGAGGCGAAGGACGGTGTGTTTGAGCTGGCGAGAAAGGGCATCGATGCTGCCATTGAACGGGAGCAGCTTATCCCTCTCGATCGCGAGAAAGGCCTGTTCACCTCAAACATCCACGTTCTCGATGAACTCGCCGTCAAAGCCCTGAGTCAGGAGGTGCAGCGCCAGAATCATGTCTCCGTCACGTCCGATGCCTCGGTGGTGCGCCAGGCCCCTTTCAGCGATGCCGTCAGCGTGCTGGCGCAGGATCGCCCGGTCATGGGTATCGTTTCCGGTCAGGGCGGTGCAACCGGCCAGCGGGAGCGGGTGGCCGAGTTAACCCTGATGGCCCGGGAGCAGGGGCGTGACGTCCATATCCTGGCGGCCGATAACCGCTCACGTGATTTTCTCGCCGGTGATGTGCGTCTGGCCGGGGAAACGGTGACCGGTAAATCCGCCCTGCAGGACGGGACGGCGTTTATTCCGGGCGGAACACTCATCGTGGATCAGGCGGAGAAGCTGAGCCTGAAGGAAACGATTTCCCTGCTCGATGGCGCGATGCGCCATAACGTGCAGGTCCTGCTCTCCGACAGCGGGAAGCGCAGCGGGACCGGCAGCGCGCTGACGGTGCTGAAGGACAGCGGCGTGAATACGTATCGCTGGCAGGGTGGCCATCAGACCACTGCCGACATCATCAGTGAACCGGATAAAGGCGCACGCTACAGCCGGCTGGCACAGGAGTTTGCCGTCAGCGTGCGTGAAGGGCAGGAAAGCGTGGCCCAAATCAGCGGGACGCGTGAACAGAGCGTACTCAACGGCCTTATCCGTGACTCCCTAAGACAGGAGGGAGTGCTGGGTGAGAAAGACACAACCATTACAGCCCTGACGCCGGTATGGCTGGACAGCAAAAGCCGGGGCGTGCGGGATTATTACCGGGAGGGGATGGTGATGGAACGCTGGGATCCGGAGACCCGGACGCACGATCGCTTTGTCATTGACCGGGTGACCGCGAGCAGCAATATGCTGACCCTGAAAGACCGGGAAGGGGTCCGTCTGGATCTGAAGGTTTCCGCGGTCGACAGCCAGTGGACGCTGTTCCGGGCAGAGACACTGCCGGTGGCCGAGGGGGAACGTCTGGCGGTGCTCGGGAAGATACCGGACACACGCCTGAAGGGCGGGGAAAGCATCACGGTGATGAAAGTGGAGGACGGGCAGCTGACGGTACAGCGGCCGGGGCAGAAAACCACGCAGACCCTGGCCGTGGGCGCGGGCGTGTTTGACGGTATTAAAATCGGCCACGGCTGGGTGGAAAGTCCCGGCAGGTCGGTTAGCGAGACGGCAACGGTCTTTGCGTCGGTGACGCAGCGTGAGCTGGATAACGCCACCCTCAACCAGCTGGCGCAGAGCGGAAATCATCTCCGGCTGTACTCGGCACAGGATGCGGCGCGCACGACGGAGAAGCTGTCGCGGCATACCGCCTTCAGCGTGGTCTCAGAGCAGCTGAAGACCCGATCCGGCGAGACGGACCTGGATGCGGCCATTGCGCAGCAGAAGGCCGGACTGCGTACCCCGGCAGAACAGGCCATTCACCTGGCCATCCCGCTGCTTGAAAGTGAGAAACTGACCTTCTCCCGGCCCCAGCTGCTGGCGACGGCGCTGGAAACCGGGGGCGGGAAGGTTTCGATGGCGGACATCGACACGACCATCCAGGCACAAATCAGGTCGGGGCAGTTGCTGAATGTACCGGTGGCGCACGGCTACGGCAATGACCTGCTGATTTCCCGTCAGACCTGGGACGCCGAAAAAAGCATCCTGACCCACGTGCTGGAAGGTAAAGGTGCGGTGGCCCCCCTGATGGACCGCGTGCCGGACAGTCTGATGACGGACCTGACCGCCGGACAGCGGGCGGCGACCCGGATGATTCTGGAAAGCACGGATCGGTTCACGGTGGTTCAGGGGTATGCCGGGGTGGGGAAAACCACCCAGTTCCGGGCAGTCATGAGTGCCATCAGTCTGCTGCCGGAAGAGACCCGTCCGCGCGTCATCGGTCTGGCGCCGACGCATCGCGCGGTCGGGGAAATGCAGAGTGCCGGCGTGGAGGCGCGCACGACGGCGTCGTTCCTCCACGACACTCAGCTGCTGCAGCGCAATGGCCAGACACCCGATTTCAGCAACACCCTGTTTCTGCTCGACGAGAGCTCGATGGTGGGGCTGGCCGATATGGCAAAAGCCCACTCCCTCATCGTCGCCGGCGGTGGACGGGCGGTGTCCAGCGGGGATAACGACCAGCTGCAGCCCATCGCGCCGGGCCAGCCGTTCAGGCTGATGCAGCAGCGCAGCGCCGCCGACGTTGCCATCATGAAAGAGATTGTGCGCCAGGTGCCTGAGCTGCGACCGGCGGTCTACAGCCTGATTGAGCGGGATGTGCACCGCGCCCTGACCACCATTGAGCAGGTCACGCCGGAACAGGTGCCGAGAAAAGAAGGCGTCTGGGCGCCGGGCAGTTCTGTGGTGGAATTCACGCCAAAGCAGGAAAAGGCGATAGAAAAGGCGCTGAGCGAGGGGAAAACCCTGCCGGCAGGTCAGCCCGCGTCGCTCTACGAGGCGCTGGTGAAGGACTATACCGGACGGACCCCGGAGGCACAGTCGCAGACGCTGGTGATCACCCATCTGAATAAGGACCGGCGGGCGCTGAACAGTCTGATCCATGACGCACGGCGGGAGAACGGGGAAACCGGCAAAGAGGAAATCACCCTGCCGGTGCTGGTCACGAGTAACATCCGTGACGGTGAACTGCGCAAATTGTCGACCTGGACGGCTCACAAGGAGGCGGTGGCGCTGGTTGATAACGTATACCACCGTATCAGCAAAGTGGATAAGGATAATCAGCTGATCACTCTGACTGACAGTGAAGGAAAGGAGCGATTTATCTCACCCCGGGAGGCATCGGCAGAAGGCGTCACGCTCTATCGTCAGGAAAAGATAACCGTGTCTCAGGGGGACCGAATGCGTTTCAGCAAAAGTGACCCGGAGCGCGGCTATGTGGCCAACAGTATCTGGGAGGTGCAGTCTGTTTCGGGTGACAGTGTCACGCTGTCTGATGGCAAACTCACCCGTACGCTGACCCCGAAGGCGGAGCAGGCACAGCAGCATATCGACCTCGCCTACGCCATCACCGCCCACGGCGCCCAGGGGGCCAGCGAGCCGTATGCCATCGCGCTGGAAGGGGTGGCCGGTGGCCGGGAACAGATGGCCAGCTTTGAGTCTGCCTATGTGGCTTTATCCCGCATGAAACAGCATGTTCAGGTCTACACCGACAACCGTGAGGGCTGGATAAAGGCCATCAAGCATTCACCTGAGAAAGCGACGGCGCACGATATTCTTGAACCCCGTAACGACCGGGCGGTGAAAACAGCCGATCTGCTGTTCGGGCGGGCAAGGCCACTGGATGAAACCGCCGCGGGCCGGGCAGCCCTGCAGCAGTCCGGTCTGGCACAGGGAAGTTCACCAGGAAAATTCATTTCTCCGGGGAAAAAGTACCCTCAGCCGCATGTGGCGCTGCCGGCATTTGATAAAAACGGGAAAGCCGCCGGTATCTGGCTCAGCCCACTGACCGATCGGGACGGACGGCTTGAGGCTATCGGCGGGGAGGGACGAATTATGGGCAATGAAGACGCCCGGTTCGTGGCGCTGCAGAACAGCCGCAACGGTGAAAGCCTGCTGGCCGGGAATATGGGGGAGGGCGTCAGAATGGCCCGCGACAATCCCGATACCGGGGTGGTGGTGCGTCTGGCCGGTGATGACCGCCCCTGGAACCCCGGGGCCATGACCGGCGGGCGGGTATGGGCTGAACCGGCGCCGGTGGCTCCGGTACCGCAGGCCGGGGCTGACATTATCCTCCCGCCAGAGGTACTGGCACAGCGGGCGGCAGAAGAACAGCAGCGCCGGGAAATGGAAAAACAGGCGGAACAGACTGCCCGGGAAGTGGCCGGGGAGGCGCGTAAAGCCGGCGAGCCGGCGGACCGGGTGAAAGAGGTTATCGGGGACGTCATTCGCGGACTGGAGCGTGACCGGCCGGGTACGGAGAAAACGACGCTACCGGATGATCCTCAGTTCCGGCGCCAGGAGGAGGCGATTCAGCAGGTGGCCTCAGAAAGTCTGCAGCGTGAGCGTCTGCAGGCTGTGGAGCGGGACATGGTGCGCGACCTGAACCGCGAGAAAACCCTCGGGGGTGACTGACGCGCCTGCGGCTTGTCTGCCCCGGCAGGGCCTCCGGTTAACACCGGACCCCCTGCCGGGGCGCGGTAAAAAGAGAGAAGGATACAGAGATGACAGCACACACAATCGGTTTCAGAGCCGCTGACCGCTGGCTGCAGGCATTACTGACCTGGACACCGGGTCAGACGGATATGATTAAAACGGTGGCCCTGGTCCTGATGGTCACCGACCATGCCGGGTTACTGCTGGCACACAATAACGAGATAATGCGGCTTCTGGGACGGGGCTGTTTTCCGCTGTTTGGTCTGGCATGGGGAATGAATCTGGCCCGGCACGCGGAAATACGCCAGTCGCAGCTGAACAGCCTGTGGGGCTGGGCGCTGGTTGCCCAGGTGTCGTTTATGCTCATCGGGTACCCGTGGTATACCGGGAATATTCTGTTTGCCTTTGCCGTCACGGGCCAGGTCCTGCGGTGGGTCAGCCAGCCGTCCTGGTATTACACCCTCCCGGCGGTCGGACTGCTGGTCGCCTGGATACCCCTGTCAACCGGCAGCTACGGCATGGCCGGAGTGGGCATGCTCACCGCCAGCTGGCTACTTTGTCGCGCACAGCATGCACCGGAACGGCTGGGATACGGGGTGCTGTGGGCCCTCATGGTGTTGCTGATGAATATGCATAACGTGAGTGAATCGGCGGCCGGGCTGGCGATTGCGCTGCTGACGCTGATCGTGTGTTCATCTGCCGGAGAACGTGTGAAACGCTTCTGGCCGCGGCATTTCTTTGTGATGTTCTATGCAGTGCACCTGGCGGTACTGGGTATTGTCATCTCGATGTAAAAAAAAACCGGACACAGGTCCGGGGGAGGGCACATTGCCCGTAAACGTGACAAGGGGATATCATCGTTGTGTCCACTGCATTGTGAGGTGAAACGATGATACCGTTAGCGTATCGTATACCTCAGACCTGTAGCTTTTATTGATATGGCCCCTTATGAGTGAAGAAAAACGCCCTGTACTGAGCCTGAAACGAAAACCGGCGGAGAACAGTACGGCACCCGCGGAGGCGACACCTGTCCCTGGTGTGGTGCGCCGTAAGAAGGTCGTGGTGGTTTCGTCCCCGCCGGCCTGGAAGGCAAAGAAAGAGAAACTTGAGAAGGTTAAACAAGCGGCAGAAGCCGCCGCGCGTAACGCGGCGCCGGCGCCGGTTAAAGCGGTAAAGACGCCACCTCAGGTGCGTTATCTTCGCCTGCTGCCGCCGGAACAGGCCATCATGACCCTGAAGGCGTTCTGGCCACAGCTGTTCGACGGGAACTCCCCCCGTCTGCTGGCAACAGGCATGCGCGAACAGCTGTTTGCCGACATTGTGAACCGTGACCTGCCGCTGTCGCATAAACAGGTGATTAAGTGCCTGAAGAGTCTGACCCGGTCTGCGGGCTATCTGTCCCGGATGAAGGTGGGGGCCTCCCGCTATGATCTGCAGGGGAATGCCGTCGCGACCGTCGCTGCAGAGGAAGCGCAGTACGCCAGCGAGCGCATGATGAAAGAACTCCTGCGAACTGAGCGTATGCGGAGCCAGTCAGCTGGCTGAATACAATCGAGGAGAGGAAATGGATTTTGAAGCGCGGAAACAAAAGGCGCTGGCGATAATGGCCAGCCGTAAGATGTGGAAAAGCAATTATGCACCGCTTCTGATACGACTGTTGTGGCGGCTGGGGATAAACATTCCCCCGCTGCCGTTTGCTCCGCTCTGGCAGGTTTTTGTCGTAATGACAGGCTATTTCTCCCTTGGATATGGGCTGTGGATGTACTGGACGGTGTGGCGGGCCCAGGGGATGCCTCTCCTGTTCGCCTGCGAAGTCAGTCTTATCGCGGGCGTGTTATTTGGCCTGACGATGGCACTTTTTCATCTGTGGCGGCGAAAGGTGAATAAATTACCTGACTGGAAAGATCTGTAATGAAATAAATATAAGCTGTCAGGTTGTGAATATTCCTGGCCTGACAGACCCCTCGTTTTCTTAAAAATATTTACCCTGTATGGTGTGGTTATTATACGTGACTACGTCCGTTCTGGTATTACTCCTGTCCGGAAGGGACTGTTGTGTTTATTATTGTCGTATATAGTCAGAACAAATATATTCAAACGAAAGAGAGGTAAAGGGTGAAAGGCATTGTGGCTGAGGCATGTGTGTTGCCCGGGTATGGGCAGACGCGAAGAATGACAAGCCATTCGGTGCCGTGAATGGCTGCTTCGGGACTGCCACGTCCCGGGGTGATGAGACGCTTATAAGTGCTCAATTTTCAATTTAAGTCATCCACTGTCAGTATTTAACTGATTTCAATATTTTATTACATCACGACGTGCGATATATGAAATGCACAGGCTTTCATATCGTGCGTAAATCATCAAATAAAAAGGAATGATACTATGTTTAAATATTTTATTCTGCGCAAACAGCAGCAGCTGTTCTGTTATTTCTGCGGTATCGTGCTAGCGATGGTTCTTATGCTCCTGTTCCCTTCCGTTTTTCGGGGGAATGGGTTTTATCTGCTTTTATCGTCTGTTGCGCCGTTCTGGGCAGGCCTTGCCCTATATACCCGTCACATCGACCGGATGAGAAAGCCAGAGGTCTCACCGCTGGTCAGTATTCGCGACGGTATTCAGGTGGTGGCCGAGGTGCCGCGCCATGAAAAGGCCCGGCTGGAATGGGAAATCCTCCGGGATGATGAGGTGTTTCGCCAGCAAAGGTGGGAGCTTACAGGCCTGACCGGACGGGTTATCAGCCGGGGGCTGTTGTATACGCCGGCGGTGATGCTGGTCGGTATCGGTATTCTCGCCTGGGGTTCCCCACAGGATGCCATCCGCCTGATTAATGCTCTTCGTAATATGCCTGCTGCGGAACTGGTGCACCAGATTGGTTTTGTCCTGTGCCTCGTCCTGCAGATTAGCGTCATATCAGTTCTGATCGCTGATGTTGTAGCCGGGAGAGGACTGCCGAATGTATTTCGCCGCGCGTTGCTCGACAGGCTGCCGGCAGAGTTCTGCCTTATCAGAAGAGGGACAGAAAGATGAGGACGACGACAGGAAAACGCATCGGGAAAGAAAGGAACATCAGGGAATAAAATACATGGCAAAGATATTAATGATGGCGGGCAGTACCGTTGTTGTGCTGAGTTTGCTGGGGTTTCTGGTGCTGCTTCTGAAAGGACGCGCAGTAACGAAGACTTCCCCGGTTCTGATGTCACTGAAAGCCCTGGGTATTCGCCCCTCAGAGGCTGAGCAACGGTTGTGTCGCCAGCGGGTCTGGGTGGGTAATGACACACTGATGACGCCACGGGAACAACATTTTTTCCGGGCATTACTGAGGCATACCAGCCGAAAGCGCTGGCTGTTGTGTCCTCAGGTCCGGGTGGCAGATATTGCCACACTCTCTCCCCATATCCGGCCACGATCCCGGACCTGGTGGCAACTCTTCCGGATGGCATCACAGTGGCACTGCGATGTGGTCATCGTTGACATCCATACCTTCGCTATCATCGGCGCAGTTGAACTGGATGATGCCTCACACCAGAAAAAACACCGTATCCGGCGCGATATTCTGCTGGAAGAGGTTCTGAGGCAGGCCGGTATTCCACTACTACGCGATCGGGATTCAGAGAGGCTGGTAAGAAGGGTCAGAGAGTTTCTGAAATACCGCGGAGCCGATGCTGCCGAAAAATCCATAACCGGTATGAATTCAACGACAGAGCATACTGAACGCAAGGAGAAAGAAAAATGATTATCGCCGCCGAAGTGAAACGTGATGAACAGGGGTACTGGACACATCCTGTGCTGGCACGCAGTGGTTGTGAAACTTCCGCAGAATTAAGCTACTGGCTCAGAACTCATAAACTTCAGTGCTTTGTGATGACAATGCGCGATGAAGCGCCTGAAGCCTTTGCTGCCGGATTTACGGATGAAGCCCCGGATGCCCGTGGCTGGATACCGGAACCGCCGAATGATGATGATGGCTGGTTCCTGGGCTCTGTCCACGATACCGGCGACGGACCCGTCTGCTACTGGTTTCGGCATACCACAAAATCCTGACGCCTCCGCATGGCGTCGTTGTCCAACCCCGGGAACGGGGAAAAGCCAGTTTCCCCCGTTCCCGGCGTTTCTTAAAACACCCGTTAAGGAAATACTGTGAAAAAAATTAACCGTACACTCCGCAGATGTTGTCTGTCGGGGCTTATTAGTCTGACTTTGTTTGCACCTGTTCCGGCCGTGTATGCCGCCAGCATCGAGACGGGATATTCACCGGAAGGAACGGCTCTGCAGCTGGTCCTGAAGACTATTGATTCTGCACAGCAGGAAATCCGGCTGATGGGGTATTCCTTTACCTCACCTGAAGTCGCCGGTGCGCTTGTCAGGGCAAAGCGGCGTGGTGTCGATGTGAAGGTGGTTCTGGACTGGAAAGCCAATACCGGCAAGCAAAACCAGGCGAGCCTGGCGGCCATGAATCTTCTGGTCAATGCCGGCATCCCGGTGCGCACAGTGTCGCAGTACAAAATCATGCACGATAAAGTCATCATTGCCGATGGCCGCAATATTGAAGTCGGGTCTTTTAACTACACCCGCGCCGCTGAACGCGTCAATTCAGAGAACGTGCTTGTCGTATGGGATGTTCCAGTCGTAGCTCAACGCTATCTGCAGCACTGGCAGTCTCGCTGGAATGGCGGTACTGATTGGCATTCATCGTACTAACGATCACATTGAACACATTTTTTCTGCGCCAACAGGAAAAATGTATTTTACATTAAATTAATGTGTGCACTCGCTGCCTATAAAGACATGTAGTATCTTTGTCCAGGTATTTTGTTAAATGCTTGAGGAGGCAGAGATGTCACAGGTCGTTAACGGAGTTACTTCCTCATCGAAACGTCCCTACCGGAAAGGGAACCCACTTAGCGATGCTGATAAACAGCGATCTTCAGTGGCAAAGAAAAGGGCCACCCATAAAGAAGTTAAAGTGTTCCTGGAACCACAGCTCAAAGACATATTGATGAAAATGTGTCATGACGATGGGTTAACACAGGCTGAAGTACTGTCCCGGTTGATCCAACGCGAAGCATTAGCCAGAAACATATCTTAATGGGCTTACTTTCTTGAACCTTTACCCGATGAGTGTTAAATTGCTGCGAGATTAGAGCTTTTGGTGTGCCACGCCGTAAGGTGGCAGGGAGCTGGTTTTGTGGATGTTTACCCGGAACCAGAAAGCAAAAACCCCGATAATCTTCTTCAATCTTGGCGGACAGAAAAGATTAACGGGGCCTTCATAAACTGCATAGAACGTGTTGCTCTATGCAGGGAGTATAGAATTATGCCCAGAAAAGTTCAAGACCTTCTGTGCTCACTCCTTCCGTGCAACATAAGCGCAGGAAGCGGTGACTGATATCCTTCAAAACCACTATTCACAGGTTAAAAACCCGAACCCGGTTTTCACGCCGCGAGAAGGGAAAAAGACCCTGCCGTTCTGCCGTAAGCTGATGGCGAAAGCCGAAGGCTTCACGTCCCGTTTTGATTTTTCCATTCATGTGGCGTTTTTGCGTTCGCTGGGTAAGCGTCACCGGATGCCACCCCTGTTGCGCCGGCGTGCAATTGACGCGCTACTGCAGGCAATGTGTTTTCACTATGATCCGCTGGCCAATCGCGTGCAGCGCTCGATTACCAATATGGCCATCGAGTGTGGACTGGCCACCGAGTCCAGGAACGGCAACCTGTCAGTCAGCCGTGCCACCCGGGCGCTGAAGTTTCTGGCCGAGCTGGGGCTCATCACCTATCAGACTGAATATGACCCGCAGATCGGCTGTAACATCCCGACCGATATCACCTTCACCCCGGCTCTGTTTTCCGCGCTTGACGTTTCTGAGGTGGCTGTGGTGGCCGCGCGCCGCAGCCGTGTGGAGTGGGAAAACCTGCAGCGCAAAAAGCAGAAACTGAAACCCCTGGAGATGGACGAACTGATCGCAAAAGCATGGCGGTTTGTGCGTGAGCGTTTTCGCAGCTATCAGGCTGAGCGTAAATCTCACGGCCGGAAGCGGGATACTGCACGGCGGGATGCATCACGGCAGCGTCATGACATTGAGACGCGCGTGCGTCAGCAACTGACTCGCGAATACGCCACCGGCCGCTTCAGGGGAGATAAAGAAGCGCTGAAGCGTGAGGTTGAGCGCCGTGTGCAGGAGCGCATGCTGCTGTCGCGCGGGAACAACTACACGCGACTGGCCACTGTACCCATATAACATCACCTTCTTTAAAAAATCCGGCCGGCGCCGGAGGCTTTCGCACGCCTGTTGGCCGGCTACTACGTATTATCTCATCTTCAGACCTGCATTCCTCACCATAATTCCGGTCTTCCTGGCGTCAAAGTGGCCTTAAATGTTATCGCCTG
>NZ_JH414811.1:47849-52179 GCF_000238715.1 Klebsiella sp. 4_1_44FAA
GAAATCTCACGGCCGGAAGCGGGATACTGCACGGCGGGATGCATCACGGCAGCGTCATGACATTGAGACGCGCGTGCGTCAGCAACTGACTCGCGAATACGCCACCGGCCGCTTCAGGGGAGATAAAGAAGCGCTGAAGCGTGAGGTTGAGCGCCGTGTGCAGGAGCGCATGCTGCTGTCGCGCGGGAACAACTACACGCGACTGGCCACTGTACCCATATAACATCACCTTCTTTAAAAAATCCGGCCGGCGCCGGAGGCTTTCGCACGCCTGTTGGCCGGCTACTACGTATTATCTCATCTTCAGACCTGCATTCCTCACCATAATTCCGGTCTTCCTGGCGTCAAAGTGGCCTTAAATGTTATCGCCTGCGTCACTTCTGACGGCCGAATTCTGTTATCCACATATAACTGCAAGGGAGTATTTCATATAGCGCGAACCGATATTTTCGTAGAGCGCCAGCCGTCGGACTTTCAGGGCGCATGGTTCCTTTTAAACATCAGCTCTGTATCTCTTTTAAAGATCCTTTAATAAATCCTGTAAACACATAACCTGTTCATCGCCTGCCCTGTGGACAGGCTCAGGAGAATGCCCGCCCTTGCAGCGACCTCCCGGTCGCGCCGGTTCGGCAACCTCAGAGAGAGCTCCCATCGCTTCGCGACGGGCCCCGACCGGATAACCACATTAGTTACAGCATTCAAATGGAAAATCATCATAAAACCGGCGCCGGTTTGCCGGCCCGGTGCCCTTCCCCACCACTGAAAAGCGCCGCCGCCCCCGGCCGAAGGCCGGGGAACACCATCGCTTTAGAATGGCGGATGTTGTAACTAGATCTTGTCATTGCTGTGGGTGGTGTTGCTTTTCGTTCTGGCGTACACGCTCGTAAGCGGCCCTAACGGCCCGCTAACGCGGAGATACGCCCCGACTGCGGCTATCGCCTTGTCGTGACCACTCCGACCGCGCACAGCAGCTTCTGTATCGTTTTTAGCGGGTTTGTTCTGGGCTTAGCAGTGTGGGGGATTATTACGGCTGAAGCCGTAATGCTTTTTTCGTCCTCGCTTCGCTGCGGGGGTCTCCGGCGCATGGCGCCTCCCATGCGCTGACGCGCATCAAAAACCCGTCCCCTGCGCCACTTGTGTCTGACGCACGCGAGAGTCCGCTGCGGCAAAAAAACAAGAAGAGAGCTAGACGAAGGTCGCTCAGCTCCCCGTAATTTTTTATATACTCACCACGGGGACATTAGATCTGCTTTTGCCAAAAAAACGGCTAGTTTTTTCTGGATTTACCCAAACCAAAGGCACCGGCATTCACTATAAACGAGGCCTTTCTGATCGGCGTATCGATATCAAATATGGGGTTTTCAGCACGCCTTCTTTCAAAGTACTTATTTCTCTCCGATTCATTTTTAAAAGCGCTACCTGTCCTTGCAATCCTCTCCTGAATAAGCATCTTTTCATGCTCAGCCTTTTTGGTTGAGTTGGCCTTAGCGAGATTCTTTTCAAGGGATTTCGTATGCTTTTTTATATGCTTTCTCAACCTAGCTTTATGGCCAAATGAGAGTTTACATATCGGACAAGTGAATAATTCTTCCATAAGCTTCATGAGTGTAAGGGGAAGGTTATATTTACCATAGCATTCCTTGTCCGAACTGCCATGCGATGGTCCACCGGGGCAATGAGGCAAAGCCGTTGTCTGTGGAAGCACTACGCGGCATGATGAGCGTCGCCAGTTGCACACCGGCAAAGACGTGAAACACTTTTAACCGGAGCCAGTCATGCGCGTTGCCGAAAGCATCATCCTCGATGCCCTCACTCGCGGAGGATGCATCAAAACCTTTTACCGCATATCCTCACGGCAGGCTGCTGAATCGGCCACGCGGATACCTGAGGGGTATATTCTGGAGTCGCCCGGCGAGCGGGAAGATATTGTGCTCTCGCGCGCGGACTTTCATGCGCTGGAGAAGCTGCTGGAGCAGAAGGAAACCTGGGAGCAGGTGGTCGGTGTGACCTGTTTTGGTGGGGCAACATGGCAGCTGAGACCGACTGTACAGAGCTGAACAACTGAGATTTAAGACCTGGGAATCAGTAAGACTGAAGGGAGGTATCTGTTATGACGCTGACAGAAAAAACAGGCCATCTGGCATGGTGTGCACTGGTCGCGCTGGCACTGGCCAGACAGGAGCAGGGAGAACTCTCTCCCGCACAGGAAAATCTCTTTCTCACCCGCTGGCTCGCGGCAGCACTGAAGCAACGGCGATTCTCGCGCGATGTGGCACAGGATATCGGGTGGTTACTGAATCAGGGGCGTTTGCTGGGTGTGAGAGCTAAGCTGGCCGACAAACTGGGCTATGTCTGGCGCTCCTGCAGCGGCGAGTTGACTGAACAGAACGACATGTTCCGCCTGACGTATGCGCTGGAAACAGCGAAAGACATGGGCTGGAATTACCGCGTAATGAGCGACAGAGAATGGGCCGGACGATATGCTTTGGTACTCAATCCTGGAGTAAACGGTGTTTATCTCTTACGGACAAACCTTGATGCCGCTTTTGACGACAATGGCCAACAGACAAATCCGCTGACAGTACGTCTGACAGGGAACGTAACTGGGATAATGAAACTGTTAAATCGCTGTGGCTGGCAGGCTGAGCCTGAGTCTGATGCCTCCCTGCCCCACCAGTTTTCACTGATGGCCCGGCAGGGAGTGCCAGGAAAGGGGGATTAGTGGCGGATTTGTGCCAGGTCATCTTCAGTCAGACCGGTCATTTTCATGACAGTATTGCGGTCAATGCCGTTCTGCAGCATGGTACGGGCAATTTTCAGAGTGGCCTGACGCTCACCTTCTGAACGGCCTATTAGCGTGTGCTCCGGTGGTTTGCACATGCGCAAATTTTTCAGCCCAAAGGAGGCTAATCATCACGGGGATTACGTTCAAATCCCCTGCGCCCTCTTGCTGCCCATTCAGCATTGAGTACTGAATCGCCACGGGTTTAACAGACACCTCAGAGTCATTTAAGATGGCTTAAAGAGAGGTGCCCATGAGCGGTAAGCGTTATCCCGAAGAGTTTAAAACTGAAGCAGTCAAACAGGTTGTTGATCGCGGTTATTCTGTTGCCAGCGTTGCAACACGTCTCGATATCACCACCCACAGCCTTTATGCCTGGATAAAGAAGTACGGTCCGGATTCTTCCACTAATAAAGAACAGTCAGATGCTCAGGCCGAGATCCGCCGTCTCCAGAAAGAGCTGAAACGGGTTACCGACGAACGGGACATATTAAAAAAAGCCGCTCTTGATGTCAGACTCCCTGAACAGTTCTCGATAATCGGGAAACTCAGGGCGCGTTATCCTGTGGCCACTCTCTGCCATGTGTTCGGGGTTCATCGCAGCAGCTACAAATACTGGAAAAACCGTCCTGAAAAGCCAGACGGCAGACGGGCTGTATTACGCAGTCAGGTACTTGAACTGCATGGCATCAGCCACGGCTCTGCCGGAGCAAGAAGCATCGCCACAATGGCAACCCAGAGAGGCTACCAGATGGGGCGCTGGCTTGCTGGCAGACTCATGAAAGAGCTGGGGCTGGTCAGTTGCCAGCAGCCGACTCACCGGTATAAGCGTGGCGGTCATGAGCACGTTGCTATCCCGAATCATCTTGAGCGACAGTTCGCCGTAACGGAACCAAATCAGGTGTGGTGCGGTGATGTGACCTATATCTGGACGGGTAAGCGCTGGGCGTACCTCGCCGTTGTTCTCGACCTGTTCGCAAGAAAACCAGTGGGCTGGGCCATGTCGTTCTCGCCGGACAGCAGGCTCACCATGAAAGCACTGGAAATGGCATGGAAAACCCGTGGTAAGCCCGTCGGGGTGATGTTCCACAGCGGTAGTAATAATGCCGATGTCAGTCTTTACCACCACTTAGTTTGCCGTTTAACCAGATTGGTGTGATTACTGATGCAGTGAAGACCTTCCCGCATCCTGACTCACACAGCGATCGACCTTTTGTGTCCTGCCCTGGACCCGTCGGTTGCCGGAAGCGCCTTCATGCGAGGCATCTCCTCACCGATGCGCGTGACTCAAGAAGGGCCTGACGGCTTGTCTCGTTACTGTCCTGTCCGGGTTATCTGTCTGGAGATTCAACTCTGTTTCCTCACAGGAGCTCTGTCATGGTTGATAAAGTTACCGAAGCTGCCGTTGTGGGTGGCGTGGATACACATAAAGATTTGCACGTTGCCGCTGTCGTAGATCAGAACAATAAAGTCCTTGGGACTCAGTATTTCTCCACAACACGACAAGGTTACCGGCAGATGCTGGCATGGATGACCTCGTTTGGGACC
>NZ_JH414812.1:0-25299 GCF_000238715.1 Klebsiella sp. 4_1_44FAA
GTAAGCGTTAAGTGAGCGCCGTATTGACGGCTATTTATTGGTGAGATCTACGTTCCATGGCAGCAGTTCGGCCACTTTGTTGATGGGCCACTCCGGCAATACGCTCAGGATATGGCGAAGGTAACCCTCTGGATCGATACCGTTCAGCCTGCACGTTCCGATCAGACCATACAGCAGGGCACCACGTTCACCACCATGATCACTGCCGAAGAAGATGTAGTTTTTCTTGCCCAGACAGACCGCTCGTAGCGCGCGCTCAGCAGCGTTATTATCCGGCTCTGCCAGACCATCATCGCAGTAGTAACACAGGGCATCCCACTGGTTCAGTGCATAAGCGAACGCCTCGCCTAACCGGGATTTTTTCGACAGAGTGGCACTTTTCTGTAAGCGTGCAGCAAGAACCGTATTGACGGGGATGTGTTATTCAGTCGGCAGTGCTACGCGCCAGGGGAGCAGTTCGCCGACCCGGTTTATCGGCCAGTCGGCTATGACGTCAAGGACATAGCGGAGGTAGCTTTCTGGCTCCACTCCGTTCAGTTTGCACGTCCCGATCAGGCTGTACAGCAGCGCTCCCCGCTCTCCTCCATGATCCGAACCGAAGAACAGGTAGTTTTTGCGGCCCAGACTGACCATCCGCAGCGCATTTTCAGCGATGTTATTGTCCGCCTCAGCCCAGCCATCATCTGCATAGTACGTCAGCGCCGGCCACTGGTTCAGGGCGTATGCGAACGCTTTCGCCAGTTCTGAGTGTCGCGACAGGGTTTTCATCTTTTCACGCAGCCAGCTTTCCAGGGATTTCAGCAGCGGTTTCGTTTTCAACTGACGTTCGGCAAGGCGCTGCTCCGCCGTCATTCCCCTTATCTCTGCCTCGATGGCGTACAGTTCGCCGATCCGTTTCAGCGCTTCCTCCGTCAGGGCTGACGGGGTGCGAACGTGCACATCGTGGATTTTACGGCGGGCGTGAGCCCAACAGGCGGCTTCCGTTATCCGACCATCCCGGTACAGCTCGTTGAACCCAGCGTATGCATCCGCCTGCAGTACACCACTGAACCCCGCAAGATGGGTCTGCGGATGGATGCCTTTTCTGTCCGGGCTGTAAGCGAACCACACCGCCGGCGCCAGCGTTGACCCGGCGTTACGGTCGTCACGAACGTAGGTCCATAACCGCCCGGTCTTCGTTTTCTTATTGCCTGGCAACAGCACCGGGACAGGCGTGTCATCAGCATGGAGCTTACCGTCAGTCAGCACATAGTCCTGAAGCGCTTCTTCCAGCGGTGACAGTAGCCGGCAGCATGCATCCACCCAGCCCGACAGCAGTGAACGACTCAGCTCCACGCCCTGGCGGCCGTATATTTCAGACTGGCGGTACAGCGGGGTGTGCTCTGCATACTTTGAGATCAGCACGCGGGCCAGCAGCCCCGGTCCTGCGATACCCCGCTCGATGGGCCGTGAAGGCGCGGGGGCCTGCACGATGGCATCGCACTGAGTACAGGCATGCTTTTCACGTACAGTCCGGATAACCCGGAAGGCGTTGCGCATCAGCTCCAGCTGTTCGGCGGCATCCTCACCCAGATAGCTCAGCGAGCCTCCACATTCCGGGCAGCATGACGCTGCCGGCAGTAGTCGTTTTTCATCGCGGGGGAGTGATTCGGGGAACGGTTTGCGGGTGCGGGTTTGACGCAGCGGGCGCTGCACGGCCGGGTCGTCAACCCGACCGGTAAGGGTATCACTTTCTTTCTGAAGTGCCTTCAGGTCAGCTTCCATCTGTGCGATACGACGGGAGACTTTTTCGGAGCGGCTGCCGAAGTTCATCCGGCGCAGCTTATCCAGCTGTGCCTGCAGATGGTCTATTTCGCGTTCACGCTCGTTCAGCTTTTCCAGCAGGGCACGGTTCAGCGCCTCCTGTTCGGCAAGGAGACGTTTCAGTGCATTGATATCGTCAGGAAGTGAGCTGCTCATACCGGGTATATTACCAGGCTCATTCAGCGTCGACCAGGATAAAGAGGCTTACAACATAGTCAGGGACGTAAGCAGTCTTTTAGGCTGCCGCCAGTCGATACCTTCAAGGAGCATCGCCAGCTGTGCCGGTGTGAGGAACACTTTGCCATCCCGGGCTGACGGCCAGGCGAAGCGGCCGCGCTCCAGCCGTTTGGTCAGCAGACACAGTCCATCGCCGGTAGACCAGAGGAGCTTTATCTGACTGCCATTACGCCCACGGAAGATAAAAACGTGACCTGACATCGGATCGTCTTTCAGCGTCGTCTGCACCTTTGCCGCCAGGCCGTTGAAGCCGTTTCTCATATCGGTGATGCCAGCGACCAGCCAGATCTTTGTCCCTGATGGTAATGGGATCAACGTTTGAGCTCCCGTATCAGCAGGTTCAGGATATTTTCGCTGATGGCACCATTCAGACGGAGTGATCCGTGCCGGAACGTTACTTCACAGCTGATATTGAGTGATTCAGGTGCCGCAGCAGCTACAGGTTGTGACCGGGGGGAGGTTGCAGGGACAACATCTTCGGCATCAAGTGTTATCGGGAGCAGCTCAGGCACGTTGTTTTCTGTTGTTGAAGGAGGACGTAGTTTTCCTTCGCGCCAGTACTGGCGCCACTTGAACAGCAAATTATCGTTGATCCCATGCTCACGAGCGAGTTGCGCTACGGAGATCTCTGGTCGATGCGAGAGTTCAACCATTTTGATTTTGAACTCAACGGGATAATTAGGGCTTTTTTTACGCACTGCGGTTAATGATTTCATGGATAGCGTCCACCATATTTGGTGTCCACTATCCTCTCAGGAATATCAGGATCTGCCAGACGGTGCTGAGACGACGCTTACCATGGAAGCAGCGTAGTAAGCTGATTTAATGATGTAAGAATAAATCTTACATTAAGATATGGAGGGGTTATGGCTCGTACGATGACGGTGGACGTGGGTGATGAGCTGCATGAAAAGCAGGCTGAATCCAGACTTCAGGAACTGCGCGATCTGCTGGCCGAAGGGATCAGCAGCGGCGAGGCGAAACCATGGAACAAGAATGCATTCCTGAGGAATGTCAGGGCCAGGGTGGCAAATGAAAGAGATTGAGCTGACACCCAAAGCAGAAGAGGATCTGGAGGCCATCTGGGACTTCAGCTTCAGACAGATCGGGGTTGTTCAGGCGGATGCATAGATCGGTCGTATAGCTGCAGTATTTGATGTGCTGGCCATGCATGATATCGGCACGCATTGTGCAGAGCTGGGAGACGATATCTGCACACTGCCGGTAGAACCGGCATACGATCTATTTTGTATCATCACATTCTATGGTTACGGTCATTCGTATTCTCAGCCAGTCTCAGGATACGGCGCGACATGCACCCTGGAGATGACCGGGGAACAGGATTCTCAAACAATATAAGTTAATTGTGAGGTCGACATGACCAAAAAAAACATTGTGTATGGACTCTTTCATTATTATTCATTTCGCTTATAAAAAAAACGCTCCCGGACGGGAGCGTAAGCCAGTGACTTCGGCGTCAAATGAGGGTCTGACAAGTGGAGCAGCGGGTTAATTCTGGGTGATCTGGCTGCGATGCTTTTCAGCCTGCTGCTGATGAATAACGGAAGACTGGCCATTATTCGCCTTCTCATGCACAACAGCGGCTTTCTCATGCTCGCTCATTTCGGAAAATGGCTTAGCAGTTTCTTGGGTGTTCTCAGGTTTGGATTTCATCATTTTTTTATGCATTTCAGCCATGTCCTGATGGGCAGCAGAATTGCCGTTTTGCATCATTTCATGGGACATTGCGGCCTGATCGTGACCGCTCATATCCATCATTTTCATGCTCTCCCCCTGAACTGCACTTTTTTCAGCGGATGATTGCATCTGATGGGCAGGCGCCTGGGCATTATTTACCTGGTCATGCATGTTCATTGTCTCTGCAGCCCAGGCAGATGAAGCGACAGCCATCATGGCAATAAAGGATACAAGGATCTTTTTCATGGTTGGGTCTCCGGTGTTTTCATACCCGAACAATCAATGCTTATAACAGAGAAAGCATTTGATCTCAGGGCTGGTTGATCATCACGCCAGGAACCGGGCGATTGAATTATCACGCTGTCCTGATTTATGGCTGATTATAAAAAACCGCCTCTGTTTATCGCGTGACTGAACGATGACATTTTTGTCACCTTCCGGGTTTCTCCTGAATAACGGTATTAATCCATTAACAGACGCACACTGAACACAATTTCCCGCCCCTGCTGTTCTGCTGACAGCTCGCCGCCGTGAGCATGAATGATCGACCTTGTAATTGATAATCCCAGCCCCGCGCCTTCCGTGTTGTAGAACCTTGATGAGTCTGCGCGATAGAACCGGTCAAACAAACGTTCCAGATTAGCGGGAACCTGGCCGGACATCGTATTCGTAATCATCACGTTCACACAGTCACTGTCACGCTCAATGTGTATCGCTGTACAGGTGTTATCGGGAGAATACTTGATTGCATTGGAAAGCAGGTTACTGAAAGCACGTCGGAGCATATCGCTGTCTCCGGCAACAACGCCCTCTCCTTCAACCGTGATTGTCTTTCCTGTTTCGTCTGCCAGGGGCTCGAACAACTCACGTAATTCATTCAGTTCGGCTGCCAGATCCACATCATGTTTTTCCAGCCGCAGCAGACCATGCTCTGAACGTGCCAGAAAAAGCATGTCACTGGTCATTCGTGACAACCTTTTCAGTTCTTCCAGGTTAGCGAATAAAATTTCGCGGTAATGCGAAACATCCCTTTCCTTAGCCAGTGCAAACTGCGTCTGCATCATCAGATTACTGACTGGTGTGCGCAGCTCATGCGCGATGTCAGACGAGAAATCTGACAGTTTCCGGAATGCCCCCTCCAGGCGATCAAACATATTATTGAACTCCTGCATGGTCTCAGAGATTTCCGGCGGAGCCAGATCGGGATTTAGACGCTGATCCAGGCTGTGTACGGTCATGGAGGAAGCCAGACTGGTCATTTCCCGTAGCGGTTTCAGACCAATACGTGTGGTCAGCCAGCCCAGAAAAACAGAAATAAAGACCAGACCGATATTGAACCAGAACAGCCAGGTACTGAGTTTGTCCATAAACAGGGTGTGATACCCGGTATCCGTGGCAACCGTAATGATGACATGTTTGCTTTTACCCTGTTCCGGCGTCACGGCAACCCGCCGCGAGATACTGCGGTACACGGTGTTATTTTCTTCCGTCTGGATCATATAGTCGAGAATATCACCCGACTTATTAAGCAGGACCGCTGGAACAACAGAATTTTTGGCATAGAGTTCAACAATTTTTTCATTTTCCATGTTTTTTATAGAAATGAATAAGCCATTGTGCCCCACCATCGCATCGTTTATTTTTTCTGATAATGACTTAATATCCGTTTTGTTCCTGAACGTCTCTGTTTTAAGAAACTCTTCGGTGAGCTGAAGTTTACCTGTCAGAAAATCGCGGTCCTGATTATCGAAATAGCCATTAAGGGTGCTAATCAGGATAAAACTTGATAACCACCATACCGTAAGCATCACCGCAGAAAAAATCAGGCTCAGGCGTGTGGTCAGGGAAATTTTGAACCTCACTCTTCTCTGATCTCCAGGACATATCCGACACCGCGAACGGTATGGATCAGTTTTGGCTCAAAGTCATCATCAATTTTACTTCTCAGACGTCTCACGGCGACATCAATCACATTCGTATCACTTTCAAAATTCATGTTCCAGACCAGGGACGAGATAAGACTCCTGGGTAACACTTCTCCGGTGCGTTGCAGCAGCAACTCAAGCAGAACGTATTCTTTACCGGTGAGATGGATCTTCTTCCCCGAACGGATCACGGTCCGGCGCACCATATCAACGGTCATATCGGCGATGGTGCAGACTGTTGCGGCCTGCGAGCGTGCCCGGCGCAGTAGGGTTCTTACACGTGCAACCAGCTCCGTAAAATCAAAGGGCTTAATCAGGTAGTCATCTGCGCCAAGCTCCAGTCCTTTCACTTTGTCCCGCACGTTGTCCTTTGCGGTTAAAAACAGGACCGGTTCTTCGTGCCCGGACTCCCTCAGTGCGCTGATGATTTGCCACCCGTCGAGGAAAGGCAGCATCACGTCCAGTATTATCAAATCATACTGTCCCTTCGACGCGGCCCCAAGACCATCGCGGCCATTATTAAAGAGATCGGCCTGATAGCCTTCCTCAACCAGTCCCTGCTGCAGGTAACGACCTGTTTTTTGTTCGTCTTCAACGATTAAAATACGCTGCATGGTCAACTCGCTGATATGAAAGTAAAAATCTCACGCATGAGCGTTGGCTGTCCCCTAGCTGATCTGAGACGGAGCAAGCATTCCAAGCCACGCTACGGCGCCCAGAATGATAATCGCAACAACGAATTCTGTCAGGATGCTGTTTCGCATCAGGGCAACGCTGCGATCATAATTCCCTTCCCTGACCATAACTTCAAGCCGGGGACCCAGGTGAAACCGGTTTGCTGCAGCCAGAAGAAGCATCAGAACAAACAGAGCCGTCTTGGCAAGCAATATCCTCCCCCAGGAACTGTTGAATAAGGGAGTTAAGTTACCCTCAGCAATATACAGATAGTTGACCAGCGCACTCAGGATCAGGGCTACAACAATCACCGTTCCTGCCGTGGCAAATTTTGCCAGGGAGTCAGATATCACAATGACGCTCTGTGCATTATGCTCGTTTCTGCGCATCAGCAGGATAGCAAATGCAACCAGAGCACCTGTCCAGGCACCTGCAGCGCCGAGATGGGTCAGATCGCTCAGTAAATGGAGATAGTAATGCAGACCGTCATGCATAACGGCGTGTCCTCCCCAGGCAAGTGTAGCCAGCGCCACGCCCCCACTCATCGTCATCAGCAGGCAGGACAATACTCTCTTATTAGTGTAAAGGAACAAAGCACCGAGTGTGGTAAACAGGGCACAGAGCCTGACAATCCAGCTAATACCCACATCAGTTTCTTCTATCACCATCTCGATAACATGGATGGATAATTCTCTGAGGTCAGTTACTCCACTCATGGCATTAGATACCAGGAGCATATTAATGCCAGTAAGAATGATGCCTGTAACAACAGCAAAGGTTATAAACGACCTGAAATTAGTCAGGTTATAGGTTTCATGTCTGACACCACTTATTCCATATATCTGAAAAAATGGCAATCCAAATATTACCATCAAATCCAGATAAAGAAGAAAACGAATAACAATCATAATCAGGTCGTTCATAATATTACTTCACTGTAAAGGTGTAATTACCGGTAATAGGGTGCGTATCTGAAGAAACCGCGCGCCAGTCAACACGATAAGTGCCAGCGGGTAAAGGCTCTCGCGGAATAATGACCATCGATTTAGGGTCAGCGCCTGGCGCCACTTTTGCCGCGACCGGCATCGGAGAATGTGATGACATGCCTTTCATACCCGTCATCGTTAATTTTGCACCTGAGAATTTCACGGTCAGATTTTCCGAGAAATTAAGCTGAATCTTTTCCGGGGCCGCTACGGCTGAATCAGCCTGTGGCACAGAGCTTTTTAATTCCGGATGGGCCATAGCAGAGAAAGCAACGCCCATAACGAGGCCACCTGTAAGAATGGCTTTATTTAAAATCGACATTTTATTTACCTGTTTAGTTGAGTGTTTTATATCAGTGCGTTAAAACCAGATTCTGGCTCCCGCCAGGAATACTACCTGATGGTCTTTCTCACCTTCTCTTTTCGCCATATCGGATGTTTTCCCGTAAAGTTGATTCCAGGAAACGCCTATATAGGGTGCAAACTCACGGCGTATTTCATAGCGCAGCCGGAGCCCCAGCTCTGTGTCAGTCAGTCCCCTGCCGCGACCCCGCGATTCATCATCCTGACTGTAGAAATTCACCTCATAGGATGGCTGGAGTATGAGCCGGTTAGTCAGTAAAACGTCGTATTCTCCTCCCAGACGAAGGGCTGCTTTTCCGCCATTACTGACAAAACCCGTAATTTCAGACTCAAAATTATAGAGTGCCAGCCCCTGAAAACCGACAGCAGCCCAGGTCCGGGCAGAAGCAGGTCTGAAATCCTGCCTGACACCCGCAACCAAATCCCACCATGGGCCAACCGCATGTCCCCAGAGTAACTGCGCTTCAGCCGCCTCCGTTTCCCCATTGCTTCGTTCACCTTCACTCTTTAGCCAAATCCGATCTGTGTCGCCTCCAATCCAGCTGTTAACACTCCAGCTGAAATTGTTGGTGTTATCCGACCGTTGCCATTCCAGTTGATCCAGCAGAACCAGATAATTAATCGCACTGTCGTGAATCGCATGCCCCTGTAAATTGCCGAATGCAGCCTTCCGGTCGGCATCGGTAACAGGCGGAATTGGCGTTCTGCTCTCAGTTACAATGGGCTCCATTGACGTCATCTCAGTGAAATTCTCATCTGCTGGCATCTGCATGGCAGACATGTCGTGCCCGGCGTGGGGATCTGCAGAGACGGAGCCCGCCGCAATAGAAAGCTGTGAGGTAAACAAACCGGCGACCAGAACAGGTATGGCCTTCAAATTTCTCTTCATTCGTATCATTCCTCCACCCGGACTTCACGAAACATTCCCATTTCCATGTGATAGAGCAAATGGCAGTGATACGCCCAGCGGCCAAGCGCATCTGCTGTCACTCTGTAACTGCGTTTTGTACCAGGGGGAACATCTATTGTGTGTTTACGAACCATGAAATTACCGTTTTCATCTTCCAGATCGCTCCACATACCATGCAGGTGAATGGGGTGAGTCATCATGGTATCGTTGATCAGCGTGATCCTGAGCCGCTCACCGTATTTCAGCAGCACCGGTGCGGCATCTGAAAACTTGATTCCGTTAAATGACCAGGCAAACTTTTCCATGTGGCCGGTTAAATGCAGTTCTATGGTACGGCCAGGTTCACGTCCGTCAGGATCCTCAAAGCGGCTTTTCAAATCCGCGTACGTGAGAACCTTTCTTCCGTTATTTCGAAGACCAATACCCGGATCATTTAATTTCGGAGAGACGCTCATCGCCTGCATATCAACCAGTGGGTTATCCGTTTCTGACGCAGGATGACTTTGCATACCCGGCATTCCGGCCATCCGGGAATGATCCATACCGGCCATGCTGCTGTGATCCATGGGCGCGGAGGATGTCCCGCTATCCGGAAGGTCAGCACCGTCCATAGACATCATCTCTCCGCTGTTATCCATGCCTCCCATCTGGCTGTGGTCCATTCCTGCCATATCATGTCCCATTCCCCCCATACCCATATCTTCCATGGTCAACAGAGGACGGGGATCGAGGGGGGGAACGGCAGCACTTAACCCTTCTCTCGTGGCCAGTGTCCCTCGAGCGTAACCGGTCCTGTCCATGGATTGTGCGAAGATGGTATAGGCCTCACCCTGAGGCTCCACAATGACATCATAGGTTTCGGCAACGGCAATCCTGAATTCGTCAACGGTAACCGGGTTTACATACTGGCCATCTGCAGCCACGACCGTCATTTTCAGCCCGGGGATACGGATATCGAAATAGGTCATTGCCGAGCCGTTGATAAACCGTAAGCGTATCTTTTCACCGGGACGGAACAGTCCGGTCCAGTTTTTCAGCGGGGCCTGCCCGTTCATGAGATAGGTGTAGGTGTAGCCACTGACATCCGCGAGGTCAGTCGGATTCATTTTCATTTCAGCCCACATTTTCCGATCGGCAATGGTGGCTGACAGCCCCCTGGTATTCACGTCGCGGAAAAAAGAGCCAACGGTTGGTTTATTGAAATTGTAGTAATCCGACTTGTTTTTTTAATTTTTTCAGCAGGCTGTGAGGATTTTCATCGGTCCAGTCAGACAACATGACCACATGCTCACGATCGTAAGCAAACGGTTCTGGCTCCCTGGCATCGATGATAATGGCACCGTATACCCCCTCCTGTTCCTGCAGACCGGAATGGCTGTGGTACCAGTAAGTCCCGTTCTGCTTAACCTTAAAGGTGTAAACGTAGGTATCATCAGGCTCTATGCCCATAAAACTCAGCCCCGGAACACCATCCATATTGGCCGGAAGAATAATGCCGTGCCAGTGAATGGACGTCTGTTCATTAAGACGGTTTTTGACCTTCAGGGTAATGGTGTCACCTTCTTTCCAGCGAAGAACGGGCCCCGGCAGGCCTCCATTGATTGTTTTGGCCTGACGCTCACTGCCCGTGATATTGACGGCCGTTTCACCAATGGTCAGGTCAAACTGAGTACCCTGCAGGGATGCGGCAACTGGCAGGCTCAGACTGGAACGCGCATTGAAACTCCATACGCCAAGACTTCCGGCTACGCCAGAGAGGGTTAACCCCTTCAGGAAAGTTCGTCGAGACGTTTTCAACAGCATGCGCATTCCCTTATTTAAAGTATGGTTACTGACAGAATTCGAGAACCGATTTAAATTAAATTACTGGTTCATCCACTTACAATGAAATGAATCTAGCACACCTTAAGAAACAAATTCATTACAATCGTGTAATGTACGTGGCTGTATTACATTTACGTCATCTTCCCCACAGGTTGATTTTTTTATATATGATCATAAGGACATCTTTTATGTACCTCAGAAGGTAATTACACATGAATATATTAATCACGACCACTGCGTTTACAGCTTTATTTTGTGGGGCAGCTTTTGCTCAGTCCAGTGATATTGCCCATGAAGCACATCGATTTGTTAATAATGCCTCAGCCGTCAGTCATGTGAACTCCTCGACGCATGAAAACTTACCGGACAGGGTTAATAAAAACAACACGCCCTCATTCTCTGAAATGAATGAACATGAAAGGGCCATTGTTGCTCATTCATTTATGAACAACAGCGCGTCCTATGCGCATCAGAAAATGATTGAGGAACATAAAAAAATGCTGTCCGGCAGTGATGCAAATTCAAAGACCTCGTCTTCTTCTTTTAACGAACTGAATGCCGGAGAAAAAGCCGCTCTCGTGCATGAGCAGGTCAATAATGCCGGTGCGGAAGCACATCAGACGCAGGCAAGAAAGCTTCGCGGGCTGTATTCGACCAGGTAACTGCAGGCGGGTTAGTGCTTAGCGTCAGGTGCGCAGCAGGGCTTTACTGACGGGTTACGTAGCAGGACATGAGCCCCATATTGCTCTGCCGTAACCTGTTTCAGTCCCGTTAATCATCACCGTCGGGCTGGTCATACAGTTCCCAGAGCTTCAGGAGCAAACGGGAAACAAGATATGTTACAAAAATGACGACCATCAACGGTGCTCCCGATTAACTGACAGATGACACGCCTCCTGAAAACCCCTAGCATACGCCGCAGTGTTCATGCTAACGGCGAATTCCAGTAAATGTATTCTACCGATGTCGTAAAAGAAAATGCCTACCTTTCAGCCACCCGCTCGGGGCTGGAATCGAACGAGATCGCTACTCTTCAGCGCTCCTTGCCTTCCCGGTTTAATCTGCGGCATTTGAAAAAAAATGAATCATTAAAACTCGTACTGCAAAAGAAAGCGGGAAAATCACGTGTCGTGGCCTATAAATTTACGTCCGGTTCATTTAATTACACGGCGTATCGTATATCAGATAAAAAGTTCTATAACCTTTCCGATACTTCCGGGAAAGGCAGTCTCGATTATCCGTTACCGGCCACAGCAAGACTCAGTTCGCCTTTCAATCCTGCAAGACTTAACCCGGTATCGGGAAAAGTGAGTCCCCATAATGGCATTGATTATTCCATGCCCATGAACACGAAAATAGTCAGCGTCATCGACGGAAAAATCACCCGGGCCGAATACAACAGTACCATGGGATATTTTGTTGAAGTAACGGGAAAAGCCGGTGTTAAAACTCGCTATCTCCACCTCAATAAAATACTCGTTACTAAAGGGGCCAGGGTTACCCGGGGAGACGCTATTGCGTTATCCGGTAACAGCGGACGTTCATCCGGTCCTCATCTGCATTACGAGCTGGTCATCAATAACAATCCTGTTAACTCACTGGCGTTCCGGGCAGCGGCACCCGCTGATAACAAACTTGAACAGCATGCCTTTGCGCATGCCAGAGACTACGAACGATACCTGGACTGATAACGGGGCCGCGACGCGGCCCCGTCTGCCGGATTAATTTTTTTTATCGTTTTCACTTCCTTGATGTTGATGATCTCCATGCCCTCCGTGGCCGTGGAAAAGATGCATTAGCGGGCAGACCAGCAATAACAGATATGGCCAGTAACCTGCCACATGTGACCAGTGTTCGCGCAGGAGGGCAAATGCCGCAATCGCGGCGACAGCAATAAGTGCATAGGTGGTACTTTTCATACCGGACTCCTTCTGTTAGTAACAGACCCTTCATTCAGGGTTATTTCCCGAGCCTGACACTTTTCAGACGCAACGCATTTGCAATGACGCTAACGGAGGAAAGGGCCATGGCCGCCGCCGCAATAACTGGCGACAGCAGTATTCCATACACAGGATAAAGCAGACCTGCAGCTACAGGCACCCCAAGAGCATTGTAGATAAACGCAAAAAACAGATTCTGCCGGATATTTTTCATGGTGATTTCTGACAGATGACGGGCCCTGTTGAGTATCATCAAATCGCCTTTGAGAAGGGTAACGCCAGCACTTTCTATTGCCACATCTGTACCCGTTCCCATGGCTATACCCACGTCAGCCGCTGCCAGCGCCGGGGCATCATTCACACCGTCTCCGGCCATCGCAACCACATGGCCAGACGCTTTCAGTCGGGTTATCACTGCTTTTTTGCCATCCGGCAGAATCCCGGCTTCAACCTCATCTATTCCCAGTTTCCGTGCGACTGCTTCAGCAGTAAGCTGGTTATCCCCGGTGAGCATAACAATGCGGATCCCCGCCTGACGCAAAGCTTTAAGCGCATCCGGCGTGGTTGCTTTCACGGGATCCGAGATAGCTATCAGGCCTGCAAGGTTCCCGTCTGTGGCCACATAGATAACGGTAGCGCCTTCCATCCGCAACGTATCCGCAACGGCCTTTTGATTATCAATAACGATACTGTTTTCCTGCATAGCCAGTTCATTACCAATAACAACCCGTTGACCTTCGACATCGCCTGAGACACCTTTCCCCGACGGGGCATTGAAATTACTGACGGCAGGTATCACGATCCCCTTTTCATGCGCGGCTCTGACAACAGCCATACCCAACGGATGCTGCGAACCTTTTTCCACTGCAGCTGTTACACGTAAAAGAGATATTTCCCCACCCGGACTGAGACTGATAATCCCTGTCACCGTAGGCGAACCTTCCGTGAGCGTGCCTGTTTTGTCGACAACCAGCGTGTCCACTTTTTCAAGACGCTCAAGGGCTTCGGCATTCTTGATTAACACCCCGGCCTGGGCGCCTTTGCCCACCCCCACCATTATCGACATCGGCGTGGCCAGTCCCAGCGCGCAGGGACAGGCAATAATCAGGACCGACACAGCCGCAATGAGACCGTGCGCCATCCTGGGCTCGGGCCCCCAGACAGACCAGATCAAGAAAGCAACAACCGCGATAAGTATCACCAGAGGAACAAACCAGCCTGAAACGCTGTCTGCCATTCTCTGGATGGGGGCACGCGAACGCTGTGCATCAGCGACCATCTGAACAATTCGTGAGAGCATCGTTTCATCACCGACTTTCTCTGCACGGATGATAAGACTACCTGTCTGATTAATCGTCCCCCCAATGACAGGGTCACCCTTCGTTTTGGTAACCGGCATAGACTCCCCGGTCACCATCGATTCATCAACGGTTGTTTTGCCTTCGATCACGATACCGTCGACCGGAATACTCTCTCCAGGTCTGATGCGGAGCTTATCGCCAGGCAGGACATCTTCCGCATTAATATCCGTTTCATGACCGTCATGATCCAGCCGTCTGGCGGTTTTGGGGGCAAGGTTCAGAAGCGCAGTAATGGCGCCTGAGGTTTGTTCCCGTGCCCGCAGCTCAAGAACCTGTCCCAGCAGAACAAGCACCGTAATAACTGCTGCGGCTTCAAAATAAACGGCCACCAGGCCATCCATGTTTCTGAACGATGCAGGAAACCAGGAGGGGAAGACGGTTGCAATGACGCTGTAAACCCAGGCTACGCCGGTCCCCATTGCAACAAGGGTAAACATATTCAGGGAGCGGTTACGTAACGACATTCCGGCCCGGGCGAAGAATGGCCAGCCACACCACAACACGACAGGGGAGGCCAGAAGCAACTGCAGCCATGTGTTGTACTGTGGCGGTACTGTATTCCTCAAGTCGGGAAACAGATGAGATCCCATTTCGAGTACCAGAACCGGAAACGCCAGCAACAACCCCAGCCAGAAGCGTCTTGTCATGTCGTGAAGTTCATCACTCGGCCCCGTGGATGCCGTAGCTACGAGCGGCTCCAGTGCCATTCCACAGACAGGACAGCTTCCGGGACCACTGCGGCGTATCTCCGGGTGCATCGGACATGTCCACACACCTTCAGAATTCTCTTTTTCCGCCTGGTTGTGAGGCTGTTTTATCTGATCAGGGCTGACTTCGTGATGATCGTGGTGATGGTGATGGGAATGTTCACTGGCATCTTCGGTAAGATAACGATCGGGATGGGCTTTAAATTTACTCTCACAGCTGGCGGAGCAGAAATAAAGTTGGTGGTCCTGGTATCGAATGCTGCTGTGCGCCCTGTCGGGCAGGATGGCCATCCCGCATACGGGATCTCTCACCTTATGCAATACGTGGCCCTCGTCCGGGGATAATGTCTGCTCAGAAGCAGTCTGGTTGTTGTGTTGCACTGCATTGTCATTTTTCACAGTAACTCTCCTTATGCATACCGAAGCATCTTCTGTCTTCAGGGTATGTCATGGATGCGATTACCACGAATATCGCCGGCACAGGAGTGCCTGCTACCGGCGTCCCGTTATCAGCCGTTCCGCTGACTATTCGATTCGCTGGAAGACTTTTTTACTTCCATCCGGTGAGAATGCGATAACATCGTAAGCCTCTTTTCGGGCTCCCATCTCCATTCCAGGACTTCCTGCTGGCATACCGGGGGTGGCGAGACCGTATATACCCGAACCAGACTGCATTGCCTTATGTATCGTTGTCGCAGGCACATGGCCTTCAATGATCAAATTACCGGCAACCGCGGTATGACAACTTCGTAGTCCTGCAGGAATAGCATGCTTTTCTTTCAGGGCTGACAGCGCCTGATCATTCATGACGTGAGTTCGTACTTCGAACCCGTCTTTTTCCATCGCTTTGCCCCACAGGGAACAACAGCCACAGTTTTCAGATTTGTACATATCAATCACTTTTTCACTCGCCATCGCGGGTAGTGAAAGGCCGAGAGCCAGCGCCATTAGAACCACTTTTTTCATACTCACCTCTGTATATTATCGATATAAACCCTGACGTCAGGGTGAATCAGTAAAGAAGGACACCCACAGGGGGTGCCCTTTCAGGTTCAGGACACGCTTTTTTTATGTCTGCGCAGCCAGATTAATTTGTAGGCGGCAGGAATAATGAACAGGGACAGCAGCGGAGCCGTGATCATCCCACCAATCATGGGTGCCGCGATACGGCTCATGACTTCTGAACCTGCACCGGTTCCCCACAGTATTGGCAGCAGACCCGCAATGATCACCGCCACGGTCATGGCTTTCGGCCGGACACGCAGTACGGCACCATGATAGAGGGCTTCATCAAGGCCTTCCGGTGTGAACGTCTCTTTACGGGACAATTCCGGGTGCGCTTCAATGGCATGACGCAGATACATCAGCATGACCACGCCAAACTCTGCTGCCACCCCGGCCAGGGCGATAAACCCGGTTCCGGTCGCCACTGACATATGGAAGCCCTGCCAGTACAGGAACCATATCCCGCCAACCAGGGCAAACGGCAGGCTCATCAGAATAAGTAAGGCCTCATCAGCCCGGCGGAATGCCAGATATAACAGGATGAAGATGATCATCACCGTCATCGGTACCATCAGTTTTAATTTCTTATTGGCGTGCTCGAGTAATTCAAACTGTCCTGAGAATGCCACACTGGTCCCCGGTCTCAGTTTCACTTTCTCACTGATGGCCGTCTTAATATCGTTCACCACCGACACCATGTCCCTGCCGCGGGCATCAACATAAATCCAGCTGGCTGGCCGGGCATTTTCGGTTTTCAGCATGGTTGGTCCGGAAACGACCTTAATATCGGCAACATCGCCCAGCGTAATTTGCTGCTTCATTGGGGTCAGGATCGGCATCTGTTTCAGCGCCTGCGGACTGTTCCGGTAATCCTGCGGGTAGCGAATGTTAATAGGGTACCGGGCCACCCCTTCAACCGTCTCACCCACCATAGCACCTCCGATTGCTGAAGAGACGAACAGCTGGACATCACCTACCGTCATCCCGTAGCGGGAGGCTTTCTCCCGGTTGATATCGATATCGATGTAGCGCCCGCCCTCAAGTCGCTCAGCCAGGACAGACACCACGCCAGGCACGGTTTTGGCTACCGCCTCGATACTCTGCGCCGTCGCGTCGATATCGGACAGAACAGTCCCGGACACTTTGATACCTATCGGGCTTTTGATCCCGGTTGAGAGCATATCAATACGGTTACGGATAGGCGGCACCCAGAGGTTGGCCAGACCCGGTAAACGGACTGTCCTGTCGAGTTCATCAATAATCTTGTCAATTGTCATGCCGGGACGCCACTGATCCTCTGGTTTGAGCTGGATCGTGGTTTCCACCATTTCGAGCGGCGCGGAATCCGTTGCGGTCTGTGCTTTACCGGTCTTGCCAAATACAGAAGCCACTTCAGGAACGCTTTTGATTAACTTGTCTGTTGTCTGCAGGAGCGCTGCAGCTTCTGCCGGAGAGACGCCAGGCAAGGTCGACGGCATATACAGCAGATCGCCCTCGTTAATCTTCGGCAGAAATTCACCGCCCACCTGACTCAGTGGCCAGATAACCGTGAAAATGGACAAGGCCGCAACCAGCAGGGTTGTTTTTGGCCAGTGGAGGACCCGCAGCAGCAAAGGATGATACGCTTTGATCAGCACCCGGTTCAGGGGGTTACTGGTCTCGGCAGGAATTTTCCCCCGGATCCAGAATCCCATCAGAATAGGAATGACGATGATGGCCAGTGCGGCCGCTCCCGCCATGGAGTACGTTTTCGTGAATGCCAGCGGGCCAAACAGACGACCTTCCTGCCCTTCCAGGGTAAAGATAGGAATAAAGGACAGGGTGATGATCAGCAGGCTAATGAACAACGCGGGTCCCACTTCCACGGAGGCGTCGGTAATCACCTTCCAGCGGGTGGCGTTGTCAATCTGCTCACCCGGATGCTGATGATCCCACTCCTCAAGCCGTTTGTGCGCATTTTCAATCATCACAATGGCGGCATCCACCATCGCACCGACGGCAATCGCTATCCCTCCCAGCGACATAATATTGGCGTTCAGTCCCTGGAAGTGCATGACGATAAAGGCGATACACAGGCCAAGCGGCAGAGAGATAATCGCCACCAGGGCAGAACGTACGTGCCACAGGAACAGAGCACAGACGATGGCCACCACGATAAACTCTTCCAGAAGTTTATGGCTGAGGTTATCAATCGCCCGGTCGATTAACTGGCTGCGATCGTAGGTGGTCACGATTTCAACGCCTTCCGGCAGGCTGGCCTTCAGCGTCTCCAGTTTATCCCTCACTGCCGTGATTACGTCGCGCGCGTTTTTACCCGACCGCAGGATCACCACGCCGCCGGCGACTTCCCCCTGGCCGTTCAGCTCGGCAATACCTCGCCGCATTTCAGGCCCGGTCTGCACGCGGGCAACATCCCGCAGATAAACCGGTACACCGTTCTCGCCGGTTTTCAGGACAATGTTATTGAAATCATCAATGGTCTGAAGATATCCGCTGGCCCGGACCATATACTCCGCTTCGGCCATTTCAACGGATGAACCACCGGCCTCCTGGTTAGACGATTCAAGAGCCTGTTTCACTTCAGGCAGGCTGACACCGTACTGGGACAATTTCTCCGGATTGACCTGGATCTGATACTGTTTCACCACGCCGCCAACCGAAGCGACCTCAGCCACGTTCGGGATGGTTTTCAGTTCAAATTTCAGGAACCAGTCCTGCAAAGAACGCAGTTCTGAAAGGTCGTGTTTTCCGCTGCGATCGACAAGGGCATATTCAAATATCCAGCCCACTCCCGTGGCGTCCGGACCGATTTCAGAACTCACACCCGCAGGCAGTTTGCCCTGAACCTGATTCAGGTATTCCAGCACGCGCGAACGGGCCCAGTACAGATCGGTCCCGTCTTCAAAAATGACATACACATACGAATCCCCGAACTGTGAGAAACCACGCACGGTTTTTGCGCCAGGTACGGACAGCATGGTGGTGGTAAGTGGATAGGTGACCTGGTTTTCTACAATCTGCGGGGCCTGTCCGGGATAGCTGGTTTTAATAATGACCTGCACATCTGACAGGTCAGGCAGCGCATCGACCGGCGTGTTAATTATCGTCCATGTGCCCCAGATGCTGAGAAACAGTGCGCCCATCATGACCAGGAAACGGTTGGCGACAGAGCGCCGGATAATCCATTCAATCATCGTCGTCTCCTCAGTGCCCTGAATGCATATTTACAGGCTGCTCAGACATTGCTGGCATACTGTTTTCTGTTTTTTCAGGGTGGCGCATACGTTCCAGCGCGCCCGTAATATTGGCTTCGGAGTCAATGAGGAACAGGCCACTGACCACCACGGTATCGCCTTCATTCAGGCCGGAGCCAATGCCGGACTGTTGCTGTGATTCATGCAGAACGTGGATCTGTTTCGGCACAAACTTGCCTTCATCATCAACAGTAATCACGCGCTGTTCTTTGCCGGTATCGATAACGGCCTGGCTTGGTATCAGCAGCATCTCCTGGCTCCTGGTATTCAGTTTCAGATAGGCATTCATGCCCGGCTTGAGAAACTCATCCTTATTAGAAACCTGGAGACGGACCTGAAGCGTACGGGTTGTCTGATCCACGCTGGGAAGAATGTTCCATTTTTCGACATGGAATGTTTTATCCGGATAAGCCGGTACCGAAATTTCAAACTGCGACGTATCTTTCAGCAGATAGGCGATAGATTCTGGCACTGCAGCGCTGATCCAGACCGGGTCCATCCCCTGAATCTGAGCCACTACTTTATCTTTCGAAATATTCATGCCGGTGCGCAGGTCAAACGCAGTAATGACACCATCAATAGGTGCTTTAATGGTAAAACGGGTCTGGATTGTGCGGGTTGAACGCAGCCTTTGAATATCCTCTTCCGGCATACCAGCCAGACGAAGTCGCTCCAGAACCCCTTTTATCTGGGTTGACGTACCGCCTGTACCGGATAACAGCAGGAACTCACTTTGTGCCTCAACCCATTCAGGAATGGTGATATCGATAAGCGGAGTGCCTTTCTTCACCTGATCGCCAATCGTCAGGGGATACACTTTTTCGACGAAACCGTCAGAGCGCGCCTGCACAATGACAAACTGATACTCGTTATAGCTGACATTAGCCGGGATTGTCTGAGAATAATTCAGCATTCCTCGCGTGACTTTTTGCGTTTTTAATCCCAGATTCTGAACCTGGGTTGGGTCGATACGGATCCCGCCACTGCTTTTATCGCCACTGTCATCAGCATATTTTGGCAACAGGTCCATATCCATAAAGGGCGATTTTCCGGGTTTATCAAATTTGGTATCCGGTTTCATCGGGTCATACCAGAAAAGTACCTTTCGCTCCGGTGCCTTTTGTTCGGTTTGTACTGTTTTTTGTGATGAGTTTACATACTGCCAGGCAGTAACCGATATCAGCCCCCCTGCTATGAGGCTGCTGATAATTATTGCAGCATATTTTATCTTTAAAGAAGCCATACAATTTCTCGCTGAAAAATCAAAACACCTGGCATATGCGCCCGATCATTCATTCACAGTAATCCCTTAATGAATGTTCAGGCGCACTGGATGTATTCGCTCCGGACTGATAATCAGGATTGCGTAACGTTAATGCTTTTGAGTAAGGAGATATTGCCCTGCTGAATAAACGAGAAATCGACATGGTTGCCGGTTTTCAGGGCATTAATAGCGTCAATAGCGTCGTCTGCATTAACAAAAGTGAAGCGCATGGTCATTGCAGGCCAGCCCACCGCAGGGATTGCTTCGTGCGAAATGGTGATTTTTTTACTATTCATATCAATGGCTTTAACGACACCGGAGCCCCTGATAACCTGCTGTACCGAAGCGTCACTGGCAGCATTCATATCGCCATGCTGATGTGTTTCAGCATGAAGACCGGCAGAAAACATGACAGAGAAGGCACCAAATAAAACGGCTTTAAGTGAATTACGCATTTTTAATTTCCTGATTAATTAAATAAATTTACTCTACCCAACCGCCACCCAGCGCGGTAAACAGATTAATTTCGTTAACCTGTCGGGAATAGGTAAGATCGAGAATGGTTTGCTGCGTCGCGAAGAGGGAACGTTCTGCATCCAGCACTTCGATGTAACTGACAGCACCACTTGCATACAATCCTCTGGCACGCTGGAGAGTTATCTGAAGTGAATCAAGATAACGCTGCTGTGACTCAAGTTGCTGGCTAAGGCTGTCGCGCAGCGCAAGCGTGTCGGAAACATCCTTAAAGGCTGACTGAATTTTTTGTTCGTAATTAACCACCGATTGTTGCTGGCGAATTTCAGCCAGCTTCAGATTGGCTTTATTCCTGCCAGCATTAAAAATAGGAATTTCAATTTTAGGGATAAAATTCCACATTCCACTTCCTGACGTAAACAGGCTTGACAGCTCCGTACTGCTTGCGGAAAGACCACTGGTCAGGGTAATGGAGGGGAAAAAGGCCGCTCGCGCTGCGCCAATATTGGCATCAGCCGCTTTCAGCTGATATTCCGCTTCCATAATATCCGGTCGCTGCAGCAAAATTTGTGAAGATAGATTTGGTGGCAATTTTACTGGTGCGATCTCCCCGCCTTTCATCCCTTTTTCTGACGGAAGTGCGCGGTACGTTCCCAGCACCAGTTGCAGGGCATTGTTTGCCTGAGCCAGATCGCCTTCTCGTTTGGCTATTTCGGCGCGGGTACTTTCGATTTGTCCTCTCGCCTGTTCAAGTGCCAGAACGTTCGTACTCCCGGTCACGAGCTGTTGCTCAACGAAAGCATAGGACTGTTCATAATTTTTCAGCGTTTCCCGCGCAATACGGAGTTGTTCGTACGCCAGTTGCTGGCTGAAATAGCTCTGTGAAACGTTGGAGACCAGCAGGATGTGTACGGCACGACGGGCTTCTTCGCTGGCAAAGTAGTTCTGGCGATCAGCCTCACTCATGTTCTTAAGTTTGCCAAAAAAATCGAGCTCATAGCTGAGCTCCAGACCCGCGTCGTACTCCTGTGTGGTCGGCTTGTCACCTTTCAGACCACCGTTGTATGTGATCCCGGATGAGGCATTCAGTTGGGGATAACGATCTGCATCCGTGACGTTGAACTGGGCCCGGGCCTCTTCAACCTTCAGGGCAGCCATTCTCAAATCACGGTTATTATTCAGGGCTTCACCGATCAGCCTGCTGACCTGGGGATCGACAAAAAAGTTTCGCCAGCCCGTATCCTGATAGCTGTTTACCGCAGGCGTCAGACTGTTTTTAGACAATGAAAACTGCTGGGGAACCGGAGCTGGCGGACGCTGATATTCAGGTGCCAGAGAAACACAACCAGCCAGGATGAATATGGTACTGATGCTGAGTAATTTTAATTTGAACATAACGCTTCTCGTCCAGGCAGACCTGGTAAATGGTTCAAACGAAGTCCAGAGTATTGATAGGGATACTTTACCGAACGCTCTCTGTTTGCCGGGTGACAGGATAATGACAATGTTGTCATTTTTGCTGTAATCCGTTGATAACGATCGTGGGCGCAATAGAATGACATTAGCAGCCAGCCGGGGAGCAAGATGAAAATATTGATCGTCGAAGACGAAATTAAAACAGGTGAATATCTCAGCAAAGGGCTTACAGAGGCAGGGTTCGTAGTGGATCACGCTGATAATGGTCTTACCGGATATCATCTCGCCATGACAGCCGAGTATGATTTAGTCATCCTGGACATCATGCTGCCTGATGTGAACGGCTGGGATATCATCCGCATGCTGCGCACTGCCGGAAAGGGTATGCCGGTCTTACTGCTGACAGCCCTCGGCACGATCGAACACAGGGTCAAAGGACTGGAACTGGGTGCGGACGATTATCTGGTTAAACCCTTTGCGTTTGCCGAACTGCTCGCCCGGGTGAGAACCCTTCTGAGGCGGGGAAACACGATGATCACGGAAAGCCAGTTTAAGGTGGCTGACCTCTCGATTGATCTCGTATCCAGAAAAGTCAGTCGCGCCGGAAACCGCATTGTGCTCACCAGTAAAGAGTTCAGCCTGCTGGAATTCTTCATTCGCCATCAGGGAGAGGTTCTTCCCCGCTCCCTGATTGCCTCTCAGGTCTGGGACATGAATTTTGACAGCGACACTAATGCGATCGATGTCGCAGTAAAGCGACTCCGCGCTAAAATAGACAACGATTACGGGACAAAGCTGATCCAGACAGTCCGGGGCGTGGGCTACATGCTGGAGGTCCCGGATGCATAGCAAACCTTCCAGACGCCCTTTCTCACTCGCCCTGCGGCTGACCTTTTTTATCAGCCTGTCCACGATACTGGCTTTTATCGCCTTCACCTGGTTTATGCTGCATTCTGTTGAAAATCATTTTGCCGAGCAGGATGTCAGCGATCTTCAACAAATCAGCACCACACTGAACCGTATACTGCAGTCCCCGGTGGATCCGGATGATAAAAAAATAAGCAAAATAAAGGAATCAATTGCCAGCTACCGCAACGTTGCCCTTTTGCTCCTCAATCCCAGGGGTGAAGTGCTCTTTAGCTCAGCTCAGGGGGCGGCACTACGCCAGGCAGTGAATTCAGCAGATTTTAGCGAGCACAGCCGCGCACGGGATGTCTTTCTCTGGACGGTGGAGGATCCTGCGGGACCGATGGATACCGGGTCCGAAATGAAGATGGAAACATACAGGATTATCGCCTCCTCTGGTCAGGCGATATTTCAGGGCAAACAGCAGAACTATGTCATGCTGACTGGCCTATCCATTAATTTCCATCTCCATTACCTCGATGCGCTGAAAAAGAACCTGATTGCGATTGCCGTCGTGATAAGCCTGTTGATTGTTCTGATCATTCGAATCGCTGTCCGTCAGGGGCACCTGCCCCTTCGTAATGTCAGCAATGCCATTAAAAACATCACCTCCGAGAATCTTGATGCGCGACTGGAACCGACACGCGTTCCCATTGAGCTGGAGCAACTGGTTATCTCGTTCAATCATATGATTGGAAAGATTGAGGATGTCTTTACCCGCCAGGCCAATTTCTCTGCCGATATCGCGCATGAGATCAGAACGCCCATCACCAATCTGGTGACGCAGACTGAAATCGCACTGAGTCAGGATCGAACACAGAGGGAACTTGAGGATGTCCTCTATTCCAGTCTTGAAGAGTATAACCGGATGACCAAAATGGTCAGCGATATGCTGTTCCTGGCACAGGCGGACAATAACCAGCTGATACCTGACAGGGTCCGTTTTGACCTCAGAGCGGAAGTCATGAAAGTCTTCGAGTTTTTCGAAGCCTGGGCCGAAGAACGCAATATCACGCTCAAATTTAACGGGATGCCCTGCCTGGTTGAGGGAGATCCACAAATGTTCAGAAGGGCGATCAATAATCTGTTATCCAATGCCCTGCGTTATACCCCGGAGGGACAGGCAATCACCGTCTCAATAAGAGAGCAGGAGAGCTTTTTTGACCTTGTGATTGAAAATCCGGGGAAACCAATCCCTGAAGAGCATTTATCAAGGCTGTTTGACCGTTTTTATCGGGTAGATCCGTCCAGACAACGAAAAGGAGAAGGCAGCGGCATCGGCCTTGCGATTGTGAAGTCCATCGTGGAAGCACATCACGGAAGAGTGCAGGTGGAATCGGACGTACGTTCAACTCGTTTTATCCTATCCGTGCCCAGACTGGAGAAAATGATTCCGGAAACCCAGTACTGAGAATAAAGATTTAAATGACAAAGATGTCATTAGCCTGTCATGCAGCAAACAGAAGCCATTCGATATAATTAGTGCAACTTATCAGGAAGGCATTATTACTTCATCCATACACGGCATCAGCACAAGCCAGGAGTTGTATTAAAGCCTCATCCCGGCGGAATAAGGTCTGTAGAGTTGTCAGTTGTACTACTGAGGACACAGATCGAAATTCACGGACATCACTAATTCAGAAATGGAGAGTTACCATGAAAAATATCGTCTTAGCATCAGTGTTAGGTTTGAGCTTAATTTCTACGGCCTGGGCCACTGAAACTGTAAATATCCATGAGCGTGTCAATAATGCTCAGGCTCCGGCCCATCAGATGCAGTCTTCTTCAACTCCAGCCGCCATCCAGGGGGCAGCTCCACGGATGGCCGGTATGGATCAGCATGAACAGGCTATTATTGTTCATGAAACCATGAACAATGGTTCAGCAGATGCACATAAAAAAATGGCGGAAAGTCATCAGAAGATGATGGGAACTGGCACCGTTAACGCTTCCCGTCCGGCGACTTCGTTTGCGGCAATGAATGAGCATGAAAGAGCTGCAGTTGCCCATGAATTTATGAATAACGGTCAGTCCGGCCCACATCAGGCCATGGCCGAAGCGCATCGTCGTATGCTCAATGCAGGCTGACGGCGATGGTAGTATCTTTGCAGTCCTGATTTCCTTGATAGATTTTTCCGTAACCGGATATATTGCAACATCTTTGCCCCCTACAGGGGGCATTTTTATCAGATTCTGGGCTTTGTTGAATAAATCAGATTTCGGGTAAGTCTCCCCCGTAGCGGGTTGTGTTTTCAGGCAATACGCACGCTTTCAGGCATACCTGCTTTCGTCATTTTGTTCAGCGCTCGTACCAGGGCCATAGCCTCCGCAACCTGACCATCGTAGTCACGCAGCGTCAGTGAACCCCCGAACAGCTGTTTTACCCGGTACATCGCCGTTTCCGCTATCGAGCGACGGTTGTAATCTGTTGTCCATTTCCACCGCGCATTACTCCCGGTCATTCGCTGATTAGCCACTGCACGGTTACGGTCTGCATATTCACCGGGCCAGTAACCCGCACCTTTTCGGGGCGGGATAAGCGCGCTGATTT
>NZ_JH414812.1:25867-44521 GCF_000238715.1 Klebsiella sp. 4_1_44FAA
AACCTGAACACGCGTTTAATGACCAGAACGGTGGTGATGGCGAGATCAGAATAGCGCTGAGGTCTTCCCCGTGATGAAGGCGTTGCCGACTCATACCAGGCCTGAATAGCTTCATCATCCAGCCAGAAAGTTATGGAGCCACGGTTGATGAGGGCTTTATTGTAGGTGGGCCAGTTGGTGATTTTGAACTTTTGCTTTGCCACGGAACGGTCTGCGTTGTCGGGAAGATGCGTGATCTGATCCTTCAACTCAGCAAAAGTTCGATTTATTCAACAGAGCCCAGATTCTGCTACAGTTAACGGGTATCAACGCTAAAAGGATATTTTTTATGAAAGCCAGAAACACTTTATTTGCAGTATTAATGTTATCCCTGCCAGCGATTTCAGCAGAACATTCAGAAATGAAAATGACTGATATGTCTACCTCAGCTTCGTCACAGGAATATATGGCTGGCATGAAAGACATGCATGACAAAATGATGACTGCTGTAAATGAATCCGATCCCGACAAGGCTTTTGCGAAAGGCATGGTAGCACACCATGAAGGGGCAATAGCAATGGCTGAGACTGAGCTAAAATACGGAAAAGATCCCGAAATGAGAAAGCTCGCGCAGGACATCATTAAAGCTCAAAAAGGTGAAATTGAGCAGATGAATAAATGGCTTAATACTCAAAAGTAAAATTTGCAGAAATGTCACGATAAGCGTGATTTTACATCATTCCTGGACACAGGAGTCTGTTAATCGTTAAATAATTCAAACCCGATTAATTTCGGGTTTTGTATTTTTACGCGCCAAATCGGTAACTGCCAGGAAATAATGACATTCTCTGTAAGTAAGGTAAAAGCATTACTATTGAATAACATTCACCTGTTCTGTCCTTTATAATAGCGAATCAAATCCTCCAGAGATATATCGATAGCTACCTGTTTTAACAACTCCTTTCTCTCATTATATATTTTCTCAAGCATTTCTTCATATCCCTGTCCGAGGTGAATTTGCTTATGGCAATTGCAACACAGCGATATTATATTTTCTTCGACGTCAAGCGAAGTGTTAAAGTCATCCTGCCTGGACATAGGTACAATGTGATGAGGTTCAGTATAATTCAGGGGAGAGTTACGCCTTCTGAAGGTTGGGTGTTCGCCATCGACTTCACATCTGTAACCTGCTTTGTTCAGTGCATTTTTTGAAACCCCTTTACTTCTTGGGTACGAGACGCCATTTTTTACTTCTGTTGCATGTTTCTTTGGTTTAGCTTCCCCTGTATATTCAAATGTCTGCGCGACATCAAATGTATTATTCGCCTCCATGGCGTTGATCAACTCATCGTCTGAGTAATACTCATTGGTGGTTATTTCTTCCGACCCAAAAAAATCCAGTTCTTTAATTGCCTGAACAAGTTCATCACGAATAGTCCATAAGTATCTTTTTGGTTTTTCACCGGTTTCTTTACTCTTCATGACTGTAATGAATTTTGTGCCGGGTGCTATATTGCCGATCCCTTTAACTTCAAATCTGCCAAGCTCTTTTTGAACTCTACCACCGAGCCCGTTAATAACGCCATTAGCACTCATACTGTGCTGTTCGTACTTTTTGCCTATATCGAAACATGTGCAGGAATGATTTGGTTCAACATACCATTTTTTTAACGCCTCAATACTTTTAGAGTCAAAAACCTTTTCATTCATTAACAGAGCTTTCCATTCTTCCACACTGATATCAATGTCGCAGACGTACTCCCCGTCAATTACCTGGCAAATCTTATTGATCACGATCATCCCCCTGTAATAAAAAAATCATCACAATACACAGTTCGTTACCCGGTATGAGTGCGGCCGGGTAACATCTGCAGTATGCCATATTCACAGCTCAGGTAAATCAGAAAAACTATTTTTACAGTACCACAAATGAAATTGTTTCATAAATGACAGAATCTCAGCATCCATAACCAACCATTCCATGTTTTCAGCCTGCCCCAGATATAGTGGACAGATAATTCTGCTCATTATCCGCGACGATGAAACAGTCTCCGGTCAACAAAACCGTACAATACTTTCAATGATCTGCACTTTTAACTGCACAAGCGACATACCATTCAGAACTTAAAAAGTTAACAATGTTTTCATACTGGCGTGTATGCCACATTATTATCATTTTGCGAATAAAAATAACTGGCATAATTGTATTTAATGATAATGTTACATATTGTTAGCCAGGATCCGGAAAGCGAGAACCGGAACCGCACCTGTCCAGCCGGTATTCCCGTCGATGACCCTCGCTTTTTACTGATTTGTGCCCGACTGAGAAGTCGGTAACTCAGTTTCGGAATCGGCGCAGATGAGTTTCGGGAACAAAATAAATGTTGCCGCGCGCCCGTGAGCATGCCACGTACAGCCTGTTACGGGACGACGGTGGAAGGGTTGCCAGTTCCTGACGGGTCAGAAGCTTCCAGTGGGAGGATCCCATCACAATGCAGACATCCTGAAAGTGATCGAGCCCTTTACTGGCGCCCCAGTTCATGGAATAGCAGCCGTAACGGTGATGTTCACGATAGAAGAGCTTAATCACCGTATTATCGGCGTGCAGGGTGGCTGAGCGCTCTGTATCTGCGATCGTTTCAATCAGGGAGGCATGTATCCCATGGGCAGCGATACGGATGTTCAGTTGCCCGGTGATAAACTCGCACACTGAAGCTGAGCAACGCCATGTCCGGTTGAGCGTGTCCCGGTCAACCGCGAAACCTGCTGCGTCGAAGCGGGCCTCATATCGCGTGATGTCGTCGTGCAGCGTTGAATTAACGTTGCCGTCATGGCTTGTATCAAAGGTATGCTGATAAAAATCGCCGCAACAGAGCACAGTGATTTCCGCGCGGCAGAGCTCCAGCAGAAAATTAAAGTCATGTCCGGCAAAGTCCTGGACTTCATCGACAAGCAGTTCATCATAGTAACGGGCAAGCCGGATACGGATATCCGGCAGCAACCCCCGGGCTGTCAGTAAATGTGCGAGCCTCCGGTGATACAGCCGTCCGGCGGGATCCTGATAATGCCGGGCATTCGTGCGCGGTATTCTGGGTGGGGGCTGGTCGAAGCTCAGGCCACGCGATGCCAGCTGCTCCTGCAGGAAAGGCCGGAAGCAAAAACCGTGCAGAAACTCAAACCAGGTCATCACCCTGATCCCTTCCGGGATAAAGCCAAAACGTCTGATAATCTGTGCCCGCAGATGCGCTTCATTATTCACGGTGAAGGTCAGGAGCAGCGTCCTCCTGTCCTCACTCAACCGTCGTATCAGCAGCGTGGTCTTGCCCGAGCCGGCAACCGCAAATATCACTCTCTTATCCATGCCAGTGCCTCCTGAATATAATCAGGTACGGTCAGCTCTCCGGCGTGCAGCTGTAACAGCCGGAATGCTGCTTCTGCCTTATTGGCCAGCATGTATTCCTGCACCGTGAGTGTCCGGCGGGGTCCGAGGAAAAGCGTATCACACAGATCAGCGTTATCCTGATACAGGCTGATTTCAAATGTGGATCGGGTGTTATCGCGATCAGCAAATACCCGGGAGCGGGAACAAATCACGTCAGCATAGCGTTCATCGCAGTTTTGCTGATAGTTGCCGTCATTATCACGAAGGGCCGCGACGCGATTTTCCAGAAGACGGGCCAGTTCAAGATAACGACGGAAACTCGTTCCGCCGATAGCGATGATGTGAACTCCGTCTTCCTCCGGTGCCCTGCCATACAGGCGGCGATAAAAGGCCTCGATCAGAATAAACTCAGCATCCCCCTCCACGAGCAGCACACGTCTGGCCAGCGCAAATTCCAGTACGTTATTATCCGGTGCTTTCATGAAGAAGGCGGCAGTCTCAGCGGAAAGTTCATTCATCAGTACCGGCCGGGCAGACCCGAGGAGGATTGCCTTACGCAGATCGAGGCGGGAGGAGATATGGCTGCTGTGTGTGGCAATAAACACCTGCGTCTGCCGTTCAGTGGCAAGCTGATTAACCAGCCTCTTCATACTGACATGGCTGAGATGATTTTCCGGCTCCTCAAGCAACAGTACGTGGAGCTCTCCCTGCTGCTGATGCCGCTGCAGCGCAAACTCCGTTTTGATGAAGCACTGCCTTCCTTTTCCACGGTGACGAATGGAAATACCGTCCTCGGTAATGTCCAGATTCGCCTCAAGCCCTGATTTAGCACCGGAACGCACGCCAAACTGATACGTTTCCAGCGTGTCGTTTATGGCTGACAGATGCCGGGTGCAGAAGTGCATTTTCTGTTGCCGGTAACTGTTTTCAAGCCGGTACCGATCGGCCACCGGCACATTGACGCTGTAAACTGTGCGCGTATATTCCTGTGCGGCGTGCTCGTTATCGATGCGTGCACTGTCTAAGAGCAGATGGCGCAGATAGCGTCTGAAGCTGGCGAAATGACCACCGGAGAAGGTGCTGAACCGCACGGAATAGTATTCATAGGGAAAATTATCGGGATCCTGCTGTAGTACATTGTGAATATCCTGGCCGTATTCCTCCGTCATTGGTGCAATACGCATTCTGAGACCATCCGCATTGATACCCGCCAGATTTTGCCTGCCGTTCAGGTCAGGATCTCCCCCATTACTCAGGAAAACGTCAGCTGTCAGCACGGGTAACTGATCGGCGCGGCGCTCACCTTCCTGAAACTGCCTTACTGCTGACTGGGACAGGAGCGATTCCACACCCAATGCCTCGACCCGGTGCCGGCTGTCACTCAGCACAAGGTCAAGGGCCAGCAGAATCGTGCTTTTCCCGGACTCATTGTCCCCGACCAGAATGTTACGGTCATGAGTGAAGCGCAGGTCCAGTTCCGGAAACTTTTTAAAGTTTTGCAGCATAAGCCGCGTGATCAGAGGCATCTTTTATTCCTTTATATACCGCTGACTGAAAGAGTGTCCGGCTGCGCCAGACCGCCTGTTTTGTTTTACAGCGTTATCTTACCCAGTCTTCCAGCACAAGACCCGGTACCCGCTCAAATTCCCGCGTATTATTCGTCACCAGCACGGCACCGGCGGCGATGGCGTGCCCGGCAATGGCCGTGTCGTTCGGGCCGATCGGCGTCCCGGCCATTCGCAGCGCCACCTTAATCTCCGTGGTGGCGTCCACCGCAGCGCGATCCCAGGGCAGGATGGCATCGAGGCGGGCGCAGAACGCGTCGACCAGCTCGACGTGGCGCGGGGAGGCCTTCGGGCCGGTGGCCCCGAAGCGCATTTCAGAATAAGTGATGGCCGAGACAACGATGCGCTGGCCGCGCAGCACCGCCTGCTCCAGGCGCTTCAGGACGGCTTCCGGCTGCTCGCGCATGATGAACGAGCAGATACAGGTGTCGAGCATATAGGTCTTGTTCACAGGTTAAATCGTCCTTCGTCGCTGACAACGTCCTCGCGCTCCGCCATAAAGTCCGGGTCTGCCTTCTCGAACTGCGCGAACGAGCCCCAGGTCGGCCGGACGGGACGCAAAATAATGCTGTCCCCTTCCCGGACGATCTCCAGCTCGCTCACTCCCTCAAAATCCAGATCGCGGGGCAGACGAATGGCGCGGTTATTGCCGTTTTTAAAAATGGATACAGTTCTCATCATTTCCTCCTGGCCGACCGGCCTGTATGACTATGTTCAGTATATGCAGATGCAAAGCATATGTATAGTCATAGCATATGCAGATGGTAAGTATATGCGTATGCCACACCTATGCAGATGCCCGGCATATGGATATGTTGAACCTATGTTGTATTCTCTCTTTTCCCGGTCAGATCCGAAAAAAGCTAATTCGGAAGCCCGGTATTGGAGGTGATTAACGTATTCATGTATTAGGCTCCTGAGCGGGCAAAGGTGCATAATGTGGTCCTCTTTGAATATGAGAACATGGCAATGAAAGATAACCAGAACGAAGTCGCTCGCGATATGTGGGTTGAAGCGTTGAGTTCATTGTTTAAAGGTGATTCCAAGGAAGAATTGTACCGGATTTCAGATGATGAGATTGATGCCCTGGAGGGGTTGTGTCCGGACAGATGGCCAACGGCAGGACAGACAGAAATTAACTGGGATCTGTCTGTTCCGGGGCGCAAACATACGATTGACCTTCCGGGTACATGGGTATTGCAGCCTGCTGACTGTGAACAAATTGATCTCAGTTCTCTGGTGCTGGGGAAAGCCTCTTTTGCTGATTTTGAACCTCTTATTAATTCCTTCTTTCGACTGACAGATTCCAGTCTCTGGACGAGGCTTGAACCCCGGAAGCTGGGGATGGCCATACTTCATATCGCAAAAGGATGGCCTATCTCGCCTGTCTTGTTAAGTTTGCACGAAGATGGCGGATTTCATTTCGGCGGTGGGTCCCATCGTTATCAAGTACTGAAGCGGTCTGGATCCCCTCATTTTTACTTTCTGGCTGAGCCAGATGATGTTCCGGCCATTAATAAGCAACTTACGGTTCAGTGGATGCGCGACTATCAACTATCCTGAGAAACAGGAGTCTCAATAATGGGTGCAATTTACAAAGGGTTGCAGTTCAAAACTGCGTTGGAAGCACGCTGGGCCGCATTTTTCGACCTTGCTGGCTGGGAATGGCATGTGAATCCTGTATGTGTTGGTGACTGGTCTCCCGATTTCTGGGTCAGTTTTCCGTGTAGTCACTCGGAATGTGGTTCACACACGTTACTTATTTCCGTTTTACCTATTGATAATATTGAAGATTATAATAATCACCCAAGCTTAAAGCATGCTTTCACTATCCAGGAAGATCCTCAAAGGATTCATGAAGGCGTAGAGGCAGGCGCCGCTTTTGGTAGTAGCCCAGAAGTAACGACCTGGGTATCAGCCCACGGCTCTGGCGGCGGAACGCACAATGTCCCATTCTTCGTACCTGGTGCCGGTGAACTGTGGCTAAGGGCTGAAAAACGTGTGCTTCGCCAATCGGTTTAGTGAGACTTAATCTTCAGAGTGTAATATATCGGCGCGTGTGAAAAATGGATTTACGACAGCAATGCATGCCAGAATATGCAGCAAGAAGGTAGGACTGCCTCACCTCTTGCTGAAGATGGTATCTGAACCCGGAAGTCGTTCAGCCTTGACGGTTTTGTGAGGAGTCCCCTTCCACAAAGGAGGGGGCTCCTCAGAGGGTACGGATAAAATCGGGACCAATAATGCCAATGATCCGGGTACGGCTGGTCAGGCGGATGATTTTTTGCTGTCCGAGCCCCCGCAATAATTTTCTGATCTCTTTACTGCGCCGCACGTTCAGGTCGTGCATCAGCTGTGCCCGTCCGGTGAAACTCAGCAAACCGTCGTGCGTGGCCAGTGCCTCGAAACGCAGGTGATGGCCTTCTGCCAGAAACGCAGCATGCCTTGCAGGACTGAGCCAGCTGAGAGCCTCCAGCATGTCTTTCCATGCCCGACGCAACAGCTGCAGGGACGCCTGAAGACCATATACCGGGCGGTTGTAATCCGGCGCACCGGTAACCGGATCTTCCTCCTGGAATTTCCAGACTGCTTCATGGTGCGCCAGGCGGTTAGGCAAGTCACGGATACGGGTAAATTTCTTTTCCAGCACGTGACGGGGGTACCCGGGAACACCGACGGAAGCAACTGGGGCCACAGGAGCGAGCGGTTCCGCGGTTCATCGTAGTTTTTCGTCAGAAAATTGGTCCAGAAACCAAAGTCCAGTCCGGAGATCACCCGCTCTGCCGTCGGCGCCTTGCCCGCAGCACGGATACGTTTTGACACCTTACGGATACAGTCTTCCTCCCAGGCTGTCCGGTCATAAACCGGTTTCCCGTGATGCATGAGCTTCTGGCCACGGGCATCGGTTTTGTAGCGCTTGTTCTGGCGTATCCAGGTCTTTTCACCGATATAGCGGGGTAAATCAAAAATCCAGTTGGTATCGGTTCGCCAGTGTCCGGCAGCGCCGGGCAACCGGGCATGGCGAATACTGTAATCGATGGCGTTACGCAGCGTCACCTCAAGGCAGTGCATCAGCGGCTGCATGGTGGCGGAAACGGCTTTTTTCCAGTTATACCAGCCCAGTTCTTCACCAGGTTTCAGCTTCAACTAGGGTTCTACGCGTGTGCTATACAGGGGTTTTTCGAGCCCTGGACCATGTCACTTCCCTGTGAACCGGACCGACTCTGTCTGCGGTTTCAGATGCCTGTCGCTGCTCGGTTTCACATGCGGGATTGAACCTTAACATTGCTTACCGGAGTAACTAACTGATTTTCGGATAATATATCCATTCACAGAAAGATTATTATTGCCTGCCATACAGGATTAATCTTCCCTCCCCCTGAATATTAACAGGTTTAAAATACTTGACGTTTTTTTACAAAAGATCTATACCAAAATGAATGTCCACACACTGTAAAAGGAGTTTTTATGAAAACTTTATCGTTTGATGAAATGAAGAGGGTTTCAGGCGCTGGTCACTTCGGTGATGTGCGGGATGCCAATATGGGAAAAAGTAATAAAAATACCGGAAGTAATAACAAAGGTAACACCGGGTATTACAATAATCTGGGGCAAGATGTTACAAACTGCAATAATGGTATTATTGGCGGCATGATTGCCGGTGCTCCTGGCGGCGTTTTGGGTCTGGGGACGGGTCTGGTTGGTGGTGCGCTTGCAGGAGGCTGTTTTTCTCACGGAAATGGAAATGGCGGTGGTAGCGGTAAATCCTCCGGAAGTAATTGTGGTTCAGGAGTGGGCGGCACCTGTAAATAATCGTAGCTGAAATAAAAGGCACAGGGTGGTAAGTATAGAGCTCTGTGCCAGTTATAATTTTTCCGGTCGCTGTTATAACGATAGAAAACTATAGCACCCCGGAATGGTCATTGAAATCGCAAGAATAAAACAAAGCCATTCATTAATGAGTGAAGTATAAAAGGAAGTAATATTCCGTAACTCAGCACTCTCGCATATGTCAGGATCACCGAGATAAAAAACAGGATAAACAAGCTTAATATATCATAATACCAGTGAAGGGATAAAAATATCAGTGAGGTTAAAACTACGGAAGTCATTGTGCTACACATCAATGTATTTTTAAAAAATCCATAAACAACACCTCTGAATATTATTTCCTCATACAAAGGTGCTAATATTACTACAGCAATGATATTTATAACTAGAATGATATTGATATCCAAGGGAGGGGACTGTATATATGACGACTGATAACGAAACATCATAAATTGAACTGATAAAATCAAAGACATAAACACAATAAATAAATCAATACGCCGTTCGCCAAGACCGTAACCCTTTGTGTGTTTATAAAATTGAAAATAAACTGGAGTGATTGTTATCAATATCGCTGAAGACATTAAGGGGATAACCATATCAATACCAACAATACCTGTGTTAATCAGGTATGTCTGAAATATCCACGGATAAGCAAAGGCAATAAAAATAAATCCTAAACACACAAACAGTTCTTTATATTTTAAATTGAAAAGTCGTGGCATTATAAATTTTCCTGTAAAGTGATGATGCGATCAGCTGAGTTAATAGTGGATTTTCTGTGCGCGATCACAATGCGTGTGATATTCAGCGATTTTATCGCATCGTTGATGTATTGTTCATTTGTATTATCCAGAGAACTGGTTGCTTCATCCATGAAGAGAATGGATGGTTTTTTATAAATTGCCCTTGCGATAAAAATACGCTGTTTTTGTCCACCTGATAAACCTTCACCCAGCTCTCCGATTAATGTATCATAACCCATCGGCATTCTTTCTATATCATCGTGTATCTGTGCAAATCTGGCACACTCAATCAGCCAGTTATCATCAATTTGAGTAGAAAAGGAACAGATATTATCCCTTAATGTTCCGGAGAAAAGCCTGTCATCCTGTAAAACGCAGGCGATTAATTTTTGATAGTTGTTAATACCCAATTCTTTTATGTCAATACCATCTACAAGTATATTTCCTTCACTTGCCGGGAATAATCCGCACAGTACCTTCAATAGCGTCGTTTTCCCTGTCCCGGAAGCACCTGTAATTGCTACATGCTCACCAGGTTGTATCTCTATATTTAGATGTCTTAGAGTATATGATGCATAACTATCATATTTATAACTGATATTCTTTGCCGACAGTGAGACAGGGCACATGTCATTTTTTACCGGAATATCATCTTTAAATGGGGAAACTTCAGTAAGTGCTATATCCGAAACCCTTTCGTTATGAAGGCTCATGATCTGAAGTCTGAGTAAAAAATCTATAAATGATGCAATTCGATCAGAAAACTGACCTCGATAGGAACTAAAAGCAACAAACATGCCAATTGTCATATTTCCCGATATCACTAAACTGGCTCCAAGCCAGAGGATGAGTATCTGCTCCATCGTCGCAATCAGTGTATTAATGCCTCCAAAGAACAGGTTTAATCTGGATACTTTTATTCCGGTATTAATCGAGTCAACTTCAAGATTAAACCAGTTTTCCTCTCTCCGTTTATTCAGCCCCTGTACCTTTACAGTGGCAATACCATAAAGTGTCTCCATAAAGAAGGAATTAGCTCTTGCATCCTTTATTAAGGACTCTTCAGATAACTGACGATATCTGTTGTAGGTTAGTACCCGGATAAATACATATAGACAGGTAAAAAGGATAACAAACCAGGTAAGCCACCCGCCATAGAGTACCAACATAATCAATAATCCGATGATCATAATGGAGTCAATTATTGCACCGACAATACTGGTTGTAAACGTCTCCTGAAGGGTGTTCAGGGAACCAAATCGGCTCTGTATATCACCAAATTTTCGGCGTTCAAAATACTCTAGAGGCAATTTTAGTAAATGCTGCAGTAATCCCTTTTGCCATTGGGCATTAATAAATGATGACATAATCAGTACTGTCCATGAGCGAATAAGACCAGTAATGGTTCTGAGTGCCACAAAGAAAACAAGGCCGAAACAAATTAATGTTAATAGACCGGAGTCATTTGCCGGTATGGCATGATCCATGACCAGTTGGGTTGCAACAGGCATCACTAAGTTTATACTTTCAATAATGATAGACAGGAAAAATATTTTCGTCAGTGCACTGTATAAACCATGGGTATTTTCAAGCATGGCTCTAAGGCTGATTTTATTTTTACGTTTTCTTTTAAAAAATTGTTGTCAGGCCATATTTCCAGAATAATACCTGTGAATTTTTTTGAGAGTTCACTCTTAGCAACCTTCACAATCCCGACTGATGGGTCATGAATTGTGAATTTTCCATTCTTAATTTTTGTTAATACAACAAAATGATTAAAATCCCAGTGTAATATGCAAGGAAGCTTCACTGAATGTAACTCATCCAGCTCTACGGACACAGCTCTCGTAGACATATGCATCTTAACAGCAATATCATTTAAACTTGCTAAATCAGTTCCTCTGCTCGAAAGATTGAATTTTTGTCTTAGCGTAAAGATATCAATATTCTTTCCATAATAACCACATATCATTGCCAGGCATGCCAATCCACATTCCGAAGACTCCGTTTGATGGATCATAGGAAAACGTGATTTCAAACCTAAATCAAGTTTGTTTTTTAATACACTGACAACTTCACTTTTCATGAATATTACCCTGAGCACTTTTTACTACATCATAGAGTGGTGATATCATCCATTGGTATATCTTTCGATTTTCCAGGAATAATGTTAATTCTGCTCTCATCCCATTCTCCAGATGTATTTCTTCCTTGTTATAATATATCCTATCATTTTCAGGTGTGACCATGACCCGGTAATAAGCATGGCCAGAGAATAACTTTATATTATCTAATAAGTGATAGCTTAACATTTCTTGTTGCGAAGAAGGAGACTTAGATATTGAATGAATGATGCCATTAAATTGTCCAAACTTTTCATATGCAAAAGCGTCATAACGGATTCTGACGTGGTCACCTTTTTTTATATACGGAACGGCCATATCAGGTATCCATAAAATTAAGTATAGTTTTCTATCTCTCTCCGGTATTATCTGCGACAGAGTATCACCTGCATTAACAATCTGACCCTGAGATACATTCAATGTATCGATTATGCCATCTGACGGTGATCTTATTATAATGCTACTATTTAGCCCTGATTTTATTAATTCTTTTTTAAGTTCATTGCGCTGCAATTTCATCTGATATATTCTGCTGTCATATTCTGAAGTCTGTATCTGAACTTCTCTCTCAAGATTTTTTATTTGCAATGCATTTTGTATATTCTGGTTTTTAATGGACAAGACTGAATTTTCTTGCTGATAGTAGAGCGACATTTGGTTTGTTAGCTGATCGTTGTTAATTAATCCATTTTTCCGGTACTGTTCATAATTTCTCATGTTGTTTTCCATTTTTTGTAGTCCCTGCTCTGCAGTTCGTACAATCGAAGACGAGATATCGTATGCTTCCTTATATTTATTTCTCTGATCTTTAATTGACTGCAGTGTTTCGTCTCTCCCCTTTTCCAGGTTTCGGATGATCTCATCAATTCCATGTAACTGAGAAGTTATTTCGTTAAATTCGTTATCACTGACAACGCCGGATCGGGTTGTTTTACTTGTATCCAGCTCATAAAGACGGTCCCCTTTTCTAATTTTCTGCCCTTCCTTCACATATGATCTGACTACATACCCTTGTTGACTGGTTGATATAACAATTGGACGGGGCCAGGTGGTCACTTCCGCGGACACATTAATACGCCTGGTATAACTGCCAGAAATGATGAAAACGATAAAAAAAGTTATAAAGACGAAGCAGCTTAAAACGATACACCATAAGGGGATACCTGGCAGCAATATTGCTTTTGCTTTCCATACAGAATTACGGTGTTGTAACGCTTCCTGCCTGAACATTCCTTACTATCCTCCGGAGTTCCATTACTGGTGATGAACATTTATAATTGTTGATATATACTATAATAAATGATCGGAGATGACGTATGAAAAAAAATCCAGAAACCGCAATTCATGAAGCAGATGCCAGAGAGAAACAAGCTTTCCGGTATCATCGCTGGATATTAAAGGGAGTATGGTGTTTTGCCGTTCTGTTTTTTATCTGGTTACTATTTCTGTCCCATCGCTAATGAACTGAGGTACTCTCTCTGGTCTGGTGTTCTCTGCTTGATCAGTTCCTGTGACCAACCTGTTATGATGTAACAGGAAGTGTTTCGCGGGACCAGCCATCCCGCATGAAATATTCTGAGAATAACTCATGCGTCATTTTTATGTGGGAAGTATACCGTCATTGAGCTATTTCAGCGCTTCGCTGGTTTTTTTTGCCAGCGCTTAACTTTTTTAATTTAAGCAAAAATATACTGACAATATTGCGCCAAGTGCATTAATGCTTAAAAAGCAAATATATTTAGTATTTATCTCTAATTACGCATTAAACCTCTCCCGGGCTCGTGACATCCTGAAACCCCAAAAATCGGAACCACCCAAATTGACGCATGGCATTGACTCAGTACCTCCTGAATTGACATCCCGTTATACTCTGTAAAAACAGGAGGCTGGCATGAAACTGAAAATACAGGACCTGAGACTGTTTAATCTCGTCTTTGAAAGCGATCCGGGCTGGATACTCGATTTCTCCAACCGTACGCTGTCGGCTTTTTTTGATGAAGAGCTGAACATTGATATTGATGATGAATGTTATAAGGAAGAAGGAACCTCAAAAGCTAAACGGGTAAGATGTTTGCTGAAACAGGTGGATCGTGAGACAGCCCTGCGGGTTCTTGATACCCTGTGGCGGTATAAAATGGAGACCATGCCTGAGCAGGCCGAACAAAGCCGAAATGACTGGCTTGCACTGATTTCACGGCTGAAAAATACGGACGCTGATACAGCCAAAGGCGACAGGCCTGTGCAGGCATGGCACGGTGTCGACTGGCCTTCACTGATAGCCGAAATGAACGAGATGAAATCCCTGTCGCCACATCCGCGGGGTTTCCGTTTTGAAGCATGGCTTGCAGAACTTTTCAGTATCTTTAAGCTTGCCCCCCGCTCGTCATTCCGTAACACGGGCGAGCAGATTGACGGCAGCTTCCGGCTGAATGATGACTTTTACCTGTTGGAAGCTAAGTGGCATCAGAACAGAACGCCAGCGGCAGATTTGCACGTATTCGAAGGAAAACTCAGCACCAAGGCGAAGTGGGCCCGGGGCGTGTTCATCAGTTGGATGGGGTTTACTGATGAAGGTCTGACAGCCTTCGTGAAAGGAAAACGGGTGATCTGTGTCAGTGGTTATGATCTTTACCATTCACTCAGTCACGGTATCGCTCTGCCCGACCTTCTGGACGCAAAACTCCGACACGCAGCGGAAACAGGGGAGCCTTATGCCCAGTTTGACAGGCTTTACACTCTTAAGGGCATAATAACCGGCACGCCGAAATAACCTGCAGGGTAATTCAAGAAATTACCCTGCGAAGAGCGGCTTACTTCACCCAGTCTTCCAGCACCAGACCCGGCACCCGCTCAAACTCTCTCACATTGTTCGTCACCAGGACGGCGCCGGCCGCGATGGCGTGGCCGGCAATGGCCGTGTCGTTCGGGCCGATCGGCGTCCCGGCGAGGCGCAGCGCCACCCGGATGTCCGTCGTGGCGTCCACCGCAGCCCGGTCCCACGGCAGGATGGCATCGAGGCGCGCGCAGAACGCGTCGACCAGCTGAATATGGCGCGGCGAGCCCTTCGGGCCGGTGGCGCCGAAGCGCATCTCGGCATACGTCACGGCCGAGACCACGATGCGATCACCGCGCAGCACCACCTGCTCCAGGCGCTTCAGCACCGCTGCCGGCTGCTCGCGCATGATGAACGAGCAGATGTTAGTGTCGAGCATCCAGGTTTTCTTCATGGCTCAAAGCGTCCTTCGTCGCTGACCACATCCTCACGCTCCGCCATAAAGTCCGGATCGGCCCTGTCCAGCTGCGCGAACGAGCCCCAGGTCGGCCGGACGGGACGCAGAATGATGCTGTCCCCTTCCCGGACGATCTCCAGCTCGCTGACGCCGTCAAAATCCAGGTCCCGGGGCAGCCGAATGGCGCGGTTATTGCCGTTTTTAAATATCGAAACTGTGCGCATGGATGTTCCTCCAACTGATCATGCATGATGTGTGAGTGCATATGTGCAGTATATGCCTCCCGGATTGGTTTGTATAGGTGTCACATATGCAGATGATTGGCATATGCATATGTCTGCACTATGCAGATGCGCGGCATATGGATATGCTGTGCATATCCTGTTTTCTCATTTCTCCACCGCAGATCCGAAAAATACCAGTTCCGGATCTGCTTTCCGCCCTCCGGCGCGCAGCGGCCCGGAAACACAAGATATAGCGGTGTTACAAGCTGGTATAGACCATATATGTTGTGTCCCTCCCCTGCCCCGTGACCGGCCGCTCACCACCCTAAAAGGGCGCTGTGGTTATTCTCTCACCGTGGTACACTTCCGGAAACTTCGTAAAGCGCGAAAAGTCGGATCCGGACGGAACGGCCGTCCTGTAATTTAACGGCGTGGCTGTATGGCTGCTTGTTATCTCTAAGGTGATTATTGTGTATGTGAATTTCACGGTGTGAAATGAATGGCGACATAACAGTATGTTTCTGTCTGGCGTGTGTCAGCTGCATCATTAAGCTATACTGATATACATATCATTAGTATGTATTCCGGAGTGCATCATGAAGCAGCGCATCACCGTCACCATAGACAGCGACAGTTATCAGTTACTGAAATCCGCGGACGTCAATATCTCCGGCCTGGTGAACAGGGCCATGCAGAATGAGGCCCGTCGTCTGCGTGCCGAACGCTGGCAGGCCGAAAATCAGGAAGGGATGGCCGAGGTTGCCCGCTTTATTGAGATGAACGGTTCATTCGCCGACGAAAACAGGGACTGGTGAGATGCAGTTTAAGGTTTATGCCTATAAAAGAGAGAGCCGCTATCGTCTGTTCGTGGATGTGCAGAGTGACATCATCGATACCCCCGGGCGACGGATGGTGGTCCCGCTGGCCAGCGCCCGGCTGCTGTCGGATAAGGTCTCCCGTGAACTCTATCCGGTGGTGCACATCGGGGACGACAGCTACCGCCTGATGACCACGGACATGGCCAGCGTCACGGCCTCCGTCACCGGGGAGGAAGTGGCCGATCTCAGCCACCGGGAAAATGACATCAAAAATGCGATAAACCTGATGTTCTGGGGAATTTGACAGCCTCCCCGCCCTGAAAGACAGGGAGGATGTCAAAACGAAGCTTTTAGGCGAGGTATGGGTAAACCAACATTTAGATCATTTAACGATGTGGTCCGGGAGCTTGAGGATGTATATGGCCACCAGGAGCTGTGGCTTTACTCTGGCCTTAATGAGGACTGCCCCGTCGAGACAGCCCGGCGGCGTCAGGAATGGCGATCTCCCAAAATTCTCAAACGAAACGGCAGAATGGTGGCAGAACAATCAGGCCAGCCTGAGTTCTGGGTGCTCACCGGAGACTACCATCTGTCGCAGTCTGAACACAGCGGTCCGCCGTGGAAAGCCTGCCTCATCGATAAGGTCTTTAAACTGTATTGTTCACTGTTCTGATGATGGCTTCACAAGGCTTACAGGCGGAATTTTCAGTTAAGGAAGGATTATGTGTGATTTATGCAGGGCGGATGAGAATTACTTCCATACGGCAGAATGCGTGTATGACCAGCTGGTCAGTGAATACCCCGTGATGTGGCTGCGGGACTCGACCCGGATCGGGGCCTGCTACACCCTTCGTGAACTGCTGTCGCCGGAAGGGATGGTGCTGGCCATACAGAACTCTCTCCCGATGAAGGGGTGGCGGCTTCGCATGCTTTACAACGAAGCCATTGACGAAGAAATTAACCCACTGCACGGGGACTGTATTGAACTGCCCTCCAGAGCGGATGCCCTGCAGGCTTTCGTGGGGTCAGGGGACACTCCCCTATCCGATAACTGCTGACAGCACCGGGGTATAACCCTCCAGGGAAAAAACATGACCGACTTCGTGACCCGGACTGTTATGGACAAAACAATGTGGCTCGTGACATTGCCGAAGATCATTACAAATAACAGTACCCGCCAGGAGGAAAATCTGGTCGTCATTCTGAGCAGGGAGCAATCGTGGGGGGCAACTTCTGACCATTTTCCCGACGGATTGTACCGGGTCTCCTGCATAATGACACTGTACCTGGCCGATACCGAACAGACGAAGACTCAGACTTTCACTGCAATCTACTGGCCTCAACAGAAGGCCCTGCATCTGTTTACAGATGAGTTCAGACTGGAACGCCGCCTGCAGGGACACGGCCTGGGTAGCTGGATCACGCAGCAGTTTGTGCTCTGGGCCAGAGGCCTTCCGCCAGAAACCAGGGTTTTGCCGATTGAAATTTCCCAGGTTGATGAAAAAAACGAAGAAAACAAGATCCGGAGGGACAGACTGTGGCACGCAATGGGTTTCCGGTTCCCGGCCGGGGAAACCAGCTCAATGCCGCTGCGGGCAGACGAACTACAGTTGCCGCGGGGCAGGTATTCAACGCTCCGGGTGGAGCCCCTGGTATCCGCGGTACGCCGGCTGGAAGACTGTTATCGCGGGCTGCAGGAAAAAATCGTGCAGCTCGAAGGCAAAAAACGGTCGCAAAAACAGTTAATTACTTCACTTAAGAATCGTCCATTTTATCATCTGTTGCACAGGAAAGGGGGCCAGCTCCCGGACGAGAAATGTGACGCCCTGCCACTGCGGGCAGAAAAACTGTCTCTGCCGCAGAGCGGGGATTCAGACCTGGAGGTGGCGCAACGGGCAACCGGGGTCATCCGGCTGGCTACCCTGTGTGCTCAGTCGCAGAAAAGAATCCTGGAGCTGGAAAGGGAGCTTGCCTCGCAAAGTGAGGAGCTCGTTGACCTGCAGGCACATCCCTTTTTTAACCTGCGGGATAAATACCGCGGCCAGATCCTGTTCTGGGGATGGGGGATGGGTTTTCTGTGCTTTATCTACTGGATGTTGGTGTCATGAATGTTCCCGTTCCATAGCCACCCACTGAAGAGGAGTGAAACCTGTGCCCGAAAATATCGTGTCTACCGTCATTGACGGGGTAGTTTTGTTTGCGACTTCGTCTGTTTTCTGGCTGGCCGTCGCTGGCTGGTTAGTCATCCTGACTCCGGTAATATTACGAATAAAATTCTCGGCAAAGAAAAAAGTTAAAAGAAATTATGAATAACCTGGTTCCAGTTGGATCTCCGGCATCTCCCGGAACATTGCTCCCGGTGGCCATCGATTACCCTGCCGCCCTCGCCCTGCGCCAGATGGCGCTCGTGCAGGATGAACTGCCGAAATACCTGCTGGCGCCGGAAGTCAGCGCCCTGCTCCATTACGTGCCGGATCTTCACCGCAAGATGCTGCTGGCGACGCTGTGGAACACCGGCGCGCGCATTAATGAAGCGCTCGCGCTGACCCGGGGGGATTTTTCGCTGGCGCCGCCGTATCCGTTCGTGCAGCTGGCCACGCTCAAGCAGCGTACCGAGAAAGCGACCAGGACGGCAGGTCGTGCCCCCGCAGGCAGTCAGATCCATCGTCTGGTTCCCCTTTCCGATCACCACTATGTCAGCCAGCTGCAGATGATGGTGGCCACCCTGAAAATTCCGCTGGAAAGACGAAACAAGC
>NZ_JH414813.1:0-7457 GCF_000238715.1 Klebsiella sp. 4_1_44FAA
TTAGGTCGAGTGACGGCTTCACAATAGCTTCTAGCGTCTGCAGCATCATGCTTATTGGTTTTAACTATAGGGTTTGACGAACTGAGGGGCCATCAGTTTGACATTATGGCCCATCGATATCAGTTTATTGGCCCAGAAATGAGCAGATGCACAGGCCTCCATGCCGATCAAACAGGGTGGGATGTTGGCAAAAAAGGAGGCCATTTGTGCCCGTCTGAGTTGTTTGTTGAACAACCGTTTTCCGTGCTCGTCAACCCCATGGATCTGGAAAACGTTTTTTGCCAAATCGATTCCAATAGTTTTAACGTTCATGATAGCAGCGCTCCGTTCAATGAGTGACGATTTATCGTCCCACTGTGGCACAAGAGATGGGAGGCGACCATTCCATTAACAAAGCCAAACGTGGCTTGAAAGCTCGCCTTTGGACTGACAAAGCGATCAGTGAATTTCTCGGTGCGCCGCTCAGTGCAGGCCCGGTAAAAGCCTGGAAACAGAAGGAAGTGAAAAAAGTCGAAGCGACACCCGCTTTCAAAACATGGCTGGAACAACGTCGCGCATGGCTGGTTGCGCGGGGTAAAATATCCTCTGATACAGAGTTGCCTTGCCACCTGGACGCTCCGATAATTCCAGGTAAACAACATAAGGAATCATAATATGAACAAAAAGCCTCGCTATGCTGTCATGCTGGATGGGGATAAAACCGTCTATAGTGGAAATAGTCGGTTTGTCGCCTGGACGTTCTGGCTGATGAACCGTCATCGTAGGGCTATCGCATATGATTGCGGAGTTTGGGTTGTTGAACCAGCCTACTGGATCCGTGTCGTTTAATCTGCTTTTGCAATGTGCAGCTGCTTCATGTCATGCCTAAGGAGTTATTTTGAAATGGATTAATTTTTTACAACGTCTTCTACAACGTTTTTTCCCCAAAAAAAATGAAATAATTGAAGTGAAATACATTGAAAGGGATGAAACAAGAGTATTACCAGACATCCCTGAAAACGTCATAGCTGCCTGTCAGACTCTTCAGGTGAAGCTGGATTCTGTTAAGAATAATCCATTTTTGGAAATTAGTTTGATTTATGGATTTCTTGATACTTTTGGCGAGTTTGCATCAACCTTTACAGTATGTCAGAAAGGTTGCAGCGCCTGTTGCAAAATAGGTGTCGAAATGACGGCATTAGAAGCAAGTTTTATAGAAAAAAATACATCCCACAGAATTGTATCTAACAAGCAAAGAAAATTAAAAACCAATACAGATTGCCCATTTTTAACTGATGGAATCTGCTCCATATATGAATATCGACCTTTCAATTGTAGAACCTTTTTCACAGTAGATAACCCTAAGTACTGCGAAACACCAAACGAACCTCATAGGACATATGGGAGTTTAGGTGGTCAAGACATAAATATAATTTATCAGTTCCGAAACTATATTGACCAACTAAATGGGAAGAGGAAGAAGAGTGATATAAGATTCTTCTTTGGGAATCATAAAGGAATAAAATAGCCAGGCATGGAAATATTTCAGTCCAGTTCCGCTGACAGTGCGTGTTTTGCGCGCTGTTCCACTGGCTCCGGCTATGATATGTCACAGTTTTGATTTTATCCAAAAAGGCCGCATCGCGGCCTTTTTAGTGAATCAATTGTTTGCTGACAACGCTTTTTAATTCCAGAAAGGATCGTTTTCCCAACCTTGCGGGAAGCCGGTATCAGCCATATACAGCTGCGCCGCATGGCTACCAGCAAAAAGACGAAGAAGATCACCCTTTAAGTCAATGCCCGCCAGGTCTAGTGTCTTAATCATTTTGTGTATCACGCAGACCGTCAAGTATGGTCGATACTGGTGAACTGCGGGTATGGTCAACTCACTGGCTATCTGGCTTGGAATCGCAAGTTTGGCGTTCCACAGTCGGCTATGATGCGCGGCACGATTTCTTACGTCACGCAGACGCTGAACCCAGTTCGTCAGCGAATTGAAATCATTTGCACCAAACTCATTTGCGAGTGTATCCAGCAGAGTGTTATGAGGTGCTGGCAATCCCTTAAAATATGAGAAATCAGTCGCACTGAATATCTTGAAAAGACAACCGATAGTAATTACCTCACTGGCAATCCAGAAAGGGGGTAGATTAGAGAATTGCGGATGCGAATTATTGTGGTATTTTTTCCTGTAATTTCTCGCGTAAAGCTCCCCTTCCTTATTAAAGTCACCTTGTATTCTACTTCGAATGTCATCAATAATTTTAGTGCCTTTCGCTGTATAGAAAAAAGTATTATCAAGATACCAGAAAGGGTCATTTGAGAATGCGGAAAGTGTATGGTCAAGCCTGCTTCTGAGCTTAACTTCAAGCCGCGCAATTACGCCAAACAACAGTACACGAAGTTTTTCGTCGAAGCGGTATAGCTCAACCCCATATTCAAAATACTCATCTTTTCTGTAATGTTTTCCGCCCGGACTTGCCGGATCTAACAGAGGATGGAGATAAATTTTAAAATGGTAATAGCTTATCTGGCTGAGCGTATTTTCTGCTTCAGCCTCGTCCAAAAACTCAAGCTTTTTGCTCTTGAGGTCGTTAATCAGATCGGCAGGTGTACGGTAAGGCTTGCTGTAAAGGGTTGTCGGCATCGCAGCATCATCCCTGAATAGGCAAAAAAAAGCCCACTAACTTCCCCAAAGGGTTGTTGCAGGCATCATTAATACTAATACTACTCCATTTGACAAACACGTCAACGGAAATTACTCAAAAAAGAGCAATCAATACATCCTCTGGGCATAGATAGTTCTGTCTAGTTACCTGCCATTTCCCTTCAGCAGCGCCACCGCCTCATCGCCTGGCATCTGGAACTGCACCCGGTGCCGTGCCGCGACATCGAGCGCAAACACTTTCGTGTAGACCTCCGTCGAGCTGATCGACTTGTGTCCCATCAGGCTCTGCAGCACCTTCAGCGGGATGCCGGCATACAGCATATGCATCCCGTAGCTGTGACGGAACGTGTGCGGGGTAACCGGTACCGAAAACGTCACCCCGTCGGCGGCAGCCGCATCAACGGCTTCACTTATCCAGGTCCGGACCGTTCTGTCGGTAATTTCCCAGATGCGTGCTTTCTCGGTTCTGTCTGTGCGTTTATTACGGCGCTCCAGCGGAATTTTAAGCGTGGCCACCATCATCTCCAGCTGGCTGACATAGTTCGCATCGGAAAGCGGAACGATACGATGAGGCAGGCTACCGGCCGGAGCACGGCCGGCCGTTCTGGTGGCTTTTTCGGTCCGCTGTTTGAGCGTGGCCAGCTGCACGAACGGGTAGGGCGGTGTCAGGGAAAAATCACTCCGGGTCAGCGCCAGCGCCTCGTTAATGCGCGCGCCGGTATTCCAGAGGGTTGCCAGCAACATCTTGCGGTGGAGATCGGGTACATAGTGGAGCAGGGCACTTACTTCCGGCGCCAGCAGGTATTTCGGCAGTTCGTCCTGAACGAGCGCCATCTGACGCAGGGCCAGCGCCGCTGGATAGTCGATAGAAACAGGTAACTGAGCACCTGTTGTCGAATACCCTCCCAGGGTTACAAGTCCGGTCATCAGGATGATTCTCCGCCAGGGGATATGCGCAGTGCTCCCGCAATGATTTCCCGGTTCTCTTCATTACGCCAGTTACCAAAATAGTCCACTTCCAGACGCAGGGAATGATCTGCAGCCTCTATCAGATCCGACACTTTCTGCAGGGCGCTATGCAGCTGCTGCGCTGATATCACGCGTGGCACATCATGCTCATCCACACCGTTGCGGTGTACCAGATCGTTTCGCCAGTCTGCGATGATACCCAGCGGCTCAATTGGCCAGACGGGCGGTATATGAAGCACAGTCCCGAAATAGCGCTCAATGGTTTTCACGTTATGAAACGTCATACTCGCAACAACATTCTTTGCCACAGGGCGGAACTTGGTAAGCTCCATCTCGCGGGCCGCCTGCTTCTCTTTCTTGCCTACCTTAGCAAAAGGTAAGTAATACTCTTCAAAGTATCTCTCGAGCGGCCTGTCCTCTTCCAGCAGAGCTCTGGCGCAGTACATCAGGTACGCCTCCATGACCGTCACGGCATGGACGAAAGACATTCTGTACACCAGTTCAGGCTGCTTTTCATCAAGCAGGGCATGGAGCTTCTTCAGCTCCTGGCTGGCGTGCAGGTAACGCTGATGAACATTGTTCAGGGAAGCCACAAACAGCCCGTGTTCATGATCCCACTGAGCCTGATCGGCGAGATACTCCTGTTCCCAGTAGTACAGGTTAGCGGCCTGTTCCCATTCTTCTGAGCCGGGGACAACATCCGGATAATTTTCAGCAAGCCATTTATCAAATCGTTCAGATTCAATATCCATCATCTGGTCTTTCATGCTTCCCATAATGCCAGTACCCTTCTGTATGGTTCTGTAAATGAAAAATCCAGCCGGTCATACTGCCGCATCGTCTCCACGGAACGGTTCAAAAGCCAGCAGGGCGTCCGCCCTGGAGGCCAGCTCGATACAGTCCCCGCACTGCGGGTTAATCTCTTCATCAATGGCCTCGTTATACCGCATGCGCAGCCGCCATCCCGTCACGGGAGGCGCGTTCTGTATGGCCAGCACCATCCCTTCCGGCGACAGCAGTTCACGGAGGGTGTAGCAGGCGCCAATCCGGGTCGAATCCCGCAGCCACATCACGGGGTACTCACTGACCAGCTGGTCATACACACATTCCGGCGTATGGAAATAATTCCCGTCCGCCCTGCATAAATCACACATTCGCGTTCCTTGTATCGAGAAATCCCGTCAGGCCGGGTCCGGCATAAAACGGCCTGGCTCAAACGGCCAGCGCCTGTCGCCCTGCGAGTACACCTCGATCCACGCCAGTGTCCCGTGCTCAAAATACAGGTGATAACCGTCATCGGCACTGAGGGTCAGCATCCCGTCAAAACAGGTATCGGTTCGCGTACCGTCACCCATCCAGCGAAGCAGGCGGCCTTCAGCGGAAATCTCGTAAAATTCACACTCGCAGTCTAGGTCGTCGGTCTGAAAGTCCGTCCCGGTGACTCCGTCAGGCATCCGGTACCGGAATCTGACCGTATCAAACATTCCCATAATTTTGCTTCCTTAAATTGCTTAAAAATCCCGCCATTCATATTCTTTTTGCGACCTAGCGGCACCAGTCTGGTCTGGGCGGTAGTTCTGAATAATTTGAACAATCCTCAGTGCCTAGAATGAACGACGCATGATCGAAGCCCTGTGAGAGGTCATATTCACTTGCTCCTACTGGTAAGCTCAAATATCCCCCAATCACTGAAGAGGGAGCCTGCCATGATGCGCAGCCATCAGAGAGCCAACGCCAAGCCAGCTCGTTTCCTTGCACGTCCAGCAACTGAACCAGTTCTTTGCCGTAACTATTCGCAGTTTGATATACCCAGACAGAATTCATGCCCTGGCTAATAAGGCCCCGAATAACTTGATCAATATCCATTTAATACCCTGTTAAATAATCCCACCACTAAATCATTACCTAATGACACACCTGACAGTCACAAATCGGGATTTTATCTATTGTCATTATTCTCTGGCTGATAATAAGCAGCCATATAACCACGTCATTAAATTACCGGATAGCCGTTCCGGTGAGATCCGATTTTTACGCTATTGCGCAGTTTCCGGAAGTGTACCACGGTCAGGGAATAACCACACCGCCCTTTTATGGGGGTGAGCGGGCGGTGGCGGGGCAGGGGGTAAACACTATATATAGAATAAACAGCAGATAATAGAGTGGCACATCTTGTGTTCTGGTGCCGCTGCGCCCCGGCGGGGCTGAAGCAGATCCGGAACTACCTTTTTTCGGATCTCGGGAGAGGAAGAGAGGAATTTTTGCAGCATGGACACAAAAAACGAGTAATTGTTGCGATGAGAGGATTATTGCGCCATGAGCAAATATAAATGACTTTATGCGCCATGAGGTTAAATATATTGTTCCTGCCGTCCGGCTGAACCCCGGGGCAGGGGATCAGCCGGGAAGGAAAGCGTCACGGTTCTGCTTTCCGGGAGAGGGTCTTTCTTTTTTTCTGCAGGTACATCACTTCGTCACATTTACCGATCATCTCCGCCAGTGTCGTATAATGGTCTGCGTTATTGATCAGTTCGCCAAAGGAATAATTGATGTTGTAGGGCTTGCCCGAGGTGTCATTGTAATGATCGAGACTGGCACTCAGCGCGTGCAGATAAGACTGAGTGTTACCGTTTCGCCGGATCAGGGCGGCAAACTCATCCCCGCCGAGGCGGCCTGCTATTTCACCCGGTTCAAGGTGCTGATGTAAAAAGCCGGCAAAGATCTTCAGCACCTCGTCACCTTCCGCGTGTCCCCAGAGATCGTTAACCGGTTTGAACCTGTCCAGATCGAAATAGATGAGGCTGAACGACGCATCCTGCCGGTTCATTGCGCGGAAGAGTTTTTCGCCGGCGCGGTAAAACCCGCGCCGGTTGGGAATGCCCGTCAGGCTGTCCGTCATGGCCATGCTGATGGCCTCGAATTCGTCCTCCACGATACAGGCCAGGTCCCGGAGGGACGCAATGTCCTCATCCGTGAAGGCGCGGGGAACGGTGTGGATCAGGCACAGCGTGCCGGCCACCGTGCCGTCCGGCAGGCTCACCGGCTGGCCGGCGTAGAACCGGATGTGTGGCTCACCGGTAACCAGGGGATTATCGTGAAATCGCGCATCGGCAGCCGCATCGTGAATGATAAAAGGCCCTTCCTGCAGAATGGCGTGCCCGCAGAACGAAATATCACGTGGAGTTTCGCGCACGCCGACGCCCTGGCAGGCGAGGAGCCACTGGCGCTCGCGATCCAGCAGGCTTATCAGAGCCACCGGGACCTGAAAGGCTTTGCGGGCCAGCCGCGTCAGGCGTTCAAAACGCTCATCGTCACGGGTATCAAGAAGGCCGGTAATATACAGGGACTTCAGCCTCTGTTCTTCATTCTCCGGTATACCGGGTGCCTGCATGTAATCTCCTGGTATGTACAAAGTATATATGCAGATGAAAAGGTGTTTGGATCTGACTGAGTGTAATTATAGTTCACGACTTATGGAAGGTGCGAATAAGCGGGGAAATTCTTCTCGGCTGACTCAGTCATTTCATTTCTTCATGTTTGAGCCGATTTTTTCTCCCGTAAATGCCTTGAATCAGCCTATTTAGACCGTTTCTTCGCCATTTAAGGCGTTATCCCCAGTTTTTAGTGGGATCTCTCCCACTGACGTATCATTTGGTCCGCCCGAAACAGGTTGGCCAGCGTGAATAACATCGCCAGTTGGTTATCGTTTTTCAGCAACCCCTTGTACCTGGCTTTCACGAAGCCGAACTGTCGCTTGATGATGCGAAATGGTGCTCCACCTTGGCCCGGATGCTGGCTTTCATGTATTCGATGTTGATGGTCCGTTTTGTCTTGCGTGATG
>NZ_JH414813.1:7695-17813 GCF_000238715.1 Klebsiella sp. 4_1_44FAA
CGGAAATTCATGATGGTGGTGCGGTCCGGCAGGGCGCTATCCAGGGATAACCGGGCAAACAGACGCATGGAGGCGATTTCGTACAGAGCATCTTCCATCGCGCCATCGCTCAGGTTGTACCAATGCTGCATGCAGTGAATGCGTAGCATGGTTTCCAGCGGATAAGGTCGCCGGCCATTACCAGCCTTGGGGTAAAACGGCTCGATGACTTCCACCATGTTTTGCCATGGCAGAATCTGCTCCATGCGGGACAAGAAAATCTCTTTTCTGGTCTGACGGCGCTTACTGCTGAATTCACTGTCGGCGAAGGTAAGTTGATGACTCATGATGAACCCTGTTCCATGGCTCCAGATGACAAACATGATCTCATATCAGGGACTTGTTCGCACCTTCCTTAGCGCCAAACGTCTGAAAAATCTCAGCCCATGCAGCTAAATGCGATTCTGCCCACTCAGGCTCACCGACAAGAACCGCTTCACAAGCTTCTCTCAGCGCTGTTTCACCAATATCAGGGTTCAGCACCGGCGCAGCGTTTACATAGATACTGAGTGCCCGGAAACCGGGTGCAATACGATAAATTTCAGGGGCAATTGACGGAGATACTGTTAACACGGAATAATCCTGTAATGACCAATTTAAATCATGATAATGACCAATGACTAAAAAAGTCAATTTAATGACCGATGCTGGTTCGATTGCCAGCACAGTAAATGAAGCTGTATCTCAGCGGATTAAGCTGTATCGCAAACAAAAAAAAATCTCCCTTGATGAACTCTCCCGCCGGGCGGGCGTCAGCAAGGGTGCACTGGTTGAAATTGAGGGGTGCCGGGCAAATCCCAGTATTGCTCTGTTGTGCCGCCTGGCCGTCGCGATGGGGGTTTCGGTGGCAGACTTTGTGGATGTCAGTTCGAAACCAACGGTGCATCTCATCGCTGAAGAGGAAATCCCCGAATTATGGCAAGGCGAAAAAGGCGGACGAGCCAGACTGCTTGCAGGATCAGGTGGCCCTGATATGACCGAGATGTGGATGTGGGAAATGCAACCGGGGGAAAAGTTTGCTTCCCCCGGCCACACAGATGGAACGCTTGAATTGTTTTACGTCCAGGAAGGCACACTCACACTGGGTGTACAAGATCACCTGTATCAAGTGAACACCAACTGTTCGGCAACCGCGAGAACAGACGTTGCGCATTGCTATGAAAACCGAGGAGCGAGCCCATTGGTGTTCATCATGACGGTACATGAGAAATCATCCTGAGAGTTACCCAACATACCGTTCGGTCCTGTCTCGTCACATATTCGTTTACAAGGAGTTAATCAGTGGATAACCCGCATCTCAGTTTTACTAAAGACCTGTTTACGGTCACAACCGATCCCGCCTTTTTTGAGCTGGAACCATTCATGATTACCTTTCGCAATCGTCCTGGGCTCCTGGTATTGATATAGAAACGGTCAGTGTATCTATCCAGAACAGCCTTTGTTTTGGCCTACTGGATGGCACAAGACAGATCGGTTTCGCCCGTCTGGTGACAGACTTTGCCACTTTTGGTTATTTGTGCGACGTCTACGTGCTGAACGACTATCAGAAAAGTGGCCTCGGTCGTTGGTTGATTGAATGCTGTCACGCCCATCCATTGATGTCACGCCTGCGACGGATAATGCTGGTCACTGACAGCGCCCCTTGGCTATACCAGAAAATGGGGTATCTCCCGTTGAACCGACCAGACTTTGTCTGGCAGATCAACCGACCAGACATGTATCGTAAAACCGAAGGTAAATGAAGACTGTTTGGAGAGTAATATAGACTGTCAATCCGTAGGGCTGAGCATCTGCTGCGGAATAATTTGGCATATTCGCGAGACAACGTTGAGACGTCTGCTTGAGGCCCGGAACTTAATGTCAACTTAGCCATAGCCCATCTTCCACTTCTTTGCGCTATCTCGTTTATGAACCTAGTCATTCCGGGTATAATTTTGCGATTAGCATTCCAAAACCAAATTTAAGATAGGCATGTTTGCACTATCGCTGCGATCGCCCCTGAGGATTTTCATGAACAACGCCGAACAACAGTTCCTGAACGAGCTGGATAACAAATTCTGGAAAGCCGCCGACAAGCTACGCGCCAACATGGATGCCGCCAACTACAAGCACGTGGTGCTGGGGCTTATCTTCCTCAAGTATGTGTCCGATGCCTTCGAGGCGCGTCAGCAGGAGCTAATCACCTTGTTCCGCGATGTCGGCAACCCGGACAACATCTATGCCATGTCGCGCGACGGTTACGACTCTGATGAAGAGTACGCACAGGCGATTGTGGATGAACTGGAGGTGGAAGATTACTACACCGAAAAGAACATCTTCTGGGTGCCGAAAGCCGCGCGCTGGGACACGCTGAAAAACAAAGCCATGTTGCCGACCGGCACCGTGCTGTGGGTGGATGAAACCACCGGCAAGGATGTGACGCTGCGCTCTGTGTCCTGGCTGGTGGATAACGCGCTCGATGAAATCGAAAAAACCAACCCGAAGCTGAAAGGTATTCTGAACCGTATCAGCCAGTATCAATTGGGCAACGAAGTGTTGACCGGGCTGATTAATACTTTCTCTGACGCCAACTTCAGCAACCCGGAATATAACGGCGAGAAGCTCAACTTAAAGAGCAAAGATATTCTCGGTCACGTGTACGAATATTTCCTCGGCCAGTTCGCGCTGGCGGAAGGCAAACAGGGCGGCCAGTATTACACGCCAAAAAGCATCGTGACCCTGATTGTTGAATGCCTACAGCCGTATAACGGCCGTGTGTATGACCCGGCGATGGGTTCCGGCGGGTTCTTCGTGTCCAGTGACCGTTTTATTGAAGAGCACGCGGGCGAGAAGCAGTACAACGCCGCTGAGCAGAAGCAGAAAATCTCCGTTTACGGTCAGGAATCCAACCCGACCACCTGGAAGCTGGCGGCGATGAACATGGCAATCCGTGGCATCGACTTTAATTTTGGTACGAAAAATGCCGATACCCTGCTGGACGACCAGCATCCGGATCTGCGCGCCGACTTCGTTATGGCTAACCCACCGTTCAACATGAAAGAGTGGTGGAGCGCGAAGCTGGAAAACGACGTGCGCTGGAAATACGGCACGCCGCCGCAGGGCAACGCCAACTTCGCATGGATGCAGCACATGATCCACCACCTGGCGCCGAAAGGCTCGATGGCGCTGCTGCTGGCCAACGGCTCGATGAGTTCCAACACCAACAACGAAGGCGAGATCCGCCGCAATCTGATCGAAGCCGATCTGGTGGAGTGTATGGTGGCGCTGCCGGGACAGCTGTTTACCAACACCCAAATCCCGGCCTGCATCTGGTTCCTGACCAAAGACAAATCCGGCGGCAACGGTAAAGTCCACCGCAAAGGCCAGGTGCTGTTTATCGACGCCCGCCAGATTGGTTATATGAAAGACCGCGTGCTGCGTGATTTCACCCGCGAGGATATCGCGAAGATTGCCGATACCTTCCATAAATGGCAGGCGGATAAAGACTACGAAGACGAAGCCGGCTTCTGCTTCTCGGCAACGCTGGAAGACATCCAGAAAAACGACTTTGTGCTGACTCCAGGGCGTTATGTTGGTGCCGCCGAGCAGGAAGAAGACGATGAACCCTTTGCCGAGAAGATGGCGCGACTGACCGCGCAACTGAAAGATCAGCTGGAAGAGAGTGCGAAGCTAGAAGCGCAGATTAAGGCGAGTCTGGGAGGGCTGGGTTATGAGTTCTAACTGGTCTGTTAAGAAGCTTGGCGACCTAGTTACTTTCCTTTCCGGAGGGACACCATCTAAAAGTAATAAAGATTACTGGAATGGAGAAATTCCATGGATTAGTGCTTCTTCCATGCAATCAACTAGATACCATGACTCAGATCTACGGGTAACTTCTTTAGGAAGTACCAATGGTACTCGTTTAGTACCCGCAGAGACCGTTCTTTTGTTGGTTCGCGGTGGGGCCCTTCATAATAAAATTCCAGTTGGTATCACGACACGGGAAGTAACCTTTAATCAAGACGTGAAAGCGTTAGTGCCAAAAAGTGAAGACATAACTCCATATTATCTCCTCGCGTGGTTGATTTCATCGAGAGAGCTTCTTTTAGGCAAGGTTGAGAATACTGGGATTGGTGCAGGTAAATTAGATACAAAAATATTACAAGACTTAGATGTGCCAGTGCCGCCGAAGGCGGAGTTATTACGATTAGAGTTATTTAGCAAAGCTCTTGATGATAAAATCATTCTCAATCAGAACATCAACCATACCCTCGAACAAATGGCACAAGCCCTGTTCAAAAGTTGGTTTGTCGATTTTGAACCAGTAAAAGCCAAAATGGCGGTGTTGGAAGCGGGTGGCTCGCAGGAAGATGCAACGCTTGCCACCATGACGGCCATTTCCGGGAAAGATGCTGATGCGCTGGCGATTTTTGAGCGTGAAAATCCTGAGCAATATGCCGAGTTAAAAGCCACGGCAGAACTGTTTCCGTCTGCGATGCAGGAAAGTGAGCTGGGGGAAATTCCGGAAGGGTGGGTTCTGTCTGAAATTGGGGCACAGATCGATATTGCTGGTGGAGCAACACCACCAACTAAAACACCTGAGTTTTGGAATAACGGAGATATTCACTGGACTACACCTAAAGATCTATCCAACGTTGAAGAAAAAATCTTACTGCATACAGAAAGAAAAATAACAAAAGCAGGATTGGATAAAATTTCTTCTGGCTTATTACCTGTTAACACCGTGTTGATGTCTTCACGTGCTCCCGTGGGATACTTGGCAATTGCGAAAGTCCCTGTGGCGATTAATCAGGGATATATTGCCATGAAGTGTAATAAAGAATTAAGCCCTGAATTCGTGTTGCAGTGGTGTTCCGCAAACATGCCAGAAATTGTATCTCGTGCAAGTGGTACTACTTTTGCTGAAATTAGCAAGAAAAATTTTAATCCAATTCCTCTTGTGATGCCGCCAGTTGAACTTGTTAAAAGTTACACCAAGCAAGCAAGTGCAGTTTACTCGTTGATAGAAAATAATATGCGGGAAAATAATAGCCTCACCCAACTCCGCGACACCCTTCTCCCTAAACTCCTCTCGGGCGAAATCACCCTGCCGGAAGCCGAGCAGGCGGTCAGCGAGGCGGAAAATGTATAAAGTCGATAAGCCCACCAACAGCCTGCACTCCCTGCAGGAAGTGTCGTTCAGCAGCCTCGGCTTTCGCGAGCGCGATCACTTGCAGGAGTGGCTGGCAAAAAACCCTCAGGCGCTAACCCGCGATAACGACGACGAACTGCTGATCATCCAGAAAGAGTTCGCTGGTTTTGACGACACCAAAGAACGCCTCGATCTGCTGGCACTCGATAAAAAGGGCAACCTGGTAATAATCGAGAACAAGCTCGATGACTCCGGGCGCGACGTGGTCTGGCAGGCGCTGAAATACGCGGGCTACTGCGCCAACCTGCGTCAGGAAAGCGTGGTTGAGATCTTCCAGCTTTATCTGGATCAGCACGAGCCCAACGAGAACCGCCAGGCGGCAGACGTCATCGCCGAATTTATGGGCTGGGAAAGCCTGAAAGAAGGGGTGCTCAACCGTAAAGGCACCCAGCGGGTCATCATGGTTGCGGCCAATTTCCGCAAAGAGGTCACCAATACCGCGCTGTGGCTGATGCAGTTTGGTATCCGGGTTCAGTGCTTTAAAGTCACGCCTTATCGTTTCGGTGAAGACGTGTTCGTTGATATCCGCCAGGTGATCCCGACGCCGGAAGCGGAGTCGTACATGATCGGTATGGCGCAAAAAGAGGCGGAAGAACAGTCCACCTCCAGCAGTAGCGAACTGCAGCAACGCCATTATCTGCGCCGCGAGTTCTGGACGATGACGCTGGAAAAATTCCGCGCCAGCCCCTGTTCACTGTTTAACAACCGCGCTCCCTCAACCGATCACTGGCTGGCTGCCGGATCGGGTGTCAGCGGCGTGCCGTTTGAACTGATCTTTTCCCAGAAAGATGCTCGCGTGCAGCTCAATATTTCGCGTGGGGATGCGCTGGAAAACACCTGGTTATTTGAGCGCCTGCAGGAACGTAAAGCGCAAATTGAATCGCTGTTTGGCGAGCCGCTCGACTGGCGATTACTGCCGGAGCGAAAAAGCTGCCAGATCGTCTGTTCAAAGGCGTTTGACGGCGGCAATAAAGAGATCTGGCCTGCCATTATCGACTGGATGATGGATAGCATGAACCGTCTGGAAAAAGCGATTCGCCCGAGCCTGCTGGAGCTGGCGATGGAACTGAAACAGAGCGGGATGATTACCGAGGGAGAGGAAGAGTAATGCTGAGCGAAGACGATTTAGAACAGCAATGCCTGAAATGGTTTGCTGAACAGGACTGGGAAGTGCTGCACGGGCCCGATATCGCGCCGGATGGCGACAACCCGCTACGTGCCTCATTTCATGATGTGTTTCTGCGCCCGGTGATGCTGGAACAGCTACAAACCATCAATCCCCATCTCCCTGTTGCCGTGCTCGAAGAGGTGATACTGCGTATCGCCCATGCGCAAAGCCCGGATCTGGTCGTCAGCAACAAAGCATTTCACCATTTGTTGCTCGACGGTGTGCCCGTTGAGTACAAGCGTGAAGAGAAAGTCGTTCACGATAAAGCGCTGCTGATGGATTTTAACCATCCAGCCAATAACCGCTTTATGGTCGTGAACCAGGTTGCCATTCAGGGCACAAAGCAGGTGCGGCGCCCGGATGTGATTGGCTATATCAACGGCCTGCCAGTTGCGGTGATTGAACTGAAAAGCCCGATTGATGTTAATGCTGATATCTGGGCTGCGTTTAACCAGTTGCAGACCTATAAAAACGAACTCAGCGATCTGTTTATCTGCAACGAAGCGCTGGTGGTGAGTGATGGGCTGAATGCGCGTATCGGCTCGCTGACTGCCGATGAAGAGCGCTTTCTGCCGTGGAAAACGGTGGCTAATGAAGACGATAAACCACGGTTTGACTGGCAGTTAAAAACCGTCGTTCAGGGCTTTTTTAACCGGGAACTTTTGCTCGACTATATCCGTTACTTTATTTTGTTCGAGAATGACGGCAAACGACTCATCAAGAAAATAGCCGCCTATCATCAGTTCCACGCGGTGCGCGAAGCCGTCGCAGCCACGATTGTGGCCTCTACCGGTAAACACTTGCCGCTGCGCAGTAACATTACCCCCGGTAGTAAAAAAGCGGGTGTTGTGTGGCACACTCAGGGCTCCGGCAAAAGTATCTCCATGTGCTGCTATGCCGGAAAACTGCTGCAACAGGCGGAGATGAACAATCCGACCATTGTGGTGGTGACCGACCGCAACGATCTTGACGGGCAGTTATACGCCACTTTTTGCCAGGCGCAGGATTTACTGAAGCAGACACCGCTACAGGCCAACGACCGCGACGAATTGCGCGAACTGCTCAATGCTCGTGAATCCGGCGGCATCATCTTTACCACCGTGCAGAAGTTTGCGCCGCTGGACAGTGAACAGAGCCATCCGGCACTTAACGTCCGCAGCAACATCGTGGTGATTTCCGATGAAGCGCACCGTAGCCAGTATGGCCTGAGCGCCACGCTGGACAGGCAAACTGGCGTCTATAAATACGGCTACGCCAAACACATGCGCGATGCGCTACCGAATGCGTCGTTTATGGGCTTCACTGGTACGCCGATTGCCTCGGAAGATAAAGATACCCGTGCCGTGTTCGGTGATTATGTCTCTATCTACGATATTCAGGATGCGGTTGATGATGGCGCGACGGTGCCGATTTACTACGAATCCCGGCTGGCAAAACTCGATCTGAACCATGACGAGCTGGAAACGCTCTCTGATCAGGTCGATGAACTGGTAGAAGACGAAGAAACGGGCCAGCAAGAAAAAACCAAAGGTGACTGGAGCCGTCTGGAAAAGCTGGTCGGTTCAGAGCCACGTATTCAGCAGGTCGCCGCCGATCTGGTTCAGCATTTTGAAACACGTAACACTGCCATGAACGGCAAGGCGATGGTTGTCGCCATGAGCCGCGAGATCTGCGTGAAACTGTACGATGCCATCGTGGCGATCCGCCCGGAATGGCACAGTGAAGACGTTGAACAAGGGGCGATCAAAGTCATCATGACCGGATCGGCGTCAGATAAAGACCATCTGCAATCGCATATCTACAACAAACAGACCAAAAAACGCCTGGAAGCCCGCTTTAAAGATCTGAACGACCCGCTGAAACTGGTGATTGTGCGGGATATGTGGCTGACCGGGTTTGATGCCCCGTGCTGCCACACCATGTATATCGACAAGCCGATGCGTGGCCATAACCTGATGCAGGCGATTGCCCGCGTTAACCGTGTGTTCCGGGATAAACCCGGCGGACTGGTGGTGGATTATATCGGCATTGCCAACGAGCTGAAGCAGGCACTGAAAACCTATACCGATTCAAAAGGCAAAGGACAGACGACGGTTGATGCCCGGGAAGCCTTTGCGATTCTGCTGGAAAAAATGGATGTCATTCATGGGATGTTTGCCCGTTCGGCGGGTAAGCCGGGATTTGATTACACGGGCTTCTCCCGCGATCCGCTGGCCTTCTTGCGTGATGCCGTGAACTACATTCTGGGACTGGATGACGGTAAAAAACGTTACCTCGATGTCTCGCTGGCGATGAGCAAAGCCTGGTCACTATGTAACACGCTGGATGAGGCCGAACCTTTGCAGGAAGAGTTCGCGTTTCTTTCGGCGATCCGGGTGGGGCTTATCAAACTCGATCCGAAGGCAAAGTTTAGCCAGTCAGAAAAAAACTCTCTGCTGAGCAAGATCCTCGATAACGCGGTTGTCGCGACCGGGGTTGAGGATGTCTTCGCACTCGCCGGGCTGGATAAACCGAACATAGGTTTGCTGTCCGATGAGTTTTTGGAAGAAGTGCGGGAAATGCCGCAGCGTAATCTGGCAGTGGAACTGCTGAAAAAACTGCTCAATGACGGCATTCATGCCCGTTCGGGCAATAACGTGGTGCAGCAGAAGAAATACTCCGACCGACTGAAAGCGGTGCTGCTCAAATACAATAACCGCGCTATTGAGACCGCGCAGGTGATTGAAGAGCTGATCCAGATGGCGAAAGCGTTCCAGGAGGCGATGGCGCGTGATGATGCGTTAGGGCTGACCCCGGATGAAATTGCCTTCTATGATGCGCTGGCTGAAAATGAAAGTGCAGTGCGTGAACTGGGCGATGATACGCTGAGAAAGCTGGCCATCGAAGTGACATTGAAATTGCGGCAGTCCACCACCGTGGACTGGCAGGTGCGTGAAAGCGTGCGTGCCCGATTGCGTATTCTGGTGCGCCAGACGCTGCGTAAGTATAAGTATCCGCCGGACAAAACGCCGGGCGCCGTGGAACTGATTTTGAAGCAGGCAGAAGTGGTGTCGAACAGCTGGACAGTCTAAAACGTTCATCGATTATCTTGACGGAGGTGGTTCAATGTCGGTTACTGTAACAGTTGAAAAAGTAGGGGCGGCATTTGCATTGATCAAATGCCACCATAGGCCTGAAGCAGAATATGAATTTACTGGTGAGTTTCTCGGGCTTTCACACGAGCTGAAGTTTGCAGGGAAGAATTTACGAGAACTGAGAGAAACTGGCTGTTCTATTTATGGAATTTATCAGGTGATGCTGCCAACTTACTGATTTAGTGTATGATGGTGTTTTTGAGGTGCTCCAGTGGCTTCTGTTTCTATCAGCTGTCCCTCCCGTTCAGCTACTGACGGGGTTGTGCGTAACGGCAAAAGCACTGCCGGACATCAGCGCTATCTCTGCTCTCACTGCCGTAAAACATGGCAACTGCAGTTCACTTACACCGCTTCTCAACCCGGTACGCACCAGAAAATCATTGATATGGCCATGAACGAACCGTTACCGACTTAATCGTGGTGGAGATCGTGCTTCAAATAGTGCACTTCACATCATCGCCATCGGACGCTTACGAACTGACGCAAAAACAAAGGAATATGTCGCCAGGCGTGTAGCCGAAGGACATACAAAAATGGAAGCGATACGCTGTCTAAAGCGATATATCTCCCGCGAAGTTTACACGTT
>NZ_JH414813.1:18097-24492 GCF_000238715.1 Klebsiella sp. 4_1_44FAA
GTTTACACGTTACTGCGCAATCAAACAGGCGGATCAACAGTATCCCGATAACAGCTTGACTCTTAGAAGGGCGTCCAAGGCAGCCATTATACGAGCAGGCAGTTCCGGCAGTTACTGTGGCGATACCGGATCAGGCAGAGTATGAGTCGGCGTGGAAACTGCTGGGATAACAGCCCAATGGAGCGCTTCTTCAGGAGTCTGAAGAACGAATGGGTGCCGGCGACGGGCTATGTAAGCTTCAGCGATGCAGCTCACGCAATAACGGACTATATCGTTGGATATTACAGCGCACTAAGACCGCACGAATATAATGGTGGGTTACCGCCAAACGAATCAGAAAACCGATACTGGAAAAACTCTAACGCGGTGGCCAGTTTTTGTTGACCACTTCACTTACCGTGGGGTATATCTACTTATAGAGATTGACTTTATTGTGTTTTCGGTCGAATACAAGTAAATTTGTGGTTAATGGACTAGAATTTGTTGTGTTTTTGGAGTGGATGTGAACATAGTAGATGCTCTTGTTGTCAAGAGGCTAATGAACGTTGGTGATGAAACTGTTCTGTCCATCTTAAAGTTTTCAGCGTATAGCGGAGTGGCAACACTCGAAGAACTGGCACACCACTCCTCCAATCTAAAAATATCAAACGGTAAATCTCGAGCAACTCTCGAAAGCTTCTTAGATACTGCGAACTTCCAAGCTCTCAGGGTCGAAGTACAAGCTGAGATTGATTCGTTCAAAAATAAAGGTGTTGAGATTGTTCTCTTCGGTACGAAAACCTATCCAATTGCGTTATACGGTCTCCCGAAACCTCCTCCTTTTCTATACTGCAAAGGCAATCTGAACCTCTTAGATAATAGGCTTTCATTAGCGGTTGTAGGCACTCGTGAAAACACCCCCAAGGGGGAAACCATAACGATTAAAACTATTCAAAAGTTTGCGACTTATGGCTTCACGATAGTCAGTGGACTTGCACTGGGTATCGATACAATTGCTCATCGCGCGGCATTAGACGCCAAAACACCAACGATTTCTGTTCTTGTCGATGTGGAGTCTATTTCTCCCGCAAGTAATCGGGAACTCGCTAAGGAAATATTGGACGAGGGCGGACTTCTAGTTGCAGAGAATGCACCAGGAACCAAAGCAATACCTGCGTTCTTTGCTAAGCGAGACAGGATACAAGCAGGTTTATCTACTGCCGTCTTTGCTATTGAAACTTCGATAGATGGTGGGACGATGCACGCAGTCAAATCTGCTATCTCTATGATGCGTCCTGTCTTCGTTCCTGACGCACATAAAGCTAAGTATCCAGATCTTACTATCAAGGCAATTTCAGGAACTCAACAGCTAGTTAACGAAGGGAGGGCGATACCCTACACGAGCGAATCTTATGAAGATATTCGTCTTCAATTAGAAGATATCGCGAGTTCATTTAGGTCGTTGAAAGCAAAAGGTGGCCTGCTGTGATAAAGGTCATCGTCCTCGATCTTGATGACACGCTTATTGATACATCAAGCCTCGAACCACTTCGGTCAGCTGGCCGATGGAGAGACATACCTAGGTACTTTAATGGTTGTGTCATCTATCAGGACGTTGTCGGCCTTGTTACAACGGCTCGGTCGGTTGGAATCAAGGTTGCTATCTTCTCGAATGCGCCTTCGAACTACGTTCAGGGGCTACTCAAACACTTCAGTATCACTGTTGATTATGTAGTAGCCTACCATGATGTAACGCAGCATAAGCCGAGCCCTGAGGGCGTTACTCGTATTCTCGAGTACTTCGGTGTTAGCGCCGACGAGTCAATTTATTTAGGAGATAGTAACCTAGATCGAGACGCTGCTTCCAATGCAGGAGTTGAGTTTTTCTCAGTAGATTGGGGTTCTGCCTCGGAGATCGATTCGTCACATAAGGGAATAAGTGGTCTCACCGAGCTTATTGGAAAAAACTCGACGCGGAACTCCGCAAGAACTGGACGTTCTGAGTTAATACAATCTGGGAATAAACTTCATCTGGGATTCTATTTAGATGGTATCAAACAGGAAGTTTGGTCTTTCAAAGATAACAAGAATACTTCTGTTCGCCGCTGGGTTAACAAGACTGTTGAGCTAGCTCCTTCATTCCCAGCCATAGATATAGTTGTTCGAGCGTTAGGTCACGCTGAGCTTAGGGCTGAAGATGGCGATAAAGCATTAGATACCTTGGGCAAATCGCTGGCTGTTGCTTTAGGGGCTTCTTACCAACCTAAGATATTAGAGAAAGATCACGTATTAGATAAATCGACTAATTGCACTGCAGCACAAAGACTCCACCAGGTCAGAGGTGCCTATAAAGCCTATTTTGATTCAATAGAAGCTAATTCAAATCCGACATTTCTGATCGTTGACGACGTATTAACTTCGGGGGCTACAACTGATGAGATAACACGCTGTCTATCTCAAGCTTTTCCGAATTCAAGTATTTACATTTTTACGTTGGTTAAAACTCTCTATAGATTGGAGCTAGGCACTGACAGCCAAGAACAACAACACAATAACAAACTGTTTTCAGATTTGTACAACCCAATCATCGACTCGCTGGCGGACGAAAGTGAACTATCTAGACATGTCAGGTCGAAGTCTAGTAGCAGGCTTGTAAGCAAGAAGTTTTCTGCTAACTACGCGAGAACCAACCATAACTTCATTTTCCACAATCTTCTCCAGTATTCTATCTCGTCTGAAACGGCGTCTGGACAGCTATTTGCAGCAATTCAAGTTCTTAAGAATATGCTTCAGAGAGGGAAGCCAACAATAGCCTCGCGGAAACTGAGGAAGGCATTTGGCATTGAACTGGAGAAGAGCGGTCTTAATACATCAGCTCAGGCTCTTGTGTCAGATAAGCCAGTTTTTTGGAATAGATTGATTCGAGGCAACAAGCATTCTGGGTACTACCCAGCGAAAAGGTTTTTTGATGAGCTGATTCCAAAGTATTTCGGTGAGTACATTTTTGTAAAACAACTAATGCTCCCTGAAGTTCAGATTTACGATATGACTCAGGTCTACGTTGAACAATTCCAGAACCGACAGGTAGATTTTTACATTCCTCAAGTTGGTTTAATTATTGAGATAGATGGTCAACAGCACCAAAATTCTCAGCATTTAGATGAGATGAGTGACCTGCTCCCCGTTGATTAATACACCGTGATGTTAGTAATGTCTTCATAAGCCACATGAGGACATCCCCATGAAGAAGCGTTTTTCCGACGAACAGATCATCTGTATTCTCCGCGAGGCCGAAGCCGGCGTTTCTGCCCGTGAGCTCTGCCGTAAGCACGCCATTTCCGACGCCACCTTTTACACATGGCGTAAGAAGTATGGCGGTATGGAGGTGCCTGAGGTTAAGCGCCTGAAGTCGCTTGAGGAAGAGAACGCCAGACTCAAGAAGCTGCTTGCTGAAGCCATGCTGGATAAGGAGGCGCTTCAGGTGGCTCTTGGGCGAAAGTACTGACGACAGACCAGAAGCGGTAAGCCGTGGAAGTCATGTGCGAGGCTAAGGGTCTGTCGCAACGTCGTGCCTGCAGGCTGGCAGGTCTGTCCCTGTCAACCTGCCGATATTCGGCTCAGCGTCCGGCTGCTGACGCGCAGCTGTCTCTACGCATCACAGAGCTGGCACTTGAACGCCGCCGTTTTGGTTACCGGCGTATCTGGCAGCTTCTGCGACGTGAAGGTCTTTGCGTTAACCACAAGCGGGTTTACCGCATCTATCAACTTAATGGCCTGAGTGTAAAACGCAGACGACGTCGTAAAGGGCTGGCAACAGAACGTCTGCCGCTGCTCCGCCCGATGGCGCCCAATCTGACCTGGTCAATGGATTTCGTCATGGACGCACTGGCCACAGGTCGCAGGATCAAGTGCCTGACCTGCGTGGATGATTTCACAAAGGAATGCCTGACGGTCACTGTTGCCTTCGGGATTTCAGGCGTGCAGGTCACGTGTATTCTGGACAGCATTGCGCTGTTTCGCGGCTATCCGGCTACGATAAGAACCGATCAGGGCCCGGAGTTTACCTGCCGCGCACTCGATCAGTGGGCTTTTGAGCATGGTGTGGAGCTGCGACTTATCCAGCCCGGCAAGCCAACGCAGGTAAGCGTCTAGCCACTGCCGCCTGTGAATCTGGTTACGGGATCGTTAGCTTAGAGCTCCATCTAATTTAGAAGGAGCTCTAATCATGGAAAATACTGCCAACTGGCGAACTGAATCCCGCACAGTCTATTCTAATGACTTTAAACTTCGCATCGTTGAGCTGGCGTCTCAACCGGATGCCAATGTTGCTAAGATCGCCCGCGAAAATGGAGTTGCTCACAACCTCATTTTTAAGTGGCTGCGCATGTGGCAAAACGAGGGGCGGGTATCACGTCGCCTGCCTGCGACCATCACCCCACCTTCAGAGCTGTCACTGTTACCTGTCGAGATCGTATCTGAACCACCAACATCAGATAACGGTTCCGGGCAGTGTCCGCTGAATGCTTCCTCCTGCAGCGTGGAGTTCCGCCACGGTAAAATAAGCCTCGAAAACCCCTCGCCGGAGTTGCTGGGCGTGCTGCTCCGCGAGCTGACCGGGAGAAGCCAATGATATCCCTCCCGTCAGGTACCCGTATCTGGCTGGTTGCTGGCGTCACGGATATGCGTAAATCGTTCAATGGTCTGGGCGAGCTGGTACAGCATGCCCTTGATGAAAACCCGTTCTCCGGCCACCTGTTTATCTTCCGTGGCCGCAGAGGTGACACCGTAAAGATACTCTGGGCCGATGCTGACGGCCTGTGCCTGTTGACCAAACGGCTGGAAGAAGGCCAGTTCATCTGGCCTGCTGTACGCGATGGTAAAATCGCCATTACCCGCTCACAACTCGCCATGCTCCTCGATAAGCTGGACTGGCGTCAGCCAAAAACAGCTCGTCTTAACTCACTGACAATGTTGTAAAAAGAGCATGACCGCATTATAAATGGGGTCATGAGTCAGGACTATCTCGCCCGTATCGCCGCGCTGGAAGACGCGCTTCGCCAGAAAGACAGTCAGCTTAGTCTCGTTGCTGAGACTGAGTCGTTCCTGCGTTCAGCGCTGGCGCGCGCTGAAGAGAAAATAGAGAACGAAGAGCGCGAAATAGAGCATCTGCGGGCGCAGATAGAAAAACTACGGCGGATGCTGTTCGGTACCCGTTCTGAAAAGCTGCGCCGGCAGGTTGAAGAAGCCGAAGCCCTGCTGAAACAGCAGGAGCAGCAAAGCGATCGTTACAACGGCCGGGATAACGATCAGCAGGTTCCGCGTCAGCTTCGCCAGTCGCGCCATCGTCGTCCTCTGCCTGACCATCTTCCACGCGAAATAAACAGGCTGGAGCCCGAAACCTGTTGTCCGGACTGCGGCAGCGATATGGCATACCTCAGCGAAGTCAGCGCAGAGCAGCTGGAGCTGGTCTCCAGCGCCCTGAAAGTGCTCCGCACGGTCAGGGTGAAAAAGGCCTGCACCCGATGCGACTGCATCGTTGAAGCGTCGGCACCATCACGCCCCATCGATCGGGGTATCGCCGGGCCGGGTCTGCTGGCCCGCGTGTTAACGGCCAAATACTGCGAGCACCTGCCGCTCTATCGCCAGTGCGAAATCTTTGCCCGCCAGGGCGTGGATCTGAGCCGGGCTCTGCTCTCCAACTGGGTGGATGCGTGTTGCCGGTTGATGGCACCGTTGGATGAAGCCCTTTATCGTTACGTGATGGACTGCCGCAAACTGCATACGGACGATACCCCGGTGCCGGTACTGGCACCGGGGAGGAAGAAGACGAAAACCGGGCGCATCTGGACGTATGTGCGTGATGACCGAAGCGCTGGATCGTCAGACCCGCCAGCGGCGTGGTTCGCCTTCTCCCCTGACCGACAGGGGAAACATCCTCAGCAGCATCTTCGCCATTATCATGGCGTACTGCAGGCCGATGCCTTCGCAGGGTACGACAGGTTGTTCAGCGCAGAGCGTAACGGTGGCCCGCTAACAGAAGCTGCATGCTGGGCCCACGCGCGTCGAAAAATCCACGACGTCTATATAAGTACTCAGACGGCCACCGCCGGGGAAGCCCTGAAACGTATCGGTGAGCTGTACGCGGTAGAAGAGGAAATACGCGGCCTCCCTGCAACTGAGCGGCTGGCAACCAGGCAATCCCGGAGTAAGCCGCTGCTGATATCCCTGCATGACTGGTTGGTGGAGAAAAGCGCCACGCTGTCGAAAAAATCCCGGCTGGGCGAGGCGTTCGCTTATGCCCTGAACCAGTGGGATGCGCTGTGCTACTACTGTGATGATGGTCTGGCAGAGCCTGATAACAACGCTGCCGAACGAGCCCTTCGTGCTGTCTGCCTTGGGAAAAAGAATTTTATCTT
>NZ_JH414813.1:26063-44166 GCF_000238715.1 Klebsiella sp. 4_1_44FAA
GGTTGCAGCGGCCGTAGCGGCCTGAACTTGCCCGCGCCGATCTTGGCGCTGCTGCGCCAGAGGTAATCGCCGGTCAGGTTGATGTGCTCCCAGCCGAGCGGCGACAGGTACTGCAACAGGCCGTCATCGACGGCTTGACCGTGGCCACGCAAGGCGTTCGCGGCCCGCTCCAGATAGACCGTGTTCCATAGCACGATGGCCGCCGTCACCAGGTTGAGGCCGCTGGCCCGGTAGCGCTGCTGCTCGAAGCTGCGGTCGCGGATTTCCCCCAGGCGGTTGAAGAACACGGCGCGGGCCAGCGCGTTGCGCGCCTCGCCTTTGTTCAGCCCGGCATGCACGCGGCGGCGCAGCTCGACGCTTTGCAGCCAGTCCAGGATGAACAGTGTGCGCTCGATGCGTCCCAGCTCACGCAGGGCGACGGCCAGGCCGTTCTGGCGCGGGTAGCTGCCAAGCTTCCTGAGCATCAGCGAGGCCGTCGCCGTGCCCTGCTTGATCGAGGTGGCCATCCGCAGGATTTCATCCCAATGGGCGCGGACGTGCTTGATGTTGAGCGTGCCGCCGATCATCGGTTTCAACGCCTCGTAGGTGGCATCGCCCTTCGGGATGTAGAGCTTGGTGTCGCCCAGGTCACGAATGCGCGGGGCGAAGCGGAAGCCCAGCAGGTGCATCAACGCGAAGACGTGGTCCGTGAACCCTGCCGTGTCGGTGTAGTGCTCCTCGATCCGCAGGTCGGATTCGTGATACAGCAGGCCGTCGAGCACGTAGGTCGAGTCGCGCACGCCGACGTTCACGACCTTGGTGTGGAACGGCGCGTACTGGTCGGAGATATGGGTGTAGAACGTCCGCCCTGGGCTGCTGCCGTATTTCGGATTGATGTGGCCGGTGCTCTCGGCCTTGCTGCCGGTGCGGAAGTTCTGGCCGTCCGACGATGACGTGGTGCCGTCGCCCCAATGCTCGGCGAAGGGATGTCGGAACTGCGCGTTGACCAGCTCGGCCAGTGCCGCCCCGTAGGTTTCGTCGCGGATGTGCCAGGCTTGCAGCCAGGCCAGCTTGGCGTAGGTCGTGCCGGGGCACGATTCCGCCATCTTGGTCAGGCCCAGGTTGATCGCGTCGGCGAGGATCGTGGTCAGCAACAGGTTTTTGTCCTTGGCCAGGTCGCCTGACTTCAGGTGGGCGAAGTGCCGGGTGAAGCCCGTCCATTCGTCTACCTCCAGCAGCAATTCGGTGATCTTGACGTGCGGTAGGATCATCGCCGTCTGGTCGATCAGGGCCTGTGCGGTATCGGGCACCGCCGCATCGAGCGGCGTGATCTTCAGGCCCGACTCCGTGATGATGGCGTCCGGCAGCTCGTTGGCCAGCGCCATGCGGTTGACGGTGGCGAGCTGCGTTTCCAGCAGCGTCAGCCGGTCATGCAGGTACTGGTCGCAATCGGTGGCCACGGCCAGCGGCAATTCGCTGGCCTGCTTGAGGCTGGCGAATTTCGCGGGCGGCACCAGGTAGTCCTCGAAGTCCTTGAACTGGCGCGAGCCTTGCACCCAGATGTCGCCGGAGCGCAGCGCGTTCTTCAGCTCCGACAGCGCGCACAGTTCGTAGTAGCGCCGGTCGATGCCGGTGTCGGTCATCACCAGCTTCTGCCAGCGCGGCTTGATGAACTCGGTCGGCGCGTCGGTGGGCACCTTGCGGGCGTTGTCGCTGTTCATGCTGCGCAGCACCTCGATGGCGTCGAGTACGTCCTTGGCGGCGGGCGCGGCCCGCAACTTGAGCACGTCGAGAAATTCCGGCGCGTAGCGGCGCAGCGTGGCGTAGCTCTCGCCGATGCGGTGCAGGAAATCGAAGTCCTCGGGTTGCGCGAGCCGCTGCGCTTCGGTGACGCTCTCGGCGAAAGCATCCCAGGACATGACGGCCTCGATGGCGGCGAACGGATCGCGGCCCGCTTGCTTGGCCTCGATCAGCGCCTGGCCGATGCGCCCGAACAGCCGCACCTTGGCATTGATCGCCTTGCCGGATGCCTGGAACTGCTGCTGATGCTTGTTCTTGGCGGCATTGAACAGCTTGCCCAGGATGCGGTCATGCAGGTCGATGATTTCGTCGGTGACGGTGGCCATGCCCTCGATGGCGAGCGCCACCAGGGTCGCGTAACGCCGCTGCGGCTCGAACTTCGCCAGGTCGGCGGGCGTCATCTGGCCGCCCTCGCGGGCGATCTTGAGCAGCCGGTTCTGGTGAACCAGCCGCTCGATGCCGGAGGGCAGGTCGAGCGCCTGCCACGCCTTGAGGCGTTCGATGTGTTCCAGCATGTGCCGCGAGTTCGGTTTGACCGGGGATTGCCGCAGCCAGGCCAGCCACGTCGTCTTGCCGTTGTCGCGGCGCTTGAGCAGATCGTCGAGGCGACGGCGATGCACGTCCGTCAGCGGCTCAGCCAAGGCGTCGTAGAGACGCCGGTTGGCGCGGGTAATCGCTTCGGCGCTCGCCCGCTCGACGGCGTTGAGGGCGGGCACAATGACCGACTGCCGCCGCAGGTGCTCGATCAAGGCTCTGGCCAGCACGATGCCCTTGTCGGTTTGCATGGCCAGCTCGGTCAGCAACTGGACAGCCTGCCGGTAGTGGCCAATCGTGAACGGCTGGAAGCCGAACACCGTTTGCAGCTCGACCAGGTGCTCGCGTCGGGTCTGCTCACGCTGCCCGTACTCGTCCCAGCTTTCGATGCCGACCTTGAGCTGGTTGGCGACCAGTCTCAGCAATGGCGGGAACGGTGGCTCATCAGCGCCAAGGATGACGCCGGGAAAGCGCAGGTAGCAGAGCTGCACCGCGAAGCCCAGCCGATTGGCCGGGCCGCGCCGCTGCCGGATGATGGAGAGGTCGCTTTCGCTGAACGTGTAGTGACGGATCAACTCATCCTTGGTGTCCGGCAACGCCAGCAGGCTTTCGCGCTCGGCGGCGGAGAGGATCGAACGGCGGGGCATGCGGTTTCCTTCTTCTTGAAAACGTAGGTTTGTGACAAGCCCGCCAAGGCAACCGGCGCGGCACGGGAATCAAGGCATTGCGATTCTCGAAAATAGTTCTTGAAATTCTATTCTTGATTGCATATCATCTCAACGAGTTTCGATAAGAAAGGATGCGCATGCGACCGTCTGTTGTGCTTGACATGAAGCGAAGCGCAGTGCGTGAAGCGGTAGGCCGCTTTCGCGCCGCGAACCCGCGCGTCTTCGGCTCGGTGCTGCATGGCACCGACCGGGATGGCAGCGACCTCGACCTGTTGGTCGATGCGCTGCCCGGTGCCACGTTGTTGGACTTGGGCGATTTGGAAGAAGAACTGAAATCGCTGCTCGGCGTTGACGTCGATCTGCTGACTCCCGGCGACCTGCCGCCGAAGTTCCGGGCCAAGGTGCTCGCGGAGGCGCAACCGATATGAGCGAGAACCGCCTGCCCGATTACCTCGACCACATTCAGCAGGCCGCAACCGATGCGCGCAGCTTCGTGGAAGGGATGGCCAAGGACGACTTCTTGGCCGACAAGCGCACCCAGCAGGCCGTCATCATGAGCCTGATCGTCATCGGCGAGGCGGCCACAAAGGTGATGGATGGCTACGTCGAGTTCACCCAGGCGCATGCCGACGTGCCGTGGCGCAGCATGCGCAATATGCGTAATCGCATGGCTCACGGCTATTTCGACATCAACCTCGATGTGGTGTGGGAGACGGTACAGGAATGGCTGCCGGCGTTGCTCCAGCAATTGCCCGCCGTGCGTCAGGATGCCGACGATGAAGACCGTAACGACAACTGTGAAAGAGGGATCTCCGATGACTGTTGAATCGAGAATATTTTCTGTAGCCGAGTATGTTCAGCCGTCCGAAGGCGAGCCTATTCGTTCCGTTGTGCTTGAAACCCGAGACTCAATTATCGTGGTTTGGCATGTCCATCCCGGGCAGGAAATTGCGGCTCACATTCATCCTCACGGCCAAGACACGTGGACTGTTTTGTCGGGAATGGCTGATTACTTTCAGGGCAATGGGATTGTTCGTGCCCTCAGGGAAGGTGAGATAGCCGTGGCAAGACCGGGCCAAGTGCACGGGGCGCGAAATACAGGTACCGAGCCATTTGTGTTAGTCTCGGTTGTGGCATCAGCCAATGCCGGTTTCGTATTGGCTGAGCGATAGAGCCCAATCTCTGGAGTTGGTCCAATGAGCGGTCGGGGAGATAGGTAACAGACATGCAGCGGACACGGCTGCTAAACCAGGTCGCAAACCTCCTTGCGTCGCAGCGTGCCGCAAGCGACGCGATCAATCGAATGGGGTCGGCATGAGACTGAACACCATCCAGTTCCCGACCGCGTAGCCGCCTGTCCTGCCGATCAGGTCTTGACCATCGACGCCTGGGATCAGTCCTGAATGTTCTTGGAGACCACTACGTTATGAGCCGCAGCCGCCGCAAAACACCCATCGTCGGGCACACGACCTGCGGCAGCGAGCGCGAGGACAAGAAGCTCTGGCATCAGCGCTGGCGCACCCGTGAGCGCACGGCGCTGACCAGCGCGTCGCCCGAAGCCCTGAGCGCCCATCTGCCCCTGCTGGAAAACCAGGCCAGCAGCGTCTGGTCGATGGGCAAGGATGGCCGCTCCTACTGGCCCGTCAAGCGCCAGGCCGCCACGGCGGATCGCATCGCCAATCACAAGGGACGCAACCCGCAAGAACGCGCCTCCCTGAAAAAGCGCCTGCTGCGCAAGTGGATGAGCAAATGAAGCTCTCCTTCCATCAGCACATTGCGCTGTTCTGGATGATCGGTGCTCCGGGCGTCTTCGCGCCCGTGATCGAGAACGCCAAGCGGCCCGATGCCGGCGCCGTCATGGCGTGGGGTGTCGCGATCGTGGCGGTGATGATCCTCTTCACCCCTTTGCTGCTGCGCTGTCCACCATTCCGGCGCTGGTATGGCCGGACGGATGCGCTGTCGGAGCGGCAGCGCCAGGCGCTTGCCGAGCGCGGCCTGCGCCGCTACTACCAGACCGCTTTCGATGACGGCTACGTGCCCCGCGTGATGCCCTACGTGTGGCGCATCATCTGGACGGTCGGCGGGTTGATGGCTGTGACCGCCGTACTGCCTACCAACACCGGACGGCCAGCCTTCGATGCCTTGGTGGTCTTCTCGACCTGGTATCCGATAGGCGTGATGCTGCTGGTTTTCGCGTCGAGGCCCCTTGGCCGGTTGATTCGCCAAAGAGCACAGGAGCGGCGGAAATGAGCACGTCAACCATCGAGGCGCTGGCCAGCGCCTGGGCAAGGATTGCCGAGGAAGCGGAATTCCCCGCTGACTACGAGGGGACTGCCACACCACAAGCGCATCGGGCTAGCGAAGCTATTCAGGAGCAGATTCGGGAGCGCATCGTCGCCACCAACGACATGCGGCTGTTCAGCCTGCTGCACCTGCTGGGTCAGGCGTCGCTGCGCATGGAGCAAGCGCTGTGGCCGGAGGATTACGAGCGGATGACGCGCGAGGTTGAGGAAGCCCTGCGGCAAGCCACCGACGCCAACGCCAGATCGTACACCCACGAAGAAGTGATGCAGGCGATGCAGGAACGCATCGACCGGGCGCGAGACAAGCCATGTTGATTGGCTATGCGCGCGTCTCGACGCAGGATCAGAACCTGGAGCTGCAACGCGAAGCCTTGAGCAAGGCCGGATGTAAAAAGGTCTTCGAGGACAAGGTGAGTGGCACGCGGGCAGACCGGCCTGGCTTGGCCAAGACGCTCGAAATGCTGCGCGAAGGCGATACTTTGGTCGTCTGGAAGCTCGACCGGCTGGGCCGGTCGGTCAAGCAACTGGTCGATCTGGTCGGCGATCTGCACAAGCACGGTGTCCAGTTCAGGAGCCTCACCGACTCCATCGACACCGGCACACCATCCGGGCGGTTCTTCTTCCACGTCATGGCGAGCCTTGCCGAAATGGAGCGCGAGCTGACCGTCGAGCGCACCCGCGCCGGGCTGGAAGTCGCCAAGCAGCTCGGCCGCAAAGGCGGCCGCAAGCCGAAGATGACCGACAGCAAGATCGAGTCGGCCAAGAAGCTGCTGGCCAGCGGGGTGCCGCCCAAGGACGTGGCCAAGAACCTCGGCGTGTCCATTCCGACGCTGTACCGCTGGGTGCCAGCCTCCACGCACGCTTAGCGTGCTTTATTTAATGAGATGGTCACTCCCTCCTTCCCAGTACTATGCTGAGGACAGGCTTTCATTCGGAGAACCATCATGGAAAACATTGCGCTTATTGGTATCGATCTGGGTAAGAACTCTTTCCATATTCATTGTCAGGATCATCGTGGGAAGGCCGTTTACCGTAAAAAATTCACCCGACCAAAGCTAATCGAATTTCTGGCGACATGCCCGGCAACAACCATCGCGATGGAAGCCTGTGGCGGTTCTCACTTTATGGCACGCAAGCTGGCAGAGTTAGGGCATTTTCCAAAGCTGATATCACCGCAATTTGTCCGCCCATTCGTTAAAAGCAACAAAAATGACTTCGTTGATGCTGAAGCTATCTGTGAAGCAGCATCACGTCCATCTATGCGTTTCGTGCAGCCCAGAACCGAATCTCAGCAGGCAATGCGAGCTCTGCATCGTGTCCGTGAATCCCTGGTTCAGGATAAGGTGAAAACAACTAATCAGATGCATGCTTTTCTGCTGGAATTTGGTATCAGCGTTCCGCGAGGTGCTGCCGTTATTAGTCGACTGAGTACCCTTCTTGAGGACAGTAGTTTGCCTCTTTATCTCAGCCAGTTACTGCTGAAATTACAACAGCATTATCACTATCTTGTTGAGCAGATTAAAGATCTGGAATCTCAGTTGAAACGAAAGTTGGACGAAGATGAGGTTGGACAGCGCTTGCTGAGTATTCCCTGCGTTGGAACGCTGACTGCCAGTACTATTTCAACTGAGATTGGCGACGGGAAGCAGTACGCCAGCAGCCGTGACTTTGCGGCGGCAACAGGGCTGGTACCCCGACAGTACAGCACGGGAGGTCGGACGACATTGTTAGGGATTAGCAAGCGGGGCAACAAAAAGATCCGAACTTTGTTGGTTCAGTGTGCCAGGGTATTCATACAAAAACTGGAACACCAGTCTGGCAAGTTGGCCGACTGGGTCAGGGAGTTGTTGTGTCGGAAAAGCAACTTTGTCGTCACCTGTGCTCTGGCAAACAAGCTGGCCAGAATAGCCTGGGCACTGACGGCGCGACAGCAAACTTACGAAGCATAAAGGCAGAAATACACCAGTTTAAACAATCATTCATCTGGTTTTGCGAATACTAATATTGATGATACTAACGGCCCACCGGCCTGTTGAGGAACCTGTAAAACGGAAAGGCTCATTGAAGCCGTATATTTTCTGGAGGTTCATCAGGCGCGGAACTCATCGAGGCGCGGGAATAAAATCCCATTCAGACGCCGGATAGATTCAAGCAAGCCAACTTGTCGTCAAAATCGGTGTTGCAAAAACGGGAGTGACCATAGATTCCGTTTTCTGAGACGACCCCTATCTTCTTCGGCAGCGACCACGGCGGTGAGCGAGGAGCCCTGCTGTATGGTCTGATCGGGACGTGCAGGCTCAATGGCATCGATCCGGAAACCTACCTCCGCCATATCCTGAGCGTACTGCCGGAATGGCCCAGCAATAAAGTGGCTGAACTACTGCCATGGAACGTAGAGCTCACCAATAAATAATCGTCAATACGGCGCTCACTTAACGCTTACCAACGCAGAACGGATTTATTGAGAGTTTTAACGGACGCTTTCGTGATGAATGCCTGAATGAGCACTGGTTCAGCGATATTGTTCACGCCAGGAAGATCATTAATGACTGGCGACTGGATTATAACGAGTGTCGACCACATTCATCACTGAATTACCTGACGCCGGCTGAATTTGCAGCGGGCTGGCGAAACGGGAAATATGAAGAAAAACCAACCGACATTACTAACTGAAGGTTGTATCTAACTCTGGGGGCAGGTCAACCTCGGCGGCGTCAGTCCGGAGGCCTTCGAACAGGCCTCGTCGTGAGGACAGAATTTGTCTACGGGCGTGGGGTCAGTCAACAACACCACGGTCAATCAACCAATGACTGAGCAAATCAGGCTCAACATTACGGTTGTTAGGACGCGTGTGCCAATCGCCTAGATAACGATAGCCCAATTCCTCAATAAAAAACCTGACTACGCGCTGTTGAGTTGCGCGTTCACGTTGTCCGACAGTTGTCACTGTTCTTATTACCTTTAACTAATTATGCCAATTCAGACTCAAACGCTGCATCATTTGCTTCAGCCTCTTCGCCATCAATTAATGCCAAGACTCGGTCAAGAAAGCGTTGCGCTTCGTATACATCTGTTGCTTGCCGCAGATAATGAGGTATTCGTTCAACAAACTCGGAACGTGATAAAGGCTGATGTTCCAGCAAAGCCTCAAGCATTGCGGGCCGCAACAAACGACGATCAGCATCAACATTAGGAAGCTCAACCTCAATGACATGTGTGGCAAAATACTTAAGTTGCTCCTTAAGCCCCAAATTGGGCATAAGAGAATCAATTGAGTCAGACGCCACTTCAGCGCTTGACTCAATCGTTTCTACATATTCATAGGAAGGTACAACAACGTCTGGAGCCAATGTTTTAAGCTCATGGAGTTTACGGATAATCGGAGATAGAACCTCATCAGGATTACTGAACCAATCAGTGGACCAAATGCGGCTAATTCTCCAACCCAAACGCTCCAGAACCTCTTGACGCAAACGGTCACGATCACGAGCAGAATTAGCTGAGTGATAAGCCGCACCATCACACTCTATGCCCATTAAGTAACGGCCAGGACAACCTGGATCTTTCACAGCTAGATCAATAAAGAATCCTGCAACCCCTACCTGAGGTTCACACTCAAACCCAGCGTGATTGAGTGCTTCCATTACAGCAACCTCAAAGTCACTATCTGGAGCCCTGCCGGTATGCGTTGTGAGGGAATCTAGTTTGCCACTTTCGGCAAACTGTAAAAAACCTTTCAACGAAATAACACCAAGTTTACTGGTTTCACTCGTCAATACATCTTCAGAACGCATTGAACTAAACACATGCATCCGTTTTTTTGATCGAGTGAAAAGCACATTCAAGCGACGCCAGCCAACATCGGAATTGATAGGTCCAAAGCGTTGATAAACCTTTCCACCATGCTCAGAAGGTCCATAGGTAAAGGAAATAAAGATTACATCACGCTCATCCCCTTGAACGTTCTCAAGGTTTTTCACAAAAAGTGACTCTTCCATGGCATATAAGCCATCGATTGCATCGTTAAATTCAGGGCGATTTCGGCGCAATTCATCGATAGCGCGCTCAATTTGATCGCGTTGCTTGGAACTCATGGCCACTACCCCGAGTGACTCACCCGGCCGGTGTTGCGCATGATGAAGTACGGCCTCAGCAACTGCTTGGGCTTCTTCAATATTGTGTTGATTGGAGAACCGACCTTTTGACACATAGGTAAATTTAATCCCATACTCTGGAGACTCAGCATTTGGGGAAGGGAATATCACCAAATCACTGTTATAAAAATGGCGGTTAGAGTATGCAATCAACTTTTCATGTCGTGAACGATAGTGCCAACGCAAACGTCTCATAGGAAACAGTGGCAAAGCAGCATCCAAAATGCTGTCAGTATCACTTAAAGCCGCGGCATCATCGTCATCTTCTCCGTCGGCACTTCGATCAAAGAAACTGGTTGGTGGTAGCTGTTTCGGGTCACCAACGACCACTAGTTGCTTGCCCCTCGCGATGACACCCAATGCATCCTCTGGCTTCACCTGAGACGCTTCGTCCATCACCACCAGATCAAATTCCATTCGTCCAGGTTCTAGGTAATGAGCTGCTGACATTGGCCCCATCATGAAACAAGGTTTAATTGCAACCAGCGCATTACATGCACGGTTAACCAATTGCCTAATTGGAATATGTCTGGTTCTTTTACCCAGCTCATTTTTGATCAAAGCTAGTTCTGTATATTCACTTTTCTTACCACCAGAATTCCCTTCTGGTATATTTCGGCAAGCAATTTTTGCTGCAATCCGCTGACGTTGTAATTCAATCAGTTTTTTGTCGTAATCTTTAAATGACTTCTGCAAAGCATTGCGCTGTGAGCCGGAAACTCTCATCAATTCAGGGTGGATGTGAATAACCTCCCGCGCCAGCTGGTCATGAATTGCTAATGCTAAACCCAATTCAACTTTTTCAATCGGGAGCGAGCCCGCAAGTACAGCACTCCAGATTCGCTGCAATCCATTTTCATGCATCTGCTCGTAACAACGAATAAAGTTAACCCACCCGTTCAACCAACGGGGTTGCTGTATTGCTCTTTCGTTGCGCTCGATTAATGTATTAAGAGAACCATCAGTCGACTTGAGCCACTGACTCCGCTCTAACTTTGTTTCTAGCGCATATAACTCAGCATTTTTAATCTGTTCATTCCATTTCGAAACTATTTCCCCACCATCACGACATAGTAAATCGTAATCACTACCACTAGCCAAATGTCTGATCTGGGTAGCCAAGGATACGCAATTTATCTTATCAACCAGTTGCTCGGCAAAATTCAGCGTGTCGTTAATAGTGTCTAACGTCAGTTGATTATTTTTATACGCACCGCAAGCCAATGGGGTTAATTGTAAAAACGCCCCTAACTGTAACGAGTCATTTTCAAGGGATATCTGAAGATCGTTTATGTTTTGCAAAATCTCGGAGGAATGAGTCATCTGCTCTAATGATATATCTGGATTGATAAACCATCCCTGCAAGGCAATGAGAGTATTCCGCACCTGTCGGTAAGATTGCATCAATACACCTTGCTCACCTAACCAAGATGCATGTTCTTCCAACAAGCTAGAAATACGCGGTAATAACTTAGCCTCGTGCTCGACCCGTTTAACCAAAGTCATTAATCTTGAGCTAATCTGCGATTTCTCGATTAAATGCACACCTTTGATAATCTCACCATCTAGGTTAAATAATCCAGAGCCTATCGCAACTCGCTTTCCAAAACCTATCCCGTAACAAGCTCGGACCTTCTTGTACCAATCACGCAATAACATGAGTTGTTCACAGTCGGTGTCCAACCCTCGGAATGCATTACCAAGTTGATTACCAAAGTCACTTTGTTCAAACCGTTGTAACAGCTCCGAATACTTGAGCAAATCAGCTGAGCAGCGTTTTAACTCAGCAAACTTAGTGTCAGGCTTACGAGATTGCGCCATGAGCAGTGCCTTGGCACTACGCCAATCACTCTTAAACCATGCAAATAATCCCCCTTGCTGGATAACAGCAACGGCATGCGCGAGCATCTCTTGGGAAGGCAACTGGTCCAATTGATACAAAGTAGATAGACCATCTCTTAAAGGACGCAATGTTTCGATTTGACACATTAAGTCGCGCAATACTGCATCGATATCATCATCATCAAAAAGAGGATCTCGAACTCTAATAAGCTCAGTCGGTAAAGCACCCAGAATCGACAACAACTCAGAGCAGAATAGCAATCCAGCTTGCGAATCATCGATATACGAAGCAATACCATCTGGCAAAGCATTTTTGAAATCGTTTAATTGCGCATAAATAGATGATAACTCATCATGAATTGATTGGATGGATTCAAGCCACCTGACCAAATCACGTAAAGTGAAATCCTCTGCTGCACCATATTTTTCCAGCTCTTCACGAGGAAAGTCACACGATTGTCCTTGTTCTAAAAGTCGTAGCTTTTGAGGCTCGATAACCTGGCTCAAGGCCACATAATGACCTTGTAGCAACTCGAACCTATCTAAATAGTGACGCACCCGTGCAATAGCATCGGGTGAATCTAGCTCACTAAGTGCTGGGAAATGCTCTGAACCACACAACACTGGAAGATTCGACTGATCTTCTACCAATTGCTCAATATATTGAAGCGTATTAAGGCTTTCGCCTTCTAACGCCCACTTATCTACATATTCTTGATAGCTATGTTGAAAGTCGACAATTGATGTCTGCCAAGTTTGTAGCAAATCGACTATACGAGCGCTGTCAAACAATTGAATTTGTGTGTTATTCACACCGCTCCAAGGGTGCTCATATATTTCTGCATTAGCCCCCACCTGCTCACGAACCTCTTTGTAGATGCGGCTAAACTCTACTATTTGGTCACGCAGCCGTAATTGGGTCACTTTATCCAACTGCTTCCCGGAAAGGTTTTCGATATGAAGTGCTGTTGCATCAATATCTAATTTGTGACGATAACGGGTTGCACCACTCAAAATCTGATGGATCGTTTTGCCTGTTTGCGCCCATTGGTTATTGATCAATGCGGCATATTCATTGAGCTGCTGCTTAAGATCTTCATAACGCAAAATCTGAGCATCAATCTCTTCCATAGTAGGCATGGTCGCCTGACTCACCAAGCGAGCCTTAATATCATCCAGCACCTTGCGCTTATGAGTTTTATGACTGTGCAACTCTAAGCAAAATTGACCTAGCCCCGCACGATCCAAGCGACGTTTGACGACCTCCAGTGCAGCCATCTTCTCTGCCACAAACAGGACTTTCTTACCGTTGAGCAGAGCTGCTGCAATCAAGTTGGTGATCGTTTGTGATTTGCCACTACCAGGAGGGCCCTCAATGACTAAGTTTTGACCACGGATAGCATCGATCAACGCACTGTGCTGGGAGCTATCCGCATCATCGATTAGTGGAACCTTGTCATGAATATCAGGGTAACTATCGATGCAGTACTCATGCTGACCGAAGCCACCAGGTAAGCCGGAATTCTCTTGACCACAGCTCTGACTGGTGAAAAAGCGACGAATTACTTCATGAGACAATATATTGCGCTTGTCACAAGGCCAGCGGGCAGGATCGAGGTCAAGATACATCATCATCTTGCCAAAATTGAGCAAGCTAAGTGCACCATAACGTTTCACAGACCATTTAGGTTTGTGCTGCTCTACAACCTTCTTCACCGAAGCAAAATAAGACTCTGGAGTTTCCTCTTCATTGAACAAAGGAAGAGCGAGGCCAAAGTCAGCCTGAAGTTTTTCCTTCAAAGAGAGATTGGGCAAAATATCTTCACCCGTGTAATAAAGTTGAAACTTGTAAAGACCATCCTTCGGATCTAATTTTCCTCGTTCACATCTCACCGGAATTGTAAATAACGGTGCATAACGTGCCTTTTCAGAGGAATCGCTTTCATACCACTCAAGGAACCCTAACGCCAAATACAAGATGTTGGCGCCACTCTCCTCCAAAGCAGTTTGAGCCTTACCATAGATGGCGCGCAAACAAGCTTCCAGTTCATTTGGATAAAGCAGAGCCTGTATCCGATTATCGTCATGAGAGGGATTGGAAGAAGATATACTAATCTCATTCCCAGCCTTTGCCTGTCGTTCAAAATCCTCAAGCCCTTCATAGCCTGCTAAGCAGCACGCCTCCTTCAACGCTGACAAAGCTATACCTTGATTAACGTATTCAGAACGAATCCCTGTTAATTTTCCATTCTGGCCTTGGGCATATTGCAAGATAAACTGATGGGCTTTTTCCAGCAACTCTCTATCTGAATCAGAAACAACCGTTTTATGGCTATCTGGTAAATCAAAATCTGTACGGATTCCTAAGACGTGCGCCCAATCCTTAGCGCTAGGATGAGCTCTTAACTGTATATCTTTACCATCTGGCCCAACTTTGAGATAGCCATGCTCTAACAGCTGCGCTCTAGTTGGATCGGGCACAGGAGCAAATTCCATCGGGATTTCCGAGCAAAGGGTTTCATAAAGCTGTTCTGGTAATTCATCAACAATACGTAGTGAAGACCCTTTTTGAGTGATAGGGAAATTCAAAAGTCGATTTCGAGACGTAAGGTCCAATAACTTCTTACGCATAGCCTCGAGGGAAGTCAGAATAAAATCTGAGCCTCCTTGATTGAGTTCCTCTGCTGTAGAGGTATCTACAGTCGACATAATGTTCTCCATTTCTTAGGGTCCACAAGTAAAACGTTTTATGCTGATGCATCACAAAAAGACCGCAGTAAACTGCTGCAAAGAAGAGGAGATTTTTAGTCTCCCCTTCTTTATCAATCAGATCATACAATCAACTTAACGCCCATTAGTTGATAGCAGCCAAATTTCATAAACAGATTCAATCCGTTATTGCTGAATTTGATTGGATAGTAAGACCTGCAACATATCTTGTTGATGCACAGCTATCTCATCTTCCAGCCAACGACCTTTATCTTTCATCAGCCGAATCATAGCAAGCAATTTAAGACTATCAGTCTGGTTATTGGCAAGGCTTGCTTCAAAGTGCTCCTGCTTCTGTTGCGGCTGGAAGTTACTCAAGCGCGAGTTCTTGCTGTGGCTGATAAGGCAAAGGTTGCCAAACGAATGGAGTGCACTCTGCTCAACCGGTTTATAGCCATCCATCGGATGCTGGGGTGAGAAGTGCTCCACCGAGCTGCGGAAAGTGAACTCAAAGGAGCCAGCAACTTTGTCGCTATTCCGATCTCGTACCCACAGCAGATAGTCGAGGAAGTTGAAGACAAAGTTGTTCTCGATATGACCGAAGCGAAGTTTGGATGTAATCACCTTGTGCCAACTCTCATCCACATTGATGGCGGGCAACAGGGCGTTATCAAGGTAGAGCATCTGGTAATAGGAAGCCCCTTCACCAGGCGCCAAAAAGCGCTGGAAGACAAAGCGGCGAGCCTGACTCTCCAGATAGGACAGATAAGCCCCGGCATCCACCGGTTGATCAGGGTGACAATTGTCGAACAGATATCTCAGTGCACCATTCAGCCAATGTTTGTAAACCAGGGTCGGGGTCGACACATGAAACGCCGACAGCAACATCAGGACCCGCCGGTTAACACCAGAGAAACCATTCTCATTTTCATCCTTGTCAAAGGTATTGATGTAACTGACGCTCTTTTCCGAATACCAGTGCAGCCGCTTCAGACTCCAACTATCCTTGCCATCGGCAAACTCGCGCTTGATGATGAACTGATCAAACAGATACTTGCTCTTTAACAGGCCATAGATAAAACGCTGAACTGCCGCTACTGGATCCGGTTGCCTTATCACTCGCAGCTCAAACTGATCGACCAGTTGTTTATCATCAAGCGGCACCCCCTCCGTATCACCCGGGTCGCGGCTCAGGAGTCGCAGCACATGGAGCAAGAAGTTGGAGAAGTTGATGACGCTGTTAAAGCGCTCGGAGCCTGCGCTCTCCTCCTCCACCGTCTGCTCACCATCAAGCTTGTCATCCTGCAAAATGGCCAACAAGGTGCGCCCTTGGCTACCGGCAGCTGCACGGCTTTTATCGGCAGCGTCGGCCGTGTTTGGGGATCCTAGCAGATCAAGCAGATGGGCAAAATCACGGGGCACAAACTGACCCCAGTCGCTCTCACCAAACAGACGGTGGCGCTCTTGCGGGGTAAAGCCGTACTGGATATAGCGCTCCATATTGGCGCAGGCATCCCATACCCGGGTCAGGATATGAATACTTTGGCGACGATGCTCTTCCTCGGGTATCTGGTTCAGCGTCTCCATCAGCCGCGCCTTGATCACTTCATGCTTTTCCAACTGCTCGCCGCGATTGTTCATCGCCTCGAAGAAGTGATTGAGATCGGTATCCTTGGGTACTTCGATACGAGAGATCTGCACATGCTTGAAGAGGTAGTCGCAAAAGGTCGTCAGTTTAGCCCCTACCAAACCAAGATCCGCCATTGCCTTGCCAATCAGCTCAAAACCGTTCACCAAACCTTCATTGAAGGTACTCCCCCGCAAATCGTAGGGGGCAACACCCTGCCATAAGCGCTCGAAGGTATGGCTCGATATCGGGCGACTCTCAAAAGCGAGGTTGATGGTCTGATACCAGCTCATATCCACCGAATCTATCGCGTGATGTTTGAGCCAATTGGCCAGCAGAGAGAGGGTAGTAAAGCGCTGCTGGCCATCGATTACCTCGAAACTGCCATCGTCCCGGGCAAACACCACCAGGGTGCCGATATAGTAGGTTTGCGGCCCCTTACCACTGACCAATTTTTGCTGATAATCCAGCACATCCTGCAGCAGCTGGGTGATCTCTCCCTCACCCCAGGCATAGTTGCGCTGGTACATGGGCACCAGATAGCGGGCGCGATCTTCAAGCAGTGCACGAATGGAAAAGGGGCGAACGCCTGCATCATTCATAATATTTCATCTCCCGAAACAGCCCGACCAGCTCATCTTCGGCACCATTGCGATTGTTCTTGTTCTCTCGACTGCTCATGCTAGGCAAAGGGAAGCCGTGCAGATCTCCCGGCAGACGAGCATCACGAATGGCACGGATCAGATTGTGCTCCAGCACATAGTTATCCATGGTTGCCAACTGCACTACCTGCTGGCGGATGCGGCAGCGATAGGCCCAGATAAAGCACTTCTCGATGGCCAGTGACAGCCCTTGGCTGCCGAACTTGTCGATATAGAAGATCAGGGCGCAGTCGAACATGGCCCGCACATAACGATCCCCGGTGCGGTGGCGACGCTCGTAGCTGCCCAGTGTCGATAGCACCTTGCTGGCCATCGGTGTCAGCGTTTCGCCGAGCAGGGTGGCAGATTGCGCCTTGCCGGAATCAGACTCCTCGGCCACGATGGCGGCCACCCGCGTCTGGTAGTACTCGGCCATCTCGAAAAAGCGCCGACCATTGATGATCATCTGGTCGAGATGAAAGGGAAACGTCATGTACTGGCCGTCAATCTTGCGCTGGTACTGGCTGTTGTACTCATCGACAAAGTGGTGGGCGATGCGCAGCGACTCCACGTAAGGATAATGCCCTACCCGATCTAGGTTGACCCCCTTGAAGAGATCCACCTCCCCCTTGCCAAAGTAGCGGGCCGACTTGCCCTCGGCCCACTGGCGTACCCGATAGAGATAGAGGGCGAACAGATTGGCCAGCTCGTCGCTTGGCAGGCGCTCCCAATGGGCGACCGCCTCGGCCTTGAGATTGGCCTCATGACCGGCAAACTCGCGCAGGTGAAATGCCTTGAGCAGATCGTGAGGAGCCAGATCGCGCCCCCGGGCATTTTGCGAATCGAAGAACTGGAACGCCTCCGAGATATCCTGCAGTACAAAGCAGACCACCTGACAGCGGTTGAGCAGAAAGTCAATTTGCTGCTCGTCAAACTCAGGGCGGGCCACCAGCCGACGCAACTCCAGATAGTTGCGTCTGAGGTTGAACTCCGAATCCCGGCTGGGGAAGCGCTGGCGCTGCATAAACGCATCGATAGGTCCACGCAAGACCTGCAATTGCTCACGCAGATCCTGACGTTGAAACCGGATACTCTTCTCTTTGCCACTGCGATTTTCGTTATCCAGCACCTCGATCAGCGCCTTGACGGTCAACATCAGGGTCAGGGTGCGTTGCTGACCATCGACGATATCAAGCATCTCGCCCTGCTCACTATCGGTGTGCTGATGAAACACCACCGAGCCCAGCCGGTAGGCGCTCTTGTCCTGATGGGTTGCCAAATCGGTAAAGAGATCCGAGATATTCTTGGAGCCCCAGCGGTAAGGTCGCTGATAGCTTGGGATGGCCAGTTGGGGAATGGCCAGCAACTGGCGTACCGACTGCACTTGATTATTAATGCTCTCCATCATGCCTCCTGCGGTATGAAGTGGTCAACAAAAACTGGCCACCGCGTTAGAGTTTTTCCAGTATCGGTTTTCTGATTCGTTTGGCGGTAACCCACCATTATATTCGTGCGGTCTTAGTGCGCTGTAATATCCAACGATATAGTCCGTTATTGCGTGAGCTGCATCGCTGAAGCTTACATAGCCCGTCGCCGGCACCCATTCGTTCTTCAGACTCCTGAAGAAGCGCTCCATTGGGCTGTTATCCCAGCAGTTTCCACGCCGACTCATACTCTGCCTGATCCGGTATCGCCACAGTAACTGCCGGAACTGCCTGCTCGTATAATGGCTGCCTTGGACGCCCTTCTAAGAGTCAAGCTGTTATCGGGATACTGTTGATCCGCTGTTTTGATTGCGCAGTAACGTGTAAACGTTCGCGGGAGATATATCGCTTTAGACAGCGTA
>NZ_JH414814.1:0-35051 GCF_000238715.1 Klebsiella sp. 4_1_44FAA
CCACTTTGGTCTTGCGACATTATGCGGTATTAGCTACCGTTTCCAGTAGTTATCCCCCTCCATCAGGCAGTTTCCCAGACATTACTCACCCGTCCGCCGCTCGTCACCCGAGAGCAAGCTCTCTGTGCTACCGCTCGACTTGCATGTGTTAGGCCTGCCGCCAGCGTTCAATCTGAGCCATGATCAAACTCTTCAATTTAAGTTTGATGCTCAAAGAATTAAACTTCGTAATGAATTACGTGTTCACTCTTGAGACTTGGTATTCATTTTTCGTCCGAGGACGTTAAGAATCCATGTCACTTTGAGTGCCCACACAGATTGTCTGATAAATTGTTAAAGAGCAGTTGCGACGCGCTTTAGCGCTCTGTCGCGAGGTGGCGTATATTACGCTTTCCTCTTTCAGAGTCAACCCGTTTTTCAGGATTTTTCTCTGCAACCGAACCGGCTGTTTGTGTGAAGTGATTCACATCCGCCGTGTCGATGGAGGCGCATTATAGGGAGTTCTCGAGCGTCCGCAATAGAAAAATGGCAGAAAAATGACTGACTGCTGCATTCCCCAGCAAAACCCCGCTTTATACCTCGTTACACACAGAATTATCCACAGGAGAGCGTAAAAACATGACCGCTAGCCCCGTGGATCGCCAGCTATATAGAAGGAGAATCACCGGCCTGGAGAGAAACATAAAAATTCGCGAGCGTTGCGCAAACGTTTTCGTTACAATGCCGCGCTATGACACGGATGCCCGGTTGGGTGCGTTAGGTGAGTTTTTAGGCAAAAACTCACCTAACGCTCTCTGTAATGTTCAAATCCTGGGGATTTAATACCATGCAACAACGTCGTCCAGTCCGCCGCGCTCTGCTCAGTGTTTCTGACAAGGCCGGTATCGTCGAATTCGCGCAGGCGCTTTCCGCTCGTGGTGTCGAGCTGCTGTCCACCGGCGGCACCGCTCGCCTGCTGGCAGATAAAGGCCTGCCGGTTACCGAAGTCTCTGACTACACCGGTTTCCCGGAAATGATGGATGGACGCGTGAAGACCCTGCATCCGAAAGTACACGGCGGCATCCTCGGTCGTCGCGGTCAGGATGACGGTATCATGCAGCAACACGGTATCGCGCCTATCGATATGGTTGTCGTGAACCTTTACCCGTTCGCCCAGACCGTCGCTCGTGAAGGGTGCTCGCTGGAAGACGCGGTGGAAAACATCGATATCGGCGGCCCGACCATGGTGCGCTCTGCGGCGAAGAACCATAAAGATGTCGCCATCGTGGTTAAGAGCAGCGACTACGACGCCATTATTAATGAGATGGACGCCAACGAAGGTTCTCTCACGCTGGCCACCCGCTTCGACCTCGCCATTAAAGCCTTCGAACACACCGCCGCTTACGACAGCATGATCGCCAACTACTTCGGCAGCATGGTTCCGGCCTATCACGGCGAAAGCAAAGAAGCCGCTGGCCGCTTCCCGCGTACCCTGAATCTGAACTTCATTAAGAAGCAGGATATGCGCTACGGCGAAAACAGCCACCAGCAGGCGGCTTTCTATATAGAAGAGAATGTAAAAGAGGCCTCCGTGGCGACCGCCACTCAGCTGCAGGGCAAAGCGCTCTCCTATAACAACATTGCCGATACCGATGCGGCGCTGGAGTGTGTAAAAGAGTTCAACGAGCCGGCCTGCGTTATCGTTAAGCACGCCAACCCGTGCGGCGTTGCCGTCAGCAACTCGATTCTTGACGCCTACGATCGCGCTTACAAAACCGACCCAACCTCCGCGTTCGGCGGCATCATCGCCTTTAACCGCGAGCTGGATGCTGAAACCGCGCAGGCGATCATCTCTCGCCAGTTCGTCGAAGTGATCATCGCGCCGTCCGCCAGCGAAGAAGCGCTGAAAATCACCGCCGCGAAGCAGAACGTCCGCGTACTGACCTGCGGCCAGTGGGATACTCGCGTTGCCGGCCTCGATTTCAAACGCGTTAACGGTGGTCTGCTGGTTCAGGACCGCGATCTCGGCATGGTCACCGCAGGTGAACTGCGCGTGGTCAGCAAACGTCAGCCAACCGAGCAGGAACTGCGCGATGCGCTGTTCTGCTGGAAAGTGGCGAAATTCGTCAAATCCAACGCCATTGTGTATGCCAAAGATAATATGACCATCGGCATAGGCGCCGGTCAGATGAGCCGCGTCTACTCGGCGAAAATCGCCGGAATTAAAGCCGGTGATGAAGGTCTGGAAGTGAAAGGTTCCGCCATGGCCTCTGACGCTTTCTTCCCGTTCCGCGACGGCATCGATGCCGCAGCCGCGGTAGGCATCACCTGCGTTATTCAGCCGGGCGGCTCTATCCGTGACGACGAAGTGATTGCCGCCGCTGACGAACACGGCATCGCCATGATCTTCACCGACATGCGCCACTTCCGCCATTAATTCATGGAGCAGCAGATGAAAGTATTAGTAATCGGCAACGGCGGGCGCGAGCACGCGCTGGCCTGGAAAGCGGCTCAGTCGCCGCTGGTTGATACCGTCTACGTCGCGCCGGGCAACGCCGGTACCGCTCTGGAGCCGTCGCTGCAAAACGTCGCCATCGGCGTCACCGATATTCCGGCGCTGCTTCGCTTCGCGCAGGATGAGAACATCGATCTGACCATCGTTGGCCCGGAAGCGCCGTTGGTCATTGGCGTGGTCGACGCGTTCCGTGCCGCCGGGCTGAACATCTTCGGGCCAACCGAAGGCGCCGCGCAGCTGGAAGGCTCAAAAGCCTTCACCAAAGATTTTCTCGCCCGTCATCATATTCCGACGGCGGAATACCAGAACTTCACCGAAGTGGAGCCTGCGCTGGCTTATCTGCGCGAGAAAGGCGCGCCGATCGTCATCAAAGCCGACGGTCTGGCGGCGGGTAAAGGCGTTATCGTGGCGATGACCCTCGAGGAAGCCGAAGCGGCGGTCAAAGATATGTTGGCCGGCAACGCCTTTGGCGACGCGGGCCACCGCATCGTGATTGAAGAGTTCCTCGATGGCGAAGAGGCTAGCTTTATTGTGATGGTCGACGGCGAGCACGTCCTGCCGATGGCCACCAGCCAGGATCACAAGCGCGTCGGCAACGGCGATACCGGCCCGAACACCGGCGGGATGGGGGCGTACTCCCCGGCGCCGGTGGTTACTGACGAAGTCCACCAGCGCACCATGGAGCGGATTATCTGGCCAACCGTGAAAGGCATGGCCGCTGAAGGCAACACCTATACCGGTTTCCTCTACGCCGGTCTGATGATCGACAAGCAGGGCAACCCGAAGGTGATTGAGTTCAACTGCCGCTTTGGCGACCCGGAAACCCAACCGATCATGCTGCGCATGAAGTCCGACCTGGTCGAGCTGTGCCTCGCCGCCTGCGCGGGCAAGCTGGACGAGAAAACCTCCGAGTGGGATGACCGCGCGTCGCTGGGCGTGGTGGTTGCCGCCGGCGGCTATCCGGGCAGCTACAATACGGGCGATGAGATCTACGGCCTGCCGCAGCAGGAAGTCGCAGACGGTAAGGTCTTCCACGCCGGCACCAAACTGTCTGACGACCAGCGCGTGGTCACCAACGGCGGGCGCGTGCTGTGCGTCACCGCGCTGGGTGACTCCGTGGCGCAGGCGCAGCAGCGCGCCTATCAGCTGCTGACCGACATTCGCTGGGACGGTAGCTTTAGCCGTAGCGATATCGGCTGGCGCGCCATCGAACGTGAAAAGGCTAACGGCTAAGTTTCGCCAGCAGCGTTTTGCGCGTAATGCCTAACTGACGGGCGGCTTCGGTTTTGTTGCCGCCCGTTTTTTCCAGCGCCGCCAGAATCACCTCTTTCTCCACTTCCACTAACGGCTGAATTCCCCCCTCCTCGCTCCCGCCTGATGGCAGCGGCGTACCGGCGATCGCCAGGGGCAGTTCTCGCTCAGAGATATAGTTTCCGGTCAGTAGCACCACCGCCCGCTCCACCGCGTTTTCCAGCTCGCGAATATTGCCCGGCCAGGGGTAGTGGATCAGCAGGTCCATCGCCTGTGGCGTGAACCCCTTTACCGTCTTACGATTGCGTTCGGTATAGCGTTTGAGAAAATGCTGCGCCAGCTGCGGAATATCTTCCCGTCGCCGGCGCAGCGGCGGTATCTCGATGGTCACGACGTTGAGTCGGTAATAGAGATCCTGGCGAAAGCGCCCGGCGCTCACCTCTTCCGCAAGGTTGCGATGGGTGGCAGCGATAAGCCGCACATCAACGGCAAGCGTCTGGTTGCTGCCGACCCGCTGCACCTCCCGCTCCTGAATCGCCCGCAGCAAGCGGACCTGCATCACTGGCGATATATCGCCTATCTCATCAAGAAACAGCGTGCCGCCATCCGCTTCGACAAAGCGTCCTTCCCGTCGCCGATCCGCCCCGGTAAACGCCCCTTTTTCATGACCGAACAGCTCGGATTCCAGCAGCGACTCATTCAGCGCCGCGCAGTTGAGCGTGACCAACGGCTTGTCACGACGCTCGCTGCAGGCGTGGATGGCGTGCGCCACCAGCTCCTTACCGGTTCCCGACTCCCCATAAATCAGCACCGTCGCGTCCGAGGGCGCCACCAGCGTAATATCGTTAAGAAGCGCCTGCATCGCCGGGCTGTCGCCAATCATGCCCCACCGTGAATCCGTCGCAACGCTGGGGTCGCTCTCGCTCTGCCGGGTGTGCGCCAATGCCTGAACCAGCGTCTGCTGCAGGGTGTCAAAATCCAGCGGTTTAACCAGATAATCCAGCGCCCCGGACTTAATAGCTTCTACCGCCGTACCGACGCTGGAAAACGCCGTCATGATCAGCACCGGTATCGCCGGGTTATAGGCCTTAATCTCTTTTAACGTTGCGATACCGTCCATCTCCGCCATACGGATATCGCACAGCACCAGGTCGAAGACCTGCTGATGGATCTGCTCCAGCGCCTGCAGGCCGTTGTGAGCCAACCCCACCTGATAGCCCCAGCCGCGCAGCAGCGCCTGCAGGATCGTGCAGTGGCTGATGTCATCATCAACGACCAGAATCTGTACTTTATCGCTGCTCATCTTCCCTCCGTTGAGCATCCACCGGTAACCAAAGCGTAAATATCGCTCCAGCTCCCGGCTGACTTTCGGCGCGGATCGTCCCGCCATGTTGTTCGATAATATTCTGCACTACGGCCAGCCCCAGCCCGGTGCCGTCCGCCTTGGTGGTGAAATACGGCGTGAAGATAGCCTGTAACTCTTCATCGCTCATCCCCTTACCGCTATCCGTGACGACGATTTTCACCCGCTGACGATCGGCTTCGCTTGCTGTTACGCGAATGACGCCGTCACGGCCAATCGCCTGCATTGCATTCAGGTACAGATTCAACAGCACCTGATTCAGGCGATCGGGGTCGGCGCTGATCGTGGTTAACTCAGGTCGCGGAGTAAATTGCAGCACGACCCCGCGGCTCTGCGCATCCTGGCTTACCAACTGCAATGAGTGGCGGATAAGCGCGTTGATATCGACTGTCTGGTAGTTTAGATGGGCGGGCCGGACCAGCTCCAGCAGCTCGCTGACCACCCGGTTCAGGCGATCAGCCTCTTTGGCCATCACCTGGGCTAACTGATGCGACTCGCCGCCAGGCGACGTGCGCTCGGCAAAATATTTCGCCAGCCCTTTAATCGACGAGAGCGGGTTGCGGATCTCGTGCGCGACCCCCGCCGCCAGATGGCCAAGCGCCACCAGCTTTTCCTTGCGGGCCATCGCCTCCAGCAGCTGTTTCCGCGAGCGACGATAGCGGCGGAACCAGAACTGAGCGAGGATCGTCGCCGCTATCACCAGCGCGGCGGCACCCAGCATGATGGCCATATTCCGCTGCCCGCGGGCCTGCGCGGCATCCAGCTCGCGGCTATCAAAGGCGATAAAAATCACCTGCGGGACGGTGGCCTGAGCCAGGGCGCTATTGCCGCGGTTCATCATTCCCATATGGTGGCCGCGGGCCGGATTAAGCGGGCGAAAATGGCGATAGATCTCCAGCGCCGGCTGCGGTTCGCTAAGCCGGCGCCAGCGGGCCTGTTCGCCAACCGCTAACGCACGCATCTGCGCCGGGCTATACAGCGTTTTACCCACCTGCTGCGGATCGCTATGGGCGATAATTTTACCGTTTTCATCGGTCACCGCGAACCACAGGACGCCCGGTTGCCAGGCCATCTCTTCCAGCAGGGCCTGCAGCTGCGCATGATGCATACGCATCCCCATCCCGACGCGCGTGCCGGACTCCAGCGCGCGGATCAGCACGCTCCCTTTCTCTTCAATGGTTTGTCGGGCAGCGGTCGTCTCGCGACCGTAGTCGCGGACGATCATCGCGGAGAACAGCATGACCAGCAGCACAACCGTGCCGGTCAGCAGCCAGCTCAGCGCGCCAGCGGCGGCGTCCCGGGAGAGAGATTTGATCTTCATCGGCGAGTCCTTGTCATCTCTTTTTCACTATCTGCAGGCTCCTTCAGCAGAAATCATGCCATGTTTCCGCGCGGCCAATCCTGCTCTCAAACATATCGCCTGCGCTTAAGCGAGTAAAAATGACTCGCCTGACCCTGGCGGAACGGGTCATTTTTACTCGCTCTCCTCGGCAACGGCTTCGGCAAGCCGACACAGACGGGCTTTTTCAGACTGGCATGGAAGATGCAATACCGAAGGAAACCACACAGGAGAAAATGCCATGAAACGGAACCGTACCTTACCTCTCGCCCTCGTTACCTTTGCCGCGCTGACCTTCGCCAGCAACGCGGCCTGGGCCAACCACCACTGGGGCAACAATAACGGGATGGGCAACCAGGGCTACAGTCAGCTGACCCAGGAGCAGCAGGCTACCGTGCAAAAGCTGCATAACGATTACTATGCGCAAACCAGCGCCCTGCGCCAGCAGCTGCAGTCCAAACGCTATGAGTACAATGCGCTGCTCACGGCGCAAAAGCCGGACAGCGGGAAGATTGAAGCTGTCGCTCAGGAGATGGAAGGCTTACGCCAGAAGCTGGATCAGCAGCGGGTGAAGTTTGATATCGCCCTGGCTGAGGCAGGCGTTTCCCGCGGCGCAGGAATGGGATATGGCGGCTGTCGCGGTAGCGCCGGCGGTCATATGGGCATGAACCACTGGTAAAGGTTAGAAGCTTTTTTCCGTCGGCTGCCAGGTGCAGAAGTTTTCATTGGCGACCAGCAGCAGTTGAGAGCCTTCCGGCGCCTCCAGCCAGGCAATGCTCACTGCGGCGGAAGCGTGGCTCTGGCGGCGTTCAATGTGCGCCAGGGCCCGGCTATCGAGGTCGGGCGTAACCGTCTGCCCTTCGCAGGTCAGCACGGTATGCGCGGCAGCGTTCCAGCGCCCCTGGCGCAGGACGACCCGCCCCTGGCGGAGGGCGTCGCTGGTCTGGCGGATCTGTTCGGCGCGATAACGATATAGCGCGACCTGGTCGCTGGAGAGCTGCTGCTTCTGCCCGTCCACTTCCCGTTGCATAAAGCTCAGATCGCCCTGCGCGTCGAAACGGGCGCGAATATGTTCCGGCGGTTTGCCATAGACATTGAGTTCGATAAGCGCCAGTTGATCGCCCTGCCAGCGATATTCGCTGGTCGAAGTGTCCCCGTGACGCCACGGGCTGAAGGCGGCGAGAAGATGGACTTCATCGCCAGAATCTTTACGCCAGATGCGCATCGCTCCCTGATTGTCCGCATATCCGCTGGCGGTAAACGGCGGTAGCGACGTGTCGTGGCTGCAGGCAGTCAGCAACAGGATGCCCGCCAGCGCCAGAGGCCGGCGCCAGACAGACAAAAGGGGCTTAATAGCCCCTTCGATAAAACTGTTCACTGCCACGCGGTCTTACTTAACTGCGTCTTTCAGTGCTTTGCCAGAAACAAATGCCGGCACGTTAGCTGCAGCGATTTTGATCTCTTTACCGGTCTGCGGGTTGCGGCCAGTACGCTCAGCGCGGTGGTTCACTTTGAAGGTACCGAAACCAACCAGTTGAACAGCATCACCTTCTTTCAGAGACTCAGTAATTGCAGCCAGGGTAGATTCCAGGGCAGCTTTAGCCTGTGCTTTGGACAGGTCAGCTTTGTCCGCAATTACATCAATCAGTTGAGTCTTGTTCATAAGTTATCCTTACAATGTGTTTATCGCTTGCTAAGCATCGAGTGCGACGGAAATGCCAAAAAAGCACCCTCCTGCATACACGCACCGATAGCCACTTTTTTTCGCCCTCCAAATGTAGACCAGACGGGGGGCGGAATGGAAGCCTTCAGACGCTACAATTCAGGCGGTAAATCACGTTTTCTGGTCTCACTGCTGAAAATTTATACCAATATTGCTCTCGCCAGCCTCGCGCAGGTCCGCGCGCAGGCCTTTTATCAGCTCAAGATCACGCTCTTCACAGTCGGCCAGCAGGCGGAAAATTTCCCACTGAATATCCCATTCCTGCTCTACCGCCGGATTCGCTTTCAACTCTTCGTCGGTCATTTCGCGACCTTCCTGGGTCATTTCCAGCATCGCCACGGTGGTGATGGAGGTCTTGCTCACCTCGATCGCGTGCTCGAGCGTTTCGCCGCTCAGACGAGAATGAATCAGTTCACTCAACGCCACGCAAGCGTCTATGGCCGGATAGACACCGTACATGTCGAAATCATCTGCCGCCGGGATCGCCTCTTCCAGCTTCTCCAGCTGGCTGTCGAAATTCACCTTCGCATCTTTAACCGTCAGCGTTTCCCAGATCAGGTCCAGGATACGACGATAAAGCAGGCCGTCGCCAAACTCGGTTTGCTTGCAGAACATCGCGTAGTTGGGATACATACGTTCGCACAGGCAGGCCATAAAAGTGACATGCTGCCAGCTTTCCAGCTTCTCCAGGCGCAGGTGAATCGGGTTTTGTAACATGATGAATTCTCGAAGTCAGAAATTAGGCGCAGTGTACCTGAATCAGCTGTGATTTGCTTGCCAACGCACAAACGACGGACGACGGGACGCCACCGCATCGGCCCAGCGCGTCGGCTCGGGCAGACGGTAGCCTCGCATGCAACGCTCAACCCACATTAAAGCGCTGTCCATGCCTACCCGGTGGCCGGTGCTAATAAACAGCGGGTTGCAGCGCACTTTGCTGCGCCAGACCCAGGCCAGTTGCTCATTTTTATCCATCAGCGGGGCCAGCGCGCCAGGCTCATCACCCAGGTCGCCGATTTTGCCGCACAGGCGTTTTTTCGCCACTCCGATAGTCGGCACATCAATCATCAGGCCAAAATGGCTGGCGACACCCAATCTCCGGGGATGAGAAATGCCGTGTCCGTCAACGAAGAGCAGGTCCGGTTTTTGCGAAAGCTGCTCCCACGCCGCCAGCAGCGCAGGCGTTTCGCGAAACGAGAGAAAGCCGGGAATATAGGGCATAGAGGTGGCGACCCGCGCCACCTGATACTCCACCAGCTCAAGCTCAGGCCAGGTCAGCAGCACCATCGCAGCCCGGGTGATCTCCCCTTCCTGCTCAAACCCGACGTCCGCGCCGCCGATCAACGCCGGCGGGTCGCGATCCAGTCGATCCGCACGCTCTACCGACGCGGCTAACTGTTGCTGTTGGGTACGTAGTGCGGCTAAATCCATAGGGCTTATCTCCTACTGGTGATAGGGTGCGGACAGACGGTGCACAGCCTCAACAAAGACGCCCGCATGCTCGGGGTCAACGTCCTGATGAATACCGTGTCCAAGGTTAAAGACGTGGCCTTCCCCCTGGCCAAAGCCGGCAAGAATGGTCGCCACTTCTTCTTCAATACGCGGGGCGGACGCATAGAGCATCGACGGATCCATATTGCCCTGCAGCGCTACTTTGTTACCCACGCGACGGCGGGCATCGGCAATATCGGTGGTCCAGTCGAGACCCAACGCATCGCAGCCGGTCTCCGCCATCGCTTCCAGCCACTGACCACCGCCTTTGGTGAACAAGGTCACCGGCACGCGACGGCCTTCGTTTTCCCGCAGCAGGCCATCGACGATCTTATGCATGTAGTAAAGGGAGAACTGCTGATAGTCGCGACCGGTCAGCACCCCGCCCCAGGTGTCAAAAATCATCACCGACTGCGCGCCGGCTTTGATCTGCGCGTTGAGATACAGGGTAACGCTCTTCGCCAGCTTATCCAGCAGCGCATGCAGCGCCTGCGGCTCGGCGTACATCATCTTTTTAATCACGGTGAAGGCCTTGCTGCTGCTGCCCTCCACCATGTACGTAGCCAGCGTCCATGGACTACCGGAAAAACCGATCAGCGGCACTTCGCCTTTCAGTTCGCGGCGAATGGTGCGCACGGCGTTCATTACATAGCCCAGCTCCTGCTCCGGATCCGGGATCGGCAGCTTGTCGACGTCGGCTTTACTTTTTACCAGCGAGGTGAAGCGCGGACCTTCGCCAGCTTCAAAGTACAGCCCCAGCCCCATGGCGTCCGGGATGGTCAGGATGTCCGAAAAGAGGATCGCCGCGTCCAGCGGGTAACGGCGCAGCGGCTGGAGCGTCACTTCGCAGGCCAGCTCGGCATTTTTACACAGCGACATAAAGTCGCCCGCTTGCGCACGGGTGGCTTTGTACTCCGGTAAATAGCGGCCCGCCTGGCGCATCATCCACACCGGGGTGACATCAACCGGCTGACGCAGCAGCGCGCGCAGGTAACGATCGTTCTTCAGTTCGGTCATTTTTACATTCCTTTAGCGTTGATACGCCCAGTGTAACATGTCACTCGAACTCTGCCCGACACATCGCGACGGTATCTTCGATTAGCCGCCGCGCCACTGTCCCCGGCGGCGGCAGAAGCGGCAGGTCGTCATAGCGATACCAGTCCGCGGTCAGTAACTCTTTTTTGTCGACCACGATCTCGCCATCTGCGTAATCCGCCATAAAGGCGGTCATCAGCGACTGCGGGAACGGCCATGGCTGAGAGGTCACGTAACGCAGATTTTTTACCCGAATACCGCTCTCCTCCATCACCTCGCGAGCCACCGCCTGCTCAAGGGTTTCGCCGACCTCGACAAAGCCGGCCAGCACGGTGTGCACGCCGTTGCGATGGCGCGTATGTTGCGCCAGCAGGATCGCATCGTCGCGACGGATTGCCACGATAATGCAGGGGGCAATTTGCGGGTAGTAACGTTCACGGCAGTGGCTGCACAGCATCGCCCATTCGCTTTTGCTGGCATGCATCGGGTGGCCGCAGTAACCGCAAAATTTATGCGAGCGATAAAATTCGGCGAGCTGGATCCCCCGCCCAGCCAGCTGGAAGAGTCCCGGATCCTGATCCAGCACCTGGCGCAACGATCCCATGTCATGGCGACGATCCTGGCGCACCATCCACACGGACTCGCCCTGCCACTCGCCAATATGCAGCGCATGCTGGCCGACAAGATCGAAATTAACCGCTTCGCCATGTGGTAATTCTCCACCAGGCAACCATAATTTTTGTTCGTGACTGACAACCCACCAGCCGCGATCTAATTTTTCAATAATACGATCCATATCTATTGCACTACCTTTGCTTCACTGGCATGTTGTTAACATTATATTTACATTTTGGTGAGCAGATTTAAATCAAAACTAGCGGAGTCAATCATGCTAAACCAGCTGGAAAATCTGACGGAGCGCGTTGGCGGTAGTAATGAACTGGTCGATCGCTGGCTACAAGTGCGTAAGCATCTGCTCGTGGCTTACTACAACCTGGTTGGCCTGAAACCGGGCAAAGAGTCGTTTATGCGGCTAAACGAAAAGGCGCTGGATGACTTTTGCCAAAGTCTGGTGGATTACCTCTCATCCGGTCATTTTAGTATTTATGAACGCATTATTGGCGAAATGGAAGGCGATACCCCTCTTTTAGCCGCCACCCGGCTTTACCCGCAGCTGGAAGCCAATACCCAGCAGATGATGGACTACTACGATACCTGCCTCGAAAACGCCATCGATCACGATAACTATCTTGAATTTCAGCAGGCGCTGTCGGATATCGGCGAGTCGCTGGAGGCGCGTTTCGCGCTGGAAGATAAACTGATCGCCCTGGCTGTCGCCCATAACCTGAGCAATGACGTGCGCGATAATATTGCGCCGACCGCTTGAGTTGTGAACCGTTAACGCGTAATTTACGTACATTATCCCTCTGCGGAGGGATTTCATCTTGTCGGAGTGCCTATTTTCCATGCGCAGGCTAACGTGGAAAAGGCTGAGACCGTTAATTCGGGATCCGCGGAACCTGATCAGGCTAATACCTGCGAAGGGAACAAGAGTAAACTGCTGTTCGCGTCAGTCCGTCAGGGCCGATCGCATCTGTTACTCCATCCGTCGTCTGACAAGCCATGTCCTTTTTTAACTGGAATGCGCTATGTCTACTACCAAACTAACCCGTCGGGAACAACGCGAGCACGCGCAGCGATTCATTGATACGCTGGCGGGTACCGCTTTTCCTAATTCACGCCGCATCTATGTTCACGGCTCACAAGCGGATATCCGCGTCCCGATGCGTGAAATTCAGCTCAGCCCAACTCTCGTCGGCGGCGATAAAGATAACCCCCGGTACGAAACCAACGAACCGATCCCGGTGTATGACACCTCCGGGCCGTATGGCGACCCGGATATTAGCATTGATGTCCGCCAGGGGCTGGCAAAGCTGCGCCAGCCGTGGATCGACGCGCGTAACGACTGCGCGCCGCTCAGCGAACGCAGCTCGGCCTATACCAAAGCGCGGCTGGCCGACGACGGTCTCGATGAGCTGCGCTTCAGCGGCCTGCTGACGCCCAAACGCGCCGTCGCTGGCAAATGCGTTACCCAGCTGCACTACGCCCGCCAGGGGATAGTCACCCCGGAGATGGAGTTCATCGCCATTCGCGAAAACATGGGTCGCGAACGTATCCGCAGCGAGGTTCTGCGCCAGCAGCACGCAGGTGAAGGCTTCGGCGCCCACCTACCGGAAAACATCACCCCCGAGTTCGTTCGCGATGAAGTGGCCGCCGGACGCGCCATCATCCCCGCCAACATCAACCACCCGGAGTCTGAACCGATGATTATCGGCCGCAACTTCCTGGTGAAAGTGAATGCCAATATCGGCAACTCGGCGGTGACCTCTTCCATCGAAGAAGAGGTCGAGAAACTGGTCTGGTCAACCCGCTGGGGCGCCGACACGGTGATGGACCTCTCCACCGGCCGCTATATCCACGAAACCCGCGAGTGGATCCTGCGCAACAGCCCGGTGCCGATTGGTACCGTGCCGATTTACCAGGCGCTGGAGAAGGTCAACGGCATCGCCGAGAATCTCACCTGGCAAGTCTTCCGCGATACCCTGCTGGAACAGGCCGAGCAAGGCGTCGACTACTTCACGATTCACGCCGGCGTACTGTTGCGCTACGTCCCGATGACGGCGAAGCGCCTGACCGGTATCGTCTCGCGCGGCGGCTCAATCATGGCTAAGTGGTGCCTGTCGCATCATCAGGAAAACTTCCTCTACCAGCATTTCCGCGAAATCTGCGAAATCTGCGCCGCCTATGACGTGTCGCTGTCGCTGGGCGATGGCCTGCGCCCCGGCTCCATTCAGGATGCCAACGACGAGGCGCAGTTTTCCGAGCTGCGCACCCTCGGCGAACTGACGAAAATCGCCTGGGAATATGACGTGCAGGTGATGATTGAAGGCCCTGGCCACGTGCCGATGCAGATGATCCGCCGCAATATGACCGAACAGCTGGAGCACTGCCACGAAGCGCCGTTCTACACCCTGGGGCCGCTCACCACTGACATCGCGCCGGGCTACGACCATTTCACCTCCGGTATCGGCGCGGCAATGATCGGCTGGTTCGGCTGCGCCATGCTGTGCTATGTCACGCCGAAAGAGCATCTCGGCCTGCCCAACAAAGAGGATGTCAAACAGGGGCTGATTACCTACAAAATCGCCGCCCACGCCGCCGACCTCGCGAAAGGCCATCCCGGGGCGCAGATCCGCGACAACGCGATGTCAAAAGCGCGTTTTGAATTCCGCTGGGAAGACCAGTTCAACCTCGCGCTCGACCCGTTCACCGCGCGGGCCTATCACGATGAAACCCTGCCGCAGGAGTCCGGCAAAGTCGCCCACTTCTGCTCCATGTGCGGGCCGAAATTCTGTTCGATGAAAATCACTCAGGAGGTCCGCGACTACGCCGCGAAGCAAAGTATCGAAGCCGGCATGGCCGATATGTCGAATAACTTCCGCGCCCGCGGCGGCGAAATCTACCTGAAACAGGAGGAAGCCTGATGTATCAACCTGATTTTCCACCCGTCCCGTTTCGTCTCGGACTCTACCCGGTGGTGGACAGCGTGGCGTGGATTGAGCGCCTGCTCGAAGCTGGGGTACGAACCCTTCAGTTACGCATCAAAGACCGGCGCGACAGCGAAGTGGAGGATGACGTGATCGCCGCCATCGCCCTTGGTCGCCGCTATCACGCCCGACTGTTCATTAACGATTACTGGCAGCTGGCGATTAAGCATCAGGCCTATGGCGTGCATCTCGGACAAGAAGATCTGGAAACCACCGATCTGAGCGCTATCCGCCAGGCCGGGCTGCGTCTTGGCGTCTCTACTCACGATGATATGGAAATTGATGTCGCCCTTGCGGCGCGCCCCTCTTACATCGCGCTAGGTCACGTCTTCCCGACGCAAACCAAACAGATGCCTTCCGCGCCGCAGGGCCTCGAGCAGCTTGCCAGACATATTCAACGCCTGGCGGATTACCCCACCGTGGCGATCGGCGGAATAAGCCTGGAAAAGGCGCCGGGGGTACTGGCGACCGGCGTCGGCAGCATCGCGGTGGTCAGCGCCATCACCCAGGCGGCGGACTGGCGGGCAGCGACCGACCAACTGCTGGCGCTGGCGGGAGCGGGCGATGAATGATCACGACTTTATGCGCTATAGCCGCCAGCTGCTGCTGGAGGATATTGCCATCGAAGGGCAGCAGAAGCTGTTAGCCAGTCGAGTGCTGATTATCGGCCTTGGCGGGCTGGGCTCCCCGGCGGCGCTCTATCTGGCCGGGGCTGGCGTCGGGACGCTCACCCTGGCCGATGACGACGCGGTGCATCTCAGCAACCTGCAACGGCAGATCTTGTTCACCAGCGCGGATATCGATCGGCCAAAAGCCGCAGCGGCACAGACCCGGCTCAGCCAGCTAAACCCGCAGATCAAACTGGTAGCGCTCCAGCAGCGCTTAAGCGGCGAGGCGCTCCGCGCCGAAGTGGCGAAAGCGGACGTGGTGCTGGACTGTACCGATAATATGGTCACCCGCCAGGCGATCAATGCCGCCTGTGTGGCCCTCGATACCCCGTTAGTGACCGCCAGCGCCGTGGGCTTCGGCGGTCAGCTGATGGTGCTCACCCCGCCCTGGACGCAGGGCTGCTATCGCTGCCTGTGGCCGGAAAGCGATGAACCGCAGCGCAACTGCCGCACCGCGGGGATCGTCGGCCCGGTGGTCGGCATGATGGGCACAATGCAGGCGCTGGAGACGATTAAGCTGCTCAGCGGCATGGCGACGCCGCGCAACACCCTGCGGCTGTTCGACGCCCGCACCAGCAACTGGCGCGCCCTTGCGCTACAGCGCTCCCGGAGCTGCCCGGTGTGCGGAGGGCGGCATGCAGATCTGGTTTAACGACGAGCCGCTGGCGTGCGCCGACAATCTCAGCGTCAGCGCCCTGCTGACCCAGCTCGAACAGCAGCAGCCGGGCGTTGCGCTGGCGCTCAATCAACACATCCTGCCGCGCGACCGGTGGGAAGATCATCTCTTGCAGGAAGGCGATCGGGTCCTGCTTTTTCAGGTTATCGCTGGAGGCTGACATGTTACGTATTGCAGACAAAACGTTTGAATCCCATCTTTTCACCGGTACCGGCAAATTCGCCGCCCCGGAGGTGATGGTCGAGGCGATTCGCGCCTCGGGCAGCCAGCTGGTAACCCTGGCGATGAAGCGCGTCGATTTACGCCAGCGCAATGACGCCATCCTCGCCCCGCTGCTGGCGGCGGGGGTTAACCTGCTGCCGAATACCTCAGGCGCCAAGACGGCGGAAGAGGCGGTGTTTGCCGCCCGCCTGGCGCGGGAAGCCCTGGGTACCCATTGGCTGAAGCTGGAGATCCACCCGGACGCCCGCTGGCTGCTGCCCGACCCGATTGAAACCCTGAAAGCGGCGGAGCTGCTGGTCCGCGAAGGGTTCGTGGTGCTGCCCTACTGCGGCGCCGATCCGGTGCTGTGTAAACGACTGGAAGAGGTAGGCTGCGCGGCGGTGATGCCGCTGGGTGCGCCGATCGGCTCCAATCAGGGGCTGGAAACCAAAGCCATGCTGGAGATTATTATCGAGCAGGCGACGGTCCCGGTGGTGGTCGACGCCGGGATCGGCGTCCCGAGCCATGCGGCGCAGGCGCTGGAGATGGGCGCGGACGCGGTGCTGGTCAATACCGCCATTGCCGTCGCCGACGACCCCGTGGCCATGGCCCGCGCCTTCCGTATGGCGATCGATGCCGGATTACTGGCGCGTCAGGCCGGACCGGGGGCACGCAGTACGCAGGCGCAGGCCACCAGCCCGCTCACCGGATTCCTGGAGGCGCTGGCATGAAAACCTTTAGCGATCGCTGGCGGCAGCTGGAGTGGGACGATATCTGCCTGCGCATCAACAGCAAAACCGCCGCCGACGTCGAACGGGCGCTGGCGGCTAAACAGCTCACCCGCGACGATATGATGGCCCTGCTCTCGCCTGCCGCGGCCAATTACCTTGAACCGCTGGCCCAGCGCGCGCAGCGCCTCACCCGGCAGCGCTTCGGCAATACCGTCAGCTTCTACGTGCCGCTGTATCTCTCCAACCTGTGCGCTAACGACTGCACCTACTGCGGCTTCTCGATGAGCAACCGCATTAAGCGCAAGACGCTGGATGCCGCCGAGATTGCCCGCGAGTGCGCCGCAATCCGCAACCTGGGCTTTGAGCATCTGCTGCTGGTGACCGGCGAACATCAGGGTAAGGTGGGAATGGATTATTTCCGTCGGCACCTACCGGCTATCCGCAGCCAGTTTGCCTCGCTGCATATGGAGGTGCAGCCGCTGGCGACTGAAGAGTATGCCGAGCTGAAAACCCTGGGGCTCGACGGGGTGATGGTCTATCAGGAGACCTATCATGAAAGCATGTACGCCCAACACCATCTGAAAGGAAAAAAGCAGGATTTCTTCTGGCGGCTGGATACGCCGGATCGCTTAGGCGCGGCGGGGATCGATAAGATCGGCCTTGGCGCGCTCATCGGCCTTTCCGACAGCTGGCGAGTGGACTGCTTTATAGTCGCTGAGCACCTGCTGTGGCTGCAGCAGCGCTACTGGCGCAGCCGCTATTCGGTCTCCTTCCCGCGCCTGCGTCCCTGCGCCGGCGGTATTGAACCGGCTTCGCTGATGGATGAGCGCCAGCTGGTGCAAACTATCTGCGCCTTCCGCCTGCTGGCGCCAGAGGTTGAGCTGTCGCTATCCACCCGCGAATCACCCTGGTTCCGCGACCGGGTGATCCCGCTGGCGATCAATAACGTCAGCGCCTTCTCTAAAACCCAGCCCGGCGGCTACGCCGACGATCATCCGGAGCTCGAGCAATTTGCCCCGCACGACGATCGCCGCCCTGAAGTGGTCGCCAGCGCGCTGGCCGCCCGCGGCCTGCAGCCGGTATGGAAAGACTGGGATAGCTGGCTGGGACGCGCTTCGCAAACCTCATGATGTACAGTGTAAACGCCTGATAATTTTGCGCGCCTGCACGAGAGATGAAAAACAGAGGCTGGCCCGCCCGACGCCGTTTTTCTATTCTGCCCTGGTCAGCAGCGGACGCTGACCAGGGCGAACCTTTTCTTCCTCATTTTCGCCCTGCCTCTCCGCGCTGAGCAGAGGCCTGCACATTATCGCCGAATATAAATCACGATACATGAAGGCCTCAGAGTTATAATTGAGCAATAGTGAACTGATTCGATCGGCAGGCGTCCCAGACGCAACCTGCGTTCGGACCCATGGTTTATACATCCGGGACGATTAACGATTCATGGCTCTACACAACAGAAAGCTCTCTTTTACGACGCCGATCGTCGTGGGGTTTGCCGGTATTTTGCTCAGCTTTATGCTGATCGCTATTTTTGTGACTCTGGCGCAACAGAAAGATTTTCTCGAAGATTATCACGATATTAACCGCAATTTTACCCATAACCTCGCGATCAACTATACGGAAACCCTGCTGCGGGAAAATGATTTTATCCTCGGGCGCGCAGCCGCCTTCTTTGCCCGCAATGACGAACTGAATCGCGCAGTCAATGTGGAGCCGGAGAAAGGGTTAACCACGCTGATGCAGTTACAGAACATGATGCCAAGCGTCTCATCCATCTCGCTGGCGGATACCGAGGGCCACTATCTGCGCGCCCCGGAGGTGCTGGAAAACGAAGACAGCCGGGCTTTCGATCCCAGAACGCGGCCCTGGTTTATCAAACAGGCGGAAGCCAGCACCTTCAGCCACTACACCAGTCCGTATATGGATTATTTCACCCACCATCCGACGATTACCATTTTCAAACCCATCATTACCCCGGAAGGGAAACTCAAGGGCAGCCTGGCCTTTCATCTCGATCTCACCTCCATGGGGTTCGCGCTGCGCCAGATGGTGGCGCCCGTACAGGGGGAATTTTTTGTGGTGCAACGGGATGGCAAAGTGGTTCTGCACTCCGACCCGGGCGCGCTGTTTAAACCCTTCGTCAGGGACGAGCTGATGGATAAAATGACCAGCGGAGAGGGGCAGCTTTACGATCCCGGGAGCGACACCTGGTATTACTATTACTCCTTTACCAATCCCGACTGGTTTGTGATTTTCCGTGTCGATAACGCCACCCTGGTCAATCTGACACGTCATGAGACCAATTTAGTGATCGGCGGTTTCACTCTCGCAGCGATCATTATTATCCTGTTCGGTCTTTATCTGCGTCATGCTTCCCGTACCGTGCTGATGAATATCATCAATGCGATTAAAACCGGTGACGTCAAACGCGCCCCGCGCCTTGAGGCGATGCTGAGTAAAGCGATTGAAACCAATAAACAGCGCGAACTGTCCTACGTCCGCCAGGCGACCATCGACGCTCTCACCGGCTGCAAAAACCGCCGCGCCTTCGACAGCGATATTGCCGCCCTGATGAACGATCACCAGCCGTTCGCCCTCGCGCTGGTCGATATCGATAACTTTAAATCGATCAACGACACCTGGGGCCACCTCAATGGCGATATCGTCCTGCGTAACGTCGCCCGCGAAGGGCTGCAGGTCCTCCAGCCGCTGGAGATATCTCTCTATCGCTACGGCGGCGAAGAGTTCGCGGTGGTCTTTCCTGCCGAACATATCGATAACGCCCGCACGCTGCTGGAAACATGGCGGGTAAACGTCGAACGACGCACCTGGCGCGAAGATGGCCTGACGGTCACCTTCAGCGCCGGCCTCGGGGAATGGAATATGGAGCCACTGGATAAGCTGGTGGTGAGCGTCGATGAAGCGCTGTACAAAGCCAAACAGCAGGGTAAAAACCGTATCCTGCGCGCGTAAGACTTCAGCGCCGCCACCGCCCACTTCGGTGGGCTTTTTTATTTTTCCGGAAAAAATGAAACCGGTTTCAATTATTGTGTGATGCCTTACACACAATCACGGTAAAGCGGTTGTCGCATCGCCAGGGCCGCGATAAAGATAAGACATCACGGAACACAAGGGCCACTGACTATGAAGAATATCGTTTTGTGCTGTGCCGCCGGTATGTCTACCAGCATGCTGGTTCAGCGTATGCAAGATGCCGCGCAGAAGAAGGGTGTTGAGGTCTCTATCAAGGCCGTACCGGTCGCTGAGTTTAAAGATAATCTGGCCGCCGCCGACATTATTTTGCTCGGCCCGCAGGTGAAATATGAGCAGGCGAAGCTGCAGGCGCTGGCCGACCCGTTCGGCAAGAAGGTCGCCGTGATCGATATGATGGACTACGGCATGATGAAAGGTGATGCCGTTCTGGATAAAGCCCTTAAGATGCTGGAGTAATCGATGGAAGATTTAGAAACGATCATCATGGAGCTGCTGGTTAACGCGGGTTCCGCACGTAGCGCGGCGCTGACGGCGCTACAGCTGGCGCGCAAAGGCGATTTTGCCGCCGCGGAGCAGGCCATGGCTGAATCCCATGAGTTCGTCAAACATGCGCATAAAATTCAGACCCAGCTTATCGGCATGGATGAAGGCAGCGGTAAATTGCCGGTCAACCTGATCACCGTGCATTCCCAGGACCATCTGATGAACGCTATGGTCATTCAGGATCTGGCGACCGACATGATTGAACTCTATCGTCGTCTGCCCCTCGCGCAATAATCTCACGGATTTAACGGGCGTCGCTGCCGGCGCCCGTCCTTCTTACAGAAAGCCGTACATCGCCGCGAATACCCAGCCAAACACGCAGGAGACGCCGACGCCGATGAGCCCGGGCAGGATAAAGCTGTGGTTAATCACAAAGCGGCCGATATGGGTGGTCCCTGAGCGATCAAACTGGATCGCCGCCAGATCGCTTGGGTAGGTCGGCAGAATATAGTAGCCATAGCAGGCCGGCGCAGAAGCCACGATATAGGCCGGGTCGACGCCGATGGCCAGGGCTACTGGCACAATCGCCGCCAGCGCTGCCGCCTGGGAGTTCACAAATTTCGAAACCAGTAGCAGCACGATGGCATAAGCCCACGGATACTCTTTTACCATTTCACCAAGCACGCCTTTAATCTCGGTCATGTGCGCGCCAAACATGGTCTCCGCCATCCACGCGATGCCGTACACCGCGACGATAGCGATCATTCCCGAACGAAAGACCTCATTTTTGGAAATCGATGCCGGGTTAGTTTTTGTAATGATGATGATCAGCGCTCCGGAGAGCAGCATAAACATCTGGATAACCAGCACCATCGACAGTGGTTTACCGTCAAAGGCCGGGCGCAGTTCAGAAAAAGCGCCAAGCAGCGCCACCACGGCGATAGAGGCCAGAAAAATCCACATTGCTATCCAGTTGCTGGTCGGCAGCTTTTTGTCCAGCAGGGTCGCCGTATCGCCATAGACGTAATGGCGGTTCTCCGGTAGCGCAATAAACGCCTGGAAGGCTTCGTCCTGATCCAGGTCTTTGCCGCGGAACCAGCTGAAGATACCGATGGCTAAAATACCCAGCAGCGTGGACGGAATGGTTATCGCCAGCAGATCGAGAAACTCCAGGTGTTTCCCGTTAAAGGTAAAATTTCCCAGCATCGCCACCAGCGATACCACCGCCACCGAGACCGGGCTGGCGATGATCCCCATCTGAGCGCCAATGGAGCTGGCGGCCATCGGACGCTCCGGACGAATGTTATTCTTAATCGCCACATCGTAGATAATCGGCAGGATGGTATACACCACGTGGCCGGTACCGCAGAGGATGGTCAGCGTGCAGGTGACGAAAGGCGCCACGATAGAAACATATTTCGGGTTACGCCGCAGCAGCTTCTCGGCAATCTGCAGCATCACGTCTAACCCGCCGGACGCCTGCAGAGTCGCCGAGGCGGCTACCACTGCAATGATCACCAGCATCACATCAACCGGCGGTTTGCCCGGCTGGAGATGAAAAACAAAGACGAGGATCACCAAACCGATGCCGCCCAGCAGCCCCAGCGCAATCCCCCCTTTTCGGGCACCATAAAACAGACAAATTAATATAATAATGAGTTGTATCGCGAATTCCATGCAGCCCCCAGAGCCTGTCCACTCAGATCTAAAAATGATCCCTACCTGCCTGTCGGGATTATTTCTGCGCCTGACCGGGAGAAGCATGAGATGCGGCGATCCCTCTCCAGCGCCGTCGCGCCGAAGATACAGCAACAGAAGTAATCCCATGATTCATCAGGTATTTTGAATATATACCCTTTGAATTGATTATTTTTTGATATGAGTAGAAGTTTTACCCATACATAAAGAAAGGTTTTAGAAAAAGGCTTTTAATAGATATTTTGCATGAATTAATTGCTAAGAAAATGAAGATTTAATATGTCGTAAATGTAATTAAGGGCCGGGAAAGCGGCGGAAAATAGACAATAAAAAAAGCCGGTCAGGAAACCTGACCGGCTTTTTAGCAGTGCATCAACGATTAATCGTTGTCAGAACCGCCCAGACCTGCGTTCAGCAGCTCTGCCAGGTTGGCAGACGCTTCTTCCACGCTCACCTGCGGTGCCGCCGGCAGCTCGCCAGCAGCGCGACGGCGCATACGATCCTGGTGATACGCATAACCGGTACCGGCCGGGATCAGACGACCCACGATGACGTTCTCTTTCAGACCGCGCAGTTCGTCGCGTTTGCCCGCAACGGCTGCTTCGGTCAGCACGCGAGTGGTCTCCTGGAACGATGCCGCGGAGATGAAGGACTCGGTGGCCAGAGACGCTTTGGTGATACCCAGCAGATCGCGGGAGAACGTTGCGCCCACTTTGCCGTTCGCTTCCAGTTCGCGGTTCGCGATCTTGACGCGGGAGTATTCCACCTGCTCGCCTTCGAGGAAGTCGGAGCTGCCTGCGCTTTCGATGGTGGCTTTACGCAGCATCTGACGAACGATAACTTCGATGTGCTTATCGTTAATCTTAACGCCCTGCAGACGGTATACGTCCTGGACTTCGTTAACAATGTAACGGGTCACAGCATGTACGCCACGCAGACGCAGAATGTCGTGCGGTGCTTCCGGACCGTCGGAAACCACATCACCACGTTCCACACGTTCACCTTCGAACACGTTGAGCTGACGCCATTTCGGGATCATCTCTTCGTACGGCTCGCTACCGTCTACCGGGGTGATAACCAGGCGACGTTTCCCTTTGGTTTCTTTACCGAAGGAAATGATACCGCTGATTTCAGCCAGGATAGCCGGCTCTTTCGGACGACGTGCTTCGAACAGGTCCGCAACGCGCGGCAGACCACCGGTGATATCCTTGGTACCGCCGGATTCCTGCGGAATACGCGCCAGGGTGTCACCCGAGCTGATCTGTACGCCATCTTCCAGCTGAACAATCGCTTTACCCGGCAGGAAGTACTGAGCAGGCATATCAGTGCCTGGGATCAGAACATCGTTGCCCTGAGCATCAACAATTTTCAGTGCTGGACGCAGATCTTTACCACCTGCGGTACGTTCTGCAGAGTCCAGAACCACCAGCGAAGACAGACCGGTCAGCTCGTCAGTCTGACGAGTAATGGTCTGACCGTCGATCATGTCAGTGAAACGGATGAAACCGCTAACTTCGGTGATAACCGGCATGGTGTGCGGATCCCAGTTTGCGACGGTTTCACCGCCGGCAACCTGCTCACCGTCGCCTTTCGCCATAACCGCACCGTAAGGTACTTTATAGCTCTCTTTGGTACGACCGAATTCGTCGATCAGCTTCAGCTCGGTATTACGGGAAGTGATAACCAGCTTACCACTGGAGTTCACAACCGACTTCGCGTTGCTGAGCTTGATGCTACCTTTGTTTTTCACCTGGATGCTGGATTCAGCAGCCGCACGAGATGCCGCACCACCGATGTGGAACGTACGCATCGTCAGCTGTGTACCCGGCTCACCGATGGACTGTGCCGCGATAACGCCGATAGCCTCACCTTTGTTGATGAGGTGGCCACGCGCCAGGTCACGACCATAGCAGTGCGCGCAGACGCCAAAGTCGGTGTCACAGGATACAACGGAACGCACTTTGACGGAGTCAACGGAGTTCGCTTCCAGCAGGTCACACCAGTGCTCATGCAGCAGCGTGTTGCGTGGAACCAGAATATCCGCGGTACCCGGCTTCAGAACATCTTCCGCAGTCACACGACCCAGTACGCGATCGCGCAGCGGCTCTTTAACGTCGCCACCTTCGATAACCGGCGTCATGGTGATGCCTTCCAGGGTGCCGCAGTCGTCTTCAGTGACGACCAGGTCCTGCGCAACGTCAACCAGACGACGAGTCAGGTAACCGGAGTTCGCTGTTTTCAGTGCGGTATCCGCCAGACCTTTACGAGCACCGTGGGTGGAGATGAAGTACTGGAGTACGTTCAGACCTTCACGGAAGTTCGCGGTGATCGGCGTTTCGATGATGGAGCCATCCGGCTTCGCCATCAGACCACGCATACCAGCCAGCTGACGAATCTGTGCCGCAGAACCACGCGCACCGGAGTCGGCCATCATGTAGATGCTGTTGAAGGAAACCTGCTGCTCTTCCTGACCGTCACGGTTAATCACGGTTTCGGTTTGCAGGTTATCCATCATCGCTTTGGATACACGATCGTTCGCCGCAGCCCAGATATCGATAACTTTGTTGTAGCGTTCGCCCGCGGTCACCAGACCGGACTGGAACTGTTCCTGAATCTCAGCAACTTCCGCTTCCGCTTCGCTGATGATTTCGTATTTTTTCTCCGGGATGACCATGTCATCGATACCAACGGATGCACCTGAACGCGCTGCGTAAGCAAAGCCGGTGTACATCGTCTGGTCCGCAAAAATAACGGTCGGTTTCAGACCCAGAATACGGTAACAGGTGTTCAGCATCTTGGAGATCGCTTTCTTACCAAGCGCCTGGTTCACGATAGAGAACGGCAGACCTTTCGGTACGATCATCCACAGAATGGCACGGCCAACGGTCGTGTCTTTCAGGCTGGTTTTCGCGACAAACTCACCATTGTCGTCTTTTTCGTATTCAGTGATACGCACTTTAACGCGCGCATGCAGAGAGGCCAGGCCGGCGCGATAAATACGCTCAGCTTCTTTCGGGCCAGTCAGCACCATGCCTTCGCCTTTGGCGTTAACACTGTCACGGGTCATGTAGTACAGACCCAGTACAACGTCCTGAGACGGAACGATGATTGGTTCGCCGTTCGCCGGGGACAGGATGTTGTTGGTAGACATCATCAGCGCACGCGCTTCCAGCTGGGCTTCCAGCGTCAGCGGTACGTGAACAGCCATCTGGTCACCATCGAAGTCGGCGTTGTATGCCGCACAAACCAGCGGGTGCAGCTGGATGGCTTTACCTTCGATCAGAACCGGTTCGAATGCCTGAATACCCAGACGGTGCAGGGTTGGCGCACGGTTCAGCAGGACCGGGTGTTCGCGGATAACTTCGTCCAGGATATCCCAAACGACAGCTTCTTCGCGCTCAACCATCTTCTTAGCGGCTTTGATGGTGGTGGCCAGGCCACGCAGTTCCAGCTTGCCGTAGATGAACGGTTTGAACAGCTCCAGCGCCATTTTCTTCGGCAGACCGCACTGATGCAGACGCAGGTATGGACCTACGGTGATAACAGAACGACCGGAGTAGTCAACGCGTTTACCGAGCAGGTTCTGGCGGAAACGACCCTGTTTACCTTTGATCATATCGGCCAAAGATTTCAGAGGACGTTTGTTAGAACCGGTGATCGCACGACCGCGACGACCGTTATCCAGCAGGGCGTCAACCGCTTCCTGCAGCATACGTTTTTCGTTGCGTACGATGATATCCGGCGCAGCCAGATCCAGCAGACGTTTCAGACGGTTGTTACGGTTGATCACGCGACGATACAGATCGTTGAGGTCAGACGTCGCGAAACGACCACCGTCCAGCGGAACCAGCGGACGCAGATCTGGCGGCAGTACCGGCAGAACGGTCAGGATCATCCACTCCGGCTTGTTGCCAGACTGAACGAAAGCTTCCAGCAGCTTAATGCGCTTGGTCAGCTTTTTACGCTTGGTTTCGGAGTTGGTTTCGTTCAGCTCTTCACGCAGCTGCTCGCATTCCTGCTCCAGATCCATATTGCGCAGCAGCGCCTGGATCGCTTCCGCGCCCATTTTCGCGTCGAATTCGTCACCGAACTCTTCCAGCGCGTCCAGGTACTGTTCTTCCGTCAGAATCTGGTTGCGTTCGAGGTTGGTCATGCCACCTTCGATAACCACATAGGATTCAAAGTACAGTACACGTTCGATATCGCGCAGCGGCATATCCAGCAGCAGACCGATACGGGACGGCAGGGATTTCAGGAACCAGATGTGCGCAGTCGGACATGCCAGCTCGATGTGGCCCATGCGCTCACGACGCACTTTAGTCTGGGTCACTTCAACGCCGCACTTCTCACAGATCACACCGCGGTGTTTCAGGCGCTTGTACTTACCGCACAGGCACTCATAATCTTTTACCGGCCCAAAGATACGGGCGCAGAAAAGGCCGTCACGCTCAGGTTTGAACGTACGGTAGTTAATGGTTTCCGGCTTTTTAACTTCACCGAAAGACCATGAACGGATCATGTCTGGCGAAGCCAGAGCAATTTTGATCGCATCAAACTCTTCGGTTTTAGTTTGCGCTTTCAGAAACTTTAATAAGTCTTTCACGGATTTGCTCCCGTCGGAGTTAGCACATTCCGCTGCCGGGCGTTAACCCGGCAGCAGTGACCTGTTTGAGCGAGAATTACTCGTCTTCCAGTTCGATGTTGATGCCCAGCGAGCGAATTTCTTTCAACAGTACGTTGAAGGATTCCGGCATGCCCGGTTCCATCTGGTGATTGCCGTCCACGATGTTTTTATACATCTTGGTACGACCGTTCACGTCATCAGACTTAACGGTGAGCATTTCCTGCAGGGTGTAGGCCGCGCCGTATGCTTCCAGCGCCCACACTTCCATCTCACCGAAGCGCTGACCACCGAACTGTGCCTTACCACCCAGCGGCTGCTGAGTAACCAGGCTGTAAGAACCGGTGGAACGAGCGTGCATTTTGTCGTCGACCAGGTGGTTCAGTTTCAGCATGTACATGTAACCCACGGTTACCGGACGTTCGAACTGTTCACCGGTGCGGCCATCAAACAGGGTGATCTGACCGGAAGTCGGCAGGTCGCCCAGCTGCAGCAGCTCTTTGATTTCAGCTTCTTTCGCACCGTCGAATACCGGCGTTGCGATCGGCATGCCTTTACGCAGGTTTTCAGCCAGACGCAGAACTTCTTCATCGCTGAAGGTATTCAGGTCAACTTTCTGGCGAACGTCAGCGCCCAGATCGTAAGCACGCTGGATGAATTCGCGCAGTTTCGCGACTTCCTGCTGCTGTTTCAGCATGGCGTTGATCTTATCGCCGATGCCTTTTGCAGCCATACCCAGGTGAGTTTCAAGGATCTGACCGATGTTCATACGAGACGGTACGCCCAGCGGGTTCAGTACGATATCTACCGGCGTACCGTTAGCATCGTGCGGCATATCTTCGATCGGGTTGATCTTAGAGATAACACCCTTGTTACCGTGACGACCCGCCATCTTATCACCAGGCTGGATACGGCGTTTAACGGCCAGATATACCTTAACAATCTTCAGCACGCCCGGTGCCAGATCGTCGCCTTGGGTGATTTTACGGCGTTTCGCTTCGAGTTTTTTCTCGAACTCGTGTTTCAGTTCGTCATACTGCTCAGCCAGCTGTTCCAGCTGATTTTGTTTCTCTTCGTCGGTCAGGCCCAGTTCCAGCCAGCGATCGCGAGGCAGCTTGTCGAGCTTCTCAGCTTCAACGCCACCGGAGACCAGCACCGCGTAGATACGACTGAACAGACCGGCTTCAAGGATCTGCAGTTCTTCAGACAGGTCTTTTTTGGCCTGCTTCAGCTGCATCTCTTCGATTTCCAGAGCACGTTTGTCTTTTTCTACGCCGTCACGGGTAAAGACCTGAACGTCGATAACGGTACCAGAGACACCGTTCGGTACGCGCAGAGAAGAGTCTTTAACGTCAGACGCTTTCTCACCGAAGATCGCGCGCAGCAGTTTCTCTTCCGGCGTCAGCTGGGTTTCACCTTTCGGCGTTACCTTACCAACCAGAATGTCGCCGCCGGTCACTTCCGCACCGATATAAACGATACCGGATTCATCCAGTTTGGAGAGCGCAGCTTCACCCACGTTCGGGATGTCAGCGGTGATCTCTTCCGGCCCCAGCTTGGTGTCACGGGACACGCACGCCAGTTCCTGAATGTGGATAGTGGTGAAACGGTCTTCCTGGACAACACGCTCGGAAACGAGGATGGAGTCTTCGAAGTTGTAACCGTTCCACGGCATGAACGCTACACGCATGTTCTGACCCAGCGCCAGCTCACCGAGGTCGGTGGACGGGCCGTCTGCCAGCACGTCGCCGCGCTCAATAGGTTCGCCCAGGGACACGCAAGGCATCTGGTTGATGCAGGTGTTCTGGTTAGAACGGGTGTACTTGGTCAGGTTATAGATGTCGATACCTGCTTCGCCCGGGTACATCTCGTCTTCGTTAACTTTGATAACGATACGGGAAGCATCCACGTACTGAACGGTACCGCCACGTTTAGCCACGGCAGTAACACCGGAGTCAACGGCAACAGCACGTTCCATACCGGTACCAACCAGCGGCTTATCAGCGCGCAGAGTCGGAACCGCCTGACGTTGCATGTTCGCACCCATCAATGCACGGTTGGCGTCATCGTGTTCCAGGAACGGGATCAGGGACGCACCGACGGATACCACCTGCTGGGTGGATACGTCCATGTAGTCAACCTGGTCGCGGCTGAACAAGCTGGATTCGCCTTTGCTACGGCAGGTAACCAGATCTTCTACGAAGTGGCCGTTTTCATCCAGGTTGGAGTTCGCCTGAGCGATAACGTAGTTGCCTTCTTCGATAGCAGACAGGTAGTGAATTTCGTCAGTAACCACACCGTTGGTCACTTTACGATACGGCGTCTCAAGGAAGCCATATTCGTTGGTCTGCGCGTACACGGACAGGGAGTTAATCAGACCGATGTTCGGACCTTCAGGCGTTTCGATCGGACATACGCGACCGTAGTGGGTCGGGTGTACGTCTCGAACTTCGAAGCCTGCGCGCTCACGGGTCAGACCGCCTGGGCCGAGTGCGGAGATACGACGTTTGTGCGTAATCTCAGACAGCGGGTTGTTCTGGTCCATAAACTGAGACAGCTGGCTGGAACCAAAGAACTCTTTCACTGCTGCGGAAATCGGCTTGGCGTTGATCATATCCTGAGGCATCAGGGTATCCAGATCGCCAAGAGACAGACGCTCTTTCACCGCACGCTCTACACGTACCAGGCCAACGCGGAACTGGTTTTCCGCCATTTCGCCAACGGAACGGATACGACGGTTGCCGAGGTGGTCGATATCGTCCACTTCGCCTTTACCGTTACGGATATCGATGAGCTTCTTCATCACTTCGATGATGTCGTCTTTGCTCAGGATACCGGAACCTTCGATTTCGTCGCGCAGCAGAGAACGGTTGAACTTCATACGACCAACCGCGGACAGATCGTAGCGGTCTTCAGAGAAGAACAGGTTCTCAAACAGACTTTCAGCGGCTTCACGAGTCGGCGGCTCGCCAGGGCGCATCATGCGGTAGATTTCTACCAGCGCGCTCAGACGATCGTTAGTCGGGTCGACGCGTACCGTTTCAGAGATGTACGGGCCGTGGTCCAGATCGTTGGTGAACAGCGTTTCGATACGCTTGTGGCCAGACTGGCTCAGCTTAGCCAGCAGATCCAGGCTCAGCTCCATGTTCGCCGGGCAGATCAGTTCGCCAGTCGCTTCATCGATATAGTCTTTAGCCGCCACTTTGCCCGCGATATATTCAACCGGCACTTCGATATGCTTGATATCGTCTTTTTCCAGCTGACGGATATGACGAGCCGTGATGCGACGGCCTTTCTCAACGTACACTTTGCCGTTGGCTTCGATATCGAAGGAGGCAGTTTCACCGCGCAGACGCTCCGGAATCAGCTCCATCTGCAGCTTGTTGTCGCGAATTTCAAAGACCACTTTTTCGAAGAACAGGTCAAGGATCTGCTCAGTGGTGTAATTCAGCGCGCGCAGGATGATGGTAGCCGGCAGCTTACGACGACGGTCGATACGAACGAACAGGTTGTCTTTCGGGTCGAATTCGAAGTCCAGCCAGGAACCGCGGTAAGGGATGATACGTGCGTTATACAGAACCTTACCGGAGGAGTGGGTCTTACCTTTGTCACTGTCAAAGAAGACGCCCGGGCTACGGTGCAGCTGAGAAACGATAACACGCTCGGTACCGTTGATAACAAAGGTACCGTTGTCGGTCATGAGCGGAATTTCGCCCATGTAGACTTCTTGTTCTTTAATGTCTTTGACGGTGCCTTCTGGCGCTTCGCGCTCGTAGATCACCAGACGCAGTTTTACGCGCAGCGGTGCAGAATAAGTCACGCCACGGATCTGACATTCTTTAACGTCAAAAACCGGTTCGCCCAGACGGTAGCTGACGTATTGCAGCTCGGAATTACCGCTGTAGCTCTGAATCGGGAATACGGAACGGAAAGCAGCTTCCAGACCATACTGCCCTTCAGGATCTTGCTCGATAAACTTCTGGAACGAGTCAAGCTGGATAGAAAGGAGATATGGCACATCCAGAACTTGTGGACGTTTACCAAAATCCTTACGAATACGTTTTTTCTCGGTATAGGAGTAAACCATAGGGTTCCTCAGCTCGCTGACAAGTCGACCCATCTGCCCGCAGAGGGCAGTTTTTTATGCAACACTATTTTGTTGACCGGAAAATGGAACACTTTCCGCAATGCCTGTTGCTATCACGCTTAAACCATTTCATTGCGATTTACACAGCCCAGGAACCCTAACCTGTCGCAGTATATTAAGTCGTCGATAGAAACAAGCATTGAGAGGCAAACCAGTAGTCAAACAGCGTGAAACGCTACTGGCGCCTTACAGCGCAAAAAGGCTGGTGACCAAAAAGTCACCAGCCTCAGCCTGATTTCTCAGGCTGCAACCGGAAGGGTTGGCTTATTTAACTTCAACTTCAGCGCCAGCTTCTTCCAGAGATTTTTTCAGAGCTTCAGCGTCGTCTTTGCTGATGCCTTCTTTCAGTGCAGCCGGAGCAGATTCTACCAGGTCTTTAGCTTCTTTCAGACCCAGGCCAGTTGCGCCACGTACTGCTTTGATAACAGCAACTTTGTTAGCGCCAGCAGCTTTCAGAATTACGTCGAATTCAGTTTTTTCTTCAGCAGCTTCAACCGGGCCAGCAGCTACAGCTACAGCAGCAGCAGCGGAAACACCGAATTTTTCTTCCATTGCAGAGATCAGCTCAACAACGTCCATTACGGACATAGCGGATACTGCTTCAATGATTTGATCTTTAGTGATAGACATTTAAATTGTTCCTGAATATCAGAATAAGTTTATACGTAAGCGAATGCTTTACAAAGATAACTGCGATTAAGCAGCTTCTTTCGCATCGCGTACAGCAGCCAGAGTACGAACCAGTTTGCCAGCCGAAGCTTCTTTCATGGTTGCCATCAGGCGTGCAATTGCTTCTTCGTAGGTCGGCAGAGTTGCCAGGCGGTCGATCTGCGACGCCGGGATCAGCTCACCTTCAAAGGCAGCGGCTTTGACCTCAAATTTTGCATTCGCTTTCGCGAACTCTTTGAACAGACGAGCAGCAGCGCCCGGGTGTTCCATAGAGTATGCAATCAGGGTCGGACCAACAAACGTGTCTTTCAGGCACTCGAACTGAGTACCTTCAACGACGCGGCGCAGCAGGGTGTTACGAACAACACGCATGTATACGCCAGCTTCACGACCTGCTTTACGCAGTTCAGTCATTTTATCTACAGTTACGCCACGGGAATCCGCAACTACTGCAGACAGCGCGCCTTTGGCTACTTCGCTGACTTCAGCAACAATCGCTTGTTTGTCTTGAAGATTTAAAGCCATTAGCTTTGCTCCTGGATGTTTGCCAGAGCCTATGCTCTGGAACTCACTTCACTCAATTCAACGAAAAGAGCGTCTAAATACGGTGAGCAGAAACAAGCCAGAATATCCAAAAATAATCTTAGCGTTCTGTCACCGTCTACGCAGGGGATTAAGTTTCTTGCGAAACACCTGCGGTCTTCGACGGAGGCCTGGATAGGCCAGGCTCCAACGAACAAATTCTTCCTATGACTTCGTCCTTCGAACCGCAGCGGCGTTAGCTGCAATTCAAATGACTCGCATAGCGTCTGTCTTATTGACAGAATCGTGGGGGTAAGATTGTAGACAAAATCACCGCCCACGTAAAGGCATTAGTTTGCAGAAGCGTTCAGGCCAGCCTGATCTACTGCAACACCTGCACCCATAGTGGTGGAGATGCTAACTTTCTTGATGTACACGCCTTTCGCCTGAGTCGGTTTTGCTTTTTTTCAGCGCAACCAGCAGAGCTTCCAGGTTTTCTTTCAGTTTGTCAGCGTCAAAGTCCACTTTACCGATGGTGGTGTGGATGATGCCGTTTTTGTCGTTACGGTAACGAACCTGGCCTGCTTTCGCGTTTTTAACCGCTTCAGCAACGTTCGGAGTTACGGTACCTACTTTCGGGTTCGGCATCAGGCCACGCGGACCCAGAACCTGGCCCAGCTGGCCAACAACGCGCATTGCATCCGGGGAAGCAATAACAACGTCAAAGTTCATTTCGCCTTTTTTGATCTGCTCAGCCAGATCTTCCATACCTACCAGCTCAGCGCCTGCAGCTTTAGCAGCTTCAGCGTTTGCGCCTTGGGTAAATACGGCTACGCGAACGGAACGGCCAGTACCGTGCGGCAGTACAGTTGCGCCACGGACGTTCTGGTCAGATTTACGAGCGTCGATGCCGAGGTTAACGGCAACGTCTACGCTTTCGGTAAATTTAGCGGTGGCCAGCTCTTTCAGCAGAGCAATGGCTTCGTTGATGTCGTACTGTTTAGTTGCATCAACTTTCTCACGGATCACGCGCATGCGCTTGGTCAGTTTAGCCATTTCTTAGTCCTCCACTACCAGGCCCATGGAACGTGCAGTACCTTCGATGGAGCGAGTCATCGCTTCAATGTCGGCACCAGTCATGTCGGCAGCTTTGGTCTGCGCGATTTCCTGCAGCTGAGCGCGGGAGATTTTACCCACTTTATCTTTGTTCGGCTTACCGGAACCAGACTTGATGCCTGCAGCTTTCTTCAGCAGAACAGCAGCCGGCGGAGTCTTGGTAACAAAGGTAAAGGAACGGTCAGCGTAAACGGTGATAACAACCGGGATCGGCAGACCTTTCTCCAGGGAATCAGTTTTGGCGTTGAACGCTTTGCAGAATTCCATGATGTTCACGCCCTGCTGACCCAGTGCTGGGCCGACCGGCGGGCTCGGGTTCGCCATACCAGCTGCAACCTGCAGCTTGACGTAGGCTTGGACTTTCTTAGCCATTCTTAAATCCTCAAAATGGGTATTAACGCTTCAGAGAAGCTCCCCGTGATTAAACATCGTTTTACGGGCCGGGCCCATAAAAACAAAAGGCGCGAAATTGTATGCCAATTTCGCGCCCTATGCAACGACTAAATCGCTGCTTTTTTGATCGCCGGCTTACGCCTTCTCAACCTGGCTGAAGTCCAGTTCTACCGGGGTCGCACGACCGAAGATAGAAACGGAAACTTTCAGGCGGGACTTCTCATAGTCCACTTCTTCCACCACGCCGTTAAAGTCAGCGAACGGACCGTCGTTAACGCGAACCATTTCACCCGGTTCAAACAGCGTTTTCGGACGCGGCTTATCGCCAACCTGCTGCAGACGATTCATGATGGCGTCGACTTCTTTGTCGCTGATCGGCGCCGGACGGTCAGAGGTGCCGCCGATGAAGCCCATCACGCGCGGTACGCTGCGCACCAGGTGCCAGCTTGCGTCGTTCATGACCATCTGAACCAGGACATAGCCCGGGAAGAATTTACGTTCGCTTTTGCGACGCTGGCCGCCACGGATCTCAACCACTTCTTCGGTCGGGACCATGACTTCGCCAAATAACTCTTCCATGTTGTGTAATTTGATATGTTCACGCAGCGACGTGGCTACGCGACCTTCAAAACCGGAAAACGCCTGAACGACGTACCAGCGCTTTTTAGGAGCTTCAGACATCTCAGAACCTCAGGCCAGTGATAAAGGAGACCAGGCGAACCAGAATACCATCCAGTCCCCACAGGATCAGTGACATTACTGCAGTCACGGCAGCAACAATCAGCGTAGTATGCAGCGTTTCCTGGCGAGTCGGCCAAATCACTTTACGAACTTCGGTTCTCGCTTCGCGAGCAAAAGCAACGGTCGCCTTACCTTTCGTCGTCAACAGCGCGACGCCACCGGCAGCAGCAATAAGAATAACCACGGCCAGCGCACGCACCGCCAGCATAATGTCACGATAAAGGAAGTTGCCCACGATCGCCACGATCAGCAGCACGGCAACGATAATCCACTTCATCGCTTCCAGGCCGCGCCCGCTCCCTTGAGCTTCGGTATTCGCACTCATAAACCAACCTGTCAGAAGTATTCTACAAACAATTTCACCCCGCGGGGGCGAGGCGATCCAAACCGAAATTAAGTTTCGGATTATACACTTAACTATTCAAATTGCTTCAATGTTGACGGTGTTGTCACCCCTGCCCTGCTGTTGCAAAGAAGGAGTTGAATAGCCGTCGCCCTGAGGCTCGAATGGTTTGGTGTATAAACGCCCTCTTCAGAGCCTGTCTCAGCAATGATTATGACAAATAAAATCACTGATGAGCCAGGTTCTGGTGTGAAAGCGTGCAAAAAGGGCATCAAATGATGCCCTTTTATTGCGCATTGCGTCAAATGTTATCAGCGATTAGCCGAGAACTTTAGCAACCACGCCCGCGCCAACGGTACGACCGCCTTCACGGATTGCGAAACGCAGACCGTCGTCCATCGCGATCGGGTGGATCAGGGTAACAACCATTTTGATGTTGTCGCCCGGCATTACCATCTCTACGCCTTCCGGCAGTTCGATGGTGCCAGTCACGTCAGTAGTACGGAAGTAGAACTGCGGACGGTAGCCTTTGAAGAACGGAGTATGACGGCCGCCTTCGTCTTTGGACAGGATGTACACTTCAGATTCGAACTTGGTGTGCGGGTTGATGGTGCCCGGCTTAGCCAGTACCTGACCACGTTCGATTTCTTCACGTTTGATACCACGCAGCAGAACACCTACGTTCTCACCAGCACGGCCTTCGTCCAGCAGTTTGCGGAACTATTTCAACGCCAGTAC
>NZ_JH414814.1:35392-40635 GCF_000238715.1 Klebsiella sp. 4_1_44FAA
TTCGATGATTTTCGCTTCCCACTCTGCGTCGCCTTCCAGCGCTTTCAGAGCAGAACCACGAACGATCGGAGTGTCGTCGCCCGGGAAATCGTACTGAGACAGCAGTTCACGAACTTCCATCTCAACCAGTTCCAGCAGCTCTTCGTCATCAACCATGTCGCATTTGTTCAGGAACACGATGATGTACGGAACGCCTACCTGACGACCCAGCAGGATGTGCTCACGAGTCTGCGGCATCGGGCCGTCAGTCGCAGCAACAACCAGGATCGCGCCGTCCATCTGCGCAGCACCGGTGATCATGTTTTTAACATAGTCGGCGTGGCCCGGGCAGTCTACGTGCGCGTAGTGGCGAGTCGGGGTGTCATATTCAACGTGAGAGGTGTTGATGGTGATACCACGAGCTTTTTCTTCCGGCGCGTTATCGATCTGGTCGAATGCGCGAGCGGAACCACCGTAGGTTTTAGCCAGAACGGTAGTGATGGCAGCGGTCAGCGTTGTTTTACCATGGTCAACGTGGCCGATAGTACCGACGTTAACGTGCGGTTTTGTACGTTCAAACTTTTCTTTAGACATCGATTGTCCCTCTAAGACACGGATAAATCGGTGATATCACCACATCAACCAGGCAACATGCCCGACTTGTTGAATGAACATAACAGAAGAGAAACAGGGAAGGAGAGAAAAGAAGTGGTGCTGATACCCAGAGTCGAACTGGGGACCTCACCCTTACCAAGGGTGCGCTCTACCAACTGAGCCATATCAGCACGTCTGGAGCGGGCAGCGGGAATCGAACCCGCATCATCAGCTTGGAAGGCTGAGGTAATAGCCATTATACGATGCCCGCATCCTGAAACTCGGCTACCCAGTTCTTTCTGTAATACTAAAGAGACTGCTCTCTTTAGTATTGAGCTGATTAGTTTACCCAACCAACTCCGGCTCCGCAAAGCGTCGCCAGAAAGTGGTGGTGGGGGAAGGATTCGAACCTTCGAAGTCGATGACGGCAGATTTACAGTCTGCTCCCTTTGGCCGCTCGGGAACCCCACCCAAATTGTTATGGTGCCGACTACCGGAATCGAACTGGTGACCTACTGATTACAAGTCAGTTGCTCTACCTACTGAGCTAAGTCGGCATCAAGTAGCGCGCATTCTAGGGAGAGGAGCGAGTTCATGCAACTAAAAATTTGCATAAAACGTTCTCTTGCTCACATTTTGTGCTCTTACGCGAAAAAACGGTGTAATTTCAAGCAGCGGAGTGCAAATATTCGCCAATAATTCGGCGCTTCAGGCGCTGTCCGATCATCTCCGGTTACCTCTATCGCATGCTGACCGCTGACGGAAAGGATTCAGGCCGCTAGCCTAGCCTGTTAGCAAAGGCCATGCTTTGCAAAGAATAAGAAACTTATTCTTCTCTTGTGATGCTGGCGCGAGAAAGCAGCATTCAATGAGTTTTTTTCTTATTATTCCCGGCAATCTGGTGTTACCCTCCTGCCCATTGTCCTGATTAACTCGTGTGAAGCATCACCGTTTCAAGGTATTCGGTGATAGTAAGAACATGCTTATGAGCCAAAAAGAGCAGACGTTAATGACACCGTACCTACAATTTAACCGCCACCAATGGGCTGCACTTCGTGATTCTGTCCCGATGACGTTAACCGAGGAAGAAATCACGCGGTTAAAAGGCATCAACGAAGATCTCTCTCTGGAAGAGGTTGCCGAGATCTATTTGCCGCTGTCGCGTTTGCTCAACTTCTATATCAGTTCTAACCTGCGTCGCCAGGCTGTTCTCGAACAATTTCTTGGCACCAATGGTCAGCGAATTCCCTATATTATCAGTATCGCTGGCAGCGTTGCGGTAGGAAAAAGCACCACCGCCCGCGTTCTGCAAGCTTTGCTTAGTCGTTGGCCGGAGCATCGCCATGTCGAACTCATTACCACTGACGGTTTTTTGCACCCTAACTCGGTTTTAAAAGAACGTGGGTTAATGAAGAAAAAAGGCTTTCCGCAGTCCTATGATATGCATCGCCTGGTGAAGTTTGTCTCCGATCTCAAATCAGGGGTACCGCAGGCAACCGCGCCGGTTTATTCCCATCTGATTTATGATGTTATTCCCAATGGTGACAAAACCGTCGCGCAACCGGATATTTTAATTCTTGAAGGGCTGAATGTTCTGCAAAGTGGAATGGATTATCCGCACGATCCCCATCATGTATTCGTTTCCGATTTTGTCGACTTTTCTATTTATGTCGATGCCCCGGAAGAATTATTGAAAAGCTGGTATATCAACCGCTTTCTTAAATTCCGGGAAGGGGCGTTTACCGATCCGGATTCCTATTTCCATAATTACGCTAAGCTCTCGAAGGAAGAAGCGGTAGATATTGCCACTTCGCTATGGAATGAAATCAACCTAATGAATCTTAAAGAAAATATCCTTCCAACTCGCGAGCGCGCCAGCCTGATCATGACTAAGAGCGCCAATCACTCAGTGAATCAGGTACGCTTACGTAAATAAAAAAGGGAGCCGAAGCTCCCTTTTTTATTCTGCACTGCGCAATGATATTTCACCACCCACCCAGGCTTTTATTACACCATCCTGCTCCAGCAATAGTGCGCCCTGGGCGTCAATGCCACGCGAAATGCCGTAAATTTCTTTATCACCGATAATCAGTTTCACCGGGCGATGAATAAAGTTATCCAGTTTTTCCCAGCGCGGTAGATAGGGAGCCAATCCTTCCTGCTCGAACAGCTCCAGTCCCAGGCGCAGCTCTTTAATCAGGCGCGCGGCGAGGAGGTTACGGTCGATGACCACCCCCGCTTCCTGAAGGCTGATCCATCCCTGATTGACGACATCAGACTCCACGCGACGCATCACAAGGTTGATACCCGCGCCGCTGACGATTTGTGCGGCATCGCCCGTTTTCCCCGTCAGTTCCACGAGGATCCCTGACAGCTTACGATCCTGCAGGTAAATATCGTTTGGCCATTTCACGCGAACCTGTTCGGCCCCGAACTGCTGCAGAACTTCAGCGATCACAATACCGATCACCAGGCTTAGGCCAATAGCCGCTGCCGGGCCCTGCTCCAGACGCCAGTACATCGAGAGATAGAGATTCGCGCCAAAGGGCGAAAACCATTTTCTGCCTCGCCGGCCTCGCCCTGCTTGCTGATATTCAGCCACACAGGCATCTCCGGACGTCAGCTCATCAAGCCTGTCCAGCAAATACTGGTTAGTAGAGTCGATGACGGGAAGGACCGTCACTCGACCATGGTCTATCTCTTGAGAAATCTTTTTCTCATCTAATAGATGAATAGGCTCCGGCAGGCTGTAACCCTTGCCCGGCACAGTAAACACATCGACGCCCCAGTCACGTAAGGTCTGGATGTGCTTATTAATCGCCGCCCGGCTCATGCCTAACTGCTCACCAAGCTGTTCGCCAGAGTGAAACTCGCCATCAGCAAGGATAGAAATTAGCGTTAAAGGGATAGTATGGTCTTTCACGCAATGCTCTCCTCTGCGTTGACTTCACCATGCGTGCCAATGAAGCGCACCTCGGGCTGAAGCCATACATCGAATTTCGCACCCACCCGCTGGCGAACATAATGAGCAAGTTTTACCACATCCTCGCTGGTCGCTCGATCTTCATTAATCAGTACCAGCGCCTGCTGTCGATGGACGGCCGCGCCGCCGATGCGTTGTCCTTTGAGCTCACATTGATCGATTAGCCAGCCAGCGGCCAGCTTGACGCTGCCATTTGCCTGCGGATAGTGCGGTGCATGAGGGAACTGCGCCAGCAGCGCTTTCGCAACCTGAGCGCTGACGATCGGGTTCTTAAAAAAGCTGCCGGCATTACCGTTAATCTTTGGATCCGGCAATTTAGTCATTCGCATATGACAGACCGCATCAAATACCTGCTGCGGCGTGACGGTCTGCGGATCGAGACGCGTTAAATCACCGTAACTCAGTACAGGCTGCCATGTTTTCGCTAACGATAAGCCAATCGCGACGATGGCATAGCGGTCCTGATATTCATGTTTGAAGATACTGTCGCGATAGCCAAAACGGCATTCCGCGGCTGAAAGACGTTGCTTACGCCCGGTTTCCAGCTCAATGCAGTCAACATATTCGCAAACCCGCTGTAGCTCAACGCCGTAGGCGCCAATATTCTGGATCGGCGAAGATCCTGCGCAGCCAGGGATTAACGCCAGATTTTCCAGACCTGGCATCGCATGCTGTAGCGTGAACTGCACCAACTGATGCCAGTTTTCGCCGGCGCCGACGTGCAAGCGCCAGGCTTCCGGCGTTTCGCTCACCTCGATCCCCATAATCCGGTTGAGGATCACCGTACCGGCATAGTCGTTCAGAAACAGGACATTACTGCCTTCCCCAAGGATCAGCGTGGGTTCGCCTGCCGCGGCAGCGGTTTGCCAGGCGCTTAGCAACTGTTGCTCAGTTTCGGCGCGTACTATCGTCTTGGCGAAGCGTTCAATGCCAAAGGTATTCCAGGGTTTGAGGGAGGGGTTCATAGTGGCTTCCTGATGCAAAATCGGCGTTAGTTTATCGTATCTGGCGGGGGAAGGCTTGTCTGATTACAGGGGCAATGATATTGCGGGGCGTTACCGGTGATGATGTGGTGTACCGGTGCGGGCGACAGAACGCGACAGGCCCGTAGCCCCGGTAAGCGCAGCGCCACCGGGGAGGCATACCGGCACGCTGGCCGGACGACAGAAACGCAAAAAGCCCATCCGGCAGGATGGGCTCTTCACTTGCTTGATGCCTGGCAGTTTATGGCGGGCGTCCTGCCCGCCACCCTCCGGGCCGTTGCTGCGCAACGTTCAAATCCGCTCCCGGCGGATTTGTCCTACTCTGGAGAGCGCTCACCGACAAACAACAGATAAAACAAAAAGCCCGGTCTTTCGACCGGGCTTTCTGCTTTATTTGATGCCTGGCAGTTCCCTACTCTCACATGGGGAACCCCAACTACCATCGGCGCTACGGCGTTTCACTTCTGAGTTCGGCATGGGGTCAGGTGGGACCACCGCGCTAGTGCCGCCAGGCAAATTCTTTGGCTCAGTACGCAATTCTTTATCGCATCAGCTGCGTTGCCTGCGCTCGTAAAGTCAGTCACATACTTCAGTATGCTCCTTCCTTTCCGTCGCTTGTCGCCTTGCTGCTGCGCAAATTATTGCGTACTCAACTCTGAATCTAAGCTGAAAATTCTCTCAATCCGCCAAAACATCTTCGGCGT
>NZ_JH414815.1:0-32067 GCF_000238715.1 Klebsiella sp. 4_1_44FAA
CTTGCAGAGAGAAGCCCTGAGAACAAAATCAGGAGGCCGAAGCCTCCTGTGTGATATCAGACGCTTCCACCGACACCTTTGAACTTATCGATAAAGGCGGACACCTTCTGAAAAACCGTTTTTTTCTTGGTTTTGTATTGCGGGTTTAGCGGACTGAGTTTAGGCAGGGTCTCATTCAGTGCCGTGCCGTTTTCCGTGGCGTATTCACGCTTGAGAGAGTTTCTGATGTAGCGCCGGGCAGCCTCCTCATTCAGGCTCTCTTCTTTGATTAAGGCGTCGGCCTCGCGCTGCTGAGCCTGTTGTGCAAAGGTATAGAAAGCTTCAATGACGCCCTCTTTATCCGGTATGTCATCGAGACTGGTCTGCTCGATAAAATCAACCATCAGCCCCTCTTTCGCACGGTTCCCCAGACTGGCGCGGATTAAGCGTTTAACTTCCTCTTTCAGGGTCTCTTTATCCGTACTCTTTTGATGATGCTCGTAAATCAGCCCCAGAATGTAATCGAGGTTAATCTCCTGAGACTTCAGCAAATCCACCTCAAAGACCACATCATCCCAGTCAACGGTGTTTTTGTCTTTGGTGTTTGCATCACGCTCACGGCGCTGCCACTCACGGATATCGTTGTAGCTGGAGCGATAGTCCTGAATTTTACGCTCAGCGGGTAAGCGTACAGTCTGGAGCACAGCGAAAGCCTCATCATCCAGATAGTGCCCGGCTTTAAACGCCTCCACGGCTACCGGGTCACTGAGGTCAACAGTTTGCAGCGCTTTCAGCGTGGTAAACTCATCGTAGTTTTGCAGTATGTTCTCTACCCGAAGATATTCCCCGAACAGCTTAACGAAGGCTTTTTTCTCTTTTTCGGACTCAATGTCTGCGGGTTTCGGGAAACGCGTCTCCAGCTCGCTCACGATATCTGTGAAGCCACGTCGCGCCTCTCCGGTAAGCGTGTCCGTGAAGCCTTCCATGTACTCGTCATAACTTTTTTCCATCACCACGCTTCGGGTATTGCTCTTCCCGAACAGGGTAATGGCATCCACTGTGGCCTGTTCTAAATCACGGAAGGTGACAATATTCCCGAAGGTTTTGGTGGCGTTATAAATCCGGTTAGTGCGGGAGAATGCCTGCATCAGGCCGTGGTAGCGCAGGTTCTTGTCCACAAACAGGGTATTGAGTGTCGGGGCATCAAATCCGGTCAGGAACATCCCGACCACAATCAGCAGGTCTACTTCCTGCTTTTTGACGCGCTCAGAGAGGTCACGATAGTAGTTCTGGAAGTTGTTGCCATCAGTACTATGGTTAACCTTAAACATGGCATTGTAGTCACCGATAGCCGATTCCAGAAACTCCCGCGCACTGCTGTTCATCGCCGTGACATCAAACCCTTCATCATTGATATCACCGACCGCGTCCTGCTCTTCATTGGCGGCAAAGGAGAAGATGGTCGCCACCTTCAGAGGCTTGTAGTTCTTATCCTGTTCAACAGCCGACTGCTGTATGATCCTGAACGCTTCATAGTAGGCTTTGGCTGCATCCACACTGCTGACGGCAAACATGGCATTGAAGCCTGTTGCACCGGAGAAAGCCCGGTGTGTTTTTTGACGGAAATTCTTCAGGATGTAATGCGTGACTTCGCTAATCCGCATCGGATGCAGCAAAGCGTGTTTATTCTCGGCGGCGCTGAGTTTCTTTTCGTCTGTTTCCGTTTCCAGCTCTTTGAACTGCGGGCGAACGTCGTTGTAATCGACTTTAAACTTGAGCACCTTTTCATCACGAATAGCATCGGTGATGATGTAAGAGTGTAGTTCTGCCCCGAATACGCTGGCGGTGTCTTCATCCCCTAAGGCATTTTTACCGACAAATATCGGCGTACCGGTAAAGCCAAACTGATAGAAACGTTTGAATTTCTTTTTCAGGTTCTTCTGGGCTTCACCGAACTGACTGCGGTGACACTCATCGAAGATAAAGACCACCTGTTGCTGATAGACCGGTAAATCTGCTTCACCTTTCATCAGGTTGTTCAGCTTCTGGATAGTGGTGACAATGATTTTGTTGTCATCTTTCTCCAGATTACGCTTCAGTCCAGCGGTGCTGTCAGAGCCGTTGACGCTGTCAGGCGAGAAACGCTGGTACTCCTTCATGGTCTGGTAATCAAGGTCTTTACGGTCAACCACAAAGAAGACTTTATCAATGAAATCCAGTTCAGTTGCCAGCCTTGCGGCTTTAAAGCTGGTTAAGGTTTTACCACTACCTGTGGTGTGCCAGATGAAACCGCCCCCCTCTCTGGAGCTCCATTTTTTTGCCTGATAAGCCCCGTTGATTTTCCACAAAATCCGCTCTGTCGCTGCTATCTGGTAGGGACGCATAATCAGCAGATTGTTGCTGACATCAAACACGGTGTAGTTGAACAGAACATTGAGTAAGGTGTGTTTCTGGAAGAAGGTGGCGGTAAAGTCTTTAAGGTCTTTAATCAGGGTGTTATCAGATCGTGCCCAGTTCATGGTGAAATCAAAGCTGTTTTTATCCCGCTTTGTGGTATTGGCAAAGTAACGGGTATCGGTTCCGTTTGAAATCACGAAGAGCTGCAAATATTTGAACAGGGAGTTCTCGGTATTAAAGCTCTCTTTGCTGTAGCGGTGTATCTGATTGAAGGCTTCCCGAATCGCCACGCCCCGCTTTTTCAGTTCGATTTGCACCAGAGGTAAGCCGTTAACCAGCACCGTGACATCATAGCGATTGGCATGGCTGCCGGTTTGCTCAAACTGCTGGATAACCTGCACCTTGTTACGGACAAGGTTTTTCTTGTCAATCAGGTAGATGTTTTCCAGTCGTCCGTCATCGAAGGTAAAGTCACAGATGTAATCGGTGTGAATTTTACGGGTCTTATCGACTATCGTATCGCTCGGATTATCCAGATACTGCTCGGTAAAACGTCGCCATTCGCCTTCGTTAAACACCACCTGATTCAGTGTCTGAAGTTGCACCCTGACATTCGCCAGCATCGCCGACTGGGAGGTTAAATCAGGCACAAACTCATAGCCCTGATTACGCAAGTCCTGAATCAGCTCGCGCTCTAACTCCGACTCACTCTGGTAGCGGTCACCGGCTTCCCATTCTGTAACGTATTTATCCAGCACGATGAAGTTATTGGATTCGGCGATGGTTCTGGTCTGCTGTGTCATACTGCTTCCTGCTGTCGTTATTCTGCGAAGGATGAAACGGTAATGCCCTTACGGTGTGAACATTGGGCGATAGCTATGCGAACAGCCCTGCCAGCCAGATGTTCTCTCTGGCAGGAGCCTTTTATATCAGTTTGTTACGGCTTCAGGCTTTGGAAAACTGAACAGCAAGTCCCGGTAGTATTCGTATTGCTTCTGGCGAAGCTCGATTTCACGTGGTAAGCCTTCGTTGATTGAGTTCGTCAGTGAGTCAAATTTATCCAAAATCCTGACGATTTCAGACTGTATGGCGAGGGACTTTTCCGGGTTGTTGGGACAAGGGATGGGGATTGTTACTTTACTAATGTCACCTAAATTAATTTTAATTGGGACGGCAGTTGTAAGTGTTCTTTTGTACAACTCCGCCTTACCAAAACCACTTTCGATAAAATGAAAAATGAACTTTGGAAGTACCGCGAAGCGATTGGCTCGAATTAAAGCTAGAGTTACGTAGTATGCCAAAGGCTCGTCATTATCAACAATGGCGCAAGTCCCAATATCACCAATTCTCGTCATGAAAATATCATGTTTGCAGGGTTTCATTTTATATTTTGCAAAATCATCTGCTGATATAAACTTATCTGTTCCGTATATGTTTTTTATATTCTGCACACTAACAAAAGGAATGCCAGATTCTGTATACTTTGGCGTTTGATGTGTGCCATCACATATATCTGCTAATTCGCCTAACGCCTTCCACTCTACTTCACCCTCCTTAAAACTCAGCAACTGGTCACGATAGTAGTTGTACTGTTTTTTGCGAGCGGTAAGCTCAGCGGTAAGCTCAGCGGTAAGCTCAGCGGTAAGGGCGGTAAATTTATCCAGAATCCTGACGATTTCTGACTGGATGGCGAGGGATTTTTCAGGACTGTTGGGGCAAGGAATGGGGATTGTAATATCCTTTAACATTGGCTTTGTTAGTTGAGGTATTCCCGTTTTAGGTACTTTATAATCACCTTCAATCATTTTCATGAAATGATAAGCATACTTCAAATTCAATTGGGTTCTTGGCGTTAGAACTAACAAGCGGATTATAGGGAAAAATGGAGTTTCTCTATAACTGGTCCATCCAATCGTTCCTCTTGCGGATATGGTTAGACTTGGCGAGTGAATTTTTGCCGTATCTGTCCAACCATATAGAGATTTAGTACCAATTCCATTCGATAATATAGGAATGCTGTATTCAGCAGTTTGGACATCAGAAAATGAGTCTTTTGGCACGTCACCTCCCGCAAATATGTCGAACACATCACCTAATGTAACCCATTCAACCTCAGCCCCATCCAGCAGTTTTTCCAGATAACTCAGCTCGCTCATGCCTGTACCTCGCTACCTTCAATCTCAGCAACAATCGCATCAATATCAGTACGAAGCTGGTCTATTCTGGTGACGGTCTTTTTCAGCTCAGCATTCAGTTCGGCTATGTTGACGATTTCGCGGGTATCTTTGGCTTCCACGTAGCTACTGACAGACAGGTTGTAATCATTAGCTGCAATAGCTTCAGCAGTAACAGATTTAGCCAGATAGTCTGCATCGGCTTTACTGTCGAACACCGCCATAATCTGTTCTATATGGGCATCGGTAAGAACGTTGTTGTTGGTCTCTTTCTTAAACAGACTGCTGGCATCGATAAACTGTACTTTGGTGTCGGCCTTATGCTTTGACAGCACCAGAATATTCACCGCAATCGTGGTGCCGAAGAACAGGTTAGGCGCTAATGAAATCACGGTTTCAACGTAGTTATTGTCTACCAGATACTGACGAATTTTCTGCTCTGCACCACCGCGATAGAAAATGCCGGGGAAGCAGACAATAGCGGCGCGCCCCTTGGATGACAGGTAGTTAAGCGCATGGAGAACAAAAGCAAAATCAGCCTTGGATTTCGGTGCCAGGACGCCAGCCGGTGCAAAACGGTCATCGTTAATCAGCGTGGGGTCATCGCTGCCAATCCACTTCACAGAGTAAGGCGGGTTAGAAACGATAGCATCAAACGGCTTGTCATCTTTGAACTCAGGAGCCAGTAAGGTGTTACCCAGCTTGATATTGAACTTGTCGTAGTTGATGTTGTGCAGGAACATGTTCATACGAGCCAGGTTAAAGGTCGTATGGTTAATCTCCTGCCCGAAAAAGCCGTCTTCGATGATGTGGTTATCAAAGTGTTTCTTTGCCTGAAGCAGTAATGAACCTGAACCTGCTGCCGGGTCATAAATTTTATTGACGGAGGTCTGCCCGTGCATCGCAAGCTGAGCAATCAGTTTAGAAACATGCTGAGGCGTAAAGAACTCACCGCCAGACTTACCGGCATTAGCCGCATAGTTGGAAATCAGGAACTCGTAAGCATCCCCGAACAGGTCAATCTGATGCTTGTCAAAGTTACCGAGCTTTAACCCTTCCACGCCTTTCAGAACGGCGGCCAGACGGCTGTTCTTGTCTTTAACCGTATTACCCAGTCGGTTACTGGTGGTATCAAAGTCAGCAAACAGACCTTTAATGTCGGGTTCAGACGGATAACCATAAGCTGAACTCTCAATCGCCACAAAGATACTGTTCAGGTCAGCGTTCAGGCGGTCATTGGTGTTGGCTTTCGCTGCCACGTTACTGAACAACTGACTGGGGTAGATAAAGTAACCCTTGGTTCTGACAGCATCATCCTTCGAGTCATCCGGTATGACGCTATCATCCATCTTTTCGTAGTTAACGCTTTCATCGCCAGCGTTCATATAACTGGCAAAGTTTTCACTGATAAAACGATAGAACAGCGCCCCTAACACGTATTGCTTAAAATCCCATCCATCCACGGAGCCGCGGACATCATTGGCAATCGCCCATATCTGGCGGTGTAACTCGGCACGTTGTTGCAAACTGGTCATCTTCATTCCTGTAAAGACAGACTGACCGTCATCATGGCAAAACATACAAAAAAATCAGCGGTTTCAGTGGTCAGTCTGCGGCTGATTGGCTTTTAGAAATTATACGATATTCGCTGCCCAAAAACAGATTTTGTCGGTTTCGTCGCATGAATTTTAATTAAGGAGAGGCCTCTGTGTGACAGTTAACAGTCCATCACTCATCTTTTCCTTTTGTACAATGTATGTGCAATTGTAGGTGAGTGCCCCTGATTTTTGCTGGAGGTGATCAAGTGATTTGCGAACAATGCCCAAGTGAAATGCGAAAGGGGGTCCAGATCAAGTGCGATTACGCAATTAGCGCTGTTTTCTCGCTTCAAGGCGTCATTTGTATACGTGATATCAGGTCAAACTGGCCGATACCGCATGGTTAATTTTTTGTTAAGAACCTCGGAAGTTTTAACAAATTTAACATCTTTCCATTTCCCCCGCCTTTCCCTACGAACCGTCGATAATATCACTTTCTATAATTATATAATAATATGACTTCGGTCACGGTGTGGATTGCCGCCAAACCCTACAATTGTATTGTGCAATACAATTCTTATGGAGATAGTGTTATGTCCGATATCAAACCCGCAATTAGGGGTAATGGGAGCGAAGCTACAATATGACGACATTTGTCTCGGATGGCGCTCCGACAGCAAACCATGCTCAGCTTAACGCCTCAAATATCATGTCCATCGAAAACCCCTTGTACTGGAGGTAGCGGATCTGTTTGTTTTTTTCTTTGGCTTCTGATGCCACCGCATCACCAAATTTACTGACTTTCAGTTCCCTTGCCATGGCATACCAGTCCACATCCACTTTCTCCAGCATCTGCTCGACCAACTCCGGAGAAAAACCTTTTTGCCTGATCTCCTGCTTGATTCTGGCCGGGCCATGTTTTTTTCGAACATGTTTATCAATCATGTGCGTTATCAGTCGGTTATCATCCAGATAACCACACTCAACCAGCCTCGACAACGCCTTGTCGATCTTTTCTCTGTTTTCCGTCATCTTACTCAGTGTCCGGGCCAACTCACCGGATGCGTAATCCCGCTTTGCCAGTAGTGACACCGTGTGGTCATACAGTTCCTGTGATGTCATGAGGCATCTCCGTTATAACGGATACCGTCCTTTCCTACTGATAATCCTTTGATTTTATCTGCCATCAACGGCCAGAGTGCGGTTTTACGTTTATGTTGTTCGTAGAGCGTTCTGAGGTAGTCCTCTGTTTCCGGAAGCTGAGGGCAATCTTCCAGACCTTCGCCGTAATCGATGGCTTTTTTCATGTCTGAGGCGGCATAGCTGTAATACTTGCTTTTTGATTGCTGAATGTTGTCCTCCACCAAAAAGCGACGCAACAGGGTCGCCGTATGCGCATAGCCGTGTTTATACAGGGTGCTGGATAATGTCCGTAAAAATGAATGGGTGATATAAGCCAGCGAGTCGGTGAGGTTGTTTTTTGGCATGGCCATAATACAGGCGTCGATTAAATCATACCGTTCGATGTCTGACGCAAAGCAGACATACGGCGCTACCCCTGTATCTTTTGCTATTTTCAGGAATGCAGGGCTGTGATCGACATCTTTTTCAGCGGCTTTTGTGTACAGATGATAAAAACGTGTATCGCATTGAAAAGTGAATGCTGTAATACAGTGGGCTTTCGCTTCCTCTTTTCTCCCTTCTTCAATCAGGGCCTGAATGAAGAGTTCATTCCATATTATGTTATCTGTGATCTCCTCATCGTCAATCCGCTGGCTGTTTAATACAGCGAGTGCATCGTCGGACCGCAGGTCTTCCATAAGTAATCTGACATAATCAAAATAATGGGTGGAATGGCAAAATTCATCGTTTTTAAACGCCATCGTCAGAAAATCAAGGTCTTTTATTATCATGCTGAGACCAAGAGCTTCCCGGAGGGATTGTTTTTGATAATACATATCACGGATTACCCGTAAAATATCCGTGCCGAGTAATGTCCGGTATTTTTTAAATATCTCAATTCCAAAATAGAATTCTCTTTCAACAACGGTGAATATTTTTTTAGCAATGGATACTGGATCGTTGTTTTTTTGTGCTTCCAGTGATTTCATCCACGCATCCAACAGAATGGTATAGTAGCTCATCCAGCTTCCGCTGGAAGTGTCCACGTTCCCGGTGAATTTTTCGAACTCAAGCATCATTTTTACGCTCAGACTTTCCGCTTGCTCGGGGAGCTCGTGGGCGATACCCACAAGGGGGTTCGCTATACTGCGTGTCAGCTCGTCAAAAAAGGCATCGGCATCATAGTAATCATAAAAACGTTTGCTTTTGGCTCGTCTGGCATACTCCTTCTCGACGGCTTTAAGTACCTCTGCTGCCGATAGCAGATACCCATTCACCAGTGTGGTCCTGGCCTGCTTATTATCCTGTATCAGGTCATAAATAATATTGACCAGCACGTCATGACTCATCTCTGAAAGCTGTGCGGTTTGTTTTTTTGTTAACGGTGCCATGAAGCTCCTCCTGAGGCTGGCTGTATGAAACATCTGGGCCTGTTATTTGCCCCGTCAGGCTATAAAATCATCCGGATTAACAGGATGAACTTGCCGCCTTTATTCTGTGAATAGTTTGCCGCGTCGTACTGAACTGACGGGCAACAGCACTGATGCTGTCTCCGGCTTTCAGACGGATGATCACCGCCTGCCGTTGTTCTTCATTCAATGCAGGTGGACGCCCGAAGCGTTTTCCTGCTGCCTTTGCCCTGGCAATACCAGAATGAGTACGTTCAAGAAGCAAGTCACGTTCGAATTCGGCCACCGCCGAAATCACCTGCATGGTCATTTTCCCCGCCGGGCTGGTAAGATCAACACCGCCCAGCGCCAGGCAGTGAACCCGAATGTCTGACTTTGCCAGCTGTTCCACGGTCTTTCGTACGTCCATCGCATTGCGTCCCAGACGGTCAAGTTTGGTGACAATCAGTACGTCGCCATTTTCCATACGGTCAAGTAGTCTGGCGAAACCGGGGCGTTCGCTGGCGGCCACTGAACCGCTGATATGTTCTTCGACCAGTCGCTGAGGTCTGACGGCAAAACCGGCGGCTTCAATTTCCCGGCGCTGGTTTTCAGTGGTCTGTTCCAGGGTGGATACACGGCAGTAAGCAAAAACTCGTGACATGGCATAATTTTATGTACGAAATAGATGTACGAATTATAACGCATGTACGAAACTAATTTCACTAAGTTTTGGACAGGTACTGTAAGCAGTGTACGAAAACGCTCGCTTTCGGATATCAGCAAATGTCGTGAAATTGCGCGTTCGCTCCCGTTGGGCCAATTAAGGCATACAGTGAGCTTCAACAGGCTTATGACTGGTTCAATCTTTCCCTCTTTGATAAGGCTCTGCCGGATCTGCTGATTACGTTACAGCGCGGTCGTAACACCTTTGGTTATTTCGCGCCTGAACGCTTCACAGGGGAATCCAGCGTATCGGAGCTGGCGATGAATCCCGATTACTTCGGTGGCCGTTCGCTGGCCGATACTCTGTCAACACTGGTGCATGAAATGGTGCACGTGTGGCAGCATTACGCCCCCGTTAAAAAATGCCGGGGCGGCTATCATGATCGTGTATGGGGCGCGAAGATGGAGGAAGTCGGGCTTATGCCATCAAATACCGGCTTACCTGGCGGGAAAAAGAACGGGCAGCAGATGACGCACTACATTATCCGTGGTGGCCGCTTTCAGAAAGCCGTGTATGACCTGCTTAAAAATGGCTTCTCTATCTCCTGGTATGACCGCTGGTCTGACGGAGCAATCGTTACCTCAAAGATTAACAGCGATATCATCGATGACTGGCTGGCCGTCACCGATGAAAACGATACTGACCTTATCAATCGGCTATCACTGACCGTCAGCAAATCCCGCCCGGAACTCATTCCAGACGATGACGATCTCAGCGTAATGATCAAACCGCCAGTAAAGGGTACTGGCACCCGCATGAAATTTACCTGCCCGGAATGTGGGCTGAACGCATGGGCGAAACCCTCCGCTGTATTGCTTTGCGGTGAGTGTCGATGTGAGCTTATGGCGGCAGAATAAAAAAAATGTATAAACCTATAATTATATTGTTATAGGTTTATATTTACTCTTTTGTGTGTCTGCGCTACACTCAAACCAAATCTATATTTTTCTATAAAAATATTTTAATAGGGGGTTTCATGACCGCTGTTATCGCGCTGGCTAACGGGAAAGGTGGGGTGAAAAAGTCCTCGATGTCACGGGCTATCGCCACCGAGTATACAAAGGCAGGATGGGGGGTTCTTGGGCTGGATATGGATATCGATCAGGGGTCTTTCCTGGACTGGGGGCAACGTAGGTTGCGGAATGGTTTTGAACCTCCGGTGACAATTCAGGGATGCGGAACGGTTTCACAGGCGAAGAAACAGATTGAATCCGGGCAATGGGATTTGATTGTCATCGACAGTGCGGCGTATGCCACGAAATCGTTACTCAGCCTGATTGATATTGTCGATTTGCTGGTACTGCCGACAGGGTTTAGCGTGGACGATCTACGAACGACCGTTACGACCGTAAACGCGCTGCGTAACAAAGGACATTCGACAGATAAAATGGCGGTGGTGTTTGCGGGAGTAAGTGAAAGTGAGAGTGAATATCGCGCGGCGCTGGAATACCTGCAACCCTGCGGCGTTCCCGTTATTCCGGGCGCTATTCCTTTTCTGACATCGTTCAGCCAGGCGCAGGATAAAGGGCTTGCTCTTACGGAGTCGCCTTTCCCTGGCCCACGGCAGAAAGCTGATGATGTTGTGCAGGGTGTGATCGACCGACTGACAACGCTTACGCAGTAGTATATAATAATATAATTATATTTATCTATGAGGTGATATTATGGCGAACGTCCCAGCAAAACCGCGCAATACCAAAGGTGAGCCGCCAAGCCAGGCGGACACGGAACACGGCTTTAATCCTACCCGGAAAAGTGCTGATGGCCGTAAGGCACAGCTTAACTTATACATTGATATGGAGCTGAAACGTGAGTTCCGCTCCATTGCTGCGGCCAACGATATGAAACATGGGGAGCTGTTCGAGGCGTACCAGGAATTCTGGAAAAAACATCATTAAGTCACCCGGTATCCCGGCCACTGGCCGGGTGATACCATCACTGAACGTAGCCCTGCCACTTATCCAGGATTCTTTTTTCCAGATCGACGTACAACCCGCCTCTGACCAGGAAACCGACCAGGGCAATAGCTATCAATGCAACGATGGCTTTAGCGCATCCCTCAGTAAACGATTCCGGCAGGTTTTGGCCTGAGTGCTGCATGATGAGGCCGAGTCCGAAATACGTAAGAAAGGTACAAACAAAGCCAATCATCCCGATTCTGGCGATCCATTCCGCCACTTTGAATGACCAGTATTTCAACGGCATCTCCCGTTTAATGTCACGAATAACCATAGTGTCTATCTTATGGGTCAGTGACTGAAATTTAGCGAATATCATAAGTCCCTCGTCCGTCTAAAAATTAACCTTACCATATCAGGATTATATAAAAATATAATCCTATTTATTCTGTTTGCGCCACTTCCACGGCTCCACTGGATCAGATGACGACCACAGCCCGATTCTATGCCGTCTGGCTTCTTCTTCAAGGCGTAGCATTGTTTCGTCACTGGCACGGCCATGATATCGATAAGCCCACGCCATACCCGCTTTAACCTGTTCTGCGTTGATATCGATACCGTCAATCATCAATGTTCCCAGCCAGCGGCCATAGCGATCTGTATTGTTGGCTATGACCTCCGTTTGTTTCTGGACGGCCAGCTTTAACAGGTTCTGCTTCGAGCGCTGGCCGAACGGTTGCCCCGATTCCGGGGCATCGATACCGTTAAGGCGAACTTTCACCATTTTGCCATCGGTGAGTACCTGGACAGTATCACCATCGACGACCCGAACAACACGGCCAGAAAAGTCAGCCAGGCAAAGGGCGGGGAAAAGCAGGGGCAGAAACACAAGCAAACGAGATCGGCATTTCATTTGTTACACCTTATAAAAATAGATTTATATAAATAATCACTGGCCGCCGCTGGCGGCTGCTTGCTCCAGTTCATCAATAGTGCGGAAAAGAAACATTTCGCGGTTCTTCGCGTCGAACGGCACCGGAACGTTGTTCCTCATTACCGTTTTGATGGAGTCAAACAGCCGGATTAACGATGTTTTGGTTTTGTCATCCGGCATGACATACATCGCGTAGTGCCAGCGTCCGGCATCGCTGGCCGCCAGATGGCTGTTAATGATGTTGATATAGCGTGCGCGGGTTTTCATTGAGCGCTCAGTTTCGACGGCGACGATTGCGCCGCTATCTAGCGTGATAATCCCGTCAGGACGATGGCGAACGCCAGGATAACGCGCAATAAACTCCCCCCGATCACCATTAAGCCAGCCTTGCCCGCCTTTCTCTTCCAGTGCAATTCTGACCCGATGATTCAGGAGCCGGTGTTCCAGTGTCCAGTATTTGAGTTTCCCCGGCTCAAAATAACCGGGGAATACTTTATCATCGGGTTTAACCACCATTGCCAGCCCTTGCATGGTGATCCCCCATAGTGATTTTTTTCCGGCTATTACCGGGTATTCATGTTTTATCAGAAACCCCAATGCAACCGCTTTATTCAGTAGCGCATACGTTGGGCGGTGACTTTTACCCTTGAACCCAATAACTTTTTTCAGCGTTTTAAAATCGGAGTATGTTTCTTCTTTAAGGAATGTCAGCAATGCAAGCATTTTTCTGTTTGCAGCTTCTTTCCTTTCTGCAACGTTATGAATAAGCATTTCAGTCCTCACAGATTGATTGATGGTTTATGTTCCTGACTTTCATTTTTTTCTGGTGTGGCTTGTTTATACTCAAATGAAAGAAGTTCGATGTTTTCTTTTTTGACCTGAACCTGAAACATCTTTGTAGCTCTTGGTAGTTCGGTTGACGTAAATACAAAACCAACTTTTTCAGGGAGATTTAAAAACATATTACTGTCAACATAGTAACTTTCTGCCTGTCTTATCATTCGGTCTGTATCCACTTTTTCCGTCAATGATAAATCAGTCCGTACTTTTCTCATTTCATCATCGACCAGGATGGAGCCTGTCATTTTGGCCGCCCATTCTGCAGTTTCGGGGTTCTGGATTTTATAAATTAATTTGAATTTGGCGTTTTCAATGATAGCGCCAATAACTGAATCACCATTTAAATCAGACGGGCAGTCACGCAGATCGTCTATCGCCTGAAAAGCCATAAATATATGCACTCCTTTATCTCGTGCCGTTCCAAGTCCTTCAAGAGCAGGGCGAGAAAGATGATATTTCAACTCGTCGAGGAAAATAGCAACAGTACGCGGAGTGCTGTTTATTCTGTCCCTGGTCTCTGCTATTTGTATCAGCCGGGTCAGAATCATTCTTTGTGCGGAAATAATCTTTTGATTTCGCGTTGAACCAATAATGTAGCAACAACCACCGTCATCAAAAACCTCTTTTAATGAAAATCCATTTTTGGCATTAATTGAGTTAACTAAAGCAATTTCTTCCAGCTCGCCACAAAATGCGGGAACATCTTCACGTAATGACTGAACAAAGTCAGCGTTAAATAATTCTTCCAGTTGTTCATGAGAGATATCAGCCAGTAAATCAAGCTGGAAATTTAGCTTGTTTAAATTTATAAGTGTGAATTTCTTGCCTGCTTTTTTACATGCTTCCCTAAGTACGTGTGGTGCCCATTCATCATCTTTTGGATCTTCTACAAAAACAGCCTCGCCTAAAAGAATAGCCTGATAAAGTAGAACGGTCGCAGTTACGCCTTTCCCGGAACCTGTTGTGCCGATAATTGCTGCGTGTTGGGTTTTAAATTCTTTTATGGTTATGTATTGCGGCTGGTCATCTTTGTTTAAGCCAATAAAAACACCTTTCTTTAAATCAATGTAATCGAGTGGATTGTATTCTATGCTGTCGGGTAATAACTCTTTTACTTTGCGTACATCCGTTCTGGTATTTCTCTCCAGCTTGCTTTTCTTAATCATTCGATGCTTTAGGTTGTCAATTTCTCCAGCTAAAAGTCGTCGGGCTGCAATATGAAATATTAATCCTGCTGCCGTAAATATTATGGTCATGATCCATAGCGGAACTCTAAACAGTATGTTGTTGTCGAGTGACTTAAAAAAGTAGCTTAACCCCTGAATAGTTAGCGGTGATATGGTGCCGAATATAAAAAAGAAAATGGACACACACGCCACCGACTTTAACCAGAACGGGGCGTTCTTTCTTTCCTCGCGGGGAAGGTGGAATATAAAAGGTAATGTAAGACCTGCGAGCAGGGATAATATGACAGGGCTGTTTTGCAGCCATAACAGAAAAAAGGAAAATGCATCGGCAAAGGCATTCAGCCTTTGCATCAGGTGGGAATCCATATCTATTTTCTCCATACGAAAACTGACGTGTTGGGCGCAAAAGATGGGAGCAGCTTATAGGAGCGCAACCACGCTCCCATGCGATGCTCCCATAATATGCTCCGATGAATAGGCAAAAGGCGCTGATCGCCGGTGGCGATCAAGCCCGTTATCCGTGCTTTCAGAATACAGCCGACCAGTGGTCATCTGTCCTCTGAAACGCCCGAATGACGGGCAACGGCGTGTGCCATTACGTTCGGGCTGGACGCCCTCACTGCATGACACATGGGGGTAATGTCCCGGCTGGACGCCGAGCCAAAACCCCCAGGGTCAAAGGCGGCACACCGTCTTGCGCTACGCGCGACCAACCCCTTTAAGACGCTGCGTTTAGCCTATTTTTCCTCGCAAGCTCGAAAAAATCGGAACGCTGCTTTAAAGGGGTTGGTCGCGCCTAATCGGTAATATCCCCCGCTGGGGCGGGTTATATTACCTGGCTGCGACGGTGTGCGGGGCAAGCCCCCCACAAAAAACGGCACGTGGGCGTGCCTTTTTGCTCGCTGGGGCGGCAAAATTTTTGCGGCTCCCCCCGGCCTGCTCAATTCGCTGTGGGCGAATGTTCGCAGGTGGGCGCGGTTCCTGAAAATTAGCAATTTCTTCGAAATTGAATTTTCTTTCCGCGTACCACTTCATTATTTTTCGTCTTAACAATTTCTTCGCAATTGAAGCCAAAAATAATGAAGCCTTAAAATCCCGCCGCCTGTTAGTCTGCGTATTGTACAATACACTTTTGTTTTGTGTGATTACATCTGCTCGCGGTATATTTCAGCTCTGCACTCCCTTTCGGCTTCCAGTGCTTCACTGTAGGACACATCATCAATTTTCGTGCCTTTACTTTCTGCGTACCTCATTAATTTATTTGCGTCGGCTTCATTAAGTTCTGAAAGATGATCGCGCAAAAGACCTATAAAACAGCTTTCGTATATTTCATAATACAGCCCACAACCTCTGTGGGCTTCTTTTGATAACGTGTCATATACCAGGGCTACAGATATTCTGTCCTGATTTTTTGAGTGTATATTCTTAATGAATAAATCTTCGTTTATCATTTCGAACCTCTCATATCAAAATGGATATGTCAGTTATCCTTTCACTCTGCCAAATTTTGAAAGGATTTTGCTTATTGATGCAGGGTCTGCGGCTTTACATTCGCCTAAAAATTCTTTTCGCATATCGAATGTTTTACCCGGATTAAAACGATGGTGTTTTTTAAAAGCGTTGATTTTAAAAAATGCGCGTTCTGCTGAACTGCATTCACTCCCACCACTATTACCCGTTGCTTTTCCGTACATGCAAAGAACAACTTCGCATGGGTCAGCGGCAAATGAATAAATCGGCGTTCCTGCGGTCAGGCATAATACAGCCGCCGTGATAACGGTTTTTCTCATGGTAAATCCTTATTAGATTGTGTTGATTAAATGGATTGGCGAGAGAAATAAATAGTGGTTTCTCTGCATGTCAGACAATTAAGGACGGGCTGGTATTCAATAACACCTTTTGCGCCATTCTGGCGAAGCCAGTTTTTAGCATTAAAGAAATCAGTACCGGATTGTGCAGTGACGACAATTCGTGTTGAATGGGCGGCTGCGTAAAATACTGCTGGAGTCCATATTGTATCGTGGAAACTTTGTGCGCTGATTGATGATGTCCATTTACCGTTAACTGTCGGGGAAGGGACTATAACGTTATTGTCACTCCATTGCGGTAAACTGGTATTTAATGGCTCAGCGGCTTTATCCCACTCTACAGGAACGGGAGGCGGTGGCGATGAACATCCTGTAACTATTGCTGCCAACATAATGACTTTAATTTTCTTTATCATGCTTTCATTTCCTCAAAATACTGGTTTCGATGAATTGGACGGAAATAGATGTCATTCATACGGCGGACATTTCCGTCTAAATCAATGCTCACAATCACGTCCAGGCTATCCAGAACCTTACGTAACATAAATGTATAGGGGAGCTGGGCGCACTGTGGATTTTCATAGCAACGGGTAATAAACCCATCTATAGCTTCTTTCGCTGATCCTGCGTGAATGGAGGTCATACTCCCTTCATGCCCGGAACTTGTTATTTTAAGGAAGTCCCAGGCTTCCGCACCGCGAACCTCTGTTAATAAAATGCGATCAGGATTCATACGGTAATTCCAGCGTAAAAGGCTCGCCGGGGTAACGATAGACCCTTTTTCATCTGATGATTCTGACGGATAAAAAAGATGGACGTAGTTTTTATGAATAAAGAACGTGATTTCCGGGTTGTCCTCAATGGTTGATATCCGAAGATGTACCGGAATATAACCTATCAACATTTTCATGTAGGTAGTTTTCCCGGTGCTGGTTTCTCCGGCGACCGCGAGTGTTTTACCGTACTCAACGCATTTCTCCATAAACAGAGGAATATTTTTTGTATTGTACAATGCAATTAATTCCTCATCGTGCGTCTCCGTTTTTTCCTCGCCTGTTACCCGGTTATAAAATCCCGCATCAATATACGCCTGGTGCGGGATTTGTACCTTTGATGGCTTACGGATGGTAATAGACACCGTATCGCGCTCACAGGCCGGAGGAACAATCACCTGGCACCGTTCGCCGGATTCCAGCGTAGCTGACAGCCCCGGCTTAATATCTTCGATATTGTCGCCGTGGTGCTTTGCCAGGCACCGGGCAAAGTTGTAGCAATCCTCATAGGACAAAGGAACGGCGTGTTGCTCCCATACGCCGTTGATTTTGGTATACAGCTCACCGGGACGGTTGACGGCGATCTCCGTCAGGCCGGGAAGCTCCAGAAAGTCGCCAAAGAAACGCTGTTTATAGCGGTCGAGGGAAATATTCTTAGCGGTCATTTTTCAACCTCAGTGTATAGATGTTGGAAAAATCAATATCCTCACCTGTGATCAGGTTGATGATCTCGCCCTGATTCTTATAGAGCGTTGGGGGAATATTGATGCTGTTCTCCAGCGTAGTACGCGCCATATCAGCCATAGCCTGGCGGCTGTTTTCCGTATAGTCCGTATTGCGGTCTTTTTTACCCGCGCTATTGGATGCCCATGCGCCAATATCGGGGATCATGCCGACCATTAACGCGCCGCCGAACCGTTCCCAAAAGTGCGAATCTATCCAGCCATCAACGCCAGCCTCGCCCAGCTCGCCAGCCGCGCTGGTATCAACCAACGGGATATCGAGATAAGGCGGCTGGCGGGTGCGTAGCTTCGTTGCAATGATGAATGCCCGCCCTTGCCCGTGCTTCATACCTTCTTCTGCTATGGCGCGGTAAAGTAATGATGCTGTGGTGCCTTTCTCTATCAGCTTCGTGTTGCCGCTGGCGCTCCAGATGTCAGTAGTGACCGTGCAGCGAAGTTTCCCCGCCCGGTCAGATACAAAGCGGTGATCCAGTGAGCAGGGGATCGAGGTATTTTCCGGGATGTACAGGTCAGGGTTATAGGGTATCCGCCGTACTGGCGCTGGGTTTTGCCCCGGTGACGGTGCGGCGGTATTTTGCGGCTGACCGGGAGGTGTGGCCGCGCTGCTGTCCTGTTGTCCGGTGGTTGTTGCCGATCTCAGCGTCATTTCCTGCTGCCGGGTTTTTACCTGGTTCTGTGTGGTGGCCGAACCGTCACGGCGAATTAGGAAGCTGGCTTTATTGAGTTCTGGCGGGGCGGTCGGTGCCGCCTGCCCTGTTCCCGCCGTGCTGGTCTGGCCGTTGTTCTGCTGCTCTGGCTCTTCTTCGGCTGTATCGGTGGACATACCGAGATCGTTACGCTGTCGGTAATCGCTTTTGTTCGTCTGCGGGGCTGTGTCCTGTTTCTTTTCTTCCGTGGGCTGCCACAGGATATTGCGATAAACCCAGTTACCGCCCCATGCCAGGAAAATAAGCGCGACCGCGACAATGGCAAGAAAGGCGGTTGCTTTGCCCCGTTTACGCTTTTTCAGCTTGTTAACGGCGGGTTGTACCGGGTCTTTCTCTTCGTCGTCCTGCGCATTGATAAGCTCTGCCTCCCTTTTAGCGCGGGCTTCCCGCTCAAGCGTGGCAATATCATCCTCAGCGTGTGCCGGGGACGCCTGCGCTTCATCCGGCACAGGCACTTTGTTTTCGTCGTTCATATGCGCGTTTCCTTTTATAAAAATATAAAACTATTTTTATAGGTTACCTGGATTCCGGTTTTTCCACTCTTTCCACCTGCCGGGATACGGTGGAACCATCGGCGGCGTGTACCTTGCCAAATCCGCTATTTTCCAGACCCACAACAGCATTACCGGAACGCAGTACCAGGCGTGGCGTCACCTCCTGAATCACCAGTACGGTGAAGTCGCCTTTCTTCTGGATACTGCTGTTAACCACATGCTCTTTGCCGTTCAGCTCTTTGGTGACGGAAGGAATGGACTTAGACGGGGAGAAGCCCACGAACGTAAAGCGACCATCGTCGTAAGCAAAATCGGGAACAATGTTGAGACTGCCTTTGCCCGGATATTGGGTGTAACTCCAGTTGCGGGGCGTCTGCGCCGAGTTCAGCGCTTTCTGGACGCTGGCCTGCTGCTGCTTCTGCTCCCACTCGCGCTGTCTGGCCGTCGCCTCCCGACTGGCTTTGTCCCGTTCTTCGCCCGGATAGCGATAGCTCACCTGGAAAGCCGGTTGCTGCGTTGATTTATCGTCAATGACGTTCAGCTCGACGTTGTACAGGCGCTTACTGGTGACAACCAGCATGTTGGTATGCCAATCCCGGCTGTTCGGGGGGATCACGACCTGCGTTGTGTTGCCATCCTCTCCGGGCGCTCCCTGCGTGAGCGCTACCGGGCGAACGTTGACCCGGTTTGCATCCGGCGTGGCTTCCCACGCCTCATCAAAGCCGGGTTTGGCGCTTATGACCGCCTCATCGTTATCAAAGACCAGAGTTGTCATAAAGCCGGGTTTGGTGTTAACGACGGTGACGTTCTGCGGGTTATAGATAACCTGCTGCACGCGGGAGTCATAGCGGCTTGCCTGCGGTATGGCCGCACCCCATGCCGCGCTGCACATCATCAATGCCAGTGCGGTAAACGTTAACTTTTTCATCATTCACCTCCCCGGATTTCGCGGTCGGTCTGCCAACTGGTGACGGTAAAGCCGAAGTAGTTGATCTCGCGTTCCGCATCGCTCATTTCCTTGTCAGGGTCAGAATGGAACGTGAACCGGGCATCCCAATATTCGTTGCGGGTGCTGTTATCAGCCAGACGGCGGATAATCTTCTTGTAGCGGATGGTGGCGACCCTATCAGGGGCTGTCGCATCGGTGATCTGGTTGGACAAGATCTCCACTTTCACGGTGTGCGCCCCGTTCTTATAAGCCTTGTCAGGGGCGTTTTTTCCGGCGTAAAGCGCCAGATAGTCATCGTTTACCTGGGGAGCGTTGTAGACCTGTACCGTCTCGTAGTCGTCCTGCAAAGAGGGGTAGACATACCGCTCACGTACTTTGACGTAGTTTGCGGCCATCGCTTTTTGATAGGCTTCTGTTGCGGTCAGGCTGGTTTTCGATGTCCGGGTAACGTGTTCCACCCGTCCCGTGTGGTTATCCACGGTATACAGCTCGACGTCCGTCTGTTTCAGTGGCAACATCACGACCACGGCGACGAGCGCCAGTACCGCAATCAGCAGACCCACGCCGCCAACAACAAAACCGGCTTTCGTGGCGCGTTTATCCCGCTCAATCATTTGCTGCTCAAAGGTGCGGGATTCAGCAATTAATTTCTGTTCACTCATGACTGTTTAACTCCGCCATAATTTGAGGGGTGTTTACGGGTTCTCCCTTACCGCTAAAGGCAGAGGGAGGCGTGTTCTGGGCGCAGCCAGAAAGCGCGCACAGCAAAGCCAGCGCAATCAAGCGTTTCATCAATGATTTCCTCAACTGAATTAGAAATATGAAAATATAATTATATTTTCATAGGTTGGTATTTCGGGGGGATGGGCTGGAGACGTCTGGCCTAGCTGTTGAACTTCTTAACCGCGGATTCTCTCGACTGTGCCAGCCTCCGCGCTTCGTTCCGGGCTATCATCTGCTCAATCGCGTATTTACGCGCTTTAGACGCGTTATAGCCTAATTCACCTCCGGGCTTGCCGGGCTTACCTGCATTTGCATCCTTCCAGCCCTGAATGTTGTCCTGGGCGGAACGTTTGGTTTCTTTAACTGCTCCCCCGGCCAGCTTCCCGGCACCAAAAGCAGCAGCACCGATACCTACAGCGGCCAGCCCCTGCATGGATACGGTAGCACTTGCCCCGGCCAGTGCTGCGGCTACTTTAGCGGAGATATACACCAGTATTGCGGCGCAGATACCAGCCAAACAGACCTGTGCACCTAGTTCCACAATATTTGACTGTGCAGCTCCGGCTTGAGATTGGGCTAATATTTTAGTCATAAAGTTTATGACTATTCTTAATGATAATGCTGAAAATAGAACGGTTAATATCGCTGCAAATATATTTTGCAACCAGTTATTAAACATTGGTCGCAAAAAACCATACATAAGGCAAAAAATAAAAATAGGCGCAGTGATGCTAAGAAGTAAGATCATTATCTCAGCGACCATCGAAACAAAAGCTGTTAAAACCATAAGAATGAATATCCCAAGCCATACATAAAATTGAGCGGTCATCCCTTCATCTTTTACATATGTGGAATTATCCATATCGTGTAATGTTTTTCCCAAAACTTTTGCCTTATCCCATAAGGTATCTAGCATTTGCCAGATATTGTCGCCTCCAGAAAAACCCTCCTTTAAACCGTTGATGGCATCAATCACGCCATCAAGGTAGCCACTGACGTTAGCCACGAACGACAGGATGATCGCCATCCGCATGATGTCCCACATCGTGTCTTCCATAGGCGTAGATAGCTTACCAGCCAAAGTCTGGTATCCACGCCACATGATGTAGATGGTGGCTGACGAAGCGGCCAGCCCCATAACCATTGATGAATGTTCCATCATCAACCCACTGGTAGATTGAGTTATCCCACCAATTAGCTGTTTATCTATAAATTCAAATGTACCGAGTTCGGCCATAAAGAACCTCTCTAATCATGGAATTTTAGCGTTGGTGCGTTTAATTGCTGTATTTGATAATGGGCTTCATTTGCGTTTTTGCAGTTTTCAGAAGCGTCTCCGCTTTTTTGACATTTTTCATAAACAACTTTTAATTCATCAGGATGATCACGATACCATTTCGTTGTTTTCGCTTCTTCCTTGCATCCTGAAATAATGGCTACAAGTGAAAGGGCAACGATGGCAATAATTTTATTCATAATCTTTCCTTACTCATGAAATTTTAAAGTTGGCGCGTTTAACTGCTGCTGATTCCACTGTTTAACACGCTCCGCCTCAAGCGCATTTTCGCGCTTCTCTGCTGCTTTCACGCTCATTTCCCATTGGGTGGTAAGCGTGTTTAACATGACAGATTTTAGCTGAATACTGTTTGCAAGGTCTTGAGATTCTTTCGAATCTTTGGCTAACGCTACCCTGTTGGAGAGGCTGTTGATTTCCCCCAGGGTCTGGCTTACCTGATTCTGAACCTCGTCGGTTTGCTCAAGCTGGATAGCCTTGTTGATGACCTGCTGCTTGCATACGTTGGCATAACTCCCCGATTGTGCCGTGTTGCAGGTGTCGAAAATTTTATACTTCTCGTACAACGCATCGAACTGCCCGGAGGAACCGCCGGAGAGAAGCAAATCATTCAGTGCCTGTCCGGGTTTACGCAGCTTTTCAAGGTCAGCTTTCAGGCCTTTGGCCTGATCTACAAAATCAGCAATATCACGAACGCCAGTGGCCGTCGCCAGTTGGTCTTTATATGCCTGTATTTGTGACTGGTAGTGTCTGGCTGTTTCCATCCAGCGCTTTAACTCCTGCGCCCACTGCACGTCCCGCATAGGGTCAGCATCAACAGCGACGGGAATACCAGCATGAGCCAGTGGGCTTGCAATGACGCAAGCCAGAATAAGAGTACGAAAGCGAGTTTTCATCGTGTATCTCCTTTGGTTCAGAGCGCTTTAGCCAGGTAGGTATCGAGCCATTCATGAGGCTGCATTCCTTCCCGGTAAATCGATTCGAATATTTCGAGGTTGGGGGCATCGCCGCTCATGACTTTGGTGTATCTGCCGATACCCGACAGGTCGAGCGTGACACGAGCGGCAAAACGTTTGGTATCGCCGCGCTTGAACTGATTTTTCACCACAACATACTGGCGGGCTTGCGGGTCAAGCCCTTTCACCACGTCGAACACTTCCGGCTCGAACTTCATACCGTCAACATAGTGTGCGCGGTCGGCGTTGGGGTTCGCCGCCAGAATCTGTGTCCCGCACTGCTCAATCACTGCCGGGGCGATATCATCTTTGATGATCTCTGCCGGGGATTGAGTACCGACGACCAGCATCCCGTTCAGCTTACGGATGGTTTTCAGCTTGTTATAAGCAAAGTCCTTAAACACCGGGTCGCGTAACCACTTCCAGAATTCATCCATGAAAATGACCAGGCGTCGCCCGTCAAGCAGGCTGGTAATGCGGTACAGCAGATAAAACGAGATTGGCGCACATACGCTTGCGTCGTCCAGGAACTCCGTTCCGTCGATGCCGAAGTTATCGCAGTTGCTGATATCGAACGTGTCAGACTCGTTATCAAACACCCAGCCGAACTCACCGCCCTGCGCCCACTGTGACAACCGAATGCTAAGGCCGTTTTCCTGGGCTTCTTTCGTAGCCGGCTCAGGTAAATTCTCCAGCATTCGGGTAATGCCGTAGACGCGATATTGCGGCTCGTCATTCATCACAGCATTAACCGCATCACTCAGACGACGCTCATCGCGTGGAGAGATCGTCGAGCCGTTGCGGGTACAAAGGATTTTCATCAGTTGCTTGATGAAATTGATATTGCGTTTGGTTGCTGGCAACGAGAAGGGATTCCACCCTGTAGGCTCACCACTGATAACCCGATAGTAACGGCCACCCAGCGCCCGGATGTTCATCTCCGCGCCCCGGTCTTTATCGAGGTAAACGGTTGTCAGCCGTTTGGTTTTGGCATCCGGGGAAAAGCTATCCTCGCGCCCGTATTTCTGCTGCATGATCTCAAAGAACGTCATCAACATGGTTTTACCCGAACCGTTCGTACCGAGGATGCAGGTACTGGCCGGGTTCTTTTCGTTGAATTCGTCCTTATCTGCCAGTGTGTTATGCAGGTTGATATAGTAGCCATCGCCTGACGGGGTGCGCAGTAAAGCCATCGCATCCCCCCAGGGGGCTTTATCGCGCTTGCCCGGATAGAAATTATGGAGTGCGGCCAGCTCCACAAAGTTCTGGCTACTCAGCTCCCCTTTACGTGGCCGCAGGTTGTAGTTGCCTGGCAGTTGCGCCATATACGCCGCTGAAAGCGATATTTCTGCCGGAACAGGCGTTATCCCAATGTTGTTCAGCGCGTTACTGATTTCGTTCGTATCAGCAACCAGGCTTTCCAGCGACGGGGAATACACCATGATGGAAAAATGGTGCTTTCCGTAAGCGATTTTCCCCGATGTCAGCAGGTCAAGCGCCACATCCAGATCCAGCCGCTGGGAAACAGCATCGTCGTCGGCACTCATCAAAAGGCGACGGGTACGTTTAATGGCTTTCTTCGCTTCCTCGCGTGACATGCAGGTATAAGACTGCGTGATCACGTAATCGCAGGGCGCATAAAGAAGGGAGTCCATCATCCCCGTGGCGGTTTCTTCGGAGAACTCTTTAACCTCCAGCCCCCGGAAGTATTGCGTACCGTTGGCGTGGTTTATCTGCCCGGATTCAGCCGAAAAGAACAACGCCGCCGCTCCCATCACGTCATAGGCCGGGGTACGAGTGACGCGCACTTTTCGCCACTGGTGCGTTAACAGATATTCATAGAAAGCCAGTTGAGACGAAAACACCGCGTTTCCTTCGGTAAACGTACCGAGAGGCCGCGCACCATAGCGCGACAGCGCGGTATCGAGCGTGCTTTTTATTTCCAGCATTTCCAGCAAAGCACCGTCCAGCTCCTTTAGTTTCTGGCTGTCTTTCATCCGTTTGCGCTCTGCTTTTTCAAGGCTGACAAACGGGCGATAGCAGACCGTCAGGAACAGGCGGTTGCGCCGGAACAGACCGACAGAAGCGTAGTAAAGACGGCTAACTTCATCGGCATACGGGTTGCCGGAATCTTTATGAAGATTGTCGGTAAACGTATTGCGGTCGTTATGGATATAGAAAGTAACGGGCATACCTTCGAATGAGCGGATTAGCCCGTGTAACTGGTTCGTCCCGAACTGGAGCGACTCGTCAGACTCGCAGTCGAACGGCGTTCCCATCAATTCCCAGGTGCAGTACAGATCGCTCTTAGGGGAACGAACCACATGCTGATGAATGTGCGATGAGTACGGGATGTACTTCTTGATGGTGGCACACTGATTTAGTTTCATGGCGTCGAGAAACTCCTTGATATCAACATCATCATGCTCAACGGGCATAAATGTTGTTGCGCCAAATAAACGGTTTGCTACCGGCTTTCCCTTCGCTCTCAGCCATACGGCAATCAGATTGAACCGCATCGGTTCATTTCTGGTAAGGGACTTCATCACCAGAAATTGCACAGGAAGTAAGAACAGGAGAGCGACGGAAGTCCAGATAGCAACGATGATGGTTACACCCGTGACAGCCAGCAGGGGCACCATTGGCACCCCCCACAGCGCCGCCGGGCGTTTCATTGCCTTGAGCAGCTTTGCCATATGTTCAGCCTCTTAGCTCATCAGCAGAGCGCCGATTTCACTACCTCCGCCAATTAAAATGCCGCCAATGATGATGTAGCCGCACTGCGACAGGCTCTCGCCTTTCCACAGGGTCTTATAGCCAATCCAGATCACGGCCACGGTGATCGTGATAGCCGCCAGACCATGCAGCCCGCTGGATACCTTCTCCATGATGGTATTTGCCCGGCTAAAGCCATCAGCGAACGCCGGACTGGCAGCAAAAACGCTCATGGCCGTAGCCAGAACATAAGCAGATGCACGGCTGATTAATTCCTTTACCTTACTGAAAAGTTTCATTTTTCTTCCTCTTTCGTTGTTACATCGCGATTTCCGCGCACAACCTGCGTGGGGTAATAGACGGTGGCCGCCTTTTTCTGGCGGAGTTGAGCCGGAACGCCGCGAACGATCGCCCCCGGCCACACCACGCGCGGGCGCGTTGGCGCATCCACTGGCGTAGCTTTCAGGGTGGCCGCTGGGGTTGCGATATCATCGCGGGTGCCGGGAACGGCATAGCGGGTATCCGCCGGGGAGTAGCCAATCCGCTGTACATAGCTCGTCTTTGAAAAAGCGGGTTCCTGCTGTTGTCCGGTACTGAAATTGCCGGAGTAGTAGCAGCTCAACGCCCTTTTCAGGGTCCCGCCCCGCTGGTAGCAGTCGGTGATGATTTTTTCGTAGACGGAAAGATTGATGCAGGGATTGAAAAGGTCAGTAGCGGTGACGCCGTAACGCTTAAAATTGGTGCTGGTTATCTGCATCAGGCCAACAGAGTAGCGGCGACCTTTCGCCTCAATCTGATTGGTGATGCTGACTGCATCCTCCTTACTTTTTGGCATGTGAGTAATAAAGCCTTTATCGCCGGGATTTCGTTCGGGCTTAGGCACGATCTCAGCGATGGCATAGGGGTTGTAACCGGACTCCACTCTTGCCACATCGAGGGATGTAGAAGGGTGAACGGTGGCGGCACACTGCATAGCCACCGCCAGAAAAGCAGTGGTGGAAAGCATGGCAACCTCAGAACAGAAAAATGGTGATCAGCCAGATGATGAACAGAACGAACAACCAGCCTGCGAACGCAAGCCAGGCATTGGCATTGTCTCGATTCATTGTGCTGTCTCCCTGTTTTAACTCACAGGAGCAGCCTGCGGCGCTGCGTCATCTTTAGGTTCGAGGAGTACCAGCTTGCCGGAAACGGAAATACCGGGCGTGATCATGATGTTCAGCCCCGGCTTGCCGTTGTGTGCGAAGGCCGCACCGACTTTCGTCCAGTACGTATTTTTTTCGCCATTCTCGTCGGGCTGGGTTTCCTGCGTGACGTACACGTTATAGGTGGGTTTTCTCATTGCATTACTCCTTCTGTTTCTCTGCGAGTAGCTGCCGGAGCAGCTCAGTACGGGCTTGCTCACCAAATTCATCCATCAGGAACTGGAGAAAGGTGCTTGGCCGGATATTTGATTCAGACAGGTAGCTGATTTCGCGGGCTTGCTTTGCTAACTCCTGATAGCGCTTTTGCCCGATGTAAATAACAGCCGTGCTTGATTTTCCTGGTACGCTTTTCGGCATGAGGTAAAAACTCCTATGAAAAAAGCACCGCAGCTTATGAAGCCTGCGGTGCAAGGGAGGTCAGGTTGTGGTTAGTGGTATTGGTTCTGGAGTAGTTTTGAAAAGGCTACCTGGCGTTGGAGCGGAGACCTTATCAGAGAGAGTTCTTGAATTTTTGCCAGCAAATCCGGGGCAATATTTCGGCACTCGATAGCATCTTCATCAGGATTGAGCGCCATCAGACGGGCGCATTCAATCGCTGTTATCACTGATTTGGGGACGGTGCAGGGTGTTGAACCGAAGCTGACAAAACCATGAGCGCCCGGAATGGATGTGATTGTCGATGTATGCGTTATGTTGACGTCAAAGCAGAGGAAAAGATAATTAGGAAACAACACCTTCTCTTCCTGACGTACCGCCCGGCAATCCTTACGTGGCGTTACTTTGATATAGCGGGGGCAAAACACCTCGACATCCAGTCCCTCGACTCTTCGGGTGATGCGTTCAACATCCTGATTGTTGCAGTATAAAACGTACCATTCATACATAAGATCCTCCCTAATGGGCACAAGCCCCCATTTTCCGCCGTCCTAAGTTGGCGGAACTTAGAGCGCGTACTCATAGCTTAACTGTATAAATTTACAGCTGGTATTTTATACAGTCATTTCGGGGTGTCAACATCAAGAACTGCTAATGATAATAACATCGAGTGATTCAAAATCAACCTTTAATGGTGATTCATTATGTTGACGGCGAGGTTTTTAACACCTTGTAAGATGGGATCCCCAAAGGGGGGGGGTTGCATATATGGTGCCTAAGAGACTGAAAGAAGCCAGGATGGAGGCAGGATTATCGCAGGCAAAATTATCCCAGCTTCTCAGCGTGGAAGAGGGGGTTAACACACGCTCTAGGTTTTCGAGCTACGAGGTAGGGAGAACGGAACCGCCGTTTAGTCTGGTTAAAAAAATTGCGGAATTACTCGACTATCCAGCGAACTATTTTTACACCGAGGATGATGATTTTGCTAAAGCTGTCTTGCAATTTCACCGAGAGCGCACCGATCCAGAGTCAAATCCTCATTACAATTCGGTAGTAATAGAAGCAAGAAAATTATCATCAAAGCTTGATAAGGTGAGAAAAACCGTAGCCCAGTTGAACGAATACCTGAAAGAGTGAGCTATAGCTAGATTACTGGTGGGACGCTGCCGCGCTTCGCTTGTCCAACCCCTGATTTCTACACAAAAAATTTGCGTAAAAATCAGGGGTTACGTGTTTTTAATGGCGGGATGATGTGAGCTAATGGAGATCTATATCAACAGTCTCAATGTTTTGTAATTCAAACAAGTTAATGAATTCTATACAAAAAACCAGATGGTGTTTTTGCTGATCTTTGATGTGATAATTGATCCTAATGTAACATCGTGGTAATTTACCGACGTTTACAGTATTCATGCGGGTGGGACGTTCCCGGTAATAGCGTCCAGGGAAGGGGGAAGCGAAAGCTCAACCCCTGAATGCAAAAACCCCCTGAAATCTGCTACGAACTTGGCGGGACGTTCAGATATTCAGGGGGTCGAAAGCAGGCGCTGGCCTGTGAAGGATTATAGCAAATGCATAACCTAACACAACCCCCTTACACCGCCATAAGTGCGGGCGGGTGTGACTGATAAGAGTTTCTCTCTCAAATCACCTGCTTCACCTACGGGCATCGCAAAGCAAAGCCCCTGTTATAACGTTGCCTCGCGCAAGCGTCGCCGGTTCCTCAATCGGTGGATTAAGTCGCTGGCGACCGAAGCCGGGCGCATCAAAATCAAAAACGAACTTCGGCGCCGCATCCGGCACAACAAGTATTGGGTCAACGAGGCCAATAAATACGGTATCGAAACACTCTGCGAGCTGATGCTGGCCATCTTTGACGATCTGGATTTAAGAGACTGGCAAACCCGGCATAACCTGGAGACGCTTTCTGATCGCGCAGGTTTGTCTACTCGCAGTGATGCCGGAAATAAATCTGTCTCCCGTGCGAGTAACGGATGCGATCGCCTGGTCTGGCTGGATGCGATTATCACAGAGAAAGCAGCCTTCAATCCTTATGACGCCCGTTGTGCCTGTAAGCACATTGAGGTAACAGAGGATTTCTTTGCCATTCTCGGCGTTCCGCTGAAACAGGTCTACCGGGAACGCGCCAGGCTACTTAAGGCCGACCCGAATGAAATCATATCATCCGGGGATGTGCGGTTAATCGCAATCAGGGTTGAAAACTGGACGCGCAAGGCCGCAGCCGGATTAGCCAGGATGAAAGCGAGGCGTGACGCTGCTCGCCAGCGCAAACAGGAATACTACTCACCAACCTTTGCCTGACCTCCACAAACTACCGCCTTAGCTGGCGGGGATTCTGCACGTCTGCAATAAACATCAGTACAAAAAATAGCCTAAACGTACAATAATTTTCGAAATCCAAACCATCCCCCCTGTCTGAATGACGGATTTTTCGGCGGTTCTGGCGTAGACCTTCCACAACTGCTGTATAGCTTGTGGGTAAGTGACAATGAAGTGCAAACGATATGCCGCAATTACTCTTTTGGTTTATCTTTTAATTACTTACGTATTAAAAGATAAACCAAAAAAAGAAAAACATTACTGTTATCCCCTTTGAAAAGTGGATAACCGAACAACATCGGCGCAAGCGCCTCAAAAGTAGCTCCCCACGCTAAAGCGCGGGGCATTCAGATCGAAATCCCTCGAGGGCTAACAGCTTGCCTGTTAGCCCTCGAGGGATTGGACAAATCCGGCCATGCCGGATGCGTCAGCAAATATCGCTGAACGTTTTGCCTACACGCTCGTAAGCGGCTCTCACGACCCGCTAACGCGGAGATACGCCCCAACCGCGGCTTCGCCTTGTTGTGACCACTCCGACCGCGCACAAAAGCCCCTGAGCCGCTTTTCGTGGGTTATGGCTTTGCAGGGTAAGGGATGGATAGGCGATCCCTTTCGATCCCTCATTGGTATCGGCGGATAACCCTTAGTGTTATCTGCAATTTCAACCTGCCGCCTTACATGCGCTGACGCGCATCAGTCATGTCCGAAGTAAATGTTTAGCCCTTTAACCTGTGACATATTTGCGCTACTTTCTTCTGAATAGATAAGCCATTATTTCAATGAGGTTTTCAGGTGAGTAAAAAGAAAAAAGGAAGCAAATTTTCAGGTGATCCACGTAAACGAGCTGCCGCTGCTGCACTCAAAAACCAGCCGAAACAGGAGCGGGTATTAAAACTTAAAGACTTCATCGATATGGATAACCCGGAAGATGTTTCAGGATTAAGAAAGGTGGCTATAGAGCTAAAATCTGACGATATCAATGATGATTTTTTATCCTGGTATCAGGATAAAATGGAGGTTGATGATGGGGCACTTTTTGACCTGAGCTACCACAGCTTCCCCTTCTTCGATGCTCTTCTGGATAAAGGGGAGAAAGATGATGATACGGGTGTAGTCAACATAGATAAAATAGTCGCTTTTCTCAGAGATCCGACGAATACCCCACTAGGCGAACCAGCACGATGGGATGAACAGACTTATTTAAATATCATCGGTTTTCTGTCTGAATATCTTTCACTACGTGGATATTTTGAAAACTTCGACGAGTTTAAAAATATCGAGTCTTATAAAGAGAAAGCACTTGAAGATGAATATAGCTTTTACGGTAATGAACCTGCCGTTTTCTCCTTCCCTAGGCAGTAAGCGGCAAGCCGCCAAAATTTTGTGGCCTTCTTTTTTGGCGGAGTGACCGGGTAGCTGCGATAACCGCCAATAAAATTAGCTTATAGGTTAATTTCACCTTGCCTGAAGTTAGCCTATAGGTTAATATTTATAGAAATGGGAGGTCATATGTTTAGCGTCGTTTATCACCCGGAAGCCAGGGAAGAAGCCACAGCATTACCCGTAAAAATCAGGGTGAAGTTTGACCGTCTCATCGGCAAACTGGAGTATGACGCCCGATTACTGCGGGAGCCGGACACGAAGCCCCTGGGCGATGGACTTTTTGAGATCCGCACGATGGGGATGGACATAGCCAGGGGCATCTGGGTATACCACAAAGGCAATACCATTATCATGCTCCGGGTTTTCATCAAGAAGTCACAGAAAACGCCAGCGAAAGAAATCGATCTCGCCAAAAAGCGGTTAGCGGAGGTACTTAATGAAACTGGTAAGTCATAAAGAACTGCATAACGAGTGGATGCAGGACGATGAATATCGCGCTGCATGGCAGGAAGAAGAACGCAAGGAGAAGCTCAGGGAGCTACTTGCGGAATGGCGCAAGCATGACAACCTGACAAAAGCGCAGGTTGCTGAACGCATGGGGGTTACACCTCCGGTTATTTCCCGCCTTGAAAACAATATCACCAAAGCCAGCATCGACACTCTGACCCGCTACGCTCACGCCTGCGGCATCAAAAAACCTGTCATTGCCCTGTATTGAACAACCAGCCCTCCGGGGCTGGCCTTTTTGTTTCGGTCAGTCCCAAAATTTGGTTCGCCAAATGCCTTTTATGTTAAATCCACGATTTCTATATAACAAATAGCGATTAGTGTGTATTTGCATTTACTTGATCCCCCATTCGCAATTTAGTTGGACACTTGTTCGCAAATTACTTGATCACCTACAGCACAACTATTCAGTATGGTTTCCCATTGCAGGTAAGCGTGCAGCAAGAACCGTATTGACGGGGATGTGTTATTCAGTCGGCAGTGCTACGCGCCAGGGGAGCAGTTCGCCGACCCGGTTTATCGGCCAGTCGGCTATGACGTCAAGGACATAGCGGAGGTAGCTTTCTGGCTCCACTCCGTTCAGTTTGCACGTCCCGATCAGGCTGTACAGCAGCGCTCCCCGCTCTCCTCCATGATCCGAACCGAAGAACAGGTAGTTTTTGCGGCCCAGACTGACCATCCGCAGCGCATTTTCAGCGATGTTATTGTCCGCCTCAGCCCAGCCATCATCTGCATAGTACGTCAGCGCCGGCCACTGGTTCAGGGCGTATGCGAACGCTTTCGCCAGTTCTGAGTGTCGCGACAGGGTTTTCATCTTTTCACGCAGCCAGCTTTCCAGGGATTTCAGCAGCGGTTTCGTTTTCAACTGACGTTCGGCAAGGCGCTGCTCCGCCGTCATTCCCCTTATCTCT
>NZ_JH414816.1:0-3315 GCF_000238715.1 Klebsiella sp. 4_1_44FAA
ATACCTCGCGGTATGCAACGCATGACTCGGGGACCTTGTGGATTGCTGGTCCTTCAATGGTCGGGGACTTTCACCCCTTGATCTCTACCGGTCTCCCGGCGCACACTGTATATATATACAGTTTCAAGCGAGGGGAAAATACGATGAAGTTCATTCCTGCAGTATCAGAAGCCAGCATAGTAAAAATTCCTTTGTTCACAGAGCGATGCCCTGCGGGTTTTCCGTCACCGGCTGCGGACTACACTGAGTCTGAACTGGATCTGAATGAGTACTGCATTCACCGGCGCCACTCCACCTATTTTGTCAGGGCGATTGGCAACTCAATGACTGATATTGGCCTCTATTCCGGCGATCTGATGGTCGTGGATAAAGCAGAACAGCCGCGGCACGGGGATATTGTTATCGCGGAAATTGAGGGTGAATTTACGGTAAAACGCCTGCTTCTGACGCCACGGCCGGCCTTGCAGGCGATGAACCCGGACTTCCCTTCCCTGTACCCGGATCCGGAAACGCTGCAAATTTTCGGTGTGGTGACGGCCTTCATTCATAAAACCCGGGGGACAGACTGATGTTCGCCCTGGCCGACGTCAACTCCTTCTACGCCAGTTGCGAGAGGGTTTTCAGGCCGGATTTGCGCGGAAAACCGGTCGTCGTTCTCAGTAACAACGATGGCTGCGTTATTGCCCGGAGTGCTGAAGCCAAACGGCTGGGTATAAAGATGGGAACCCCCTGGTTCCAGCTCAAAGAGGCGCAGTTTCCTGAAAAACTGTACGTTTTTTCCAGCAATTACGAGCTCTACGCTAGCCTGAGTAACCGCGTGGTCGCCCTGCTGGAGGAGCTGTCTCCCCGCGTCGAACAATACTCGATAGACGAATGTTTCCTGGATGCCCGGGGAATTGGCCAATGTATGGATCTGGAGGATTTTGGCAGGCAGCTGCGTGGGCACGTTCTCAGTGGAACCGGACTGACGATTGGTGTCGGCTGCGGCGCCACAAAAACACTGGCCAAATCGGCGCAGTGGGCGTCAAAGGAATGGCCACAATTCAGGGGGGTGCTGGCGCTGTCGCCCGATAATCCACGCAGGACGGCAAAATTACTCAGCCTGCAGCCGGTGGAAGAAATCTGGGGCGTGGGGAACCGGATAGCGAAAAAGCTGCACGTTATGGGGATCACCACCGCCCTGCAGCTGTCGCTGACGAACCCCGCGTTTATCCGCAAAAACTTCAACGTAGTGCTGGAGCGCACGGTACGTGAGCTGAACGGCGAGAGTTGCATTTCACTGGAGGAAGCGCCGCCGCCGAAACAGCAGATTGTCTGCAGTCGCAGCTTCGGGCAGCGGATCACCACCTATGAAGAAATGCGCCAGGCCGTCTGCCAGTACGCCGAGCGCGCAGCAGAAAAGTTGCGAGGTGAGCGGCAGTACTGCCGGCATATCAGCATCTTCATCAAAACCTCCCCTTTTGCGGTTAATGAACCGTACTACGGTAACGTGGCCACTGAGAAACTGAACACCCCTACCCGTGACACCCGGGACATTATAGCGGCAGCGGTCAGGTCTCTGGACAGGATCTGGCTCGATGGCCACCGCTACGCAAAAGCGGGGATAATGCTCAATGATTTCAGCCCGAACGGCGTTGCACAGCTGAATCTGTTCGATGACGTGCAGCCACGGCCGCACAGCGATGCGCTGATGAAGGTGCTCGACGGTATTAATCATTCCGGACTCGGGAAAGTCTGGTTTGCCGGACGGGGTATTGCGCCGGACTGGCAGATGAAACGGGAGATGCTGTCACCGGCATATACCACCCGCTGGAAGGAGCTGCCGGTTGCCCGTTTCTGACCGTTGAAATGACAGAAGGGACTTGCCGCCAGAGCTTACTTTACCGATCATACAGATGACTTGTCTCAGGGGGGAACCATGACAAACATCATTCTGTGTGATGTGACTGCCAGCGTCAGCGAACTTAAAAACGATCCGGTGGCCACCGCCAGTGCCGGCGGCGGCTACCCGGTCGCGATTATTGACCGCAACCGCCCTGTTTTTTATTGTGTGCCCGCGGCTCTGTATGAACAAATGCTCGATGCGCTGGACGAAAAAGACCTGGTGCAATTGATCACAGAACGTCAAAACCAGCCGCTGCGTGAAGTGGATCTCAATCAGTATCTGTGATGTGCTCCGGTGCGAGGAGCAAGGAATGTATTAAATCAATGTTAAGGAACAATATGGGTAGCAAAATCGCAGGTGTGGTTTTCTTATTCTTCACTGTCTGGGGAATGGCTTCAGTGATTGAATTGCAGTACTGGCGTAACGCTGATACCTATCCTGTCTGGCTGACAAAACATCTCCGGATCTCTCCCGAAAATAACGAAAAGAGCCTGATAAGGATAGGAATGGAAACCTTTGACAAGGTATGTGGTGATAACAGGGGCCTCCTTGCCGTCACCCAAAAACAAAACGGTATGTTTATGCGCTGTGATGATTCCCCCGGATTTTTTTCATGGATCAGCGGCGTTTACAAAGTCAGTTAATCAGATAACGTGTTGGACTTTCAATATGTTACCCACACGGTTATCCCCCGTTACTGTGGATAATCAATATATTGTGTCTCAGACAGCTGCTTTTTCTACCATATGTTGTGTCCCTGATATCCCCTCGGACGGCGTGACAAACGACATCACACTGGAGACGCTGATGACGGGACCATGTTCATCCAGGGTCGTAAGAACGGCCGGGACTGGTAACCGGCCGGACGAAGGACCGGCCAACGCGCAGCGGCGGCAGCTGGTTTTAAAAATGCTGGCGGAAATTTAAAATTAAGCCGCACACCCCGCGAAATTTTGCAAATTTCACTCAACATGCTTCGTTCAGATCCCAACAGAGCTTTCACCATCACCTGTAATAGCCGCCCTGCTGCGTGATTACTCCGCTCAACAGGTTGCTGGCGACAAGCCAATACCTGTTCGTGACAGGCATTGCTTAACCGTTGTCCCAAACTAATAATGTGCCGACGATGCAGGTGGGACCGTGCTCCCAGGCAGATTACCTGACCGACGATGCAGGTGGGACCGTGGTCCCAGGCAGATTACCTGACCGACGACGCAGGTGGGACCGTGGTCCCAGGCCGATAAGCTGACCGGCGATGCAGGTGGGACCGTGGTCCCAGGCAGATAAGCTGACAGATGACGCAGGTGGGACCGTGGTCCCAGGCAGATTACCTGACCGATGACGCAGGTGGGACCGTGGTCCCAGACAGATAACCTGACCGATGACGCAGGTGGGACCGTGGTCCCAGTCAGATAACCTGACCGACGACG
>NZ_JH414816.1:3487-10172 GCF_000238715.1 Klebsiella sp. 4_1_44FAA
AAGCTGACCGATTGACGCAGTGGGACCGTGGTCCCAGACAGATAAGCTGACCGATGACGCAGTGGGACCGTGGTCCCAGGCAGATAACGTGACCGACGACGCAGGTGAGACCGTGGTCCCAGGCAGATAACCTGACAGACGATGCAGGTGGGACCGTGGTCCCAGACAGATAAGCTGACCGATGACGCAGGTGGGACCGTGGTCCCAGACAGATAAGCTGACCGATGACGCAGGTGGGACCGTGGTCCCAGGCAGATAACCTGACCGACGACGCAGGTGGGACCGTGGTCCCAGACAGATTACCTGACCGGCGATGCAGGTGGGACCGTGGTCCCAGAGAGAATATTCAGGCCAGTTATGTTTTCTGGCCTGTGAGAAAGGAAATGAAGTAAAGGGAGATCACCGTAGAATAATGCGTGTCCGCATCAGACTCCTGGTTTCTCAAGCTCCTTAAGAATGGCTTCTATTTTCTCTATACACTCCGCAGGAATGCGGGACTTATCCAGGTTAAGCACCATTTTATCGCCCTTATACAATGCTGTTGCCCCTGGAGCAAACTGATGACGTGAGCTCAGATTAACTCTTGATGCGGGAGATTGTTTCAGTACGGATGTTAAAAGACTAATGACCTCTTCAGCTTCAAAGATTAGTCCCGCTTTCTTCTGATCGTGGAGAGTCTCAGCCTGCTGCTTCAGTAATTCTTCTTTATCTGCAAAAGCCTTCTGAAGGGCTTCACCTGACCGGGCAGACAGTTCTCCAGGATGTGCAAACAGGGCAACAACGGATTTAGGCAGTTTGGCCGTATTGATACAGCGGGTAATGATCTTACGAGAGATGTTTTCCGCATCGGCAAGCGCAGAAATGTTTCCAGCAAACTCATTCTGCAGCCGGCTTGTATAACGCAGGCCACGTTCATAAGCACTTGTTGGGCGATAATCGTTACCCAGTCGGGACAATGCAGCCATCTGCTCATCGTCCAGTTCACCAACCAGAACGCGATAATCACTTTCCGTCAGGATTGCGGCTTTACGGCGACGGCTGCCGTCTGCAATTTCTATGACATCAGAAACCCGGCGGCCAAAAGCTGGAGTCTGCTGACCGGTCAGTAAAAAAGATGGGATAAGATCATCCAGAGCATCTTCGGTAAGCAGTTCCTGATCGCGCTCATTGCCTGACCATACGCGTGAAGCGCTCTCAACAGTGTCTCCCCGGAGCACTTCAAGGGTAAATTTTACTTCACGGCCACATACCGGAAGAGAGATGGCATTACCGCGAGCCATGGCACCCACGCGCGCAATTAATGAATCCACCATAGGCGCGGCTGGCGCCGGTGATGAAGTATCTTCAGTCGATTGAGTGTGTGTGGTATGTCTTGGAATGACAGGAGCACGCTTCATTATCTAATCTCCCAGCGTGGTTTAATCAGACGATCAAAAATCTCATTGCAAACAGGTTCCCAGATAGAAAGGGCGTTACGCCAGGCGCCGGTTGAAGAACGTTGATCAATTGCCTGTTCAAAAACGGTTCTCATACGGATCTGACCTTTGCCGACTTCATCCGTTTCGCGCACAACATTTTTAAGGACCATGCTTCCCCAGGCATCCCGAATTTGTTCTTCCATCCACGGGGACTGCGAGCCATTATTATTACTGTATTTGGTAAGCAGAATACGGACATCTGGCTCGAAGCCTTTAAGATCCACGTTCTTAAGCAGGTCACGAAGCATATCGAAAAACTGCAGTGCGGAGGTGTAGTCGAACAGCTCTGCCGGAGTAGGGACAATCAGAACATCAGCAGCGCATACAACATTTATCGTACCGATACCAAGGTTGGGTGCGCTGTCGATAACTATCACGTCATAATCATGAGCGACAGTTTCAATGGCCAGACGGAGCATCAGGTGCGGGTCAGCAGGTAATTTGCCTTCGTCAAATTTCCCCATCAGCTCGGTTTCAATGCGGTGCAGTGCCAGACAGGACGGGATGATATCAAGGCCAGGCCAGCAGGTGGGCTTTATAGCGTAGCTGGCGTCATCCTTTTCCCCAAGATAAAAGGGCAGGAGAGTGTCCTCAGCATGAATATGAAGATCGGGCACCCATCCGTGATACATAGAAGCAGTTCCCTGTGGGTCATTGCCTTCAACAAGCAGAACACGGAGTCCTTTCAGAGCAAGATCCTGAGCCAGGTGAACGGATACTGAGGTTTTGTAAACACCACCTTTGTGAGCTGCAACGCCAATCACCGGCGGAAACGCATCTTCAGCACGGCGCAGTCGTGTACCAAATACATCCCGCATGTGATTGATTTGTTCGATGGTATAACCAACGCGTTGCTCAACTCTCCCACGGGTTTCCATATCAGGGTGCGGCAGCCGGCCAGCTTTCTCGGCATCCCTGATAGCCTGAGATGACACGCCAACTAAATCTGCCGCTTCACCAATCCTCCAGCGCCGGGTTATTTTCCGGGCTTCCGGACTGTCATCATTAAACTGTGCAATGGCGATTGCTTTCGTCATTTCATGACCAGCACTTATGCACTGGTTGAGTGTATCCATGAGTCCCATACTGAACATCCTTTAATCATCACTTTGCATTATTTTATTAAATCTTGGAATTTATTGCAAAGCAACAATAAAATCGCAAAGTACACGAAAAAGTGCAAAGTGAACCACATTGGGTAATGAAAGAACGCAGGGGATTACAAAAGAGTACATACCGCAGTCAATTTTAATCACTGCCGCTCGCCGCAGTAAGCGATCTCACACAGTGAGAAAGCGGCGAGGAAGCGGAAAATCACAGAATTCACAGATTGCACGTACGTCGGGTTGGTAAAGATGGCTCGGGATCAGCCAGTTATAATGAAATTGACTGCGGTATGTAATATATTGACTATGGTATGATGCTTACCGCATCTGTGTCGAGGAAGAGGAAAGACGACTCAGCATACCGCAGTCAATGTTTTATTGTTGTACCTGTAGATCTCAATCTTCCAGAGCGTATTCAGGAAAATAAGGCCAGGGTTCTGGATATCTGGTGTGGCGCTTCCGGGCTTGTATCTGGGTTATTCATGGTCTCGATCCAATAATTGATCCCAAGGAGATCATAATGAGATCCAAAAGAGATCCCCGGATCGCTCCAGCATGCGCTGTAACTGGCTTTAACGTCTGTCTGGATCGACTGTGGAATGTAAAATGTTGACTGTTATATGCATAATCTAATACTGTGATATGCAACGGTATTTACTGAGGTATGTATATCCGTTGACTGCGATACGTATTACTACATCCTTTTGTGGATAACCGTTGAGGATCAAGATGACGAGCGAAAATAACAGCTTACTTCTGAACCTTCAGGAGGTTGATAAGACAACCGGTGAAGTTGTTAAGCTGGATGTCAACAGCACCAGTACCGTGCAGCCAGTAGCGCTCATGAGACTCGGTCTCTTCGTCCCAACTCTGAAATCAACAGGGAAGAGCAAGGCGAACCGGAAAAACGTTACAGACGCTACTGAGGAGCTTGTACAGCTGTCCATTGCCAAAAGCGAAGGATACACTGACGTTAAGATCACCGGTTCGCGTCTTGATATGGACACGGATTTTAAAGTCTGGCTGGGGATAATACGCTCCATGTCGGAGTATGGGGTAAAAAGTGACACCCTGGAACTGTCGTTCGTCGAATTCGTTAAGATGTGCGGATTTGACTCCCGTCGTTCAACAAAAAAATGCGCGATCGCATCAGTAATTCCCTGTTTAAACTCGCCTCGGTTACGCTGAAGTTCCAGAGCGAGACCAAAGGATGGACCACCCATCTGGTGCAGTCAGCCTATTATGACATCAACGAGGATATCGTTGAGATCAAGGCTGAACCTAAGCTGTTTGAGCTTTACCACATGGACAGAAGGGTACTGCTGCGGCTGAAAGCCATTGACGCCCTGCAGCGCAAGGAATCAGCCCAGGCGCTTTATACCTACATCGAAAGTCTTCCCCAGAATCCTGCACCTATTTCCATGAAACGGATGCGTGACCGGCTGAATCTCACCTCAAATGTCTATACGCAGAACCACACGGTGCGTAAGGCGATGGAGCAGCTGCGGGATATTGGTTATCTGGATTACACTGAGTTTAAACGTGGCCGAGCCACCTATTTCAGCGTGCATTATCGCAACCCCAAACTCATCAGTGGTCCTGTGAAGGTTCCGCGCAAAGAGGAAGAAGAGAAGGCGCCAGAGCAAAATTATGACGAAGTCATTAAGGCGCTGAAGGCTGCTGGCATCGATCCCCTTAAACTGGCCGAAGCTCTCTCAGCGATGAAGCCAGAAAATTGACTGCGATATGCATAACATGACTGCCGGATGCCGCTAAGGACATTCCATTGACTGTGATATGCATCACGCATACCGCAGTCAATATGTGTTCTCCATCATGTCTGCCATGATCGAACAATATTGACTGTCATATGTGATTTCAGGCCGTGATACGCAGATATTGACTACGGTATGCGGGTTTAACGGCGATATTCCCAGGTCTGTGCACTGCTCCACACGTGTTAACATGCCACAGTCAATTTTTCAGTAAAGCTCTATACCCCTTACGAAAATCTCAATCGGATGCTGAGACGGTCATGTTACCTGACGGTATCCGTTCCCCTGTGTATTGCAGGTTTAGCCCGGCAGGATGAGACTGCAGCTGTCTGTATAACCCGGCGCCAGCTTCACACTGCTAAATGCGAACAGGAGACCGATGGCAGAAGGGAGTGAGCCACAGGGGTGAATGACTTTCGCAATTAACGGGATGATTCACTGAGTTTTCAGGAAACAATACACTGTGGGATGTACGGCCTGTGTCCTGTCTTGTCTGCGGTATGTCGATGCCTGCAGGCTTGCAGGTCACCGTGCAAGACCACGGCTGTTCAGTCATCCGAATGATGTCCTGGTGTGCTGGAGCAGGGAGGGGCACTGAATGCGCTCTGCTCCTGTATTTCGTATTAGCGGAATACAGGACGTCATGCCAGGCCCGTCAATCTCAGCCGGCCGGGGGCAGGGAGCGAAGGATCTCCGCGGCATCTCGCCCATCACCGGTAAAGGGAACGGCCAGGGTGGCAGCCATGTCCAGCGCAAATACCCGGGTATAGACTTCCATCGAGCGCGGATCCTTATGCCCGGCCAGTGCCTGGATGACCTTCCTGGGCTGCCGGTGATAAAGCATGTGCATAATATAGCTGTGACGGAAAGTATGCGGCGTCACGGGGATCGAAAAATGCACGCCGTCAGCTTCAGCCCGCTTCACCGCCTGTTTCAGCCAGTTGCGCATTGTCTCATCCGTGACCGGCCATAACGGCTCACGCCGGCGGGGGCGGGTGGTGACCATCCAGCTTTCCATCTGACGCACAAAACTGGCATCCGTCAGCGGTACCAGACGCACTTCATCTTTTGGCGGCCGGCCACGACGTGCCCGCACTTTTTCCGACAGCACCCGAACAAAAGGGCGCAGACCATCCAGGTCGAACGATTCCGGGGTGAGCGTCCGGGCTTCACCGATACGGATCCCGGTATTCCACATGGTGGCGAACAACATGTGGTGACGCTGGTCAGGCATATACCAGAGGAGGGCGCTCACTTCCGGCGCCAGGAGGTAAGCCGGCGTGGCACCTGTTGAGGTGGCCATCCGCCGGAGTGCCACCGCGGTCGCAAAATCAACGCCCGGGGCGATCGGCAGCAGGGAGACGCGTTCTGGTGAATTCTGCAAGGGAATGATGCTGTTCATGAGTTATTTTTCACGTAGCGCACGCACTGTTTATGGATACAGGTATTTTGCACCTGACGGGCCGATCCTGCCATGACAATAAATCGCAGCGCGCGGATCCTTTTGTTGTCTTATCCCGCATTATTGCGGGAAAAACCAAATGCGTAAAGGATCCTTTTTCTGCTCAGATCCTCCATGAAGCCAGTCATGACGCGGGCTGAGGGCTGTTTTACGGTTTTTGGGAGAATTGGAGTAATGCCAGGATGTACATGTTAGGCAGGAAAAAGAAGAGAAGAGAGCGCTACGCGATTTCCGGCCTGGTACACCCCTGTAACCTTGCGGGATTTCGCGTAACGCTTTCATAAGTTTACAACAGAAGAGAAAAGATATTTGCTGAAAAATGAAGTCCGTAAGTTAAATAAAAAATCATGATCCGTCCGGCACTATGTACTTAGCTGTCGTTTAGGTCTTAGGTGTTTTTGCTAAATTACGATGGTATCCCTTGTCAGAGTAATCTGGCTTGTCCTGCACATCTTCAGGTGACAATCCAGTGCAATTTCAGGGGTTAATCCTTTTGTCGTCAGCAGAATCTATCTATAAACGGGCTGTTTGTTGGTTCGCCAGAAGGAAAAAATTTAGCGTCTGAAGTGGTCAACAAAAACTGGCCACCGCGTTAGAGTTTTTCCAGTATCGGTTTTCTGATTCGTTTGGCGGTAACCCACCATTATATTCGTGCGGTCTTAGTGCGCTGTAATATCCAACGATATAGTCCGTTATTGCGTGAGCTGCATCGCTGAAGCTTACATAGCCCCGTCGCCGGCACCCATTCGTTCTTCAGACTCCTGAAGAAGCGCTCCATTGGGCTGTTATCCCAGCAGTTTCCACGCCGACTCATACTCTGCCTGAACCCGGTATCGCCACAGTAACTGCCGGAACTGCCTGCTC
>NZ_JH414816.1:11084-18277 GCF_000238715.1 Klebsiella sp. 4_1_44FAA
GGTAACCTTGTCGTGTTGTGGAGAATACTGAGTCCAAGGACTTTATTGTTCTGATCTACGACAGCGGCAACGTGCAAATCTTTATGTGTATCCACGCCACCCACAACGGCAGCTTCGGAACTTTATCAACCATGACAGAGCTCCTGTGAGGAAACAGAGTTGAATCTCCAGACAGATAACCCGGACAGGACAGTAACGAGACAAGCCGTCAGGCCCTTCTTGAGTCACGCGCATCGGTGAGGAGATGCCTCGCATGAAGGCGCTTCCGGCAACCGACGGGTCCAGGGCAGGACACAAAAGGTCGATCGCTGTGTGAGTCAGGATGCGGGAAGGTCTTCACTGCATCAGTAATCACACCAATCTGGTTAAACGGCAAACTAAGTGGTGGTAAAGACTGACATCGGCATTATTACTATCGCTGTGCACAATGACGTTTTCTTCAGGTTTACGTCGCCAGACCGCCATCAGCAGCGCATCCAGTGCCAGCTCGCGCGACAGTGTCGGCTTCATCGACCAGCCCACCACATTACGGGCAAAAAGATCGATAACCACTGCCAGGTACAGCCAGCCCTGCCAGGTGCGGATGTAGGTGATGTCGGTGACCCACACCTGATTGGGCTTCACTACAGTAAATTCACGCCGCACGTGATTAGGCGCTATCAGTGACGGTCGTCCCCGACTCCCGCGTGGCACTTTATAACCATGTATAGCCTGAATCCTGTTTTTCCTCATGATTTTGGCAACCCGGTTTCTGCTGCACACTTCGCCAATTTCGCGAAGATCGCCATGAACCCTGCGATAACCGTAAACTCCACCACTCAGCGTATAGGAGTCGCGGATGAGTTCCAGCAGTCGCTGGTTATCCTTTTCTCCGGCAGATACAGGGTTGTGGAGCCAGACATAAAATCCGGCACGGGCAACCTTAAGGACCCGACACATTGTAACGATCGACCAGATTTCACGGTGATCGTTGATAAAGCGATACTTCAGTCGGGCTCCCTTGCAAAGTACCGCGCTGCCTTTTTCAGAATATCCCGCTCTTCCTCAGTGCGTTTAAGCTGTGCTTTCAGCCTGAGAATTTCTGTTCTGGCATCCAGTAAATCCTGTGCCTGCTGTCCACTGTTGTCAGGCTTAACAGCCCGGAGCCATTTATATAGGCTGTGCGCCGACACGCCGAGCCGTTCAGATACTTCAGCAATAGAATAGCCCCGCTCGGTGATCTGGCGGACGGCCTCTTCCTTAAATTCAGGGGTAAAACGTGGTGTGCCCATAGACTCCTCCTATGCTCAAACTATAGGGCAGATTTGTCTACGGGCTCGGGGTCACTCCACACGGGTAGCAAGCATGTAGTCAAAGGCTGATTCGGTTTCACCAAAACGAAGATGCATTATGCGACCAGTGGCATCATCCATGAAGACCAGAAGACAGCATTTTGGGGCTCTGCCTTCGAACCAGTCATGGTGAGAGCCATCGATCTGAACCAGTTCACCGAGACAGTCGCGACGATAGCGTGGCTGGTAAACCCGGGTTCGCCGGCGGGAATGAGGACGCCAGAGACCGTCGGCTGTCATCCAGTTACGGACGGTTTCAACAGAGAGATGAATATGATGGCGTTCAGCCAGTTTTTCGGTTGCGAGCGTTGGGCCAAAATCTGAATAGTGGCACCGGATCAAATCCAGGGCTTTACAGCGTGTTTCTTCATCGATCCGGTTGTTTGCAGGACGTCCACGGCGGGAAGATGCAAACGCGGTTGCGCCATCTGTCCGGTACAGGCGCACAAGACGCTGCACCTGACGAACACTGAGCTTAAGTATGTCTGCTGCGTCGCGCTGAAGCAAAGCCCGGTCAAATACTCGCTGAATAATGCCAAGCCGGTAAAGTTCTTTGTCTGTCATAGTCACCAACATAAGATCGCGGTCCTGTGCTGAGCAAAATGAAGGCTTAGCGTACACGACGCGTGTGAATTGTGCTGAGACGACAATAACGCTTTGTGCTGACAAAGCCTGTTATTACAAGATTAAAAAGTCACTCGGTTTAGCCAGTTTCAAATGTCACCTGAAGTGACATGGACATGGGCGGAAGTTATGTTCTGAAGGGAGAGGTGATAAAAGGTAAAATATCTGGCCTGCGGTAGTAGACCAGATATTTTAGTTTGAGTGGGAGTCGTTACTCTACACAGTAATCAATTCTGCAATTTTTGTTGCGACAACTGCCAGCGTATCTTCTCCCGTGTCCAGACCGCTTCGGGATGCGAGCAAGGGACTGACATTGCGGAGAGCTTCATACGTTGTGTTATGAACGATCGGTACGAGTTGGTTCCCGGCCAGTAAAGCTGAAAGCTCTTTATCAGCAACGCCTTCTTTGGGCAGTCGGTTTAATAGCGCTGGAGTCACTAATACCAGACCGATTCGAGAATTTGCTAATCCTTTATCGATGGCACGCATCATAGGAACGCCAAGAGCAAGATCCTTTTCGCTAAACCATACTTTGACGCCTGCAGCCTCGAGCAAATCGTGTAGCTCTTTGGCTACGCCTTGTCGATCATCCCAAGCGTGGCAAAGGAATACATCACGCAAATCCGGCTTCTCTGCGACAAGCTTCTCTACCGTTTGGCGAATCGGTGTGAGAGATTGTACTTGGGCGGTTGTGTAGGAAACGGAAGATCCCGATTTTGACCAGCGAGGCTTTGTACCGCTGCTGGAACCACCGCTACTGCTTCCACGACTTCCGCCAGCGCTGCCTGACGAGGAGTAGGACGGATAACTATCATAACTGTAGCTGCTGCGGCGATAACCACTGCGATTGCGACAGGCTGGACAGGCAGCAGCGGCGGCTGCTGAGCTATGTCCACGTACAGGAGCCGTACATTTGGCCATGTTCTGTTTTCCCCTTAATATTCTGGAATATATCTGCTGTGATAGTAAAACCAGATAAGTAATGGGGATTATTGGTTGCAAACTCAACTGCCATGTTTTCAAAAGCTTGTACTTCATCACACTGCCACAGCTGAACTATCCAAAAAAAAGAGCAGGGGGCTAGCGTTTCAGGCTGGCCCTGAATTCATCCGGGTTTACCAGGACCGGATTAATTGCCCTGAGTTGCTCCTGAACTCTGGCCTGAGCCCGTCGTTTTGGCATCTTTTTGCTCCTGTCACGCTTGCCATCGCGTTCGAGTTCATCCATTTTGCTTTGCGCCAGCTTCAGTACAGCCCCAAGACGTTTGTTATCAACAATTTGCCCCTGGTCGAGACATTCCAGTTTGTCGAACACCTGATATTTGAGTGAACGGTAACCGTATTTGAATGCCAGCGTGCCGTCAGGATAGTCGTAGACAGTTATTTTCTCGCCAGCGATGCGAGTATTTTCTTCAGTAGGTTCAACCAGATATATCATTTTGTCATAGCGGAATGTCAGCGTTTTAGACAGCTTACGCAGTTCCTGCCAAGCAAAGATATCATCCAGCTCTTCGTTGCTTTCAGACACCGGGCGGTGCAGATCTTTGGGGTATTTTGCTGGTCTTGCGAAGCGACGATTGAAGTCAGCGATGAAGGTATCCAGCCAGGCGTTGGCGGCTTCAATACTGCAGATTCCCTCGAGACGCATCTCTTTGATAAGCCGATCCTGAAGTGTCTGATTTGCTCGCTCCACACGGCCTTTAGCCTGTGGACTGTTGGCACAAATCAACTCGATCCCAAGTTCAGAAAGTACACGGCCAAACTGGGTGACTCCGGTCGTAGTGGATCCTCCATTATTGACCCTGAAAATGCCGTGCTTATCGCTGTAGAACGCAAGGGGCTTGCCGTGTTGCTCGAGATACTCGCGAGTGGCCATCATGTAATCAAAAGCTGATTCAGTCTCACCAAAACGGAGGTGCATCAGGCGGCCAGTCGCGTCATCAATAAAGACGAGCAGGCAGCATTTCGGTGCACGGCCTTCAAACCAGTCGTGCGGGGAACCATCAATCTGAACAAGTTCTCCGAGGCAGTCACGCCGATATCTGGGTTGATGAACGCGGGGCCTGCGACGTGAATAAGGAACCCAGAGTCCATCCGCTGTCATCCATTTTCTGAGCGTTTCAACAGATACTGTGATGTTGTGGCGTTCGCGTAATTTTTCTGCGGCCAGTGTTGGTCCAAAGTCGCTGTAATGATCGTGAAGTAACGAAAGAACTCGCAGCTTCAGTGACTCAGGAAGCCTGTGATTACCAGGGCGTCCACGCCGAAGGTTTACCAATCCTGCGGCACCAGACTCACGAAAGCGGTTCATTAACCGCTGTGTCTGACGTTCGGTCAAAGCAAGCTGATGAGCAGCATCACGACGGCGCATACGTTTTTCAACAACTGATTGAATGACGTTGATCCGACTGATTTCTTTATCTGACATGGTCACAAGCATCCTGATGTCTCCATGGCCTGAGGATTGGATCCTTTATGCCAGAAAAAGTGACATCACTAAATGGGTTAAAAGTGACATTAGAATATGGGAGCTACAAAGCCTGTCAAGGCTCAATTGAAATGTCCGTTATCCAGCTCAATTAAAATGACCACTTTGATCTCTCATTCTCTTTACTGATAGACTTTCCTCCGACTGAAACAACAGGATGATTGAGCCCATGCTTCGATACGAGTTAACGCCGAACAATGCAGGTTTTATACTGTGGGGAGATTCAGAAGCCCTGAATGAATTACATGAACTCATTCATTACATCGTGGATGAAAGCCCACTGATTAAAGTTAAAGACGGATTTATGTTATCCCTTGCCTATGATATTCGTAAAGCACGGGAAGGTAATCGTCGTGTTGAGCAACATCAGTATGATCAACATGATACATATAAGCTTTATGGTGTTGAGCTTTTATGGCCTCTGGTCCTGGTACAGTCCTCAATACTCAGAAACTCAATGGGTTATATTCAGACAGACAAAAACCAGCTGTCTGTCATGTATGCCTTTGAATACCTGATAGAATCAGCATTAACAGAGTCTGAGAGAACAACGTCGAATGATATTATGCTAACAGTAAAATATGCATCAGACTCTGATTTTAATTTCATTGAGGATAATATTGACAGCAGGTGCTGCTATTTTATCAGCCTATCTCCGGAGCAAAGAAAAAAGCAGTTAATCAGTATTGTTCGTTCTTTTCATTCATTATGGGGTAAGTATGCCCGTGAAAAGCAGGACATAAAGATGCTGAACGAAATGAATAATACATCATGGGTCTGGCCGGACAATATCAACTGGTGAGCAACCACTGTCCGGCCAGTGAGTACCATCAGCGGGCTCTTTTACCAAAAATGTCCTCTGAACGTGACTGAAGCTGTTTGAGTGCTTCGAGCATGTCATCATTATCCAGTGAGCGCTGGGATTTCTTCCCTTCCTGCTTTGGCCGTCGTCGGGAAGGGCCATCTCCAGCGGGAATTGACTGAGAGCGCGTGTTATCCCGCTTGCTCTGCACCAGACTGATAAACTCCAGGGTTCGGCCAAGACGCTTGTTATCGACAATCGCGCCCTGGTCGATTTCTGACAGTCGGTCGTAGGTAGAGTAGGGAAGTAGCGTACCGTTCAGGCGCAGCTCTTTTCTGCCATCAGGATAGTGATACACATCGATATATTTACCTATTGCACGGCGACTCAGTTCGCTGTCTTCAATCAGGTACAACATTTTATCATATTGTATCGTCAACGATTTTGAGACTTTACGTTTTTCACGAACAGTGAAAATAAGCCCCAGGTCCTCATCATGTTCTACAGCACGGTGTACGTCAAAATCATGTCGCGGTACTTTGCCAAAACGGCGGTTATAGTCAGCCATATAGGCCTCAGCGAAGTCATTTGCAGCCTCCATTGAACAAATGCCCTGTAACCGCAGCTCTTTGACCAGACGATCCTGTAAAGTGAGGTGAGCTCGTTCTACACGCCCTTTGGCGGGACTGGTTTCTGCACAGATAGTCTGGATGTTCAGTTCATGCATGGCTCGCCCAAACTGAGTATGCCCGTCTCCGCCTGTGGCGTGTTTATTGTTAACACGAAAAACACCGGCTTTATCGCTGTACAGTGCCAGCGGTTTACCATGCTTATCGATATAGCGCCGCGTGGCTTCGAAGTAAGAAAACGTGGACTCCGATTTAACAAACAACAGTTCCATCAGTTTGCTGGTTGCATCATCAACATAGACCAGCGCGGTGCAGGCCGGGCCACGGCCTTCAAACCAGTCGTGATCACAGCCATCTATTTGTATCAGCTCACCAGTACACGGACGCCGGTACCGTGGTTGAGGGATCCTTGCGGCACGTTGTTTACGGGGAACCCATAAGCCAGCCCGCACCATGATGCGCCGGACAGTTTCTTTGCCAAGAAACAGTCCGTGGAGTTCTTCGAGCTTTTCACGCGCCAGAGTCGGACCGAAATCAGCATAACGCGTCTTGATCAGTTCCAGAGCCTGATCTGCGAGCCCGGGTGGCAACTGGCGGTTACCACGCATGCCACATCGTCTGCTGGCCATACCAAGCGGTCCGCCTTCACGGTAACGGGCAAGAAGTCTGCGGCATTGCCTGTCGCTGATACCGAGGTGCTCGGCCGCACGGCGCGTTGTGATGCGACGTTCAATGACGTCCTGTATAATCTTGATCCGGTTGATCTCTTTCAAAGTAAACACTCCTGAGCTTTCTGCGCTCATGATATGCCTCCCGGTAGTTTAAACGGACCAGTGAAGCTTACCATAGCGCGGACATCTGAATTGAGCCACAGGGAAGTGCGGACAAATTCCTGGACCTTCAGGAGTTAATTTATGCATTCATACGAGGACCGGATTCGGGCCGTCGAACTCTATTACCGGTACGGAAAGAAAGCCTCCGTTGTCGTCATGGAGCTGGGATATCCTTCCACAAAACAGCTGGGCCGTTGGGTTCGGATTTATGAAGAGAAGGGCGATTTACCCAGGGAATTAAAACCAAGAGAACGCTATTCACGTACACAGAAAATTGCTGCTGTTGAGCATTATCTTACTCACGGTGGTTGCCTGTCGTACACTCGCCGAGCCATCGGCTACCCCAGTAACGAAATTCTAAAGCGCTGGATTGAAGAGTTTTACCCAAATGCGCGTCCCCTGGTCATTCGCTCAGGCACAAGCAAATGCTTCAGCCGCAAGAGAGTCTCAGGCCGTCCGGGAGCTCGTGTAACCGCGTGGAACCGCG
>NZ_JH414817.1:0-8918 GCF_000238715.1 Klebsiella sp. 4_1_44FAA
AGCTTCAGCGTCTGCAGCATCATGTCTTATTGGTTTTAACATAGGGTTTGCGAACTAGGGGCCATCAGTTTGACATTATGGCCCATCGATATCAGTTTATTGGCCCAGAAATGAGCAGATGCACAGGCCTCCATGCCGATCAAACAGGGTGGGATGTTGGCAAAAAAGGAGGCCATTTGTGCCCGTCTGAGTTGTTTGTTGAACAACCGTTTTCCGTGCTCGTCAACCCCATGGATCTGGAAAACGTTTTTTGCCAAATCGATTCCAATAGTTTTAACGTTCATGATAGCAGCGCTCCGTTCAATGAGTGACGATTTATCGTCCCACTGTGGCACAAGAGATGGGAGGCGACCATTCCATTAACAAAGCCGCCACGTTTACTTATCCACTCAGCATGCCATTCATTGCTCGCTTGGGCTCGTCTATCTGCTGCATTGTAATAAAGCCTCACGGTCATGGCACATCTCCTTGTACTTCTACATCATGAATGGGTTTGGCATAGAGGGACCAAAGAAAAATACAATGATTGAGGTAAGGATAAAACAGGTTAACCAGAGCCATTCAAGTTTCCAAGGTCTGAATAATTGCCAGATAAATCCGGCCGCGATAGTGCCGCAAACAACACCACCAATTAGAGCCTCAGAAATTGTCGAGTGTTCCATTGATTTTGTTTCTCCAAAAATTACGCCATTGTGCTTTATAAAACTTCAAGCGATGCGACAGGGAATTTCATACTGAAAGAAATCACAAAAAACCTAGTTTTTTAGATAGTTAGGACTGAAAATGTAGTGGGAACTTTTTAGTGGAGTCACACATTAAATTCCCACTTTTTTTATTTTTCGAAGGACTGCATGTTGCCCATAACCAGCCTGATGGCCTCATCTAACTCAGCCTGAACTGAAGCAGGAAGACGGGCAAATTCATAGGTCACTAAGCGTTTAGACGGATCGGTTTTCTTCCGGGCAAACTGCTTTTTGTCTTCAAACTCACGTAGTTTTTCAGTTTGTACAGTTTTCACTGGCGCTGGCTTCAGCTGCTTCGAATGGCGTTTAAAAGAGTCCATAATTAGCGACTTACTTATGCTTTCAACTTTTGCTGCACTGATGTCTGCCTGAACTTTTCCGAGCAAATCAGACAGAGGCACACCTTTGCTATCTAAGTCCTCTGAAATTTTTAACAGCAGCTGGTAATCAGCAAGGGAGAGTTCATTGATAACCGGGAATAACTCGACCATTTCAGCTGGCACAGAAGCAGCTTGAAACGCGCGGGAAACGCTGGCCGGTGAGACGTCCTCTACGCGCGCAATTTCATCCTTAGACATGCCATTTGCGTACATAAATTGATATCTTTGACCTATCTCACGAAGCGTATGCTCACGCGCGGTCTGAATGTCTTTGGCAAGCTGACGAGCATCTTCAAGACTTATCTCATCTTCTGTAACCAGAATTTCGAATTTCGCGCCACTGAAGATACATGCCGCCCGGCGCCGGGAACCATCTAACACTTCAATACAACCGTCAATAACTCGGCCGATTGCTGGGAAAAATTGCTGCAGGTTGATAGTTCGCGTTATGTCGCTCACTGACTCAGGGGTTACATACCTTTGGTCGCGACCGTTAACAGCTGGATCGACAAATGTCTTCTCTTCAATATCACCATTCAAAATGGTTGAGAGGGTGAACTTGGCCTGATTACCGGACTTAAGGGTGAATACCTTCTCTGCTTCTTTGGTTTCGAGGCTACGGATAAAATCCGAGCTATCACTACCTAAAATGTTTCGCCCGCGAGCTACTATTTTTTTCTTCACGCTGATTGGCTCCTCAGGAATTCAATACGGTCAAACACAGCCTTCGTAAAATGCTCTGCTTCTGTACGCGCTTTTTTTAACGCGTCGTTGCTACCGGGATAAGATGCTGGGTTAGCACTAATAATCGTATCAAACGTTTCTCCGCAACGTTCAAAGCCATCCAGGCGTGGCAGGGAAGAGTCCAGTATGCTACTTGTGTAGACTTCACGAGCAAGGCTATGTGAAACCAGGTGATCGGGCTTGCCAGTCATTTTCGACATAAAACCAATACTGGCAGCCAGACGCGGTTCAATGCCTTCTTCTTCCAGCGTTTCCAGCATTTCAGGCAAGCGGGTAAGGTATTTCAACGTGGAATGGAAATCGACTTGCGCCGGCGGAGTAGGGGTGAGAATAAGGTCACTTGCCGCCAAACCGTTTAGTAAAAATGGATCGAGGTGCGGACCTGTATCAATCAGGATGAAATCGTAGTCATCAGCCACACGATCGATAATGATTTTGCGAAGCACTTCGTACTGGTTTACGCCCGGCAGGTGCTCGCTAACCAGCTCCTTCCATGCGCTGGCTACAAAACCATCATCGATAGAAGCCGGAATAACATCAACACCTGGAATGATGGTTGGCCGTATCACTTCGTTACGCAGGGTTTCAGCATCGACATCGTTTAGCATCGCTTGCGCGGCGGTTTCAAGAATGGAACCAATACTGTGCGTGTGATCGAGGAACATGGTGCTGGATGCCTGCGGATCAAGGTCAATAACCAGAATACGCAGATCGTGACGCAATAAATCCTGATGCACTCGCAACGCGTGCGCCAGCGTTACAGTTGATACGGTTTTGGATACGCCGCCTTTCAAGTTAACGACGAAAATAACGTAAGGCGATTGATGGATTTCACGATACTTCGGGATCTTGCGGTGGGCGTAAATATCAATAACATTCTGTACTGTAAGAGCATATTGCTCAACATTTCCGACGCGTTTCTTGTTGAAATCGTAGCCTGCATCTTCCATTTCTTTAATGGCCTGCTCCACGATGCGACGGCTTAGCTTGGGTAATTTGGCTACTGCGTTCCGGGTAAAGGTCTGGAAGTATTCTGTAAGGTTAAACTCTTTGCGTTGATCTTCAATGTCCCGGCTCATTGACTCAAGTAATATGCCAGCTCGTCGCGCTATCGAGCCTACTCCACCGTAATCTCGTTTCATTCTGTTCTCCATGATGTTTTCAATGTAGAGGACATTGATTGTACAACTCGGAGTGTACAACAAATACCATGACGTGCAAGAAATTATTGATATTGGTGTTTTTGTTGCACGTTCAGCGAGTGACTCAAAGGCTGAACGCTGATACATGTGTTTATAAATCGGTTCGGAAGTGAGCAAACAGGTGTGTTTACAAAGCGGAAACAATATGAGAGGGAATAGATGTGTTTATAAAACGGATGCTGATGCTGTGTTACCGGGAAAACAGCAAACACTCGCAGTCACTGCGGCACATATCCGCTTTACAAACACAGTCAGGCGCTTTTACTCTCCATCTTTTAAGGCTTCAGACATAGCCTTAATGTCTGGCCTAGGCGTGCGACGGGTTATGATTAAGTGCCATTCACCATCCTTTTTAACGACATCGCCATCTAAATAACCGACCGCTTTAAGCTCGTCTATAGCCTTGTTAATCACTCGATTCTGCTGGTTATTGGGTGAGGTAAGCATTAGGCGACGTTTAATACGCGCGAACGATAGTGGTATTGGTCGCTCAGGAAGGCTCTCAATGAAAGTGTATAGGGCCTGTGCTGTCCCTTTGTTCGCAAGTTGCCGGATTATAAACATCTGCAGAAGCACCTGACGGTCGAATTGATAAAGCTCCCAAAGAGACTCATCGGCGGTAAGTTCCATGATGTCGTCTTTTTCGTCCCACTTACCACGACTTAACAGACCAGATACAACACCATTCCGATCCTTTTCTGAGGCAAGCTTGATAGTTGTGCTGCGAAGACGAATAAGAGAGTCGGCCAAGCGCGTTCTGAGTCCTTTATCTTTGTCCTTTGAGCTAAACCCGCATAATGTAGCAAACTCGCTGAATGGAAGTTCAATGGTGCTGCTGTTTAAGCCATATTTCGAAAACGCGAGAATGATGCCAACCCACACCTTGAAGTCAGTCTCCATCGAAAGTCGTGGGCCGGTAATACGGATGTCTGTATAACCTTCGGCTCTTGCCAACTCTAAGCTTTGAAGTTCGTTACTCGCATCAATACTGATATTTTCTGTATCCTTTCCTTTTCGTTTTAAGGAAGGTAGAAACAGACCTAAGCGCATCAAAGCTACAGGCTGGACAGTAGCGTTTCTGGAAGGCATGAGCTTCTTATTTTCATCGATTTCTACGAGAACCGATTCAAGTGATAGATCTACACTTTTCTTATACATAAGGACTTATCCACAGTTAAAGGATCATCCACAGACACAGCATGCGTAATCCCATTTATAAACACGCGCAATCCGTTTTATAAACACATAAATCCGCTTTGTAAACACAGAATACCGATTTACAAACACAAATATCCGACTTATAAACACATGAAATGGCTGTTAGCCTATGCATGGCGCGGTTTTCAACGTACCGGGATCTGTTTGGATCATTATATGGATCTTTGCTGGATCAGATACTTGGATCTACCCGGTGGATAACTGGATAAGTTGTCCATTTAACTTCGAGCGTAAGCAGAATTTGTCCGTACAGTTCCCTGGTGCTTCCTCGCTCACTCGCGGGCTTAGCCCTGTCGTTCGGCTGCGGCGAGCACTACTGGCTCTCTCTGAAATGCAAAATTTAGCCGATCCTCACTATGGGGATATCTTTCCAGCGGGTGGTGTACGCAGGGGAGAGCATATCGCGTTTCATTTGCCACGCAGGCGCAATCCCTCGTCCGGCAAACCAGACCTGTCCCAGTCCGGAATGATTAATGCCATCGAGAACCTTCATCAGCTCAGCACTGTGAGGGCGTGGAGGGCGTTCGTCGAACAGCTGCAGCTGCGAAACGCCGGAGCCGGTGAAGTCATTCAGCATCACACCGGCTTTGGCATACCGGTGCCCGTCCTTCCAGATACGCTCCAGAGCCGTTGTGGCGGCCGCAATGATGTCCCGGGTGTCCTGGGTGGGAGTAAGCAGTTTCTCCGTGGCCACGTTGCCGTAATAAGGCTCTTTAACGGCGAACGGAGACGTTTTGATGAAAACGGAAATATGCCGGCAATACTGGCGCTCCTTGCGCAGCTTTTCTGAGGCCCGCTCTGCGTACTGACAGACAGCCTGCCGCAGCGAATCGTATTCAGTGACCTTCTCACCAAAGCTGCGGCTGCAGACTATCTGCTGCTTTGTTGGCGGTGCTTCCTCAAGCGACATGCAGCTTTCCCCGTTCAGTTCGCGCACTGTTCGCTCGAGAACGACGGAGAAATTTTTCCGGATGAAGGCCGGGTTCGTCAGGGCCAGATCGAGCGCGGTCTTAATGCCCAGAACATTGAGCTTGCGTGCAATACGGTTTCCCACGCCCCAGATCTCTTCGACCGGCTGCAGTGAAAGCAGTTTCCGCGTTCGCTGTGGATTCCCCCGGGTGAGTGCGAGCACACCACGAAACTGTTTCCACTCCTTTGAGGCCCACTGGGCTGATTTTGCGAGGGTTTTCGTTGGTCCGGCACCCACGCCAATGGTCAGACGGGTACAGTCATACACGTGCTGTCGCAGCTGCCGGCCGAAGTCCTCCAGGTCCATGCAGTGCTCCACGCCGGTCAGATCGAGGAACATCTCGTCAATCGAATACTGTTCCACCCCCGGAGCCAGTTCCTCCAGGCAGCTCATCACGCGTGCCGACATGGATGCATAAAGTTCATAGTTGCTAGAGAACGCGTATATTTTTTCCGGGTATCTTTCGTTTTTCATCTGAAACCACGGCGTACCCATTTTGATCCAGGGCTTTGCCTCGGCACTTCTCGCGATTACGCAGCCATCGTTATTGCTGAGCACCACAACCGGCTTTCCTTTCAAATCCGGGCGGAAAACACGTTCGCAGCTGGCATAAAAGCTGTTCACATCGGCCAGGGCAAACATCAGTACATCTCCCTCGGGCGGTGGATGATGTGCGTGACGACGCCAAAGATATCCAGATCGTCCGGGTCGGGATAAATCGGCGACCAGGCGGCGTTCATGGGCTGCAGCGTCAGTCGTGGCGTCAGCAGCAGCCGTTTGACCGTAAACTCCCCCTGCACGCTGGCCACAACAATATCGCCATGCCGGGGCTTCTCGGCACAGTCCACAACCAGCAGATCGCCATTGTAAAGGCTGCCGTCGGCCATGCTGTCTCCGCTGGCGCGAAGGTAGTAAGTCGCGCTCGGATGCCGTATGCAGTAATCATGGAGATCCAGATCAGATTCGACATAGTCAGCTGCAGGGCTGGGAAAACCGCAGCTGGCCAGGTCTGCAAACAACGGATGGGCCTGTGGCGGGAGTTCTTTCCCGGTGCTGAAAAACTGTAGCTTCATCTTTCCTCCTGACACTCTAATTTTACTGGTTATATATACAGTGTGCGCCGGGAGACCGGTAAAGATCAAGGGGTGAAAGTCCCCGACCATTGAAGGACCAGCAATCCACAGGGTCCCCGAGTCATGCGTTGTATACCGTGAGGTATGGGGCGAAGCGTTGACAGGGGTGTTGACAGGCCAGCCATTGAGCCACGAAATGTATATTAAATTCCCGGGTGCCGACGTTGTACTGTTTACGGAAGGCAACATCATAGGGTGCGTTACTGCGAGTGCCATATGGACCCGGCGGGGTCTGAGACCCTGGCATGTCAATACGATCTTTACGCGGGAACCGGGAGATCTCCCCTCTGACCATCTGCCAGTGCCGGAGATGGCCCGCACCGGGAAGGCGAGGAGCCGAAGCCGGTGATGTACGGAGAGGAGAAGTCGGACTCGCTCATAGTAGCTGCGAATCTGGCGAACAATCCGCAAGGAGCGGAGTCAGTGGAGCGAAGGAGCGGGGCCAAGGGAAACGCGGAACAGCCACACATGCGCCGGACGCAGAGCCGGGAAAGTATGTCACAGAGGCTGTCACGCGTGCGGGAAGCTGCGAAGCAGCGGAAGAAAGAACGGTTTACCGCATTGTTCCACCTCCTGACAGCAGAGGCACTGGAGAACGCATTCCTCTCCCTGAGCAGGAAAGCGGCTGCCGGAGTTGATGGTGTCAGGTGGAAGGACTACGCCGAAAACCTGAAGGTCAACATAGCAGATCTGCACCGGAGGCTTCATCAGGGTAGTTACAGGGCTCAGCCCGGCAGGCGGCACTACATCCCGAAAGCGGATGGAAAACAGCGCCCGCTCGGCATCGCCTCACTGGAGGACAAAATCGTCCAGTATGCGCTGGTTAAGATCCTGAATGCAGTCTACGAAAATGACTTTATGGGGTTTTCATACGGGTTCAGACCCGGGCGAAGCCAGCACAATGCGCTGGACGCACTGGCCACAGGGCTGGTTCGGACCAATGTAAACTGGGTACTGGATGCCGATATTAGTCAGTTCTTCGACAAGGTAAGCCATGAATGGCTAATCAGGTTCATAGAACACAGAATCGGCGACCAGAGGGTAATCAGGCTCATACGAAAGTGGCTCACAGCCGGGACCTCAGAGGAAGGAGAATGGCGGGCATCGGAGGAAGGCACCCCACAGGGTGCGGTTATCTCGCCGCTGCTGGCAAACATCTACCTCCACTATGTCTTCGATCTGTGGGCGCATCAGTGGCGACGCCGCCATGCCACAGGCAATGTGGTCATGGTCAGATACGCAGATGACATAGTCATCGGGTTCGACAAGCGAATCGACGCTCAATGCTTTCGTATAGCCATGCAGCGCAGACTGAAGGAGTTCGGACTCACGGTACATCCGAAGAAAACCCGACTGATGGAGTTCGGCCGCTTCGCAGCCGAAAACCGCGCCAGCAGGGGAAAAGGTAAACCAGAAACGTTCAACTTCCTCGGGTTCACGCATATCAGTGGGAAAGACCGTAGTGGCAGGTTCATGCTGATACGAAAGACACGCCGGGACAGGATGACGGCGACACTGAAAGCGATCAAGGACGGACTACGAAAGCGCTGGCATTACTCAATCCCCGAACAGGGAAAATGGCTCAGGAGAGTGGTTCAGGGATACCTGAACTACCACTCAGTCCCGGGCAACTATCCCATGATGCGGAAGTTCAGGATATACGTAACAGACCTCTGGCGACGGGCGCTGAGGCGCAGGAGCCAGCAGGATGATACGACATGGACGAAAGCAAACAGACTGGCAGCCGTATGGCTGCCGAAGGTTCGGGTTCTGCATCCATGGCCTGTGGAGCGGTTCACCGCCAGACACCCAAGGCAGGAGCCCGGTGCGTGAATAGCGCACGCCGGGATCTGTGCGGGGGGTACCCGGTAACGGGTATCCCTACCGCGACATATTTAACAGCGTGACGATAATCCAGATCGCATGCCTTAAGAACATTTTGAGTAAATAAAGGTGTTCAAAATGCTTAAATTAATCATTTTGATATTTTTATATTGCTCATATTGAGAAATATTGTTTTGATTTTTTCATTTTGCTCTTATAATTGGTATCAAATTGAGTGTAATTAACGGAGCATATTGATGAATATTTACTGCGATGATGGTTCAACTAATGTTAAGCTGGCATGGTTTGAAGGAGATGAGCTTCAGACACGAGTCTCTGCGAACTCCTTCAGGCATGGCTGGAAAGTGGCAGAATTCAGTGCGGCAACGTTCAATTATCAGGTGGGCACGCTGAAATACACCTGGGACAGCGTCAGCCGGGATGCCATCCCGACAACAAACGTGGAATATCAGTACGGTGATCTCAACCTGCTGGCCGTGCATCATGCGCTGCTGAACAGCGGACTGGAGCCGCAGCCGGTGAGCCTGACCGTGACGCTGCCCCTGAGTGAGTATTACGACGGGGACTGCCAGCGGAACGAGGAGAACATACGACGCAAACGGGAAAACCTGATGCGTGAGCTGGTTCTGAATAAGGGCAGAGCAGTTTACCGTAACGGACGTGAAGGTGATGCCGGAATCACT
>NZ_JH414817.1:9684-16194 GCF_000238715.1 Klebsiella sp. 4_1_44FAA
GCTGTCCGCCTTTACGCCGTGATGGCCCTGGTCTCCGGAACCTGGTCCTCACTCACCGGCCTTCCGGATGAGCCCGAAAATGGTGGGGCAGCTCTGCCCGTGTCACCGGAGACAGAATACCAGCGCCGGCGTTACACCCTGACGCTTCAGAATGGCCGGAGTGGGGAACGGGTGGAAAGTGTGCTGACGGAAGCGTCATCCCGTCTGCGTGGCGATCTGCTGAGAAACCTGATTATCACCGGTCTTGCCCTCCACACGACGGCGCCGGAACTGCCGCGCCTGCTGGCCAGTATGCCAGTACCGCCCACCTCGGTCAGTGAGCTGCAGGCACTGGTTCAGCAGATGGCCGGCACCGCTGACGTGAGCAGGGCTGCAGCTGCAGTACCGGATACGCCGGCAACATCTGACGTGCCGGTGTCCGGGGCGGATACCCGGGAAATAAAGAAAAATATGCGGCGTGCATTCGGTGACTAACAGTACGAATCACATCCACTACTATACCGATTTCAAATGACTGGCATCCCCAGGGAGGTTCTCATGTCACCAGGATTCAGAAATGTTCTCCGTCTCGCCCGCATTCCCGTCGACAGCAGTGAACCGGTGCGCAGAAAATTTGGCAGCCGGCTGATTGGCATTGTGACGGTATGTCTGCTTCCGCTTCTGGTTTTCGACGTTCCGCAGTGGGTTTTCATTTTGTCGCAGATCATCTGGGGGGCGGGCGTCTATATTGGCCTGTCTGTGGCCGGGGATAAATCCCTGAACCGCTGATACAGATTTTCTGGTTGTTTGAAAAAAGAACAGTCTTATAAGTGTCTGTTCTCCCGTGCTTCTCCGTCGTTTGCCTTCAGGTTATCCACAGCCTTAAGCCCCGGATTTGTGGACAGGTACGCCGGTAATTCCCCGTTCGCCTGGAGTTAACGTAAGCCTGCCGCCCGCTGCCAGTGTCTCGCGTCCGGTCTGGTACGGGACGGGCGGTTTTTCCGCTCCGACCCGGCATCGTTGAGAGTGTGCGCCAGTCCCTCGCCCTTTTAAGGAACGCCCTTCAAGCCGCTTTCGCGGCATATCCTTGCCGTCCAAAAGACGGACGGCTGCGGTATTCCACGGTCGGCCTGACCCGTGACCGGACGCGATGAACAGGCAGCGTGCGGCAGGGAACGGTATCGCGGTGATGCCTCCTGCCCACGCTGACTATTCAGGATCTGCATATGCCGAACCGGTGCGCTAACCGGCTGACCTTCAGTGGAATACATCACGCCGATGAACTCAAAACGTGGGTGCGTGGCGAGCAATCGCCTCTGCCCGGACTGGATTATCAACAACATTGCACGCTTTGGCGGCTGAACAGGGGGCGGGCGGGAGACCGCCCGGAGACAGAATGGAAAAACGCATGACCGTGAAAGCCTTTATAGACCGTTTGTCGCAGTACCCCGACGACGCGCTGTGCTGCGGCACGTTCTGGCTGGCCGATGATTTTCTTTCACTGGACGGCTCGCTCACGGAAGGCGACATCGATGCAGCGATGGAGCGGGCGCAGGACAGTCATGATGCGAATGACGGATTTAACTGGAGCCACCTGCAGGCGGCGATTGATGAGGTAAAACGTGTATGAATACCTGGCTGGTCGGCTTTGCCGTTGAAATCAGCGGCGTGGAAATGATGGTGCATCACATGATATCAGCAACCGGCCTGGCGCAGGCTGAATCGGGCGCGATACAGATGGGCCGGACGTGGTGGGACAGTCTGCTGCTCGAGGATGACCGTCACCGCTGGCAATATCCGGATGGCGTGGTCTGGTTTAACAGCATCATCCTGCTCGATGACGTGGAGAGCAGTATCCTGCGCGGACTGAAGTTTCTGGATACGTGGGCAGTAACCGGTGTAACGGATACGCCCGGCCTCTGCGATGAGTACGGAAATGACTGGCGGGATATCACACGCTGACTTTCAACAAACAGGGCGCAATGCCCTGTTTTTAGCCCCTCTGATGCCGTCGCCTTTTCCGGCTCCGCTTTTCTTCCGCGACCGCCGGGCGGCGCGGGGGATGAACCTGCCGCCCGCTGCCAGTGTCTCGCGTCCGGTCTGGTACGGGACGGGCGGTTTTTCCGCTCAGGCCCGGCGTCGTTGAGAGTGTACGCCAGTCCCTCGCCCTTTTAAGGAACGCCCTTCAAGCCGCTTTCGCGGCATATCCTTGCCGTCCAAAAGACGGACGGCTGCGGTATTCCACGGTCGGCCTGACCCGTGACCGGACGCGATGAACAGGCAGCGTGCGGCAGGGAACGGTATCGCGGTGATGCCTCCTGCCCCCTCAGACTACAGGAGTGCTGCCATGTCCAGATTCATTCTCGGGAACTGTATTGATGTGATGCGCGGATTCCCCGACCGTGCCGTGGACCTTATTGTGACCGATCCGCCTTACCTCGTCGGTTTTAAGGACCGTCAGGGCAGACAGATTGCCGGGGATGTGACGGACGAATGGCTGCAACCGGCCACGCTGGAGATGTACCGCGTCCTTAAAAAAGACGCACTGATGGTGAGCTTCTACAGCTGGAACCGTGTGGACCGCTTTATGGCCGCGTGGAAGGCGGCAGGATTCTATGCCGTGGGCCAGCTTGTGTTCACCAAAAACTATGCCTCCAACCGTCGTAACGCCAGGGCCCGACGCGGATTTGTGGACTACTGCCATGAAGGGGCTTATGTCCTTGCCAAAGGCCGCCCCGTGCCGCCCCTTAAACCGCTGCCGGATGTGCTGCCCTTCCCGTATACCGGTAATACCCTGCATCCGACGCAGAAACCGGTGGAGGCGCTACAGCCGCTGATTGAGTCATTCAGCGCCCCGGGCGCGATTGTTCTCGACCCGTTTGCCGGAAGCGGTTCGACCTGCGTCGCTGCATACCGTGCCGGACGCCGCTATATCGGCATCGAAATGCTGGCGCAGTACCACCGGGCCGGAACCGAACGACTGGCCGCCATGCACCGGGCCGTAAATACCCCGGCGGCGAACGATGAATGGCTCCCGGAGGCCGCGTAATGAATTACGACGGACACGAAGCCCTGCGCCGCGATATGGCCGGGCTGGCGAACAATCTTTGCGACCTGAAAACCACCCTGAAAGTGCTGGAAGACACGTACCACTACCGGTACGACGGACTGGCGGAACGGCTTGCCGGTATCAGTCTGCGACGTCTCAGCGTCCTGATGGATGAGGCGTTCAATATTGCACTGATGCTCGATGAAAGCTTTCTGGATTGAGGAGAGAACATGTACGGAACCCGTGAAGATCTTTGCAGGATGCTGAATGAGCAATATCCCGCAGAAACCCCGCTGAACCTGATTATCTGGACCCCGGCGGATATTGAAGCACTGGCTGACGGGATGGAATATTCCTTTTCAGAACATGACGTAAGGGCAGTACTGGAACGCATGGACACTATACCGGAAGAACAACGGCTTGAGTCGGGCGTGTCAGCCGGCCTGGTGATGGCACTGATAGACCAGGTGAAAGAGAACGGGCAGAGGGTGACTGTGCCGGTTGACCTGCTTGAAACCCTGCTGATTACCGCCGAACAGGCATTGTGGGACAGGGAATGGACCGCACGGGATCGCAATCTCCCGGTGCCGGAAAGCGTAATGCGCCGCCTGGCGGATACAGCAAAAGTGCGGGCATTACTGAAAAGCTGACAGCAGATCGCCCCGCCACGCGGCGGGGTGATATAACCCGGACAGAGACGATAATGATGAAAAAAGAAACCCTTAACACGCTTATTCTGCGTCACGGCGACCGGATGCTGCGCCAGGCTGGCTGGCCCGACACTGTTGATATGGCGCCCGTCGCCCCCGAAACCGTACCCGGCTGGCTTGCCGCCTGCGGCTCTCTCAGTGGCGCGGAAATCCTCACGCTTACGGAACAGCTTTGTCAGCCGCTGACGTATGGCCGGGCAGCGTTGTTGCTCGCCAGCGCCCGGCGGCTGGCGGGAACCCCGGCTCGTCTGCATCTCTTTCCGGTGCAGGCATATCCGCATCCGGAGCGGCTGGCTGACTGTCAGGTTATCCGCCTGCCTTACGCTCAGGAGTGGCTGACGGCGGCGGAATGTGACGATCTGCTGGCCTTCCTGAAAGCCTCCCTCACGCAGATATCGGAAATCGTCCACCGGGATACGAAGCGCATCGCCGCCGCGCTGACGTCGTCCGTCAATCCCCGTCTGATGGACAGGCGGATCGGTGACTGGCGCTTGCTGGCCGTCGAGTATGATCATGATAACTGCCTGGACGAAGACGAAACCGACAGGCTGGATCAGGTCCTCGATGCCATTCTTATTCGCGATGCGCGATTCTGCCCGGTCCTGCTCACCCTGGTTAACGAGCGGGAGGAAACTATCAGGAGCGCAGGGGTTATCGCTGATCATCTGCGTTTTACGGACACTCCGGTCCGGCGCTGGTTTGATCGCCGGGTTTTAAGGGAAATGGTGAGAGAGGCCCGCGCCAGCAGAACTCAGGAGTGACAGCCCGGTGCGTCAGGGGAGGGGGATCCTCCCTTGTCAGCCTGCCGGCACAGGAGGTGTGGTGCGATAAGGATGTCGCCGTGCCGGCTCCGCGTCCACCCGGCCCGGTTTCCGGGCCTTTTGGGTGAACACAACCCTCTGTTATCGCCGTGCCGTGTGCTGGCTGTGCCGTGCCTTCACTTTAGCCCGGCAGCCGCAGAGGCTGGAGTTCGCTGGCGCCGCCATCCCCGGATAAGGCAGTCGCCGGCTTGCCGTTGCCGCCGGCTCCGCTTCACCCGGCCCCATCCCTCCGGTCCGTGGCCTTATTACTGCGTCTGTCGCGTTGCGACATCTGCTTCCGCTTTTCTCCCGGTGGTCAAAAAACGGGGGAGAGAAACCCTGTATTCAACCTCCTGCATCGCGACGGGTTGTGCCGTGCCTTCACTTTAGCCCGGCCGCTGCAGATGCAAGGGTGCGCTGACGCCGCCATCCTCGCCCGGTCGCAGTTTTTTTATGATGCTCGCCGTTCTTCCCGTCGTTTTCTCGCTCAGGTTTCGCTCGAAAACCGTCCAGACCAGCTTCGCGCTATATCTGCGCTGCGGCCTCCGGTGTCGCCCCTGCATCTTCCGCTTTTCGCCGGGCTGTCGTGTCGGCACGGCACAACCCGGTGCCGCAGTCTATGTGATTACGGAGGTTTATCCATGCAGTATGTGAATACATGCCCGGTCCTGAATGTTGAGGAGTCCGACCGCCTGTCTTTTATGCCGTACCTGTTCGGCACGGATTTCATGCTCGCGGAATTACAGGTGTACGCTCTGGCCAAAAAATGGATGCCCGGCTATGAGGGCGGCTTCTGGCATTTTATTCGCCTGCCGGAGGGGGGCGGCTACATGATGCCGGATTGTGGCCGGGTACATCTGGTCAGTAGCGAAAACTGGTTTGATCGCACTGTCAGCGCCGACGCGGCGGGCATTATTCTGACCAGCCTGGCGATTAATCGCCGTCTGGCGGCCCATCATGACAGCAGTAACCCGGCGCTGACTCGCCTTTATATGCTGCGTGATGCCCAGCTCTGGAATCACATCACCTTTCACCCCGAATGCAGTGCTATTTACGCCGCGCTGGACTGATTAACGACAGGGGCGGTTACACCGCCCCGCAGGGAGACAAAAATGACTTCATCAGTAACCGTTCCAGCCGTCTACGTGGGCACATATCACCAGTACAACGGCGGCAGTATTTTTGGCAAATGGTTTGATTTAACCGACTTCGACGACGAAGACGAATTTTATGACGCCTGCCGGGCGTTGCATGCCTCCGAGGATGACCCCGAGTTTATGTTTCAGGACTGGGAAGGGATCCCGTCTCAGTTTGCCTCTGAATCCTCTGTTAAGTGGGCGTTTATCGAGGCATTCCGGCAGGCGCAGGACGAAGGACGCGCTGCCGCGTTTGTGGCCTGGGCGGACTATACCGGCGAGTGCGACTATGACGCCTTTGATGAGGCGTATTGTGGCGAGGCTGAAAGCGAGGCGGATTTTGCTTATGGCTTTGTGGAGGATCACGGCCTGTTAAACGAGGTGCCTGAATCCCTGCGCGTCTATTTCGATTATGAGGCTTATGCGCGGGATCTGTTCAGCAGCGGCTATGTCTTCCATGAAGGCTATGTATTCAGCAACTGATTACTATCCGGCGGGGAAGCCCGCCGGTTAAGGAGAAAGCACATGAAACTTGCACCACAAAGCCGCGATATCCTGCGACAGTACAAAGCCCTGATTAATGCCCGCCGCCGCGATGCCGGTCAGCGGGAACTGACCACTGCGCAGGTGATGGATGAAATCTGCGAATACATGACCTGTCAGTGTGCCGTCTATATTGGCGGCCATTTCATTCTTCAGGGGGGAAAGGCACGATAAATCACAGGGCAGGGGGGAACCTCTGCCGCTTCCGGCCGCGCGAAAACCCGGGCAGGCTGCGCCTGCCGGAGAGAGACGTCGCCGCGCCTCCGGCGCCGCGCACTCCTCCTCTCCGTTGT
>NZ_JH414818.1:0-3611 GCF_000238715.1 Klebsiella sp. 4_1_44FAA
GGTAATGCTGCCAACTTGCTGATTTAGTGTATAATGGTGTTTTTGAGGTGCTCCGGTGGCTTCAGTCTCCGTCTGCTGTCCCTCCTGTTCCGCTACTGAAGGCGTGATGCGTAATGGCAAAAGTACTGCCGGGCATCAACGTTATCTCTGCTCTCACTGCCGTAAAACATGGCAGCTCACCTTCACTTATGCCGCTTCTCAGCCCGGTACACACCAGAAAATCATTGATATGGCTATGAACGGCGTCGGTTGCCGTGCCACCGCACGACTAATGGGCGTGGGCCTCAACACCATTTTGCGCCATTTAAAAAACTCAGGCCGCAGTCAGTAACCTCCCGGATACAGCCGGGCAGTGATGTCATTGTCTGTGCGGAGATGGACGAGCAATGGGGCTACGTCGGTGCAAAATCACGTCAGCGCTGGCTGTTTTACGCGTATGACAGGATACGCAGGGTGGTGGTAGCCCACGTTTTCGGTGAACGCACTATGGCCACACTGGAGCGTCTTCTGAGCCTGCTGTCAGTTTTTGACGTGGTGGTATGGATGACGGACGGCTGGCCGATGTATGAGTCACGTCTGAAGGGAAAACTGCACGTCATCAGTAAGCGTTACACGCAGCGAATTGAGCGACACAACCTGAATCTGAGACAGCATCTGGCAAGGCTGGGCAGGAAGTCCCTGTCGTTCTCCAAATCGGTGGAGCTGCATGACAAAGTCATCGGGCACTATCTGAACATAAAACACTATCAGTAAATTGGAGTCATTACCCTTTTGTTAGTAAAATAATCGCTGCTGATTTTCCAACTGACAAAGAGAACGATGATGCTATTTATTCGTTCGCCCAACTAACAGAGCATCCTGCTGGTTGGAACCTCATCTTCAAGCCTAAGGTAGGCGAAGATTCTTCGGCGAAAGGAATTGTTAAAACCGTAAAGGAATGGCGAGCTGCTAACGGTAAGCCAGGTTTTAAAAAATCGAGATTGAATGTGCGGGTTCAGGTGATGAATCCGCACATTTTTAACTCTGGATTTGAAGAATAATTACTAGATATCCATTATTTTTTCCTGTCTCCAAACTGACCCCATGATGGATGGTTTATGGCTCTGTCCACGATACCGGCGACGGACCCGTCTGCTACTGGCTTCGGCATACCACAAAATCCTGACGCCTCCGCATGGCGTCGTTGTCCAACCCCGGGAACGGGGAAAAGCCAGTTTCCCCCGCTCCTGGCGTTTCTTAAACACCCGTTAAGGAAATACTGTGAAAAAAATGAACCGTACGCTCCGCAGATGTTGTCTGTCCGGGCTTATCAGCCTGTCTTTGTTTGCACCTTTTCCGGTTGTGTATGCCGACAGCATCGAGACGGGATATTCGCCGGAAGGAACGGCTCTGCAGCTGGTCCTGAAGACTATTAATTCTGCACAGCAGGAAATCCGGCTGATGGGCTATTCCTTTACCTCACCCGAAGTCGCCGGCGCGCTTGTCAGGGCAAAGCGGCGTGGCGTCGATGTGAAAGTGGTTCTGGACTGGAAAGCCAATACCGGCAAGCAAAACCAGGCGAGTCTGGCGGCCATGAATCTTCTGGTCAATGCCGGCATCCCGGTTCGCACAGTGTCGCAGTACAAAATTATGCATGACAAAGTCATCATTGCTGATGGCCGCAATATTGAAGTCGGGTCTTTTAACTACACCCGCTCCGCCGATCGGGTCAATTCAGAGAACGTGCTAGTCGTGTGGGATGTTCCAGTCGTTGCTCAACGCTATCTGCAGCACTGGTCGACCCGCTGGTCGCAGGGAACGGACTGGAAACGGGCTTATTAACGCACCTCAGCCATAAAACGAGCATCAATACGGTTCACTTACGTCCATGCTAAAGCGCCTGAACCACCCGTCGCTCGTATCTTACCTCTTAAGTCTTGCCCCTGAAGGTACTCACTTTTAGTTCAGGATGGGGCTACTCTCCATCTCTCTTACAAGAGGACATGGGCATCTCATTTAGTTGAAATTTGTACGCCAATACAAATGACAATCTTAGAAAGGATCTCTTGCAAATTGAAAGTAAGTTATTGATTTGCAGGATCTGAGAGTTCTGTAGTATCCTCCGTTCCGAAGACATTTCTGAGGTGTCAGGAGAGCGATAAATGTCACGTCCAGCAGATAAAACAACTTCCTCTGCGAATGCAAAACGTGCATACCGGAAAGGTAAGCCAATGTCTGCCAGTGAGAGACAGCTTGCCGCGATTGCGCGGAAACGCGAAACGCATAAAGAAGTTAAGGTTTTTGTTAAAAACCCACTAAAGGACGTGATGATAGCGGTTTGTGAAGAAGAAGGTCTGACACAAGCCCAGTTTATCGAGAGGCTCCTTGAGCGAGAGCTTACAGAACGCGGTCTTTTAGATGTAAAGACTTCACATTCTTGATCATGTTTATATTGAGTGCTAGATTGTTGATGGTCTGAATAATTTTGGGTGTGCCACGCCGTAAGGTGGCAGGGAACTGGTTCTGATGAGGTATCTACCCGGGACCAGAAAGCAAAAACCCCGATAATCTTCTTCAATCTTGGCGGAAGGAAAAGATTAACGGGGCCTTCATAAACTGCATAGAACGTGTTGCTCTATGCAGGGAGTATATGTACATGCTCAGAAAACTTCAAGCTCAGTTTCTGTGTCATTCGCTCCTTCTGTGCAACATAAGCGCAGGAAGCGGTGACTGATCTCCTTCAAAATCACTATTCACAGGTTAAAAACCCGAATCCGGTATTCACGCCGCGTGAAGGGAAAAAGACCCTGCCGTTCTGCCGTAAGCTGATGGCGAAAGCCGAAGGCTTCACGTCCCGTTTTGATTTTTCCATCCATGTGGCGTTTTTGCGTTCGCTGGGTAAGCGTCACCGGATGCCACCACTGTTGCGCCGGCGTGCAATTGACGCTCTTCTGCAGGCAATGTGTTTCCACTACGATCCGCTGGCCAATCGCGTGCAGCGCTCGATTACCAATATGGCCATCGAATGTGGACTGGCCACCGAGTCCAGGAGCGGCAACCTGTCGATCACCCGAGCCACCCGGGCGCTGAAGTTCCTGGCCGAGCTGGGGCTGATCACCTATCAGACGGAATATGACCCACAGATCGGCTGTAATATCCCGACCGATATCACCTTCACCCCGGCTCTGTTTTCCGCGCTTGACGTTTCAGAAATGGCTGTGGTGGCCGCGCGCCGCAGCCGTGTGGAATGGGAAAACCTGCAGCGCAAAAAACAGCAACTGAAACCGCTGGAGATGGACGAACTGATCGCAAAAGCGTGGCGGTTTGTGCGTGAGCGTTTTCGCAGCTACCAGGCTGAACGAAAATCTCACGGCCGGAAGCGGGATACTGCACGGCGGGATGCATCACGGCAGCGTCATGACATCGAGACGCGCGTGCGTCAGCAACTGACCCGCGAATACGCCACCGGCCGCTTCAGGGGCGATAAAGAAGCGCTGAAGCGTGAGGTTGAGCGCCGTGTGCAGGAGCGCATGCTGCTGTCGCGCGGAAACAACTACACGCGGCTGGCCACTGCCCCCCTATAACATTCCTTCTTTAAAAAATCCGGCCGGCGCCGGAGGCTTTCGCACGCC
>NZ_JH414818.1:3858-12336 GCF_000238715.1 Klebsiella sp. 4_1_44FAA
TCTCACGGCCGGAAGCGGGATACTGCACGGCGGGATGCATCACGGCAGCGTCATGACATCGAGACGCGCGTGCGTCAGCAACTGACCCGCGAATACGCCACCGGCCGCTTCAGGGGCGATAAAGAAGCGCTGAAGCGTGAGGTTGAGCGCCGTGTGCAGGAGCGCATGCTGCTGTCGCGCGGAAACAACTACACGCGGCTGGCCACTGCCCCCCTATAACATTCCTTCTTTAAAAAATCCGGCCGGCGCCGGAGGCTTTCGCACGCCTGTTGGCCGGCTACTACGTATTATCTTATCTTCAGGCCTGCATTCCTCACCATAATTCCGGTCTTCCTGGCGTCAACGTGGCCTTAAATGTTATCGCCGGCGTCACTTCTGACGGCCGATTTCTGTTATCCACATATAACTGCAAGGGAGTATTTCATTAGGCTACAACCGTGATACGCACAAAGCACATGCCGTCGGACTTTCAAGGCGCGTGGTTCCTTTTAAACACCAGCTCTGTACCTCTTTTAAAGATCCTTTAATAAATCCTGTAAACACATAACCTGTTCATCGCCTGCCCTGTGGACCGGCTCGGGAGAATGCCCGCCCTTGCAGCGACCAGACGGTCGCGCCGGTTCGGCAACATCAGAGAGAGCTCCCATCGCTCCGCGACGGGCCCCGGCCGGAGAACCACATTAGTTACAGCATTCAAAAGGAAGTTCATCATAAAACCGGCGCCGGTTTGCCAGCCGGGAGCCCCTCCCCACCACTGAAAAGCGCCGCCGCCCCCGGCCGAAGGCCGGGAGTAGTGTCGCTTTTAATGATGGGTGTTGTAACTATTCTTCTTCATCGCTGTGGGTGGTGCTGTGGTCAGTTGTTTAGTACACGCTCGTAAGCGGCCCTGCGGCCCGCTAACGCGGAGATACGCCCCGACTGCGGCTGTCGCCTTGTCGGGACCACTCCGACCGCGTACAGAGGCGTCTGAGCTGTTTTAAGCGGGTATGGCTTTGCAGCTACCGTGTTAAGTTCCCTGGTGTCGCTGAAATAGTTGATGAACATCCCCCTAAGCGTCAGCAGCAAGCTGCCGCCGCTAAGGCCCCGGAAATCACGCCCTTTACGTCGTAAACGCCGTAAAGCCCGCTCACCGGGGTTAAAAGGGATTACTTTTACTTCTTCATTGCTGTAAGCGGGTTAAGGCTAATCAGGGCAGGGGGTAGGGTGGCAGAGTTTATAGCCAGGTAACCGGCTACGCCGGGCTTTCGGCGCCATTTGACTCCACAGACACATGTAACCTCATCTGGCGCCTCCATGCCGCTGACGCGGCATCCAGAAGTTTCCCGATGCTGTAAGTCTTAACGTCTGCTTTGTGCCAGAAGCGGACACTGTTCACAATATCGAGTTAATCATTGGATATGTTGATCGCTCCCATTGAAAAATTTCACATTATCCAATATATCATTGTTGAGGCTTCCCTCTTACACCTCTAAAGGATAACTATCATGGGTCTTAAACCTGGTCCAAAACCAATTGCTAAATCGACAGGAAAACCGGATCAACGTCGACGTGATAATAAAGATACTCCTGGTAATACCCCGGGACTAAAGCCTAGTAAATCTACAGGGAAATAAAAAATTCAGGGTATATATGTCTTATTTATACCCTGATTACATATCCAGATTACTAAAGATGTTTCTGCAACCAGATGCGCGTACCTTCTGTTTCATACGCCTTTGCACCATACCCTTTCGCAAGAAGGGACTCTGGTAAATACTCGTCATATTTATCTAAGTACTTTTCTGGAACATCTGTGGCAAGATCAAATGCAGATGGCAAGCCTGACAACAGCATTTCTTTCAGCGCGTGCTGAACGGAAGCTACACTGGAGTTATCGATTTCTATAACGCCAGCAAATGAATTTGCTTTAAAACCACAACGTATGAGCAAGGCTGTAATCGTATTGACAACTTTATCCCCCATCCAGGGTATTACGTAACAGTGTTGTCCACTCGTAATAAAACACTCATTTTGAAGTTTAAAACGCTGAAAGTTACTACAGCCTTCCGCAAATAGGTTTCTGGCGGCAGTATCGGCATAATCTACTTTCTTGCTACCTATTGCTATGCGGTAATCACCTTCCCTATAGATAGCGAGCATTTCCTGACGAACGGCATCATGAACAGACATACCTCCCCCACTAAATTGTGGTGGCTGACCGCCTTTGGTTGCCTCTACATAGATAACTTTTTTCTCTGTCTCGATCTCTGTCACTTTCCAGCGCCGCCCACCGAAGATGATGTGTTGGTCTGGTAGCAGTGGGGAGTCCACAGGCACTGTTCCAAGGGTTCTGTTTCCGGTGATAATGCGGAACTCTTCTGGTGTATTGAACACGGCATAAAAAGTGTAATGGTTAGTCAGTTTCTCCCCCTCTGCCCCAACAACCATTTCGCCGCTAGCAAGTTGAGTGAGTAGGCCACATGCTCCCATATGTTTAAGCAGGCTTTTGAAATCGTTTAAATCTACATTTCTGAACGGCCCTGTCTGGCATAGTTGTGACCAGAGCTGGTCGGCACGAACTCCACCCCATTGTGCGGTAATTGCAAGAATCTGGTGTAGCAGCGTGGAGTAATGCATCTGCCGGGAATCGGCAGGCTCAAACCATTGTTTAGAGATCATCAACCTGATCATTGCCATCGACTGCACCAACTGGAGTCGTAGGTGATCAACGATACTGCTACTCACAGTAAGCTCATTTTCTGTAATTAGCATTCTGAGTACTGACGGGGAATCGCGTCGCCCAGAACGCCCCATTCGCTGGCGCAAACTGGAAACAGAATGCGGAGGCGTAACTTGGATAACCGATTTAACCTTACCGATATCAATTCCCAACTCAAGCGTCATTGTACAAACAGCTGTTGTGGGCAAATTTCCTTTCTGAAGACGAGATTCAAGCACCTCACGTAATTCCTTGGCAAGGGAACCATGGTGGGGGAAAAATTCATTCGGAACAATTTGTTCCTCACACATGTCGCTCAGCGTTGCCGCAATGCTTTCAGTGCGTTTTCGGCTGTTTGCAAAGACCAAATGAGAATCGCCACGGCAAAGTCTAAAAATGTCAGCGCAAACGTCATGTTCAGCTGAACTCTGAAGTTCTTCCTCATTTTGGATCACTCGCTCCAGGTACCCTTTGACCTGTACCTGAAGAGTGGCCATGCTATTACTATCTGTAACAGTTACGCAGGGGAGTCGTTTGTCCGGGCGCAACATTTCGGGCACTTTCTCCAGTTCCCCCAGCGTGGCACTCAACGCAACGCGGGGAATTGGATTTACCTGGCATCCTAGCACATGGTCAATTCTATTGAGCAGAGAAAGCAGCTGTACACCACGCTCTGAACCAATAAAAGCATGAAACTCATCAATAACGATGTATGCGACTGAAGAAAACGCCTGTTTGAGCCAGCCCATTGAATTTATGAGCAAAGACTCAAGTGACTCAGGTGTAATCAGTAAAATGCCAGCAGGGTTCGTCCGAGCCTTCTTCTTTTTGCTTTGTGGTACATCCCCGTGCCAGGGAGTCACTGGCATTTCCAATGCATCTCCAAGGCTCCCAAGACGACGGTACTGATCGTTAATCAATGCCTTCAACGGACTGATATAGACGATGCCAAATCCATTCGTGAGATCTGCAACTGCCGAACAGGCAGGAAGAAAGAAAGCCTCTGTTTTACCCGCTGCTGTACCTGCACTGATTAGCACGTCTCGATCACGGGCTAAAATTGCCGGGATAGAACTCTCCTGCAAGGGCCTTAATGTCGACCACCCCTGCTTGTAAACCCACTTACGGACGCGGGGATCGAGGCTATCGTAGGCACTGCTCATAGTTTGAAGTTCGCCAGTCCGTCGTCGTCATCGCTTTCCTCCGTAGTGGTGTCATCCATATCGCTGGGCCGGTCCTCTTCAATCGCCACACCCTCGATTAGTGTTTGCCAGTTCATCGTTCTGTTTTGTTCCAGCACGGCCAGCATGTCCAGGAAACCTTTTATGGTATTACGGGGGGTACGGAAGTAAGCGTCTCCAATGGTTTTACTACAGTGATGCAGGAATCCAGTCAGTGCCTCATCTGGTACCAGATAATTCTCTGGATCTCCACCGGCATAAACATGACGAAGATTTCTCAGCAAAATATACAGTTCCTCAGGGGTGAGGCTGGCAAGATGCAAAGTGGGGGATGAGTAGTCAATCACTCCTGCTTTTTGCGCGAACCGGTTTTCCGCCAGACGCGACTGGAGCGCCTCATAGCTGTAAAGACCTTTACGCGGATCGAAAAGAAACTCTGGCGTACCCCCGAGGATAAAACCAATGTTCTCGGCTGAGCCTTGCAGGCAGTCATTCAGGATCCGCAAAATCTGTTCGTAGTTCGCTGTTCTTGCTTGCGTATTATTCAGCTTCAAGAGGTTCACCATTTCGTCGAGGCTGACCAAAAGACCGGCATAGCCTGCCTGGCGGACAAAAAGGCTCATCAGCTTCAAAGAATCATAGAATGATGCGTCTGAGATAATAGTCCGAACGTCGAGATCGTGACGGGCATCAGTTTTAGTAGTGTACTCTCCACGCAACCAGCGAATGGCATTGGATTTTAGCGTTTCGTTATCCTGCTCATGCCCCCGCCAGAATGCATCAATGACCTTCGCAAAGTCATATCCACCGACCATATCTGATAGTGCTGCCAGGCGTTTATGAATAACTGATGAAACCTCGGAGCCGTCCGTGTCAGCTTCCTTCCTTGCCTCCGTAACGAACCTTTCAACAACGCTAAGTAACGCATTACCATCCGGCTTGTTTCTGGTGGACATGTTTTTCATGAGCTCAGAATAAAGATTACGAGCCTGACCTCCCGATGAGTGAATACGTCTGTCAGGAGAAAGGTCAGCACTGACTGACACCAACTTCTTCTCCAGCGCAATAGAGCGCACAACACTCAGAAAGAACGTTTTACCAGAACCATATTCACCGATGATAAGTCTGAAGCTTGCACCACCGTCAGCAATCCTCTCAATATCCTGATGGAGAGCGGTGATCTCATTCACGCGGCCAACCTGGATATGCTGAATGCCTATCCTTGGCGTTACACCTGACTTAAGTGACTGAATAATAGCGTCGCGTTCTTTCACTCTTATACGTGTTACAGACATTCACTATCCCTCTAATTCTTTGGCAATTTCCAGGTCAACCCAGATATCATCATCGGCATCGTCCAGTACTGGAGCATCAACCACCGCATAGGACCAGTCATTGATCACCTCAAGCGCACCGCCGAGCATCAAATTCAAATTTCCGCACAATTCTGTCGCCTCTTTTCGGGACCACTGTTCTTTCTCCAGCAAACTGCGATAAAGCTGGCTATGTGCGGAGTCAAGTCCCCCCGCCTCCGTTGATGAGGCTGGAGCGCTTTCTGGCTCTTCCGGTTCTTCTTCGGTGAAAATTGTGTTCAGCAATTTACGAACATCATCCGTGGCAGATTCGTGGCGGGCAAGTACATTAGCATCCAGTGTGAACCCTGCTGCTGGCTGATCAGTTGGTACAGACGAGACGAGATCATGTTCAGTTGCGGAATGCTGATGGATATTGCTCGAGACAGATGAGGGATCCAGCCCCAAACTTGAATAAATCTTCTCAAGCTGTTTGATTTCGGCAGGCGCTATTGTCCCATCCGAACAGGCAACACTAACGATAACCTTACCCACAGCAGCTTTTTCCGCGGCCCCCATCAACTCAATCCTACTTTTCATTCCTGTCATATTGGCTGGGGTATGAAGTTGCCACGTTAAATACGCATGTAGAGAGCGTTTTTCATCATCGGTGAAGCCAGGATTGTTGTTGATGGCATTCTCAAGCACTTTCTGTTCAGCTTGATCAAGAGAATCGTCAATCAAGGCGACCATCGCCCCTAATCTGAGCGTCATTACGGCTGAGATAAATTCAGGAGAAGGTGAGAAGCGTCCACCTTCGGCGGCAGGGAATAGAACAAGTGTCCCATCAACATCCGCCTTCACATGGTGATAATACGGGTCAGGTGCCAGACCGTAACCCATCTTCAGAGCAAAGGCCTGCATCAAATCGGCCTCTTTTTTATTGATCTTATTGGGGCAACTGGCATTCATATGTGCCCAAAAGTCAGCAACTGAGACTAACCCCTCCTTGACGAGGATCGCCTCATCAGCCCAGCGTTTGAATGAGCTTAATATTTTTTCTGCGCTTTCATTAACTATCTCTGAAGGGAGCAGCATAATTGCAGCCGTATCATTGACTGACGTACCTTTCCTACCAAGGTAGCGACTATAAGCATCAAGTTCATCTGTACATATATCGGCAAGAGCCATAATTTTCTGGACAGGGCTCTTCAACGCACTTGGATCAGGCAGGTCGGGAACAGGAAGTCGAACACCTCGCAAACTAGGACTTGCTGGTGTGTAATCTAACCTCAGGCGCGTTTTATTCGCCTTAACGACCATCCCTTCACCATATTTGAGGGTGTAACGCCGTTTGAAAAGTGCAGCAAACTCTTTAGCACAGCGGCGAGCCGGGGTACGCAGCGAATACTCGGTGTGGTTTATTACCCAGTTCAACGCCAGTTCAGCTGATACAGGAACTCCTTCATGTACAGTTTTTGCAAGAGCCAGCTTAAATTGCATGCTGTTGCTGAAACCTGAATTGCTATCGAGCTCAGTGGCTAAGCCCATGTTCGGGCGCAGAATAGACATGGCTTCGAGTAATTGGGTCGAATATCCACGGAAGGAGCGGTTCTCAATGAATATCGATCTTAACCGAGCGACTTCATTGAACAGATTACGGAACTCAGCATCAGGGAATTTTGGGTCAGTGGAATCTACGAGCGCTTTTCTTTCCAGGCCGTAGAGGTAGATAAAAACATAGCCGATAGGACACGATGGATCAGACCTATCGCTGGCAAGCCAACTGACATACGCACCGCGTGCTTCTGGGGAAAGAGAGGAAAAACTGGGCCAGTATCCTAATGAACTGTCCTCGTAAAGATAAGAAGTAGGTTTTATCTTACATGTGTCATCAATTAATGATGCCTCACTTCCATCGTCATAATAGCCGCCTGATTCCTGACCGGAGGGCTTCATACGTTGCCCCACGTAAATGTGGCCACCGCTAATTGCTACACCAGCTACAGTTATCATCTCACCCGGAAGTACCCATCGAGCTAGTGCACCTGCTGACTTTGAGGTGTTGCGGTAATGATTGGTTGTCACCCGAAGTTCAACACCCCGGCCACCGCTCAATGTAAAAGTTGCAAGGTTATCGTCTTCACTATCATCGTTTCGCACAACCGCCTCTTTTTTCTTGATGTCAGCGAGCCATTCTTTTGGCGGTGCTTTCACGGGGTCTGAAGCATAAGACTTTGGAGTATTTTACGTTTTTTCTTTACTAAAAAACAACAAGTAAATGACAAAAATCGCCGACCAAAAAATTCAATAACTCCATGATATATAACCTTAAAATCATTCTTCACGCATATTTACAAGCAGTGATGAAGGCAGGGCAAGTGGATTAATCTCAAAATAATACTTCTAAATTGCGAGGGTTAAAAGCAAATCACAATTAAAATTAACCCAATGATTTAAATGATAAAAATCATTTAATAATGTGTTTAACCAGCAGTGAAATTTTAAGGTGTTAAAACCTGTTAGGCGATTCGTCTCTAAATGATGTTGTACTACTGCTACGTTAACATGCGAGCAAATGTACTGCGGATGCACATCTGACCACTGTATGATGATACTTACCTATTCGCTGAGAATCTCGGCAACTTTATGGCAGGGAAGCTTTTAGAGACTATACCGTCTCGAATTTCCGTTTATCGCTCTCAGCAGACCTTCAGCATCCTAAGCTTGTCTGCTGTAGGCCAGGAGCGGTCATTTATACGTAGTAGCTCAATGACTGCTTCGTACATAAAGCTGTCATTGGACTTTCTGACCTTACAAGGTAATCTGGCTTGCAAGGAAGCCGACCTTGCGGGACCGGTATAACGCACTGTTATATGCCATAGGAGGACTAGTGGAAACGACAGACGGCTTTGTTAATGGAATGGTCGCCTCCCATCTCTTGTGCCACAGTGGGACGATAAATCGTCACTCATTGAACGGAGCGCTGCTATCATGAACGTTAAAACTATTGGAATCGATTTGGCAAAAAACGTTTTCCAGATCCATGGGGTTGACGAGCACGGAAAACGGTTGTTCAACAAACAACTCAGACGGGCACAAATGGCCTCCTTTTTTGCCAACATCCCACCCTGTTTGATCGGCATGGAGGCCTGTGCATCTGCTCATTTCTGGGCCAATAAACTGATATCGATGGGCCATAATGTCAAACTGATGGCCCCTCAGTTCGTCAAACCCTATGTTAAAACCAATAAGCAATGATGCTGCAGACGCTGAAGCTTAATTGTGAAGCCGTCACTCGACCTAA
>NZ_JH414819.1:0-3248 GCF_000238715.1 Klebsiella sp. 4_1_44FAA
GCCTGGCGACATATTCCTTGTTTTTGCGTCAGTTCGTAAGCGTCCGATGGCGATGATGTGAAGTGCACTATTTGCAGCACGATCTCCACCACGATTAAGTCGGTAACGGTTCGTTCATGGCCATATCAATGATTTTCTGGTGCGTACCGGGTTGAGAAGCGGTGTAAGTGAACTGCAGTTGCCATGTTTTACGGCAGTGAGAGCAGAGATAGCGCTGATGTCCGGCAGTGCTTTTGCCGTTACGCACCACCCCGTCAGTAGCTGAACGGGAGGGACAGCTGATAGAAACAGAAGCCACTGGAGCACCTCAAAAACACCATCATACACTAAATCAGTAAGTTGGCAGCATCACCGACAAATGAGCCCATTGGAATAAGTTAGAAACTACATATCTGCCAACAACATCCCAGCCATACCATCCAGTCGCTTCTTAACCTTTTCCCAGCCCGGCATAACCTGCCCCATCAGACGGTAAAACTTCTCGCTGTGGTTGTGCTCAGCCACATGGCATAACTCATGTAGCAAAACATAATCGATACATTCTGAGGATGCCTTAACCAGCCATGGATTCAGGGTCAGACAGCCTTTTGCTGAACAGTTGCCCCATTGCGTTTGCATCGCCCGCAGACGTATCGGAGGACGCTCACTGACCCAAAGGGTCTGCGGAATCAGTAAATCAAGCCTGCGCTGAAAAACATCTCTGGCACGTTCCCGATACCATTCAGCCAGCAAGGCTTTAATCTTTTCTGCCGATTTGTGTCTGACAGTCACTTCCAGACGCCCACGCAACATTTTCACTCGTTGCGGCACAGTAGCGTCTTCTGTCACTTTCAACTGATATTGCTTACCGAGATAATAATGGCTTTCTCCGCTGACATACTGACGCGGAACAATGTGTGTCTGTTGCTCCCTGAAATCACGCAGTTGCTGGTATATCCAGCGCCCTCTTTTTTTCAGCGCAGACAACAGCTCGTGCTCCGGTGTTTCTGGAGGTACAGAGACAATAACCCGGCAGTCCGGATGCACCTTGATGAGCACCCTGCCCTTTACGACCTGACGCGGAACACACTGTACGACGATGACCTCATCACCATAGACAATGCGTAACGCTTTCATTGATGGCGATTCTTTTTCACTCATGATTTCATCAAACCAACGCGCAGTATCTGGATGATGGTTTCAACAATACGGTTAACCTGATTCATTCCGGCACCAATTTCCCGGCAGGCCGTAAACAGCAGTGGTAGCAGACTTGTCTTAACGACTTTCTCAATGTCCTGGGGGTTCAGGGAGTTTTCTGCCACCGCTTTGACGATAATGTTGTCCACTTCAAAAGCCAGCTTCGTCCACTTATCCTGCACCTGAACGTCGTTTACCGCAAAAACCTCAGGTAGCTCTTTTTTAAATACACCGTAATACGCCTGAGCATGCTTGTTTACCGCCAGTGCATCCGGGATATCGCTGAGCTTACGGGCTTCAACCTGTTCTTCAAATTCACGGAACAAAAGGTACTGTTTCAGCGGATGGTCAAACAGTTTTTCAGCCTCTTCGATAGCCATACGCAGGAGTTTTGAAAATGCCTCCTGAGCATACGGGTCATCACGCAATTCCTGCTCAATCATCTTCGTCACGCGGGTTTTAATGATGTCGGTTTCATTGCGGGTTTTATTGTTATCCCACTCTTCGGGTTTTTCGCTCTTGCCCATTTTACCGACTTCATACACGCCATCCGGTTCACGAACCTCAACGCCGGTGACATGCTTATCCAGCAATTTTTTCACCTGCTCAGCGTAGTCGTCATAATTGACCTGCTCTCCACTTACCTGCATCGCCCACTGGCGCAGGCTGGACATCTGTTTTACGGTTTCTTTATAGAGGTTTCGGTCTTGTTCCGTAAAGCTCTTGTCGGTGAAGAAGGTGGCGGACTGCAGTGCCACTTTCAGGCATCCGGCAAAGGCCGTTAACGCCTCGAAGAAATCATCACGGGTTTTCTGATGGATATCGACCATCTCTCCGTCACGTTCTTCCATTTTAGGCACCAGTACCGCACGTAACTGCTCAGTATCATTTTTGTTTTTAACACCGGCAAATATGGCCCACAGCTGGTTATACAGATGCGGTAGACGCTTGTATTCAGAGCTCATGGCGCTGTACAGCCCGTCAATATCTTTGATATCGTATCCGCCCTGAGTTCGGGAGGCGAGGTCCTGATATTTGCCGATAGTCGTGTCCAGCTCAGCCAGAATACCGCGATAATCAATCAGCAGACCGAACTTTTTTAGTGGATGCAGTCGGTTCACCCGCGCAATCGCCTGGATAAGGTTGTGGGACTTAAGCGGCTTGTCGATATACAGCACGGTATTCTTCGGCTCATCAAACCCGGTGAGCAGTTTATCAACGACTATCAGCAATTTGAGCTTCTCATCGGTATCGAAACGACTGATGATATTGCGGGTATACACAGACTCATCCTGCGTGCCGACGTTATCTTTCCACCATTTCGTCACTTCCGGCAGTTTGCTTTCATCCACCTCAGTATTCCCTTCCCGGGTATCCGGCGGGCTGATAACTACAGCTGACTCAAACAACCCGGCTTCATCAAGATACTTTTTATATTTGATGGCGGAAATCTTGCTGTCGCAGGCAAGCTGGCCTTTCAGTCCCTCATCAATATTCTTCGAGAAGTGCGTGGCGATATCGAGTGCGATCAGACGGATGCGATCATCTGCACTATAAACCTCACCTTTACGGGCATATTTACGCTTAAGGTCGGCTTTTTGCGCTTCGCTTAACCCATCGGTAATACGATCAAACCAGGCATCTATTGCCCGATCGTTAACCTCAAGGTCGGGAATACGTTCTTCATACAGCAAAGGGCTTTGTTAATGGAATGGTCGCCTCCCATCTCTTGTGCCACAGTGGGACGATAAATCGTCACTCATTGAACGGAGCGCTGCTATCATGAACGTTAAAACTATTGGAATCGATTTGGCAAAAAACGTTTTCCAGATCCATGGGGTTGACGAGCACGGAAAACGGTTGTTCAACAAACAACTCAGACGGGCACAAATGGCCTCCTTTTTTGCCAACATCCCACCCTGTTTGATCGGCATGGAGGCCTGTGCATCTGCTCATTTCTGGGCCAATAAACTGATATCGATGGGCCATAATGTCAAACTGATGGCCCCTCAGTTCGTCAAACCCTATGTTAAAACCAATAAGCATGATGCTGCAGACGCTGAAGCTAA
>NZ_JH414819.1:4318-10271 GCF_000238715.1 Klebsiella sp. 4_1_44FAA
CGGTGAATATGCAGACCGTAACCGTGCAGTGGCTAATCAGCGAATGACCGGGAGTAATGCGCGGTGGAAATGGACAACAGATTACAACCGTCGCTCGATAGCGGAAACGGCGATGTACCGGGTAAAACAGCTGTTCGGGGGTTCACTGACGCTGCGTGACTACGATGGTCAGGTTGCGGAGGCTATGGCCCTGGTACGAGCGCTGAACAAAATGACGAAAGCAGGTATGCCTGAAAGCGTGCGTATTGCCTGAAAACACAACCCGCTACGGGGGAGACTTACCCGAAATCTGATTTATTCAACAAAGCCGCCACCCGGTTGAGCCTGAAAACCTGTCTGGGACAACTGAGTTAATTCCCTTCTCGTCAGGAGGGGCTGCGCAGGGAAGCGGCGATAACACCTTCGACACTTTTTATGCTGCTTCAGGTATAACGCTGGGATACCTGAAGCTTTTTTATTTAACATCCAAGATAACAGACGAATCAGTATCCTCCTCACCCGGATAAAGCTTGTCATTTTTTTCAGGTCCCTCTATGCTTTGAATATCCCCCTGGGGGGGATGTGATTTCAAACCAAGAGATTTCCTGATGCTCAACATTCTTTCTAATCGTACCTATCGCCACCTGTTTATGGCACAGGTTATCGCCCTTATTGGCACCGGTCTGGCGACCGTTGCGTTAGGGTTACTGGCCTACGATCTCGCAGGTGACAGAGCCGGGGCAGTGCTGGGTACCGCGCTGGCTATCAAAATGAGCGCCTATATTCTTGTTGCGCCCGTGGCGGCGGCTTTTGCCGATAAATTCCCGCGTCGCACCATGCTGGTAACACTGGACCTGGTTCGCGCTCTCGTGGCTATCACGCTGCCTTTTGTCACCCAGATATGGGAAATCTACATCCTGATCTTCATTCTTCAGGCTGCCTCGGCGGCGTTTACGCCTACTTTCCAGGCAACTATCCCGGATATTCTTCCTGACGAACGTGAATATACCCGGGCGCTGTCTCTGTCACGTCTGGCCTACGATCTTGAAAGCGTCATCAGCCCTATGCTGGCGGCTGCACTGCTGACGGTCATGAGTTTCCACAACCTGTTTGCCGGTACGGCAGTCGGGTTCCTTGCTTCAGCAGCTCTGGTTGTTTCCGTGACACTGCCGAAGATGAAAGCGTTAACGGTCAAACGCAGCATCTATGACAAAACTACACGAGGTATGCGCATCTTCCTGAAAACGCCCAGACTGCGCGGCCTGCTGGCACTCAACATGGCCGTAGCGGCAGCGAGTGCAATGGTTATCGTCAACACCGTCGTTCTGGTTCAGGCGGACTTTGGTTTCTCACAGCGGTCTACCGCTATTGCGCTGGCCTTCTTCGGCGTGGGGTCCATGGTATCGGCCCTGGTTCTCCCCAGACTCCTCGACAACATGAGCGACCGTATGCCGATGCTTGCAGGTACGGCGCTTTTAGTCATTGGCCTGGGGTCAGGCATTTTCCTGAAGGATTACATCACGCTGGTTGTGCTCTGGGCACTGCTGGGGGTGGGCTATTCACTTTCTCAGACACCGGGTGGTCGCCTGCTGCGCCGTTCGTCAACAGCGGAAGACAGACCGGCGCTGTTTGCCGCCCAGTTTGCACTGTCACATTCATGCTGGCTGGTGACTTATCCGCTGGCCGGATGGGTTGGTGCGGCATGGGGGACACAGGCTTCATTCATCGCCCTGACTGTTGTGGCAACATTGTCGCTGGTCACCGCCGTACTTATCTGGCGTCCTGAGCATGAAGTGTACGCTCAGGTTCACAGCCACAAAGACCCGGAAACAAACAACGAATCGACCCATGAGCATGATTTCGTCATTGACGATGAACATCCGTCCTGGCCGAAGAAAGAGAAGTAATTTCCCAAAAAAAGACAACGTATCAGGAGAGGATAAGCCGATAAAAAGTGTGACCATGGCGTTGATACACATTATCTTATCCCTTCCACCTGGAGAGGATAAACCATGACCGTTCATGCATCACACCCTGACATTATTAAAAGACTTAAACGTGCCGCAGGGCACCTGAAAAGTACCATCCAGATGCTCGAAGATGAGAAAGCATGTCTGGATATCGCCCAGCAACTGCACGCTGTGGAAAAGGCGATAACGAATGCGAAGCGTACCTTAATTCATGACCATCTGGATCACTGCCTGGAGGATGCCCTTCATGCTGACCACACGGAGTCTGATAAGACGCTTAGCGAATTTAAAGAGATAACTAAATATCTTTAAGGCAAGCGAAACATGACTGATTTTTCCACTCTTTTACAGCAAGGCGTGGCCAATGCCTGGCTGTTCATCCCCAGCGCTATTTTGCTCGGTGCGCTTCACGGACTGGAGCCAGGGCATTCCAAAACGATGATGGCCGCCTTTATTGTGGCCATCCGGGGAACGGTCAAGCAAGCGGTATTACTGGGGCTTGCCGCGACAATTTCTCATACGTCTGTTGTCTGGCTCATTGCGTTCGGCGGAATGTATATCAGTCAGAAATTCACTGCTGAATCAGCCGAACCCTGGTTTCAGCTGATTTCCGCCGTCATCATTCTCGGTACGGCGGCATGGATGTTCTGGCGAACCTGGCGCGGCGAAAAGCTGTGGAAGATGGAGCAGGAAGAGGAACACAGCCACGGTCATCACGATCATGACGAAACCCGCATCATCGATACGGGCCATGGCAGCGTTGAACTCTCGATTTTCGAAGAAGGACAACCCCCTCACTGGCGTTTACGCTCGCTCAGCGGCAAGAAATGGGAAGCTCGCGACATTTCTCTGGTGACCAACCGTGGTCCAGGGACATTTTCACAGGTATTTGATTTCGTCGAAAAAGACGGGTTTATGGAATCGGCCCTGGCGATCCCGGAGCCACACAGCTTTGATGTTCGCCTGTCTTTAGGCCATCGCGGCCATGTGCATGATTATGATGTGGAATTCCGTGAACATGAACACGACCACGATCATTCCTCGCTGGAAGGTCTGGATGTTAATTCTCGCGAATATCAGGATGCTCACGAAAAAGCGCATGCGAACGACATCAAAAAACGTTTTGCGAATCGCAGCGTAACCACCGGACAAATAATCCTGTTCGGCCTGACCGGCGGCCTTATTCCTTGCCCGGCAGCCATTACCGTTTTGCTGCTCTGCATCCAGGTGAAGGAATTTACGCTCGGTGCCGCGCTGGTACTGTGTTTCAGCATCGGTTTAGCGATCACGCTGGTTTCAGTGGGCGCAGCGGCGGCTTTCAGCGTTCGTCAGGCAACCAAACGCTGGAGTGGCCTGGATACGCTGGCGCGGCGGGCTCCATACTTCTCAAGCGTACTGATTGCACTTGTCGGCATTTACATGGGCTATCACGGCTGGATCGGCGTAACGAGCTGATTTTCTCCTGTATGAATCTCACGCCTGAACCCACCAACCGGTGGGTTTTATATTTCTGAAGCCCATCATATTTTTATCCCCCTGCCGGGGATAGGAATTGAGCTTTTATAGCCGCTCATTTATCATCGACAATATCCCCCATGGGGGATGTAAAATTATAAATGGAATCTGCTATGCAAAAACAATATTTCAGTCAGTTCGTCACCGAAGTGTTACTCACTTCGTTCATCGCCATTCCTGCTCTGGCAGCGCAAGGTGGCTTCTCCGCAGAGAAAGAGCCTGTCGTCACTGAGCACATGTATGCCGGTCATAAAGTTCAGCAGGAGAATAGTCAAAGCCGGATTCAGATCGTATCGTCAATGCACGAAGGGGCGTGGATCACACTGGAAGGCAATGTTGTCAGCCAGCAGCAGGACGAGTGGTATACGTTCCGCGACCCAACCGGTACCATCAAAGTCCGCATCCCGCAGAAAGTCTGGAACGGGCAGCACTTCGATGCTCAGGACCTGGTACGGGTCAGTGGACCGGTAAGCCATGAAAATGATGGTTCAATTTTATATGTTGCAGTTATCAGCAAACCCTAAAACACAATTCTGACGGGCTATGTTTTTTTATATATATAGTTCGTCAACCAAACGTCCGCTTCTCGCTCTTAGCGGACATTAGCATAGGCTATTTACCATAACGCCGCATTACGCGCACCGCCCAGACTGACTCAGCGCGTTTCTGGCATATCCCCGGTAAAACAAGTAACAAACCACCCGAAAATGAACACCAGAAACGCGACTTAAGAATCTACCCTATGAATGGATATGCACTCAACCGAATCGATCTTGGTTTCAATCTTTTTTATCGGGATCAGGCTTCTTTTTAGGTAACTTCGGGGGCTTAACTTGCTGATGACTTTGCGTTCGGCGCGTAAGCCAGGGATGGTCAGCTTTAGGTTTAACATAGTATTTTGAGCGTAAATCAATACGGGCATTATCCACTCGTTCATGGACACTCTTTTCATCATCCAGTGGTATAGGCTCCGGGCCATCAACATACTTTTCCCAGCCCAGCGCTTTCCCGTCATACAGAACGTTAATTTCACCGTCAAAGTTCTCGCATACAGTAACAACCGAATGCCTAAGTCGATATCCCCGGCCCTCACTGCGTACCTGAAACGCACTGCTTTTGTACTGGAAAGTGAGATTTTTAGACAGAACGCGCTTCGCCTGTAGGCTGAAGATATAACCCAGTTCCTCTTCAGAATGGTGCACATCAAGATGAGCATTATCAGTAGTACGAGGCGACGTAGCGAACCGGTTGTTATAGGCTTCAATAAAGGTCGGCAACCATGCATTTGCTGTTTCAATATCACTGATATTCTGAAGCCGCATTTCTTTGACCAGCCTGTCCTGTAGTGTCTGATTGGCGCGCTCTACCCGCCCTTTTGCCTGCGGGCTGTTGGCATGGATTGGCTCGATGCCCAGTGTCTTTATCGCACGAGTGAACTGGGTCAGCTCACCTTCCCGCTCTGGGTTATTTACCCTGAATATACTGTGTCTGTCAGAGTAGAGAGCGAGCGGTACGCCATGATCATTAAGGTAACCCCGGAGGGTTTCCATGTAAGCCCGGGTTGTTTCAGCAGGCACAAAACGCAACGCCATCAACGCACTGGTGGCATCATCAATGAAAACGATCAGTGTACATCTGGGGCCTCGATTTTCAAACCAGTCATGAGGTGAGCCATCAATCTGGATCAGTTCACCGTAAGATGGTCGTCGCATGCGGCGTTGATATATACGGGCAATTTTACGACGGCGTTCACGCCATAACCCCTCTTCTATCATCCACTTTCTGAGAGTTTCAACGGATAAAGATAAACCGTGTATCTCGCGCAATTTTTCGCACGCAAACGTAGGTCCAAAATCAGCGTAACGGCCTTTGAGGAGTGAAATTACTGTTGCTCTGAATTCAGTAGAAAAGGAATTATTAGGACGCTTTCCACGTCGGTGGGAAACCAGACCAGAAGGCCCTTCATTTCTATACCGTTGCACCAGACGTTTAACCTGCCGAATAGAAATGCCAATGCGTGCCGCAGCTTGTTCCTGAGTAATATGTCGATTAATTGACTCCTGAATAATCTGAAGTCGGTGGAGTTCCTTATGACTCATCGTAACAGTCTCTTTGATCATGAAAAATCCCCCAGAGAATTGTCTGGGGACATTTTAGAATGGTTCAAAGGAAGTGCGGACAAATTCCTGGACCTTCAGGAGTTAATTTATGCATTCATACGAGGACCGGATTCGGGCCGTCGAACTCTATTACCGGTACGGAAAGAAAGCCTCCGTTGTCGTCATGGAGCTGGGATATCCTTCCACAAAACAGCTGGGCCGTTGGGTTCGGATTTATGAAGAGAAGGGCGATTTACCCAGGGAATTAAAACCAAGAGAACGCTATTCACGTACACAGAAAATTGCTGCTGTTGAGCATTATCTTACTCACGGTGGTTGCCTGTCGTACACTCGCCGAGCCATCGGCTACCCCAGTAACGAAATTCTAAA
>NZ_JH414820.1:0-1894 GCF_000238715.1 Klebsiella sp. 4_1_44FAA
GACAAATTCCTGGACCTTCAGGAGTTAATTTATGCATTCATACGAGGACCGGATTCGGGCCGTCGAACTCTATTACCGGTACGGAAAGAAAGCCTCCGTTGTCGTCATGGAGCTGGGATATCCTTCCACAAAACAGCTGGGCCGTTGGGTTCGGATTTATGAAGAGAAGGGCGATTTACCCAGGGAATTAAAACCAAGAGAACGCTATTCACGTACACAGAAAATTGCTGCTGTTGAGCATTATCTTACTCACGGTGGTTGCCTGTCGTACACTCGCCGAGCCATCGGCTACCCCAGTAACGAAATTCTAAAGCGCTGGATTGAAGAGTTTTACCCAAATGCGCGTCCCCTGGTCATTCGCTCAGGCACAAGCAAATGCTTCAGCCCGCAAGAGAGGTCTCAGGCCGTCCGGGAGCTCTGTAACCGACGTGGAACCGCGCGTAAAGTTGCACAAAGCATAGGCGTCAGCGTCCCGGTCCTGTACAAATGGAAGAAAGACCTTATCAGTGACGAGGCTTATCAATCCATGCGCAAACGAAAGGCAGCCCCTCAGGATAAAAATCAGGATGCTTTACTCGGTGAAATCCAGCATCTCAGGAAGCAGGTTCATCAGCTGCAGCTCGAACGTGACATACTGACAAAGGCGAATGAACTGATAAAAAAAGATCTGGGCATCAGCTTTCTGAAACTGAAAAACAGGGAGAAAACCCTGATAGTTGATGCCCTTAAGAAAAAGTACCCCGTTGCTGAGTTGCTAAGCGTTCTGCAACTTGCCCGCAGCTGTTATTTTTACCACAAAGCCAGCAAACGTCTGTACGATAAGTATGCGGAAATACGCGTGATCATGGCCGATATCTTTGAGGAGAATTACCGCTGTTACGGCTACCGGCGCCTTCACGCGATGCTTCGCAGTAACAACAGGGTTATTTCTGAAAAGGTTGTCCGCAGACTGATGGCAGAAGAGCAGCTCGTTGTTAAGCGCACCAGGCGACGACGATATAACTCTTACTGTGGCGAAATCGGTCCGGCACCGGAAAATTTACTCGCCCGGGATTTTAGTTCCTGCAGGCCAAATGAGAAGTGGCTGACCGATATTACGGAGTTCCAGCTTCCGGCTGGAAAAGTCTATCTGTCGCCGGTTATCGACTGCTTTGATGGCCAGGTTGTAAGCTGGTCGATAGGAACACGCCCGGACGCGACGCTGGTGAATACGATGCTCGATGACGCACTCGATACGCTCAACGAACATGATAAACCGGTGATACACAGCGATCGTGGTGGCCATTACCGGTGGCCGGGCTGGCTCGAGCGTATCAACACCTCCGGACTTATAAGGTCCATGTCGCGCAAAGGATGCTCGTCGGATAATGCTGCGTGTGAAGGCTTCTTCGGGCGTATCAAAAACGAAATGTTCTATGGCAGAGACTGGGCGGGTATCACGCTGGAAAAATTTATCTGCTTCCTGGACAGGTACATACGCTGGTATAACGAGAAACGTATCAAGCTATCATTAGGTGCAATGAGTCCTGTGAAGTACCGGCAGCATCTTGGGATCACAACATAACAGTCCAGGAAAACATCCGCAGCCCCAAAGGGGACATTACAGCTTGGTGTTAACAGGACCCATACAACTCCTGTGTAAGTTCACACAGATATTGCAATTGCCTCAGAACACTAAAGGAGGGATTGCCAGATGTTGATGCAGCATATCGGTGTCGGCTATTTTGGGTATTACCGAGCAACTGCTTATGCGATGAAACACTCTCTTATGCCCGAGATTGCGAAGTTAAGAATGAAGGCTCTGAACTTCTGGGATAAGCACGGGATCCGTGCCGCAGCTGATGCTTTTGACGTATCAACGCGAACACTCTACTGGTGGCGCCGGTTACTGCGC
>NZ_JH414820.1:2394-8756 GCF_000238715.1 Klebsiella sp. 4_1_44FAA
CGGTAACTTTGATAAAACGCTACAGGAAGCCTCGATTAAACACATCTGGACCTATCCGTACACACCGAAAATGAATGCGACCTGTGAGCGATTTAACCGGACACTTAGAGAACAATTTATTGAATTCAATGAATTGTTGCTTTTTGAGGACCTGAATTTGTTTAATCAAAGAATGGCTGAATATCTGGTGCTGTATAACAGCAAAAGGCCACATAAATCACTCGAACTGATGACGCCAGTGGACTATATTTTACGTGAGAGTAAAAATTGCAATATGTGGTGGACCCATACAACTCCTTGCCTTGCGGCATCTAAGAGGCTATCCTGATGTTGTCTAGGCATACAGGTGGCCTCGTGGTGTACTGACCCCAAAAAGTTGGACAGAATAAACGAGGCTTGACGATAAGAGTTCGCAGAAATGCGAGCTCTTTTTTGTTTTAGGTGTGGATGAATTAACGTTTAAGTAGTCGAATTATCCATATTATTCACTACCTACACTACTGTTCACTCATTTTCAATGCTGTTGTAGGGCTTGCTCGCAAAACCTTTGGGAATCACTGAAAAGGCTAGAAATATGATCTATGCCTATCATTGTAGCCAAGGACATATCGATTTGCTCGTTATGTCCTCTGTCGGATCGCATTACTTTTATAGTCATCTAACCCATTATTTCAACAGGATTTTCAACCATATTTTCGACCAAGGTTTCCACTGCGGCATAAAGGTCTACGTCTGCTTCGGGTGCATGAATCGATACAACCAGACTGTATTTAGCTTCAGAATCAAATCGTTGCAAAGCGCCTCTGGTTCTCCACCAACCTTGTGCAGGATAAACAGCCAAATAACCACAACTAGCAAGCTCTGCTGCTGCCCCCCGCCATATATCCTGATGCAACGACCCTTTATGTCGTTGAGTAGCACCTAATGACCAGTTATCATCGTTACCGGTAGTCCCATGCTCACTCTCTTCAGACTCAGCTGCTGCATTGATGCGAGTTTTAAATTCGTCTAAAGATTCTGTTTGTCTTTTCATCGCAAAGCGTAGACGGTGGGATGGGTAATGATATCTTGATGAACTCCCCCGTGCTGAAGGGTTAGGTTCGATGAAATAAGACAATGTAACCCTGAGCTCTACCTGCGTATCCTGTAACTCCTGGAGCTGTTCCAGTGGCCAAGGTAGCGCATGTAAATTCAAGTCACGAGTTTTAATACCGTCGCGAGTCTTACGATAGGGGTACAAGCTGTCTTCAGCTACCAGTGTCAGACTATTTTTCACACTCCAGAGCGCACGTTCAACATCTGGTGAGCCCCAGCCGCAATGGCGTATAAGCTGTGCGAAGCCACTTTTATTGCGAGCAGGATACATACGCAACATAGCAGGTGTCCATTGCGCAGAGTGTGTGATCAGAGCACGGATCGTTTCTGGGCGATACTCAGGATATTGTGCCATTAACCTTGCAGCCATTCTGGCACACAGCGCAGAAGCTGCACTAGTTGCATTAGTTGTCCAAAATTGGCGGTGGGATGAAGCACTTGTTGTTAGTAATTCTAAACTCGCAAAGTTATCGACAAATTCTGTGTTAGCAGCTGCATTCCCCCCTCAAAAACTACATCTGGCTTAAACGGCCAGACAGGTTCCCATCCCATTGAGGTAGTGGTGAAAGGACTTAATGCTCCTTGATCAGCAACCGGAATAAATTCAGGCTCATTTAACTCAACCTTGTCAGTAAATGCACCTACAGTTAATGCGTTCCATGACTGGCCCGGATCATGGATTTGATTAACTGAAAGACTGGCGGGATAGTTTCCCCAATGGTCGCGATCAACTATGTTCCCAGCGGAAAGAACAAACAACCGGGGAAAAGGGGTTTCTGCTAGCGCATCTACTGCCAGTGAATCGACCATTGATGACCAAGCTGAAGGGCGACCAAAGTCACGATAAGCAGTTGCTGTTACTGCTGAACTAAAAATACGTTTGCGCTGACCATTGAGAATTTCAGGACGTGTAACGGCTGAGCTGAACAGATATGCATGCTGTTTTGCGTCACCAACGTTGGCCCCATAATTTGGAGTAAGCTTAACTGACTCGAGTCGGTGTCCTACTTCTATTGCATCAGTAGAAGACAAAGCGTCAATCATATCGCCATAGATTGCAACTCCAGCCAACCCCGTACCATGGTTTGCGGTGTCATTGACTCCCCACGCGTCATTGACTGTATGCATGTCCTGCTGGTGCAAAACAGGTGCAAGCATAGCGTGCCCGCGATTAATGCCTGAATCCAACAAACAGATATAAGGTACATTGTCTTCGGGTGAAGGAACCTGGAGACGTCGCAGTGCATCATCCACCCAAAGCTGTTGTTCCAATGCTGGTAGTCCTTCGAAAAACTCAGCTGTATCTTTTGCACGCCGCAATTCTGCTACACAGTTTAAAACCAACCTAGCTTGAGAAAATTGGCTCTGAGAACCATACATCCAGGTTATGGTTCGCTCAGGAAAATCGACTTTGTGTTCGCTGACCTGGCATCCAGTCGCATGGCTTATTCGATGAAAATCAGTAACAACGGCATTTCTATTACCCCTCACTGGTAGCCATACTTCCCACCAAAATGCCTCATCCGGGTCAGATGGCAATAAACTCAAATCGTCTGTCCAAAGAGATTTAATTTCTGCAAGACGTATTGCTGATAATGTATTTATTAACGATTTATGGTCAGCGGAAACCCCGTCTGCGCGGCGTTTCTCAGTCAAATAATCCTGAATGTAATTTTCGAAATGCACTAGCTTTCCATCAGGCACAAATACATTTGCAGAGGTTATATCGCCCTCCTTATGTATACTTAAAACTTCTATGTGCTGATCTTTGTTCCGCCCCCTCTCATTACCCAAGCTTTCAAATGCTAATTCAACATCAGGTTGCCCAATAAACTCAATTTGCATTCCGAGACCGCTAATTAGCTCAAGGTTTTCTTGCCCTTCACGAATTTGGGCCGACATTTCCTTAACCTGCTGCAGTTGAGTTCTTAGGGCTACTCCATGTGCTTGTCGATCCCGCTCAGGTAGTAAGGTAGAGCCACCCCCACCAAGAGAATGTGCTGTATAGGGCTGTGCTGTAGAATTTTTTGGTAAAGAGAGATGAAGCCTTTTATCGTTGGTTTGTTCCGTCATGTTTTAACTTGTTTTTTTCGTTAAGTGATAACTTACTACTGATCAAACGACGCTCTTCTAAAGCCTGCTTTAATATGACAAGATCGACCTGCATGCGATCGCTCATGAGGGCATCTTTAATTGATTCATCGACAGCTCGACAAATTTCAGCATAGCTTAAACCAGCAACCTGTTTTTCTAATCCATTTTTACGGAAAGGCTTGGGCGCAAATGCTCCTAGTCGAGATTTTATTAAGTCGAGTGCCTGTTCTAACGTTGGCAAATGGTACTCAATAACATCATCAAAACGTCTGAACAACGCATAATCTAAAATTTCCGGATGATTAGTAGCAGCAATAATTATACTACTTGAGTTGTCTTGCTCGATCATCTGCAAAAAGCTATTGAGTACGCGGCGAATCTCACCTACATCATTTGTGAGGCTGCGTTGGGAGCCGATAGCATCAAACTCATCGAAAAAATAAACACCACGAATATCAGCAATAGCATCAAACACCTGCCGTAGCTTGGAAGCTGTCTCCCCCATAAACTTTGTAATCAGAGCATCAAAACGAACCTGAAACAAAGGAATACCAAGTTCACCAGCTAATGCTGATGCTGTTAAAGTTTTTCCCGTTCCAGGAGGACCGACTAACAAAACTTTTCGTCTTGGGGAAAGGCCATGCTCTTTGATTCGAGACATCATACGCTGTTCACGTATGAGCCGCTGCAGCTGAGAATGGGCAGAATGATCCAGAACAACATCGGCCAATCGGTATTCTGGCTGGCTAACAATCAATAAATTACCAAGATCTGTACGGTTTTTGGCCGCATTGGACAGGGGTACCAGCTTCCCACTTTTATCATTAGCCAGTTTTGCTTTTGCCTTGTCGAGAAGAGTTAAAAGCTCCTCAGCTAATCGTCCATGGCCCTGTTTCGCCTCATGCGCAGCAACCTGCATAGCCACTGAATAAAAGTGACCATCATCGCGACTAATGTGCGATTTGATAAGTGCCTTAAGTTGCTCTGCGCTAGCCACGTAAGTGATCCTGTTTTATGTGCCTGAAATTGACCTGCATATACATGAGAGTGTAGCAATTATGCATGGGCAGAGTAAACGAGTTCTATGTTTAACAGGTAGCTTAAGGTCGATTGGCATGAGTGAAAGCATGCAACAGCTTAAGGATCCCCCTACCAAGGTAGGTTCGTTAAGTCCTGACAGGGTGGGAACAGACCTTCAGGCGGTATTCAACCGGGCTCAGACCTTTTAATTTTATGCTAATTCGTTGATTATTATAATAGTGAATATAATCCGAAAGAGCTGTCTTTAGTTCCTCAATATTGTTGAATTTATTGAGATAAAAGCATTCAGACTTCAGTGTGCCAAAAAAGCATTCTGCACAGGCGTTGTCGAGGCAATTTCCCCTTCGTGACATACTTTGAACTACACCACTCGCTTTAAGCTGATACTGATACCAGCGGTGCCGGTACTGCCAGCCTTGGTCAGAATGGAGAATAGGCGTGCTCTTCTTGTCCAGTTTTGCAAACGCCTTGTCCAGCATCTCATCAATCATAGCCATTGCTGGACGCTCTGAGATACTGTAGGAAATCACTTCGTTATTAAAGAGATCGATAATCGGGGAGAGGTAGAGCTTTCGCCCATTGACGGCAAATTCGGTGACGTCAGTGACCCATTTTTCATTGGGTCGGGTTGCCTTGAAATTCCGCTTTAGAACATTATCAGCAGTTTCCCCCAGCGCACCTCGCCACGAGCTGTATCGCTTGACTTTAATAGCCGCTTTCAGGGAAAGCAGGTTCATCAGCCGCTGAACAACTTTATGGTTAATGCGGCCTGCCTCCTGCCGGAGTGCCAGCGTGACTCTGCGATAGCCATAACGACCACAGTTCTCGTTATATATCTCTATGATTCTGCTTTTAATCTCTTCATATTTATCCGAAGATTTAAGCGCTTTCAGGTGATAGTAAAAGGTGCTTCTTGGTATCTGAGCAATCTGCAAAAGCTGGTCGAACGGGTAGTGTTGCCTCAGTTCGTCGATAATCCTGACTCTGTCTCTTACCGAACTAAGGCTTTCAGCTTTTTTAGATAAAGTACCCGTAATTCAAGGGACCGAACTTTTCTTTCCAGCTCCTGAATATGTTTATCTTTCGAACGTTCCAATGCCACTTCAAGCGCAACAGGATCATCAATCATATGAAGTGCCCTTTTTTTGCCCACACGAAGAGAACGAAGCCCTTGCTCTCCATGTTCGCTGAACACCTTCATCCACTTCCCAACAGATGCCGCACCAGCAACGTTAAATTTCGCAGCTGCCTGCGTCTGGGAAATCTGCCCCGTCAGCACAGCCTTCACGGCTTCTACTCTGATTTCGGGATCGATTGAAACGCCCTTATCTCTGGGCTTCAGACCTTCTTCTCCATAAACATCATAGGCTGCAACCCATAATCTTACCTGGGTTCTGGGAACGTTAAAGCGAGCTGATGTTAAGCGATAGCCTTCATCAGTAGCTAAATAGTGCATAACCACTTCGAGGCGCTGTTCAAAGGTGTACTTACGTCTTGACATGGGACTCTCCAATTTGAGAGTCCAACTAAATGGGCGCAGTGCATGGGGTTAATGAAAATTAACTACGGGGCTTTCTGCTTTTTGCCACACAACACGGTAACAAACCACCTTCACGTCATGAGGCAAAAAGCCTCAAGCGCCACGTCGATTATACCGGGACGGTGCTATTTCTTACCAGGTATATCCACGCTTTATGCTGCTTAGCGCTTTAAATATCTAATGTATACCCATGCCGCAATCAAGACGCCCGTGCCCAGCGCAAGATTAGGTAAAATCACATCGTTTGCACTTGCATATATGGTATTAGGATCATGTTGCCCCCAGAATGCCAGCTTGTACCCGATGCCCCAGACAAAGAATATAATCCCGGCAATCAGAACGCCGAATTCTATAACGCCGAGCAGGATTCCATCTAACCAGTCAGGCGGATCACGCCATGTGATGACCGCAGCTATTAGTGTGCAGATGATTTGGCCTGCATAATAACCAGGGGAACCATACCATTCCGGAGCAACATGCTTCACGATCAACCAGAACAGCACGTTCATTAAGATAACGAGACAACCAGTACTCCATAGTTCTGCTTCCTTGTATTGGTCCATCTGAGTTGTCAGACAGCATTGTACTTATT
>NZ_JH414821.1:0-3232 GCF_000238715.1 Klebsiella sp. 4_1_44FAA
AAGACCGCCAAATTCGCACCGGTATTCGGCATTCACGGACCAGCCGGACGGTGAGGTCAGATCGCGCATGACAGCGTGACTCAGCTCCCGGCGAAAGTCTTCACCGGCGGCGCGGTAGTCTTCCAGCTCATCAGAAGACATGGTTTTCAGGACATCCAGAGTCAGTAACGTTTTCATTTTCAGTCTCCTTATCGCCGCCCCGCAGGGCGGCGTCTCCGTTATCAGGCGGCGCAGGCCGGGTTGTTATGGTCGGTGACGTCGCCGGCATCAGCGTCGGTATCGTTCTGACTTGTTGCCAGACTGAGTTCAGACTTTGCGGCAGGCTGTTTCTGATTGTCAGCACTGGTCATCCATTCCGGAACCCAACGGATTTTTGAGAGGAAGTGCTCTGCATGTTCAGCGGCATCCTTTTTCTTCATCTTCGCGGCGTCCTGTGCTGCGCCAGCCAGTCCGGCCTGAGAGAGTGCCTGTACAATGTGTGGCAGCTTCATGTGCGAGAAAAGGTTATCAGCCGTCGGTTTCCACCAGTCACGAAGGTCAAACTGAATGGCGTTTTCCACCCCATCCAGCGAACTCTGGTGTTTACGACCAAATTCATCCTTGCCCTGTACACCATCTATGGAGCAGGCGGTGCAGAAAGCCATCAGTGCCATCAGGGTTGCGCCATCGAGCGTAAAGAAGGTGGTCATATCCTTTCGCCAGTTTTCCGGCAGCAGGGCTTCAAGACGTTCTTTTTCTGACTGGATGGCCTGAAACGCAACGCTGTTTTCACCGTCAGGTGCTTCACGGGTCAGCGCGTAATGCGACACACTCACGCTAATGCAGAACGGCTCTTTGACGGACGTTGTGGTATGGAAAACCGAGTTACACATTTTCCAGACCATCAGCGCGACGGCTTTCTGCGGCTGCTGCAACAGGGCCGCCTGAACCGCCAGTGTGCGTTCAGAAGAAAGGCGGGTCAGCAACGGGACACTGACGGCGTCCAGCGGATCGACTTTTTCAGGGGCCTGATCGGTGGATGCATCCTTCTCCTCCATTTTTTCATCGGCGCACAGCACCACACCGCGCTGTACTTTCACCTCCTGGCCAGTCCAGGAAACCACCACTCCGGCAGATTGCTTCATTTCATCCGTCCATGCCCGGTGTTTTGCCCGGTGCGCGATGGTCTGCTGTTCTTCCCAGACGGCTTCCAGAGCCCCGGCCACGACGTCATCATTCACGCCGGGGTTCTCGCCTTCATACTTAGCTTCCAGAGCTTCCAGCTCCGCAAGACGTTCTGATTCTGTCTCAGAATATTCAATCGGTGGAACAGACTGCAGACGCCAGATTTTAGTGTCCTTCCCGTAGTGAGAAATCGGGTCAAGACGACCATCACACCATGACCAGCCTTCCGCTTCGCGGAGGTGCTCCGCGATGTTCTGCAGTTTTTCCAGCAGGGCGGTATCGAGCGATGCACTTTTGACATAGCCGCCGTTTTCGCTGCTGAAGAGATCAACCCGGATTTCATCCGGACTGAATGCGGCCTCTCCCACAAAGCGGAATTTGTCGCCGTTTGTGGAAACCTCTTCTGAGGTAATGAGGTTACGGATCGAGGAAACTGATACTTCATTATTCCAGGACCGTTTGCGGGCGGATTCCAGCACTTCCACCTGGCGTTTCTGATCGCTTTCGAGCGCCAGTGCCTGGCAGTGTTCGGTGGTGATTTCATCCTTCGCCAGCGCCGCCAGAATTTCGGGAGCCAGTTCGGTCAGTTTCAACATGCGCTGAACATGACGCGTACCGAACCCCAGTAAATCGCCAATCTGCGCGGGGGTTTTCCCCTGCTCTGCCAGTGTGCGGAACCCGGCGATCTGTTCAGACGGATGCATTGCCATCTGCTGTTCGTTTTCTGCCATTGATGCCGCAACAGCCAGTTCATCAGGTACCTTTTTCACCATCACCTGATATCCGGCATCGATACGGTTTTCACTCTGCAGGAGCTGCAGCGCTTTCAGGCGACGACCACCGGCAGCCACACCACAGCGACCATCCGGGAGGTTATGCACGACCAGATTCTGCAACAGGCCAATGGCTTCAATGGAATCTGCCATTGAACAGACTTTCTCCGCCGGATAGGGAATGGTCCTGACGTTCAGGGGAGACTTCACCAGTGCCGTCACAGGGACATACTCGACCTGTGCGGCATCGAGAGCCACTTTAAGCGCCTCAGCTTCGGCAGACTTAAGCGTTTTTTTGCTGGTTTTCGGTGCAGTTTTTACCTTAGACTCTGTTGCAGACATAATTGATACCTCTTAGCTATTGATGAATGTCTGCCGGACAGCCCACCTGTCCGGCGTTCTTCTTACTGCTTACTTCGTTTTGCGTACTCCGTAGTCCCGGATGTAGCGGTTCATCATGTCCTCGCCGCCCGGTTCAAAATTCCAGACGCGCCAGATCATGCTGCCGTCATCCTGATGACGGACGACAAGGCGAAAATGGGTCCCCTGATCATCTTCAATCGCCACATTCTGATACTGCGCTGCGACAATCTGAGCCTGCTCGCGGGTAAACGTGCCATCCGGCAGGGATTCAAGCGGGGACAAAACGTTATGGTCCATGTGTTTCTCCTTTTCTGCCCCGCCTGAACGGGGCGTCTTCATCGTGGTTTAAAAGGGCGCGTCATCATCCATTGGTGGGAAATCATCCGGGAGTGGCTGAGGCGGTTGCTGAGACGGGGCGGCATCCTGACGGCCTTTCTTACCGCCCTTCGCTTTCGGGGATTTAGCTGCGGCCTGAGCAGATTGTGCCGGGGTGGCAGGATTCTGCGGCTGCGCGGCGCTCTCAGGCACTCCGGATTCACGGCGGCCGCCGAGCATCTGCAGGGTGCCGTTCTGCCCGACCAGCACCTCGGTGACGTAGCGCGTGACTCCGGCATCGTCCTGCCAGTTGCGGGTGCGCAGCTGGCCCTCGATGTAGACCTGTGCGCCTTTACGCAGGTATTCACCCGCCACTTCCGCGAGCTTGCCGAACATGACAACACGATGCCACTCGGTGTTTTTCGCGCATCTCTCCCGTCTGCTTGTCACGCCATGTTTCAGACGTGGCCAGCGTCAGATTGACCACTGCGCCCCCGTTGGGCATGTAACGCACTTCCGGGTCCTGTCCCAGATGTCCAACCAGAATGACTTTGTTAACGCCACGTGCTGCCATGATGAATCTCCTTAATCCGTTGTTTTGCCTTTTTAAAACCATC
>NZ_JH414821.1:3254-7115 GCF_000238715.1 Klebsiella sp. 4_1_44FAA
GAGTTGCCGGGGCCGCGGTTTTTGACTTTTGTGCGGGGACCTGCTGAACCTGCCCCCTGGATATAACCTTCACCCGTTTGAGAGCCGTTCGCCGCAAGGGCGTAAACGAGCACGGCCCGGTGCAGATGTCCGGGGGTGAGCGGGAAATTTTTTTCGGCCTAATGAAGCGGCAGCGGAATGGCCGGGAAAAATTTATTGCGAAAGGCCCTGCCGTCCCCTGGACAGCAAGACGGGTTGTGCTTGTCTCAGCCCCGGCGAATGGACTCAAACGGGTGATACGGGTACCAGGGGAAAGGAGCAGGCACCCGCCGCAACGACGAAGAGCGCGGGCGCGAAACGGCGTTGCCCCGCAGAGTGCCGGCAGTCCTTCGCCGGCACGGTGAAAGCGGCGCGACCGGGACGGTCGCAGCAAGCGCTGCCGTTGACCTTGACTTCAGACATCAGACACTAGCCGTCAGGCCCGAAACCGCTTGCGGGTTCGGCGGAGCTTACCGCGTCTTTTCGCGGTTAGCGGAGTGTGGCTCGACGACCGGACAGCGCAGCTGGCCGGGAGCCGAAGGTGTCCAGTGTGGGTATGTTTTTAAAGCCTTTAAGGGTTAAAAAGAGGCATCACAGCAGGGAGAAGAAGAGGAAGCAGACAGACAGCAGGCAGCAAACAGGGAAGACGCGGAAAGGAAATGCGGGCGGCGCGTCAGCGCGGCCCGGTTTTCCCGGCGCCGCAGGCGCGCGGTCTTTCGAGGCGCGGCCAGACGGGGACAGGTGCCCCGCCGGCTTAACGTGTCATCAGACGGTTATTCTGAGGATGGCGGTCGCTACCTGGGTATACGTGAATGTTCCCCGCGGCAACGGCTCCCAGACGTCCGCCAGGGACTCCAGCGCCTTTTGCTGACGCGGGCCGTCCAGACATATTCCAGTCAGAATCCCGCCAGGCTCAAGCAGAGTTAATGCCCGCCGGATATGCCGGATATCATCACCGCGATGAAACGGCGGATTCATGATGATTCGGGTATACCGGCGATCCGGATGATATTCGAGAAAATCCCCGCACCAGGTCCGGACCTCCGGGAAACGTGCCTGCAGGTGGCTGACTAACCCGGCGTGCAGCTCCACGGCGTCACACTTCGCCCGGGGGACTGTATCCCTGATCGCCTGCAGTATGGCGCCCGTTCCTGCGCTGGGTTCCAGAATGCGATCGGTTTCCCGGACATCAGCCAGCTCAACCAGCCGGCGACATTCCGGGGAGGGGGTGACAAAAAGCTGCGAGCTCCCCTGAATTTCAGCGACAGGGGCGCGCCCCTCCAGTTTGTCCCGCATCGCCTGAATACGGTGTTTAAGGTCATGATGCATGAATGTACTCCCTGACCTCCCCGGCAAGATGCCGGGGAGCCTTCCTGTTATTTTTTCGGAATTTCAACGGTTTTCATGTCTGTGATATACACATTCACGAGCGTACAACCGTGCGTCATGCACCGGCGCAAGCGATAGGCGCCGTGTGTTTCGGTTTCTGCAGCACCCCGCACGCCTTTATAATCAGCGGGTAATTTCGCCCACTCGGCCTTTGTCATTTCCCGGAACCCTTCCCCCGGATAGTTGACGATCGGTGGGCGCTTCGCCGCTTTCTTCGCGTTGCTGGCTTCCTCCGCTGTCGGGGCTTTGTAGTCCGTGATACGGTCGGGCGTGAGTTTCATCGTGCCGCTGTAGCCCAGAAAGCGATAACAGGGCGTTTCGACTGAACTCACCTCCCCCTGACTCCGGTTAACCCGGAGAATGGTTAACCATTCTCCCCGGCTCAGTACCTGCCCGCCTGGTTCAAATTCCTCTGTTCGGGTGACAACGCCACCGTTTTCATTAAGCATCGCGCGTTCGTAGGCCAGGCGGTTCTGGTAATGATTAACCCAGCGCTGTTGGTGGCTAATCGTGCGCTCATGACAGCGGATCGCAATATCCCGCGCCTGTTCAAAAGTAATGATCTCCTCAGACAGGGCAGAATGGAGAGACATCGAGCCCTCATACTGGCTTTTCTCTGCCGGGCGGGGGTATTTGTCGAGCGTGAAGCAGGCATGAATATGATCATAATTACTGACCAGTAACGCCATTTTCAGATCGAGCGTCTGCGCACGCCACATCGTCATATACTTTTCAGACCGGGCAATGTGCTTTTGGGACTTGCGTAATTCCGCCTCGATTTTTTTGATACGGCGGTAACGCACATCCGGACGCTCCTTGTATTTCGCGTGCCGCAGAGAGGCCTGCGCGCGCTGTTCCCAGTATTCGGCGCGCTCGAACAGCATCACCGCACGTTTCATGCCGTTCTCAATTTTCTGCGCATGCCGGCGCGCGCGGCGCTCGCTGTGGTGGCCTACCAGGATCGGCTGTCCCAGCGGGACAGCCGATGCCAGCGAATCAACATGCGCAAGCGCCTGCTCCGATTCAACCGCCCGCCGGTCACTGTAGTCACTGAACCGCCCGGCGCGCTGCTCCTGGCGATCAAACAGGGTGCTGTCCTCGTCCTCGATATCACCGGCGAGGGAAAGCAGGACATCCTCCCGCCCCGGCGTCCAGGCTGGCGCCACAAAGAGTTCCTGTTTGGGCGCCCAGCGAAAGCCTGCTTTGTTGATCAGGGAATACGTTTCTTCATCGAGCCGTAATGATGCGTAAAGTCGCAATTTATTATCATCGGGTGAATAGGTTGCCCGGTAAGTCTGGCTGACGGTATTTTCCGTCATGATCTGTGCGGTAGTCGGTGTCATTGTGTTTTCTCCTTCCTGCAGTTGCCGCCCCTCGCGGGGCGGCTCACCTCATCAGTTAAATGCGCGTTTCAGTTCCAGCGTGCGGAGTACCTGCCCGAGGGCGGTATTTTTCATCGCGGGGATGTGGACACCGCGCCCTTTGCGGTGACTTCTGGCGATATGACGCCCGAAAGCTCTGAGAGCGGGATCAATCTCAGGTGCGGTGATATCTGCGCGCAGAATGCGCGAATGACGACGGGGCTTTACAGCGCCTGCGGAAGGTGAAAAAATAGAAAAGATCATAAAGTTGACTCCTTATGGTAGTTAACGAAGCCGGAAAAACCGTTCGTGCGATTTTTACGGCGTGGGAGAAGCAGGGTTTACCCTGCTTTTTTCATATCTGCGGTTTGCTTCCCGCTTCTTCTTCCTCCTTCTTAAGCTGATCGGTAATGTCTTCCGGTTCGCCCAGAAACCAGCCTTTGACGGGTTCACAGCGTTCAATAAACGCTTTTATCGCCCGTTTTCCGGTCGTGGCCTGCACCCGGGTAAACATCGGCAGATTGCCGCTGGCATTGCTTCCCAGAAATGCGATCCGATACGTTCGCAATGAAGGATCCTGCATTTTTCTTTTTCCTGATTTTTAAAGAACATCACCCGTTGAGTTGCCGGGGCCGCGGTTTTGACTTTGTGCGGGGACCTGCTGAACCTGCCCCCTGGATATAACCTTCACCCGTTTGAGAGCCGTTCGCCGCAAGGGCGTAAACGAGCACGGCCCGGTGCAGATGTCCGGGGGTGAGCGGGAAATTTTTTTCGGCCTAATGAAGCGGCAGCGGAATGGCCGGGAAAAATTTATTGCGAAAGGCCCTGCCGTCCCCTGGACAGCAAGACGGGTTGTGCTTGTCTCAGCCCCGGCGAATGGACTCAAACGGGTGATACGGGTACCAGGGGAAAGAGCAGGCACCCGCGCAACGACGAAGAGCGCGGGCGCGAAACGGCGTTGCCCCGCAGAGTGCCGGCAGTCCTTCGCCGGCACGGTGAAAGCGGCGCGGCCGGGACGGTCGCAGCAAGCGCTGCCGTTGACCCTGACGTCAGACATCAGACACTAGCCGCCAGGCCCGAAACCGCGTAGCGG
>NZ_JH414822.1:0-2297 GCF_000238715.1 Klebsiella sp. 4_1_44FAA
ATGTGAATCACTTCACACAAACAGCCGGTTCGGTTGCAGAGAAAAATACCTGAAAAACGGGTTGACTCTGAAAGAGGAAAGCGTAATATACGCCACCTCGCGACAGAGCGCTAAAGCGCGTCGCAACTGCTCTTTAACAATTTATCAGACAATCTGTGTGGGCACTCAAAGTGACATGGATTCTTAACGTCCTCGGACGAAAAATGAATACCAAGTCTCAAGAGTGAACACGTAATTCATTACGAAGTTTAATTCTTTGAGCATCAAACTTAAATTGAAGAGTTTGATCATGGCTCAGATTGAACGCTGGCGGCAGGCCTAACACATGCAAGTCGAGCGGTAGCACAGAGAGCTTGCTCTCGGGTGACGAGCGGCGGACGGGTGAGTAATGTCTGGGAAACTGCCTGATGGAGGGGGATAACTACTGGAAACGGTAGCTAATACCGCATAATGTCGCAAGACCAAAGTGGGGGACCTTCGGGCCTCATGCCATCAGATGTGCCCAGATGGGATTAGCTAGTAGGTGGGGTAACGGCTCACCTAGGCGACGATCCCTAGCTGGTCTGAGAGGATGACCAGCCACACTGGAACTGAGACACGGTCCAGACTCCTACGGGAGGCAGCAGTGGGGAATATTGCACAATGGGCGCAAGCCTGATGCAGCCATGCCGCGTGTGTGAAGAAGGCCTTCGGGTTGTAAAGCACTTTCAGCGGGGAGGAAGGCGTAAGGTTAATAACCTTGGCGATTGACGTTACCCGCAGAAGAAGCACCGGCTAACTCCGTGCCAGCAGCCGCGGTAATACGGAGGGTGCAAGCGTTAATCGGAATTACTGGGCGTAAAGCGCACGCAGGCGGTCTGTCAAGTCGGATGTGAAATCCCCGGGCTCAACCTGGGAACTGCATTCGAAACTGGCAGGCTAGAGTCTTGTAGAGGGGGGTAGAATTCCAGGTGTAGCGGTGAAATGCGTAGAGATCTGGAGGAATACCGGTGGCGAAGGCGGCCCCCTGGACAAAGACTGACGCTCAGGTGCGAAAGCGTGGGGAGCAAACAGGATTAGATACCCTGGTAGTCCACGCCGTAAACGATGTCGATTTGGAGGTTGTGCCCTTGAGGCGTGGCTTCCGGAGCTAACGCGTTAAATCGACCGCCTGGGGAGTACGGCCGCAAGGTTAAAACTCAAATGAATTGACGGGGGCCCGCACAAGCGGTGGAGCATGTGGTTTAATTCGATGCAACGCGAAGAACCTTACCTGGTCTTGACATCCACAGAACTTTCCAGAGATGGATTGGTGCCTTCGGGAACTGTGAGACAGGTGCTGCATGGCTGTCGTCAGCTCGTGTTGTGAAATGTTGGGTTAAGTCCCGCAACGAGCGCAACCCTTATCCTTTGTTGCCAGCGGTTAGGCCGGGAACTCAAAGGAGACTGCCAGTGATAAACTGGAGGAAGGTGGGGATGACGTCAAGTCATCATGGCCCTTACGACCAGGGCTACACACGTGCTACAATGGCATATACAAAGAGAAGCGACCTCGCGAGAGCAAGCGGACCTCATAAAGTATGTCGTAGTCCGGATTGGAGTCTGCAACTCGACTCCATGAAGTCGGAATCGCTAGTAATCGTAGATCAGAATGCTACGGTGAATACGTTCCCGGGCCTTGTACACACCGCCCGTCACACCATGGGAGTGGGTTGCAAAAGAAGTAGGTAGCTTAACCTTCGGGAGGGCGCTTACCACTTTGTGATTCATGACTGGGGTGAAGTCGTAACAAGGTAACCGTAGGGGAACCTGCGGTTGGATCACCTCCTTACCTTAAAGAACCTGCCTTTGTAGTGCTCACACAGATTGTCTGATGAACGTAAAGAAGCAAGGCGTCTTGCGATTGAGACTTCAGTGTCCCCTTCGTCTAGAGGCCCAGGACACCGCCCTTTCACGGCGGTAACAGGGGTTCGAATCCCCTAGGGGACGCCACTTGCTGGTTCGTGAGTGAAAGACGCGTGCCGAACTATCTCAAAACTCATCTTCGGGTGATGTTTGAGATATTTGCTCTTTAAAAATCTGGATCAAGCTGAAAATTGAAACGACACACAGTTAATGTGTGTTCGAGTCTCTCAAATTTTCGCAATCAGAAGTGAAACATCTTCGGGTTGTGAGGTTAAGCGACTAAGCGTACACGGTGGATGCCCTGGCAGTCAGAGGCGATGAAGGACGTGCTAATCTGCGAAAAGCGTCGGTAAGGTGATATGAACCGTTATAACCGGCGATGTCCGAATGGGGAAACCCAGTGCAATTCGTTG
>NZ_JH414822.1:2551-5920 GCF_000238715.1 Klebsiella sp. 4_1_44FAA
TCTTTAAAATCTGGATCAAGCTGAAAATTGAAACGACACACAGTTAATGTGTGTTCGAGTCTCTCAAATTTTCGCAATCAGAAGTGAAACATCTTCGGGTTGTGAGGTTAAGCGACTAAGCGTACACGGTGGATGCCCTGGCAGTCAGAGGCGATGAAGGACGTGCTAATCTGCGAAAAGCGTCGGTAAGGTGATATGAACCGTTATAACCGGCGATGTCCGAATGGGGAAACCCAGTGCAATTCGTTGCACTATCGTTAACTGAATACATAGGTTAACGAGGCGAACCGGGGGAACTGAAACATCTAAGTACCCCGAGGAAAAGAAATCAACCGAGATTCCCCCAGTAGCGGCGAGCGAACGGGGAGCAGCCCAGAGTCTGAATCAGCTTGTGTGTTAGTGGAACGGTCTGGAAAGTCCGACGGTACAGGGTGATAGTCCCGTACACCAAAATGCACAGGCTGTGAACTCGAAGAGTAGGGCGGGACACGTGGTATCCTGTCTGAATATGGGGGGACCATCCTCCAAGGCTAAATACTCCTGACTGACCGATAGTGAACCAGTACCGTGAGGGAAAGGCGAAAAGAACCCCGGCGAGGGGAGTGAAAAAGAACCTGAAACCGTGTACGTACAAGCAGTGGGAGCACCTTCGGGTGTGACTGCGTACCTTTTGTATAATGGGTCAGCGACTTATATTCTGTAGCAAGGTTAACCGTATAGGGGAGCCGCAGGGAAACCGAGTCTTAACTGGGCGTTAAGTTGCAGGGTATAGACCCGAAACCCGGTGATCTAGCCATGGGCAGGTTGAAGGTTGGGTAACACTAACTGGAGGACCGAACCGACTAATGTTGAAAAATTAGCGGATGACTTGTGGCTGGGGGTGAAAGGCCAATCAAACCGGGAGATAGCTGGTTCTCCCCGAAAGCTATTTAGGTAGCGCCTCGTGAACTCATCTTCGGGGGTAGAGCACTGTTTCGGCTAGGGGGTCATCCCGACTTACCAACCCGATGCAAACTACGAATACCGAAGAATGTTATCACGGGAGACACACGGCGGGTGCTAACGTCCGTCGTGAAGAGGGAAACAACCCAGACCGCCAGCTAAGGTCCCAAAGTCATGGTTAAGTGGGAAACGATGTGGGAAGGCACAGACAGCCAGGATGTTGGCTTAGAAGCAGCCATCATTTAAAGAAAGCGTAATAGCTCACTGGTCGAGTCGGCCTGCGCGGAAGATGTAACGGGGCTAAACCATGCACCGAAGCTGCGGCAGCGACACTATGTGTTGTTGGGTAGGGGAGCGTTCTGTAAGCCTGCGAAGGTGACCTGTGAGGGTTGCTGGAGGTATCAGAAGTGCGAATGCTGACATAAGTAACGATAAAGCGGGTGAAAAGCCCGCTCGCCGGAAGACCAAGGGTTCCTGTCCAACGTTAATCGGGGCAGGGTGAGTCGACCCCTAAGGCGAGGCCGAAAGGCGTAGTCGATGGGAAACAGGTTAATATTCCTGTACTTGGTGTTACTGCGAAGGGGGGACGGAGAAGGCTATGTTAGCCGGGCGACGGTTGTCCCGGTTTAAGCATGTAGGCTGATTGTCCAGGCAAATCCGGATAATCAAGGCTGAGGTGTGATGACGAGGCACTACGGTGCTGAAGTAACAAATGCCCTGCTTCCAGGAAAAGCCTCTAAGCATCAGGTAACATCAAATCGTACCCCAAACCGACACAGGTGGTCAGGTAGAGAATACCAAGGCGCTTGAGAGAACTCGGGTGAAGGAACTAGGCAAAATGGTGCCGTAACTTCGGGAGAAGGCACGCTGGTGTGTAGGTGAAGTCCCTGCGGATGGAGCTGAGACCAGTCGAAGATACCAGCTGGCTGCAACTGTTTATTAAAAACACAGCACTGTGCAAACACGAAAGTGGACGTATACGGTGTGACGCCTGCCCGGTGCCGGAAGGTTAATTGATGGGGTTATCCGTAAGGAGAAGCTCTTGATCGAAGCCCCGGTAAACGGCGGCCGTAACTATAACGGTCCTAAGGTAGCGAAATTCCTTGTCGGGTAAGTTCCGACCTGCACGAATGGCGTAATGATGGCCAGGCTGTCTCCACCCGAGACTCAGTGAAATTGAACTCGCTGTGAAGATGCAGTGTACCCGCGGCAAGACGGAAAGACCCCGTGAACCTTTACTATAGCTTGACACTGAACATTGAGCCTTGATGTGTAGGATAGGTGGGAGGCTTTGAAGCGTGGACGCCAGTCTGCGTGGAGCCAACCTTGAAATACCACCCTTTAATGTTTGATGTTCTAACGTTGGCCCCTGACCGGGGTTGCGGACAGTGTCTGGTGGGTAGTTTGACTGGGGCGGTCTCCTCCCAAAGCGTAACGGAGGAGCACGAAGGTTAGCTAATCCTGGTCGGACATCAGGAGGTTAGTGCAATGGCATAAGCTAGCTTGACTGCGAGCGTGACGGCGCGAGCAGGTGCGAAAGCAGGTCATAGTGATCCGGTGGTTCTGAATGGAAGGGCCATCGCTCAACGGATAAAAGGTACTCCGGGGATAACAGGCTGATACCGCCCAAGAGTTCATATCGACGGCGGTGTTTGGCACCTCGATGTCGGCTCATCACATCCTGGGGCTGAAGTAGGTCCCAAGGGTATGGCTGTTCGCCATTTAAAGTGGTACGCGAGCTGGGTTTAGAACGTCGTGAGACAGTTCGGTCCCTATCTGCCGTGGGCGCTGGAGAATTGAGGGGGGCTGCTCCTAGTACGAGAGGACCGGAGTGGACGCATCACTGGTGTTCGGGTTGTCATGCCAATGGCACTGCCCGGTAGCTAAATGCGGAAGAGATAAGTGCTGAAAGCATCTAAGCACGAAACTTGCCCCGAGATGAGTTCTCCCTGAGACTTTAAGTCTCCTGAAGGAACGTTAAGACGATGACGTTGATAGGCCGGGTGTGTAAGCGCAGCGATGCGTTGAGCTAACCGGTACTAATGAACCGTGAGGCTTAACCTTACAACGCCGAAGATGTTTTGGCGGATTGAGAGAATTTTCAGCTTAGATTCAGAGTTGAGTACGCAATAATTTGCGCAGCAGCAAGGCGACAAGCGACGGAAAGGAAGGAGCATACTGAAGTATGTGACTGACTTTACGAGCGCAGGCAACGCAGCTGATGCGATAAAGAATTGCGTACTGAGCACAAAGAATTTGCCTGGCGGCACTAGCGCGGTGGTCCCACCTGACCCCATGCCGAACTCAGAAGTGAAACGCCGTAGCGCCGATGGTAGTGTGGGGTCTCCCCATGTGAGAGTAGGGAACTGCCAGGCATCAAATTGCAGTAAGCCGGGGTGACAACCGGTGGTAATAAAGCGAAGAAAT
>NZ_JH414823.1:0-1616 GCF_000238715.1 Klebsiella sp. 4_1_44FAA
CAAAGAATGGCTGAATATCTGGTGCTGTATAACAGCAAAAGGCCACATAAATCACTCGAACTGATGACGCCAGTGGACTATATTTTACGTGAGAGTAAAAATTGCAATATGTGGTGGACCCATACAATTGAGCACGGTAAGAGGCCATACTGTTGTTGATCAGACATACAGGGGGCCTCGTGGGTTAATGAAAATTAACTACGGGGCTTTCTGCTTTCTGCCACACAACACGGTAACAAACCACCTTCACGTCATGAGGCAAAAAGCCTCAAGCGCCACGTCGATTATACCGGGACGGTGCTATTTCTTACCAGGTATATCCACGCTTTATGCTGCTTAGCGCTTTAAATAGCTAATGTATACCCATCCCGCAATCAAGACGCCCGTGCCCAGCGCAAGATTAGGCAAAATCACATCGTTTGCACTTGCATATATGGTATTAGGATCATGTTGCCCCCAGAATGCCAGCTTGTACCCGATGCCCCAGACAAAGAATACAATCCCGGCAATCATAACGCCGAATTTTATAACGCCGAGCAGGATTCCATCTAACCAGTCAGGCGGATCACGCCATGTGATGACCGCAGCTATTAGTGTGCAGATGATTTGGCCTGCATAATAACCAGGGGAACCATACCATTCCGGAGCAACATGCTTCACGATCAACCAGAACAGCACGTTCATTAAGATAACGAGCAACCAGTACCTCATAGTTCTGCTTTCCTTGTATTTGGCCATCTGAGTTGTCAGACAGCATTGTACTTATTCATCGGGCGGACTTGCCATTGAAATACTCCGGACGCGCAGCCAGTTCACGCTCGATTAACTCGTCGGCAAACAAAGGGGCAACACGATTAATACGTGCCTGCATGTTGCGCCTTCTCACCGCTGCTTTCCGTTCATCGCTCCAGCGTTGGATCTGTTTCTGGCCGAGAAAATCCACGCATACAGCGTAACCTGAGCCAGCCACCCAGCGTGACATCACCTCTTCAGGTGCCGCCTGCCCTGCCTCCACGACAACGGAAATCAGTTCCTGTGGGCCCGGGCAGGGCCTGTGCGGCAGTTTCCAGCGCAGAGAATAGCGCCACTTCATACACCACTCCGATCAGCCAGCTTATTTGGCACCTGCCAGCGTTCAGCAACACGAATATGCTCAGGTGTTTCCCGGACAATAAACGGAATTTCGTACATCACTGCATACAGCGGCTCACCGCTGATGCGAAGCCAGTCAAGTTCCTTCAGCGATGCGAATCGCGACTGCCAGCGCCAGAACGGTGCTGCAAGCTCTGCCGCGTCAAACTCGTCGCTCCACCGGGTGTACCAGGTGCAGACGGTTTCCGGTGACTGAAAATTCAGTTCTGTGACAGCCTGCCCCAGCAGGTTCTGACGCAGTAACCAGGACTGCTCGACCTGACGGGCTTCACGGCGCATTTTTCGGGTGAAGGCAAAGTCCTGACGTTTCAGCCTGCGTACTGTTCGGGTATGAAGGACTTCCGGGAAAAGTTCAGCCTGCACATCCATTGTCAGCGGCAGCGGACAGTATTCCCCGTGGCTGGAGATAAGCATTTCCAGTGCCTCTTCCACCTGTTTCAGGCTGGAAAGGCGGTCTTTTGGAT
>NZ_JH414823.1:2108-5320 GCF_000238715.1 Klebsiella sp. 4_1_44FAA
GCCACATCAAAGTGACCATGAGGGGGGTAAAACGGAGTCTGGACAGGAAAGAAGCCGCCAAATTCGCACCGGTATTCGGCATTCACGGACCAGCCGGACGGTGAGGTCAGATCGCGCATGACTGCGTGACTCAGCTCCCGGCGAAAGTCTTCACCGGCGGCGCGGTAGTCTTCCAGCTCATCAGAAGACATGGTTTTCAGGACATCCAGAGTCAGTAACGTTTTCATTTCAGTCTCCTTATCGCCGCCCCGCAGGACGGCGTCTCCGTTATCAGGCAGCGTGTGAAGTCGGTTCGTCAGTGTCCGGGGCAGCATGTGCATCGTCCGGCTTTGCGGCATCCGGGGACTGCATCCAGCCCGGTACCCAGCGGGAGCCGGAGAGCCATTGTTCAGCATGGCTGGCAGCATCACCCTTCTTCATTTTTTCGGCATCCGAGGCGGCTCCGGTCAGCCCGGCCTCCTTCAGCGCCGCCACAATCTGGGCCTTGCTGAGCAGCCCGAGGAAGTTATCCGCTGTCGGCTGCCACCAGTCGCGCAGATGAAATCCCAGCGCCGCCTCCACGCCATCGAGGTCACTGCGGCGGGTATGTCCACATTCACGGGTCTGGACACCGTCTACGGAACAGGCAGTACAGAAGGCCATCAGCGACATCAGGGTCTGTCCGTCGAGGGTAAAGAAGGTGGTGAAATCATCCTCCCACCCCTCCGGCAGCAGGGCTTCCAGACGGGCTTTCTCCTGCATCAGATACCGCCATGCCTGACCTTCCTCTCCGGTCGGGGCTTCACTGGTCAGGCCGCTGTGATGCACCTCAAGGCGCAGGACAAACGGATGTCGGGTGGTGGTGCAGTAGCCAAACACGCAACTGCACAGCCGCCAGACCATCAGGGCCACGGCTTTCTGTGGCTGCTTAACCAGTTCGGCCTGAACCGCCAGAGTCCTTTCTGAAGACATTTTTTTCAGCAACGGCACGCTGATGCCCTCTGCCGCATCCGGGATACTGCGGGTGACAACATGTACGGCAGCCTGATCGCCACCGTGTTCCCCGACGTCAGAGACCGCCGTCTGGATCTTCTTCTGGACACCACGCTGGACGCAAAGCTCACCGTCATACAGACTGACCACCACGCCACAGGCCGCTTTCTGCTCCGGTGTCCACGCCCGAACCGATGCCGCATTTTCAATCTCATCAATCAGCACCTGAATCGCGGCTTCATCCTCAAAGGTTTCCGTTGCCTCCAGCGTGGCATACAGTTCATCAAGACGCTGCAGCTCCTCAGCGCTGAATTCCCCCTCCGGCGCCGGCAGCACCAGATAATGCTCCCGGTCATCGCCGTAGTTTCTGACGGATCCCTCACGAGCCAGTGACCATGACCAGCCTTCCTGTTGTTCGATGGCCAGCGCAGCCGCCGCCAGCTTCTCCTGAACCAGACGCTCAACCAGTACCCCGTCCGCCGTTCCGTCTCCCTCCTGGGCGCTGAACAGATCCTCACGCACCACGCCCCCGGCGGCCTCATACGCTTCACGACCGATAAACACAAAGCGGGAGTGGGTTACGGCGATTTCCGTATCCGTGATGGCCCGCTTCAGCAGGTGAGCGGGAGTACTGCCGTATGAGGTTTTCACCTGGTCATACACCTGCACCTGACGTGCCGGGTCGCTCTCCAGACTCAGGGCCTGACACTGCTCCACGTCGAGTTTGTCCTCTGCCAGCAGGGTGATCAATTCCGGGGCGAGGTTTGCCAGCTTCAGCATCCGCTGAACGTGACGGGCACTGTAGCCCAGCAGGTCCCCGATTTGAGCCGGGGTTTTCCCCTGTTCTGACAGGGTGCGGAACCCGCTGATTTGCTCTGCCGGATGCATGGCCACCCGCTGGTTGTTCTCGACCATCGAGGCGACCACCGCCAGGTCGTCACTGACACGCTTGACGACAACGAGATACCCGGCATCGATGCGCTGCTCGCTGAGCAACTGTTGCAAGGCGGCAAGACGGCGGCCACCTGCAGCCACCCCTGACATACCGTCCGGCAGCGAGTGAACCACCAGATTCTGGATCAGGCCGACCGCCATGATGGAGTCAGCCATCTCCCGGACACTGTCAGCCGGATAGGGGATCGTGCGAACGTTCAGCGGGGATTTGACCAGCGCCGACAGCGGCACCATCTCAACCTGAGCAGTCTCAAGCGCGGCTTTCAGGGCGGCGGATTCGGCAGGGTTCACCGATTTTTTGCTGGTTTTAACCGGCGCTTTTGCTTTAGACTCGGTCACTGACATAATTGATACCTCTCTGTTATTGATTACTGTCTGCCGGGCAGCGCTATCTGCCCGGCACCTCTTACTGCTTACTTCGTTTTGCGTACTCCGTAATCCCGGATGTAGCGGTTCATCATGTCCTCGCCGCCCGGTTCAAAATTCCAGACGCTCCAGATCATGCTGCCGTCATCCTGATGACGGACGACAAGGCGAAAATGGGTCCCCTGGTCATCTTCAATCGCCACATTCTGATACTGCGCTGCGACAACCTGAGCCTGCTCGCGGGTAAACGTGCCATCCGGCAGGGATTCAAGCGGGGACAAAACGTTATGGTCCATGTGTTTCTCCTTTTCTGCCCCGCCTGAACGGGGCGTCTTCATCGTGGTTTAAAAGGGCGCTTCATCATCCATTGGTGGGAAATCATCCGGGTGTGGCTGAGGCGGTTGCTGAGACGGGGCGGCGTCCTGACGGCCTTTCTTACCACCCTTTGCTTTCGGGGATTTAGTCGCGGCCTGAGCAGGTTGTGCCGGGGTGGCAGGACTCTGCGACTGCGCGGCGCTCTCAGGCACACCGGCTTCACGGCGGCCGCCGAGCATCTGCAGGGTGCCGTTCTGCCCGACCAGCACCTCGGTGACGTAGCGCGTGACTCCGGCATCGTCCTGCCAGTTGCGGGTGCGCAGCTGGCCCTCAATGTAGACCTGTGCGCCTTTACGCAGGTATTCGCCCGCCACTTCCGCGAGCTTGCCGAACATGACAACACGGTGCCACTCGGTGTTTTCGCGCATCTCTCCCGTCTGCTTGTCACGCCATGTTTCAGACGTGGCCAGCGTCAGATTGGCCACTGCGCCCCCGTTGGGCATGTAACGCACTTCCGGATCCTGTCCCAGATGTCCAACCAGAATGACTTTGTTAACGCCACGTGCTGCCATGATGAATCTCCTTAATCCGTTGTTTTGCCTTTT
>NZ_JH414824.1:0-5201 GCF_000238715.1 Klebsiella sp. 4_1_44FAA
CATTACCTGAGATTATCAACCGTCTATGCGATCCAGCAGAAAAGGTGTATCAAACATCAGCAAAGAGAAACTGGGCCTACTCGATTACGATTGATGATCCAGAGGGGCCATATCACTTATTTTTTGAAATAAGACGCGCCTCGCGTGATGAGAAACACCTACAAGATTTGAACATGGTTATCGAGAGTGCCTATCCTGAAGATCGAGGGTACGGGCCTCCGTCCTTACTAGGGCGAATTGGCTTTGTAGGGTTATGCGGTAGGGTATTTTGTGGGAAGCCTCTGGCGACTAAAAGATGAAAAAAAAGCACCTGAAAGGTGCCTTTTTTCTGTTTCTTTGGTAATCGTTCCGGACACCACTAGCTTTTGCTTAGGTTCGCCTTGCGCGAACACAGGAACAAGATTTGTCCTGCTGGGTAGCGCTCAATCTCATCCGGTCAGTCGCTACGATGTAAACAATATAACAAAACCAATAACGCAATTCAGCACCACCGGTTCAATGCAATGCTTTGATTCATATGGAGCACCATGAGTACAGAAACCATAAGTAACCATCTGAATTTAAATGGCAAGATGCATTTTATAAAACAACTCAACTTCTGAGTTGTTTTATAAAATGCATCTGTTCTTATGATTCACCATGATTTCACTACAATAGAAAAAAACATAGATAGTTGTTTTCATTTAAAAAATAAATCCCCTCCTGTTTTCATCACCTTGATGCATTGGCAATCGTCGCACGGCAGCTTTCACTGATACCCTCAGCCTGACGGCAGCGGTCGGTGTAATTGTCGCCTAATAATTGTGCGACCCCTCGAGGCTATTCATCCTGCCCCTAAATCAGAGTCTCACACCTGGTTTTGATGCGCTCAATTTTTGTTCTATTTTTTTGAATAATATCCGCAAATTGTTTCGATTTTAATCAGTTCATGGTCGTCCTATCATTTATCACATCAGGGCAACAACGCCCCATACAGAACAAAATGACTTAAGGAATACGACCATGAAATCCATCAAAACTTTCGTTGCAGTTGCCGCTCTATCCATGATGTCTTTCGGTGCCTTTGCTCAGAGCGTCAGCGCTACCGCCTCCACCCTGGATCGTGCTGAAGCAAAAATTGCCGCACAGGCCGCTGAACAAGGTGCGTCATACAAAATCACCAGCGCTCAGTTCAATAACCGTGTCCACATGACGGCTGAACTGACCAAATAAGATGGTCGCAGAGGGAGCTGCCGAACAGGTCGCCGGGAGGCGGCCCGTTTCGTCCCTTAGCAGGAAAACCTTCAGGCCCCTTCGGGGCTTTTTTGCATCTGTCATTTAACATAAAGGCATGATTGTACGCACCGCTAAAACGGCCTCAGGGCGTTTCCGACGGGAAACCGGTAAAACAGGCAACAAACCACCCGAAAACCCGCCAGAAACGCGCAGGCTCTGTTTTTACGGCATGCATGAGTATGCACGCAAGTGCATAGCGCGAAAATTCACGCCATTCAGCCAGGGTAAGTCCTGTTTCCGGCGTTCTTCCTATCCGAAAACGGTGAACGGGGACGCAATTTATTGCGTGGCCGTGAAGCGTTGCCGGCGCAGCCGGAAAACCGGTTTTCAGCACACTCAGGAATGGGGTTCGTCGACGGCCGGCAATGACGTTATGGCAAGTCGCCGGACGACTCACCACACGATTCACCGGCGATTCGACTCGTGACTTGACTCTAGAGTCGCCAAGGTCAAAAAAACACCAAAATGACGATTCGACTCTAGAGTCAAGTCGTCATAAGTTACTGATAGTCTTAAGTGAGTCGTCGATGACTCTATGACGAGTCGTCGGCAAGTCGTACACGAATCGCCGACGACTTGGATTCACCTTACAGAAAGTAATACTGCGTAATTTAATAACCCACAACTAACTGATATTAATGAGTTATCTTCAAAATTTTAATTTTGCGTGGGGTGTGGGTATTTTTAGTGGTGAGGAGCGTTCAGAGATCTGACGATTTTTGGGAAGGTTCAGGAACTCCCCGGAATGACCGGAGAGGAAAACTGAAGCATGACGGGGTCAGGATTTTTTCCAGAATTTCCACCATGGCGCCGGGGATTCAGTTAATTTTGCCTGGTGATTTTCAAGAAGGAGCATGGCCTGTTTCAGGCTGTCAATGTGCGAATCCTTGGACAAAAGTAAGGTGTTCAGGTGTTCAATCTCCTGTTTCAGATGACGAATCACCTGTTCACTCTGGTCAGCAGAGGCTGTATCACGCTGTTCAGAGACCTGTCCAGAATGGTGTTCACCCTTCGGTTGCTCAAAGGGACCAAAGACACGTAAAAGCTCTGAAGTATCTACCATTTTTGCATTACGTTCACCGCTACAGGTGGACAGGTCACCTGCTTTAATTAACCTGTGCAGTGTTGTTCTACTCTTACCCGTCAGTCGTGCAGCCTCACTAATAGACACTCTGGCCATCAGTTACCATCCTGTAATGCATCCAGTCTCGAGGACAGTGTACGGAAAAGATGCTCCGCATCATCGTGGAGTTTCTCACAAAGGTCGGCCTCGACATCGAGATCAAGCTCGTTAAGCTTCTCCAGCAGGAGCAGAGACTGATTCTGGATGAATTTTGCCATATTCAGCGCTGTTTTCTGTTGTTTCGTCATAAGAGGCCTCACAGCGTCAGTGCTCAGTGTAGGGATGTTCTCTTTTCCGCTTCCTCGCTCACTCAGTCGCTACGCTCCTGCCGTTCGGCTGCGGCGAGCGGCAGGAGCATGCGTACAAAAGCTCGAGAAAACCGAGCAATCGCGTGATGGAGAAAGGAAAGGCCGCGGCGTTGCCGTTTTTCCATAGGCTCCGCCCCCCTGACAAGCATCACAGAATCTGACGCTCAAATCAGTGGTGGCGAAACCCGACAGGACTATAAAGATACCAGGCGTTTCCCCCTGATGGCTCCCTCGTGCGCTCTCCTGTTCCTGCCATTCGGTTTGCCGGTGTCATTCCGCTGTTATGGCCGCGTTTATCTCATTCCACGCCAGACACTCAGTTCCGAGAAGGCAGTTCGCTCCAAGCTGGACTGTCTGCACGAACCCCCCGTTCAGTCCGACCGCTGCGCCTTAACCGGTAACTATCATCTTGAGTCCAACCCGGAAAGACACGACAAAGCGCCACTGGCAGCAGCCATTGGTAAGAGTCAATGTGCGAGAGATTTTAGAGAGTACTTGAAGTGATGGCCGGACTACAGCTACACTGAAAGAACAGTTTTGGTGACTCGTCTCGCACAAGACAGTTACCTGGTTAAGCAGTTCCCCAACTAACTTAACCTTCGATCAAACCACCTCCCCAGGTGGTTTTTTCGTTTTCAGAGCAAGAGATTACGACGATACAAATGGGATCTCAAGAAGATCCTTAACTAATTGCAGCTCGCTTCACTATCACATTCAACTCCCGTCACCGTCGATTAAAACCATATACAACTACGGTCAGGTGATTCCGCTCACTGGAGCGAAATTACCCGTTAAGCTCAAAACGCTTAACGTAAGATAATTCCCGTTTTCCAAGCTACCCCCATCAACATCCACACATAGCTCTCAGACGCGCTCAGGCAAGAGCCAAGTCATTTCCTGCCCCAAACCACACCATAACCATAAAAACCACCGAAAATCGAACACAGGGCACTATGAGCAGGCATATCGATTTGCATTAAATGGCTGCCGTAAAATTATTACCTTGCCCCCTTGCATCCCCATTCAGCACCGCGAGCACATTCAGCACATTGAGTACAATTAAGCACAGCGAGCACAGAAACCTGTCATAACTCGTTGAATATCAGTCACCATATGCTGTATTTATTACAACTCACAGATTGAGTTGTAATAAATACATACTCACAAGATACCTATACGTTGAAAGGCAACATCACAACCACACGCAAAACACAACATAACTCATTGTTTTAAAAGAAAAAACACTTAAAATAACCGTATGTTAAATGATTTTGGAGAATATAATGGCGAAGTTACCACTGCCACTACCGATAGCGTCCCCCCCAACAGTAAGCAATAGTGGCTCAGAAAGAGCGAAGAAGTCAGGAAGAAGAACTCTTTCAGCAAAAAGGAAAACCTTGTTAGAAGAACTATGGGGAGACGAACTTGAACAACTCAAGGTATGGAATCGCCATGAGCATGACGGGTATACAACTGTGCCAAGAACGCTGACATATATCAGTCGAATTCTCGATTATCTCGGAGGAACGGGACTGCCATTGTCCCAAACATATCTGGCTCTTTGGTGCAGGGTATTTGATGAGGGCTTTGTGGAAATAAGAGATAAAGATGGATTTGCTTATGAAGCTGGTTTTAGTGGACAGCGAGCAGTAACCACATGGACAGGGAGGATGAGAAAACTAAGAGATTTAGGTTTCATAACTACAAAACCTGGCACATCAGGTGAGTTTCAATATGTGATTTTGCTTAACCCACTGACTGTCATTAAGGAGTTATACGAAGGTAAGGAAAAAGATGAAAGATACAATGCATTAGTGGGCCGTATGCAGGAGGTTGGTGCTAAATGGGAGTAATTCATGGCTAGCTATTTCCCGACGTTAGACATATCTGGAGAAGAGTTCGATTTCACTCACCTTGAGCCATTCATTATGCACGTAAATAGCGATATGGCTAAAAAGGTATTAAAAGTACACGTTAGGTTCACAAATCATTGTTTTACAAAAGGTTATGAAGCTTTTTATCACCCAGCAGGAGAACAGATAATTTACGACCATAGCGGGAATGGGAGAACGTTTTGCCCAATTAGATATAGATTATCTTTGGCATTACCTGAGATTATCAACCGTCTATGCGATCCAGCAGAAAAGGTGTATCAAACATCAGCAAAGAGAAACTGGGCCTACTCGATTACGATTGATGATCCAGAGGGGCCATATCACTTATTTTTTGAAATAAGACGCGCCTCGCGTGATGAGAAACACCTACAAGATTTGAACATGGTTATCGAGAGTGCCTATCCTGAAGATCGAGGGTACGGGCCTCCGTCCTTACTAGGGCGAATTGGCTTTGTAGGGTTATGCGGTAGGGTATTTTGTGGGAAGCCTCTGGCGACTAAAAGATGAAAAAAAAGCACCTGAAAGGTGCCTTTTTTCTGTTTCTTTGGTAATCGTTCCGGACACCACTAGCTTTTGCTTAGGTTCGCCTTGCGCGAACAC
>NZ_JH414825.1:0-4314 GCF_000238715.1 Klebsiella sp. 4_1_44FAA
CAAAACAGCCCTGCTGCAGTCTGGAGATCCGACTTAGCATCTTTTCGGATCTGCACGGCGGGAAACCTGCCATTGATATGATAATCGTCCTAAACACATAAAATCATTCTTGATGTGATATTTATCATAAATCACAATATAATATCTAATATGATGTTTGCTCAATGCGATATAAATAATTCGAGGTATGATTTTTTACCTAACCGGACATTATCAGATGGAGCGTGCAGGATGGATGAGAAAGAAGTGAATTTTTCACTCAGCTATGAGCAGCTGACCCGGATAGCGGAAGAGCGTATCCGTGAATGCAATCTGGACAGCCAGGGCGCGATTTACATCAGCGAGTCAGCCAAGGCCGGTGCCGTGCTGAGCTATTGGTATGAACTGGCCATAAATGGCTATGCCTCAGTGAATGCCATAAAGAGACAAGAGCTCATAGACGCCGATCACCTGCGCCTCAGACAACTCATCTGGCCGGAGGCGGACAAGCAATGACTCAGGCGCGCCGACCATCGCCGCTGCAGCGGCGGGTGCTGATTGTGCTGGCCGCCCTCGATGCGAAACGGCCGGGCCCGGTGGCGACGCGGGATATCGAGCGGGTGCTGGAGCAGGGCGGGGACGCCCCGGTGTACGGGCCGAACCTGCGCGCCTCCTGCCGGCGCATGGAAGCCGCGGGCTGGCTGCGCACCCTGCGCGCCCCGAACCTGCAGCTGGCCGTCGAGCTGACGGAGGCCGGTCGCGGCATTGCAGAACCGCTCTTCCAGGCAGAACGCGAGGCTGAAACGGCACGACAACGACTGACAGACGTCCGGCGTCTGCCGTTACGCCAGACGGCTGCCGGTGACGCGGTGGAGTTGCAGCTGGATGACGGCCATTACACCATCAGGGAAGCGGCCTACGTGATCCGTCTGGACGGTACCACCTGTCTGCAGCTGACGGATGCCGGCGGCATACGCCGGATAAAAGAGGGCGATCCCCTGCAGGTGGCCAGCTGGTATCAGACCTGTTTTGATGCAGGCCTGCCGGTCACCGTCCAGGTGAATGAGAGCCGGGACTGATCGCCACCACACAAGGAACATGAGCATAAAATGAAAGTCACTGAACCCGGGCTGAATAAGCTGATCGATAACCTGAACACCCTGATTTGCGAGGACAGCCTGCTCACGCGCCAGGAGCGTGAAACGCTGGTACTGGCCGTCGCCGCTATCGGCGCCATGAAAGCGCGCGTCGGCTTGAAAAAAGGCGATGCGCCGACCGTTGCCAGACGGGAAAAAAGGGAGAAAAAAGACCGCCAGCCTGATCCGCGTTTTCCGCGAGCCGGTCATCCCTGGCAGGAAGACGAAAAAACCTTACTGAGTGATGCGCTCGATTCGGTACCGGACGAAGAGATTGGCAAGCATCTGTTCTGGCTTTCCGAGAAACTGGGCAGAACGCCTTTCAGTGTTGCTTTCCAGATCGCGGCAATCAGGGAGCTGCAGGACGGGTGGGAGGAGCAGTTCAGGGAGATTTCGGATAACATACGCTTGTCCGGTCTGAGCATCAGTGATTATCTGAAGCAGAACGGCACGGACCTGAACGCCTGAATGCCATTTTCGTTACAGACAAATTATATAACTGAGGGCAGTGATGAAAACAGCGGTATGGGTGGTGGTGTATTTCGCGATGTGTTTTCTGCTTTTCACAGGATGGATGTTCGCCTTTGCGCAGTATACGCCCTATAACGGGCAGGAACACGCGTTTTCTCTGACGTATCTGCTTAATTTATTTTTTCTTCATGTTGTGATGGTACCTTACTACGAGTTTATTCAGACTGAAACATACAGCAATACATTAATGAGTATGGCAGATGAATCCGGTCAGATGATACGTTTTCATCACGTAGTGCCTGTTCTCTGGATATATAGTCTGTCCGCACTCTTAACTTTTGTGGTTTACATTACATATGCAAAATGGTTCACTCATAACCAACTGAAAGAAAAGCATCTTCCAGAATGATATTACCGGGACACCTCAGGATATAAATTAATGACGAAACAGGAATGGATTTTACGACTACGCCGCTGTACATCACAGGAAACTCTGGAAAGGATAATAGAAAAAAATAAATATTCCCTGACGGATGACGAACTTGAGCACTTTAATGCTGCAGTGGATCACCGGCTGGCGGAAATGGCAATGGGGAAGTTTTATGATAAAATACCTGCAGGCGTCTGGAAATATGTTAAATAATACAGCCAGCATCAGTCTGTTCGCAGTTATCTCACCTGGAGCGCAATCATGAATATGATATTTGAACTGATTGGATTGTTACTGGTAGTCGGATGCGCATTCTTCACCACTTTTTTCTTAGCCGCAGTAGCAGGCACTATGGTAGTTATTCTTGGATGGGGAATTTCTATTGTCACCCCGAAGGTGGTTACCTGTACTAATGATTGCATCACTACTGTTTTTGATGCCAAACCCTTTGGCTGGCTTCTGATTGTGTTTTCATTAACCATGATGTTCTTTATTATCAGGGGTATGATTAAACGTTAGATTGCCTTTAGTGTGTAGTTAAATCATCATCACAACAGCGTTAATCTGAAACTGATATTGCCGGAGGGGATCATCATGACGGGAAGAGGCATTAACACAGTACGTATCGGTGATGAAGTGAAGCACATCGCCGAGCTCGATGCACTAACACTCATGCATGAATGGTCAAAGCTTAAAAAAGAAAATGCAGACCTGTATGACTATAACCGTCAGGTTAACCGGGGGTGGCGCGGTTTTATTCTTCGCCTGATGGGTATCCATTTGCCTGAAAAAAAACGTGTTTGTCTTTATGGCATTAATGCCAGAAAAGAATCCATCTATCCCGACTGAAGCCGTGCTGGCAGTGATAGTGAGCAGGCCATTGCAGAAGAATAGCTGTAATTTGACGATAAGTTGCTGATATTTAACATAAAATGCATTATCGGTACTTTGAAGTGTATAGCATTTGCTATACGTTCGTGTTGTGTTATTCTTGTATATCAATTGCTATACAAGAGAGGTGTGTATGAAATCAGATGTTCAACTCAACCTAAGAGCTAAAGAGTCTCAGAGAGCACTCATCGATGCTGCTGCAGAGATCCTTCATAAATCGCGAACCGACTTTATCCTGGAGATGGCCTGCAAGGCTGCGGAGAATGTGATCCTTGATCGCCGTGTTTTCAATTTTAACGACGAACAGTATGCAGAGTTCATCGATATGCTCGATGCACCAGTCGAGGATGAGCCCGCCATTAATAAACTACTGGCAAGGAAACCTCAGTGGGACGTATAACCACGCCCGAGCCGTTATCCAGCTCTCATCAGCTGGCTGAGTTCGTCAGTGGAGAGACAGTCCTCGATGAATGGCTAAAACAGAGAGGTTTAAAAAATCAAGCTCTTGGCGCTGCCCGAACGTTCGTTGTTTGCAAGACGGGTACGAAGCAAGTAGCTGGTTTTTACTCTTTGGCCACCGGTAGCGTTAACCATACGGAAGCGACAGGTAGTCTTCGGCGTAACATGCCAGATCCTATACCGGTGATTATACTCGCTCGCCTGGCGGTAGATGTCTCATTGCACGGAAAAGGGGTTGGCGCCGATTTACTCCACGATGCAGTTCTACGGTGTTATCGCGTAGCTGAGAACATTGGGGTTCGTGCGATAATGGTTCATGCGCTTACTGAAGAAGCCAAAGGTTTCTATGCTCACCATGGATTTAAGGCATCACAAACTCATGAGAGGACTCTGTTTCTAAAGCTTCCATGACTGGTTGCTGGAATGGGAAAGTAGCTGGTTACCGTCTTAACATATTGATTTTTATGTTATTTATTTTAATATTTAACATAATCTTTGTTATGCGAACCGGCTTTTGTAATGGCTCAATAGTAATGTCCGCCTGGGGGCTGCGGATGTTTTCCTGGACTGTTATGTTGTGATCCCAAGATGCTGCCGGTACTTCACAGGACTCATTGCACCTAATGATAGCTTGATACGTTTCTCGTTATACCAGCGTATGTACCTGTCCAGGAAGCAGATAAATTTTTCCAGCGTGATACCCGCCCAGTCTCTGCCATAGAACATTTCGTTTTTGATACGCCCGAAGAAGCCTTCACACGCAGCATTATCCGACGAGCATCCTTTGCGCGACATGGACCTTATAAGTCCGGAGGTGTTGATACGCTCGAGCCAGCCCGGCCACCGGTAATGGCCACCACGATCGCTGTGTATCACCGGTTTANCATGTTCGTTGAGCGTATCGAGTGCGTCATCGAGCATCGTATTCACCAGCGTCGCGTCCGGCGT
>NZ_JH414826.1:0-1724 GCF_000238715.1 Klebsiella sp. 4_1_44FAA
CGCATGGCGGCCAGTCGTTCGGCTCCGGCCCGGTGGTACTGCGCCAGCATTTCAATGCCGATATAGCGGCGTCCGGCGCGGTATGCGGCGACGCAGGTCGAGGCACTCCCCGCAAACGGGTCGAGAACAATCGCGCCAGGGGTGCTGAATGACTCAATCAGCGGCTGTAGCGCCTCCACCGGTTTCTGGTTTGGGTGCAGAGGGTTGCCGGTATACGGGAAAGGCATCACATCCGGCAGCGGTCTGAGGGGTGGCACCGGGCGGCCTTTGGCAAGGACATAAGCCCCTTCATGGCGGTAGTCCACGAATCCGCGACGGTCTTTCGCATTACGGCGGTTGGAAGCATAGGTTTTGGTGAACACAAGCTGGCCCACGGCATAGAACCCCGCCGCCTTCCATGCGGCCATAAAGCGGTCCACACGGTTCCAGCCGTAGAAACTGACCATCAGGGCGTCTTTTTTAAGGACGCGGTACATCTCCAGCGTGGCCGGTTGCAGCCATTCGTCCGTCACATCCCCGGCAATCTGTCTGCCCTGGCGGTCCTTAAAACCGACGAGGTAAGGCGGATCGGTCACAATAAGGTCCACGGCACGGTCGGGGAATCCGCGCATCACATCAATACAGTTCCCGAGAATGAATCTGGACATGGCAGCACTCCTGTAGTCAGAGGGGACAGGAGGTATCACCGCGATACCGTTCCCTGCCGCACGCTGCCTGTTCATCGCGTCCGGTCACGGGTCAGGCCGACCGTGGAATACCGCAGCCGTCAGTCTTTTCGACGGTAAGGATATGCCGCGAAAGCGGCTTGAAGGGCGTTCCTTAAAAGGGCGAGGGACTGGCGTACACTCTCAACGACGCCGGGCCTGAGCGGAAAAGCCGCCCGTCCCGTACCAGACCGGACGCGAGACACTGGCAGCGGGCGGCAGGCTTGCGTTAACTCCAGGCGAACGGGGAATTACCGGCATACCTGTCCACAAATCCGGGGCTTAAGATTGTGGATAACCTGAAGGCAAACGACGGAGAAGCGCGGGAGAACAGACGCCACCACGTCTGTTCTTTTTTTGAACAACCGGAAAGTTTGTATCAGCGGTTCAGGGATTTATCCCCGGCCAGGGACAGGCCAATATAGACGCCAGCCCCCCAGATGACCTGCGACAAAATGAAAACCCACTGCGGAACGTCGAAAACCAGAAGCGGAAGCAGACATACCGTCACAATGCCAATCAGCCGGCTGCCAAATTTTCTTCGCACCGGTTCACTGCTGTCGACGGGAATGCGGGCGAGACGGAGAACATTTCTGAATCCTGGTGACATGAGAACCTCCCTGGGATGCCAGTCATTTGAAATCGGTATAGTAGTGGATGTGATTCGTACTGTTAGTCACCGAATGCACGCCGCATATTTTTCTTTATTTCCCGGGTATCCGACCCGGACACCGGCGCGGCAGATGCTGTCGGCGTATCCGGTACTGCAGCTGCAGCCCTGTTCACGTCAGCGGTGCCGGCCATCTGCTGAACCAGTGCCTGCAGCTCACTGACCGAGGTGGGCGGTACCGGCATACTGGCCAGCAGGCGCGGCAGCTCCGGTGCCGTCGTGTGGAGGGCAAGACCGGTGATAATCAGGTTTCTCAGCAGATCCCCACGCAGACGGGATGACGCTTCCGTCAGCACACTTTCCACCCGTTCCCCACTCCGGCCATTCTGAAGCGTCAGGGTGTAACGCCG
>NZ_JH414826.1:2793-4047 GCF_000238715.1 Klebsiella sp. 4_1_44FAA
ATCCACCTGGTANACCACGCCCCGCGGTGGCGGCGGTACGGATGAACTCACCGCGCAGGGGCTGTGAGATGGTGCTGATGGTTGCCATTGCTGCGATGTCGGTGCGATCGTCGCTGTGCAGATAGAAAGAATACTGGCCGTCCGGCACGTTTAGTCCTCTTTATTGTAAAGGGCAATCTCCCTGGCCAGCGCCATCTGCGGATCGCCTATAACCTCGATACGGTCAGGAGCCAGAGGCCAGGCCTGACGGATAGCTTCTTCTATGAGGGAAGCCCCTCCCCCGACCAGGAATACCCGGTTAACGTTCCTGAAGGCCGTCAGCTCACTGGTGACACGCGCCCCCAGGGAAGTGATCGCCTCTGTTATTTTGTTCCGAACCTCGTCGATTTTACCGGCATCGTTGATCACACGCTGCAGATACTGACGATCATTGCGGTTGCGGATGATAGTGTCAGCGATGAGGGCGCTGGTTTCGCTGTCTGCCGCCCGCAGCGCGCCTGCAGCTGCGCGGGTGACCTGTGACACGCCGACAGACGGATTACCGTGCACCGCACTGATATCATCAAACTGGCCGACAATCACACCGGCATCGAGCGTGGTGCCACCGAGATCGATAATCAGGGTGGTCTCAGCGGGGCCGGGCTTCAGCTCCGCGAGACGGGAGAACGCCGCCGGCAGTGATTCCGGCATCACCTTCACGTCCGTTACGGTAAATGCTCTGCCCTTATTCAGAACCAGCTCACGCATCAGGTTTTCCCGTTTGCGTCGTATGTTCTCCTCGTTCCGCTGGCAGTCCCCGTCGTAATACTCACTCAGGGGCAGCGTCACGGTCAGGCTCACCGGCTGCGGCTCCAGTCCGCTGTTCAGCAGCGCATGATGCACGGCCAGCAGGTTGAGATCACCGTACTGATATTCCACGTTTGTTGTCGGGATGGCATCCCGGCTGACGCTGTCCCAGGTGTATTTCAGCGTACCCACCTGATAGTTGAACGTTGCCGCACTGAATTCCGCCACTTTCCAGCCATGCCGGAAGGAGTTCGCAGAGACACGTGTCTGAAGTTCATCTCCTTCAAACCATGCCAGCTTAACATTAGTTGAACCATCATCGCAGTAAATATTCATCAATATGCTCCGTTAATTACTCTCAATTTGATACCAATTATAAGAGCAAAATGAAAAAATCAAAGCAATATTTCTCAATATGAGCAATATAAAAATATCAAAATGAATTAATAGTAGCATTTTGAGACATCT
>NZ_JH414827.1:0-3763 GCF_000238715.1 Klebsiella sp. 4_1_44FAA
CCGCATCATCGTGGAGTTTCTCACAAAGGTCGGCCTCAGCATCGAGATCAAGCTCGTTAAGCTTCTCCAGCAGGAGCAGAGACTGATTCTGGATGAATTTAGCCATGTTCAGCGCTGTTTTCTGTTGTTTCGTCATAAGGGATCTCAGAGCATCAGTGCTCAGTGTAAAACCGGTAAGGGGGTCGGATGTACGAATGGTTCAGAGAACGGATCTGAGGTAATCCTGTAGTTATTTTGTAGTTTATCTGTAGTCATCGCACTAAAAATCAGGATTAAGTCATCAACTTTTGTAGTCTTCCTGTAGTTTACCTGTAGTCCGGAAAAATAATCCGTTCATGCAAGCATGAACGAAGCAGTTAAAGACGCTTTTTCGTCGCCGATGCTCCTTAACCTGCGCAGATCACGCGGCCAGAATGATAATTTTTTGCCCCTTAAATGGTCATACACCTAACGCAGCCGCGACTTTCATCGCAACTGCATGAATTAAAAGGTAAAAACTGAAATCTCCGTTTGTTTATGTAATACGCAACGTATTACAATCACCTGTAATCGCATGAAAATAAAGAAATAAAATGTAATACCGGCGTATTACCACGTACGCGGGCAAGCGAAAAAGCTATAACGCTTCCCGGCCGACAGGCGGCCCAGAATCCACAGGGGCATGCAGGTTCTCTTCAGTAACCTGCGCCATTAAATCAAAAAGGTCATATTCGCCGGGAAGCTGCGTATCAGTCGAATCCAGTTTTTCATCATATTCAGATGGCATGGGGTGATATCCAGTAGCTGAGAGGTTGTTAGCGGTTTTAGGGGTGCAGCCCTGAACCCGTCACGTAGCACTAGCGGTAGACTGGCTTGATATGTTGCCATGAGCGAAAGGTCAGGTGAAGTGCGCCATGCAGGGTGTGAAATATGCATGACCAGAGTGTCCTGTGAACCATGCCAAGGCAGTGGCTCTTCCGCTTCCTCGCTCACTGACTCGCTACGCTCGGTCGTTCGGCTGCGGCGAGCGGTGAAGGTGTCTTTGTGGGGATGTTTTTGATTCTCTGGCTTTAAATGTACAAAAGCCCCGTGACAGAATCACAGGGCTTCGGTACTCTAATTCTTCGCAGATACCTGCCAGGAATAGACGTCAGAAATCAAATCCTAGCAGGGCTGGCTAGCATTGTCACTACCAGCTTAATACCATTCAACGACATTAAAATAATATCTGCACCTTAGACACTCAGGTCTACGCCCCGGACTCCGGCAGGATAAACAGGCAATTGGTGGATATGTAACTTAACCGCAAAAGAGTTAAGCTCTACCCCGTCTCGCTGTACGATAACAAGCACCTGATAAAACGAGTGTCTAAGAAAGTAGTAAGCGGAGTAGTGTGATTGAAAACGTCGGACACTACTCCCACACAATCGAACCTTTTGCAGGGTGAGACACACAAGAAACGAGCTGGACGAAGGTCGCTACGCTCCCCGTGATTTTTATATACCCACCACGGGGGCATTAGGTTTTTTTTGACAAAAAAAGGATGTATCCATGAGTGATTTGCAGAATAAACTCGTATTTAGTGAAAGCCCTCGAGTTGAGCTTGGTTCTAATTTTTTCATCAACGTCCCAGTAATACTTCAGTATAAAGACACCCCACTTATTAGTGTTGAGAGTGCGGTTGATGCTAGTTTCACTACCAGCATCCCTATCTATCACAACGATGGAACATACCTGGCCCTGGCTAAAGGAACGCAGCTCTACCGTACTGAAGAAGGTAGAAAGGCAGGAGTGACTCTCCGGTATGAAGATAAGGTAACTGTTTGTCTTCTTAACGGGAAAGAGGTATTCGAGCTCAGAAGACAAAGCGCAGCTGCACTAAAAGCAGAGGCTGAGCTTTATGTTCCTGATGGAAAGCTAATAAGTTATCGAGGATCCTCGCCAAAGTTGTTCAGCACGGAAAACAATCAACTAGCTATACGCGGTTTAGTGATGTCCGGATCAACATTCAGCGGGTGTAAAATAGGGATATTGCTAGATGAAAACAGCATAGCGATTGGTGTAAATCCGTAGCCGCGTTGGTTATTTCTTGCGCACGCAATAAAAGATGATGGTTTATCCCGCTCACCTGTATTTACCATAACATCCGTTATCAGCACCACCTGAGAGGCCCTCAGGGCGTTTCTGACGGGAAAGCGGTAAAACAGGCAACAAACCACCCGAAAACCCGCCAGAAACGCGCAGGCTCTGTTTTTACGGCATGCATGAGTATGCGCGCAAGTGCATAGCGCGGAAATTCACGCCATTCAGCCAGGGTAAGTCCTGTTTCCGGCGTTCTTCCTATCCGAAAACGGTGAACGGGGACGCAATTTATTGCGTGGCCGTGAAGCGTTGCCGGCGCAGCCGGAAAACCGGTTTTCAGCACGATCAGGAATCGGGTTCGTCGACGGCCGGCAATCACGTTATGGCAAGTCGCCGGACGACTCACCACACGATTCACCGGCGATTCGACTCGTGACTTGACTCTAGAGTCGTCAAGGTCAAAAAAACACCAAAATAACGATTCGACTCTAGAGTCAAGTCGTCATAAGTTACTGATAGTCTTAAGTGAGTCGTCGATGACTCTATGACGAGTCGTCGGCAAGTCGTACACGAATCACCGACGACTTGGATTGACCTTACAGAAGGTAATACTGCGTAATTTAATAACAACCAACTGACTGATATTAATGAGTTATCTGCAAAAATTTAATTTTGCGTGGGGTGTGGATATTTTTAGTGTGAGGAGCGTTCAGAGATCTGGCGATTTTTGGGAAGGTTCACGAACGCCCCGGCATGGCCGGAGAGGAAAACTCAAGCATGGCGGGATCAGGATTTTTTCCAGAATTTCCACCACGGGGAATGGGGTGGTGAAGAAGGTTCGTGCTTGTGCTCCAGAAGCTGCATAGCCTGACGAAGGGAATCAATATGCTCATCTCGAGCCTTAACAGCCCCTTTAAGACCATCGTTTTCAGCTTCAAGTAAAGCGATTCTATGTTGTAAATCATGTAAACCAACGCTGTTAATACCTGTAGATTCTGCGTCACTTTTTACATCATATTTTACAGCATCGATTACACCATCAAGAGGACCAAATACTCTAATAAGCTCTGATGTATCAATAACTTTAATACCCTTCCCGTGCTTTACAACAGAGGTGTAACTTAACTTACCACTGTTAATCATCTTGTAAATAGTAGGGCGACTAACCTTAACAAGCCGTGCTGCTTCACTAATAGACACTCTGGCCATCAGTTACCATCCTGTAATGCATCCAGTCTCGAGGACAGTGTACGGAAAAGATGCTCCGCATCATCGTGGAGTTTCTCACAAAGGTCGGCCTCAGCATCGAGATCAAGCTCGTTAAGCTTCTCCAGCAGGAGCAGAGACTGATTCTGGATGAATTTAGCCATGTTCAGCGCTGTTTTCTGTTGTTTCGTCATAAGGGATCTCAGAGCATCAGTGCTCAGTGTAAAACCGGTAAGGGGGTCGGATGTACGAATGGTTCAGAGAACGGATCTGAGGTAATCCTGTAGTTATTTTGTAGTTTATCTGTAGTCATCGCACTAAAAATCAGGATTAAGTCATCAACTTTTGTAGTCTTCCTGTAGTTTACCTGTAGTCCGGAAAAATAATCCGTTCATGCAAGCATGAACGAAGCAGTTAAAGACGCTTTTTCGTCGCCGATGCTCCTTAACCTGCGCAGATCACGCGGCCAGAATGATAATTTTTGCCCCTTAAATGG
>NZ_JH414828.1:0-2431 GCF_000238715.1 Klebsiella sp. 4_1_44FAA
CCTCAGCTGCTGCGTGCTGGGGGTGAGCGGGAGCCTGGCGCGGGACCATAAACCGGCCGCCGCGGCGCTCACCCAGGCGATCCTTGAGGCGCACAGCTATGCCGCTGCGCATCCGGAAAGCGTGGCGCAATCCTTCCTCGCCCATGCCCTGAATACCAGTGAAGCGGAGGTGAGCGGCATCCTGCACGGGCAGGGCCACGGCCATCACGCGGTGGGCGAAGCGTTCGTGAAAGAGCTGACGCAGTATGCGGTCGACCTGCAGCGGGTGCAGGTGATCAAGCCGGGTACCGATCCCCATCAGTTCGCGGAGAGTATCTATGCCAACGTATTCGCCTGAGCAGGCTCTGGCGCGCCCCACCGGCCGCGCGCCGCTGTGGGGAGAAGGGCTGCTGGCCGCCGCGCTGTGGCTGCTGGGTGGTCTGTTTACTCTGACCTGGCCCGACGCCGGGCGGCGCTGGCCGTTTAGCGAAGGCTGGGCGCTGGCGCAATTCACCCTCGGCGGCGGCTTGCTGCTGCTGGCGCTGAGCTATCGCTACTGGCGGGCGCGCGGCGCGCGTGTGCTGCATGCCGGCAAGTGGCTGGCGCTGCTGCCGGTGCTGTTTGCTGTCTGGGAAGGGCTGACCGCCAAGACTGCCGTGTTGCCGGTACCATTCTTCGCGCCGCCGCAGGCGCTGATCGAGGTGCTGCACGACGACTGGCCGCGCCTGCTCGACAGCCTGCTGCACTCCCTGGGGCTGCTGGGGCTCGGTGTGCTGCTGGGTACCAGCAGCGGGTTCATCACCGGTCTGGCCATCGGCTGGTCGCAACGGGTTGGCTACTGGGTGCATCCGGTGTTACGTCTGCTGGGGCCGGTGCCGTCCACCGCGCTGCTGCCGCTGTGCCTGTTTATTTTTCCCTCGAGCTTCGGCGCCAGCGTGTTTTTGATCGCGCTGAGCACCTGGTTCCCGGTCACGGTGCTGACCTGGTCCGGAGTGATGGGCATTGATAAGGCGTGGTACGACGTGGCGCGGACCCTCGGCGCCAGCCAGCGTTTCCTGATCCTGCGGGTGGCGATCCCCGCCGCGTTGCCGAACGTCTTTGTCGGCCTGTTTATGGGGCTCGGCGCGTCGTTTTCGGTGCTGATTGTCGCCGAAATGGTCGGGGTGAAGTCGGGGATCGGCTTTTACCTCCAGTGGGCCCAGGGCTGGGCGGCCTATCCTAATATGTATGCCGCGCTGCTGGTGATGGCCTTGTTATGTTCCGGCCTGATAAGCGGATTATTTATGCTGCGTGACCGGCTGCTGAGCTGGCAGCGAGGAGGGATGCAATGGTAACCGAGACGATAGCGCGCGGCGCGGCGGTATCCATCAGCCATCTTCATCATGCGTTTACGCTTGGCAAACAGACGGTACCGGTGCTGGAGAATATCAGCCTGCAGCTGCGCCCGGGGGAAAGCGTGGCGCTGCTGGGCCCTTCCGGCTGCGGTAAATCAACCCTGCTGCGGCTGCTGGCGGGGCTGGAAGCGCCGCAGAGCGGACAGATGCAGATCGACGGCGCGGCGCGCGGCGCCCCGGGGCCGGAGCGAATTCTGGTGTTTCAGGATCCGACGCTCTATCCGTGGCTGACGGTGCGGCAGAACGTGCTGCTGGGCCCGCAGGCGCAGGGCAAAAAGGGGCTGGAGGCGAAGGCAGACGCGTTGATTGACCGCATCGGGCTGCAGGCCTTCAGCGAGGCGTGGCCGCGGCAGCTGTCCGGGGGTATGGCGCAGCGTGCGGCGCTGGCGCGCGCCTTGTTGAACGAACCGCGTCTGCTGCTGCTCGACGAGCCGTTGGGCAAACTCGATTCGCTGACCCGCATCAGTATGCAGCGGGAGCTGATCGCCCTCTGGCAGCAGCAGGGGTATACCAGCCTGCTGGTGACCCACGATATCGAAGAGGCGCTGCTGCTGTGCGAGCGGGTGCTGGTGATGTCGCCGCGTCCAGGGCGGATTATCGCCGAGTTTGCGCTGCCGCTGGCTTTTCCCCGTCATCGCGATAACCCGCAGCTGCTGCAGCATCGTCAGGATATATTGCGCATCCTCGGCCAGGAGGCGGACTGGTAAGCTGAACGCATTCCCCGGTGGCGCTGCGACAAATGTCACGGAAACGTAGGCCGGCGCAAGCGCAGCGCCGCCCGGCAATGGGCATCCGGCGCCAGGCGCCTGTTTTGCCCGGTGGCGGCTGCGCCTTACCGGGCCTACGAACTGCGACAAATGTCACGGAAACGTAGGCCGGCGCAAGCGCAGCGCCGCCCGGCAATGGGCATCCGGCGCCAGGCGCCTGTTTTTGCCCGGTGGCGGCTGCGCCTTACCGGGTCTACGAGCTGCGACAAATGTCACGGAAACGTAGGCCGGCGCAAGCGCAGCGCCGCCCGGCAATGAATATCCGGCGCCAGGCGCCTGTTTTGCCCGGTG
>NZ_JH414829.1:0-2194 GCF_000238715.1 Klebsiella sp. 4_1_44FAA
GGCCCGCAATGCCGGGAAACGAACGCGCTGAATAGCCGCCAGCAGTATTGTTTGTCAGCCTGCCGCCTGCGGAGGTTCGCGCAGAGTTGGCGGATTTATAGATATACGTATCGAACCACGTATCAATCGCCTCATCGGCAGGGCCAAACAGCCGTGGCTTGCCGTAAAAGTGATATTTCGTATACCGGATAGCATCAACCCAGCCCACTTTGAAAATCTCTGCCGCCGGATAGGGTGGGAGATACGGAATCGTGACCGCGGCATTTCGTTGCGTCCACGCCCCGCCATAGGCGTCGCCGGTAAAGCAATCACGGGCGACAACGAAACCGTTGCAAACGGAGTCGGCCCCCATAAACCAGCCCGTCAGACAGCAATCACGGATGAGGAAATTATCTTCAGTGGACCGGTCAAGAACGCCATTCGGCTTTGTTAATGGAATGGTCGCCTCCCATCTCTTGTGCCACAGTGGGACGATAAATCGTCACTCATTGAACGGAGCGCTGCTATCATGAACGTTAAAACTATTGGAATCGATTTGGCAAAAAACGTTTTCCAGATCCATGGGGTTGACGAGCACGGAAAACGGTTGTTCAACAAACAACTCAGACGGGCACAAATGGCCTCCTTTTTTGCCAACATCCCACCCTGTTTGATCGGCATGGAGGCCTGTGCATCTGCTCATTTCTGGGCCAATAAACTGATATCGATGGGCCATAATGTCAAACTGATGGCCCCTCAGTTCGTCAAACCCTATGTTAAAACCAATAAGCATGATGCTGCAGACGCTGAAGCTATTTGTGAAGCCGTCACTCGACCTAACATGCGGTTCGTGCCGGTCAAAACCGCTGAGCAGCAAGCCGTATTGGCACTTCACCGGAGTCGTCAGAGCTTCATCAAACAGCGAACCGCACAAGCCAATCAAATCAGGGGGTTATTGGCCGAATTTGGCATTGTCGTCCCCCGAGGTATCCAGCAGCTACAGCGACGATTACCTGAGCTCGTGGAAGATGCGGATAACCCGTTACCCGTCCTGTTTCGTACACAGCTGAGTCTACTACAGCACCACATGGCGTACCTGTTCGATGTCATCGCTACACTCGACAAGCAGATTGAGCAGTGCTATCGGCAAAATGCTCTCTGCCAGCGTATCGGCAAGATCCCTGGTATTGGCCCTGTTACCGCCAGCGCGCTGATTGCGACCATTGGTAAAGCCAACAATTTCGAGAATGGCCGACAACTGGCTGCCTGGCTCGGATTGGTTCCACGTCAGCACTCCAGTGGGGGTAAACAAGTCCTGCTCGGGATAAGCAAGCGAGGTGATACCTATTTGAGGACCTTGCTTATCCATGGTGCCAGGGCGGTATTGCAGTCGGCCAAACATAAACAGGATGCCGTATCGAGCTGGGCTAACCAGCTAATGGCGCGCCGGAATAACAACATTGCCTCGGTAGCATTGGCTAACAAGAATGCGCGGACTGTGTGGGCGCTCCTGGCCAAAGAGCGGGAGTATTGTGCACCAATAATAAGCGCTTAAGTTGCTTAATCAGTAAGACAGAAACAACACCACCGATTGCCCAGGCAAGCATGAAGTGATGGCAAGACAGGTCAGACCGCGATGGGGAAAACCCGGTTTATTCAAGGCTCCTGAAAGAGCGCTTTGTTGATAGAGGCCTCCATCAGCGTATTCCATCAGGGACAGAGGTATTTTACATCACCTCGGCAAAGTCCGGATCTATGGCTGCAATCGATGACCAGTAAAGCCACCACAACATATTTAGCTTGGCAAACAGGAGGCGACCATCTATGAATAAATCGAACTTTTGCTGAGTTGAAGGATCAGATCACGCATCTTCCCGACAACGCAGACCGTTCCGTGGCAAAGCAAAAGTTCAAAATCACCAACTGGCCCACCTACAATAAAGCCCTCATCAACCGTGGCTCCATAACTTTCTGGCTGGATGATGAAGCTATTCAGGCCTGGTATGAGTCAGCAACACCTTCTTCACGAGGCAGACCTCAGCGCTATTCTGACCTTGCCATCACGACTGTGCTGGTCATTAAACGCGTATTCAGGCTGACCCTGCGCGCTGCGCAGGGCTTTATTGATTCCATTTTTTCNCTGATGAACGTTCCGCTACGCTGCCCGGATTACAGCTGTGTCAGCAGGCGGGCAAAGTCGGTTAATGTCAGTTTC
>NZ_JH414830.1:0-2015 GCF_000238715.1 Klebsiella sp. 4_1_44FAA
CAGTGAATACGCAGCATGGTCTCCAGCGGATAGGGCCGTCGGCCATTGCCCGCCTTGGGATAAAACGGCTCGATGACAGCGGTCATATTCTGCCATGGCAGAATCTGCTCCATGCGGGAGAGGAAAATCTCTTTTCGGGTCTGACGGCGCTTAGTGCTGAATTCACTATCGGCGAAGGTGAGTTGATGGCTCATGATGTCCCTCTGGGATGCGCTCCGGATGAATATGATGATCTCATATCAGGAACTTGTTCGCACCTTCCCTAGATAAGTATGTTAAATCCTCTAATGGACCTGAAAGGGGATTTTAAACGGATGCGTTCACTTCTAAATTTCTTAACCACTCATCCACTGATATTGAATACAGAAGGCTTGGAGGTGCATCTTTAACATCATGAATCTCTTTGACATATCTTAACCCCGACTTCTGTAACACTTTCTGTGACGCCAGATGATTCTCTCGAACAACAGCCGAAATTTCGGTTAATTTAATAACATCAAATCCAAATTTTATCGCGTATATGGCAAATTCTGTGGCCAGACCCTTCCCCCAAGCCTCTGTAGATAAGCGATACCCAAGATTATTGATAACTATATCGTCATAATTACGAATTCCCAGCCCGCCAAAACCGATGATTTTTTCAGGATTAGTAAGAAGCGAAATTGCCCAGTTTCCAAAACTATGAGTTTGCCAATGGTCGAGCCAGCGATTCATAACCATTTTTGCATGATCAATGTTCGGATATGGTCCCGCAGGATTAAAAGTGTTCGTAGCGGGATCACCATAAATTTTGAATAGATCGTTTAAGTCTGATGAGATTACAGGCCGAAGGTACAATCGATTAGTTTGAACTAGCAATTTTATCCCCTAATGTATCATGCCATCACTATGCTTTATTAACATGGAGCCTTTTGATTTAATCACACTTTTACGTTGGAGTAACTGGTGACGAGATTGACCGTTATGTCCGCTCCTCGCTCAAAGCGGACCTTAAACTCTCTTGCATTGCAGCTCTATGAAGATGGGATTATGTCTGCCATCATCTCCATGTCATTTCCTTGTACCGAAAATCTCGTCAGAACGTGATTGTAATGTCTTCAGCGCATTGAGCATATCGTCTTCGTCCAGAGATCGCTGGGATTTCTTCTCTGTGGGTTTCCTGCGTCGGCGCGAGGGGCCATCTCCGGCAGGGAGAGCCTGTGACCGGTTATTGTCGCGTTTGTCCTGTACCAGTTTGATAAATTCAAGTGTACGCCCGAGGCGCTTGTTGTCCACGATAGCCCCCTGGTCGATTTTCTGAAGGCGATCATAGGTGGAGTAGGGAAGGACAACCCCGTTTAGCCGGAGCTCTTTCCGGCCATCCGGGTAATGCCATACCTCAATGTACTTGCCAATAGCCCTTCGGCTTAACTCATTGTCTTCAATCAGATAGAGCACTTTGTCATACTGCACCGTCAGGGATTTTGAAACACGGCGCGGTTCCCGCCATGTGAAAAATGCATCAGTTTCAAGTGGCCGGTGAACATCAAAGTCATGCCGGGGTGCTTTGCCAAAGCGCCGGTTATAAGCGGTCATAAACTCATCAGTAAACCGTGATTTTCAGCGAGCTTTTCCCACGTCAGTGTGGGGCCAAAATCGGCATAGCGTTCACGGATGATATTCAGGGCCTGATCAGTCAATGATGCGGAAAGCAGGCGATTTCCGGTGCGACCACGACTCTGGTTATTCATGCCGGCTTTGTTGAATAAATCGAACTTTTGCTGAGTTGAAGGATCAGATCACGCATCCTCCCGACAACACAGACCATTCCGTGGCAAAGCAAAAGTTCAGAATCACCAACTGGTCCACCTACAACAAAGCTCTCATCAACCGTGGCTCCCTCACTTTCTGGCTGGATGATGAGGCCATTCAGGCCTGGTATGAGTCGGCAACGCCTTCATCACGAGGAACGGCCCCAGCGCTATTCGATCTCGCCATCCACCACCGTTCTGGTGATTAAACGCGTATTCCGGCTG
>NZ_JH414831.1:0-1912 GCF_000238715.1 Klebsiella sp. 4_1_44FAA
GACTCATACCAGGCCTGAATCGCCTCATCATCCAGCCAGAAAGTGAGGGAGCCACGGTTGATGAGAGCTTTGTTGTAGGTGGACCAGTTGGTGATTCTGAACTTTTGCTTTGCCACGGAATGGTCTGTGTTGTCGGGAGGATGCGTGATCTGATCCTTCAACTCAGCAAAAGTTCGATTTATTCAACAAAGCCACACTAAATCAGTAAGTTGGCACTATTACCGCCGATTTATTCAACAAAACCGTTGGCAGCATCACCGAACAAATGTATATTTGTCGGCGAGTAAATAGCATTCTTTGACGCCGATAGCACCAGCGAACTTATATTTTTAAGTTCGTTACCTGACGCCTTAAATATTGCGGCTCCCGGTCAGTCGAAGATTCTATTAGGGAAGGTGCGAATAAGCAGGTCATTTCTTCCCAAGCTGACTCGCTGATTAAAATTTCGCGGATCTGGGCCGATTTTTTTCCCGCAAACACATCGAATCAGCCTATTTAGGCTATTTTTTCCACCATTTCTGGCGTTATTTCCGGTTTTTACTGAGATCTCTCCCACTGACGTATCATTTGGTCCACCCGAAACAGGTTGGCCAGGGTGAATAACATCGCCAGTTGGTTATCGTTTTTCAGCAGCCCCCTGTATCTGGCTTTCACGAAGCCGAACTGCCGCTTGATGATGCGAAACGGGTGCTCCACCTTGGCACGGATGCTGGCTTTCATGTATTCGATGTTGATGGCCGTTTTGTTCTTGCGCGGATGCTGCTTCAAGGTTTTTACCCTGCCGGGACGCTCGGCGATCAGCCAGTCCACATCCACCTCGGCCAGCTCCTCGCGCTGTGGCGCTCCTTGGTAGCCGGCATCGGCTGAGACAAATTGCTCCTCTCCATGAAGCAGATTACCCAGCTGATTGAGGTCATGCTCGTTGGCCGCGGTGGTGACCAGGCTGTGGGTCAGGCCACTCTTGGCATCGACACCAATGTGGGCCTTCATGCCAAAGTGCCACTGATTGCCTTTCTTGGTCTGATGCATCTCCGGATCGCGTTGCTGCTCTTTGTTCTTGGTAGAGCTGGGTGCCTCAATGATGGTGGCATCCACCAAAGTGCCTTGGGTCATCATGACGCCTGCTTCGGCCAGCCAGCGATTGATGGTCTTGAACAATTGACGGGCCAGTTGATGCTGCTCGAGCAGGTGGCGGAAATTCATGATGGTGGTGCGATCCGGCAGGGCGCTATCCAGGGATAATCGGGCAAACAGGCGCATGGAGGCGATTTCGTACAGGGCATCTTCCATGGCACCGTCGCTCAGGTTGTACCAATGCTGCATGCAGTGAATACGCAGCATGGTCTCCAGCGGATAGGGCCGTCGGCCATTGCCCGCCTTGGGATAAAACGGCTCGATGACAGCGGTCATATTCTGCCATGGCAGAATCTGCTCCATGCGGGAGAGGAAAATCTCTTTTCGGGTCTGACGGCGCTTAGTGCTGAATTCACTATCGGCGAAGGTGAGTTGATGGCTCATGATGTCCCTCTGGGATGCGCTCCGGATGAATATGATGATCTCATATCAGGAACTTGTTCGCACCTTCCCTAGGCAATTTGAATTCAGATATCTATGCTTGGGATCCGGACAACAGGAGGTAACAAGATGAAACTTCAAGATATACAGATAGATAATACCGTAAGGAGTGGCCTTAATTCTTTCACTGGTGGGGTGATTATTCGTGATACAAAGGTATTGATCACGCTCAATCTCCCGGATGGACAGAAAACCACTATTGAGGGGGAATGGCGGCATATGTCAGACGCCAACAGATTGTCAGAACGTATTACGATGCTTCAGCATGCGATCTATGAGCAGTATGAGGAATACAGAGCAGATATTCCCGTCAGCTGGTCCAGATAACGTCTGACAG
>NZ_JH414832.1:0-1471 GCF_000238715.1 Klebsiella sp. 4_1_44FAA
AGAGAAGCGCTCCATTGGGCTGTTATCCCAGCAGTTTCCACGCCGACTCATACTCTGCCTGATCCGGTATCGCCACGTAACTGCCGGAACTGCCTGCTCGTTAATGGCTGCCTTGGACGCCCTTCTAAGAGTCAAGCTGTTATCGGGATACTGTTGATCCGCCTGTTTTGATTGCGCAGTAACGTGTAAACTTCGCGGGAGATATATCGCTTTAGACAGCGTATCGCTTCCATTTTTGTATGTCCTTCGGCTACACGCCTGGCGACATATTCCTTTGTTTTTGCGTCAGTTCGTAAGCGTCCGATGGCGATGATGTGAAGTGCACTATTTGCAGCACGATCTCCACCACGATTAAGTCGGTAACGGTTCGTTTTTCCAGAAGAAACGGGGACCGGGCTGACACCACACAGTGCCGCAAATCCTGATTCTGATCTTAACCGTTGAGGATTGTCTCCGGCAGTGATCAGCAACTGTGAAGCGCTTTCGTATCCGATAGCATTACGTTTAATCAGCTCAGGTGCCAACTCGTCGACAATTGCCGCAATCATGACATCCAGATCAGCGATTTCGTCATGTAACTCGAGATAGCGTCGGGCAAGGGACTTTAATGAAATGCGATAAACGTTGGTTACATTGCGGTATTCACTGGCATCAGGTCTCCAGGAACCCAGGGTCCTGATGAGCTGCATGCGCGTCATATTTCTGAGCTGTTCACGTAATTCATCCGGGGCAGAGATAATATTTGAATGGATAATCTGGAGAGCGACTCTGCGGGCTGATATTGCTGTTTTTCGGCAAGTTTTTAATACCCGCAGGGACTCAATCATGCCATCACGCGTTTTGGGAGTAACTGTCCTGATGCCTGAGAATGCTGCATGAGCGGCACATTCAGCATCAATTGTGTCACTTTTACCCCGTTTGCGTCGCTCCATCCGGTCTGGAGCAGTCACCTCAAGAACTTCTAACCCGGCGTTCTGAAAATAACGAAGCAAACCGGAACCATAGGTACCTGTGCACTCAACACCAATTCGCTTTAATGTCCCAAACGAGGTCATCCATGCCAGCATCTGCCGGTAACCTTGTCGTGTTGTGGAGAAATACTGAGTCCCAAGGACTTTATTGTTCTGATCTACGACAGCGGCAACGTGCAAATCTTTATGTGTATCCACGCCACCCACAACGGCAGCTTCGGTAACTTTATCAACCATGACAGAGCTCCTGTGAGGAAACAGAGTTGAATCTCCAGACAGATAACCCGGACAGGACAGTAACGAGACAAGCCGTCAGGCCCTTCTTGAGTCACGCGCATCGGTGAGGAGATGCCTCGCATGAAGGCGCTTCCGGCAACCGACGGGTCCAGGGCAGGACACAAAAGGTCGATCGCTGTGTGAGTCAGGATGCGGGAAGGTCTTCACTGCATCAGTAATCACACCAATCTGGTTAAACGGCAAACTAAGTGGTGGTAAAGACT
>NZ_JH414833.1:0-1374 GCF_000238715.1 Klebsiella sp. 4_1_44FAA
CTGGACAGCAAGACGGGTTGTGCTTGTCTCAGCCCCGGCGAATGGACTCAAACGGGTGATACGGGTACCAGGGGAAAGGAGCAGGCACCCGCCGCAACGACGAAGAGCGCGGGCGCGAAACGGCGTTGCCCCGCAGAGTGCCGGCAGTCCTTCGCCGGCACGGTGAAAGCGGCGCGACCGGGACGGTCGCAGCAAGCGCTGCCGTTGACCCTGACGTCAGACATCAGACACTAGCCGCCAGGCCCGAAACCGCGTAGCGGGTTCGGCGGAGCTTACCGCGTCTTTTCGCGGTTAGCGGAGTGTGGCTCGACGACTGAACCGCGCCAGCGGGTCAGGAGCCGAAGGTGGCCCCGGAGCAGATTGTGTGAAAGGAAAGTGAGGCAAAGCCAGAGGAAGAGCAGCAGCAAGATGAAGGGTACCGGTCAGGTCAGGTCAGGACTGAGATTCGCTCTGCTCTTTTCTGTACTGTACAACGCAGTACCAGGCCGAAGCCAGGAAAGCGAAAACGGTGATCAGGACACGAAATTCGTCACCCGGCTCTTTCCCCTTCAGCATCAGCGTTATGATGATGCCGGCAACGATAATCCACGCAATACCACTCCAGAGGCGCAGCTTATCCGCCACGACATTAATCAGAACAAAAGCAACGGCCAGGATAGCCCCCCACAAAGCCGGTACCGGCTGAAACGGAATAAAAAACAGGTTAATACCGGTTAAAAGCGTCACGGCAGCAAACATCAGAGACATACGCACAGATTACCCTCCCTGGACACACTGATAAGAAAATCAATTCTGCTGATCCTCGCCCGGTTTATTATATTCGGGCGCATTTACGCGCGGCAGCTGCTGACTGTTCAGTCGATGTACGCGGAGCCGTTCATGGAAATATTCGCGCAGGTGTTCAGGCTGTTCCCGTTCAACAAGTTCCGGCACGACGGGCTTGTTCATGCGCTCCTGCCAGGCAACAGCAGCAGCCACCTTATCGACGGCAACTTTATCCTGCTCCTCCTTTGAAAAAGAGGCGATATTCCACTTTGACATATGCATCACCGGTCTGCTTTACAGGAAGATATACCTGATAATACGCGAATTCCGGGGCAACAGCGACTGACAACGGAGAGGAGAGTGCGCGGCGCCGGAGGCGCGGCGACGTCTCTCTCCGGCAGGCGCAGCCTGCCCGGGTTTTCGCGCGGCCGGAAGCGGCAGAGGTTCCCCCCTGCCCTGTGATTTATCGTGCCTTTCCCCCCTGAAGAATGAAATGGCCGCCAATATAGACGGCACACTGACAGGTCATGTATTCGCAGATTTCATCCATCACCTGCGCAGTGGTCAGTTCCCGCTGACCGGCATCGCGGCGGCGGGCATTAATCAGGG
>NZ_JH414834.1:0-1367 GCF_000238715.1 Klebsiella sp. 4_1_44FAA
AACTTCTTTATCGGTCGCTATGGGAATGGCGTTCTTGACCGGTCCACAGAAGATAATTTCCTCATCCGTGATTGCTGTCTGACGGGCTGGTTTATGGGGGCCGACTCCGTTTGCAACGGTTTCGTTGTCGCCCGTGATTGCTTTACCGGCGACGCCTATGGCGGGGCGTGGACGCAACGAAATGCCGCGGTCACGATTCCGTATCTCCCACCCTATCCGGCGGCAGAGATTTTCAAAGTGGGCTGGGTTGATGCTATCCGGTATACGAAATATCACTTTTACGGCAAGCCACGGCTGTTTGGCCCTGCCGATGAGGCGATTGATACGTGGTTCGATACGTATATCTATAAATCCGCCAACTCTGCGCGAACCTCCGCAGGCGGCAGGCTGACAAACAATACTGCTGGCGGCTATTCAGCGCGTTCGTTTCCCGGCATTGCGGGCCGGGCATTCACCGTTCTCAGTCGCTATGGACGTGCGGTGAACGGGGTCTGCCTTGACGATGTGAAGGTGCTGGGAACCCACCGCGTCCCGTTCTACACCGACGCAGGCAGTTACAACGTGATTCATACGTCCTACGTTGAAAAGACCTGTCTCGTTGATACCACAACGAAAACTATTGCCGGTAATCAGTTCTATACCGACTATCAGGACCCGTGGAATGCGGCACTGACAAAAGCGCCAGCGATGGTTTGTGAGGGTGGTATCACTGTCGACAGAACTGTCGTTTCGGCTGGCGTGGCTACACATCCGTTCAGCCAGAAACCAACAACCATCAACGGCCCGCTCATTATCAATCCGTTCCGTGATAATACAGAGGACTACACGGCCTCGCAGATTGCAGAGTGGAACAGCGCCGAAGGGAAAACGGTATACCTCTATGACTGGCGCCGTCAGTACAGCGTCCAGCGCCCGATACGGTTTTTTGATAACACACAGGAAGCATTCCAGTATTACAAGGGTGTCTGGACGCCGGTTGTCAAATGCGGCTCAGAAGTCGTGACGCTGAATACCACCGTGGGAACCTACCGCCGCTCAGGGCGTTTAGTGCATGCGACTTTCAGAATCGAAACCACGTCAATGGCGCTGACGACAGGAGGCGCGGTAGTGATATCAGGGCTTCCGTTCACGGTTGCTGCACTGAGTGACGGGGGATTAACAGTTTCCCCGATAATTTGCAGTCGCGCAGGCTCTGCCATATTGCTTGCGCATACGAACCCGACAACGAGGGACATCTTGCTGCTAACAAATAGCTCGCCATCCGCTTTCTCAATAACCGGCGGAACCGGTTTAACTATTTACGGTTCAGTTCAGTACGTTCTGACAGAATAAGGATTTGCCATGTTTACGATAGAGAAAGAAGTTGC
>NZ_JH414835.1:0-1347 GCF_000238715.1 Klebsiella sp. 4_1_44FAA
CCGTTGGCAAAGCAAAAGTTACACGAATCACCAACCTGGTCCACCTACAACAAAGCTCTCATCAACCGTGGCTCCCTCACTTTCTGGCTGGATGATGAGGCGATTCAGGCCTGGTATGAGTCGGCAACGCCTTCATCACGAGGAAGGCCCCAGCGCTATTCTGATCTCGCCATCACCACCGTTCTGGTGATTAAACGCGTATTCCGGCTGACCCTGCGGGCTGCGCAGGGTTTTATTGATTCCATTTTTGCCCTGATGAACGTTCCGTTGCGCTGCCCGGATTACACCAGTGTCAGTAAGCGGGCAAAGTCGGTTAATGTCAGTTTCAAAACGTCCACCCGGGGTGAAATCGCACACCTGGTGATTGATTCCACCGGGCTGAAGGTCTTTGGTGAAGGCGAATGGAAAGTCAGAAAGCACGGCAAAGAGCGCCGTCGTATCTGGCGAAAGTTGCATCTTGCTGTTGACAGCAACACACATGAAGTTGTCTGTGCAGACCTGTCGCTGAATAACGTCACGGACTCAGAAGCCTTCCCGGGCCTTATCCGGCAGACTCACAGAAAAATCAGGGCAGCCGCGGCAGACGGGGCTTACGATACCCGGCTCTGTCACGATGAACTGCGCCGCAAAAAAATCAGCGCGCTTATTCCTCCCCGAAAAGGAGCAGGTTACTGGCCCGGTGAGTACGCAGACCGCAACCGTGCCGTTGCTAATCAGCGGCTGAGCGGAAGCAATGCACGGTGGAAATGGACAACGGAATATAACCGTCGCTCGATAGCGGAAACGGCAATGTACAGAATGAAGCAGTTGTTGGGAGATTCACTGACGCTGCGTGACTACGATGGTCAGGTATCGGAAGCTATGGCCATGGTGCGTGCGTTGAACAGGATGACAAAGGCCGGGATGCCAGAAAGCGTGCGTATTGCCTGAAAATCCAGCCAGCTACAGGGTCGTTCGCACGAAATCTTATTTATTCAACAAAGCCATTCATGCCCAGTGGCCCGGACTGACGATAACGTTTCAGCAGACGGCTGCAATGGCGCGGCGTGATACCGAGCATTTCGGCTGCCAGACCAGGACGCAGGTTGCGGTCGATGACATCCTGAAGGATCCTGAGTCGGTTTACATCTCTCATTGAGAAAAACTCCGTTCCGTATGCCGTCATGAGTCTCATCCTTTGAAAGCAGTGATCGCTGTGGTGAGACTGTAGCGCGGACATGTCTATATTTGGTCAGAGACGGACATTACTATTGAGCCATTACAATATGAGTGCGCATAATGTATATTATAGTTAAATGACAATGTCGTACTCAATAACGTCATCTTTGATAGCTACCTCTTCTCACA
>NZ_JH414836.1:0-1305 GCF_000238715.1 Klebsiella sp. 4_1_44FAA
GGAGCAGGCACCCGCCGCAACGACGAAGAGCGCGGGCGCGAAACGGCGTTGCCCCGCAGAGTGCCGGCAGTCCTTCGCCGGCACGGTGAAAGCGGCGCGGCCGGGACGGTCGCAGCAAGCGCTGCCGTTGACCCTGACGTCAGACATCAGACACTAGCCGCCAGGCCCGAAACCGCGTAGCGGGTTCGGCGGAGCTTACCGCGTCTTTTCGCGGTTAGCGGAGTGTGGCTCGACGACTGAACCGCGCCAGCGGGTCAGGAGCCGAAGGTGGCCCCGGAGCAGATTGTGTGAAAGGAAAGTGAGGCAAAGCCAGAGGAAGAGCAGCAGCAAGATGAAGGGTACCGGTCAGGTCAGGACTGAGATTCGCCCTGCTCTTTTCTGTACTGTACAACGCAGTACCAGGCCGAAGCCAGGAAAGCAAAAACGGTGATCAACCCGCGTAATTCGTCACCCGGCTCTTTCCCCTTCAGCATCAGCGTTATGATGATGCCGGCAACGATAATCCACGCAATGCCACTCCAGAGGCGCAGCTTATCCGCCACGACATTAATCAGAACAAAAGCAACGGCCAGGATAGCCCCCCACAGAGCCGGAACAGGCTGAAACGGAATAAAAAACAGGTTAATACCGGTTAAAAGCGTCACGGCTGCAAACATCAGAGACATACGCATAAAATTTCCTCCCTGGACACACTGACGATAAGAATCACTTCTGCTGCTCATCTCCGGGTTTATTATATTCGGGCGCATTTGCGCGCGGCAGCTGCTGACTGTTCAGTCGATGTACGCGGAGCCGTTCATGGAAATATTCGCGCAGGTGTTCAGGCTGTTCCCGTTCAACAAGTTCCGGCACGACGGGCTTGTTCATGCGCTCCTGCCAGGCAACAGCAGCAGCCACCTTATCGACGGCAACTTTATCCTGCTCCTCCTTTGAAAAAGAGGCGATATTCCACTTTGACATATGCTTCACCGGTCTGCTTTACAGGAAGATATCCCTGATAATACGCGAATTCCGGGGCAACAGCGACTGACAACGGAGAGGAGAGTGCGCGGCGCCGGAGGCGCGGCGACGTCTCTCTCCGGCAGGCGCAGCCTGCCCGGGTTTTCGCGCGGCCGGAAGCGGCAGAGGTTCCCCCCTGCCCTGTGATTTATCGTGCCTTTCCCCCCTGAAGAATGAAATGGCCGCCAATATAGACGGCGCACTGACAGGTCATGTATTCGCAGATGTCATCCATCACCTGCGCAGTGGTCAGTTCCCGCTGACCGGCATCGCGGCGGCGGGCATTAATCAGGGCTTTGTACTGTA
>NZ_JH414837.1:0-1254 GCF_000238715.1 Klebsiella sp. 4_1_44FAA
ATCCTCTCCTCGTAATATGGACACGCGCCTAAGCGAGATTCTGATTTTCAAATTGTTCCGGGCTGAGGCCGCCACAGGCACTGTGACGACGCCAGCGATTGTAATCGCACTCAATGTAATTAAATACCATCGTACGCATATCATCGCGACTGATTAGACGCTCACCGTGGATGCACTCTACCTTCAGCGTGTGGAAAAAGCTTTCCGCGCAGGCATTGTCATAGCAGCAGCCTTTTGCACTCATGCTGCCCCGAAGGTCGTGCTGCTTCAACAGGGCCTGATAATCTGCTGAGCAGTACTGACCACCCCGGTCGCTGTGGGCTATAACCCCTTTTGGCCGCTTACGCCGCCACAGCGCCATTTGCAGGGCATCGCATACCAGCCGGGCCGTCATTCGGGATGACATCGACCAGCCAATAACCGCGCGGGACCACAGGTCAATCACCACGGCAAGATACAGCCAGCCCTCATCGGTGCGAATGTAGGTGATGTCCTGCACCCACTTCTGATTCGGTGCGCTGGCGGTGAAATCCTGATTCAGCAGATTATCGAATACCGGCAGATTATGGGGCTTATAACTCACCGGACTGAACTTACGCGCGGCTTTGGCCCTTAGCCCCTGCCGCTTCAGGCTGGCCGCTACCGTTTTGATGTTGTATTTCACCCCCTGTTCGCGCAGCTCATCAGTAATGCGCGGTGCGCCGTAGCGCTGTTTCGCCTGATGAAAGGCCTGACTGACCGCTTTGTCACATTGCCGGCGAAATTGTTGACGCGGGCTTAGCTGCAGGCGACGGATACGCCAGGCATACCAGCCGCTGCGGGCCACGCGCAGCACCCGACACATGGCTTTAATGCTGAACTCAGCCTGATGTTTTTCGATGAAGACATACTTCATTTCAGGCGCTTTGCGAAGTATGTCGCGGCCTTTTGGAGGATAGCCAGCTCCTCGTCACGCTCTGCCAGCTGGCGCTTCAGGCGGGCATTTTCAGCGGCCAGCTCATTTTCCCGTTCGGAAGACGTTTTCTGCTGCTGTAATTTGCTGCGCCAGGTATATAGCTGAGACTCGTAAAGGCTGAGTTCCCGGGCGGCAGCGGCAACGCCGATGCGCTCCGCAAGCTTCAGGGCTTCGCTGCGGAATTCAGGCGAATGCTGTTTACGTGGTTTCTTACTTACGGTTGCTGATTTAGTCATGTGAGATACCTCTGTCTGGGAGTTTACTCACTTAGTCGCGTGTCCACTATTCGCGGGTAGGAT
>NZ_JH414838.1:0-1185 GCF_000238715.1 Klebsiella sp. 4_1_44FAA
AGGTGCGAATAAGCGGGGAAATTCTTCTCGGCTGACTCAGTCATTTCATTTCTTCATGTTTGAGCCGATTTTTTCTCCCGTAAATGCCTTGAATCAGCCTATTTAGACCGTTTCTTCGCCATTTAAGGCGTTATCCCCAGTTTTTAGTGGGATCTCTCCCACTGACGTATCATTTGGTCCGCCCGAAACAGGTTGGCCAGCGTGAATAACATCGCCAGTTGGTTATCGTTTTTCAGCAACCCCTTGTACCTGGCTTTCACGAAGCCGAACTGTCGCTTGATGATGCGAAATGGGTGCTCCACCTTGGCCCGGATGCTGGCTTTCATGTATTCGATGTTGATGGCCGTTTTGTTCTTGCGTGGATGCTGTTTCAAGGTTCTTACCTTGCCGGGGCGCTCGGCGATCAGCCAGTCCACATCCACCTCGGCCAGCTCCTCGCGCTGTGGCGCCCCTTGGTAGCCGGCATCGGCTGAGACAAATTGCTCCTCTCCATGCAGCAGATTACCCAGCTGATTGAGGTCATGCTCGTTGGCCGCGGTGGTGACCAGGCTGTGGGTCAGGCCACTCTTGGCATCGACACCAATGTGGGCCTTCATGCCAAAGTGCCACTGATTGCCTTTCTTGGTCTGATGCATCTCCGGATCGCGTTGCTGCTCTTTGTTCTTGGTCGAGCTGGGTGCCTCAATGATGGTGGCATCGACCAAGGTGCCTTGAGTCATCATGACGCCTGCTTCGGCCAGCCAGCGATTGATGGTCTTGAACAATTGGCGGGCCAGTTGATGCTGCTCGAGCAGGTGGCGGAAATTCATGATGGTGGTGCGGTCCGGCAGGGCGCTATCCAGGGATAACCGGGCAAACAGACGCATGGAGGCGATTTCGTACAGAGCATCTTCCATCGCGCCATCGCTCAGGTTGTACCAATGCTGCATGCAGTGAATGCGTAGCATGGTTTCCAGCGGATAAGGTCGCCGGCCATTACCAGCCTTGGGGTAAAACGGCTCGATGACTTCCACCATGTTTTGCCATGGCAGAATCTGCTCCATGCGGGACAAGAAAATCTCTTTTCTGGTCTGACGGCGCTTACTGCTGAATTCACTGTCGGCGAAGGTAAGTTGATGACTCATGATGAACCCTGTTCCATGGCTCCAGATGACAAACATGATCTCATATCAGGGACTTGTTCGC
>NZ_JH414839.1:0-1039 GCF_000238715.1 Klebsiella sp. 4_1_44FAA
TTCACGGATTGCGAAACGCAGACCGTCGTCCATCGCGATCGGGTGGATCAGGGTAACAACCATTTTGATGTTGTCGCCCGGCATTACCATCTCTACGCCTTCCGGCAGTTCGATGGTGCCAGTCACGTCAGTAGTACGGAAGTAGAACTGCGGACGGTAGCCTTTGAAGAACGGAGTATGACGGCCGCCTTCGTCTTTGGACAGGATGTACACTTCAGATTCGAACTTGGTGTGCGGGTTGATGGTGCCCGGCTTAGCCAGTACCTGACCACGTTCGATTTCTTCACGTTTGATACCACGCAGCAGAACACCTACGTTCTCACCAGCACGGCCTTCGTCCAGCAGTTTGCGGAACATTTCAACGCCAGTACAGGTGGTTTTCGCGGTTTCTTTGATACCAACGATTTCAACTTCTTCACCTACTTTGATGATACCGCGCTCTACACGACCGGTAACAACGGTACCACGACCGGAGATGGAGAATACGTCTTCGATCGGCAGCAGGAACGGCTTGTCAATCGCACGCTCTGGTTCCGGGATATAGGTATCCAGGTGGCCAGCCAGTTCGATGATTTTCGCTTCCCACTCTGCGTCGCCTTCCAGCGCTTTCAGAGCAGAACCACGAACGATCGGAGTGTCGTCGCCCGGGAAATCGTACTGAGACAGCAGTTCACGAACTTCCATCTCAACCAGTTCCAGCAGCTCTTCGTCATCAACCATGTCGCATTTGTTCAGGAACACGATGATGTACGGAACGCCTACCTGACGACCCAGCAGGATGTGCTCACGAGTCTGCGGCATCGGGCCGTCAGTCGCAGCAACAACCAGGATCGCGCCGTCCATCTGCGCAGCACCGGTGATCATGTTTTTAACATAGTCGGCGTGGCCCGGGCAGTCTACGTGCGCGTAGTGGCGAGTCGGGGTGTCATATTCAACGTGAGAGGTGTTGATGGTGATACCACGAGCTTTTTCTTCCGGCGCGTTATCGATCTGGTCGAATGCGCGAGCGGAACCACCGTAGGTTTTAGCCAGAACGGTA
>NZ_JH414840.1:0-1037 GCF_000238715.1 Klebsiella sp. 4_1_44FAA
AGTTCCTTCAGCGATGTGAATCGCGACTGCCAGCGCCAGAACGGTGCTGCAAGCTCTGCCGCGTCAAACTCGTCGCTCCACCGGGTGTACCAGGTGCAGACGGTTTCCGGTGACTGAAAATTCAGTTCTGTGACAGCCTGTCCCAGCAGGTTCTGACGCAGTAACCAGGACTGCTCGACCTGACGGGCTTCACGGCGCATTTTTCGGGTGAAGGCAAAGTCCTGACGTTTTAGCCTGCGTACTGTTCGGGTATGAAGGACTTCCGGAAAAAGTTCAGCCTGCACATCCATTGTCAGCGGCAGCGGACAGTATTCCCCGTGGCTGGAGATAAGCATTTCCAGTGCCTCTTCCACCTGTTTCAGGCTGGAAAGGCGGTCTTTTGGATCACGGTGAAGGCCAGGAATACGGCGGGCAACGTCACTGTTAATCCGGCTACAGCCTGTCAGCAGGCGCAGGAATGTCCGGACGTGTGGCATCGATGGCAGACGTGCGCCGTGCTGGCGAGCCTCTTCCACCGTCATGATGGCCTGCAGCGCTGCCTGACGGGCTGGTTTCAGGGATACAAGAGCACTGGATGACGGGATCATTGTGCGCCCTCCTGTGACAGCGTGCTGATGATGCTGGCAACGAGTAGCCACCGGCGTCAAGACACTCGATGAGATCCAGAGTATGGGTGATGAGTTCAGGGTTGAATGCATCCATCACGCGAACGACAGAGAACGGCTGACCGTCACGGGTCACAAAGACCACTATCCAGCGAAGATTCAGCTCCCCCGGGACTGCATACCGCCACATCAAAGTGACCATGAGAGGGGGTAAAACGGATCTGGACAGGAAAGAAGCCGCCAAATTCGCACCGGTATTCGGCATTCACGGACCAGCCGGACGGTGAGGTCAGATCGCGCATGACTGCGTGACTCAGCTCCCGGCGAAAGTCTTCACCGGCGGCGCGGTAGTCTTCCAGCTCATCAGAAGACATGGTTTTCAGGACATCCAGAGTCAGTAACGTTTTCATTTCAGTCTCCTTATCGCCGCCC
>NZ_JH414841.1:0-1028 GCF_000238715.1 Klebsiella sp. 4_1_44FAA
AACCATTTCATTTGCTGGACCCGCCGCCATGCCTGATACCCCCTTAATCCAACAGATTCGTACCGCCTCGCGGTTAATGGTGCGCGAGCTGGGCTTTATGAGCACCACGCTGGCCGCCACCCATTATTCACCTTCGGCGGTGCACACCCTGCTTGAGGTATCGATGAGGGGGGAGATGACGGCCGCGCAGCTGGTCACGTTGCTGGGACTGGAAAAATCAAGCGTCAGCCGGATGGTCTCTCGTCTGCTGGCGGCTGGTGAGCTGGAGGAGCGTCCTTGCGCGGAGGATGCGCGCGCGAAATCACTCGCCCTGACGGCAAAGGGGCACGATACGGTGGCGAAAATTAACGCCTGGGGTACCCGTCAGGTGGTGGAGGCGTTAGACCATCTGGATGAGACGCAGCAGCAAACTGTCGCCACTGGACTGGCGGCCTATGCCCGGGCGCTGGCGCAGTGTCGGGATAGCGCGCTTGCGGATACGGCTCCGCAAATTTCGCTGATGACCGGCTACCAGCCGGGGATGATCGGCCGGATAGCCCAGATGCACGGGGAGTATTACGCCCGTCATCATGACTTTGGCGCTTTTTTTGAAGGCAAGGTCGCCAGCGGCGTAGCGGAATTTGCCACCCGGCTCTCCTCCCCGGCCAACCAGATCTGGCTGGCGATCCGCGAAGGGAAAATCGTCGGCTCGCTGGCTATCGATGGCGAGGACCTCGGCCAGCAGGAGGCGTATTTGCGCTGGTTCATTCTCGATGACAGCTGCCGGGGAAGCGGCATTGGCAGGCGGCTCCTCAGCGAGGCGATGGCTTTCTGCGATAGTCGCCAGTTTAGCGCGGTGCAGCTGTGGACCTTTAAAGGGTTGGACGCGGCCCGCAAACTGTATGAATCCTTTGGCTTCACGTTAATCCGCGAATGGCAGGGGGAGCAGTGGGGAAAGGTAATGACCGAGCAGCAATTTACCCGGTCCGGAAACACCGGCTAAGGGCGTGGCGCCTTAGCCGGTGGGGGGACATGGAGATTACGTCAGT
>NZ_JH414842.1:0-997 GCF_000238715.1 Klebsiella sp. 4_1_44FAA
GAACTTTTGCTGAGTTGAAGGATCAGATCACGCATCTTCCCGACAACGCAGACCGTTCCGTGGCAAAGCAAAAGTTCAAAATCACCAACTGGCCCACCTACAATAAAGCCCTCATCAACCGTGGCTCCATAACTTTCTGGCTGGATGATGAAGCTATTCAGGCCTGGTATGAGTCGGCAACGCCTTCATCACGGGGAAGACCTCAGCGCTATTCTGATCTCGCCATCACCACCGTTCTAGTCATTAAACGCGTGTTCAGGTTGACCCTGCGGGCTGCGCAGGGTTTTATTGATTCCATTTTTACACTGATGAATGTTCCGTTGCGCTGCCCGGATTACACCAGTGTCAGCAAGCGCGCAAAGTCGGTTAATGTCAGTTTCAAAACGTCCACCCGGGGTGAAATCGCACACCTGGTAATTGATTCCACCGGGCTGAAGGTCTTCGGTGAAGGCGAGTGGAAAGTCAAAAAGCATGGCCAGGAACGCCGTCGTATATGGCGTAAGCTGCATCTGGCCGTTGACAGTAAAACACATGAAATCATCTGTGCAGACCTGTCGCTGAACAACGTTACGGACTCAGAGGCCTTCCCCGGGTTAATCCGGCAAACCCACCGGAAAATCAGGTCAGCCGCCGCCGATGGAGCTTACGATACCCGGCTATGTCACGATGAACTGCGGCGTAAGAAAATCAGCGCGCTTATCCCGCCCCGAAAAGGTGCGGGTTACTGGCCCGGTGAATATGCAGACCGTAACCGTGCAGTGGCTAATCAGCGAATGACCGGGAGTAATGCGCGGTGGAAATGGACAACAGATTACAACCGTCGCTCGATAGCGGAAACGGCGATGTACCGGGTAAAACAGCTGTTCGGGGGTTCACTGACGCTGCGTGACTACGATGGTCAGGTTGCGGAGGCTATGGCCCTGGTACGAGCGCTGAACAAAATGACGAAAAGCAGGTATGCCTGAAAGCGTGCGTATTGCCTGAAAACACAACCCGC
>NZ_JH414843.1:0-996 GCF_000238715.1 Klebsiella sp. 4_1_44FAA
GATCATGGGCGGCCCGCTGATGGGCTTTACCCTGCCGTGGCTCGACGTCCCGGTGGTGAAGATCACCAACTGTTTGCTGGCGCCTTCCGCCAGTGAGATGGGCGAACCGCAGGAAGAGAAAGGCTGCATTCGCTGCAGCGCCTGCGCTGACGCCTGCCCGGCCGATCTGCTGCCGCAGCAGCTGTACTGGTTCAGCAAAGGTCAGCAGCACGATAAAGCCACTGCCCATAATCTGGCGGACTGCATCGAGTGCGGCGCCTGCGCGTGGGTATGTCCAAGTAATATTCCGCTGGTGCAGTACTTCCGTCAGGAAAAGGCCGAGATCGCGGCGATTCGTCAGGAAGAGCAGCACGCTGCGGAAGCCAAAGCCCGATTCGAGGCCCGACAGGCGCGCCTGGAGCGTGAGAAAGCCGCGCGCGCCGAGCGGCATAAAAAAGCCGCCGTTCAGCCTGCCGCCAAAGATCAGGAGGCGATTAGCGCCGCCCTGGCCCGGGTACGGGATAAACAGCGCGATGCCGCGCAGCCGATCGTGATCCAGGCCGGCGCCAAACCTGACAACAGCGAGGCGATTGCCGCCCGCGAAGCGCGTAAGGCTGAGGCCCGGGCGCGCAAAGCGCAGCAGCAGGCCGCGCCGATGGTAGCCCCGGCCGCCGAACCGGTCGATCCACGCAAGGCGGCGGTGGAAGCCGCTATCGCCCGCGCCAAAGCGCGTAAAGCCGAACAGCAGGCCGCGCCGGTGGAAGCCCCGGCCGCCGAACCGGTCGACCCGCGCAAGGCGGCGGTGGAAGCCGCTATCGCCCGCGCTAAAGCGCGTAAAGCCGAACAGCAGGCCGCGCCGGTGGAAGCCCCGGCCGTCAAACCGGTCGACCCGCGCAAGGCGGCGGTGGAAGCCGCTATCGCCCGCGCCAAAGCGCGTAAAGCCGAACAGCAGGCCGCGCCGGTGGACGCCCCGGCCGCCGAACCGGTCGACCCGCGCAAGGCGGCGGTGGAAGCCGC
>NZ_JH414844.1:0-979 GCF_000238715.1 Klebsiella sp. 4_1_44FAA
TGATTGCCGCGAAGCTCCACTGCGCGCCGGACGTCCACGCCATCAAAGAGGCACTGGCGCTGGCCCTGCCGTCGGTACAGGGGCAGATGGAGAGCCTCGCGGTGGACATGGGCTACTCCGCCGGGGTGCTGGCCATCTTCTATAAGGTGGCGATTGGCTCGGGCATCGCGCCGCTGGTCATCTTTATGGGCGTCGGGGCGATGACCGATTTCGGCCCGCTGCTGGCTAACCCGCGCACCCTGCTGCTGGGGGCGGCGGCGCAGTTCGGGATCTTCGCCACCGTGCTCGGGGCGCTGACGCTGAACTACTTCGGCATCATCAGCTTCACCCTGCCGCAGGCGGCGGCCATCGGCATCATCGGCGGCGCCGACGGCCCGACGGCGATTTACCTGTCGGGCAAGCTGGCGCCGGAGCTGCTGGGGGCCATCGCGGTGGCGGCGTACTCCTATATGGCGCTGGTGCCGCTGATCCAGCCGCCGATCATGAAGGCGCTGACCACGGATAAGGAGCGGAAGATCCGCATGGTGCAGCTGCGCACGGTAAGCAAGCGGGAGAAGATCCTCTTCCCGGCGGTGCTGTTGCTGCTGGTGGCGCTCCTGCTGCCGGACGCCGCGCCGCTGCTGGGGATGTTCTGCTTCGGCAACCTGATGCGCGAGAGCGGCGTGGTGGAGCGGCTGAGCGATACGGTGCAGAACGCGCTGATCAACATCGTCACCATCTTCCTCGGGCTGTCGGTGGGGGCCAAGCTGGTGGCGGACAAGTTCCTGCAGCCGCAGACGCTGGGGATCCTGGTGCTGGGGGTGATCGCCTTCTGCGTGGGGACCGCGGCCGGGGTGCTGATGGCGAAGCTGATGAACGTGTTCAGCCGGCACAAAATCAACCCGCTGATCGGCTCGGCGGGGGTGTCGGCGGTGCCGATGGCGGCGCGGGTGTCGAACAAGGTGGGTCTGGAAGCGGACGGGCAGAACTTCCTGCTGAT
>NZ_JH414845.1:0-970 GCF_000238715.1 Klebsiella sp. 4_1_44FAA
CACCAGATGCGCGATTTCACCCGGGTGAACGTTTGAAACTGACATTAACCGACTTTGCGCGCTTGCTGACACTGGTGTAATCCGGGCAGCGCAACGGAACATTCATCAGTGTAAAAATGGAATCAATAAAACCCTGTGCAGCCCGCAGGGTCAACCTGAACACGCGTTTAATGACCAGCACAGTCGTGATGGCAAGGTCAGAATAGCGCTGAGGTCTGCCTCGTGAAGAAGGTGTTGCTGACTCATACCAGGCCTGAATAGCTTCATCATCCAGCCAGAAAGTTATGGAGCCACGGTTGATGAGGGCTTTATTGTAGGTGGGCCAGTTGGTGATTTTGAACTTTTGCTTTGCCACGGAACGGTCTGCGTTGTCGGGAAGATACGTGATCTGATCCTTCAACTCAGCAAAAGTTCGATTTATTCAACAAAGCCGCCGGACAGTACAAGCAGCAGGTGTGGCTGAATGAATTTCCCTGGCTTTTACTGTAGGAGAACAGGCTGTAGTGGGCGAAGTGATTGTTAAAAGCCATGCTTGATTTATCACCTCGAACATTTTGCCTTATAGCGCAGCATTCACGTGCATGAAAGGAATGACGGTCATAGTGTTGATGTGAGAAGAGGTAGCTATCAAAGATGACGTTATTGAGTACGACATTGCATTTAACATAATATACATTATGCGCACTCATATTGTAATGGCTCAATAGTAATGTCCGTCTCTGACCAAATATAGACATGTCCGCGCTACAGTCTCACCACAGCGATCACTGCTTTCAAAGGATGAGACTCATGACGGCATACGGAACGGAGTTTTTCTCAATGAGAGATGTAAACCGACTCAGGATCCTTCAGGATGTCATCGACCGCAACCTGCGTCCTGGTCTGGCAGCCGAAATGCTCGGTATCACGCCGCGCCATTGCAGCCGTCTGCTGAAACGTTATCGTCAGTCCGGGCACTGGGCATGAATGG
>NZ_JH414846.1:0-962 GCF_000238715.1 Klebsiella sp. 4_1_44FAA
GGGACATTACAGCTTGGTGTTAACAGGACCCATACAACTCCTGTGTAAGTTCACACAGATATTGCAATTGCCTCAGAACACTAAAGGAGGGATTGCCAGATGTTGATGCAGCATATCGGTGTCGGCTATTTTGGGTATTACCGAGCAACTGCTTATGCGATGAAACACTCTCTTATGCCCGAGATTGCGAAGTTAAGAATGAAGGCTCTGAACTTCTGGGATAAGCACGGGATCCGTGCCGCAGCTGATGCTTTTGACGTATCAACGCGAACACTCTACTGGTGGCGCCGGTTACTGCGCACCGGTGGTCCAGAAGCACTAATTCCAAGAAGCAAAGCCCCTCTGGTTCGCCGTTCAAGGCACTGGCATCCTGATGTACTCAAGGAGATCAGGCGTCTGAGAACTGAGTTACCCAATCTCGGCAAAGAGCAGATTTTTGTCAGGCTGAAACCATGGTGTGAAGCGCGGCATTTTACCTGTCCCAGCACGTCAACCATTGGAAGAATCATTGCTGGTGCTCACGATAAAATGCGGATGATCCCCGTACGCCTCAGCGCCAGGGGCAAAGCCCGGTTGATAAAAAAACGCTCAGTGAAGCCCAGAAGACCAAAACAATACCGCCCGGTAAAAACAGGCGAACTCATAGGGATGGACGCGATTGAACTCAGGATGGGGGACCTACGCCGCTATATCATTACCATGATCGACGAGCACAGCGACTATGCGCTGGCCCTGGCGGTCCCTTCACTCAACAGCGATATTACCAGCCATTTCTTCAGCAAGGCCACAAAGCTCTTTCCTGTCGCTATCAGACAAGTTGTCACTGACAACGGTAAGGAGTTCCTCGGTAACTTTGATAAAACGCTACAGGAAGCCTCGATTAAACACATCTGGACCTATCCGTACACACCGAAAATGAATGCGACCTGTGAGCGATTTAACCGGACACTTAGAGAACAATT
>NZ_JH414847.1:0-899 GCF_000238715.1 Klebsiella sp. 4_1_44FAA
GCGCCTTTACGCAGGTATTCCCCGCCACTTCCGCGAGCTTGCCGAACATGACAACACGGTGCCACTCGGTGTTTTCGCGCATCTCTCCCGTCTGCTTGTCACGCCATGTTTCAGACGTGGCCAGCGTCAGATTGACCACTGCGCCCCCGTTGGGCATGTAACGCACTTCCGGATCCTGTCCCAGATGTCCAACCAGAATGACTTTGTTAACGCCACGTGCTGCCATGATGAATCTCCTTAATCCGTTGTTTTGCCTTTTAAAACCATCACCCGTTGAGTTGCCGGGGCCGCGGTTTTGACGTTTTGCGGGGACCTGCTGAACCTGCCCCCTGGATATAACCTTCACCCGTTTGAGAGCCGTTCGCCGCAAGGGCGTAAACGAGCACGGCCCGGTGCAGATGTCCGGGGGTGAGCGGGAAATTTTTTTCGGCCTAATGAAGCGGCAGCGGAATGGCCGGGAAAAATTTATTGCGAAAGGCCCTGCCGTCCCCTGGACAGCAAGACGGGTTGTGCTTGTCTCAGCCCCGGCGAATGGACTCAAACGGGTGATACGGGTACCAGGGGAAAGGAGCAGGCACCCGCCGCAACGACGAAGAGCGCGGGCGCGAAACGGCGTTGCCCCGCAGAGTGCCGGCAGTCCTTCGCCGGCACGGTGAAAGCGGCGCGACCGGGACGGTCGCAGCAAGCGCTGCCGTTGACCCTGACGTCAGACATCAGACACTAGCCGCCAGGCCCGAAACCGCGTAGCGGGTTCGGCGGAGCTTACCGCGTCTTTTCGCGGTTAGCGGAGTGTGGCTCGACGACTGAACCGCGCCAGCGGGTCAGGAGCCGAAGGTGGCCCCGGAGCAGATTGTGTGAAAGGAAGTGAGGCAAAGCCAGAGGAAGAGCAGCAGCAAGAT
>NZ_JH414848.1:0-803 GCF_000238715.1 Klebsiella sp. 4_1_44FAA
CGGGGTGCTTTTCACCTTTCCCTCACGGTACTGGTGCGCTATCGGTCACAGGGTAGTACTCAGGCTTGGATGGTGGTCCACCCAGGTTCGGACCGGGTTTCACGTGCCCGGCCCTACTCAGGGACCGCGTCGCGCCGTCCGGTCTGGGTTCGCGTACGGGGCTGTCACCCGCTGCGGCCGGCCCTCCCATGCCGTTCCGCTCCCCAGCCGGACCTGCGCCCGGGGGCGGCAGCCCCCGGATGCGCGGCCCTGCAACCCCGTCGGCGGAACCCCTGCCGGGTATGCCCGCTCGACGGTTTGGCCATCGGTCCCCTTTCGCTCGCCGCTACTCGGGGAGTCTCGAGATTGATTTCCTCTCCTCCGGGTACTTAGATGTTTCAGTTCCCCGGGTTGTCCTCCCCGGCCCTATGTGTTCGGGGTGGGGATATGCACACTGCTGTGCATGGGTTCGCCCATTCGGAGACCCCCGGGTCGAAGGATGTGTGCTCCTCGCCGGGGATTATCGCAGCTTGCCGCGTCCTTCATCGGCTCCCTGTGCCAAGGCATCCGCCGTGCGCCCGTGGTATCTTGCGGGACCGCATCGGGGCCCGCGGGATATCCACGTGTCGCTAATTAATCTAATTAATCGATATCATGAATAGCGCTCGTATGTCGCAATTCGGGTATCTCATACCGCGGCACAGTAGTTGACTGTGCTCGCGATCAGATGCTCCTCACTCATATATAAGTGAATTCTTCTTGTTTGGATCGGATGAATGATTGCTATCATTCTGTCTTTAAATCGCAGAAAAGAATCGAGTCTG
>NZ_JH414849.1:0-784 GCF_000238715.1 Klebsiella sp. 4_1_44FAA
CATGCGGCGTTCAGAATGCCGGACATGTCCTTGATGGCGACGGAGTCAACGCCGGTCTCCAGCAGCTGTTCGGTGAGGTCGAGCCAGGTCTGCAGGGTGTGCGCCGGGCTGGTGGTGTACGAAAGCGTACCCTGGGCGTGGGCGCCGTGGCGGCGGACCGCCTGCAGGGCGGCCTGCATGTTGCGCGGGTCGTTCATGGCATCGAAGACGCGGAAGACGTCCATGCCGTTTTTGACGGCGCGCTCCACGAAGCGCTCCACCACGTCGTCGGCGTAGTGGCGGTAGCCGAGCAGGTTCTGGCCGCGGAGCAGCATCTGCAGCGGAGTTTTCGGCATCGCCTTTTTCAGCTCGCGCAGGCGGACCCACGGGTCCTCGCCGAGAAAGCGGATGCAGGCGTCAAAGGTGGCGCCGCCCCAGCACTCCAGCGAGCGGTAGCCGACGTCGTCCAGCTGAGCGGCAACGGGCAGCATATCGTCGAGACGCAGACGGGTGGCGAACAGGGACTGGTGGGCGTCGCGCAGGACGACATCGGTAATGGCAACGGTCATGAATTCCTCCGTGAATTAAGGGTGAAGACGGCGATGGTGGTGAATGGCGGCGACAATCGCCGGCTTCAGGCGGGCGAAATCGTCGGCGGGCGCGACGGCGGCCGGCGCCGGTTTGGGGGCGCGGGCGGCTCGGGAAACAGGCGGTTGACGGCGAGGGACATTCCCCGGATGGCAAAGATGAGCAGCAGCAGGAACACCAGCACAAAGCCCATGCCGAGAAACTCAAGGGTGAAGCC
>NZ_JH414850.1:0-767 GCF_000238715.1 Klebsiella sp. 4_1_44FAA
GGCTTGTTGAATAATCAGATTTCGGGTAAGTCTCCCCCGTAGCGGGTTGTGTTTTCAGGCAATACGCACGCTTTCAGGCATACCTGCTTTCGTCATTTTGTTCAGCGCTCGTACCAGGGCCATAGCCTCCGCAACCTGACCATCGTAGTCACGCAGCGTCAGTGAACCCCCGAACAGCTGTTTTACCCGGTACATCGCCGTTTCCGCTATCGAGCGACGGTTGTAATCTGTTGTCCATTTCCACCGCGCATTACTCCCGGTCATTCGCTGATTAGCCACTGCACGGTTACGGTCTGCATATTCACCGGGCCAGTAACCCGCACCTTTTCGGGGAGGGATAAGCGCGCTGATTTTCTTACGCCGCAGTTCATCGTGACATAGCCGGGTATCGTAAGCGCCATCGGCGGCGGCTGACCTGATTTTCCGGTGGGTTTGCCGGATAAGACCCGGGAAGGCTTCTGAGTCCGTCACATTGTTCAGCGACAGGTCAGCGCAGATGATTTCATGTGTTTTACTGTCAACGGCGAGATGCAGCTTACGCCAGATACGGCGGCGTTCCTGGCCATGCTTTTTGACTTTCCACTCGCCTTCACCGAAGACCTTCAGCCCGGTGGAATCAATCACCAGATGCGCGATTTCACCCCGGGTGAACGTTTTGAAACTGACATTAACCGACTTTGCGCGCTGCTGACACAGCTGTAATCCGGGCAGCGCAACGGAACATTCATCAGTGTAAAAATGGAATCAATAAAACCCTGTGCAGCCCC
>NZ_JH414851.1:0-764 GCF_000238715.1 Klebsiella sp. 4_1_44FAA
GGCGAACTCATAGGGATGGACGCGATTGAACTCAGGATGGGGGACCTACGCCGCTATATCATTACCATGATCGACGAGCACAGCGACTATGCGCTGGCCCTGGCGGTCCCTTCACTCAACAGCGATATTACCAGCCATTTCTTCAGCAAGGCCACAAAGCTCTTTCCTGTCGCTATCAGACAAGTTGTCACTGACAACGGTAAGGAGTTCCTCGGTAACTTTGATAAAACGCTACAGGAAGCCTCGATTAAACACATCTGGACCTATCCGTACACACCGAAAATGAATGCGACCTGTGAGCGATTTAACCGGACACTTAGAGAACAATTTATTGAATTCAATGAATTGTTGCTTTTTGAGGACCTGAATTTGTTTAATCAAAGAATGGCTGAATATCTGGTGCTGTATAACAGCAAAAGGCCACATAAATCACTCGAACTGATGACGCCAGTGGACTATATTTTACGTGAGAGTAAAAATTGCAATATGTGGTGGACCCATACAATTGAGCACGGTAAGAGGCCATACTGTTGTTGATCAGACATACAGGGGGCCTCGTGGGTTAATGAAAATTAACTACGGGGCTTTCTGCTTTCTGCCACACAACACGGTAACAAACCACCTTCACGTCATGAGGCAAAAAGCCTCAAGCGCCACGTCGATTATACCGGGACGGTGCTATTTCTTACCAGGTATATCCACGCTTTATGCTGCTTAGCGCTTTAAATAGCTAATGTACTACCCATCCCGCAATCAAGACGCCC
>NZ_JH414852.1:0-739 GCF_000238715.1 Klebsiella sp. 4_1_44FAA
ATCAGCTGTCCTCCCGTTCCAGCTACTNACGGGGTTGGTGCGTAACGGCAAAAGACACTGCCGGACATCAGCGCTATCTCTGCTCTCACTGCCGTAAAACATGGCAACTGCAGTTCACTTACACCGCTTCTCAACCCGGTACGCACCAGAAAATCATTGATATGGCCATGAACGAACCGTTACCGACTTAATCGTGGTGGAGATCGTGCTTCAAATAGTGCACTTCACATCATCGCCATCGGACGCTTACGAACTGACGCAAAAACAAAGGAATATGTCGCCAGGCGTGTAGCCGAAGGACATACAAAAATGGAAGCGATACGCTGTCTAAAGCGATATATCTCCCGCGAAGTTTACACGTTACTGCGCAATCAAAACAGGCGGATCAACAGTATCCCGATAACAGCTTGACTCTTAGAAGGGCGTCCAAGGCAGCCATTATACGAGCAGGCAGTTCCGGCAGTTACTGTGGCGATACCGGATCAGGCAGAGTATGAGTCGGCGTGGAAACTGCTGGGATAACAGCCCAATGGAGCGCTTCTTCAGGAGTCTGAAGAACGAATGGGTGCCGGCGACGGGCTATGTAAGCTTCAGCGATGCAGCTCACGCAATAACGGACTATATCGTTGGATATTACAGCGCACTAAGACCGCACGAATATAATGGTGGGTTACCGCCAAACGAATCAGAAAACCGATACTGGAAAAACTCTAACGCGGTGGCCAGTTTTTGTTGACCA
>NZ_JH414853.1:0-726 GCF_000238715.1 Klebsiella sp. 4_1_44FAA
TACTGGCCAGCAGGCGCGGCAGTTCCGGCGCCGTCGTGTGAGGGCAAGACCGGTGATAATCAGGTTTCTCAGCAGATCGCCACGCAGACGGGATGACGCTTCCGTCAGCACACTTTCCACCCGTTCCCCACTCCGGCCATTCTGAAGCGTCAGGGTGTAACGCCGGCGCTGGTATTCTGTCTCCGGTGACACGGGCAGAGCTGCCCCACCATTTTCGGGCTCATCCGGAAGGCCGGTGAGTGAGGACCAGGTTCCGGAGACCAGGGCCATCACGGCGTAAAGGCGGACAGCGCTCAGCTGCCCGGCAAAGAACACCGGGATCAGCGCCGGTAAACGGGCATCCACCTGGTATACCACCGCCCCGGCGGTGGCGGCGGTACGGATGAACTCACCGCGCAGAGGCTGTGAGATGGTGCTGATGGTTGCCATCGCCGCGATGTCGGTGCGATCGTCGCTGTGCAGATAGAAAGAATACTGGCCGTCCGGCACGTTTAGTCCTCTTTATTGTAAAGGGCAATCTCCCTGGCCAGCGCCATTTGCGGATCGCCTATAACCTCGATACGGTCAGGAGCCAGAGGCCAGGCCTGACGGATAGCCTCTTCAATGAGGGAAGCCCCTCCCCCGACCAGGAATACCCGGTTAACGTTCCTGAAGGCCGTCAGCTCACTGGTGACACGCGCGCCCAGGGAGGTGATTGCCTCTGTTATTTTGTTCCGAACCTCGTCA
>NZ_JH414854.1:0-726 GCF_000238715.1 Klebsiella sp. 4_1_44FAA
CGAAGGTACCGCGCAGCGGCGATTTTGCTGGCCGGAGCCCGGGGGTACAGGGGGCGGCGGCGACTGGCCGCCCCCTGTGCGCTCCCTGCGCCATACGAAACATAACGCAGAAGATCAACCGGGAGCGCAATCTGCCCGGAATTAACATAGAAGTTGTAGCCCTGCCAAACGTTGTGGTCCTGCCAAACATAGTGCGAACAGGGACATTTCCGGTTGTGCCGCCATTTATTTGCCGGGTGGCGGCTGCGCCTTACCCGGCCTACGGGGTCTACAGGCGATCTTTGCTTCCCAGGCCCGGCAAGCGCTGCGCCGGAGGGCAATCTATCGGCGCCATACCCGCCATTTCGCCGGGTGGCGGCTACGCCTTACCCGGTCAGGGGTTCGTGCGGCCTGTCACTCATTTACCCATTTGCGCGACTGAAACTGCCGGTGCTGGCGGCCTCAAAATCGCTGAGACGTTCCCGGAAGGCCGGGGCAGCCCGCATGGATGCGGGCTGAGGGCCGTGTTTTGCACGGACGCTGCCTCGGCCCGACCCGCAGCCTGCAGGGATAAGTCGAAGGTACCGCGCAGCGGCGATTTTGCTGGCCGGAGCCCGGGGGTACAGGGGGCGGCGGCGACTGGCCGCCCCCTGTGCGCTCCCTGCGCCATACGAAACATAACGCAGAAGATCAACCGGGAGCGCAATCTGCCCGGAATTAACATAGAAGTTGTAGCCCTGCCAAACG
>NZ_JH414855.1:0-696 GCF_000238715.1 Klebsiella sp. 4_1_44FAA
GCCGCTGCCGAGTATGCCGCGACTCGAGGCATCATCATCGCCGACACCAAGTTCGAGTTCGGTGTCATCGATGGCAAGGTTACGCTGATCGACGAGTGCCTAACGCCCGACTCCAGCCGTTTCTGGCCCCGCCGCCAGCTACGAGGAGGGCAAGATTCAGCCTAGCTACGACAAACAATTCGTCCGCAATTGGCTCAAAGCCAACTGGGATATGACGGGGGAGACCCCGCACCTGCCCGCCGAGGTCATCGATGGCACGTCCGAGCGCTATCGCGAGGCCTTCCAGATCATCACGGGCTCCCAGTTCACAAGCATGAAGGAGAACGCATAAGTGAGTACCCGTAGCGCCACGAACAAGCGCACGCAATCCCACGAAGTTGCCGGGGTTGCGCGCAAGTCCGCCGCATCTGCTAAGCCCGCTCGCCAGGCAGCGAGCTCCGTTCGCGTCGTGCCGGCTTCGTCTAAGGCACGCCGCAAAGAGCTCGAGAAGGGTGAAAACCTGGAAGGCCTTTCCAAGGAGGAGAAGCGCGCCCGCAAGGCCAAGCAGCGTGCTCGCGAGGATCGTATCTATACGGTGTCGAATAGTCCTCCTTAAGCAGGATGAGGACTACACCAAGCGCCGCCGTATCTGGTGGGCCGTGCTCGCCATCGGCATGGTACTCGTCGTGGCAATTTGGGCTTTCGCTCTACTTCGCT
>NZ_JH414856.1:0-693 GCF_000238715.1 Klebsiella sp. 4_1_44FAA
CTATCAGCTGTCCTCCTGTTCTAGCTACTGACGGGTGGTGAGTAACGGCAAAAGCACTCCGGACATCAGCGCTATCTCTGCTCTCACTGCCGTAAAACATGGCAACTGCAGTTCACTTACACCGCTTCTCAACCCGGTACGCACCAGAAAATCATTGATATGGCCATGAATGGTGTTGGATGCCGGGCAACCGCCCGCATTATGGGCGTTGGCCTCAACACGATTTTACGTCACTTAAAAAACTCAGGCCGCAGTCGGTAACCTCGCGCATACAGCCGGGCAGTGATGTGATTGTCTGCGCTGAAATGGACGAACAGTGGGGCTACGTCGGTGCTAAATCACGTCAGCGCTGGCTGTTTTACGCGTATGACAGGATACGGAGGACGATTGTGGCGCACGTCTTCGGTGAACGCACTCTGGCCACACTGGAGCGACTTCTGAGCCTGCTGTCGGCCTTTGAGGTCGTGGTATGGATGACGGATGGCTGGCCGCTGTATGAATCCCGCCTGAAGGGAAAGCTGCACGTTATCAGCAAGCGTTACACTCAGCGCATTGAGCGACATAACCTGAATCTGAGACAACATCTGGCAAGGCTGGGACGGAAGTCACTGTCGTTCTCAAAATCGGTGGAGCTGCATGACAAGGTCATCGGGCATTATCTGAACATAAAACACTATCAGTAAGTTGGAGTCA
>NZ_JH414857.1:0-674 GCF_000238715.1 Klebsiella sp. 4_1_44FAA
TCACACAGATTGTCTGATGAACGTAAAGAAGCAAGGCGTCTTGCGATTGAGACTTCAGTGTCCCCTTCGTCTAGAGGCCCAGGACACCGCCCTTTCACGGCGGTAACAGGGGTTCGAATCCCCTAGGGGACGCCACTTGCTGGTTCGTGAGTGAAAGACGCGTGCCGAACTATCTCAAAACTCATCTTCGGGTGATGTTTGAGATATTTGCTCTTTAAAAATCTGGATCAAGCTGAAAATTGAAACGACACACAGTTAATGTGTGTTCGAGTCTCTCAAATTTTCGCAATCAGAAGTGAAACATCTTCGGGTTGTGAGGTTAAGCGACTAAGCGTACACGGTGGATGCCCTGGCAGTCAGAGGCGATGAAGGACGTGCTAATCTGCGAAAAGCGTCGGTAAGGTGATATGAACCGTTATAACCGGCGATGTCCGAATGGGGAAACCCAGTGCAATTCGTTGCACTATCGTTAACTGAATACATAGGTTAACGAGGCGAACCGGGGGAACTGAAACATCTAAGTACCCCGAGGAAAAGAAATCAACCGAGATTCCCCCAGTAGCGGCGAGCGAACGGGGAGCAGCCCAGAGTCTGAATCAGCTTGTGTGTTAGTGGAACGGTCTGGAAAGTCCGACGGTACAGGGTGATAGTCCCGTACACCAAAATGCACAGGC
>NZ_JH414858.1:0-670 GCF_000238715.1 Klebsiella sp. 4_1_44FAA
CTGATGAAAGTAGAGAAGCAAGGCGTCTTGCGATTGAGACTTCAGTGTCCCCTTCGTCTAGAGGCCCAGGACACCGCCCTTTCACGGCGGTAACAGGGGTTCGAATCCCCTAGGGGACGCCACTTGCTGGTTCGTGAGTGAAAGACGCGTGCCGATGTATCTCAAAACTCATCTTCGGGTGATGTTTGAGATATTTGCTCTTTAAAAATCTGGATCAAGCTGAAAATTGAAACGACACACAGTCAATGTGTGTTCGAGTCTCTCAAATTTTCGCGACACGATGATGTTTTACGAAACATCTTCGGGTTGTGAGGTTAAGCGACTAAGCGTACACGGTGGATGCCCTGGCAGTCAGAGGCGATGAAGGACGTGCTAATCTGCGAAAAGCGTCGGTAAGGTGATATGAACCGTTATAACCGGCGATGTCCGAATGGGGAAACCCAGTGCAATTCGTTGCACTATCGTTAACTGAATACATAGGTTAACGAGGCGAACCGGGGGAACTGAAACATCTAAGTACCCCGAGGAAAAGAAATCAACCGAGATTCCCCCAGTAGCGGCGAGCGAACGGGGAGCAGCCCAGAGTCTGAATCAGCTTGTGTGTTAGTGGAACGGTCTGGAAAGTCCGACGGTACAGGGTGATAGTCCCGTACACCAAAATGCACAGGTT
>NZ_JH414859.1:0-668 GCF_000238715.1 Klebsiella sp. 4_1_44FAA
AGGAACTTGGTACAAGTCATCTAATTTGATCACAGACGATAATGGGTACTCGGATGCACATGCAAGAGCCATCTCGTCTTTGCAAATCAGTTTACAAATGAAGTGCTTTTCTTCTTTTGGTTCATCCATGAACGCAAAATCAAGATTATTGTATAAAAGCTGTTTTTCGAGCTGGCTAGAGTTTTGAACCGATGTATAAATAGGAATCTCCGGATGAATCTTTTCAAATCCATCGATACAATTTTGAAGCCAACTATTTCCAACGGAAACATTTGCACCCAAACGTATTTGGGTCATTGCATTAATGTCACTTAAAACGTCTTTTGCTTCATTGCATTGTGCAAGGACTGAATCGGCATAGACCAAAAGTTGTTTTCCGGCATCAGTGATATAGAGTCGTCGATTCATTCGTTCGAACAATTTTGTACCATAATAGCTTTCCAATTCTCGGATTGCAAAACTCACTGCTGGTTGCGCCATGTTCAATTCTTCAGCAGCTTTCGTGATTACTTTCTTTTTTGCAAACCGTCGAAAATATATGAAAATGTCTCAGTGTCATTTACGCAGCCCTCCTAATATGGTCTTGTTTCTCAACACATCTTTTGAGTGCAATCAATATTCAGTATGCTAAATCATAATGAAAATTTTATATTACATAATATCATAAT
>NZ_JH414860.1:0-661 GCF_000238715.1 Klebsiella sp. 4_1_44FAA
TTGTTGAATAAATCGAACTTTTGCTGAGTTGAAGGATCAGATCACGTATCTTCCCGACAACGCAGACCGTTCCGTGGCAAAGCAAAAGTTCAAAATCACCAACTGGCCCACCTACAATAAAGCCCTCATCAACCGTGGCTCCATAACTTTCTGGCTGGATGATGAAGCTATTCAGGCCTGGTATGAGTCAGCAACACCTTCTTCACGAGGCAGACCTCAGCGCTATTCTGACCTTGCCATCACGACTGTGCTGGTCATTAAACGCGTATTCAGGCTGACCCTGCGCGCTGCGCAGGGTTTTATTGATTCCATTTTTTACACTGATGAATGTTCCGTTGCGCTGCCCGGATTACAGCTGTGTCAGCAGGCGGGCAAAGTCGGTTAATGTCAGTTTCAAAACGCCCACCCGGGGTGAAATCGCACACTGGTGATTGATTCCACCGGGCTGAAGGTCTTCGGTGAAGGCGAGTGGAAAGTCAAAAAGCATGGCCAGGAACGCCGCCGTATCTGGCGTAAGCTGCATCTCGCCGTTGACAGTAAAACACATGAAATCATCTGCGCTGACCTGTCGCTGAACAACGTGACGGACTCAGAGGCCTTCCCCGGGTTAATCCGGCAAACCCACCGGAAAATCAGGTCAGCCGCCGCCGATGGCGCTTAC
>NZ_JH414861.1:0-660 GCF_000238715.1 Klebsiella sp. 4_1_44FAA
CGGGAGCCGCAATATTTAAGGCGTCAGGTAACGAACTTAAAAATATAAGTTCGCTGGTGCTATCGGCGTCAAAGAATGCTATTTACTCGCCGACAAATATACATTTGTTCGGTGATGCTGCCAACGGTTTTGTTGAATAAATCGGCGGTAATAGTGCCAACTTACTGATTTAGTGTGGCTTTGTTGAATAAATCGAACTTTTGCTGAGTTGAAGGATCAGATCACGCATCCTCCCGACAACACAGACCATTCCGTGGCAAAGCAAAAGTTCAGAATCACCAACTGGTCCACCTACAACAAAGCTCTCATCAACCGTGGCTCCCTCACTTTCTGGCTGGATGATGAGGCGATTCAGGCCTGGTATGAGTCGGCAACGCCTTCATCACGAGGAAGGCCCCAGCGCTATTCTGATCTCGCCATCACCACCGTTCTGGTGATTAAACGCGTATTCCGGCTGACCCTGCGGGCTGCGCAGGGTTTTATTGATTCCATTTTTGCCCTGATGAACGTTCCGTTGCGCTGCCCGGATTACACCAGTGTCAGTAAGCGGGCAAAGTCGGTTAATGTCAGTTTCAAAACGTCCACCCGGGGTGAAATCGCACACCTGGTGATTGATTCCACCGGGCTGAAGGTCTTTGGTGAAGGCGAATGGAAAGTCAG
>NZ_JH414862.1:0-657 GCF_000238715.1 Klebsiella sp. 4_1_44FAA
TGTCGTAAAGACGTTTATATTCTTATAGTCTTCATATTGATGGATCTCATTAAAGATACAGATTCCAGAACGAAGACCGTCTTTTCCTTTCGGACTGTTTGTTCTTCCCTTCATAATAGACTTTGTTTTCAAGCATAAAACCTGTTCTTTCGTCCATCGGAAGAATTTCTTTAATTTCTTTATCACAGACGGTCGTTCAAATGCGTTTATCACGTCATGGACTGGACGCATTGCCTGGTCCTCATTATTGGCGCAGATATCTACATCGTACTCTCTGATTCCATTATGCGGGGACATTAAACACACTGATTCGAGCGCAATTGTACCATCTTTTCCCGCTCCTCTCCCCAACATACAGAATAAATCCGGCCATCTTGGAAGCCCGGATTCTCTCCAATATGTGCAATCGTGAAGTCCGATCACAAACTTCTGCCAGGGAAATATTTCTACAAACGGGAAGTATTTTGACATCCCGATATATTTCTCCAACTGATCACAATCTATATAAATATCTTCATGCTCAAAACACCATTTTACATGCGCGACAAGCAGCTCCTGCTCTTCGCATACTGCATAGATTTTTTTCTCAACTATGTCGATCCATTCCTGAATATATGGATGTATGTTACAGCTCATCTTCATCATCTCCCGAATCAT
>NZ_JH414863.1:0-644 GCF_000238715.1 Klebsiella sp. 4_1_44FAA
CGTAGTTGGCGTACACCTCGACGTCGATCGGCCCGGCCTTGATGTTGTGGGTTTTGGTGGTCAGCGCGTAGTGGCCGTTGTCGCCGGTGTCGGAGCTGCCGGTACAGGTGATGCGCGACGGGTTGGTCTCGTCGGCCATCACTTCCGGGCTGCAGGATTTCACCTGCGATACCGCCGCCACGTCGAACTGCACGCCGCCGATATCAAAGTTCTTTACCCCGGCGCCCTGGCCGTCGTGGTTCATCCAGAAGTAGTCGTTGATCCCCTGTTGCGGACGCTGGTGGAAGTCGCGGCCGGCCCAGAGATAGGCGTTGGGGTTGGATTCCAGCACGTTGGTGACCCCGACGTAGGCCTTCTTCAGGTTAACTTCGTCGCTCCAGTGGTCGAACATCACGTTGAGATCCCAGATAGCCCCCTGCGCGCTTTTGAAGGCCTTGCTGATCTGGAATTCGCCGCCGTTGCTTTCGTTGCCCAGACGGCCGATCGCCGAGGCGCCGTTATAGGAGCCGTCGACGCCGACATATTTCTGGTCGCCGGTCTGGAAGTGGGCGCCATAGCGGGCGTAGCCGCTGAACTTGAGGCCGAACGGAATGGCCATATCCGGCGAGGCGGCGGTGGTCTGCGGGTTGGTGATCACGTCGACC
>NZ_JH414864.1:0-616 GCF_000238715.1 Klebsiella sp. 4_1_44FAA
TCTATTGTACCACAATTTGAGGATAATGCACACAACAACTTTTTACAGGGACTCCTCCAGATCAGAAAGCATCACATCCAGTGCAGTGATTCCGCCTTCCGCAGTGTACCATACTGCCGGATGTTCCAGATAGATGATTTTTTCCATTTTTTGTAAGCATCTGTCTGCATAACAAGTTCATTTTCCATAATTTCTTTTGCCGTCTGTGCCCCGTCTGCCCCGATTGCCTGATCACGATCCATCACGAAAATATACTCTGGGTTTTTCTCGACAACTGTTTCAAATGAAGCTTCATTTTCCATGTGTTGAGGTACTTTCAGCAGCTGTCAGATTGTCAAATCCGATCTCCACTCCGATAATGGAGCATCTTCCGTCATTTCCCATTAAGTTAAAGCTTCCGCTTGTAGTCATTCCTACCAGTGCTGTATGCCCTTTTGCTTTTTCTGCCAATGCTTCAATTCTTTCATCAAAACCGGCTGTCTTTTCTTTTACTTCATCTTCCAGCCCAAACATAGAAGCAATCGTCTCTGCATTTTTTGTCACGCTTTTTACGACACCTGTCTCCACATCTGTCGAAAGGTATACAACCGGTGCAATTTCACTGAGCGCGTCATAG
>NZ_JH414865.1:0-594 GCF_000238715.1 Klebsiella sp. 4_1_44FAA
GATGCGCTCCGGATGAATATGATGATCTCATATCAGGAACTTGTTCGCACCTTCCCTAGGCAATTTGAATTCAGATATCTATGCTTGGGATCCGGACAACAGGAGGTAACAAGATGAAACTTCAAGATATACAGATAGATAATACCGTAAGGAGTGGCCTTAATTCTTTCACTGGTGGGGTGATTATTCGTGATACAAAGGTATTGATCACGCTCAATCTCCCGGATGGACAGAAAACCACTATTGAGGGGGAATGGCGGCATATGTCAGACGCCAACAGATTGTCAGAACGTATTACGATGCTTCAGCATGCGATCTATGAGCAGTATGAGGAATACAGAGCAGATATTCCCGTCAGCTGGTCCAGATAACGTCTGACAGACCTCACCGGCGAGCAGGACGTTTGCCAGCATCATTCTCCTAAGCACTTAAATATTCCCTTTCAGCATGGCTACCGCATCCGCTTCGGGCATCTGAAACTGCACCCGGTGCCGTGCCGCGACATCGAGCGCAAACACCTTCGTATAGACCTCCGTGGAACTGATCGATTTGTGGCCCATCAGGCTCTGCAAAACCTTCAGTGGTATGCCGGCG
>NZ_JH414866.1:0-584 GCF_000238715.1 Klebsiella sp. 4_1_44FAA
CCTTTTCTTCAATATAGCAATTATACTGTACTTTTATTATTTTTCCAACCATTTTATTGTAAAATACCACTCCTTCCTTTATAGTATTAGGGAGAACACTTATTTTTATAAAAGATAAATTGGAGGAACACTATGAAAAAGAATGCAGTTGTAGGACAATCTGGCGGACCGACTGCCGTTATCAACGCAAGCCTTTACGGGACTGTATACGAAGCATTAAACCGCGAAGACGAGATTGGCACTGTTTATGGGATGATAAATGGAATTGAAGGATTTTTAAATGATCAGGTCATGGACATGGCACCACTGGAAGAATCAAAAAGAACTGGAACTGATCCGTACCACCCCCGGCTCATATCTTGGCTCCTGCCGATACAAGCTTCCTGAAGATCTCAACGATCCGGTTTATCCACAGCTTTTTGCACGCTTCGAAGCATACAACATCGGATATTTCTTCTACATCGGAGGCAATGATTCCATGGATACTGTCAGCAAGCTTTCCCGCTATGCCGAAAAAATCAGCAGCAACATCCGTGTGATCGGAATTCCAAAAACAATTGATAATGACCTTGTCGAGACAGATC
>NZ_JH414867.1:0-583 GCF_000238715.1 Klebsiella sp. 4_1_44FAA
TGAGCTTGGCTGCGGTAATTTCGTAAAAATTGAAATTATGCGTGACTCTAAATACCTGCTTCCTGACAATCAGGAAACCATCAAGGCGACAGAGATCCTTGCAAACGAGGGATTTGTAGTTATGCCGTATATGTATCCTGACCTCAACGTGGCCCGTGACCTTGTAAATGCCGGTGCCGCAAGTGTTATGCCCCTGGCTTCTCCCATTGGTTCTAACAAAGGTCTTGCAACTAAAGAGTTTATTCAGATTCTTATTGACGAAATTGACCTGCCTATCATTGTAGATGCCGGTATCGGAAGACCGTCCCAAGCTTGCGAAGCAATGGAAATGGGCGCCGCCGCTATTATGGCGAACACCGCACTTGCAACCGCAGGAATCTTCCTATGATGGCTTCTGCTTTCAAGAATGCCATTGAAGCCGGTCGTAAGGCATACCTTGCGGGCCTTGGCAGAGTGCTGACCCGTGGTGCATCCGCCTCCGATCCGCTGACCGGTTTCCTTCGTGATTAAGAGGTGGCCTATGGATAATCAATTTTTTGTGGATTCGGAGCATCTGTCTCCAGAAGCACTTGCAAAAAAGCAT
>NZ_JH414868.1:0-575 GCF_000238715.1 Klebsiella sp. 4_1_44FAA
AAAGCAGCACACATGAAACAAAAAATAGTCATTCCTGCTCTGGTAGGAATGATGATGATTCCGGGGAGTGCAGTTTATGCGGCAGATCAGAAAGCGGAAGTATATCCGGTTTTGCCGGCTGCAGGAATCGAAACAGTAGTAACAGATTGTTATGAAACGAAAGTAAAGGAGAATCTGCAGTTATATCTGGTACCGACAGGTGAGGGTGAGTATTTGAATATGGCGTTTTCGAATACAGGTGAAGAATTTACTTATATAAGAAGTGCGCCGGATGAGAACAGTGACTGGATCGGAAAATTGTATCCGGATTCGGCAGTCAGAGTTCTCGAATATAAAGAAGACTGGGTGAAGATCCAGTCAGGAGATGCGCAGGGATTCGTTCCGGCAGATACATTGTACCTGGGAGAAGATGCAAAGTCACATGCAGGGGAATACGAAAAAGAGGTTGCAACGGTAACAGCTGATGTTCTGAATGTGAGGGCTGGTCAGGGAGTAGAGACACAGGTTCTGACACAGATTATGCAGAATCAGGAGTATGAAATTACTGGGGAACCAAAAGTGGATGGTATCCGGTG
>NZ_JH414869.1:0-567 GCF_000238715.1 Klebsiella sp. 4_1_44FAA
TTTTTCCATCTTGTCTCTCCCTCACTCTTTTTAGTTAAAGTAAACCAGCTCTTCGATCGGCTCTGCTTCTTCAATATGCTCTGCCTCCAGAATCGGTCCGGTACCTTTATACACTGATACATGTCCATACTGCACTTTTGCGCGCACTTTCACCCATTCTCCTGCCTGCAGCTTCGGTGCGTAGGCGCTCTTGCAGATATATCCTAAAAATGTAGTGTCATCCGCACAACAGGTCATCGCCATCCGTCCCGGAAGAAATACCTTGGAAGGAAATCCTTTCGGCTTTAATACTTTTGCGGTAAATTCAATCACTTTTCCCTTGTATCTGTCCGGATTTTCCATGACGTCCACATACCAGATTCCATAATCCTCTCTTGGAATCTCAATCACAGGCGCGTTCAGATCATACGGCACATCATCCCCGAAAATATTCTCGATTTCACCCTTTTCATCCTACAAAAATCACTTCTGCCTGCGGGCTGACTACTTTCACACTTCTGCGGTATCCTGCCAGAGGTTCAATATCTGTACAACGATTAAACAGCACCAGTTCCGCCCCGCGTACCA
>NZ_JH414870.1:0-541 GCF_000238715.1 Klebsiella sp. 4_1_44FAA
GATATCGATGTAAACACCTGCTGGCATTTCCAGTCTGGAAAGTGCATCTACAGTTTTCTGTGTAGGTGCTGCGATATCAATCAGTCTCTTATGAGTTCTCTGCTCGAACTGCTCTCTGGAGTCTTTGTATTTGTGAACCGCTCTTAAGATTGTTACAACTTCCTTCTTAGTTGGAAGTGGTACCGGTCCGCTTACCTGTGCTCCGTTCTTTTTTACAGTTTCGATGATTTTTTTGCAGATGCATCAACCAACTGGTGATCATATGCTTTCAATGTGATTCTCATTACTTGACTTGCCATAAAAAAAGTCGCCTCCTTTTCGTACTTTTCACTTCAGTACGACAAGCGGTGACTGTACACTCTCCCGTGTGTGTCGTGAGAAACTCACACGTTGTTTCATACCTTTACCCATTATCGGTAAGCAGTAATCAGTTGTGATTCGTACAGTGACTTGTCGCCAGTTTCCTAACTTGACATTCGCTCCACGGAAAACCCGCTATGTGATTTCTCACTAAGCGGCAACCTCACGCTTCAACGCTCGT
>NZ_JH414871.1:0-536 GCF_000238715.1 Klebsiella sp. 4_1_44FAA
ATCACTGTGTTTGGCAATGGAAATACGGATGATTTCGTCAAAATCAGATTCGGGAACAAACCTGCGGATCAGGTTTTCTCCATTATCATTATTGAACAGAATTTTTACACCGTAAGCGGCATGATCCATCGTGTCCGGAAGAAAGCTGTCGAAGCGTTTTAACTGCTCAAAACGTCCGATATCATGCAGCAGGGCGATCATCTTTGCAAGTGTGGTATCTTCCTCAGATAACCGCATACGGGCTGAAATGTCAGTACTTTCTTTTACAACGCCGTAAGTGTGTACGATCTTTAAACGGATTTTGTCATTGTGGCAGTCGTAGTCTTTTAAATAATTGTTGAATTGTCTTTTTGCGGTGTAAAAATCCATAAAAGTGGCACTCCTTATTATTGGGCATAATTATTTTTCCAGTTGTTTCTTAAGTTGTTCAATGATAGTTTGTTGTTCCTGAATAATGCTTTGTTGTTCACCAATGGTATTTTTCTGTTCATCGATCGTATCCTGCATTTGATCGATCATGTACTGCTGAGACACGC
>NZ_JH414872.1:0-519 GCF_000238715.1 Klebsiella sp. 4_1_44FAA
ACCATAACAGCGTTTGCTCAGGCTGAAGGTGCGCTCCACTTCGATTCTATCGGTATTATCCTGATACTCTTGTTTTTTATCAACTTTTGCTGTGGCGCTTGGTCTGCCCAGCTTTGGACCTGATAACCGGATCCCATGCTCTTTGCAATAACTCCTGTTTTCCCTGGTCCGGTATATCTGATCTGCCAGGACACGTTCTGGATAATAACCGGTACGCTCTTTGAAGCGTTCTATTGCTTCAATCAGGCAGGTGCTCTCGTTGTATGCCTCGAAAGATATTTTTTCGAGGCGCCCATAACCTTCGCTGTCAAGACTGAGATCAAATTTTGCACCAAATTCAACAGGTGCTTTGACCTTCCCTCTGACAATCGGCCGAAGCCATGGCTGCGAAATGCTTACAATGCGATGCTCTACAGAATGGATTCTGTTATCATACATATACTGTTGCTGTTCATACAGCCTGATGATGGTAAGATATAGGCCGATATCCTTACCTGTCATGGCGTATCCATCACTCAT
>NZ_JH414873.1:0-516 GCF_000238715.1 Klebsiella sp. 4_1_44FAA
CAGGAATCAAAGTTCCTGTCGGTGAGAAGACACTGGGCAGACTGTTTAATGTATTAGGTGAAACAATTGATAATGGAGAACAGATCGAGGATGCAGAAAAATGGGTGATCCACAGAGAACCGCCTACATTTGAAGATCAGAGCCCTGTAGTAGAGATCCTGGAGACGGGAATCAAGGTCATCGACCTTCTTGCACCATATGCAAAGGGCGGTAAGATCGGATTGTTCGGTGGTGCAGGAGTCGGTAAGACGGTGCTGATCCAGGAATTGATCCGAAACATTGCGACAGAGCACGGTGGATACTCTATTTTTACCGGAGTCGGAGAGCGTTCCCGTGAGGGAAATGACCTCTGGTCTGAAATGAAAGAGTCCGGTGTTCTGGAGAAGACTGCTTTGGTATTCGGTCAGATGAATGAGCCGCCTGGAGCGCGTATGCGTGTGGCTGAGACTGGTTTGACAATGGCAGAATATTTCCGTGATGAACAGCATCAGAACGTACTTCTTTTCATCGATAATA
>NZ_JH414874.1:0-513 GCF_000238715.1 Klebsiella sp. 4_1_44FAA
TCTCCTGTGTAAGCGTGGATTGTGCACATGATACCAGATTTAACTGCTGCAAGGTCGTTCAGAGCTTTTTGCCATTGGAGCCAAGCAGTTTGTTGTACAAGAAGCTGCAGAAATGATGTGATCATCTTTTGTCAGCTGCTCGTGGTTTACATTGTATACGATTGTTGGAAGATCGTTTCCTGCTGGAGCAGAGATAACTCTTTCTTAGCACCTGCATCGATGTGTGCCTGAGCTTTTGCTTTAGATGTGTAGAATCCTGTACACTCCAGAACTACGTCTACGCCGATTTCTCCCCATGGAAGTTCTTTAGCGTCAGCTTTTGCATAGATTTTGATTTCTTTTCCGTCTACTGTGATAGAATCTTCACCAGCTTCTACTTTGTCAGCCAGTTCATATTTTCCCTGTGTAGAATCATATTTTAACAGGTGTGCTAACATTTTTGGAGATGTTAAGTCGTTGATTGCAACTACTTCATATCCTTCTGCTCCGAACATCTGTCTGAATGCGAGACGT
>NZ_JH414875.1:0-501 GCF_000238715.1 Klebsiella sp. 4_1_44FAA
GTAGGCCGGCGCAAGCGCAGCGCCGCCCCGGCAATGGGCATCCGGCGCCAGGCGCCTGTTTTTGCCCGGTGGCGGCTGCGCCTTACCGGGCCTACGAACTGCGACAAATGTCACGGAAACGTAGGCCGGCGCAAGCGCAGCGCCGCCCGGCAATGGGCATCCGGCGCCAGGCGCCTGTTTTTGCCCGGTGGCGGCTGCGCCTTACCGGGTCTACGAGCTGCGACAAATGTCACGGAAACGTAGGCCGGCGCAAGCGCAGCGCCGCCCGGCAATGAATATCCGGCGCCAGGCGCCTGTTTTGCCCGGTGGCGGCTGCGCCTTACCGGGCCTACGAACTGCGACAAATGTCACGGAAAGGTAGGCCGGCGCAAGCGCAGCGCCGCCCGGCAATGGGCATCCGGCGCCAGGCGCCTGTTTTTGCCCGGTGGCGGCTGCGCCTTACCGGGCCTACGAACTGCGACAAATGTCACGGAAACGTAGGCCGGCGCAAGCGCAGCGCCG